>NZ_CP079724.1:145000-1345000 GCF_019334565.1 Streptococcus oralis | reverse complement strand
AATAGAATAGAAAAAAACCTTTAAAGCAGTCCAGAGAGGCAGCTAAGGTTAGACGGTGAAAGGGTGGAGACTACCCATTTTTCGTGGAACCTTGCTGTTGGCAGGTTCCTTTTTTCATGCTCTCTAGCTTACAAAGGTAAAAGGAGAAAGGTATGCGTGAACATCGTCCAGTTATTGCTCTTGATTTTCCTAGTTTTGAGGCAGTCAAGGAATTTTTATCTCTTTTCCCAGCAGAAGAAAGTCTTTATTTAAAAGTGGGAATGGAGCTTTATTATGCGGAAGGTCCAGAAGTTGTCCGTTATTTGAAGTCACTAGGGCATAGTGTCTTTTTGGACCTCAAGCTACATGATATTCCCAATACAGTCAAATCTGCTATGAAGGTCTTATCTCAGCTTGGTGTGGACATGACCAATGTTCATGCTGCTGGTGGTGTGGAGATGATGAAGGCTGCGCGTGAAGGTCTTGGAAAAGAAGCAAAATTGATTGCTGTCACTCAATTGACTTCAACTTCTGAAGAACAAATGAGAGACTTTCAAAATATCCAAACCAGTCTTCAAGAATCGGTCATTCACTATGCCAAGAAGACAGCTGAAGCGGGCTTGGATGGTGTCGTTTGCTCAGCTCAGGAAGTGCAACTCATCAAGCAGGCCACCAATTCAGATTTTATCTGTTTGACACCGGGAATCCGTCCAGCGGGAGCTGCGGTTGGAGACCAAAAACGTGTCATGACGCCAGCGGATGCTTATCAAATCGGTAGTGACTATATCGTAGTGGGACGTCCCATTACCCAAGCTGAGGATCCTGTTGCAGCTTATCATGCTATCAAGGATGAATGGAACCAAGACTAAAATTAAAGAAATAGATTATAAAAACAAAAGGAGAAGACTATGACACTTGCTAAAGATATCGCTAGCCACCTCTTGAAAATTCAAGCCGTTTACCTCAAACCAGAGGAGCCTTTCACTTGGGCATCTGGTATCAAATCGCCGATTTATACTGACAACCGTGTGACGCTTGCCTATCCAGAGACTCGTACCCTAATTGAAAATGGTTTTGTGGAAGCTATTAAAGCAGAATTTCCAGAAGTAGAAGTGATAGCAGGAACTGCGACAGCAGGAATTCCACACGGAGCGATCATTGCTGACAAGATGAACTTGCCTTTTGCCTACATCCGCAGCAAACCAAAAGACCACGGAGCTGGTAACCAAATCGAAGGCCGAGTAGCCCAAGGTCAAAAAATGGTTGTTGTTGAAGACCTCATTTCAACGGGTGGCTCTGTTCTTGAAGCCGTAGCAGCTGCCAAACGCGAAGGAGCCGATGTTCTTGGAGTTGTAGCGATTTTCAGCTATCAATTGCCAAAAGCAGATAAGAACTTCGCAGATGCTGGTGTAAAATTGGTGACGCTTTCTAACTACAGTGAACTAATCCACCTAGCCCAAGAAGAAGGTTACATCACGCCAGAAGGACTCGACCTCCTAAAACGCTTTAAAGAAGACCAAGAAAATTGGCAAAATGCCTAAAACATAGAAAATCAGGTAGTCACAAGATTACCTGATTTTTATATGTGGGCAATAAAACAAAGGTTCCTAAAGGTAAAGAAGAATATAGGATAATGGTAGAATGAGAGTCCTCTCTTTTTTGGGGCATATTCAGATAATCAGTTTGAAATTTCCAGACAAAATTTTTGAAAGGATTCTGAAAAAGAGGTAAGATTGTTAATGTAAGACAAAGCAAACGCTTACTTAATAAGGAGGACACTTTATGTCATATAAAACAAGTAATGCAGAAGGACCTGTAGATTTTATTAACACTTATGATTTGGAGCCAATGGCGCAACAAGTTATTCCTAAAGCTGCCTTTGGTTATATCGCTAGTGGAGCAGAGGATACTTTCACTTTACGCGAGAACATCCGTGCCTTTAACCACAAACTCATCGTTCCGCATACGCTTTGCGATGTTGAAAATCCAAGTACAGAGATTGAATTTGCAGGTGAAAAATTATCTTCACCAATTATTATGGCACCTGTTGCGGCTCATAAATTGGCAAATGAGCAGGGGGAAGTAGCTACTGCGCGTGGTGTGCATGAATTTGGTTCTCTCTATACAACTAGTTCCTACTCTACCGTTGACCTTCCAGAAATTACGGAAGCTCTTCAAGGAACACCTCATTGGTTCCAATTTTACTTTAGTAAGGATGATGGAATTAACCGCCATATCATGGACCGTGTGAAGGCTGAAGGCTACAAAGCGATTGTCTTGACGGCAGATGCAACTGTAGGGGGGAATCGTGAGGTCGATAAGCGCAATGGTTTTGTCTTCCCAGTTGGCATGCCGATTGTTGAGGAATACCTGCCAGAAGGTGCTGGAAAATCAATGGACTTTGTTTACAAATCAGCCAAACAACGCTTGTCTCCACGCGATGTTGAATTTATCGCTGCATACTCTGGTCTTCCTGTCTATGTCAAGGGGCCACAGTGCCGTGAGGACGTTGAACGTTCGCTTGCCGCAGGTGCTTCTGGTATCTGGGTAACCAACCACGGTGGCCGCTAAATCGACGGTGGACCAGCATCCTTTGACTCGCTTCAAGAAGTAGCTGAAGCAGTTGATAAACGTGTGCCAATTGTCTTTGACTCTGGTGTTCGTCGTGGTCAGCACGTCTTCAAAGCCTTGGCTTCTGGAGCAGACTTGGTAGCCATTGGTCGCCCTGTTATTTATGGTTTGGCTCTCGGTGGTAGTGTTGGTGTGCGTCAAGTCTTTGAGCACTTGAATGCAGAATTGAAGACAGTCATGCAGTTATCTGGAACTCAGACTATTGAGGATGTTAAACACTTCAAACTCCGTCATAATCCATACAACCCAACCTTCCCAGTTGATCCTCGTGACTTAAAATTGTATTGATAAAGAAGACGGCCTCCACCTGATGTGGAGGTTTTTCTTCGTGTATAGATAGATTAAATCGTTATTAGAAACTATATAAATATATTTTCCAGTCAAATATCTTGCTAGGGCTTTCAAATTCTGTTATACTGGTCCAGTAATAAAATAATAAAGACATTTGGGGTGCTTTAGGCTGAGATGATACCCATTGAACCTGATACAGTTAAGACTGGCGAAGGGAAATGTGAAAAGGTTTTTTTCGTATGTCGAAAGAAACTATCTAATCTTGTAAGCTAAACTCTAATTCTTGATTGTAATTGGAGTTTTTTTGTTTATCAAAAGAGGATAGGCTTGACGGCAAGCCTTTCGGTAGCTCTCCTTTAATGCCCCACTTTTCTTTAAAAAGGTCAAGTAAAACTAGGATTTTCTTGGTATTTTGTTGATTACGAACGAGTAAAGAGAGGAAAAGTAATATGGAAACACAAGACTATGCATTTCAGCCAGGTTTGACCGTTGGAGAATTATTAAAAAGCAGTCAGAAGGATTGGCAGGCTGCAATCAATCATCGTTTTGTTAAGGAACTTTTTGCGGGGACAATTGAGAATAAGGTCTTAAAAGACTACCTGATTCAAGATTATCATTTCTTTGATGCCTTCTTATCCATGCTGGGTGCCTGTGTAGCTCACGCAGACCAGCTTGAATCCAAACTTCGTTTTGCCAAGCAACTAGGCTTTCTTGAAGCAGATGAAGATGGTTATTTCCAAAAGGCTTTCAAAGAGTTAAAGGTAGCAGAGAATGACTATCTGGAAGTGACCTTGCACCCTGTAACAAAAGCGTTTCAGGAGCTAATGTATTCTGCTGTGGCTTCATCAGACTATGCTCATCTTTTGGTCATGCTGGTCATTGCAGAAGGTCTCTATTTAGACTGGGGTTCTAAAGATTTGGCACTACCTGAAGCCTATATTCATTTGGAATGGATCAATCTCCACAGAGGTCCTTTCTTTACAGAGTGGGTTCAATTTCTGGTTGACGAACTCAATCGTGTCGGGAAAAATCGAGAAGATTTGACAGAACTTCAGCAACGCTGGAATCAAGCAGTTGCTTTGGAATTAGCCTTTTTTGATATCGGTTATGAATTATAGGACAGATGCAATCCTTTGATGTAAATTAAAAGAATGAACAAACAAACTATATAAATATATTTTCCAGTCAAATATCTTGCTAGGGCTTTCAAATTCTGTTATACTGGTCCAGTAATAAAATAATAAAGACATTTGGGGTGCTTTAGGCTGAGATGATACCCATTGAACCTGATACAGTTAAGACTGGCGAAGGGAAATGTGAAAAGGTTTTTTTCGTATGTTGAAGGAAACTGTCTAATCTTGTAAGGTAAACTCTAATTCTCGTTTGTAATTGGAGTTTTTTTGTTTATCAAAAGAGGATAGACGGCAAGCCTTTTGGTAGCTCTCCTTGAATGCCCCACTTTTCTTTAAAAAAGGAGTTTTTTATGTTGAAAAAATGGCAGTTAAAAGATGTTATCTTACTTGCTTTCTTGTCTATCTTTTTTGGTGGCGTTTTTGTGGGTTCGGGCTATCTGTTTGATATTCTCACCCTAATCTTGGCCCCTCTTGGTTTACAGGCCTTTGCCAATGAAATCCTCTTTGGTCTCTGGTGTATGGCTGCGCCCATTGCGGCCATCTTTGTTCCAAGAGTCGGAAGTGCGACGATTGGAGAAGTGCTCGCTGCGCTTGCTGAAGTTCTTTATGGTAGCCAATTCGGCCTAGGCGCCCTATTGTCTGGCTTGGTTCAAGGCTTGGGAAGTGAATTTGGTTTTCTCGTAACCAAGAATCGCTATGAAAGTTGGCTCTCTCTAACTGCCAATAGTATTGGGATTACGCTTGTTAGCTTTGTCTATGAATACATTAAATTAGGTTACTATGCCTTCTCCCTTCCTTTTGTACTTTCCTTGCTGGTGGTGCGTTTTATTTCCGTCTTTTTCTTCTGTACCATCTTGGTTCGTGCCATTGTCAAACTCTACCATCAGTTTGCAGCTGGAGGCAAGGCATAGATGGGGCTGGAACTACGGGGGATTCAGTCTCCAATCTTTTCGGAACCGATTGATTTTACTTTTCATGCGCAAGCTTTTACCTTGTTAGTTGGGAGCAGTGGTTCAGGAAAATCCAGCCTTTTTCAAATCATTGCCCAGGTCAATTCCTTACCCTATAGTGGTCAAGTCCTGATAGATGGAAACCAGGTCAGTCAGCTTTCAATCGTCGAACGTGTCCATACGGTTGGCATTCTCTTTCAAAATCCCAATCATCAATTTACCATGGAGAACTTGTTTGAAGAGCTGATTTTTACCTTGGAGAATATCGGACATCCTGTTCAAGAAATTGATTCTAAAATAGCAGAGGTGGTCCGGCAATGTCGCTGTGAGAAAATCTTGCACCGTCCCATACATCACTTATCAGGTGGAGAAAAGCAAAAGGCTGCGCTAGCTGTTCTCTTTGCCATGAATCCTAGGGTCTATCTCTTGGATGAGCCCTTTGCTTCTATTGACCGCAAAAGTAGGATAGAGATATTGGAGATTCTAAAAGAGTTGGTCCTTGATGGGAAGACAGTCATCCTGTGCGACCATGATTTAACGGATTATGGAGCCTACATTGACCATATGGTGGAGCTGAGAGAGGGACAACTAAGAGAAGTGTTTCAAATCTCAACCTCTGAGATGACACAGGTTGCTTCAAAGGAAGTTGCCTCTAGCCTAGAACTATTCTATATAGACCGTATGACTTGTGAGCTGGGGAATCGCCCCCTCTTTTCGATTGCTGATTTTACTATCTACCAAGGAATTTCCTGTATTCTGGGTGACAATGGTGTTGGGAAATCAACCCTCTTTCGCTCCATTCTTCAATTTCAAAAGTATAAAGGACGCATTACTTGGAAGGGTTCGGTCCTAAAAAAGAAAAAGAGTCTGTATCGTGACCTGACGGGTGTCGTTCAGGAAGCTGAGAAGCAGTTTATCCGAGTCAGTCTGCGAGAGGAACTGCAATTAGATAGCTCAGACTCTGAAAGAAATCAGCGAATTCTCCAAGCATTACAATTTTTTAATTTGGAGCAGGTACTCGGTAAGAGTCCTTATCAATTAAGTGGTGGCCAGCAAAAGATTCTTCAGCTATTGACCATCTTGACCAGCAAGGCTTCTGTGATTTTACTAGATGAACCATTTGCTGGTTTGGATGATAGAGCTTGCCATTATTTTTGCAAGTGGATTTTGGAGGACAGAAATCAAGGAAGAAGTTTTTTGATTATTAGCCATCGTTTAGATCCCTTGATCTCTGTGGTTGATTATTGGATCGAGATGACTAGTGAGGGCCTCCGTCATATTAAAGACGTGACAATCAGCAAACCTCTCAGTTTTCTGAGTAGGAATACTCAAGGGGAGGTGAGGTAGTATGATCAAAGTAGCAACTCAGACACCGATTATTAGTCTTTTCTTGCTGATTTTATCCTTGGAAACATCTTTCCTTCCTTCGATTGCTCTTAATCTTTCAGTAGTCGCATTTTGCATTCTCTTCATGCTCTACCACCGTCGATTTAAAATGTTGGCTTGGATGCTTGTGCTCGCCATTTTGCCATCCTTCGCCAACTATTGGGCAGTACAGTTACATGGGGATGCTTCGCAGGCAGTGATACTTGGAACGAGGGCCTTTGTGACGGTTTGTATCGGCCTTGTCTTTGTTTCCAGTATTTCCTTAAAAGAGCTTCTCTTGTACTTGGCTCAAAAGGGGTTATCACGGTCTTGGGCGTATGCCTTGATTGTGGTATTCAATGCCTTCCCCCTCATTCAGCAGGAAATCAAGTCCCTCAAGGAAGCTTGCTTACTGCGTGGTCAAAAATTGCATGTTTGGTCGCCCTTGATTTACAGTAAGGTTCTGATGACGGTTTTTAGATGGCGCCATCTCTACTTGAGAGCTCTGTCTGCACATGGATATGACGAACATGCGCAGTTGGAGAATCGCTATCGGACTTTTTATATTTCTCAGAGGACAACATTAATCTACCTGCTTTTCTTTTTATTGCTTCAAACCAGTCTATTTTTATAAAGGAGTTATTATGGAATTTACAGATATTGCGATGGAATTATCCAAGGAAGCTTGGCAGGCTTCTTTTCATCATCCCTTTGTTTTACAATTACAAGAGGGAAATTTAGAACCTGATATTTTCCGCTATTACCTGATTCAAGATGCCTACTATCTGAAGGCCTTCTCAGAAATCTATCACCTCTTGGCTGATAAGACTTCAAACCAAGAGATGAAAAGACTCTTGAAACAAAATGCTCAGAGTCTAGTGGAGGGTGAATTATTTATCCGTCAACAATTTTTCAAGGAATTAGGAATCAGTGACCAGGAAATGGATGAGCAACCGATTGCTCCAACCTGTTATCATTACATTTCTCATATTTATCGTCAATTTGCAGAGTCAAACTTGGGCATTGCTTTTGCTAGTTTGCTCCCATGTCCTTGGTTATACCATGATTTGGGCAAGGCACTTAATCGCAAACCATCCCCGAATCCTCTTTATCAACAGTGGATTGAAACCTATATCACCGATGAATTAGAAAAGCAGATTAAAGAGGAAGAAGCCCTGGTCAATCAACTCTATCGAGAAAGTGACGAGACGGACAAACAAAAAATGCTAGAGGCCTTCCACCGCAGTGTCCACATGGAAGCCAAGTTTTGGGAGATGGCTTACCAACATCAAACATGGACGAGTGATTTACAGTCCTTAGAAAAAGAGAAGAAATAGAAAATGAGAAACCACCAACTTCAAGTTCACAAATTAACCATTTTATCCATGATGATTGCCCTTGACGTAGTTCTTACACCCATTTTTCGAATTGAAGGAATGGCACCAATGTCTAGTGTAGTCAACATTCTTGCAGGAATTTTGATGGGGCCTGTTTATGCCTTGGTCATGGCTACAGTCACAGCCTTCATCCGTATGTCCACCCAAGGCATTCCACCCTTGGCCCTCACAGGAGCTACTTTTGGAGCCCTCCTTGCAGGTCTCTTTTATAAGTACGGTCGAAAATTTCACTATTCTGCCCTAGGAGAGATTTTGGGAACAGGGATTATCGGATCTATTGTTTCCTATCCTGTCATGGTTCTCTTTACGGGATCTGCGGCCAAGCTCAGCTGGTTTATCTATACTCCGCGATTTTTCGGAGCAACATTGATCGGTACAGCGATTTCCTTTATTGCCTTTCGATTTTTAATCAAGCAGGAATTCTTTAAAAAAGTGCAGGGATATTTCTTTGGTGAAAGGATAGACTCATGCAGAAGTTAACAAATCCCTTTCCTCTGAGCTCTAGCTCCTTAATTCACTGCATCACCAATGAAATTTCCTGTGAGATGCTGGCCAATGGCATTTTGGCTCTGGGATCTAAACCTGTCATGGCAGATGATCCCCGTGAGGTCCTTGATTTTACCAAACAAAGCCAAGCTCTCTTCATCAATTTGGGGCATTTATCAGCTGAGAAGGAGAAAGCAATCCGTATGGCAGCTACTTATGCCACTCAAGTTTCTCTCCCGATGGTAGTAGATGCGGTTGGCGTTGCGGCTTCCCCCATTCGCAAGGATCTAGTCAGAGATCTTTTAGAATACAAGCCCACGGTCCTTAAAGGAAATATGTCAGAAATCCGAAGTCTTGTTGGTTTAAAGCACCACGGAGTTGGAGTAGATGCTAGCCATAAAGATCAAGAAACTGAGGATTTGCTTCAAGTCTTGAAAGACTGGTGTCAGCTTTATCCTGGTATGTCGTTCCTAGTCACTGGACCCAAGGACCTCATCGTTTCAGAAAATCAGGTTGCTATATTGGGAAATGGCTGTACAGAATTAGACTGGATAACAGGGACAGGAGACTTAGTTGGAGCATTGACAGCTGTTTTTCTCAGCCAAGGAAAGACTGCCTTTGAAGCTTCTTGCCTAGCAGTCTCTTATCTCAATATCGCTGCTGAGAGAATAGTTGTTCAAGGAATGGGATTGGAAGATTTTCGTTACCAAGTTCTCAATCAACTCTCTCTCTTAAAAAGAGACGAAGACTGGCTAGAAGCCATCAAAGGAGACTTTTATGAATAGAGAAGCACTTAGACTGTATCTAGTAACCAATCGCTACCAAGATTCTTTGGAAAGCTTTTTTGAAAAAGTCGAGACGGCCTGCCGTTCAGGTGTTACCATTATCCAACTACGAGAAAAAAATCTCACCACCAACCAATACTATCAACTGGCAAAACAAGTCAAGGAAATAACAGATGCCTATCAGGTACCCTTGATAATCGATGATCGATTGGATATCTGTCTAGCAGTCGATGCTGCTGGGTTGCATATAGGCGACGATGAACTACCAGTTTCGGTTGCCCGCAAAGTCTTGGGACCTGACAAAATCCTCGGTGTAACAGCTAAAACGGTTAAAAGAGCTCTCGAAGCAGAAACATGGGGTGCGGATTACTTGGGAACAGGAGCCATTTTCCCAACTAGGACCAAGGAGAATGCTCCCATCACCCTGATTTCAACCTTGAAAACCATTTGCCAAACGGTCGCTATACCAGTAGTTGCTATTGGAGGATTGACGTCAGAGAATATTGACCAACTTGTCGACACGGGTATAGCTGGAGTAGCAGTCGTACGCGATCTGATGCAGGCAGAAGATATAGAAGCAAAAACGCAAGCTTTTTTAACAAAGCTGGATGACATGATTTCCTAATCAAAAACTCTCTAATTCCCTTAAAGTGGGAACTAGAGAGTTTTTCTTAATCTTTAAAACTTGTATGGTTGACTGGGCCAGAACCATGACCGAGTTGAGGGGCGTCTTGGATGGCTTTTGTGATAAAGGCCTTGGCCTTATCGACTGCCTGATAAAGGGTCTTCCCCTTGGCTAGTTCAGCCGTAATCACTGCAGCAAAAGTACATCCAGTACCATGGGTGTGACAGGTTTGAATTCGTGGACTTTCCAAGACAAATTGTTCCTCCTTGGTAAAGAGGAAATCCTTGGCACCACCTTCAAGATGACCACCTTTGATAACTACAGACTGAGGACCAAATTCTTTTAAAATCAGGCGACCAGCACGCTGCATGTCTTCTGGATCATGGATTGAAAAACCAACAATCTCTTCTGCTTCAGGAAGATTGGGAGTGATAATGGTTGCAAGGGGAAGTAGGTTTGTTTTTAGGAAGCTTCTCGCACTGGTATCAATCAGGGTGTCCCCACTCGTAGCGACCATAACAGGGTCCAGCACATAGGGACAGTCCAGCTTTTTAAGGTAGGGTTGGATGATCTCCATGATCTCAGTAGTTGCCAACATACCAGTTTTCACAGCCTGAGGTTTGATATCCGAAAAGACACTCTCCAATTGAGCTTCCAGCATTTGGTTGGAGACGTGCTCGATTAATTGAACACCTCTGGTATTTTGAGCGACAAGGCTGGTGACAACGGCCATTCCATAGACATCTCTCGCTTGGAATGACTTCAAATCAGCCATAATGCCAGCACCGCCACTAGGGTCAGTTCCTGCAATGGTTAGAGCAACGGGTAAATAAGTCATCTAAAACCTCCCAACCAACTGAAGTTTGTATTCTCAAGAACAAGCTAGTCTGTTTCAGGAAAGCAATAGAAGACTAGCTAGTCCTCATTATCATTTCCACTTCCATCAGCTAGCATTACCTAGATTGAGTCAAAGGGATATAACAGTCGTTAATCTCAGCTTTACGCACCCCTAGTGGTTGTTTTCTTTTTTCTACAGTATAGCATATTTTTATAGTTTATATAGTGAAATTTGACTGCAAATCTCTCGTTACAGGATTAGAATTCTATTTTTCGAAAAAATAATAAAAATTATAGTTGACAAATGTAGATTTTGAGAGTATACTAATAACTGTAATCGACAAATGTAGATTTAGGAGGTGTGATTATGCAGATTTCAGATGCAGAATGGCAGGTCATGAAGATTATTTGGATGCAAGGAGAGCAGACCAGTACGGATTTGATCAGGGTTCTGGCGGAGCGGTTCGACTGGTCCAAGTCGACCATTCAAACTCTTTTGGCTCGTTTGGTTGAGAAAGAGTGTCTGACAAGGAAAAAAGAAGGCAAGTTCTTTGTCTATTCAGCCCTTTTAACTCTGGACCAGAGTCGAGACTTGCTTGTCCAAGATATCAAAGACAAGGTTTGTTCCCGTAGGATTAAGAACTTGTTGGCTGATTTGATTGTGGAATGTGATTTCACTTTGGCTGACTTGGAAGACTTAGAAGCTGTGATTTCTAAGAAGAAATCAAGCGCTGTAACAGAAGTAAGATGTAATTGTATGTAAAGGAGACGTCATGTTAAATAGTATTGTAACCATTATTTGTATTGCCCTTATCGCGTTTATCTTGTTTTGGTTTTTCAAAAAGCCTGAAAAATCTGGACAAAAGGCCCAGCAAAAAAAGGGTTACCAAGAGATCCGAGTGGAAGTCATGGGGGGCTATACGCCTGAGTTGATTATTCTTAAAAAATCAGTGCCAGCCCGCATTGTCTTTGACCGCAAGGACCCTTCACCCTGTCTAGATCAGATCGTCTTTCCAGATTTTGGTGTGCATGCGGATCTTCCTATGGGTGAAGAGTATGTAGTGGAAATCACACCTGAGCAGACTGGAGAGTTTGGCTTTGCATGTGGTATGAACATGATGCACGGCAAGATGATTGTAGAGTAGGAGGAGACTATGACAGAAATTGTGAAAGCAAGCCTAGAAAATGGCATTCAAAAAATCCGTATCCGAGCTGAAAAAGGCTATCATCCA
The DNA here is from genome assembly GCF_019334565.1 of Streptococcus oralis. NCBI lineage: Bacteria > Bacillati > Bacillota > Bacilli > Lactobacillales > Streptococcaceae > Streptococcus > Streptococcus oralis. The sequence goes on along the minus strand of NZ_CP079724.1, from coordinate 1,333,289 downwards.
GCCCACATTCAGCTTCAAAAAGGGATTCCCGCTGAGATTACCTTTCATCGTGCCACCCCTTCAAACTGTTATAAGGAAATTCTTTTTGAAGAAGAAGGGATTCTAGAACCAATCGGTGTAGACAAGGAGAAGACAATTCGTTTTACACCTCAAGAATTAGGTCAACATGAATTTTCATGTGGCATGAAGATGCAAAAGGGGAGCTATACCGTAGTTGAGAAGACGCGAAAATCTCTATCCCTTTTACAGCGTTTTTGGATTACTAGTATCTTTACCCTGCCTCTTGTTTTCCTCATGATCGGGATGTTGACAGGGACTATTAGTCATCCAGTCATGCATTGGGGCACCTTTTTAGCCACAACGCCTATTATGCTGGTAGCAGGTGGTCCTTATATTCAGAGTGCTTGGGCCAGCTTTAAAAAACACAATGCCAACATGGATACCTTAGTGGCACTGGGAACTCTGGTAGCCTATCTTTATAGTCTGGTTGCTCTCTTTGCTGGGCTCCCTGTTTACTTTGAAAGTGCTGGATTTATCCTCTTCTTCGTTCTTTTAGGGGCAGTTTTTGAGGAGAAAATGCGAAAAAACACTTCCCAAGCTGTGGAGAAATTACTTGATTTGCAAGCTAAAACAGCAGAAGTCTTGCGTGATGATCGCTATGTTCAAGTTCCCTTGGAACAAGTCAAGGTAGGTGACCTGATTCGAGTGCGTCCCGGTGAAAAGATTGCGGTTGATGGTGTTGTAGTCGAAGGCGTCTCCAGTATTGACGAATCCATGGTGACAGGTGAGAGTCTGCCAGTAGACAAAACAGTTGGGGATGCTGTCATTGGCTCAACCATCAATAATAGTGGAATGCTTGTTCTTAAGGCAGAAAAAGTTGGTTCAGAGACGATCTTGGCTCAAATTGTAGAATTTGTGAAGAAAGCCCAGACCAGCCGTGCACCGATTCAGGACTTGACGGATAAGATTTCAGGGATTTTTGTCCCAGCAGTCGTCATTTTAGCGATTCTGACTTTTTGGGTTTGGTTTGTCTTGTTTGAGGCTAGCTTTGTGACCTCTCTTCTTTTTGGGGTGGCAGTGTTGATTATCGCCTGTCCTTGTGCCCTAGGACTTGCAACACCAACAGCCCTCATGGTGGGGACAGGACGGAGTGCCAAAATGGGCGTTCTCCTAAAAAATGGAACCGTCCTACAGGAAATCCAGAAAGTTCAAACTCTTGTCTTTGATAAGACCGGGACTTTGACAGAAGGAAAACCAGTGGTAACAGATATCATCGGCGACGAAGTAGAAGTGCTTGGATTGGCAGCCTCCTTGGAAGAAGCTTCCCAACACCCACTGGCTGAGGCCATTGTCAAGCGAGCGAGTGAGGCAAGACTTGAGTTTCAAACTGTGGAAAATTTCCAAGCCTTGCACGGAAAAGGTGTCTCAGGGCAAATCAACGGGAAACAAGTCTTGCTTGGAAATGCTAAAATGCTGGATGGGATGAACATTTCAAGCACTTATCAGGAAAAACTAGAAGAACTGGAAAAAGAAGCTAAGACAGTTGTGTTCTTGGCTGTTGACAATGAAATCAAAGGCTTGCTTGCACTACAAGATATTCCTAAGGAAAATGCTAAACTTGCCATCAGTCAGTTGAAAAAACGAGGTCTTAAAACGGTCATGCTGACAGGGGATAATGCTGGCGTGGCGCGTGCCATTGCAGATCAGATTGGCATTGAAGAAGTCATTGCAGGTGTATTGCCAGAAGAAAAAGCCCATGAAATCCATAAACTACAATCAGCTGGAAAAGTATCCTTTGTTGGTGATGGTATCAATGACGCTCCTGCCCTCAGTGTAGCGGATGTGGGAATTGCTATGGGAGCTGGAACAGATATTGCCATCGAGTCAGCAGATTTGGTGTTGACAACTAATAACCTCCTAGGTGTGGTGCGTGCCTTTGACATGAGCAAGAAAACCTTCAATCGAATTCTGCTCAATCTTTTCTGGGCTTTTATCTACAATGTCGCCGGAATTCCGATTGCAGCAGGAGTCTTTTCAGGATTTGGTCTCGTTCTCAATCCAGAACTGGCTGGTCTAGCCATGGCCTTTAGCTCTGTATCTGTTTTGATTAGTTCACTCATGCTAAACGTTACTAAGATAGACTAAAAGCGGGCTTGCCCGCTTTTTATACTCTTTGAAAATCTCTTCAAACCACATCGATTTTATCTGCAACCTCAAATCTCTGCTTTGAGCAACTTGCGGCTAGTTTCCTAGTGTGCTCTTTAATTCTCATTGAGTATTATAAAACAGTTCTAAAAAACGCTTTCAAACTGTACTGTAATAGAGAATAAAAACTTCTGAGCACATTCTTAGGATACCCAAAACAATTATGGTAAAGTAGTAGAGTAAAAATTTGCTGAAACGTTTCCAATTAGTATATGAAAACGGATGAATCAAATTTTAAAAATATTTGAAGGAGAGTTATAATGACTCAAGGGAAAATTACTGCATCAGCAGCAATGCTCAACGTATTGAAAACATGGGGCGTAGACACAATCTACGGTATCCCATCAGGAACACTCAGCTCATTGATGGATGCTTTGGCTGAAGACAAAGATATCCGCTTCTTGCAAGTTCGCCACGAAGAAACAGGTGCTCTTGCAGCGGTTATGCAAGCTAAATTCGGCGGCTCAATCGGGGTTGCAGTTGGTTCAGGTGGTCCAGGTGCGACTCACTTGATTAACGGTGTTTACGATGCAGCTATGGATAACACTCCATTCCTTGCTATCCTTGGATCACGTCCTGTTAACGAACTCAACATGGATGCCTTCCAAGAATTGAACCAAAACCCAATGTACAACGGTATCGCTGTCTACAACAAACGTGTCGCTTACGCTGAGCAATTACCAAAAGTAATTGACGAAGCTTGCCGTGCTGCAGTTTCTAAAAAAGGTCCAGCTGTAGTTGAAATTCCAGTAAACTTCGGTTTCCAAGAAATCGACGAAAACTCATACTACGGTTCAGGTTCATACGAACGTTCATTCATCGCTCCTGCCTTGAACGAAGTTGAAATTGACAAAGCAGTTGAAATCTTGAACAATGCTGAACGCCCAGTTATCTACGCTGGTTACGGTGGTGTTAAAGCTGGTGAAGTGATTACTGAATTGTCACGTAAAATCAAAGCACCAATCATCACAACTGGTAAAAACTTTGAAGCCTTTGAATGGAACTACGAAGGTTTGACAGGTTCTGCTTACCGTGTTGGTTGGAAACCAGCCAACGAAGTGGTCTTTGAAGCAGACACAGTTCTTTTCCTTGGTTCAAACTTCCCATTTGCTGAAGTTTACGAAGCCTTCAAGAACACTGAAAAATTCATCCAAGTCGATATCGACCCTTACAAACTTGGTAAACGTCATGCCCTTGACGCTTCTATCCTTGGTGATGCAGGTCAAGCAGCGAAAGCTATCCTTGATAAAGTAAACCCAGTTGAGTCTACTCCATGGTGGCGTGCAAACGTTAAGAACAACCAAAACTGGCGTGATTACATGAACAAACTCGAAGGTAAAACTGAGGGTGAATTGCAATTGTATCAAGTTTACAATGCAATCAACAAACATGCTGATCAAGACGCTATCTACTCAATCGACGTAGGTGACACTACTCAAACATCTACTCGTCACCTTCACATGACACCTAAGAACATGTGGCGTACATCTCCACTCTTTGCGACAATGGGTATTGCTCTTCCTGGTGGTATCGCTGCTAAGAAAGACAATCCAGATCGCCAAGTATGGAACATCATGGGTGACGGTGCATTCAACATGTGCTACCCAGACGTGATCACAAACGTTCAATACGACCTTCCAGTTATCAACGTTGTCTTCTCAAATGGTAAATATGCCTTCATCAAGGACAAATACGAAGACACAAACAAACACTTGTTTGGTTGTGACTTCCCTAACGCGGACTACGCGAAAATCGCTGAAGCGCAAGGTGCTGTAGGATTTACAGTTGATCGTATCGAAGACATCGACGCAGTTGTTGCAGAAGCTGTGAAACTCAATAAAGAAGGTAAAACTGTTGTGATCGATGCTCGCATCTCTCAACATCGTCCACTTCCAGTAGAAGTACTTGAATTGGATCCAAAACTTCACTCAGAAGAAGCAATCAAAGCCTTCAAGGAAAAATACGAAGCAGAAGAACTCGTACCATTCCGCCTCTTCTTGGAAGAAGAAGGATTGCAATCACGCGCAATCAAATAATTTCTCTCGTCGAAAATCAAATTTAAACTGTGTTATCTTCACCTTGCCGTACTTCAGTACTGCCTGCGGTTCGATGCCTTGTTTATTCTTTGATTTTCTTAGAGTAGAACTTGAAAAGATCGGAGTAATCCGGTCTTTTTCTGGAGGATAGTAAATGAATTTAAATCAATTAGATATCATCGTTTCAGATGTTCCTCAAGTCTGTGCTGACTTGGAGCGACTTTTGGATAAAAAGTCCGATTATGTTGACGACAGTTTTGCACAGTTTACGATTGGCAGTCATTGTCTTATGTTGTCAGAAAGTCATTTGATTCCTTTGAAAAACTTTCAGTCAGGCATCATTCTTCACATCGAGGTTGAGGATGTAGAGCAGGACTACCAACGGTTGAAAGAGCTTGGTGTCGAGATTTTACACGGTCCTTGTGAAACGGATTGGGGGACAGAATCCTTGCTTGTAAAAGGCCCTGCCGGTCTAGTGATTGATTTTTATCGTATGAAATAGGTCGCTTAATCATTTGAAGCTAACCATAATTATTCTTAATACAGAACGTGAGAATATGAACTATTGAAAGATCGGAGCAATCCGGTCTTTTTCTTATCACAAGATTGTGATAGTTTACATCTTCATAACAAAAGCTACAAAGTCTTGATTGTTTTGAAAAAAGATTATAAAATATGATTCATAAAAATGAAAGAGGTTTTGAAAATGTCTGAAAAACAAATGAAAATTTTGGGTTGGGTAGCGACCTTTATGTCTGTTATGATGTATGTCTCTTACTTCCCACAAATCATGAACAACTTAGCTGGTCAAAAAGGGAACTTCATCCAACCCTTGGTCGCAGCCATCAACTGTAGTTTATGGGTTTATTACGGTCTTTTCAAGAAAGAAAGAGATATTCCCCTTGCGGCTGCTAATGCGCCAGGTATCGTTTTTGGACTAGTAACGGCTATCACAGCTTTGATTTAAAAAGAAGACTGGTTTCAGTCTTTTTTTCGTATATATAAAAGTAAGTTTAGTGCTATTATTATCCAGAGGGTTCCAAACTTTTTGCCTCCTTTTTAGTATAATAGAAGTAATAAATCAAGTGAGGTAAAGTGATGACAGAAATACTACAATTTCCAGAAGGATTTCTCTGGGGTGGTGCAACGGCGGCTAATCAATGTGAGGGTGCATATAATCAGGACGGTCGTGGTCTTGCTAATGTGGATGTGGTACCGATTGGTCCAGACCGTGAGGCCATTATTACAGGTCAGAAAAAGATGTTTTCGTTTGAGGAGGGCTATTTTTACCCAGCAAAGGAAGCCATTGATATGTACCATCATTACAAGGAAGATATTGCGCTTTTTGCAGAAATGGGCTTTAAAACCTATCGACTTTCCATCGCTTGGACTCGGATTTTTCCTCAAGGTGACGAAGCAGAGCCAAATGAAGCTGGTCTAGCTTTTTATGAGGATTTATTTAAGGAATGTCACAAGTATGGAATTGAACCACTGGTGACCATCACACATTTCGATTGCCCCATGCACTTAATTAGGGAGTACGGTGGTTGGCGCAATCGTTGTATGTTGGACTTTTACACAAATCTCTGTCGCACCCTCTTTACCCGTTACAAGGGCTTGGTCAAGTACTGGCTCACCTTCAACGAAATCAATATGATTCTGCATGCCCCCTTTTTAGGAGCCGGGATTTGTTTTGAAGAGGGGGAAAATCAAGAGCAAATCAAATACCAAGCAGCCCACCATGAGCTGGTAGCCTCGGCTATGGCGACTAAAATTGCCCACGAAATTGACCCAGAAAACAAGGTGGGATGTATGTTAGCAGCAGGGCAATATTATCCTAACACTGTCCATCCGAGAGACTACTGGGCAGCCATGGAAGAAGACCGTAAGAGTTACTTTTTCATTGATGTTCAAGCGCGTGGGGAATACCCAAACTATGCCAAGAAGCAGTGGGAGCGTGAGGGAATTGAGATAGAAATGACGGCAGAGGATTTGGATTTGTTGAAGAATCACACTGTTGATTTTGTTTCCTTCTCTTACTATGCGAGTCGAGTGGCCTCAGGCGATCCAGAAGTGACGAATCTGACCGCTGGAAATGTCTTTGCCTCTATCAAAAATCCTTATCTAGAATCCTCTGAATGGGGTTGGCAGATTGACCCACTGGGGCTTCGTATCACCCTCAATGCTATCTGGGATCGTTATCAAAAGCCTATGTTCATCGTAGAAAATGGCCTCGGTGCTATGGACACGCCAGATGAAAATGGATACGTAGCAGATGACTATCGGATTGCTTACTTAGAGGCCCATATCAAGGCTATGCGAGATGCTATTTACCAAGATGGCGTTGAATTGCTTGGTTATACGACTTGGGGTTGTATAGATCTGGTTTCAGCTGGAACAGGCGAAATGAACAAGCGATATGGCTTTATCTATGTGGATCGTGATAATGCAGGTCAAGGAAGTCTCAAACGGAGCAAGAAGAAATCCTTCTACTGGTACAAGGATGTCATTGTCAGCAATGGTGCAAGTATTAAGTAGAGAACATTTGTTCACTATTTTTATAAAATCTTCTCTCTACTTTATAAGATGTGAAAAAGAGTTCAATTAGACCTGGCTTTTTGCTATAATGAGGTGAGAAAAACAGACAGGAGAATAAGATGTCAGAACCATTATTTTTACAATCAGTTATGCAAGAAAAAATCTGGGGTGGAACCAAGCTACGTGATGAGTTTGGCTATGACATTCCAAGTGAAAAAATCGGAGAATACTGGGCTATTTCAGCCCACCCAAATGGGGTTTCAAAGGTTGCTAATGGTCGCTTTGAAGGAATAGACCTTGCTACTTTGTATGCGGAACACCGTGAATTGTTTGGCAATCGTCCAGAACCTGTATTTCCACTCTTGACCAAGATACTCGATGCCAACGATTGGCTCAGTGTCCAAGTTCACCCAGACGATGCCTATGGACTAGAGCATGAAGGCGAGCTCGGGAAAACAGAGTGCTGGTACATCATCGCTGCGGATGAAGGTTCAGAGATTATCTATGGTCACAATGCCAAATCAAAAGAAGAACTTCGCCAGCAAATTGAGGACAAGAACTGGGATGCCTTGCTGACCAAAGTGCCTGTTAAGGCTGGAGACTTCTTCTATGTACCAAGTGGCACCATGCACGCTATTGGAGCAGGTATCTTGATTCTGGAAACCCAGCAGTCTAGCGATACCACCTACCGTGTCTATGACTTTGACCGTAAGGATGACAAGGGCAACTTGCGTGAACTTCATCTTGAAAAATCCATCGATGTTTTGAACATTGGCGAGCCTGCAAATAGCCGTCCAGTGACTGTCAAAGCTGATGATTTACGTTCAACTCTTCTTGTGTCTAATGACTTTTTCGCAGTTTACAAGTGGGAAATTACTGGAAAAGTTGATTTTGAAAAGACAGCTGACTACAGCTTGTTGAGTGTCTTGGATGGTCAGGGTCACCTGACTGTTGATGGGAAAAACTATCCAATCCAAAAAGGCAGCCACTTTATCCTACCAAGTGATGTTGAAACTTGGATCCTAGAAGGGCAAGGTTTGGAATTGATTGTTAGCCATCCATAAAAAAGAAAGGGCCTGAGTTTACTACTCAAGTCCTTTTTGATTACATAAATTGGGCGATGAAAACCACAATGATGATGATTGGAATGATGAAACGAAGAAGGAAGAGCCAGACTTGGAAAAGTCCCTGCTTCCAGGCTCTTTCATCAAGATGCAGTTCCTCCATGGCAAGGGCCTTTTTAAAGATATAGCCAGTAAAAAGTGACAGACAGAGAGCTCCAAATGGCATGAGGAGATTGGAAACTAAGAAATCCATAGCATCAAAGAAGGTCTTCCCAAAGATGTGAACATCCGCTATAACACCGTAAGAAAGGGCCGAAGGAATCCCGAAGATAAAGGTTAAAATCCCTAAAATAGTACTCCATTTGCCACGCTTGCGGTTGTCCTGGTTGGTGATATTGCCTACATTGATTTCCAGCATCACGACAGAGGAAGTGACCGTCGCAAAGAGGAAGAGCAAGAGGAAAAGGATGTAGAAAATGGTTCCAAAAGGCATCTTGTCAAAGAGTTGAGGCAAGACGATAAAGAGCAGGCTTGGTCCCCCTTCAGACTGGATATTGAAGGCTGACATGGCTGGGAAAATGGCAAGTCCCGCCATGATGGATACCGAGATGTTCATGGATACGATAGAAATCCCTGACTGGACCAGATTAGTTTTCTTGTCCAAGTAGGAAGCATAGGTCAGCATAGCTGTAACCCCTAGTGAGAGGGCAAAGAAAGATTGTCCCAGAGCATAGAGGAGACCAGCGCTGGTCAGTTTTGAGAAGTCTGGTTTGAGGAAGTAGAGAACCCCTTCCATAGCATTTGGCAAGCTGAGCGAGCGCCCGATGATGACGACAAAGATGATAAAGAGCAGGGGCATCATGACTTTCGAAGCTCTTTCAATCCCTTTTTGAACCCCACGTGATACAATAAAGATATTCAACAAGATAAAGGCTGCTTGAGCTCCTAGGGCAATGGCTGGATTTGAAATGATTGAAGTAAATAACTGAGCATAATCACCCGTTCCACCAAGTTGGAACAATTTCCCAAACTCAATGCCCAAATAGACTAGAATCCATCCTCCAATGACACTGTAAAAGGATAGGAGTATAAAGAGGGCAAAGGCACCAATCCAACCGATAAAGTTGTACTTGTTATTGTTACCAAGTTTTCCAAAGGTTTTGATAGCGGAAACGCCAGCACTACGGCCAAGGGCAAACTCAGCCAGCAGGAGCGGGAAACCGATTAAAATAGTGGAAATGAGAAAGACCAGTAAAAAGCCTCCACCGCCATTTGCAGCAGTCATGTAGGGAAACTTCCAAACGGCACCAAGCCCGATGGCTGAGCCGGCAGATGCTAGAATAAAACCAAGCTTTGAGCCCCATTGCGATTTTTCTGACATAGTTAAACTCCAATCTCGTTTTTAAAATAAGAAAAGGCTACTTGAGTTGTCAAATAGCCTTCTCTCAATGGCTCTTTATGAGCCTTCTGTTTGATTGATAGACTTGACTATCCTATCATGTTTTCTGATGTCTGTCAAGAAAACCATTTTCAAGTTTTCACACCTTTCTCAAAAAGTTAAAAATTTTTCTCAAAAACGCTTGACTCTGACCTAAGGGGAGGGGTTATACTATCTTTGTAAGGAGGAAATCATGTACCATATAAAAGAAGCTGCGCAGCTTTCAGGTGTCTCTGTCAAGACCCTGCACCACTACGATAAGATAGGACTCTTGGTTCCGTTGAAGTCGGAAAACGGCTATCGAACCTATAGTCAAGAGGATTTGGAACGCCTTCAGGTCATTCTGTATTATAAATATCTAGGCTTTTCTTTAGATAAAATAGCAGAGCTGTTAAAAGGAGAATCATCAGATTTATTGCCCCATTTGACTAGGCAGTTGGACTATCTAACTCGAGAAAGGCAACATCTGGATACCTTGATTTCCACCTTGCAAAAAACCATTCAAGAACAAAAAGGAGAAATAAAAATGACGATTGAGGAAAAATTCACTGGATTTAGCTATCAAGATCATCAAAAATACCACCAAGAGGCGGTAGAGAAATATGGACAAGAAGTCATGGGAGAAGCTCTCGAGCGCCAAAGTGGTAGAGAAGATGAGGCTACGGCTGCCTTTAACCAAGTCTTTCAAGCCTTGGCTCAAAATCTTCAAGATGGTCTTCCTGCAACAGCAGCTGAAAACCAAGAGCAAGCAGCCAAGCTCTTGCAAGCCATTCGAACTTATGGATTTGACTGCTCTATTGAGGTATTCGGTCATATCGGTAAAGGCTACGTCTACAACCCAGAGTTTAAGGAAAACATTGACAAATTTGGACCTGGGACAGCCCAGTACACATCAGATGTCATTGCTGCTTACGTTCAGACAAATGCAGAATAAATAGGCTAGGAATTTCCTAGCCTATTTTTTACTTCAAGTCATAAAGCCAGTCGTCACCGTCTTTGTAGTAAAAGAATTCACTGAGATCATCTTCCAAAAAAACACGAAGCATATCAGACATATCCTTAGTTGCAAGTTTTAGATGAGAAAGATTTTCAAAATTCTCCCACCATACCTTTCCTTCGTCTGAAGACTGGAGTTCACCAGTAAAGTGTTTTGTCTTGTAAAAAAGGACGACATAACGATAATCCTCGTCGTCATACCAGTTTTTAATACCACAGAGTTGGGGTTTGGAAATGGTCAGACCAGTTTCTTCTTTCACTTCACGAATGACAGCATCGACAAAGGATTCGCCACGTTCAACATGACCACCAGGAAAAGTAATGCCAGGCCAGTTAGGACTAACTCGGTCTTGAACCAGAACCTTGTCTCCGTTTTGAATCATACACATATTGACAAATTCGATTGTTTCGCATCTGTTCATATTGTTTTTCCTATTTTGTTAGTAACTTTTCCACGACGTTTAACTTTCGCATGGTCAGAACCACGCCAAACAATTTTTCAAGATAGTTGGTATTGAGCTTTTTTTGTTTTGCAGTTCTAGGAAGATAGAGATAGAGACAGTAATCGCCTACACAGATTTCTTCCTCGCCGTAGTCAGTTTTCAATTTTTCTAGTGGCAGGCTTTGGATAAGTCCTTGATAAAGAATTACATGCACACGATCATGAAGATAGTCTTCTTTAAATGGATTCTCATGAACAATCTTTTCAAAATCGTTCTTATTCTTGATAACCATTTTTAAGTCGGCCCCAATTTTTTCCTTTATCAAAGTATGAACGCGTTCTCGTATTTCTTCTAAATCTGAGTCACTCTCAAGAATGATATTCCCACTTTGAATATAGGTTCGAACGTGTTGAAAACCAGCTTCTGTCAAAATATCTACCAAATAAGACATTTTCGGGATAGCATTTTTTCCATTAGGAGTAACGCCTCTTAGTAAAATAATATGTTCCAAAGGACTTCCTTTCTTATTTGGTATTTATTGGATTGGTGCCTGCCACCCAGCCGGTACAGAGGGCAGAAGTGATGTTAAAGCCACCCGTGTGGGCATTGATATCTAGGACTTCGCCAGCAAAGTGGAGACCAGGTACCAGCTTACTTTCAAGGGTTTTAGGGTTGATTTCCTTAAGACTGACACCACCTTTGGTGACAAAGGACTTAGCCAATGACATTTTACCAGTGACAGGAATTTTGAGAGCCTTGATAGACTGGAGCAGTTGCTCGCGTTCTTTTTCAGTTAGCTGTTTGACTTTTTCAGGAAATCCTTGTACAAAAAACTCAGCCAAGCGTTCCGGAAGCAAAGTTTTTAAGGCATTTTTCAAGGATTTTTCCCGATTTTCTTCTAGAAAAACTACCAAGTCGCTCTCAGAGAGTTGTGGCAAAACATCCAGCGCGAGAACTTCTCCGCCCTTGACAAAGCTAGACATACGTAGGGCAGCAGGACCTGACAAACCAAAGTGGGTAAAGAGCAGATCATGAGTAATGACGTGCTTGCCATAGCTTAGGGTCACGTCATCTAGGGAAATTCCCTGTAAGGCCTTATGTGGAAAATCTGTCAATAAAGGACTTTCAGCGGCTTCAAGCTCTGTAATGGTGTGCTTAAAATGACGGGCAATCTCGTGACCAAAACCAGTCGAACCAGTCGAAGGATAAGACTTACCACCTGTTGTGACAATGAGTTTATCACAAGTGAAGGTTTGGTCTGCGGACTTAAGGACAAACTGGTCGTCTATCTTTTTAACAGAAACAATCTCCGTTTGAGTGAGAACTTGTCCGCCTAGCTCAATGATTTTCTTCTCTAAGGCTTCGATAATGGTCCGAGATTTGTCGCTGGCAGGAAAGACGCGGCCGTGGTCTTCAACCTTGAGTTTAACACCGTTTTCCGTAAAAAAATTGATGATATCATGGTTATCAAACTGGGAAAAGACACTGTATAGAAAGCGCCCGTTACCAGGAATTCCAGCCAGAAGGTCATCTAAGCTTCCGTTATTGGTGACATTGCAACGACCACCACCAGTACCAGCTAATTTTTTTCCGAGTTTCCGATTTTTTTCGATGAGAAGAGTTTTCTGACCATAAAAGCTACTGGAAATGGTAGCCATCATGCCAGCAGGTCCACCACCGATGACAATAGTATCAAAATGTTTCATAGCTCTATTGTACCACAAAAAACAAGAGATGCTTGGCATCTCTTGTTGCTCATAATCTTAGTTAATTTCATATCCCATCAACAAACCGCCATCTTCTGCATAAAAACTGCAGAGACCAGACGTTGGGATAATTTTGATATCCGCTTGTGGGAAGTTTTCCAGCAAGCGTTCTGACAATTGCTGACAGAATTTTTCATTGCTGCGATGAGCCATGACGATACGGCCACCAGCGTAGCCAGCCTTGATTAGTTCTTCATAGGCTGCTTGAAGGGATTTTTTTGCTCCACGCGCTTTTTGGAGTAGTTCTAGGGTTCCAGTTTCACTTGCTTCCCCAACCATACGGATGTTGAGAAGACCGACAACTGTACCGATCAGCTTGCTTAAACGACCATTTTTTACCAAGTTATCAACCTTAGCGAGTACAAAAAGCAACTTCGTTTTTTCTTGGTAGGCTGTAATAGCTTCAACAATTTCCTCATAAGAAAGTCCTTGTTCAATCAAACTATTGATTTTCTCGACAATCAAGTCAACCTCACCACCTGCAGACAATGTATCAATCACATGAATCTGAGTGTCAGGATGTTCTTCCAGATAGATATTCTTAGCGAGCTGTGCACTATTATGGCTACCTGAAAGAGTACCAGTGATAGTAACGACAAAGATATGCTTAGCACCTTCAAATGCACGCAAGTAATCATCAGGGCTAGGACAAGCTGATTTTGAAGCCTCAGAAGTCGCATACATGGTTTCCATCATGTGGTTAATGTCGAGATTGGCATCATCGATAAAGACCTGATCAGCTACTTGAATGGTTAAAGGAACACTAACAAATTCCGTATCAATAGCAGGAGTTGCCAGTTGACGATAATCACAACCAGAGTCAGCTACAATCTTCCAAGTCATAGAAATTCTCCATCTTTGTCACTTATACATTGACAAAGGTTCTGTCTTTTTTTACAATTATATCATGAAAGCCCTTGAAACAAAAGTACCACCTCTCTGTTGTCACAAGTAGAAAGAAATTGTTATGTCTGAACGTAAAATATCTGAAAAATCTCTTGAAAATCTCAGAAAATCAAATCAAGAATCCAATTTTTTAACCAGAGAAGCAATCGAGACGGCTCTTTTGCAACTTCTAGAGAAAAAAGACTTGGCCAAGATCAGCATTTCGGAGCTGGTCAAACGGGCTGGCGTCTCTCGTGCCGCCTTCTATCGTAACTATGACTCCAAAGAAGAGATTTTGGAAAGCGTCTTTAAACGCAGTGTCCATAACATTATGGAACAGTTGAGCCACTACGATGTCAAAACTGATCTTTATCTAGTCTGGGTTCACCTTTTCCGTGCAGCCAAGAAAGAAGCCAAGGTTATCCAACTTGCTCTGGACTATCATTTGGAAAAGATTTTTGTCCAAGCCATGCAGGAATTTCTAGAAAAATACCACGGAAAGTCAAAAGGCGTTAGCAGCTACCTTCATTCCTTTTGGAGTTCTGCCATCGTATCGGTACTGCTCAAATGGATCAAGGATGGCATGAAGGTTCCAGCTGAAAAGATTGCTGATTTACGCTTGCCATTTTTCAAAAAATAGAGGACAAGGAGAATACTTATGATAGAAAAAAGACTGGCTTGGGATGAGTACTTTGCAGCCCAGGCTTTACTGATTGCCAATCGTTCGACCTGCAAACGTGCCAAGGTGGGAGCTGTTCTAGTCAAGGATAATAAAGTCATTTCAACAGGCTATAATGGTTCCGTATCAGGAACGGAGCACTGTATTGACCACGAATGCCGGGTCATTGAAGGTCACTGTGTTCGAACCCTTCACGCCGAGGTTAATGCCATCTTGCAAGGAGCCGAACGAGGGGTTCCAAGAGGATTTACAGCCTATGTGACCCATTTTCCGTGTCTGAACTGCACCAAACAACTGCTACAAGTTGGTTGCAAGCGCGTGGTTTATATCAACCAGTACCGAATGGATGACTATGCCCAGTACCTTTATCATGAAAAAGGCACCGAGTTGACCCATTTACCATTAGAGACTGTTCAGACGGCTCTTCAAGAGGCAGATTTGATTTAAAAATTAATAAAAATAAATGGTTTAGAAAGCTTTTTAAACCGTTTTTTGATATAATAAGAAGAATAAATTGAAAGAAGGAACTCAGAAAATGGGAAAAATTGAAGTCATTAATCATCCACTCATTCAACACAAATTGTCAATCTTGCGTCGTACAGACACTTCTACAAAAGCTTTTCGTGAGCTAGTAGATGAGATTGCAATGTTGATGGGATATGAAGTACTTCGTGATCTTCCACTTGAAGACGTGGAAATCGAAACACCTATCACAAAGACCGTTCAAAAACAATTGGCTGGGAAAAAATTGGCGATTGTCCCAATCTTGCGCGCAGGTATCGGGATGGTAGATGGCCTCTTGAGCTTGGTTCCAGCAGCCAAAGTTGGTCATATTGGTATGTACCGTGATGAAGAAACCCTTCAACCAGTTGAATACTTGGTGAAATTGCCTGAAGATATTGACCAACGTCAAATCTTTGTCGTTGATCCAATGTTGGCAACTGGTGGCTCAGCAATCTTGGCAGTAGATTCGCTTAAAAAACGTGGAGCATCAAATATCAAGTTTGTCTGCCTAGTATCTGCTCCAGAAGGAGTGAAAGCTCTCCAAGAAGCTCACCCAGATGTAGAAATCTTTACAGCAGCCTTGGATGAACGCTTGAACGAACACGGTTATATCGTTCCAGGTCTTGGAGATGCTGGAGACCGCTTGTTCGGTACTAAATAAAATCCCAAAGTAAATAGTGAAACTAGAAGTTCGTTTTTGACTTGAAAGGAGGTTGAGTTTTTGTTTCTGTTTAGAGAATAGAGCAAAAATTTGACCTTTTTTGACCAAGAAGATATAATAGTTCTGTATTGAGTCGTAAGACTAAGAAAATTCAACATAAAAGGAGAAATGAATGATTCCTGTAGTTATTGAACAAACAAGCCGTGGAGAACGTTCCTATGATATTTACTCTCGTCTTCTGAAAGACCGCATCATCATGCTAACAGGTCCAGTTGAAGACAACATGGCCAACTCCGTTATTGCTCAGTTGCTCTTCTTGGATGCCCAAGACAGCACAAAAGATATTTACCTTTATGTCAACACACCTGGAGGATCTGTTTCAGCTGGTTTGGCAATCGTTGATACCATGAACTTTATCAAGGCAGATGTCCAAACAATCGTTATGGGGATGGCTGCATCCATGGGGACTGTCATCGCATCAAGTGGAGCAAAAGGTAAACGTTTCATGCTTCCAAATGCAGAGTACATGATTCACCAACCAATGGGTGGTACAGGTGGTGGTACCCAACAAACCGATATGGCAATCGCTGCAGAGCACTTGCTCAAAACTCGTAAGACTTTGGAGCAAATCCTTGCAGATAACTCTGGTAAATCAGTCGAGCAAATTCATGCAGATGCAGAACGTGATTACTGGATGAGTGCCCAAGAAACACTTGAATATGGCTTTATCGATGAAATCATGGCCAATAATTCGTTAAGCTAAGCAACCTAGAAAGCAAACTCGACGGAGTTTGCTTTTTTTGGTATAATAGGGGAAGATTTCTTAGAAAGAGGTTTCCTCATGTTTGAAAAAACAAATCGATCAGGATTAATCATCTATCTCTACTATAATCGAGACGCAAAAAAACTTCAGGAATACGGTGATATCTGTTACCATTCCAAAAAACATCGTTACTTGCAGCTCTATGTTCCAACTGAGGAGCTAGATGACTTGGTTGAGAGATTAGGTAAGGAAAGATATATCAAGAAAATTAGACGTTGCCATATTCAAGAGCTAGAAACTCCCTTCGTTGGGAATCTCTATCGGACTGAAGAAAACGTTATCATTTAAAAAAGTTAAACAAATACATTGACAATTTTCTGATAATTCGGTATATTCTTAACATACAATTTTTGAAACAACTATAAGGAGATTAAAAATGAAGAAAAAATTTGCCCTATCTTTTGTGGCTCTTGCTAGTGTGGCTCTTCTTGCTGCCTGTGGAGAGGTCAAGTCAGGAGCGTCAAACACAACTGGAAATCCAGTGGACGAAAAAACAATTAAAATCGGTTTTAACTTTGAAGAGACAGGTGCTGTGGCAGCTTACGGTACAGCTGAACAAAAAGGTGCCCAACTTGCTGTAGACGAAATTAACGCTGCAGGTGGAATTGATGGAAAACAAATCGAAGTTGTAGACAAAGACAACAAGTCTGAAACTGCTGAAGCAGCTTCTGTTACAACAAACCTTGTTACCCAATCAAAAGTAGCAGCTATTGTAGGACCTGCGACATCTGGTGCAACTGCTGCAGCTGTAGCTAACGCTACTAAAGCTGGAGTGCCATTGATTTCACCAAGTGCTACTCAAGACGGTTTGACTAAAGGTCAAGATTACCTATTTATCGGAACATTCCAAGATAGCTTCCAAGGGAAGATTATTTCTAACTATGTAACAAACAAATTGAATGCTAAGAAGGTTGTTCTTTATACTGACAATGCTAGTGACTATGCTAAAGGTATTGCTAAATCTTTCCGCGAAGCCTACAAGGGTGAGATTGTAGCAGATGAAACATTCGTAGCAGGTGATACTGACTTCCAAGCAGCCCTTACTAAAATGAAAGACAAAGAGTTTGACGCTATCGTTGTTCCAGGTTACTATACAGAAGCTGGTAAGATTGTAAACCAAGCTCGTGGAATGGGAATTGATAAGCCAATCATTGGTGGCGATGGATTTAACGGTGAAGAATTTGTTCAACAAGCAACTGCTGAAAGAGCATCAAACATTTACTTCATCTCAGGATTCTCAACTACTGTTGATGTTTCTGCAAAAGCTAAAGCTTTCCTTGAAGCATACCGTGCTAAATACAACGAAGAACCTTCAACATTCTCAGCTTTGGCCTATGACTCAGTTTACCTAGTAGCAAATGCTGCAAAAGGTGCTAAAAACTCAGGTGAAATCAAGGACAACCTTGCTAAAACCAAAGATTTTGATGGTGTAACTGGTCAAACAAGCTTTGATGCTGACCACAATACAGTGAAAACTGCTTACATGATGACCATGAACAATGGTAAAGTTGAAGAAGCAGAAGTTGTAAAACCATAACATTAGAATAGTAATTGAAATGGGGAATGAGCCTTTGACTCACTCCCTGTTTCGGTGTTTATGAACTTGTGAAAATAATGAGATTTTCTAAAAAATAACGATAGAAAAGAGTGAATGCTATGCTCCAACAACTTGTGAATGGTCTGATTCTGGGTAGTGTTTATGCACTTTTGGCTCTGGGTTATACCATGGTTTATGGAATTATCAAACTCATCAACTTCGCCCACGGTGATATTTATATGATGGGTGCCTTTATTGGTTACTTTTTGATTAATTCTTTCCAAATGGATTTCTTTTTAGCTTTAATTATTTCAATGGCAGGGACCGCACTACTTGGTGTTGTGATTGAGTTTCTTGCCTACCGTCCTTTACGACACTCTACACGTATTGCTGTATTGATTACTGCCATCGGGGTGTCTTTCCTACTGGAATACGGAATGGTTTATCTAGTAGGCGCCAATACTCGTGCCTTCCCTCAAGCTATTGAAACAGTCCGCTTTGACTTGGGACCAATTAGCTTGACAAATGTTCAATTGATGATTTTAGCAGTTTCTGTGCTCTTGATGGTTTTATTGCAATTGATCGTCCAAAAAACAAAAATGGGGAAAGCCATGCGTGCGGTATCAGTTGATAGTGACGCAGCTCAATTGATGGGAATTAATGTAAATCGCACAATCAGCTTTACCTTTGCTTTGGGTTCAGCCCTTGCTGGTGCAGCAGGTGTCCTCATTGCCCTCTACTACAACTCTCTTGAACCTTTGATGGGTGTGACTCCAGGTCTAAAATCATTCGTTGCGGCCGTACTGGGTGGTATCGGGATTATTCCTGGTGCAGCTCTAGGGGGATTTGTGATTGGCTTGTTGGAAACTTTTGCAACTGCCTTTGGTATGTCTGATTTCCGTGATGCTATCGTGTATGGAATTTTGCTTTTGATTCTGATTGTTCGACCTGCGGGTATCCTTGGTAAGAATGTGAAAGAGAAGGTGTAAACAATGAAGACAAATCTTAAAGTAAATATTCTCTGGTTATTCCTTCTGTTAGCGGGTTATGGATTGATTAGCGTACTGGTTTCTGCTGGTGTTCTCAATCTATTCCATGTCCAAATTTTAGAACAAATTGGGATTAATATCATCCTTGCAGTAGGTTTGAACTTAATCGTTGGTTTTTCAGGACAATTCTCACTTGGTCATGCAGGTTTTATGGCAATTGGGGCTTATGCAGCAGCGATTATTGGTTCAAAATCACCAACCTATGGTGCCTTCTTTGGAGCAATGGCCTTGGGTGCCTTGATTTCTGGTGCAGTCGCTTTGCTCGTTGGGATTCCAACGCTTCGTTTGAAGGGTGACTACCTGGCTGTTGCGACACTAGGTGTTTCAGAAATCATTCGTATCTTTATCATTAATGGTGGCAGTTTGACCAACGGTGCTGCTGGTATCTTGGGTATTCCAAACTTTACCAACTGGCAAATGGTTTATCTTTTTGTAGTGATTACAACTATTGCAACCCTTAACTTCTTACGTAGTCCAATTGGACGCTCTACTCTATCTGTTCGTGAGGATGAGATTGCTGCAGAGTCCGTTGGGGTAAACACTACAAAGATCAAGATTATCGCTTTTGTCTTTGGAGCCATTACAGCAAGTATTGCTGGTTCACTTCAGGCTGGTTTTATCGGATCTGTTGTACCAAAAGACTACACCTTTATTAATTCCATCAACGTGTTGATTATCGTTGTATTTGGTGGACTTGGATCGATTACTGGTACCATCGTTTCAGCGATTGTTTTAGGAATTTTAAATATGCTCCTTCAAGATGTAGCTAGCGTGCGTATGATCATCTACGCTTTGGCACTTGTATTGGTCATGATTTTCAGACCAGGTGGACTTCTTGGGACATGGGAATTGAGTCTATCACGTTTCTTTAAAAAATCTAAGAAGGAGGGACAAAACTAATGGCATTACTTGAAGTTAAACAGTTAACCAAACATTTTGGCGGTCTAACAGCTGTTGGAGATGTCACTCTTGAATTGAACGAGGGAGAATTGGTTGGTCTGATTGGACCAAACGGAGCTGGTAAAACAACCCTTTTCAATCTCTTGACCGGTGTTTATGAACCAAGCGAAGGTACTGTGACACTAGATGGTCACCTCCTAAATGGGAAAACTCCCTATAAGATTGCTTCACTTGGTCTCAGTCGTACTTTCCAAAATATTCGTTTGTTCAAGGACTTGACAGTTTTGGAGAATGTTTTGATTGCATTTAGCAATCATCATAAACAACATGTCCTTGCGAGCTTCCTACGCCTACCAGCTTTTTATAAGAATGAGGAAGAATTAAAAAGCAAAGCTTTGGACTTGCTGAAGATTTTTGATTTGGATAGTGACGCAAATACTCTTGCCAAGAATCTGGCCTATGGTCAACAACGTCGATTAGAAATCGTTCGTGCTCTGGCAACTGAACCTAAGATCCTCTTTTTGGACGAACCTGCAGCTGGTATGAATCCACAAGAAACAGCTGAATTGACAGAATTGATCCGTCGTATCAAAGATGAATTTAAAATTACCATCATGCTTATCGAACATGACATGAATTTGGTTATGGAAGTCACTGAGCGTATCTATGTTCTTGAATATGGTCGGTTGATTGCTCATGGGACTCCGGATGAGATCAAGAACAACAAACGCGTTATTGAAGCTTATCTAGGAGGTGAAGCCTAATGTCTATGTTAAAAGTTGAAAACCTCTCTGTGCATTACGGTATGATCCAAGCAGTTCGTGATGTAAGTTTCGAGGTTAATGAAGGTGAAGTTGTTTCCCTTATCGGTGCCAATGGTGCCGGTAAAACAACCATTCTTCGTACCCTTTCAGGTTTGGTTCGTCCAAGTGCTGGTAAAATTGAGTTTTTGGGAAAAGAAATTCAAAAGTTGCCTGCGCAAAAAATCGTGGCAGGTGGCCTTTCACAAGTCCCTGAGGGACGCCATGTTTTCCCAGGTTTGACTGTTATGGAAAACTTAGAAATGGGAGCCTTTTTAAAGAAAAATCGTGAAGAAAATCAAGCTAACTTGAAAAAAGTTTTCTCACGCTTCCCACGTCTTGAAGAGCGTAAAAACCAAGATGCGGCAACTCTTTCAGGTGGTGAACAGCAGATGCTGGCTATGGGACGCGCTCTCATGTCTACACCTAAGCTCCTTCTCTTGGATGAGCCGTCAATGGGACTTGCCCCGATCTTTATCCAAGAAATTTTCGATATCATTCAAGATATTCAGAAGCAAGGAACAACGGTTCTCCTAATTGAACAGAACGCTAACAAGGCCCTTGCTATCTCTGACCGTGGCTATGTACTTGAAACAGGAAAGATCGTCCTATCAGGAACAGGAAAAGAACTCGCAGCATCAGATGAAGTCAGAAAAGCATATCTAGGTGGCTAAACTAGTCTGGGAGACTAGTTTAGGTTGTGGATGGAGATTGCGCAAGTAATCATCCAATCCAGTGGATTGTTTTAGTCAGCGGATAAGGATTGCAGCCAAGCGACACCTAATACGACTACTTATCAAAAATATAAAATATTTCAGGGCTCCAGAATAAGGAGCTCTTTTATTTATATATTTTTTGAGGAAAGGGAAAAAGACCTTAATTTTTACTCATTGTTTCCCTATTTGAATTGACAGTCATTTTTGTTCATATTATAATATTAGTAAGAAAAAATTGAACAGGAGGACTGAGAAATGCTAACAGAAAAACAATTTAAACTTTTGCGTTTTATGTTGATACATAAAGAAAAGACATTTACTCAGCGACAGTTAGCTGAAGAGTTAGACCTATCTTTAGGAACAATCAACACATTATTGAAAAAACTGAAAGAAGAGAAGTGGGTTGATGAGGAGCTTCACTTAACTGAACTAGGTCAGAAAGTTTTAGAACCCTATCGAGTAAAAAATGCCATTATAATGGCTGCTGGCATGAGTAGCCGTTTTGCTCCTTTGTCTTATGAGATTCCCAAAGGATTGCTTCAAGTCAAGGGTGAACGCTTGATAGAGAGGGAAATCAGACAGCTGCAAGAAGCAGGAATAGAAGATATAACCGTTATTGTAGGCTATCTTCAAGAAAAAATGTTCTATCTTGCAGAGAAGTTTGGTGTAAAAATTGTAGTAAATAATGATTACTACAAATATAATAACTGTTCGTCTCTTATGTTGGTTAAAAATCAACTTTCCAACACGTATATTTGTTCATCGGATAATTATTTTGTGGAAAATCCTTTTGAGCAATATATTTATAGGGGTTACTACTCGACGATATTTGCAGAAGGTCAAACGGACGAATATTGTACTATAGAGGATTCGAATCACACCATCATTGATATCCAGATTGGTGGAGAAAATACTTGGGCTATGGTGGGGCACGTTTATTTTGACCGTGCATTTAGCGAGAAATTCAAGGAAATTTTAGAAACCGAGTTTAAACACGAACCTTATCGTGAACAGCTTTGGGAGGATTACTATAGTCGGCATGTCAAGAAACTCCTTTTAGAAGCCCGCCACTATTCAGCGGATATTGTTAAAGAATTCGACTCTCTAGATGAACTCCGTCAATTTGATGAACGTTATTTGGTAAATGCAGATTCGGCCATTATTGATAATATCTGTAAGACATTAAAGTGTGTGGCTTCAGATATTGTCAATATCAAACCTCTAAAAGATGGGTTAACCAACACATCATTTTCATTTGACTGTCTAGGAAAAAGATATGTTTACCGTCATCCGGGTAGGGGAACGGAAAATTATATCGACCGAGCTAGTGAAGCAGCTTCTATGGAAATTGCTGCAAAATTAAAGATTGACCGTACCTTCGTAGCTATGAACAAGGATGAGGGCTGGAAAATTTCAGAATTTATTCCCAATGCTAAGCAACTGGATTATGATAATTGGGATGATGTGGCACAAGCAATGGACCTCCTGAGACGGTTACACCAATCTGGAGAAAAAACGGAACATTCCTTTGACCAATTTGAGGGAATTATTGATTTTAGAGAAAAATTGAAGGCTAGAAATCGGTTCGAGTTTGATGGTCTCGAGGAACTGGATAAAACCGTCTCACTTCTCAAAAACTATTTACAGAATGATCCGAAACAGGTTGTCCTTTGTCATGGAGATTCCTATAGTCCTAATTTTTTGTTAAATGAAGCAGGCGAAATGAGCTTGATTGATTGGGAATATTCTGGAATGGGAGAGCCAGCAGGAGATTTGGGCACCTTTATCGCGTGTTCCAATTATACCGTAGAGGATGCTGAAAAAGTACTGGAATTGTATTTGCAAGAAGTACCAGATAAGAAAACCAAACGTCACTATTTGGCTTATGTAGCAGTAACCTCATATTATTGGTTCTTGTGGGCTTTGTTCCAGGAGAGTGTCGGAAAACCAGTTGGTGAATTTCTCTACATCTGGTATCGCTATACCAAACAATATGGACAACTAGCTCTTGATTTGTATTTGGAGGAAAACTAAGATGAAAACGACATCTGAAATTGAAGAATTAGTAGCAACTGAAACAAAGAGAAGATTGGAAGAAATGGAGTCGCCAAACTACGAGTTTGTTCAACCCTTCCTAAAAAGTGATTTCATTTTAATCATCTCCATAGTCCTAATCAACCTTATTTTGATTATCTTAGCAATGACGGGAGGAATTCAATAACATGTCTAAAATGAATGACTATATCCAACAAGAAACCATAACCGGAATTGTTCCCATGACCAATAAGGATCGTCAGTATTCTTTCTGGGATCTCTTTCTATCGACAAGTGGTTTTGCCATCGCTACTTGGTGTTATACCCAAGGAGCCTATGTAGCTCAATATTTGACCTTTAATCAAATGTTGATAAATATTTTTAGCTTTAACATTATCTGGGTTTTTATTGAATGTCTCCCTATTTTGTTTGCGGTTAAGTATGGAATTGATTTGTGGATTTGGTTGAGAGCTGTTCTAGGAAAAAGAGGTGTAGCCCTGTTATCGACCATTATTAGCTTGGCTAACTTTGGATGGTATGCTGTTGCGGCCAATCTTTTTGCTAGTTCCATGATCCATTTGGCAAATAATTTTGGTCTTGGTTTGGACAAGGGAGTATGGGCGCCTATTCTTGGTACCCTCTGTGTTCTGCTTGGAACTCTCATTGCTCTTGGTGGCCCAGAAGTGATTAAATGGACCAATCGCTTCTTGGTTATCGCCTTATTGATTGTCGGTCTCATTATCGTTGGAATCTGCTTTGTCGCCGTTCCTATAACGGATATTATGAATATCCAACCAGCCACTCAAGGAGATTTGACGCCATTAGAACGCTTCATGCTCTCCGGAGAAGGAAATGTTGCCTTTGCCTTTTCTTGGTCTACACAAGCATTGGTTTTACCACGTTTAGCAAAATCAGAACGCAGTGGTTATTGGGCTACAGCCTTATCATACGGAGTTGTGGCTCCATTCTTCGTTGCGACAGGTGGAGTCATGGCTCTAGCCATGTTTGTTAAAACAGGTGTGTATGAAAGTGATCCAACAACCATGCTATCAACTCTAAGCACCCCAGCCTTTGCTCTCTTAAGTCTACTACTAGTAGCCTTTGCTAATATTGGAACCCAGGGGACAGGATCATATGTGAACTGTATGATTGTAAAAAGTGGGATGCCCAAAGTAAGCTATAAACTAATGGTTTGGATTGCCATGGTTTACGTGAGTCTACTCACTATCTGGGGAGGAGTAGAAGAGTATTTCGGATCCTTCATCTCCCTAGCTGCCTATATTCAGGGGCCAATTATTGGTATGATTGTTGTCGACTATTTTATCTTAAGAAAACGAAAACTCGACTTGCGTTCAGCCTATTTCCTTGAAGGGCATGACGCCTACGAATTTACTAAAGGATTTAACTTAGTTGGCTTGTCTTGCGTATTTATCTCCTTATTGGTAGCGGTACTTTTTGTCTACAACCCAGTAACTGCACAAATTCAAAGTCCAATCTTTTTAATCACAACTGGTAGCGGATTTACTGCGCTATTTGGTGGTCTACTATACTGGCTAGCTAGTCTTAGCCCACTGAAACGTTATATGATAAAAGATCGAGACACTGTTACGATTTAAGAAGAGAGGGGACTTCGGTTCCCTTTTAACTTACACTGGTATTTTATGCAAACTTCTCAGATTATTCAAAATCTTGAAAAAGAGATGAAAGCGTTTGATAGATTTTCTAAGAAAGTGTATAATAAAAGTAGCAATATAGAAGGAGAAGTCTCATGGCAGTTAAAGATTTCATGACCCGTAAGGTAGTTTATATCAGTCCAGATACGACTGTAGCACACGCAGCAGATTTGATGCGCGAGCAAGGTTTGCACCGTTTACCTGTTATCGAAAACGATCAATTAGTCGGATTGGTAACAGAAGGAACCATTGCGGAAGCCAGCCCATCTAAAGCAACCAGTCTCTCTATCTATGAGATGAATTATCTTCTGAATAAAACCAAAGTAAAAGATGTAATGATTCGAGATGTCGTGACTGTTTCTGGCTATGCTAGTCTAGAAGATGCGACCTACCTGATGCTGAAAAATAAAATTGGGATATTACCAGTCGTAGACAATCATCAGGTCTACGGTGTCATTACAGATCGCGATGTTCTTCAGGCTTTCTTGGAAATCGCTGGATACGGAGAAGAGGGGATTCGTGTTCGTTTCATTACAGAAAATGAAGTCGGAGTACTGGGGAAAATTGTAGCTTTAATTGTAGAAGAGGATTTAAATATTTCCCATACTGTAAACATTCCACGTAAGGATGGCAAGGTCGTCATCGAAGTTCAAATTGATGGGAAAATCGATTTGACTGCATTAAAGGATAAGTTTGAAAAAGAAGGAATTCAAGTGGAGGAGATCACTCATACCTTTGCTAAAGTTCTTTAAACAAGAGGCTTTAGAGCCTCTTTTCTTTTGCAATCAAAAGCGGTGAAAAGCAAAATATGGAAAGAAATGAGAGATTATGGTATAATAAAACGATATGAAAAGGAGTATCTATGGACATTTCAGAAATTCGTCAAAAAATTGACGCAAATCGTGAAAAATTAGCTTCTTTTAGGGGGTCTCTTTGACCTCGAAGGCTTAGAGGAAGAGATTGCCATCTTGGAAAACAAGATGACAGAACCTGATTTTTGGAACGATAATATCGCGGCCCAAAAAACGTCGCAAGAATTAAATGAATTAAAAAACACCTACAACACCTTCCGTAAAATGGAAGAGTTGCAGGATGAAGTTGAGATTTTATTGGACTTTTTAGCAGAAGACGAGTCAGTCCATGATGAACTGGTCGAACAGTTGACGGAATTGGATAAGATGATGACCAGCTACGAGATGACCCTTCTCTTGTCAGAACCTTATGACCATAATAATGCAATCTTGGAAATCCATCCAGGATCTGGTGGTACTGAGGCTCAGGACTGGGGCGATATGTTGCTTCGTATGTATACTCGTTATGGAAATGCCAAAGGCTTTAAAGTAGAAGTCTTGGATTACCAGGCTGGTGATGAAGCAGGTATCAAGTCTGTTACCTTGTCTTTTGAAGGACCTAATGCTTATGGCCTACTTAAATCAGAAATGGGTGTTCACCGTTTGGTCCGTATTTCTCCATTTGACTCTGCCAAACGTCGCCATACTTCATTTACATCCGTAGAGGTTATGCCTGAGTTGGATGATACCATCGAAGTGGAGATTCGTGAAGATGATATCAAAATGGATACCTTCCGTTCAGGTGGTGCTGGTGGGCAAAACGTCAATAAGGTTTCAACAGGTGTGCGTTTGACACACATTCCTACGGGAACTGTCGTCCAATCAACGGTCGATCGTACCCAGTATGGAAATAGAGATCGTGCCATGAAGATGTTGCAGGCTAAGCTCTATCAAATGGAGCAAGAAAAGAAAGCTGCGGAAGTTGATTCCCTTAAAGGTGAGAAAAAAGAAATCACATGGGGAAGCCAAATCCGTTCATATGTTTTCACGCCTTATACTATGGTAAAAGATCACCGTACAAGCTTTGAAGTTGCTCAGGTAGATAAGGTGATGGATGGAGACCTTGATGGTTTTATCGATGCCTACCTCAAGTGGCGAATCAGCTAAGATAGAAAGGAACTCATATGTCAATCATTGAAATGAGAGATGTTGTCAAAAAGTATGACAATGGAACGACTGCCCTGCGTGGAGTATCTGTTACCATTGAACCAGGAGAGTTTGCCTATATCGTAGGACCTTCTGGGGCAGGTAAGTCAACCTTTATTCGAGCTTTATACCAAGAAGTAAAGATCGAAAAAGGAAGCCTAACAGTTGCAGGCTTTAATTTAGTTAAAATTAAGAAGAAAGATGTCCCACTTCTACGTCGTAGTGTTGGGGTAGTCTTCCAGGATTATAAACTTTTACCTAAGAAGACCGTTTATGAGAATATTGCCTACGCAATGGAAGTAATCGGTGAGAGCCGTCGCAACATCAAAAAACGTGTTATGGAAGTATTGGACCTGGTTGGTTTGAAACATAAGGTTCGCTCTTTCCCTAATGAACTCTCAGGTGGAGAGCAGCAACGGATTGCGATTGCTCGTGCGATTGTCAACAATCCTAAAGTATTGATTGCCGATGAGCCAACAGGAAACTTGGACCCAGATAATTCATGGGAAATTATGAATCTGTTGGAACGCATCAATCTCCAAGGTACTACTGTTTTGATGGCGACTCACAATAGCCAGATTGTAAATACCTTGCGCCACCGTGTCATTGCCATTGAAAATGGCCGTGTCGTTCGTGACGAAGCTAAAGGAGAATATGGATACGATGATTAGTAGATTTTTTCGCCATTTATTTGAATCATTAAAAAGTTTAAAACGAAATGGCTGGATGACAGTAGCAGCAGTAAGTTCGGTTATGATTACCTTAACACTCGTTGCCCTGTTTGCATCTGTAATTTTTAATACAGCAAAACTGGCTACCGATATTGAAAACAACGTTCGGGTCATGGTATACATTCGTAAGGATGTAGCTGATAACAGTGAAACGATTGAAAAAGAAGGTCAGACAGTTACCAATAATGACTACCACAAGGTCTATGATGCCTTGAAAGCTATACCTGCTGTTAAAAGTGTTACCTTCTCAAGTAAAGAAGAACAGTACGAAAAACTAACGGAAACAATGGGTGACGATTGGAAGGTCTTTGAAGGGGATGCAAACCCTCTCTATGATGCTTATATCGTTGACACAAATTCTCCGAGTGATGTTAAAACAGTAGCTGAGGAAGCTAAGAAAATTGAGGGAGTATCAGAGGTTCAAGATGGTGGAGCCAACACTCAACGACTTTTTGAACTGGCTTCCTTTATCCGTGTTTGGGGATTGGTTATTGCAGGGCTCTTGATTTTTATCGCAGTCTTCCTCATTTCCAATACCATCCGTATCACCATTATTTCACGTAGTCGTGAGATTCAGATCATGCGTCTGGTAGGAGCGAGAAATGGCTACATCCGTGGTCCATTCTTGCTAGAAGGTGCTTTTATTGGCTTGCTTGGTGCAGCGATTCCTTCTGTCCTTGTTTTCTTTGTTTACAATATGGTTTATCAATCGGTCAATAAATCCTTGGTAGGTCAAAACTTGTCAATGATTACACCAGATGTGTTTATTCCTCTGATGACAGTCCTATTATTTATAATCGGAATTTTCATTGGTTCAATTGGTTCGGGGATTTCGATGCGTCGATTCTTGAAGATCTAGTTGGATTTAAATGCAAATTGCAGTACAAATCAGAAAAATAATACATATTTAAAAGAGAAGTTTTTGTAAACTTCTCTTTTTCCTTTTTAAAAATTTAAAAAAATAGACAATTTTTTTATAAAAGCCTTTACAAAAAAATAAAAGTGGTATAATTAATACATAACCAAATGCAAACGTTTTCGTAAAACGTTTGCCTAAATAAAATAAAGGAGATTTGAATGATGAAAGCTACATTCAAAAATGTCTTGTCTTTCGAATTTTGGCAAAAATTCGGTAAGGCTTTAATGGTGGTTATCGCCGTTATGCCAGCGGCGGGATTGATGATCTCAATCGGTAAATCAATCGTGATGATCGACCCAAACCTTGCTCCTCTAGTGATTACAGGCGGAATCCTTGAGCAAATTGGTTGGGGGGTTATCGGTAACCTTCATATCTTGTTTGCCCTTGCTATTGGGGGAAGCTGGGCTAAAGAACGTGCAGGTGGTGCATTTGCAGCCGGACTTGCCTTTATCTTGATTAACCGTATTACAGGTACTATCTTCGGTGTTACAGGTGATATGTTGAAAAACCCTGAAGCAATGGTTACTACCTTCTTTGGTGGTTCAATCAAGGTTGCTGACTACTTTATCAGTGTTCTTGAGGCACCAGCGCTTAACATGGGGGTTTTTGTAGGGATTATCTCTGGTTTTGTAGGGGCAACTGCCTATAACAAATACTACAACTACCGTAAACTTCCTGATGCACTTTCATTCTTCAACGGGAAACGTTTTGTACCGTTTGTTGTTATTCTTCGTTCAGCAATCGCTGCAATTCTACTTGCTGCTTTCTGGCCAGTAGTTCAAACAGGTATCAATAGCTTTGGTATCTGGATTGCCAACTCACAAGAAACTGCACCAATCCTTGCACCATTCTTGTATGGTACTTTGGAACGTTTGCTCTTGCCATTCGGTCTTCACCACATGTTGACAATCCCAATGAACTACACAGCTCTTGGTGGAACATACGAAGTGTTAACCGGTGCAGCAAAAGGAACACAAGTATTTGGTCAAGATCCACTTTGGCTTGCATGGGTAACTGACCTTGTTAACCTTAAAGGTTCAAATGCTGACCAATACCAACACCTTCTTACAACAGTCACTCCAGCTCGTTTCAAAGTTGGACAAATGATCGGTTCATTTGGTATCTTGATGGGTGTCATCGTTGCTATCTACCGTAATGTCGATGCTGATAAGAAACATCAATATAAAGGTATGATGATTGCGACAGCTCTTGCAACATTCTTGACAGGTGTTACTGAACCAATCGAGTATATGTTCATGTTCATCGCAACACCGCTTTACCTTGTTTATGCAGTAGTTCAAGGTGCTGCCTTTGCTATGGCAGATATTGTTCACCTTCGTGTCCACTCATTCGGTTCAATTGAATTCTTGACTCGTACACCACTGGCAATTAATGCTGGTATTGGTATGGATATCGTTAACTTTATCTGGGTAACTGTTCTCTTTGCTGTAATCATGTACTTTATCGCCAACTTCATGATTCAAAAATTCAACTATGCAACTCCAGGACGTAACGGAAACTATGAAACTGCTGAAGGAGCTTCAGAAGGAGCTGCTTCAGGTGAAACAAAAGTTGCAGCTGCTTCTCAAGCTGTAAATATTATTAACCTTCTTGGTGGCCGTGCAAACATCGTAGATGTGGATGCATGTATGACTCGTCTTCGTGTAACTGTTAAGGATGCAGATCGTGTTGGTACTGAGGCAGAATGGAAAGCTGAAGGGGCTATGGGACTTGTCATGAAAGGACAAGGTGTCCAAGCTATCTACGGACCAAAAGCTGACGTGTTGAAATCTGATATCCAAGATATCCTTGATTCAGGTGAAATCATTCCTGAAACTCTTCCAAGTCAAATGACAGAAACTCAACAAAATACTGTCCATTACAAAGGTGTAACTGAGGATGTTTACTCGGTAGCTGATGGTCAAGTTGTTGCCTTGGAACAAGTGGAAGATCCAGTTTTTGCTCAAAAAATGATGGGTGATGGATTTGCAGTAGAACCAGCAAATGGTAACATTGTATCTCCAGTTACTGGTACTGTATCAAGTATCTTCCCAACAAAACACGCTCTTGGTCTTGTCACTGACTCAGGTCTTGAAGTGCTCGTTCATATTGGTTTGGATACAGTAAGTCTTGAAGGAAAACCATTTACTGTTCATGTCTCTGAAGGACAAAAAGTAGCTGCTGGTGATCTTCTTGTTACAGCTGACTTGGATGCTATTCGAGAAGCAGGACGCAAAACATCAACAGTGGTTGTCTTCACAAATGGTGATGTCCTCAAATCAGTTAAATTAGAACAAACAGGTTCTCTTGCAGCTAAAACAGCAGTTGCTAAAGTAGAATTGTAATATACTTGAGGTTGGAAGCTGTTTTCCAACCTCTTGTTTTAGGAGAAAAGCATGAAATTTCTAACACTCAATACCCACAGTTGGATGGAAAAGGAAGCAGAGGAAAAATTCCAAATCTTACTCCAAGACATTCTTGATAAGGACTATGATTTGATTTGTTTCCAAGAAATTAATCAAGAAATGACTTCGCCTGAGGTAGAGGTTAACAATCACTATCAAGCTTTACCATCAGCAGAACCCATTCATCAGGATCACTATGTTCGACTCCTGGTTGAAAAATTGGCTGAGAAAGGTCAAAACTACTACTGGACTTGGGCTTATAATCATATTGGCTATGACCGCTACCATGAAGGCGTAGCTATCTTATCCAAAACACCTATTAAGGCGCGTGAGATTTTAGTATCAGATGTAGATGATCCAACGGACTACCATACTCGTCGCGTTGCCTTGGCTGAGACAGAGGTTGAAGGTAAGGAACTGGCTCTTGCAAGCGTTCATCTCTCTTGGTGGGATAAAGGTTTCCAAGAAGAATGGGCACGATTTGAGGCTGTACTAAAAGAGTTGAACAAACCTCTAATTTTAGCAGGTGATTTTAATAATCCAGCTGGTCAGGAAGGCTATCAAGCGATTTTAGCTAGTCCATTAGAATTACAAGACGCGTTTGAAGTTGCAAAAGAAAGAAGTGGTAGCTATACCGTTCCACCAGAAATTGATGGTTGGAAAGGCAACACTGAACCACTACGAATCGACTACGTCTTTACGACTAAAGAGTTAGAAGTAGAGAGTTTACAAGTAGTTTTTGATGGACAAAATAGTCCACAGGTCAGTGATCATTATGGCTTGAATGCTGTATTGACCTGGAAATAATGAAAGAGGTTGGAACCAGAGAGTTCCAACCTTTTAATCTATTCGAATCTTTACTACAGGACTGAGACTCAAAAGAGACTACTGCAATGGGACAAAATATGGTATAATTGAAAGGATAGAATCGAGGATAGTATGTCATTTAAGAAATTTCAATTTAAAAATTATATAGCAGAAGCCTTGGAGGAGTTGAAATTCTCAACTCCAACAGAGGTACAAGAAAAATTAATCCCTATTGTACTGGCAGGTCGTGATTTGGTGGGCGAGTCAAAAACAGGTTCAGGAAAGACTCATACTTTCTTGTTACCGATTTTCCAGCAATTAGATGAAACTAGCGATAGTGTGCAAGCAGTCATCACTGCACCAAGTCGTGAGTTGGCCACTCAAATCTACCAAGCAGCTCGTCAGATTGCAGCTCACTCAGATGTCGAAGTTCGTGTGGTTAATTATGTGGGTGGTACGGATAAGGCACGTCAGATTGAAAAACTTGCCAGCAACCAACCACATATCGTTATCGGAACGCCAGGTCGCATCTATGACTTGGTCAAATCTGGTGATTTGGCTATTCACAAGGCCAAGACCTTTGTTGTCGATGAAGCCGATATGACCTTGGATATGGGATTCTTGGAGACAGTCGATAAGATTGCAGGTAGCCTTCCAAAAGACTTGCAATTCATGGTCTTTTCAGCAACTATTCCACAAAAATTACAACCGTTCTTGAAAAAATACTTGTCAAATCCTGTCATGGAAAAAATCAAGACTAAAACAGTTATCTCAGATACGATTGATAACTGGTTGATTTCGACCAAGGGCCGCGACAAAAATGCTCAAATTTACCAGCTGACTCAGTTGATGCAGCCTTATTTGGCAATGATTTTTGTTAACACAAAGACACGTGCTGATGAATTGCATGCATACTTGACTGCTCAAGGATTGAAGGTAGCAAAGATTCATGGAGATATTGCTCCTCGTGAACGCAAGCGGATCATGAATCAGGTGAAGAACCTTGATTTTGAGTACATTGTCGCAACGGACCTGGCAGCGCGCGGAATTGACATTGAAGGTGTTAGCCATGTTATCAATGATGCCATTCCGCAAGACTTGTCCTTCTTTGTTCACCGTGTTGGACGTACTGGACGCAACGGACTGCCTGGTACAGCGATTACCCTTTACCAGCCTAGTGATGACTCGGATATCCGTGAGTTGGAGAAATTAGGGATCAAGTTTACTCCTAAGATGGTCAAAGACGGAGAGTTTCAAGATACCTATGACCGTGATCGTCGTGCTAATCGTGAAAAGAAGCAGGATAAGCTTGATATTGAAATGATTGGCTTGGTCAAAAAGAAAAAGAAAAAAGTCAAACCAGGCTATAAGAAGAAGATTCAATGGGCGGTGGATGAAAAACGTCGCAAAACCAAGCGTGCTGAAAATCGCGCACGTGGCCGTGCAGAGCGAAAAGCCAAACGCCAAACATTTTAAGAACTCAGTAGAATCACCTGATTCTACTGAGTTTTTATTTCCGGAAATATTCAAAGGAGATAATAATTATATATTTTAAATAATTTGATTTATAAAACAGTAATTGCTTTAAAACCTTTTTTAGAGCAATATTTTATTGAAATCGTAAGGAAAAAAATTGAAAACTATACAAAATTGTGTTATCATACTATAAAACAATCGGATTATATCATTTGATCCGTGAAAAGAAAAGGGGACTTCTATGGATAAATCATTTATGAAACAACAACGTTTTTCATTCCGTAAAATGAAAGTTGGGTTGGCTTCTGTAGCAATTTTGTTTGCTTTTGCTCAGGTCGGACAAATGTCTGCAGATGAAACAACACAACCGGCATCTACTTCAGCTGAAACAGTAAAGAAAACCGAAGCAAATAAATCGGCAGTCGAAGCTGCTGTAGCAGAAATTAAAGCTGATGAGGCGAAACCAGTCGTTAACCAATCAGATGCAAAACCTGGAGAACTTGTTGAAGTTTCTAAGAAGGTTTCACCTATTGACGTGAAAGAACGCCAAGAAGGTGATCAAAAGATTCATGAAGAAACTGCAACAGTCGAAGTCACAAAGACAGAAGTGGCACCTGTAAAAAGTGAAGAACTTCCTGCTCCAAAGACTGAAACAACTGAGAGTACAGTGAGTGGGAAAGATGAAGATGGAAATTCTTATACCCAATATGAACGTGTTGATAAAACAACTACAGTCGAAATCAAGAAAGCGACAAGAACGATTTCAAAATCTAACTCTGCCGATATCGTTTTTGTTGTTGACCGTTCAGCATCTATGTCTCGAACTATTGACACTGTCCGTAACAATATCAATGAGTTTGCAAGAAATCTTGCTAAAGATGGAGTAGCAGCACGTTTTGGATTAGCTACCTTTAGTGATGAAGTATATGGACGTATAGGTGGATTAGCAGATGAGGGTACAATTTTAACAAAATTTAATGAATCTTATTTTACCTCTGACCCAGCTGAGCTTGAAAAAGCATTAGCAGGCATTAAGCTTGCACATGGTGGAGACTTCCCTGAAACTTCTACACCTGCTCTTACACAAATTGTTTCAACCTACGACTGGTCTAAGTCACCTAAAAATAAAAAGTTTGTCGTATTGTTGACAGATGCTCCAATGAAGGAGGATCCTTCAATTCCAACGATGGCGAATACTCTTGCGTCATTGAAAGCCGCAAAAATCGAAAGAATTGTTGCAACTTCGACAGGGACCGATATTAGCTATAAAGATTTTGCATCTGAAGGTCGATTAATGAATATTGATCGTAACTTGGCTGATTCTTTAACTAAGGATGCAACTACATGGATTGTTGAAACTGTGACTGAAGGACACAATTACAAGGTAACGAAAGATAATTACCAATTTTACCTAGAACGTCGTACAACACTACCTATTGCTCAGACAGGAAGTGCGACTCCAACTACCACAGTTCCAGTAGCTACAGCTTATAAAAAAGAAGTAGCGAAACTCCCTGATACAGGAAGTAATGATACAGCGAACTATGGTATTGTGGGACTTGGCCTCCTAATGGCTGGACTTGGCTTAACTGTAAGCAATAGAAAGTCTAAGGAACAGTAAGCCTAACTGGAAGATTGTTTGTAAGAACATTGTGATAAAAAATAGGTAGTTTGTAAACGAAGTATGCAGATAAGCATAGGTATGATCTTCTGTATTATGGAGTACAAGCCGAATTTTTATGCCGAGAAAAGAGCCGTAAGGTTCTTTTTTTGATTTAGAGAAAATACTGCAAAAAAAAGTAAAAAGTGGTATAATGATAAGGTTATATAGTCCCGATAAGGTGGTAGGTATTCATTACTAGTAGTTTTCCTATCAGTACTTTGTAACTCTATAACAATATTTTTTAAGGGGGGACATTTTTATGTCAGAACGTAAATTATTCACGTCTGAATCTGTATCTGAGGGGCATCCGGATAAGATTGCAGACCAAATTTCAGATGCGATTTTGGATGCTATTTTAGCAAAGGATCCAGATGCGCACGTTGCTGCCGAGACAGCTGTATACACAGGTTCGGTCCATGTTTTTGGTGAAATTTCTACAAATGCTTATGTGGATATCAACCGTGTGGTTCGTGATACCATTGCAGAGATTGGTTATACCAATACAGAGTATGGTTTTTCTGCGGAGACGGTGGGAGTTCATCCGTCGCTTGTTGAGCAGTCACCAGATATCGCCCAAGGAGTTAACGAAGCCTTGGAAGTCCGTGGAAATGCAGATCAAGATCCGCTTGACTTGATTGGTGCTGGTGACCAAGGTCTTATGTTTGGATTTGCGGTGGATGAGACAGAAGAACTCATGCCATTGCCAATCTCACTCAGTCATAAGTTGGTTCGTCGTTTGGCAGAACTTCGTAAGTCTGGTGAAATCAGCTATCTCCGTCCAGATGCTAAATCACAAGTTACGGTTGAGTATGATGAAAATGACCGTCCGGTACGTGTGGACACAGTCGTTATTTCAACTCAGCACGATCCAGAAGTTAGCAATGAACAAATTCACAATGATGTGATTAACAAGGTTATCAAAGAGGTGATCCCAGCTTCTTACTTGGATGAGCAAACCAAATTCTTCATCAATCCAACTGGTCGTTTTGTAATCGGTGGACCTCAAGGGGACTCAGGTTTGACTGGTCGTAAGATTATCGTGGATACCTATGGTGGCTACTCTCGCCATGGTGGTGGTGCCTTCTCTGGTAAGGATGCGACGAAAGTGGACCGTTCAGCCTCTTATGCAGCTCGCTACATTGCCAAGAATATCGTCGCAGCAGGCCTTGCTAAGAAGGCAGAAGTGCAATTGGCCTATGCTATCGGGGTGGCGCAACCTGTTTCTGTTCGTATCGATACTTTTGGTACAGGAACAGTATCTGAAAGCAAGCTTGAAAAAGCAGCGCGTCAAATCTTTGACCTTCGCCCTGCAGGAATTATTCAAATGCTGGATCTCAAACGCCCAATTTACCGTCAAACAGCGGCTTATGGACACATGGGACGTACAGATATTGACCTTCCATGGGAACGTTTGGACAAGGTAGATGCTTTGAAAGAAGCTGTGAAATAGAATTAAAAGATTGGTAGCTGTGCACTACCAATCTTTTTTGCAAAAGAAAACCAGCTTTTGGCTGGTCTTCTTATTTTATAGGGATTGAAATCTCAATCAATTTATCTGAATAAAGCGTCTTGATATTGGCTTCATCAATGCTTCCTTTGTCGATTTTACGTTTCAAGAAGAAGTCTTGAATGGTTTCGATTTCAGCTTCACGAATAGCACGGTGTTTGTTGGAAATGAGGATTTCATAGTGAAGCGGGGCTTGCGTGAAAACTACATCTGTGTTTCCAGCAGAATAGACCTCGACAAGAGTTGCGTCTGTGCTTTCTAATTGGCTTTTAACAAGTTGCGAGTGTGAGTTTGTCGTATTGATAAGCTTCATAACAGTTCCTCCGATTTTCTAACTCTATTATAGCACTTTTTGAATAAAATCGTGTATTTTAGCCAATTCCATGCTGGATTTTCCAAGCTTCAATTCCCCATTTATGGCTACCACGTTTGAGCTTTTCAATAGCCTCGTCAATAGGAAACCAAGCAATATGATTAAAATCTTCCAATGGTTTTTGTACTTCTTGGAAAGAAATAGCTTCATAGAGATAAGCTGGATTGTAGTAGTAGGTATCACGGTGGCGAGAGTAGAAATACTCATCAGCTTGTCCATAATAGGTTCCAATCTCAGCTGTAAAGCCAAGTTCTTCGATTAGTTCTCTCTTCAGTGCTTCTTGATGATCTTCGCCTGCTTCAATTTCTCCACCTGGCAAGAACCAAGCACCATTGGGAGCTTGAACTAGGACAATTTGTTTTTTCTCCGCATCCGGAATAACTGCGTACACACCATAGCGGGACTGGTAGGTCACATTCTCTTTTTTATCACCATAAGTTGGGTTTGCCATTGCTTTTTCCTCATTCTCTAGTGTCTTTATTATTATCATAATGGACGAGGGGCAAGCTGTCAAGGTTTTACATTTATTTTAGTAAAAAAGGTGCAGAAAATGATAGACTTTCTGCACTTGTTAGATAGATTTATTCTTCTATTTCAGAAGCAATCTCTTCTGTTTTTTCAGTTTTTTTGGCAGATTTAATTTGAATCTTGCCATTGCTTGTCATGACTGCCTTGAGGTCTTTTTCACTTGGATTTTCAAGGTAGAAGTCAGTGATGGCATCCTCGATATGGTCTTGAATGGTACGACGGAGAGGGCGCGCTCCCATTTTTGGATCATATCCTAGGTCAACCAACTTTTCCTTGACTTTGTCCGTCACATCGAGGTGGATATTGTTACTAGAGAGGCGTTTGTTGACATCCGCTAGCATGAGTTCGACGATTTGGAGAAGGTTGTCCTTGCTGAGAGGTTTAAATTCGATGATGCCGTCAAAACGGTTCATAAACTCTGGACTAAAGAAGTTACCGAGTTCACCGAGAACAGAGTTGGTACGTCCTTCACGAGCAGCTCCAAAACCAACGCTGGCTTCGGCCTTACCGGTACCCGCATTTGAGGTCATGATAATGATAGCATCCTTAAAGCTAACTGTCCGTCCTTGCCCATCTGTCAAACGACCATCGTCCAAGACTTGAAGGAACATGTGCATGACATCTGGATGGGCTTTCTCGACCTCATCGAGAAGGATGAGTGAGTAAGGATTGCGACGAATTTTTTCCGTTAATTGACCAGCTTCATCGTAGCCTACATAGCCTGGAGGGGCTCCGACCAATTTAGCCACACTGTGTTTTTCCATGTATTCACTCATATCAAAGCGAATCATGCTGTCAGCAGAACCAAAGAGTTCAATGGCTAGTTGTTTAGAGAGTTCTGTCTTACCGACACCAGTTGGTCCGACAAAGAGGAAGCTTCCGATTGGCCGGTTAGGAGTTCCAAGTCCAACACGATTACGACGGATGGCTTTGGCAATCTTATCGACAGCTTCATCTTGCCCAATGACATGAGCTTTGAGGTCGTCTGCTAGATGGATAAGCTGAGACTGTTCTTTTTCTTTGAGTTCTCCAACAGGGATATTGGTTTTCTGCTCAATGATATGTTCGATTGTTTTCTCGCTGATGATTGGAGTATCCTGATCTGTCACCTTGTTCTTTTGCATTTCCTTGTACTTGGCAATTTGATCGCGGAAATAAGCAGCCTTTTCAAAATCTTCCTCTCGTGTAGCTTGAGCCTTGAGATTTTCAGCTTCAATTAAACGCTGATCAATCACTTTAGGATCAACAAAGTTCAGCGTTAGATTCATCTTTGAACCAGCTTCGTCCAACAGGTCAATAGCCTTGTCTGGCAAGAAGCGGTCTTGGATATAGCGATTGGAAAGATTTGCAGCAGCTTCGATAGCAGCATCAGTATACTTGACGTGATGGTAGTCTTCGTATTTCTTTTGAACTCCTTTAAGGATGATAATGGTTTCTTCGACAGTTGGTTCATCTACCTTGACAGGCTGCATACGGCGCTCTAGGGCAGCATCTTTTTCAATGATGCGGTATTCATTGAGAGTAGTAGCTCCGACTAGTTGCAATTCACCACGGGCAAGGGCTGGTTTGAGGATATTTCCTGCATCCATATTGCCATCGCCAGCAGATCCAGCACCAACAATTTCATGGATTTCATCGATAAAGAGGATGATGTCCTCGCGTTTGCGAATTTCTTCCATGAGCTTTTGCATACGTTCTTCAAATTGGCCTCGAATCCCTGTTCCTTGGACTAGACTGACCACATCCAGACGGATGACCTGTTTGCCTTGAAGTTTATGGGGAACATCGCCATCGACAATCTTCTGAGCTAGACCTTCAACAACGGCTGTTTTACCAACACCTGGTTCTCCGATAAGGACAGGGTTGTTCTTGGTTCGACGGTTGAGGATTTCGATAACGCGGATAATCTCCTCATCTCGACCGATAACAGGGTCAATATCTCCCCGACGAGCAATCTCAGTAATATTGATACCGTATTCCTCTAGGAGTCCTCTTTCTTGGCTAGGAGGTGTTTGAAGTGGGCCGCGGTTTTGAGGCCCATAACCACCGTTTCCTCCATATCCTCCACCAGATTGAGTTGGAGGGACGTTATTAGAAGAAGGTTTGAAATTGTTCAAATCATTGAAAAAGTCGCCGAAAGGATCAAAGTCATGATTGTTTAAGTCAGTCATTCCTTTAAAGAGGGTATTATTTGGATCTGTTTTGATAATTTTATAGCAATTTTGACAGAGATCAATTTGCTTTTGCTGTCCATTGATATTGGTATACAGATGAATTGTTGAGTCGTTTATTTTACAGTTTTGACAGAGCATACATCTACCTCATTTCATTCTTATTCTTGGTCTAAGAAAAAAGGTCAAGAATAGTCAAAGTTTTATACTCTCATTATAGCATGATTAAGGTGTAAAGCAAGTAAAAAGATTGGGAAGTGGTCGTTTTTAAAAGAGAGATTTATGGAGAATCAAGCAACTTGAAGGTAAGAAAAAATCCCATTTGTGGTGACAAAAAGGATTCTCATTCATCGGGACTTACTGCCCGTTGTTTTTATATTAGTAAAGGAGTTCGTAGATCTCCATTGCAATCAAATCAATGCTATCAAAGGTATAAGTTTCACGAGCCTCTACATCGCGAAGGGTGAAGAGTGATCCGTTTTCTTCGTCATGGCTGTATGCAACTTCTGCGACAACAACACCTTCACGTTCAAAATTACGTTTTAGATTTCCACCATCTTTTGTCATTGCTTCTAGGCGGTTAATGATTCTAACCAAATGTGATTCCATTTTGATTCTCCTCCATTTCTTATCGTTTCTATTTTACCATAAACAAGAGGTAGTTGACTAGAAAAAAACTGTAATTTCTCTCTATTTCTCTATTCTATCAAGTTAATTGTTAAAATTAGAGAAAAAGGATTGAATTTTAATTCAATTCATGTTATAATCATACAATCTAACACATAGAAAGTTGATCAAATATGAATTTTTCTTTTTTACCAAAGTATTTACCGTATTTTAACTATGGTGCTCTGATTACCGTATTGATTTCCATCCTTGTTGTCTGCTTAGGGACCATTATAGGTGTGTTATTGGCCTTTGCCCAACGTTCACGCTTTAAACCGCTCGTTTGGTTTGCAAATGTGTATGTTTGGATTTTCCGTGGGACGCCAATGATGGTTCAGATTATGATTGCTTTTGCCCTTATGCATATCAACGCTCCAACTATCCAAGTGGGGATTTTAGGAGTTGATCTT
The DNA here is from genome assembly GCF_019334565.1 of Streptococcus oralis. Lineage (NCBI taxonomy): Bacteria > Bacillati > Bacillota > Bacilli > Lactobacillales > Streptococcaceae > Streptococcus > Streptococcus oralis. Next base: position 1,292,889 of record NZ_CP079724.1, on the reverse strand, counting down.
TCTCGTTTGATTCCTGGTATTCTGATTATTTCTATGAACAGTGGAGCTTACGTTTCAGAAACTGTTCGTGCGGGGATCAATGCGGTTCCTAAAGGGCAGTTAGAGGCTGCATATTCTCTAGGTATTCGTCCCAAAAATGCCATGCGTTATGTCATTTTGCCACAAGCTATCAAGAATATTCTTCCAGCGCTGGGAAATGAATTTATCACCATTATCAAGGATAGTTCCCTCTTGTCTGCGATTGGGGTGATGGAGTTGTGGAATGGTGCAACGACTGTAGCAACAACAACTTATTTACCATTGACTCCCCTTTTATTTGCAGCCTTTTACTATTTGATTATGACCTCTGTTTTGACAGTGGCGTTGAAAGCATTTGAAAAACATATTGGACAAGGAGACAAAAAATAATGACAGAAACCTTGATTAAAATTGAAGAACTACATAAATATTTTGGGAAAAATGAAGTTTTAAAAGGCATCAATCTTGAGATTAAACGTGGAGAAGTTGTGGTCATTATCGGTCCGTCAGGGAGCGGGAAATCAACCCTCCTTCGTTCGATGAATCTACTTGAAGAAGCAAGCAAAGGTAAGGTTATCTTTGAAGGAGTTGATATCACAGATAAGAAAAATGACCTTTTTGCTATGCGTGAAAAGATGGGTATGGTATTCCAACAATTTAACCTCTTTCCCAATATGACAGTGATGGAAAATATCACTTTGTCCCCAATTAAAACCAAAGGTGAAAGCAAGGAAGTTGCGGAGAAAAGAGCACAGGAACTGTTAGAAAAAGTTGGCTTGCCAGATAAGGCGACGGCCTATCCTCAGAGTTTGTCAGGTGGTCAGCAGCAACGGATTGCCATTGCACGTGGACTTGCTATGGAACCAGATGTTTTGCTTTTTGATGAGCCGACTTCAGCCCTAGACCCTGAGATGGTTGGAGAAGTCCTAGCTGTTATGCAAGACCTCGCTAAGTCAGGGATGACCATGGTGATTGTGACGCATGAAATGGGCTTTGCCCGTGAGGTAGCAGACCGTGTTATCTTTATGGCAGATGGGGTTGTTGTCGAAGATGGAACACCAGAGGAGATTTTCGATCAAACAAAAGAACAACGGACCAAGGAATTTTTGAGTAAGGTTTTGTAAAACCTCATTTTTAGAAAAAATGGAGTAGGCATCATGGCTTCCAGTAAAGAATATTTAGATTTTATTCTCGAACAGCTATCAGAGCTAGAGGAGATGAGTTATCGTCCAATGATGGGAGAGTATATCCTTTATTATCGTGGGAAGATTATTGGGGGAATCTATGATAATCGTTTGCTACTGAAGCCTGTGAAGGTGCTCATGGATCAACTGGGACAGACTAGGCTTGAACGTCCTTATGAAGGAGCTAAGGAGATGATTTTGATAGAAGACATTGAAAATAAATCATTTCTAATGAGATTAATCAAGGAGATGTATGAAGTCTTACCGGCTCCAAAAGTCAAAAAGAAAGCATGACAACTTTACCTAGTATAAATAGGCATAAAAGCTCGACAAGGGCTTTTTCTTATAGTTTTTGACTATAAGGTCCATTAGGCAAGAAGTGTTAGAATGGCGAGGTATTTTTTGATATAATAGAGGATATTGGGTAGAAAAGAGAAGAGATATGGCACAGATTATCGATGGGAAGGCTCTTGCAGCTAAGTTACAAGGACAGTTGGCTGAAAAGACGGCAAAACTAAAAGAAGAAACTGGTCTAGTTCCAGGATTGGTGGTGATTTTGGTGGGGGACAATCCTGCCAGCCAAGTCTACGTTCGCAACAAGGAACGGTCAGCTCTCGCTGCTGGCTTCCGTAGTGAAGTAGTGCGAGTTCCAGAGACCATTACCCAAGCGGAATTATTAGACTTGATTGCCAAATACAATCAAGATCCAGCTTGGCATGGGATTTTGGTTCAATTACCTTTACCAAAACATATTGACGAAGAGGCAGTTTTATTAGCTATTGACCCCGAAAAAGATGTGGATGGTTTCCATCCCCTAAACATGGGGCGTCTCTGGTCTGGTCATCCAGTTATGATTCCTTCGACACCTGCAGGAATTATGGAGATGTTTCATGAATATGGGATTGATCTAGAAGGTAAAAATGCGGTTGTTATCGGTCGATCAAATATCGTTGGAAAACCGATGGCTCAGCTTCTTTTAGCTAAGAATGCAACTGTGACCTTGACCCACTCACGTACCCATCATCTTGCCAAGGTGGCTGCTAAGGCGGATATCCTTGTGGTTGCTATCGGTCGCGCTAAGTTTGTGACAGCTGACTTTGTCAAACTGGGAGCGGTTGTCATTGACGTTGGGATGAACCGAGATGAAAATGGCAAGCTTTGTGGAGATGTTGATTATGATGCGGTTGCACCACTCGCCAGCCACATCACACCTGTACCGGGTGGAGTTGGCCCTATGACGATTACCATGCTAATGGAGCAAACCTATCAGGCAGCGCTTCGTACACTAAACGAGGACTAGCAAGATGAAATTCGTATTTGACCTGGATGGAACGCTATCTTTTGACTACATGACCATTGATGAGGAGATTAAGCAGGTTCTTTTAAAGGCTGAAGATTATGGGCATGAGCTTGTGTTTGCCTCAGCTCGCTCTTATCGGGATTGCCTGGGTTTATTAGGCCCTGAACTCAGTCAGCGCTTGGTCATAGGGTTGAATGGAGGCGTAGCCTATCATCTAGGGAAGGCTGTTTTCGAAAGGAATCTAGATGCTAGAGTTTATCAGGCGCTAGTGGATTATTGCCAGACTTATAATCTCCCTTTCTTTGTAGATGATCGCTTTGACTATAGTGGTCAGATTGTAGAGAAGATTCCATTTATTTCCAGTGTGGATCCCCTAAAGGTGGCTCGTCATCAGAAACTTGAGGACTTAGGGACTCCGATTAAGGTAGTAGTTTATATGGGTGACCATGAGAATTTGCTTGATGATCTGCTTGGTCAGCTAGAAAGACTAGGACAGGCTCATCTCTCCTATCATGCGCATGAAAAGTGCCTCTATGTTAATCCCTTGGATACTCATAAGGCGACAACTGTTGAAAAGTTATGTGGGGAGAACTTCATTGCTTTTGGAAATGACCAAAACGATATTGAACTGTTTAAAACGTCGCTCTATTCTGTCCAGATTGGAGATTTTGCTGGCCTTACTCCATATGCAGATGATACGTTAGAGCTAAAAGGAGCTCCTTCTCCAGCAGTGGCAGCTAAGATCTTACAGACTTTTGCGGAATTTAAGGGAAAATAGTGTAGAAGGAGGTTCAAGCCTCCTTTTTGATATGTTGTAAAAAGACTATTTCTGGTCTGTTAAAGATATCAAAAGCAAGGTCTAAGCGTGATAGTCTAACATCTAATCCATTTAATCGAGCATAATTCATAATCTGTCGCCATACTTGAAGACCTCCAAATTCTTTAAGCGAGTTTGGGTTGAAGTCTAAACGTATGACTTGATAACCACCATAGGTTGATAATTGGAAGAAAATTAGATTAATACTATCCTCATTTATCATTTTATAAAGTGTAAAATAATCTTCTTTTAGATTTACTTGAATGCTAAATTCTTGAATAATAGAATCGATAGAATTTCTTAATTCCCAAAATATACGTCTTAGAGAACAGTTGTCTCTATCAAGGATTACTGTTAGTCGGTCGATACTGATATAAATAGATTTTTCTAGTTCTGATAAATCTACTCGGCTTTGATATTCTCTTAGTGCTTGAAGGTTATTTTTCATCTGTAACGCCTCCTTTCTATAATTGCTAAATGCGTAGGTCAATGTTACTATTGAGTTTTGCTGACGACACGTTACTTAGGGCGTTGCCTTAAGTGTATCTGTTTGCTGGCTGTTAGAAACGCCAGCTTTTTTAGAGATTGAGAGAACTGCGTGCTTCGGGCGCATTGCCTTCGGCTTGCGCCCTTGCTCTTGTCTCGCAATCTCTAAACTAGGCGAATGGTAGGAGTAAGTATTGCCAATTTTTCTGACATTTACTGTGTAGTAGCCATAATATCCTTAGCTAGCTAAATTTCGCTTCTTATGGACTTTTTATTACCATTTTGGTATAATCATATTGGTTTTAAACGAAAGCCTCAGAATGCTTTGCAGAGCTTTCTGGGGTGTTTTTTCATATTCATAAGCGGACTAGTATTACCTGCAATGTTTTTTTAGTTATATAACCAAAAAGGTTATATAACTAAAATACAACCATTTTGGTTATAGGTCAATAGAAAAGTGAAAGGAATTTTAAAATGTTGAAAGACAATATAAAAAAAGCCCGTCTGAACATAGGACTTACTCAATCAGAAGTTGCTGAAAAGTTAGGTGTAGCTCAAGCCCAGTACGCTAGGTGGGAAAATGGAGGGAGAAATCCGAAAGATGAAACAGTAGAAAAATTAGCTGAAATCTTTGGTACGTCTTTTGAAATTTTAAAAGGACGTGATGATGGACTAGAAGAAATTGTTAGTTTATTGAGAGAGTATGAATTGACAGAAAAGGAGAAAAAAGAAATTATTAGTGTTTTAAAGCAATATTTGATTAATAAGAAAGATTAATTATTATCGGTAAAATAACTTGAACTATCTATATAAAATTTAGAAGGAGTGTAAATATGGAAGCACTAGAATTACTAGGCTTAGATATGGAACAAACGAAAATTCTCTATAATTTTCAGTTTTTAAAAACCGTTGAAGATATTAAAAATGAGAAAAATCAAACTTTAAAAGAAGAAAAGACAAAATGGTTGAATGAATGGCAAAATGGTATTGAGTTAGTTTTTTCAGAGACATACCAAGATTATATTATTGAGTGGGTAAAAGATGAAGAGGAATTAAAAAATTGGATTTCTAGGAAAGAAGTTGAGTCGAATTCCATTTGGCTTGATTTAGTTACTTTAGAGACATATGTTTTTGAACCATATTATCCACTGAATATAAGCGATAAAAAAAGTAAATTAAAATTTAATTCAAAAAATTCGTGGTTAGAAGAATTTATTGTTAGCAACTTTATGTCCAAAGAGCTGTATTCAGAAATGAAAAAAACTTATAAAAAATCTTTTGGGAAAATAACTAAAAAAAAGAATTTTTTCATTAACACAGCTTTAGCAAGTCTAGGTTTAGCATTATTATTTACCGGTATCGGAGCAGTATTTGCGCCACAAATTGCAGTGGCATTATTCGGAAGTCAATTTTCAGGACTTTATGGAGCTGCATTAACAAATGCTGTTTTAGCATATATCGGAGGAGGTGCTATTGCAGCTGGTGGTTTAGGAGTTGCAGGTGGCACAATGGTAATAGCTGGTGGTGGTGCCTTATTAGGATTAAATATTGGTGTGATGAGTAGTAGCACTTTTGTACTGGTAAAAGAAGTGTTGGTTAACCCTACACAAAATATTATATTATGTTCGAAGTTACTAACTGTCGTAAAAGTTTTTGTACTAAATAAAAATAATGATATTGAACTGGCAAAAACCTTTTATAATGAGTTCAATAATTCGATTTTAAATTTAGAGAACCTTGACTATGACAACGAATTAGGTATGGACAAGAAAAACCAAAAGGAACTAAAAAAATCTCTTGTTCAAATGAAAAATACAAAAGACGAATTAAAGAGATTTATCAGTTCGTATGAAGTTAGTTTGAAAAAATAAAAATTGGTAGCAAAACATACTTAATCCCTAGTTTTCTCAAATGAGTAAAAAAAGAATGTCCTATCAACATTCTTTTTTTATGTATTCCCGTAATAAAACATTTAGGAATTTGAATTAGTGTTTTTATTTTAGATTCTTAGATAAAAGAGCTAAAATTGCATCACTATCATTTGAAGTATCTGTTTTTACTAGTCCAGTTTCAACTTTACTAAATAGTGAGTTAATAATTATTAATCGTTCTTCTTTTTCGATGTCGGTTCCAGCTTTGGTAAGAGATTGATAGAATCTTGTCAAAGCAGCTTTTTGTTTATATTCTGTAGCTAAATGATGATTTGACATAACAATTTTTATCAATATTCTAACAATGTAAATAAAAAATGAAATCACTGAAATCAGTATAAATGATTCCGATATAAACGGGAGCTCACTTTGAATACTATTTAAATAAGAGTGTATTACGACAACTAACCCTACTAGAGCAAATATTAAAGCTATGACTGCATAAATGAGGAAACATGTCCATTTTTTTGCTAGCATTTGATGCTCTTTGGAGCGTTTTTTCCAAAGTATTTCTGGCGCTTCTAAAGAAAGCTTGTTTTCATAAGTGTCCTCTAAAACTTTAATTTTTTCATGCTTTTCTTTTTGCCAGTCGTCGAGAGATTTTTTAAATTCGGCAAACTCAGAAACTTTTTCATCATATTGTATCTGAATTTGATTATGCTTATCTTCTATGAAAGTTGTAATTTCTTTATACTGTACTTCAGAGTTATCTGAAATATCTTTCAACTTGTTAGTTATAGGAGTTACTATATTTGCTTCAAAATCAGAAATATTTTCTTTAATATTTGAGAAGTCTTTTCTAAGTAAATATAGCGCTGGATAATAATTATATTTGTTGGCGCTTGAAAAATAGGAACCTATTTGATAATTGTTTTTTGATAGATAGATAAAACTTCTGATAGCTTCATCAAGATTATTTTGAGATTGTTGAATATAGAAAGAAACAAAGCTTTTTATTTTACGAATTTCTGAATCTTTATCAATAGGAGAACTTATTGATAAAATGTAAACCATCTTGTCTTGTTCTCTTGATTCTCGATTGCTTGATAAATTATAGTAAAGTTGGTTATTTATGTTGTCAATATTTAATTCTTCAAGCTCAAAAATATATTTTTTTATTGAATTAAACTTATCATTCAGAGCTTTCCAATTTGACATAAAATTATTGGGAGCTATATCGTAAATTGAACTCCAATAAGTAAAGTTACTTTTTATATTTTTTTCAATCTCATCAAATGTAAAAACCTCTTCGTGTTCGTGAAAGTCAATGATAAAATCGCTAGAAATTGTGAATCTAAAGAGAATTTTATCATTTAGAAAATTTGATACTTGACTTTTGGTATAACTCATAAACCTCACCTATTGCAGATTAATTATATTATTATCTATTATACCATAGAAAGGTAGGATAAAATAAGTGATATACATGTAAAATTGTCGACAGTAGTAGTTAATTTATCAGAAACCCAGTGATAAGGTATATTACTAAAAGTCATATTAAAAATGATTCCAAATTTATTGGTAGCTTTTTGGTAGCTAAACAGTAAAAATAGTTTATTTCTCTAGTTATGAATATAACAGGAATATTGATTTATCAGCATTCTTTTTTATTTCAAACGGATTCTCGCAATTGTAGTATAATGGAGTGAGAGGGAAAAAACGATGAAAGTGATTGATCAAGCTTTATTAGAAAAAGTCATTATTGAACGTTGTCGTCACAGCCATAAGGGAGATTACGGGCGTCTGCTCTTGCTAGGAGGGACCTATCCTTATGGTGGAGCCATCATCATGGCTGCCTTGGCAGCAGTCAAAAGTGGGGCAGGGTTGGTGACTGTTGGCACGGATAAGGAGAATATTCCGGCTCTGCACAGTTATTTACCTGAGGCCATGGCATTTTCTCTTCAAGACCAGCAATTGTTAAAAGAACAATTGGAAAAGGCAGAAGTTGTCTTGCTAGGTCCGGGTTTGCGAGAGGATGCATTTGGAGAAGAAATCATAAAACGGGTCTTTGACAGCCTTAGAAAAGACCAGATTTTGATTGCAGATGGCGGTGCTTTGGGCATCTTAGCAAAAGCTCATTTGCCATTTCCATCCAGTCAGCTCATCCTAACTCCCCACCAAAAGGAATGGGAAAGACTGTCTGGTATAGTTCTTGACCATCAAAATACAGATACGACTGCTAGTGCTCTTTCAGCTTTTCCTCAAGGAACGATTCTAGTTGAGAAGGGTCCAGCAACTCGTATCTGGAAAGCTGGTCAGCCTGAATATTATCAGTTAGAGGTTGGAGGTCCCTATCAAGCAACTGGTGGGATGGGAGATACTCTGGCTGGGATGATTGCAGGTTTTGCAGGTCAGTTTCACCAAGTCAGTCTCTATGAAAGAGTGGTGGCAGCAACTCACCTTCATTCAGCTATCGCGCAAGAACTAGCTCAAGAAAACTACCTTGTCTTGCCAACAGAAATTAGCAAGCTACTCCCAAAAACAATGAAAAAAATATCTCAAAAAGGCAGCTAATTCCTTGGTTGTCTTTTTATGTTGATGTAGCTTTGTTGATAAGATCTTCAACTAGCTTAGAACCAGCAATCAACTGCTAAACTTGCGTGAAATTCTCACTTTTAAGGTCTTGATTTTTACTCAAACTCGCAAGGAAAGTGAGATTGTTATCAAAGTTGAGGGGTGTCAAATCATGCTTTTTTTGATATAATTTTTAATGATGAATGCGAGAAATGATCGGTATGTGGTCGTTGATTTAGAGGCGACCAGCACCAGAAGCAAGGCAAAAATTATTCAAGTAGGCATTGTGGTGATTGAGAATGGTGAAATCATCGATCAGTATGCGACCGATGTCAATCCCCATGAACCCTTGGATTCTCATATCAAAGAATTAACGGGTCTGACCGATCAGCGTTTGGCTGCGGCACCAGAATTTTCTCAGGTGGCTGGAAAAATTTTTGAATTGGTTAAGGACGGTATTTTTGTTGCGCACAATGTACAGTTTGATGCCAACCTTCTTGCGGAATTTCTCTTTTTTGAAGGATATGAATTGCGCACACCGCGGGTGGATACAGTTGAGCTTTCCCAGGTTCTGTATCCTCAGTTTGAAAAGTATAACTTAGGTATCCTTTGTCAAGAGTTAGGCATTGAGCTGGAACATGCCCATACTGCCTTGTCAGATGCTCAGGCAACAGCTGAACTCTTGCTTTACATGCGTCAAAAACTTTTTGAGCTACCTAAAGGGCTTTTAGAAAGCTTATTAAACCTTGCAGACAACCTTCTCTATGAAAGTTATCTGGTGATTGAGGAGGTCTATCAGCAACAATCTCTCTTATCTTCGCCAGACTTGATGGAGCTTCATGGGCTTTTCCTCAGAAAGGAAAGCAAAGCCTTAGTCCCACGAAAGTTATCCAAAGACTTTGCTAAAAACATTTCTTTATTGGGGCTGGAGGAGCGTCCACAACAGCTGGAATTTGCGGAGAAGGTTGAGCAATTATTGGAAGAAGACCAGACTTCCTTTATCCAAGCTCAAACGGGACTGGGCAAGACTTATGGCTATCTCCTCCCAGCTTTGAACTTGGAGAGTCAAGCAGGTATCCTAGTGAGTGTTCCGACCAAAATTCTTCAAAATCAAATCATGCAAGAAGAAGGTCAGCGCTTAAAAGAGGTTTTCCATCTGGAAATTCATAGTCTCAAGGGGCCTCAAAATTACTTGAAATTGGATGCTTTTCATCAAGTCCTCCATCGGCCGGAGTCCAATCGTCTATTTACTCGCTTTAAAATGCAACTGCTTATCTGGCTAACAGAGACAGAAACAGGTGACTTGGACGAAATTGGGCAACTTTATCGCTATCAACATTTTCTACCAGAACTAGTCCACGATGGCAAGCTTTCAAAGAAAAGTTTATTTGCCACAGAGGATTTTTGGAAACGAGGGCAGGAAAAGGCCAAGACCAGTCGTGTTCTTTTGACCAATCATGCCTATCTGGTCACTCGTTTGGAAGACAATCCAGAGTTTGTTGACAACCGTTTGGTAATTTTGGATGAAGCTCAAAAAATGCTGCTAGCTCTCGAAAATCTAGCTCAGCAGGCTTATCGCCTTGAGGAATTTGTAAGCCAGCTTGATAAGTCCTTGGAGTCAGAAGAAGATTTGATTCAGAAACGCTTGCTTGAGAGTATAGGTTTTGAATGTCGTTACTTGATGGAGCAGTATCAATCAGGTCTTAAGAATGGAAAGTGGTTGGATTCTCTCGAAGAGTTGCGCCAGCATTTTTCGGAGTTAGCTCTCCCAGAGTATCGAGAGCTTGCAAACTTTTTCACCTCGGACCGTGAATTTTGGCTTGCTACAGCAGAGAAATCGAGCAAGGATGTCTTGATTTGTTCAAGTAAAAAAGGCCGCTTTATACTAGCAGACTTATTGCCAGAAGATTGTAGGCTCCTAGGAGTATCGGCCACTCTTGAAATCAGCAATCGGGTTTCCCTAGCAGATCTATTGGGATTTCCGGATGCTCCGCTTGTTAAGCTTGATGTAGCAAAACAGGACCAACAAGAAGTCTTTCTAGTCGATGATTTTCCTCTTGTGACAGAAGTTTCACCTGTTGACTATGCTAGTGAAGTGGCTTCTGTCATTCGAAGCTTACAGGCCTTTCAAGAACCCTTATTGGTTTTGTTTACTTCAAAAGAAATGCTGCTGGCAGTTTCGGACCTGCTCGACCAACTGCATCTAGCTCAGTATAAAAATGGGGAACCAAGCCAACTGAAAAAACGTTTTGAAAAAGGTGAACGCCAGATCTTGCTTGGAACAGGTAGTTTCTGGGAAGGGGTTGATTTTTCAACCCATCCTTGCGTGATTCAAGTGATTCCGAGATTGCCTTTCCAAAATCCCCAAGAACCTTTAACCAAAAAATTAAACCAAGAACTGCGTCAAGAAGGGAAAAATCCTTTCTATGATTATCAGTTGCCGATGGCGATCATTCGGTTAAAACAAGCCCTGGGCCGTACTGTTAGACGATCTGACCAAGTTTCGGTTGCTGTAATCTTAGACAGTCGTGTTGTCAGCAAGCGTTACGGCAAACAAATCGCTCAGGCCTTGTCAAAAGAAAGGGCTGTTCAGGTTCTTTCTGGAGAACAGCTAGAGCCTGCAGTAGCTGATTTTCTCCAATCTCGTCGCAATAGAATGAAAGAAAAATCCAAGAAAGAGAAGAGGTAAAAAATATGAAACGTTCCTTCGACTCTCGAGTCGATTATAGCCTTCTCCTACCAGTGTTTTGTTTACTGGTGATTGGAGTAGTGGCCATTTATATAGCAGTTAGTCATGACTATCCAAATAATGTATTGCCAATTCTAGGTCAGCAAATTGCTTGGATTTCCTTGGGCCTTGTCATTGGTTTTGTGGTCATGTTCTTTAATACCGAGTTTTTATGGAAGGTGACTCCCTATCTTTATGGTCTAGGGCTAGCTTTGATGGTCCTACCTCTTGTTTTCTACAATCCAAATCTTGTAGCGTCAACAGGTGCCAAGAACTGGGTATCGATTGGTGGAACGACACTCTTTCAGCCATCGGAGTTCATGAAGATTTCCTATATCTTGATGTTGGCTCGAGTCATCGTACAATTCACTCAAAAACACAAGGAATGGCGACGAATTATTCCCTTGGATTTCCTATTGATTGGTTGGATGATCGCCTTTACCATCCCAGTCTTGATCCTCTTAGCCCTACAAAGTGACTTGGGGACTGCCTTGGTCTTTGTGGCTATTTTTGCAGGTATGGTTCTCCTTTCAGGTGTTTCGTGGAAGATTATCATTCCGGTCTTTGCGACAGGAGTGACTGCAGTTGCAGGCTTCATGGCCATCTTTATAAGCAAGGATGGACGTGCCTTCTTGCATCAGATTGGAATGCCAACCTACCAGATCAACCGCATCTTGGCCTGGCTCAATCCCTTTGACTTTGCGCAAACAACGACTTACCAACAGGCGCAGGGACAAATTGCGATTGGAAGTGGTGGCTTGTTTGGACAAGGTTTCAATGTGTCCAATCTCCTCATTCCAGTACGTGAGAGTGATATGATTTTTACGGTGATTGCTGAAGACTTTGGCTTTATTGGTTCGGTCTTTGTGGTTGCCCTGTACTTGCTTCTTATTTATCGGATGTTGAAGATTACACTTAAGTCAAACAACCAGTTCTACACCTATATTTCGACTGGTTTTATCATGATGTTGCTCTTCCATATCTTTGAAAATATCGGCGCTGTGACAGGCTTACTTCCTTTGACAGGGATTCCTCTACCATTTATTTCTCAAGGTGGATCCGCAATTATTAGTAACCTCATCGGTGTCGGTCTCCTCTTGTCTATGAGTTACCAGACAAACCTAGCGGAGGAGAAAAGTGGAAAAGTTCCATTCAAACGAAAGAAAGTCGTCCTAAAACAAATCAAATAAGGAGGCCACTATGGCAAAAGTAGCAGTTATTTTAGCCGAGGGTTTTGAAGAAATTGAAGCCTTGACAGTAGTCGATGTCTTGCGTCGAGCAAACATTTCTTGTGATATGGTAGGATTTGAAGAGCAGGTGACAGGATCGCATGGCATTCAGGTAAAAGCTGATCGTGTTTTTGATGGCAATTTGTCCGACTATGACTTGATCGTTCTTCCGGGTGGTATGCCAGGCTCAGCTCACCTACGAGATAATCAAGCGCTCATTTCACAGATTAAAGCCTTTGACCAAGCAGGAAAGAATATTGCTGCCATCTGTGCAGCCCCAATCGCTCTTCAACAAGCAGGTGTCCTGAAAGACAAGCACTTTACTTGTTATGACGGAGTTAAGGAGCAAATTACTGACGGAATTTATCAAAAGCAAACAGTGGTTGTAGATGGTAATCTAACAACCAGCCGAGGACCGTCAACCGCACTTGCCTTTGCCTATAAGCTCGTAGAGCAATTAGGAGGAGACGCCGAAAGTTTACGAGTCGGCATGCTCTATCGAGATGTCTTTGGAAATCAACTGTAAGACGAGAGTTCGGCTCTCGTTTTTTTTATTTACTCCATGTTTAAAAATGTTTCATATGATTGTCTTGCGATTTTATATCAAACTTTTATAAATCAATCAAGCTTTGTCTAGCATAAGAAGGAAATCAATCTCTAAAAATGTTAGTGTTTTCAGGTTGTTAGATAGAATACTTCAGATTGTTACTGAAATCAATAGTTTCATGAAAAAGATATAATATTCAATAAATGCTATATTAAACGGTCTTATCATGCGAATTAATCTAATTGTATTAATTTGAAATATAAAGTACTTTCTCTGTAATATAATTGAAACGTGTTACTAGTATATTAAAATTAGTAAGAATTTTTTGCATATACGAAACTGGGGGGAGTGATATGTTGGAAACTTTCGGAAAAATATTCAAAGTCATTAGAGAATCAAAAAAAATGTCCCTGAAAGAGGTAGCTGCTGGTGATATTTCCGTGGCTCAGCTATCTCGTTTCGAACGGGGAGTCAATGGGATCACACTTGATTCTTTTTATTGCTGTTTAAAAAATATGGCCGTTTCCCTAGAGGAGTTTCAGTATGTTTACCATAATTACATTGATTCAGATGATGTGCTGTTCTCAAAAAAAGTAGCTGATGCATATCAGGAAAACAATGTTGTCAAGCTCCAGAATATTTTGTCTAGCTCAGAAGCTTTGACCGAACAGTTTCCTGAGAAGAAAAACTATAAACTCAATACGATCATTGTCAGAGCTCTTCTGTCTTCCTGTTGCTCAGATTTTCAGATTAGTAAGAAGGATATAGAATTTCTGACGGATCATCTCTTTTCTGTTGAGGAGTGGGGACGTTATGAACTCTGGCTTTTTACAAACAGTGTTGATTTGATGACCTTGGAAACGTTGGAAACCTTCGCTAGTGAGATGATCAATCGTACCCAGTTTTATAACAACCTACCGGAAAATCGCCGCCGTATTATCAAGATGCTACTTAATGTCATTAGCGTCTGTATAGAAGGAAACCATCTGCTAGTTGCTATGAGGTTTCTCAATTATCTCGATCACTCTAAAATCCCTGAAACCGATCTATATGATCGAACGCTGATTAAGTATCATAGGGCTCTGTATGCCTATAAGGTCGGGAATACCAATGCTCTCAGTGATATCGAGCAATGCCTATCTTTTTTTGAATTTTTAGATTCCTTTGGTGTTGCCCAAAAGCTTAAAGAACAGTTTGAAAGAATTTGCCTTTCATAGTTGTAGATGTGCAACAAAAAATGATCGTTTTGAAAAATATACTAGAATAAGGGCATAACTTTATACTAAATTCAGAAGGAGGCTTTATGATGGAGAAAAAGATTCATTATAAGATGCATAAAGTTAAGAAAAACTGGGTAGCCATTGCTTTGACTACCTTGGCACTTATTGTAGCACCAAAGGTACTTGGTCTAGAACAAGGCGTTGTCCATGCAGATGATGTAAAGCAGGTTGTAGTTCAAGAACCTGCTACAGTTCAGACTAGTGGTTCGGGTCAGCAAACTCCAGCCCAAGTTAACGTAGCTTCTGAGCAAGAAGCAGAAAAAGCAACTCCAGCAGACAAGGTGACAGGCGATGTTGCTGCTAGTGAAAAACCTGCTAAACTAGCAGAAAATACAGAAGCAACAGTTCAAACCAATGCTCAAGAGCCTGCTAAACCAGCGGATACGAAAGAAGCATCTACAGAAAAGGCTGCTGTTGCTGAAGAAGTTAAAGCTACTAATGCAATCACAGAAACTCCTAAAACAGAAGTAGCAGACCAGGATAAACAAGCAAGGCCAACAACTGCCCAAGAGCAAGATGACAACAAACGAGAAAAAACGGCTGTTGAAGACAAGATTGTTGCAAATCCAAAGGTTGCAAAGAAAGATCGCTTGCCCGAACCTGCTCAAAAACAAGGAGCAGTAGCTGAAAGAATGGTGGCAGATCAGGCTCAACCTGCACCTGTAAATGCTGACCACGACGATAATGTCCTATCTCACATCAAGACCATTGATGGTAAAAATTACTATGTTCAGGACGATGGTACAGTTAAAAAGAATTTTGCAGTTGAACTTAATGGGAGAATACTTTATTTTGATGCAGAAACTGGTGCCTTAGTTGATTCAAACGAATATCAGTTCCAACAAGGAACCAGCAGTCTCAATAATGAATTCTCCCAAAAGAATGCTTTCTATGGTACGACTGACAAGGATATTGGAACTGTAGACGGTTATTTGACAGCAGATAGCTGGTATCGTCCAAAGTTCATCTTAAAAGATGGAAAAACATGGACGGCTTCGACAGAAACAGACTTACGTCCCCTTTTGATGGCTTGGTGGCCTGATAAACGTACTCAGATTAATTATCTCAACTATATGAACCAGCAAGGTCTGGGAGCAGGTGCTTTTGAAAACAAAGTTGAACAAGCTCTCCTGACAGGAGCTTCTCAGCAGGTTCAGCGCAAAATTGAGGAAAAAATTAGTAAAGAAGGCGATACCAAATGGTTGAGAACGCTGATGGGTGCCTTTGTCAAAACCCAACCAAACTGGAATATCAAGACAGAGTCTGAAACAACTGGTACTAAAAAGGACCACTTGCAGGGTGGAGCTTTGCTTTATACCAATAATGAGAAGAGCTCTCATGCTAACTCTAAATTCCGTTTGCTTAATCGTACCCCTACTAGTCAAACAGGGACACCTAAGTACTTTATTGACAAGTCAAACGGTGGTTATGAGTTCTTGCTCGCTAACGACTTTGACAACTCTAATCCAGCTGTTCAGGCCGAACAACTCAACTGGTTGCATTTTATGATGAACTTTGGAAGCATCGTAGCCAATGATCCGACTGCTAATTTTGATGGAGTTCGTGTCGATGCGGTGGACAATGTCAACGCAGACTTGCTCCAAATCGCATCTGACTACTTCAAGTCTCGCTACAAGGTGGGAGAAAGTGAAGAAGAAGCTATCAAGCATTTGTCTATCTTGGAAGCTTGGTCTGATAACGATCCTGACTACAACAAAGATACTAAAGGAGCTCAACTAGCAATTGACAACAAGCTACGCTTGTCCTTGCTTTATTCATTCATGCGTAATCTATCTATCCGTAGCGGAGTAGAGCCAACGATTACAAATAGTCTAAATGACCGTTCTTCTGAAAAGAAAAATGGCGAACGGATGGCTAACTATATCTTTGTGCGGGCCCATGACAGTGAAGTACAAACTGTTATTGCCGACATCATCCGAGAAAATATCAATCCAAATACGGATGGTTTGACCTTTACCATGGATGAACTCAAGCAAGCCTTCAAGATCTACAACGAAGATATGCGCAAGGCAGACAAGAAGTATACGCAGTTCAACATCCCAACTGCTCATGCTCTCATGCTCTCCAATAAAGACTCCATCACTCGGGTCTACTATGGTGACCTCTATACTGATGATGGTCAATACATGGAGAAAAAATCTCCTTACCACGACGCTATCGATGCCTTGTTGCGTGCTCGTATTAAGTATGTAGCGGGTGGACAAGACATGAAGGTCACTTATATGGGTGTACCTCGTGAGGCTGATAAATGGTCTTACAATGGTATTTTGACTTCTGTCCGCTACGGTACTGGTGCCAATGAAGCAACAGATGAAGGAACAGCAGAAACTCGTACTCAAGGGATGGCAGTTATTGCTTCAAACAACCCTAACCTCAAGTTAAATGTATGGGATAAACTGCAAGTCAATATGGGAGCAGCCCACAAGAATCAATACTATCGTCCTGTACTTTTGACGACCAAAGATGGCATTTCCCGCTATCTAACTGACGAAGAAGTGCCGCAATCGCTCTGGAAGAAGACAGATGCTAATGGTATTTTAACCTTTGATATGAATGATATTGCAGGCTATAGCAATGTACAGGTTTCTGGATATCTGGCTGTTTGGGTACCAGTTGGCGCTAAGGCAGATCAGGATGCTCGTACAACAGCAAGCAAGAAGAAAAACGCTAGTGGTCAGGTCTACGAATCTAGCGCAGCCCTTGATTCTCAGTTGATTTACGAAGGATTTTCTAACTTCCAAGACTTTGCAACCCGCGATGACCAATATACCAATAAAGTTATTGCTAAAAATGTCAACCTCTTCAAGGAATGGGGAGTAACTTCATTTGAGCTACCACCTCAGTATGTATCTAGCCAAGACGGTACTTTCTTAGATTCTATCATTCAGAATGGTTATGCCTTTGAAGACCGCTATGATATGGCGATGAGCAAGAACAATAAATATGGTTCTTTAAAAGATTTGCTCAATGCTCTTCGTGCGCTTCACAGTGTTAATATCCAAGCCATCGCGGACTGGGTACCAGACCAAATCTATAACCTACCAGGTAAGGAAGTGGTAACAGCAACACGTGTCAACAACTACGGAACCTACCGTGAAGGTGCAGAAATCAAGGAAAAACTCTATGTAGCTAATAGTAAGACCAATGGGACTGATTTCCAAGGTAAGTACGGTGGAGCCTTCTTGGATGAGCTTAAAGCTAAATATCCAGAAATCTTTGAACGAGTACAGATTTCCAATGGTCAAAAAATGACAACAGATGAGAAGATTACCAAGTGGTCTGCTAAGTACTTTAATGGTACCAATATCTTAGGTCGTGGTGCTTACTATGTTCTTAAAGACTGGGCTAGCAACGACTATCTCACTA
The DNA here is from genome assembly GCF_019334565.1 of Streptococcus oralis. Classification (NCBI taxonomy): domain Bacteria; kingdom Bacillati; phylum Bacillota; class Bacilli; order Lactobacillales; family Streptococcaceae; genus Streptococcus; species Streptococcus oralis. Next base: position 1,275,468 of record NZ_CP079724.1, on the reverse strand, counting down.
ACAAAAATGGCGAGATAGTATTGCCTAAGCAATTAGTTAATAAGAATGCTTACACAGGATTTGTTAGTGATGCCAATGGTACTAAGTTCTATTCAACTAGTGGTTATCAAGCTAAAAATTCCTTTATCCAAGATGAAAATGGAAATTGGTATTACTTCGATAAACGAGGCTATCTTGTAACAGGTGCTCATGAAATTGATGGCAAGCACGTTTATTTCTTGAAGAATGGTATTCAACTTCGTGATTCTATCCGTGAAGATGAAAATGGTAATCAGTACTACTATGATCAAACTGGTGCCCAAGTTCTCAACCGTTACTACACTACTGATGGTCAAAACTGGCGTTACTTTGATGCCAAGGGCGTTATGGCTCGAGGTCTTGTCAAGATAGGAGATGGACAGCAATTCTTTGATGAAAACGGCTATCAGGTTAAGGGCAAGATTGTGAGTGCTAAAGATGGCAAACTTCGTTACTTTGACAAGGATTCAGGAAATGCTGTTATCAATCGTTTTGCTCAAGGTGATAACCCAAGTGATTGGTACTATTTCGGAGCAGATGGAGTTGCAGTGACAGGTCTTCAAAAGATTGGTCAACAAACACTTTACTTTGACCAAGATGGCAAGCAAGTCAAGGGTAAAATCGTGACACTTTCAGATAAGAGTATCCGTTACTTTGATGCCAACTCAGGAGAAATGGCGGTCGGCAAGTTTGCTGAAGGTGCCAAGAACGAATGGTATTACTTTGACAAAACTGGTAAAGCAGTGACAGGTCTTCAAAAGATTGGCAAACAAACACTTTACTTTGACCAAGATGGTAAGCAAGTCAAGGGTAAAGTAGTAACTTTGGCTGATAAATCCATCCGTTACTTTGATGCCGACTCAGGAGAAATGGCAGTCGGCAAGTTTGCAGAAGGTGCCAAGAACGAATGGTATTACTTTGACCAAACTGGTAAAGCAGTGACAGGCCTTCAAAAGATTGACAAACAAACACTTTACTTCGACCAAGATGGCAAGCAAGTCAAGGGCAAAATCGTGACACTTTCAGATAAGAGTATCCGTTACTTTGATGCTAACTCAGGAGAGATGGCAACCAACAAGTTTGTCGAAGGTTCCCAAAATGAGTGGTACTATTTTGATCAAGATGGAAAAGCAGTGACAGGCTTGCAGCAGGTTGGTCAACAGACTCTCTATTTCACGCAAGACGGCAAGCAAGTCAAAGGAAAAGTTGTTGATGTGAATGGGGTTAGTCGATATTTCGATGCCAATTCAGGGGATATGGCTCGAAGCAAATGGATTCAACTTGAAGATGGAAGTTGGATGTATTTTGACCGCGATGGTAGAGGTCAAAACTTCGGAAGAAACTAATCGAATTTAGCTCAATAAAAATCAAACTTTATCTGATGATATACAAAAACGATAACACCTTAAAAGGACGTTATCGTTTTTTGCCTGTTTGGAGAATAAATTACAATTGAAAAGAAAGATGGAATCATTGGGAACTGTAATGAATTAACAAGGGACTCCATATTGGAATAATCTTTTTCTGCACTCTATTGTGGTATTCAAAGCAATGAGTATTCTATTTTTAAAGTTTGAAAATCCAAAAGCGTTTCGTTTGTGAACAATGACGCGGTTGTTAGTAGTTTCTATTCTTTAATTTGTACATTTGAGATAAGAAAGATTTTGCTTGATTATTTATAGAGGAGCTATTCTTCACAAAAAGGCTCCATAGATGCAATAGTGTTTTACTCTCTATATAAATTATAGAGCCGAAAAATCTAGGAAATCATCGCTTTTTTCATAAAAAAATGGTATAATGAAGGGTATGAAATATCACGACTATATATGGGATTTAGGTGGTACCCTATTGGATAATTATGAGACTTCTACTGCAGCCTTTGTAGAAACCTTAGCCCAATACGGAATAGAGCAAGAACACGACCGAGTCTACGAAGCTTTGAAGGTTTCGACAGCTTTTGCCATCGAGAAGTTTGCACCAGATATCGAGGATTTTTTAGAGAACTATAAAGAAAATGAAGCGCGTGAGCTAGAACATCCAGTTTTGTTTGAGGGAATTCCAGAATTACTCAAAGACGTTTCGGACAAGGGTGGTCGCCATTTCTTGGTTTCTCATCGAAATGACCAAGTTCTAGAACTTCTTGCTAAGACCCAGATAGCGAACTACTTCACCGAGGTGGTGACCGCCAGTTCTGGCTTTAAACGAAAACCAGATCCTGAGTCCATGATTTATTTACGTGATAAATATCATATTACATCTGGTTTGGTCATTGGTGACAGAAATATAGATGTAGAAGCAGGTAAAGCTGCTGGCTTAGATGCCTATCTTTTTAATAACGTTGCGACATTGAGACAAGCAATAGACATGTAAGAAAAGGGAAAAAATGACAGAAGAAATCAAAAATCAACAGGCACAGGATTATGATGCCAGTCAAATTCAAGTTTTGGAGGGACTTGAAGCTGTTCGTATGCGTCCAGGTATGTATATTGGATCGACTTCAAAAGAAGGTCTTCACCATCTAGTATGGGAAATCGTTGATAACTCAATTGACGAAGCCCTAGCTGGATTTGCCAGTCACATCCAAGTCTTTATAGAGCCAGATAACTCCATCACCGTAGTGGATGATGGGCGTGGAATTCCTGTTGATATTCAGGAAAAGACAGGACGTCCCGCTGTTGAGACCGTCTTTACAGTTCTTCACGCTGGAGGAAAATTCGGCGGTGGCGGTTACAAGGTTTCAGGTGGATTGCACGGTGTAGGTTCATCAGTAGTAAACGCTCTTTCAACGCAACTAGATGTTCATGTCCACAAAAATGGTAAGATTCATTACCAAGAATACCGTCGTGGTCATGTTGTTGCTGATCTTGAGGTGGTTGGAGATACGGATAAAACGGGAACAACAGTTCACTTCACACCAGATCCAGAGATTTTTACAGAAACAACAACTTTTGACTTTGAAAAATTAAACAAACGTATTCAAGAACTAGCCTTTTTGAATCGAGGCCTTCGAATCTCCATCACAGATAGGCGTGAAGGTCTCGAACAGACTAAACATTACCACTATGAGGGTGGGATTGCTAGCTACGTTGAATATATCAACGAGAACAAGGATGTGATCTTTGATACACCAATCTACACAGACGGTGAGATGGATGATATCACAGTTGAAGTAGCCATGCAGTACACAACCGGTTACCACGAAAACGTTATGAGTTTCGCCAATAACATTCACACCCATGAAGGTGGAACACATGAGCAAGGTTTCCGTACAGCTCTGACGCGTGTTATCAATGATTATGCCCGCAAGAATAAGCTACTAAAAGACAATGAAGATAACCTAACAGGAGAAGATGTCCGTGAAGGTTTGACAGCAGTTATCTCAGTTAAGCATCCAAATCCGCAGTTTGAAGGACAAACCAAGACCAAACTGGGGAATAGTGAAGTAGTCAAGATTACCAATCGCCTCTTCAGCGATGCCTTCTCTGATTTCCTCATGGAAAATCCTCAGATTGCTAAGCGTATCGTGGAAAAAGGGATTTTGGCTGCTAAGGCTCGTGTGGCTGCCAAGCGTGCGCGTGAAGTCACTCGTAAGAAATCTGGCTTGGAAATTTCCAATTTGCCAGGAAAACTAGCAGACTGTTCTTCTAACAACCCTGCTGAAACTGAACTCTTCATCGTCGAAGGAGACTCAGCTGGTGGATCAGCCAAATCTGGTCGTAACCGTGAGTTCCAGGCTATCCTTCCAATTCGTGGTAAAATCTTGAACGTTGAAAAAGCTAGCATGGATAAAATCCTTGCCAACGAAGAAATTCGCAGCCTTTTCACAGCCATGGGAACAGGATTTGGGGCAGAATTTGATGTCACTAAGGCTCGTTACCAAAAACTCGTTTTGATGACCGATGCCGATGTTGATGGAGCCCACATTCGAACTCTCTTGCTAACCTTGATTTATCGCTATATGAAACCAATCTTAGAAGCTGGATATGTCTACATTGCCCAACCGCCAATTTACGGAGTAAAAGTTGGAAGTGAGATTAAAGAATACATCCAGCCAGGTGCGGATCAAGAAATTAAACTCCAAGAAGCCTTAGCACGTCATAGTGAAGGGCGTTCAAAACCAACCATCCAACGTTATAAAGGTTTGGGAGAAATGGATGACCACCAATTGTGGGAAACAACCATGGATCCTGAACATCGCTTGATGGCGCGTGTTTCGGTAGATGATGCTGCCGAAGCAGATAAAATCTTTGATATGTTGATGGGAGATCGAGTAGAACCTCGTCGCGAATTTATCGAAGAAAACGCTGTTTACAGTACACTTGACGTCTAAAAAATGTGGGAAATAGTTCCCTTGGTTTAAAAAATATGATATAATCATTACGATTGTTTCTAGTATAAAAGGAGTTTGATATGTCTAATGGACAACTAATTTATCTAATGGTTGCAATTGCAGTCATTCTGATCTTAGCTTATGTAACAGCCATCTTTTTACGTAAGCGTAATGTAAGCAGATTAACGGCCCTTGAAGAAAGAAAAGAAGAACTCTACAACCTTCCTGTAAATGATGAGGTTGAAGCCGTTAAAAACATGCACTTGATTGGTCAAAGTCAGGTGACCTTCCGTGAATGGAACCAAAAATGGGTTGATTTATCTCTGAACTCATTTGCTGATATCGAAAATCACCTCTTTGAAGCTGAAAGCTACAACAATTCTTTCCGTTTTTTCAAAGCTGCTCACAAGATTGATCAAATTGAAAGCCAAATCGGCTTGATTGAAGAAGATATTGCAGCTATTCGCAATGCCCTTTCTGATCTTGAAAAACAAGAATCTAAGAATAGTGGCCGTGTCCTTCATGCCTTGGACTTGTTTGAATCCCTTCAACATACCGTTGCAGAAGACTCGGAGAAATATGGGAAGGCCCTTCCTGAGATTGAGAAACAATTGGAAAACATCCAATCTGAATTCTCTCAATTTGTTACCCTAAATTCATCAGGTGACCCGGTTGAAGCGGCAGCAATTCTTGATTCAACTGAAAATCATATTCTCGCTTTGACACACATCGTTGAGCGAATTCCAGCTCTTGTTGAAACCTTGACAAAGGAACTGCCAGAACAATTGGCAGATTTGGAAGAAGGTTATCGCAAGCTGTTGGATGCCAACTACCACTTTACAGAAACAGATATTGAATCCCGTTTCCAACTTTTGCATGAGTCTTTGAAAAATAATCAAGAAAATATTCGTCAGTTGGAATTGGACAATGCAGAGTATGAAAATAATCGCATCCAAGAAGAAATCAACGCACTTTATGATATCTTCACTCGTGAAATTGCAGCTCAAAAAGTGGTTGAAAGTCTTCTTTCGACATTACCAACTTATCTCAACCACTTGAAAGAAAATAATCAGGTGCTTGTTCAAGATCTTGAACGCTTGACTAAAACCTACCTTCTTCCTGAAAGCGATGGCAATCATGTTCGTCGTCTTCAAGCAGAATTGGCTGCACTTGATACAGCAATCATGGAAGTGACAGAGGATCAAGGTGAGTCAACACAAGCCTACTCTGCTCTTGAAGAACAGTTGGAAATGCTTCAAAGCAACCTCAAGGATATAGAGGATGAGCAAATCTCTGTTAGCGAACGACTTGCCCAAATTGAAAAAGACGACCTCAATGCTCGCCAAAAAGCAAATGTCTATGTGAACCGTTTGCATACCATCAAACGTTACATGGAGAAGAGAAACTTGCCAGGTATTCCTCAAAGTTTCTTGAAACTTTTCTTTACTGCAAGTCATAACACAGAAGATCTGATGGCAGAGTTAGAACAACCACAAGTGAATATTGAATCGGTTAAACGAATTCTTGAAATTGCAACAAATGATATGGAAGCACTTGAAACAGAAACCTATGATATCGTTCAATATGCAACCTTGACGGAGCAACTACTCCAATACTCAAACCGTTACCGTTCATTTGATGAGCGTATCCAAGAGGCCTTCAACGAAGCGCTTGAAATTTTTGAAAAAGAGTTTGACTACCAGGCATCATTTGAAAAAATTTCACAAGCCTTGGAAGTTGCTGAACCAGGGGTTACAAACCGTTTTGTAACTTCATATGAGAAAACACGTGAAGCGATTCGTTTTTAAAAATAGAAGCTTAGAAGATTTCTAAGCTTTTTTCTTTTCCTAAAAAAAGACAGAATCCCTGTTTATCATTGAAATAATAGCCTCGATTTGATATGATGGAAATATGAAAAAAATAGAGCGAAACGTGTTTCTCACGATAAAACGAGAAGGCTATTGCTTTCCTTTGTTGGAATCTTAGGAATTGCTACGATTCTATTAGGGAGTGCTATTGGTTATAAGCTACTACAAAAGCAATCTTACGAACAAAAAATTGAAGCGCTAAAAAGCGAAAAGGACCTGCAATTCAACTCAGGTAGTCAGAAGGACCATTTTCGAAAAGGTCAAGCTGAGGTGATTGCCTACTACCCTCTGCAAGGAGAGGAAGTCATTGCGTCTGTTAGAGAAAAAATCAACCAGGATATCAAAGAAAAGCTGGAAGATAAAGAGGATTTGGTCTTTTATTATACCGAGCAGTTGGATCCAGTCTTAAAGGGAGTTGTTTCTCGAAATATCAGCAAGCAAGTCTACGATTTGTCTGCATCAAAGGTTGAAGAAAAAGAAAAGACTTCTTTAGGGAAAATTTTCTTGACTGAAGATGGGAAAGATTTTGACCTCAGTAAACTCTTCAAAGATGCAAGCAAGGCTAAGGAACTCTTGCTGAGTCAAATCAAATCAACTCTAGAAGATAAGAAACTTGATCAGGCAAAAATTGATCAAGTTATAAAGAGCTTCACAGACCAAGAATTGACATCTTGGAGCTTTGACTATAAGGATAGTCAAATCATCCTTTATCCTGCTAATCCTGGAGAGACTGTTGAGGAAATTGCTTTGCCCATATCCAGTTTCTTTGATGTCATTGAGTCCTCTTATCTATTAGAAAAGGATGCTGAACTCTACCAAGCATACTTTGCTAAGAAAAATAAAAAGGTTGTAGCCTTGACCTTTGACGATGGTCCAAATCCAACTACAACCACGCAGGCTTTGGATACTTTAGCTAAATATGGTGTAAAAGCAACCTTCTTTGTACTTGGTAAAAACATTGCAGGTAATGAAAATCTTCTAAAACGAATGAAATCAGAAGGTCATGTTGTAGGAAACCACAGCTGGAGTCATCCCGTTCTTTCACAACTTTCGCTCGAAGATGCTAAAAAGCAAATCACTGATACAGAAGATCTGTTAACTCAAGTTTTAGGATCAAGCTCTAAACTGATGCGCCCACCTTATGGTGCCATCACTGATGATATTCGAAACGGCCTTGATTTAAGCTTCATCATGTGGGACGTGGATAGTTTGGACTGGAAGAGTAAAAATGAGACAGCCATTTTGACAGAGATTCAACGTCAGGTTCGCAATGGTTCTATAATCCTCATGCATGATATCCATGGTCCTTCAGTTAATTCTCTACCAAGTGTCATTGAGTATTTAAAGGGTGAAGGGTATACATTTGTGACCGTTCCTGAATTGCTCAATTCTCGCTTGAAAGCTCACGAGATCTATTACGATCGTGATCAATAATTGTTAAAATCTAAAGGGGCAAGTGTTCTGATAATCAGGATTTTGTTTCTTTAGATTTTCTTCACATAGAAAGGAAAAACGATGAAATCTTACACCCTTAATAATGGAGTTTCAATTCCTGTACTAGGATTTGGAACATGGAAAGCTGAAAATGGAGAGGTAGCCTACCAAGCCGTTTTAGAAGCCTTAAAGGATGGTTATCGACATATCGATACTGCAGCTATCTATAAAAATGAGGAAAGTGTTGGTCGCGCTATTCGAGATAGCGGTCTTCCACGACAAGAAATCTTTGTAACGACCAAACTCTGGAATACCAATCACAGCTATGATGAAGCACGCCAAGCATTTGAAGAATCAATGGAAAAACTGGGATTGGATTATCTAGATTTGTACCTTATCCATTGGCCGAATCCAAAACCTTTAAGAGAAAATGACGAATGGAAAACTCGCAATGCTGAAGTCTGGAGAGCGATGGAGGACCTGTACCAAGAAGGTAAAATCCGTGCTATCGGCGTTAGTAATTTCCTTCCCCATCATTTGGATGCCTTGCTTGAGACAGCAAGAGTCATTCCAGCGGTCAATCAGGTGCGCTTGGCACCAGGAGTTTATCAAGAGGAAGTGGTTGACTACTGTAGAGAGAAAGGAATTCTCTTAGAGGCTTGGGGACCTTTTGGCCAAGGAGAGTTGTTTGAACAGAAAGAAGTCCAAGAAATTGCTGCTAAGCATGGGAAATCAGTGGCTCAAATCGCCTTGGCTTGGAGTTTGGCAGAAGGCTTTTTACCCCTACCTAAGTCAGTGACAGCCTCTCGTATCCAGAGCAATCTTGACTGTTTTGGGATTGAACTCAGCAACGAAGAGCGAGAAGTCTTAAAAACAATTTCAGTGACTTCTGGTGCACCACGTGTGGATGAGATGGATTTTTAGTTTGTGAAATCTATTTATACTGAAATAACAAAGACTAGGAATTTTAAATCCTAGTCTTTTTGTGTATAAAAAATCTAAATTGTTTGTATAATAAAATAATTTTATGGATTGAAATATAGGAACGAATTTAGAAAATATTGGTTTGATGGAGCAAATAACACGAATGATAAAATTAAATAAGTAAGATATATACGTAAATATTACATTTTTGTGACAATTCAGATTTTTGTAAAAATTTATACCTATTTGCGCTATAATAGGTATACTTTAAAGAAAAAGGAGATTATGTATGAATAGACGACAACGTTTTTCATTACGGAAATACAAATTTGGTCTTGCTTCAGTTTTATTGGGAACTGCTTTGGTTTTTGGAGCAAGTCAAGTCAGTGCCAATGAGCAGAGTACAGGTGAAAATCAAGCTCAAACTCAGGAAATTAAGACAGAGCTAAAAGACGATAAACACTCAAAGTCTGCGACTGACCAAACCAATACTAATGGGATTGCACCAGTAGTTGGAGAGAAACAAGAAGCTGAAACTTCTAAAGAGGATGCTAGTAAACAAGATGCTAAGGTAGAAACTCCAGTTGATAAAACTGCCGAATCTCAAGAATCAGGAAAAGATAGCGCAGTTGCAAACGAAGAGAATCAAGGTGTCGTCCAAAAAGAAACAACAGTAGATGCCAGTCCAGCGCCTGCTACTGAGAAGGCTTCTAACATAGAGAACAAAGAGGCTCAAGCAACGACAGCTCCTAAAACTACTGGAGAAACAGCAACTACTGAAAAAGAACAAGAAAAAGCTGAGTCTGCAAAACCCAATAGTCTTTCAAGCAATGATATCATCACAGTACCGAAAACTTGGAAGGCTGGTTACAAGGGAACAGGGACCGTTGTTGCCATTATTGACTCTGGACTTGATTTGAATCATGAGGTACTTCGAATTTCGGATCCGTCAAAAGCAAAATTTAAAAACAAGAAAGCCATCGAAGCAGCTAAAAAGGCTGCTGGAATCGACTACGGTAAATGGTATAGTGATAAGGTTGTCTATGCCTATGACTACTTTGACGGAACAGATAAGATCAAAGAAGCAGAAAGAACTTCTCATGGGATGCACGTAACAGGGATTGCAGCTGGAAACCCTGATAAAGAGGCACCAAATGGTGAGAAGGTCTATGGTGTTGCGCCAGAAGCCCAAGTCATGTTTATGCGTGTCTTTTCAGACCGCCAAAAAACGACCAGTTCGGCCCTTTATGTAAAGGCGATTGATGATGCAGTTGCCTTGGGAGCAGATGCCATTAATATGAGTTTGGGATCTAGCACTGGTTCTATGGTGGATGCTGGTTCTGATATTGTGGATGCCATCAAACGGGCTCGTGCCAAGGGAGTTTCTGTTCTTATCTCAGCAGGAAATAGCAATACATTCGGAAATGGTTATTCAAAACCATTAGCTGAAAACCCAGACTATGGCTTGGTTGGAAATCCATCCACTGTTGAAGATTCGATTTCAGTTGCTTCTGTCAACAATAAAACATTGACGACAGCGGTTTTTGAAGTCAAAGGTCTAGAGGGAAATGACGGTCTTCATAACGGAAAATTTGATTATAATCAACCTGAAGCAGATAAGGACTTTGAAAAAGGAAAAGAGTACGAATACGTCGAAGCAGGGTTAGGTCGTGAAGAAGACTTTGCGAAGTTGGATTTAACTGGGAAACTTGCCCTCATTCAGCGTGGAGCTATGAATTTTTCAGAGAAGATCAAAAATGCACGAAAACACGGTGCAGTTGGTGCATTGATCTACAATAATGTAGAAGGTGCAAACATCAATATGTCTATTGATGATGAAGCAAAGAAAATTCCTTCTGTATTTATTTCTAAACAGTATGGTGAAGCCTTAAAATCAGGAAACTACAAGATTGTTTTTAATGGTAAGATGGATAATCGTCCTTCTGATGTAGCCAATCAGCTATCTGACTTTTCAAGTTGGGGAGTGACTACCGATGGACAATTGAAACCAGATGTGACAGCTCCTGGTGGCAATATCTACTCATCCTTTAATGACAATACCTACGGTAGTATCAGCGGAACCAGTATGGCGGCTCCTCACGTTACGGGTGTTGCAGTTCTGGTTAAGGAATACCTTCAAAAACACCATCCAGAATTGACTCCTGAGCAAGTATCAGAGACTGTCAAGGCCTTGATCATGTCAACTGCAAAACCACATGTTAATAAGGACACAGGCACTTATACCTCTCCTCGTCAGCAAGGTTCTGGTATTGTGGATACTGCTGCTGCAGTGTCAACAGACCTCTATGTAACGGGTGAAAATGGTTATCCAAGTGTGACTTTGGGAAATGTTGGAGACCAATTTACTTTCAAGGTCACTGTACACAACATTTCAGATACTGACCGTACTCTCAAGATGGTAGTGAATACCAATACAGACGAAGTCCAAGATGGAAAATTCACCCTTCGACCTCGAAAACTAACGGAGACAGTCTGGCCTGAAGTGACGGTCAAAGCCCACAGCAGTCAAACAGTCACTGTTAAAGTAGATGCCAGAAAATTTGCTGATCAACTCAGCAAACAAATGCCAAATGGCTATTTCCTTGAAGGTTTTGTTCGATTTGTAGATCCAGCAGATGATGGGGATGTTGTGAGTCTTGCATTTATGGGCTTCCGAGGAGAATTCCAAAATCTCCCTGCTGTCGAAAAACCAATTTACAATCTTGTCCGAGAAGGGAAAAATGGATTTTACACGGAAGTAGACAAGGAAAATCCTGCCGTTAACTACTCTAATGATGCTACCTATCTAGCTACCTTGCAAAATGACCTTCTAGTGTCTAAAGGTCAACGCCAAGGACGCCGAATTACTGTTCTTGGGATTGAACAAAATGCTGAAGGTAAGCATGTTCTTCAGTTGGACGAAAAAGGGAATGTCCGTATTGCCATTTCTCCAAATGATGATGGAAACAAAGACTTAGTCGAATACAAAACGGTTGCTTTGAGAAATCTTGTAAATCTTCGGGCTACAGTTTATGCTGCTACAGATACCAAGCATGAACATCCTATTTGGGAGGGCGATGCAAAGGATCTTCGTAAGAATTATTTTGATGGTGACAGTAGAAATCTGAAGAGTTATATTCTAGATAATACTGCTTGGAGAGGTCAGGATTTTGATGGCAATATCGTTGCAGATGGTTTATATGACTATGTTATTAGTTACACACCAGATGTTCCAGGAGCCAAAGAACAATATACGACCTTCAAAATTCAAATTGATACTCAAAAACCTGTCATCACAAGTGGTTATATTCGCTTTAAAGATGGAAACCAAGAATTCGTAGCTCGCAAACCAAAAGATGTGGGTCAAGGCGGTATCCTTTCAGAAAAACTCTTCTACCTCACACCATTTGACCAGAAAGGGACCATGGTTCTATCTGAGAAAGACCAGTCTGGAACCCGTGCGCTTGAGAACACCCATCTGATTAAGGCCAATGCTGACGGTAGTTATACACTTCCAAAGGATGTTGACAAGGCTAATATTTACTATCTTGTAGAGGACTATGCAGGAAATGTAGACTATATCTCACTTGCTGAACTTGTACGCGATCAAAATAGTGGTCGAGTGAAAATTGCCTTGAAGGATGCGAAAACAAACCAAGATATTGATACCCTCTATGTCTATCGAATCAAAAATAGCGAGGGGCAATATGTTGATGTTGACAAGACAAAAGCGATTCATTTCTTACAGTTTGGTCATTATACAGCAGAAATTTTCAGTTATGACCGAACAGAATTGAAGTTTATCAGTGCCTTATCCCAAGAGTTTGACTTGACGGAAGAAAATAGTTTCCAAACCATTACCTTCCTAGCAAATCTCCTAGAATATGCACCAGTGTCTGTTTCCTTCAATCAAGCAGTTCCAAAGACGACTACTGTGATTCTGAAAGGAGAAGATGGGACAAGGATCACTCTTCCTGCTGAAAAATACGGTCAATACGCCTTTGGTAAGAAAGTTGCTACAGGTCGTTATACTGTACAAGTCACCTTGCCAACTGGATATGAACTCCTTGAAGATCTCGTTTCCTTGCTCGTTCAGCCAGGTCGAAATAATGCTTTGCGTCTATCTGTTGTGTCTAAGTTGGCCTTGATTGCTGCGGTAAATCAACAAAAAGAACTGGTAGAAACGTCTCGTTACTTTAATAGTAGTGCAGATAAGAGAAAAGCTTATGATCAAGCTTTCCAAGTGGCACAGTCAGCCTTGTCAAGCAAATTAAAGCAAGAATTGATTGATAGAGTTCTCGCTAGTCTTGAAGCTGCTGGTAAAGCTTTGGATGGAAAAGATTCGAACGTTACAGCCTTGAAAGAAGCTATGAAAGCTTACTATGCAACGACTAAAACTGGACGATATGCTAATGCCAAAGAAAAAGTACGTCGAGCTTATGATCGTGCCTTCCAAGAAATCGCCTTACTAGCTGTGGATCCTAGAGTCAAACAGGATCAAATTGACCAATCTCTCATTGCCCTAGCAACAGCTAAAAGCAAACTAAATGGCAAGGCAACAGACTTCTCTAGTCTAAAGAAACTGGTCAAGGATGAACGCCTTTTCCAAGAAAAAAACGCGAGATTTATCTATGCAGACAAGAAAGAAAAAGCAGCTTATCTTTTAACTTTTAAAGAGGCACAGGAACTCCTTAAAGATCCAGGAGCGAGCCAAGAAGATGTCAAAGATGCCATTACAGCATTGAAACAAGCCAAGAGAAATTTACATGGCAAAAAACCAAAAGCGAAAAGACATCCTTAAACAGGACTTTCTGAAGCTTTACTATTAAATGAGTCTGGAACTTTGTTTTCAGACTCATTTTTGGTTTACACTGGCTAGAAAATCTGCTATAATACTAGCTAGGAAAGAAAGTCTTATGGCGTTCTTCAGCGAGCTTGGGGTAGTGGGAGCCAAGTAGAACAAGGTAAGAAACTGGCGCTTTCTGTCGTATTGTTAAAAACAATGAAGTAATAAATTAGGGTGGAACCGCGTTTCAGACGCCCCTAGTCGCAAGGCTTGGGTGTTGAAATTCGGTTCTTTTTGAATTTCCTCTAATGCCTAAGTAGAAAGGAGCATAATGCTTAAAGGATCTTGTTTATGCAAAGCAGTGACCTACACTTTAGATGAGGAATTGTCGGAATTAGTTTTTTGCCACTGCTCATTCTGTCGGAAAGCAACTGCGTCTGCCTATACAGTGAATGCCAAAGTTAGCAGTAAAAACCTAGTATTGCATGGAAAAGAACAGTTGGTTACCTATAGTTCATCTCCAGGAAAACAACGCTATTACTGTCAGAACTGTCATAGTCAAATTTTCACTGCTCAAGAAAATATACCAGAAGTCTGTGCTTTAAAATTAGGTACAATAGATGAATGCGATCAGAATTTACAAACGGTTCCCAAACGTCATATTTTTCAGAACCCAGCTTTTTCTTGGTTGCTTGATGAATAAATCTAAAAAGATAATATAAATTAAAGGAGTAAACAATGTCTAATAAATTGACTTTCCACTGCGTCAGTGGCAGAGACCTCCTTACAGTCGGACTGCCCCACGCTCAGCACTAGAGTGCCTGAGCTAGACGCAGTACTAACTCGTTTTGCCTCGTATAATCGACAAGGCAGACTCGTGTCGAAAAAAATCATTTTTTATTAAGGAGTATTCAATGTCTAAGAAATTAACATTTCAAGAAATTATTTTGACTTTGCAACAATTTTGGAATGACCAAGGTTGTATGCTCATGCAGGCTTATGATAATGAAAAAGGTGCGGGGACAATGAGTCCTTACACTTTCCTTCGTGCTATTGGGCCTGAGCCATGGAATGCGGCTTATGTAGAGCCATCACGTCGTCCTGCTGACGGTCGTTACGGGGAAAACCCTAACCGCCTATACCAACACCACCAATTCCAAGTGGTCATGAAGCCTTCTCCATCAAATATCCAAGAGCTTTACCTTGAGTCTTTGGAAAAATTGGGTATCAATCCATTGGAACACGATATCCGTTTCGTTGAGGACAACTGGGAAAACCCATCAACTGGTTCAGCTGGTCTTGGATGGGAAGTTTGGCTTGATGGGATGGAAATCACTCAGTTCACTTATTTCCAACAAGTTGGTGGATTGGCAACAGGTCCTGTGACTGCGGAAGTTACCTATGGTTTGGAACGCTTGGCTTCTTATATTCAAGAAGTTGATTCTGTCTATGATATTGAGTGGGCAGATGGTGTAAAATACGGAGAAATCTTTATCCAGCCTGAGTACGAGCATTCAAAATATTCATTTGAAATTTCGGACCAAGAAATGTTGCTGGAAAACTTTGATAAGTTTGAAAAGGAAGCTGGTCGTGCCTTGGAAGAGGGATTGGTTCACCCTGCCTATGATTATGTTCTCAAATGTTCACACACCTTTAATCTGCTTGATGCGCGTGGTGCCGTATCTGTAACTGAGCGCGCAGGCTATATCGCCCGTATCCGTAACCTGGCCCGTGTCGTAGCCAAAACCTTTGTCGCAGAACGCAAACGCCTAGGCTACCCACTTTTGGATGAAGCAACACGAGCTAAACTCCTAGCAGAAGACGCAGAATAGTAAGTAATACTGTGCTCTAAAATCGTTAAAGGCAAGTCGAAGACTTGCTAGAGGGATATGCAACGCCGTACTGTTATGTGGGGATTTTTGAAACCTTGGGTTCAAGAATCAGTCAGCTAAATCCACTTTGATGAGACTGTTGGAAATCTTAGTTTATTTGGTATAAGATTTCCTTACAGACCCTCAAAAGTTAGTTAGCGACATCCCCAGTATCTAAGGTGTATATCAAAAGAAAAGATTGAAGAAGATGTAAAGGAAAAAACATGACAAAAAACTTATTAGTAGAACTCGGTCTTGAAGAGTTACCAGCCTACGTAGTAACTCCAAGCGAAAAACAACTAGGTGAAAAAATGGCAACCTTCCTCAAGGAAAACCGCCTTTCTTTTGAAGCCATTCAAACCTTCTCAACACCACGTCGTTTAGCTGTTCGTGTGACTGGTCTTGCAGACAAACAGTCTGATTTGACAGAAGATTTCAAGGGTCCAGCAAAGAAAATTGCCTTGGATAGTGATGGAAACTTCACCAAAGCAGCTCAAGGATTTGTTCGTGGAAAAGGCTTGACGGTTGAAGATATCGAATTCCGTGAAATCAAGGGTGAAGAATATGTCTATGTTACCAAGGAAGAAGTGGGGCAACCAGTTGAAGCCATTGTTCCAGGTGTAGTAGACGTCTTGAAGTCACTGACTTTCCCTGTCAGCATGCACTGGGCTAACAACACTTTTGAATATATCCGCCCTGTACACACTTTGACTGTTCTCTTGGACGAGCAAGAGTTTGACTTGAATTTCCTTGATATCAAGGGCGGTCGTGTAAGTCGTGGTCATCGTTTCTTGGGGCAAGAAACTAAGATTCAGTCAGTATTGAGCTACGAAGAAGATCTTCGTAAGCAGTTTGTAATCGCGGATCCTCGTGAACGTGAGCAAATGATTGTTGATCAAATCAAAGCAATCGAGGCTGAACATGGGGTCCGTATCGAAATTGATGCTGACTTGCTGAATGAAGTCTTGAACTTGGTTGAATACCCAACTGCCTTTATGGGAAGTTTTGATGCAAAATACCTTGAAGTTCCAGAAGAAGTTTTGGTAACTTCGATGAAAGAACACCAACGTTACTTTGTTGTTCGTGATCAAGACGGTAAACTCTTGCCAAACTTCATTTCAGTCCGTAACGGAAACGCAGAGCATTTGGAAAATGTTATCAAGGGTAATGAAAAAGTCTTAGTTGCTCGTTTGGAAGACGGTGAATTCTTCTGGCGTGAAGACCAAAAATTGGTCATTTCAGATCTTGTTGAAAAATTGAACCATGTGACTTTCCATGAGAAGATTGGTTCCCTTCGTGAACACATGATTCGTACGGGGCAGATTGCCATTCTCTTGGCAGAAAAAGCTGGCTTGTCAGTGGATGAAACAGTTGACCTAGCGCGTGCGGCAGCTATTTACAAGTTTGACTTGTTGACGGGTATGGTTGGTGAGTTTGATGAGCTCCAAGGTATTATGGGTGAAAAATATGCCCTTCTTGCTGGAGAAACTCCAGCAGTTGCGGCTGCTATTCGTGAACACTACATGCCTACATCAGCTGACGGAGCTCTTCCAGAGAGTAAGGTGGGAGCCATTCTAGCCATTGCAGACAAATTGGATACGATTTTGAGTTTCTTCTCAGTGGGCTTGATTCCATCAGGTTCTAATGACCCTTATGCTCTTCGTCGTGCGACCCAAGGTGTAGTTCGTATCTTGGATGCCTTTGGTTGGCATATTGCTATGGATGAGTTGATCGATAGCCTTTACAGTTTGAAATTTGACAGCTTGACTTATGAAAATAAAGCAGAGGTTATGGACTTTATCAAGGCTCGTGTTGATAAGATGATGGGTTCTACTCCAAAAGATATCAAGGAAGCAGTTCTTGCAAGTTCAAACTTTGTCGTGGCGGATATGTTGGAAGTAGCAAGTGCTCTCGTAGAAGCAAGCAAGAAAGAAGATTTCAAATCGTCTGTCGAATCCCTCTCACGTGCCTTCAACTTGGCGGATAAGGCAGAAGGTTTTGACACGGTTGATCCTGCCCTCTTTGAGAATGAAGAAGAAAAAGCTTTGGCGGAGGCGGTAGAATCACTCGTTTTGTCAGGAACTGCAAACCAGCAATTAGAACAACTCTTTGCGCTTAGCCCAATTATTGATGCTTTCTTTGAAAATACCATGGTAATGGCTGAAGATCAGACTGTTCGACAAAATCGTTTGGCAATCTTGTCGCAACTAACCAAGAAAGCAGCTAAGCTCGTACGTTTTAACCAAATCAATACGAAATAAACTCAGTCAAATGGACTGTATCTTATTACAAAGGAGAAGAAATGGATCCGAAAAAAATTGCTCGTATCAACGAGCTTGCTAAAAAGAAAAAAACAGAAGGTCTAACTTCTGCTGAAAAAGTGGAACAAGCTAAGCTTCGTGAGGAATACATCGAAGGCTATCGTCGTTCTGTTCGTCACCACATTGAAGGAATCAAAGTTGTGGACGAGGAAGGAAATGACGTTACACCAGAAAAACTACGCCAAGTACAACGTGAAAAAGGTTTACACGGCCGTAGTTTAGATGATCCTAACTCATAAAATGAAAGGGGTTTGTAGATGATTTACAAGCCCCTTGTCTGTTGTAATAAAAAAGAAGGAGCCAAATGGCTCCTTTTTGGTTTCTTAGTTGCTTGCGCCAGAAGTAGCGTCAGCGTCACCACCGTGGCCTCCAGCATCCCCTGAATCAGAAGCGCCAGAAGTAGCATCTGCGTCTCCATGACCTCCGGTAGCAGGAGCAAAAGGTCCGCTACCACCCACCAAACGTTGACCCGTTTCTTTTAGGTACCAGTCAAGCCATGGTTGGAAGTTAAAGACGATTTCATTGATACCAGCGTATGATCCGTCAGGATAGTACATAGCTTGGTAGTTGTGAGTGTTGATAACACCTGCAGGGGAACCTGGAACAATCGTACGAACATATTCTTGGTTTCCGTTGCGAAGTGTTCCGATAACCCACTCTACATTCTTCATGCGTGCTGGCGGAAGAGAACCATGCACAGTTGACATACGGCTACCTGATTGAGGTGGTACACGTTTAGCAAACATGGTGTCTGGATCTTGGTGAGCGTTGTTGTAGTAGAGGAATTGGTTGTTATCGTCAGCGTATGTCAATTCAAATGGCATAGCTTTCAAGAACATATCGATTTGGTTAACTGTCAGGATACCGTGGTCCAATTTGACATAGGTATCACCAGAAACAGCGCCAGTGATTGCTGCAACTTTTTCTACCCATTCTGGATCGTCAGGGTCAACTTCTGTAATGGTTGTTGCAATTGGTTTTCCACAATCCAAGTCTTCTGGTTCGATTGGTTTTGGTTTTTTCAATTTCGAAACGACTCCTACGTATTTAACAAAGTTATCTAAGCAAGTTTCAAGGAATTTAACAGTGCCTTCGTTGGTGATGTTTCCATTGTTATCAAAAGCTTCTTTGGCTTTACCAAGAAGGAACTCATTTCCTGGAAGTGTGTAGGCATTGACACCTGGAGCGTCAAGGATTTTACGAAGGTGAACCTGGGCACGTGAAGTTCCTTGGTCGTAGTATGATGCTCCCACAATCATAACAGGTTTGTTTTCAAATGGATGAACTTCGTATGAAAGCCATTCAAGTACAGATTTGAGCGAAGCTGAGATAGTGTGGTTGTGCTCAGGAGTGGCGATAATGACACCATCAGCACGTGTAATCTTGTTATACAAGAAACGCAATTGGAAGCTTTCGTCCCATTTTTCGTCTTGGTTAAACATTGGAACTTCGTCGATTTCAAGGACTTCTAATTCAAATTTGAATTTGAAATTGCGACGGATAAATTCCAAGAGTTTGCGGTTATATGATTGATCGTAGTTTGATCCAACAAGTCCAACAAATTTCATTCTTTCGGTCTCCTATCTTACAAATTTTCCCAGTCAAATTCTTCTGCATCTTTGCGAAGCAATTCTTGTGCATTGCGCAATTTTTCAGTAATCTTCACAAAGATACGGAAGTCATCAAAGATGGCATCCAATTTCTTGATGACATCAAGGTCAACCAAGTCACCACTTGGGTTAAATGCTTGAAGAGAGTGTGAGAGCAAGAATTCATCTGGAAGAACATTTGCCTTGATTTCAGGAGCATTCAAGATTTGACGAAGTTGCAATTGGGCACGAGATGAACCAAGTGTACCGTAAGAAGCACCAGTGATCATGATTGGTTTGTTCAAAAGTGGGTAGATACCGTAAGATAGCCAAGCAAGAGCGCTCATCAATACCGCAGGGATAGAGTGGTCGTACTCAGGAGTACCGATAATCACACCATCAGCCTCTTCAATTTTAGCTGCAATCTCAAGAATTTCAGCTGGAAGTTGCTTATCTGCTGGTTTGTTGAAAACAGGGATATCCTTGATTTCAACGAGTTCAATTTCAGCTTTATCAGCAAAGTGTTTTTGCATGTATTGGAGCAATTGGCGGTTTGTAGAACGTTTAGAGTTCGTTCCAACAATGGCAATAAGTTTTAGCATGAGATTTCCTTTCTCTTTTTACATAATACAATTTTGAAGGCCTGAAGAACATGCAAGGCGTCCCTCTTTGTCGATGAGGATGGCTTCAATACCATCTATACTTTCGACTTGCCAGAGGATAGAAGCGCTTCGTTCTCCGAAAAGGCGCGTTGTCCAAATCTCACCATCAACGGATTTATCAGAGATAATCGTTAGGCTAGCGAGGTCTGTTTCGACAGGGAATCCTGTCTCACTATCAAAGATATGATGATAGTCTTTTCCATCTACTGTCAGATGGCGTTCATAGATACCTGAAGTGACAACGGATTTGTTAGAAGCAGGAATGGTTAGGAGATGGTTGCCACGAGGATTTCGCGGATCTTGAATCCCAATCTGCCAGGCTTTCCCTTCTTTGGCTTGGTTGTTCCCGATGGTGAGGATATTTCCTCCGAGATTGATCAGGGCAGAGGTGACACCGTGTTCTTTCAAATACTGGGCAACCTTATCTGCACTATAGCCCTTAGCTAAACAACCTAAATCAAGCTTCATTCCTTTCTTCTCTAAAAAGACAGTAGAGCTAGTCGGATCCAACTTGATAAAATGAGGGTCAACTAGAGGCAAGACAGCTTCGATTTCTTTAGAGTCTGGAAGCCGTGCATCTGCAAATCCGATTCGCCAGGTTTGAATCAAGGGACCAATACTGATATTGAGATGGCTAGATGGTGCTAGGCTATGCTCAAGTCCAAGAGCAATCAGTTCAAACAGGTCAGGATGAACCTTAACAGGTGCGATTCCAGCTTGGTAGTTGATTTCCATCAGTTCGGATTCTTGACTGTTGGCGTTAAAGCGGTATTCGAGCTCTTTGAGCAAGTCAAAAGCGTCCTGAAGCAGGATTTCTGCCCGCTCATCTACTAATGAAATCGTGATCGTTGTTCCCATTAGCCGTTCAGAGTGCGAACGAAGAGGCAAGCTACCAACTCCTTTCTTCTTCTTATAGGAAATCATTCAATATAAGGTCGTTAAAGAAAAATTAAACCCCTTACATTTTCTTTCCATGTATCTAGCATATCATAAAGTCAGCGTTTTCACAAATGAATTTTGACAAAAAGTCAAGAAATATGCTCAAAACTAATATGAAAGCGATAGAAAAATTGGATTTATCAATGTTAAGTGTATTTTTTTCTGAAAAAAAGAGAATTCTGAGCAAATATCTTGTAAACGCTAACAGTAAATGATATACTAGAAAGGTAAATCAAAAATTAAAGGTAGGAATTTTTCTATGAGTAAAATCGTTGTAGTTGGTGCTAACCACGCTGGTACAGCTTGTATTAATACCATGTTGGACAACTTCGGACATGAGAACGAAATCGTAGTGTTTGACCAAAACTCAAATATTTCATTCCTTGGTTGTGGAATGGCGCTTTGGATCGGGGAACAAATTGATGGCCCAGAAGGTCTCTTCTACTCTGATAAAGAAAAATTGGAAGCAAAAGGTGCCAAAGTTTACATGAACTCACCAGTTCTTTCAATTGACTACGATAACAAAGTTGTGACTGCAGAAGTTGAAGGAAAAGAGCACAAAGAATCTTATGACAAATTGATCTTTGCAACTGGTTCAACTCCAATCTTGCCTCCAATCGAAGGTGTTGAAATCGTTAAGGGCAACCGCGAATTCAAAGCAACTCTTGAAAATGTACAATTTGTTAAATTGTACCAAAACGCTGAAGAAGTTATTGAAAAACTTGAAGACAAGAGCAAACACCTTGAGCGCATTGCCGTTGTTGGTGGTGGTTATATCGGGGTAGAACTTGCCGAAGCTTTCGAGCGTCTTGGAAAAGAAGTAGTGCTTGTAGATATTGTAGACACTGTCTTGAACGGCTACTATGACAAAGACTTTACTCAAATGATGGCGAAGAACTTGGAAGACCACAACATCCGCTTGGCTCTTGGTCAAACAGTTAAAGCCATCCAAGGTGATGGAAAAGTTGAACGCTTGGTAACAGACAAAGAAACGTTTGATGTGGATATGGTGGTTCTTGCTGTTGGTTTCCGTCCAAACACAGCTCTTGCTGATGGTAAGATTGAACTCTTCCGTAACGGTGCCTTCCTTGTAGATAAGAAACAAGAAACATCTATCCCAGGTGTATACGCTGTTGGTGACTGTGCAACTGTTTATGACAATGCACGTAAAGATACAAGCTACATCGCTCTTGCTTCTAACGCTGTACGTACTGGTATCGTTGGTGCTTATAACGCTTGTGGTCATGAATTGGAAGGAATCGGAGTTCAAGGATCAAACGGTATCTCAATCTACGGTCTTCACATGGTTTCGACTGGTTTGACTCTTGAAAAAGCCAAAGCTGCAGGCTATAATGCAACTGAAACTGGCTTTAACGATCTTCAAAAACCAGAATTTATCAAACATGACAACCACGAAGTTGCCATCAAGATTGTCTTTGACAAAGACAGCCGCGAAATCCTTGGTGCACAAATGGTTTCACATGATGCTGCTATCAGTATGGGAATCCACATGTTCTCACTTGCTATCCAAGAGCATGTAACCATTGATAAATTGGCTTTGACAGACCTATTCTTCTTGCCACATTTCAACAAACCATACAACTACATTACAATGGCTGCACTTACAGCTGAAAAATAGAAATGAATGAACTATCTGGCCTTAAGTTAAGGTCAGATAGTTTTTTTCAATCCATTTGTACCCATACAATTATTGATTTTCTATCTTGTACTTCATTCTAATCTGGCTTAAAATGAAATGGTAGCTACCAATACAAATGATGAGGATTAAGAAATGACTGAAAATCGTTATGAACTAAATAAAAACTTGGCACAGATGCTCAAAGGTGGGGTTATCATGGACGTTCAAAACCCTGAACAGGCTCGTATCGCAGAGGCTGCTGGTGCGGCAGCTGTTATGGCCTTGGAACGGATTCCAGCTGATATTCGTGCAGCTGGTGGGGTTTCCCGTATGAGCGATCCAAAGATGATTAAGGAAATCCAAGAAGCGGTCAGCATTCCAGTGATGGCCAAGGTCAGAATTGGGCATTTTGTTGAAGCTCAGATTTTAGAGGCTATTGAGATTGACTATATCGATGAGAGTGAAGTGCTGTCTCCAGCAGACGATCGTTTCCATGTAGATAAGAAGGAATTTCAAGTTCCTTTTGTCTGTGGAGCTAAGGACTTGGGTGAAGCCTTGCGTCGTATCGCTGAGGGAGCTTCCATGATTCGGACAAAAGGAGAACCGGGGACAGGTGACATCGTTCAAGCCGTTCGTCATATGCGCATGATGAATCAAGAAATACGCCGTATTCAAAATCTTCGCGAAGATGAACTTTATGTGGCTGCCAAGGACTTGCAAGTCCCTGTAGAATTGGTCCAATACGTTCATGAACATGGAAAATTGCCAGTTGTAAACTTCGCAGCTGGAGGTGTTGCAACACCAGCAGATGCTGCGCTGATGATGCAATTGGGGGCAGAGGGTGTCTTTGTTGGTTCAGGTATTTTCAAATCAGGAGACCCTGTTAAACGAGCAAGTGCCATTGTCAAAGCGGTAACCAACTATCATAATCCTCAAATTCTAGCACAAATCTCTGAAGACCTAGGGGAAGCCATGGTTGGAATTAATGAGAATGAAATCCAAATTCTCATGGCAGAGCGAGGAAAATAGATGAAAATTGGAATATTGGCCTTGCAAGGTGCCTTTGCAGAACATGCAAAAGTGCTAGATAAATTAGGAGTCGAGAGTGTTGAAATCAGAAATTTGGATGATTTTCAACAACATCAGAGTGACTTGGTGGGTTTGATATTACCTGGCGGTGAGTCTACAACCATGGGCAAGCTCTTGCGCGACCAGAACATGCTGCTTCCCATCCGAGAAGCCATTCTATCTGGATTACCCGTTTTTGGGACCTGTGCGGGCTTGATTTTGCTGGCTAAGGAAATCACTTCTCAGGAAGAAAGTCATCTAGCGACTATGGACATAGTAGTAGAGCGCAATGCCTATGGGCGCCAACTAGGAAGTTTTTATACAGAGGCAGAATGTAAGGGAGTTGGTCAGATTCCCATGACTTTTATCCGTGGACCGATTATCAGCAGTGTTGGAGAGGGTGTAGAAGTTTTAGCAAAAGTTGATGATCAAATCGTTGCAGCCCAAGAAAAAAATATGCTGGTAACTTCTTTTCATCCAGAATTGACAGATGATGCTCGCTTGCACCAGTATTTTATCAATATGTGTAAAGAAAAAAGTTGAGAAAAGATTCTCAACTTTTTTACATGTAATAAACAATAGCGATGTATTGGAGTGCAGACGCGGCTAGGATAAAGAGATGCCAGATCATGTGGAAATAAGGTTTTTTCTTAGCATAAAATCCAGCTCCAACTGTGTAACATAGTCCGCCTGTTACCATGAGGCTCCAAAAGATTGGCGTTGTTTGACTGATAATGGCAGGAATGATTGCCAGAACCAACCAGCCCATAATCAGGTAAAGTGCAAGGCTGAATTTCTCATTGACCTTTTTAGCAAAGATTTTATAGAGGATGCCGAAAATGGTCGTTCCCCATTGAATGGCAATGATCAGATAGCCAAACCAGTTATTCATCAAAGTCAATACGACCGGCGTATAAGAGCCTGCGATAGCCACATAAATCATAGAATGGTCGATGATTCGCAAGACGTATTTGTGGGTCGAACCATAGGCCATAGAGTGGTAAATGGTTGACGAGAGGAACATGAGAAAGAGACTGATAACAAAGATAGAAACACCAAAAGATGATAAAAATCCATGTGCTTCATAACTATAGGTGGATGAAATAGGGAGCAAGATGAGCATGATAACGGCACCCACAGCATGGGTCACGCTATTAGCAATTTCCTCTCCAAAACTGAGTTTTTTACTGAGCTTTAGGCTGGTATTCATTGGATTTCCTCCTTGTCTTTACTAAGGATTAAGTCTAGAGTTTGATGATAGAGTTTAACGGTTTGACAGCTAGTTTGGATAATAGAATTTTCTGGATCAATCCCATGGTTCATGTAGTCTACAAAAGCATCGTAGAGCTGGTCTGAGCTTGCTTGAGTTTGCAGAGTATTCAGTGTTTGAGCGATTTCTTGGATCGAAAAGACAGACTTTAGAGTGGTGATGGCAATTAAACGGGCAATCTGTTTGCGTTGGTATTTTTTCTTGTCTGGCTTTGTCAGGTAACCATGTTTGACATAGTTATTGACCATGGATGCTGTTAGTCCTTTGTCCTTATCTGGAGAGATAGGGGCACAGACTTGATTGACATAAAGCAAAACCTGATCCAGATAGAGGTCAATGTTTGGAATGTCTTCCCATTTTGGGTAGGAAAAGTTAGAATTCATTTCCAACTCCTTTTTATCTAGTTTCGATAACTAGATTATAAAATAATAAAAAACAAAAGTCAAGTTTCAACCGCTTGTAGAAAGCTTTAAATTATGCTATGATGAGAGAAACTAGTTAGAAATGAGGGGAAAAGATGGAGATTCGTTTAGCTTTTCCAAACGAAGTAGATGCGATTATGCAGGTGATGGAGGATGCCAAAAAGTGCTTAGCCAAGTCTGGTAGCGACCAGTGGCAAAATGGCTATCCAAATGCCGATATCATTATTGATGATATTATCTCAGGCCAAGCCTATGTGGCCTTGGAAGAAGGAGAACTGCTAGCCTATGCTGCTGTGACCAAGAGTCCAGAAAAAGCCTATGAAGCCATTTATGAAGGAAGTTGGCAGGGGGAAGAATCAGAATATCTGGTCTTTCACCGTATCGCTGTGGCAGCAGATGTCCAAGGACAAGGTGTTGCTCAGACTTTCCTAGAAGGCTTGATTGAAGGTTTTGATTATCTAGATTTTCGTTCAGATACGCATGTAGAAAACAAGGCCATGCAGCATATCTTTGAAAAGCTAGGCTTCCAACAGGTTGGTAAGGTTCCAGTTGATGGGGAACGTTTGGCCTATCAGAAATTAAAAAAATGAAGCAGAATAAGTACGCAAAAATGCTCTACCCGTCGCCAATTGGAACCTTATCCTTAGTTGCTGACGAGCAATATCTGTATGGAATTTGGGTACAGGACCAAACTCATTTTGAGAGGGGAATCGCTGGAGATAGTATAGAAATAGTTAAGAAACATCCTGTCCTAGACCAGGTTATTTCCTATTTAGATACCTATTTCGAAGGCAGTGTTCAGGATCTATCTGACTTACCTTTGGCTCCTATTGGAACAGATTTTGAAAAGCGGGTCTGGGCTTACTTACAGGCCATTCCTTATGGTCAAACAGTGACGTACGGTCAAATAGCTCGAGACTTGCAGGTGCCCTCTGCCCAAGCGATTGGCGGAGCAGTGGGGCGTAATCCCTGGTCCATCCTCGTCCCCTGTCACCGAGTGCTAGGGTCAGGAAATCGTCTGACAGGCTATGCTTCGGGAGTTGAAAAGAAAGCCTGGCTCTTGGAGCATGAAGGCGTAGCATTTCAAGAAAATAAAAAATAGAAAGAAAAGAAGATGTTAGAATTTATCGAATACCCAAAATGATCAACTTGTAAGAAAGCAAAAAATGAATTGGATAAACTTGGACTGGAATACCAAGATGTCCACATCGTAGAAGAAACCCCAAGTGAAGAAGTGATTTTGAACTGGTTAGAAACTTCCGGTTTTGAAGTGAAACAATTTTTCAATACCAGCGGGATTAAATACCGTGAACTGGGCTTGAAAGATAAGGTGGGAAGTTTGTCAAAACAAGAAGCAGCCAAGCTTCTAGCCAGTGATGGCATGTTATTGAAACGTCCAATTTTGGTGGAGAATGGTGCTGTTAAACAAATTGGCTATAGAAAGACCTATGAGAACTTAGGTTTGAGATAGTTTTTATTTATCTCCTTGATAGGTAAAATATATAGCCTCCCTGTTTTAAAGTGTGATAAACTAGAAGATAGACAAAGTCTTAGTAGCCCGCCCGTAGCAAATAATTTGCTTGCGAGCAGAAGTATGATAGAATGGATCATTATCAGGAGAGGATGTTTTTATGACTGTTACAACATTTTTAGCATCAGATTGGTACCAAAGTTTGATGCAACTCATTCCGGATGGTAAGCTCTTTAGTTTGCGTTCGGTCTTTGATGGAATTCCAAGGATTGTCCAACAACTGCCTACAACCTTGATGTTGACGCTTGGAGGTGCACTCTTTGGTTTGCTACTTGCCCTAATTTTTGCCATTGTTAAGATCAATCGTGTTAAGATTCTATATCCCTTGCAGGCCTTTTTCGTCAGCTTCTTAAAAGGTACCCCAATCCTAGTTCAACTTATGTTGACCTACTACGGAATTCCTTTGGCACTGAAAGCTATCAACCAACAATGGGGAACTGGTCTCAATATCAATGCGATTCCAGCAGCGCTTTTTGCGATTGTGGCCTTTGCTTTTAATGAGGCGGCTTATGCAAGTGAAACGATTCGTGCGGCCATCCTTTCTGTTAATCCCGGTGAAATTGAGGCGGCACGCAGTTTGGGTATGACGCGAGCGCAAGTTTATCGTCGCGTGATTATTCCAAATGCGGCGGTAGTTGCGACACCGACTTTGATTAATTCCCTTATCGGTTTGACCAAGGGAACTTCTCTAGCCTTTAGCGCAGGTGTTGTGGAGGTCTTTGCCCAAGCTCAGATTTTAGGTGGAGCAGTTTACCGCTATTTTGAACGCTTCATCTCCGTTGCTCTCGTTTACTGGGTGGTCAATATCGGAATTGAAAGCCTCGGCCGTTTCATCGAGAGAAAAATGGCTATCTCAGCACCGGATACAGTGTCTACAGATGTGAAAGGAGACCTTCGTTAATGATTAAGATTTCGAATTTAAGCAAATCCTTTTCAGGACAGACAGTCTTGAATCATCTGAACTTGGATATCCAAAAAGGTGAGGTAGTGGCTTTGATAGGTTCATCTGGAGCTGGGAAATCAACCTTTCTTCGTAGTTTGAACTACCTTGAAACTCCAGATAGTGGAACGATTCAGATTGACAATTTTAAAGTTGATTTTTCTCAGATTAGCCAAGAAGAGATCCTAACCCTTCGTCGCAAGTTGTCCATGGTTTTCCAACAGTTTAATTTGTTTGAACGCCGAACTGCTCTTGACAATGTCAAGGAAGGTTTGATTGTCGTTAAAAAATTATCGGACGAGGAAGCAACAAAAATCGCCAAGGAAGAGTTGGCTAAGGTTGGACTTTCTGACCGTGAAAACCATTACCCTCGCCACTTATCAGGTGGACAGAAGCAACGGGGTGCCCTCGCGCGTGCGCTTGCTATGAAACCAGATGTCTTGCTCTTGGACGAACCCACTTCAGCCCTCGACCCAGAGTTGGTCGGTGAAGTAGAAAAGTCTATTGCAGATGCTGCCAAGTCAGGTCAGACCATGATTTTGGTCAGTCACGATATGTCTTTTGTAGCCCAAGTGGCAGACAAGGTTTTATTCCTAGATAAAGGGAAAATTATCGAGTCTGGCACACCGGATGAAATCATCAATCATCCGAAAGAAGAACGAACAAAAGAATTCTTTGCTAGTTACAAACGGACTTATATTTGATATAATAGAAAAAGGAAAACTCAGTTAGTTGGACTAGCTGAGTTTACTCTTTAAAAAAGATAGAAACGAGAGAGATCATGCTACTGCATCTATTTTCTTTATATTTCGAGAGTTTGATCTTAACGACCATCCTTGTCGTGATTTTTCTGGGGATTTGGATCGGATTGAGAGCCATGTCTGGTGTGGACAAGACAGCCAAAGCTCGCCAAGCTCATCTCTATGATATGATTATGATTGGAGTTTTGGTCGTTCCGGTGTTATCCTTTGCCGTCATGAGTTTGCTCTTGGTTTTCAAGGCATAATCCTTGCGTGGCTAGCAAGAATGAGTTAGAATAAAGATAGTTACAACAAGAAAGAAGGAATCGAAATGTACGATACGATTATTGTCGGTGCTGGACCTGCGGGAATGACCGCTGCCTTATATGCCGCTCGCAGCAATCTGAAAGTGGCTTTGATTGAAGGTGGTCTGCCAGGCGGGCAAATGAACAACACATCTGATATTGAAAACTATCCAGGTTATGCCAACATCAGTGGACCTGAATTGGCTGAAAAGATGTTTGAACCACTTGAAAACCTTGGAGTGGAGCATCTTTATGGCTATGTTGAAAATATTGAAGACAAGGGTGACTATAAGAAGGTAATCACTGATGATCAAGTTTACGAAACCCGTACTGTCATCGTGGCAACTGGGTCAAAACACCGTCTCTTAGGGGTTCCCGGAGAAGAAGAACTGACCAGTCGCGGTGTTTCTTATTGTGCAGTCTGTGATGGAGCTTTCTTCCGTGACCAAGACTTGCTCGTAGTCGGTGGTGGAGATTCGGCAGTAGAAGAAGCCCTCTTCTTGACTCGCTTTGCCAAGACTGTTACCATTGTTCACCGTCGTGACCAACTTCGTGCCCAAAAGGTTTTGCAAGACCGTGCTTTTGCAAATGAGAAAGTCAACTTTATCTGGGACTCTGTAGTCAAGGAAATCAAAGGTGAAAACCGAGTAGAATCTGTCGTATTTGAAAATGTGAAAACAGGTCAAGTGACTGAGCAAATCTTTGGAGGTGTCTTTATCTACGTCGGTTTAGATCCTGTTAGTGATTTTGTTAAAGAATTGAATATCCAAGACCAGGCAGGCTGGATTGTGACAGACAATCACATGAAAACTGCCGTTGACGGTATCTTTGCGATTGGGGATGTTCGCCAGAAAGACCTTCGCCAAGTAACAACAGCAGTTGGAGATGGGGCTATCGCTGGTCAAGAAGCCTACAAATTTATTACTGAACATAGTTAAAAAAGTTTCCAATCACTTGATTGGAAACTTTTTTATAGTCGGTTTCGGAAAACTTCGTACATGAGAATGGCTGCAGCAACACTGGCATTGAGGCTTTGAACATGTCCATTCATGGGAATGGTAATCATCTCATCGACCTGTTTTTTGATGTTGCTGGAGATGCCTTTTCCTTCATTTCCGATGATGAGGGCGATTTTCCCTTTTGTATTCCACTTGTGGCAAGGAGTACCGTTCATATCCGTTCCGAAGGTCCAGAAGCCTTCATCCTTGAGTTTATCTAGGGTTTGACTGAGGTTGGTCACTCGCGCAATCGGTACATGCTCAATAGCACCTGTAGCTGTTTTAGCAACGACAGGAGTTACACCGACAGCACGGTGCTTGGGAATGATGACTCCTGAAACATTGGTCGCATCAGCTGTTCGCAAGATAGAACCTAGATTATGGGGGTCAGTTAATCCGTCCAGAATCAATAGCAAAGGGTTTTCTTCTTGACGCGTTTTGGCAAGAATGTGTTCTAGCTCGCTATAGGCAAATTCAGAAACTCGAAGGACAAATCCTTGATGGACAGCGCCTTCGGTCATTTCAGAGAGGGATTTTTTTGAGGTCCAAGAAATGGATACCTTCTTTTCTGTAGCCAGTTCCTTGACTTTTTCAACATTCTTACCTCGAAGATCTTCTTGGAGGTAAAGTTTATTTCCAGTGTTTGCAAGGAGGGCTTCTGTGACGGCGTGGACGCCATAGACAATATCATTTGTTTTCATGCCTCTATTATAACACAAAACCCCGTCTTGCAACGGGATTTTCTTTATTCGAGGATGAGGAGTCCATCTTTGACAGCAAATGGGTCTTTTTCATTGATACGATCGTAAAACATAATTCCGTTTAGATGATCAATTTCATGTTGGACAACAATGGAGTTGTAGCCCTTGAGCTTGATACGGTGTTTTTCGCCGTCCTTGTCAAAGTAATCAACAGTGACACGGGCATGACGGACAACATAGCCTGGCACATTTCGGTCAACAGAAAGGCAACCTTCTCCTTCGCCAAGAGCAGCGTCCTGAACAGAGTGAGAGACGATTTTTGGATTGTACATAATAGCTTGCAAGTCGTAGGCTTCCTGAGGAGTTTCACCTTCTTCTACAATATTTGGGACCAAAACGGCAATAATGCGTTTTGAGATATCGAGTTGGGGAGCAGCCAATCCAACACCACCGCGGAGCCCCATTTTCTCAGCCATAACAGGATCTTGGGAATGTTTGAGGAATTGCATCATCTTTTCGCCAAGGATGATTTCCTGGTCAGACAGTGGGAAAGTGACCTCCTCAGCAACTGCGCGAAGCGTCGGATTCCCCTCGCGGATAATATCGTTCATATCAATTAAGTGAGCAGCTTTTGTAATACGTTCTATAGCAGACATTTTCTCTCCTTTCATTACCTCTACATGATAACACAAAATAGGCGAGAAAGAAAGTCGCAGAAGTTCCTAAAAAATAATATAATAAACGGTATTCCTCTTTTGTCTGTGGTATAATAAAAGAAAAGACTTGCAGTAAAAGCAAGGGGGGAATAAAGATGGAAAAGCGACAAGATAGACGGTCTCATGGAGCTATTGATGGATTGTTGGAGAAAAGTATTGGTTTCTTTCGGAATTATAAATCCTGGACCAATGCTCAGTTTATTATTGTGTTACTGCTTGCAGTTGCCTTATCCATGGGGGGGAACTTATTAGTTCGAGCAGTACAAGGTAGTAAGGGAACGAGTCCTAGTAGTCAAACTCTTGATTCTGCAAGTACTTCCAGTCAATCCAAGGAAGATCAGTCTGGTGAAACGACGGCGCGTATCATGGCAAATGGTGACCTTCTTTATCATATCCCCATCTACCGAACAGCTCTTAAAGAAGATGGGACCTATGATTTCCATGAAAATTTTGAGTATGTAAAACCCTGGCTCAAACAAGCGGATTTGGTGATTGGTGACTTTGAAGGAACGGTGAACAAGGACCACTACTTGGCAGGTTATCCTCTCTTTAATGCACCAGGGGAAGTCATGGATGCGATCAAGGATGCAGGCTACCAAGTTCTAGACTTGGCTCATAATCACATCTTGGATTCTCAAATTGAGGGAGTGGTTTCGACGGCTCAAGCTATTGAAAAGGCTGGAATGACACCCATCGGAGTCTACACGCATGAATCCCGAGACCAAGCACCTATAGTCATCAAGGAAGTCAATGGTATCAAGGTAGCTCTCCTGGCCTATTCTTACGGTTTTAATGGCATTGAGCAGTATATCTCTCAAGAGGACTATAATCGCTATCTTTCTGATTTGAATGAAGATAAGATGAAGGCAGAAATCGAGCGTGCAGAGAAGGAGGCGGATATTACTGTCATCATGCCTCAGATGGGAATTGAGTACCAGCTAGAACCAACGGAAGAACAGAAAACACTGTACCATAAGATGATTGACTGGGGAGCAGATATTATCTTTGGAGGGCATCCTCACGTCGTTGAACCTGCTGAAACAGTTGAAAAAGATGGTGACAAAAAACTGATCATCTACTCCATGGGAAATTTCCTCTCAAATCAACGCATTGAAACCATGCAAGACGAGGAAAATGCCAAGTGGACGGAGCGCGGTGTTCTCATGGATGTGACCATTAAGAAAAAAGATGGCAAGACTAGGATTGAAACGGCCAAAGCGCATCCTACTTGGGTCAATCGAACACCCAAAGGGACTTACTCTCCAGAAGGCTATCCGCTCTTCCTCTATCAGACCTATATCCTAGAGGACTTCATCGAGGGAGGCAGTCACCGTGAGCAGTTGGATGAGGCGACCAAGGAACGAATTGACACGGCCTATAAAGAAATGAATGAACATGTAGGGTTGAAGTGGTAGGTACTCGCCCTAAAGGAGATATGATGACGATTAAATTAATTGCAACAGACATGGATGGAACCTTGCTAGACCCAAGGGGGCAGCTGGATTTGCCCCGCTTGGAAAAGATTTTAGATCTGCTGGATCAAAGGGATATTCGTTTTGTCATTGCGACGGGGAATGAAGTTCACCGTATGAGGCAATTACTAGAACACTTGGCGAGTAGAGTAGTTCTAGTCGTTGCCAATGGGGCGCGTATTTTTGAAAACAATAAACTGATTCAAGCGCAGACCTGGGATGATGCCATGGTTGATAAGGCTTTAGTTCATTTTAAAGGGAGAGAGTGCCGAGATCAGTTTGTCGTAACAGGTATGAAGGGTGGTTTTGTCAAGAAAGGGACTGTTTTTACAGACCTAGAAAAATTTATGACACCAGAGATGATTGAAAAGTTCTATCAACGAATGAATTTTGTGGAAGACTTGCAAGCTGACCTCTTTGGTGGAGTGTTAAAGATGAGCATGGTTGTTGGAGAGGAACGTTCTAGTTCTGTTTTGCAGGAAATCAATGACCTCTTTGATGGGCGTGTAAGAGCTGTTTCCAGCGGTTATGGTTGCATTGACATCCTCCAAGCCGGGATTCATAAAGCATGGGGATTGGAAGAATTACTCAAGCGCTGGGATTTGACATCGGAACAGATCATGGCTTTTGGTGATAGTGAAAATGATGTCGAAATGTTAGAGCTGGCTGGAATTGCCTATGCGATGGAAAATGCAGCTGATAATGTCAAGGCAGTTGCGACTGCCCTGGCACCAGCCAACAGCCAGGCGGGCGTTTATCAAGTTCTAGAGAATTGGTTAGAGAAAGAGGGATAGGGTGGCAGTACAGTTATTAGAGAATTGGCTCCTAAAAGAGCAGGAGAAGATTCAAACCAAGTATCGTGAATTGAATCAAGTTTCTGTCCTAGAGCCAGATGTAATTTTTATCGGCGATTCGATTGTGGAATATTATCCTCTACAAGAGTTGTTTGGGACTGCAAAGACGATTGTCAATCGTGGCATCCGAGGCTACCAGACGAAACTGTTATTAGAGAATCTAGATGCCCATCTTTATGGTGATGCTGTGGATCAAATTGTTCTCCTAATTGGGACAAATGATATTGGAAAAGATATTCCCATGAATGAAGCCTTGGATAATCTCGAGCGTGTAATCCAATCGATTGCCAGAGAATATCCGCTGTCACAAATAAAGCTCCTTTCCATTTTGCCAGTCAATGAGGGAGAGAAATACAAGCAGACAGTATATATTCGTACCAATGAAAAGATTAGAGAATGGAATCAAGCCTATGATGCTCTAGCATCCGCCTATGTGCAGGTAGATTTTGTGCCGATTTATGATAGTTTGGCAGATTCAGAAGGGCAACTTCAATCAGCCTATACAACGGATGGCCTCCATCTAAGTGTAGCCGGTTATCAAGCCTTATCAGAAGCCTTAAAAGGGGTTCTTTTCTAAAGAAACGGCTTGATTTTGCATTTTTTTTGAAGATAGGTTATAATAGTTCTAATATCCTGGGGTCGTTACGGATTCGACAGGCATTATGAGGCATATTTTGCAACCCGTGTGGCGACGTAAACGCTCAGTTAAATATAACTGCAAAAAATAACACTTCTTACGCTCTAGCTGCCTAAAAACCAGCAGGCGTGACCTGATTTGGATTGCTCGTGTTCAATGACAGGTCTTATGATTAGCGAGATACGATCAAGCCTTGTCTAGTGGTTTGATAAGAGATTAATAGACTCGCAGTTCCTAGGCTTGAGTTATGTGTCGAGGGACTGTTAAAACAATACATAACCTATGGTTGTAGACAAATATGTTGGCAGGTGTTTGGACGTGGGTTCGACTCCCACCGGCTCCATTATGAACAGGTATACAGTAGATTTTTTCCAAATTGTATCCTTTGTTGTATCCTATTTATTCTAGTATGTTAGTGGAGAATTACTCAAGAGGCTGAAGAGGACGGTTTGCTAAATCGTTAGGTCGGGTAACTGGCGCGGGGGTTCGAATCCCCCATTCTCCGTTAGATAAACCCAGTGTTTTTCTAAATAACTATCCTTGGAGGTAGTCTCCAAGAGTAAATTTTCATAATGAGGTGAAACATGAAAAAGATCAAGTTACTAAGTATCTTAGCACTTTCGACGGTTGTCTTGGGTGCATGTTCTGTATTTTCTAATCAGTCATCTGAAGCTTCTTCTGATAACAAGGAGAATACGGAACAAGTTGAGAAGAAGGATGAAGCAGCAGAAGTTAAAGAAAAAGTTACAAAAGATGCTGAAATTCTCTTAGACTCAGTTCTTACTAGCGACTCTGCTCGATTTAAGAAGATTTATGGCGACACTTATGAAAAATGGACTGAGGCTGTGTTTGCAGTTCAAACAAGTGAAAAAATCAAAGAAGAAGGGCTTTCACCTGCGTCTACCTACTCAGTACAATGGCACAAAGATTTCCCTGTAGAAACTCCAGAAGAAACCATTTCAGGTTTCTTGAAGATGAGACGTAGATTATATCAAGATATCGGTTCATACACTGTTAAAGACGTGAAGGTTGATGAATCAGGAAATACAGCGACTGTTACTTTCAACTCTAAGAAGTTACACTCTAAAGGATTGGCTTCATCTACAAGGGAAGTTCTCACTACTCTTATTGGAGGTGTTGATAACCTAGGTAAATACAATCAAGCTGGTTCAAACGTTGACATCAAGCGTTACCAAACATTGGTTTCTTTCTGGATTTTTGAGCATCTATTTAAGAAAGATTTCTCAACATACAGTGACGTTGACCCTAACTTAGCTCATACACCTTTCACTACTGGTGATTTTGATACTGAAATCAAATTAACTAAGGATAAGGATGGAAACTGGTTGATTTCTCAAGAAGATTACCGTACTTTAGCAACAGAGTTGCTTGATGATACAGAAGGTTATGATAAAATTGTCCGTAAAAACTCAACGAAGTCTAATAACAAATCAACAGACAAGTCTTCTGATAAATCTTCAGACAAATCCACTGATAAATCAACAGACAAATCTTCAGATAAAAAAGATAAAAGTAATATCTAATCTTTAGATTTAAAAGAAAAACAAGTAGTCTTAATAAACTACTTGTTTTTTATAAATTAGGATAGGGCAGGATACAAAAATGTGGTGTGATAGTTAGAGTAACTCAGCCTTTCATTTCTAGATATTGTTCTTAGAACGATAAAAAACTGCATTGAGGTGCAGTTTTTCTTTTTTCTACGGAAGACATGGGATTCGAACCCACGCACGCTGTTACACGCCTACCGCGTTTCCAACACGGCCTCTTAAGCCTCTTGAGTAATCTTCCAATACTTACTCAAATAGTCTACCATAAAGCCACTTATCTTGCAATAAAAATTTTGGAAATAAGAAAAATGATAGAATTTGAAAGAAAATGATAAAAAATGCTTGACTTCGCCAAAAATTGTGCTAGAATGAATAGTGTAAACGATAACAGGAGGTGATTTGGTGTTAAAAACCGAGCGGAAGCAACTGATTTTAGAGGAGTTAAATCAACATCATGTAGTTTCCTTAGAAAAATTGGTTAGTCTATTAGAAACATCAGAATCGACAGTACGAAGAGATTTGGACGAGTTGGAGGCGGAGAACAAGCTTCGCCGTGTGCATGGTGGAGCAGAATTGCCCCACTCCTTGCAGGAAGAAGAAACCATCCAAGAAAAATCTGTCAAAAACCTTCAAGAGAAGAAGCTACTGGCTCAGAAAGCAGCCTCTCTTATCAAGGAACAAGATGTTATCTTTATCGATGCTGGAACGACAACTGCTTTTTTAATCAAGGAATTGGTTAATAAGAATATTACAGTTGTGACCAACTCCATTCACCATGCGGTTCAGTTGGTTGAAAAACAGATTCCAACAGTCATGGTTGGAGGAAGTGTCAAGATGGCAACAGATGCATGTATCGGTGGTGTTGCTCTTAACCAAATCAATCAATTGCACTTTGACCGTGCCTTTATCGGGA
The DNA here is from genome assembly GCF_019334565.1 of Streptococcus oralis. Taxonomy (NCBI): domain Bacteria; kingdom Bacillati; phylum Bacillota; class Bacilli; order Lactobacillales; family Streptococcaceae; genus Streptococcus; species Streptococcus oralis. Next base: position 1,238,952 of record NZ_CP079724.1, on the reverse strand, counting down.
TGAATGGTGTGGACGATGGTTATTATACAACTCCTGATATGGAGGAGGGAGCCGTTAAGCGTGCTATTTTAGAGAATGCCAAACAGACTTATGTCTTGGTCGATTCGTCTAAGATTGGTCAAACTTGCTTTGCCAAGGTCGCACCACTTAAACGCGCTATTGTCATCACAAGTCAAGGGCATGAGCTCTTGCAGGCTATTAAGAAGAAAACGGAGGTAATAGAAGTATGATTTATACAGTCACACTTAATCCATCCATAGACTATATCGTGCGCTTGGACCAGGTTCAAGTTGGCAATGTCAATCGTATGGACAGTGATGATAAGTTTGCTGGTGGGAAAGGAATCAATGTTAGCCGTGTTTTGAAGCGCTTGGATATTCCTAATACTGCGACTGGATTTATTGGAGGATTTACTGGTAAATTTATCACAGATACTTTGGCAGAAGAGGAAATTGAGACACGTTTTGTTCAAGTAGCAGAAGATACTCGTATCAATGTTAAAATCAAAGCAGACCAAGAAACAGAAATCAACGGGACTGGTCCTAATGTTGAACCGGCTCAGCTAGAAGAATTGAAAGCTATCTTATCTAGTTTAACAGCAGAAGATACAGTGGTGTTTGCAGGTTCAAGTGCTAAGAATCTAGGTAATGTTATCTACAAAGATTTGATTGCCTTGACACGCCAGACTGGTGCGCAAGTGGTTTGTGACTTTGAAGGACAGACCTTGATTGATAGTTTGGACTACCAGCCACTTTTGGTTAAACCAAACAATCACGAGCTTGGAGCTATCTTTGGAGTGAAACTCGAAAGTTTAGATGAAATCGAGAACTATGCTCGTCAGTTACTGGCCAAAGGTGCTCAAAACGTTATCATCTCTATGGCTGGCGACGGTGCTCTTCTTGTCACATCTGAGGGATCTTACTTCGCCAAACCTATCAAGGGAACAGTCAAAAATTCAGTGGGAGCTGGCGACTCAATGGTTGCTGGATTTACCGGTGAATTTGTCAAATCAAAAGACGCAGTAGAAGCCTTCAAATGGGGAGTGGCTTGTGGAACAGCAACTACCTTCTCGGATGACTTGGCAACAGCGGAATTTATTAAAGAAACATATGAAAAAGTTGAGGTAGAAAAACGATGAAAATTCAAGACCTATTGAGAAAAGATGTCATGTTGCTGGATTTGCAGGCAACTGAAAAAACAGCTGTCATCGAAGAGATGATTAAAAGTTTGGTAGATCACGGTTACGTGACGGATTTTGAAACCTTTAAAGAAGGAATCTTAGCGCGTGAAGCTCTAACTTCCACTGGTTTGGGTGATGGAATCGCTATGCCTCACAGCAAGAACTCTGCAGTTAAAGAAGCTACGGTTCTCTTTGCTAAGTCAAACAAGGGTGTTGACTACGAAAGCTTAGATGGGCAACCAACAGATCTCTTCTTCATGATTGCAGCTCCAGAAGGTGCCAATGATACTCACTTGGCAGCCTTGGCAGAATTGTCTCAATACTTGATGAAAGACGGATTTGCTGACAAACTTCGTCAAGTAACATCTGCAGATCAAGTTATCGAACTCTTTAACCAAGCTTCAGAAAAAGCTGAGGAGCCTGTTCAAGTACCTGCTAATGACTCTGACGACTTTATCGTAGCTGTTACAGCTTGTACGACAGGTATTGCCCACACATACATGGCTCAAGAAGCCCTTCAAAAAGTGGCTGCTGAAATGGGTGTTGGGATTAAGGTTGAAACAAACGGAGCTAGCGGTGTTGGTAACCAACTAACTGTAGAGGACATCCGCAAGGCTAAAGCTGTTATCATCGCTGCTGACAAGGCTGTAGAGATGGATCGCTTTGATGGAAAACCTTTGGTTAACCGTCCAGTTGCAGACGGTATCCGTAAGACAGAAGAGCTGATCAACTTGGCTCTTTCAGGAGATGCTGAAGTTTATCGTGCTGCTAATGGAGCAAAAGCTGCAACAGCATCTAATGAAAAACAAAGTATCGGTGGAGCTTTCTACAAACACTTGATGAGTGGTGTATCTCAAATGTTACCATTCGTTATCGGTGGTGGTATCATGATTGCCCTCGCCTTCTTAATCGACGGAGCTTTTGGTGTGCCACAAGATAGTCTTGGCAACCTCGGATCCTACCATGAACTAGCTTCTATGTTCATGAAAATCGGTGGGGCTGCCTTTGGCTTGATGCTTCCAGTTTTTGCAGGATACGTAGCCTACTCTATCGCTGAAAAACCAGGTTTGGTAGCAGGTTTTGTGGCTGGTGCTATTGCCAAAGAAGGTTTTGCCTTTGGTAAAATCCCTTATGCTGCAGGAGGTGAAGCAACTTCAACCCTTGCAGGTGTCTCATCTGGTTTCCTAGGTGCCCTTGTTGGTGGATTTATCGCAGGTGCTTTGGTTCTTGCTATCAAGAAATACGTTAAAGTTCCTCGTTCACTTGAAGGTGCTAAATCTATCCTTATCCTACCGCTTTTCGGAACAATCTTGACAGGATTTGTTATGTTGGCTGTCAATATTCCAATGGCAGCAATCAACACTGCTATGAATAACTTCTTAGGCGGTCTTGGAGGAGGTTCAGCTGTCCTTCTCGGTATCGTTCTTGGTGGAATGATGGCTGTCGACATGGGTGGGCCTGTCAATAAAGCAGCCTATGTCTTTGGTACAGGTACGCTTGCAGCGACTGTTTCTTCAGGTGGTTCTGTAGCTATGGCAGCAGTTATGGCGGGAGGAATGGTACCTCCACTTGCTATCTTTGTCGCAACCCTTCTTTTCAAAGATAAATTTACCAAAGAAGAACGCAACTCTGGTTTGACAAACATCATCATGGGCTTGTCATTTATCACTGAGGGAGCGATCCCATTTGGTGCCGCTGACCCAGCTCGTGCGATCCCAAGCTTCATTCTTGGTTCAGCAGTAGCAGGTGGACTCGTTGGTCTTGCAGGAATCAAACTTATGGCGCCACACGGAGGAATCTTCGTCATCGCTCTTACTTCAAATGCCCTTCTTTACCTTGCCTTTGTATTGGTTGGCGCAATTGTAAGTGGTGTGGTTTATGGTTACCTACGCAAGCCACAAGCATAAAATGGATTAGAATAGAAAGATTGTTACCATTTGGTGCAATCTTTTTCTCTATTCGAAATGGTTGTGAAATATGGTATAATAGAAGAATGGCAAACAAGAATACTACAAAAACAAGACGGAGACCGTCTAAAGCAGAACTCGAAAGAAAACAGGCTATCCAGAGGATGTTGATTTCCTTAGGAATTGCCTTATTGTTGATTATTGCAGCCCTCAAACTCGGAGCGGCAGGTGTCACTCTTTACAATCTCATTCGACTGGTGGTTGGAAGTTTGGCCTATGTTGCTATAGGTGCCCTCCTCATCTATCTTTTTCTTTTTAAATGGATACGCAAGCAAGAGGGACTTCTGTCAGGATTTCTTTGTATCTTCGCTGGCTTGCTCTTGATTTTTGAGGCCTACTTGGTATGGAAATTTGGCTTGGAGCAGTCAGTCCTAAAAGGGACCCTGTCTCAAGTTATGACGGACCTGACTGGTATGCGGGTGACTAGCTTTGCTGGTGGAGGCCTGCTTGGTGTTGGACTCTATATCCCCATATCCTTTCTTTTCTCCAATATCGGATCGTACTTTATTGGACTTCTCTTGATTCTAGTTGGGGCACTCTTGGTTAGTCCCTGGTCTATTTATGATGTTGCAGCCTTTAGTGGAGCTCAGTTCAGATCCTTCATGGAAAAACAGGAACAGAGAAAACAAGAACGCTTCATCAAGAGAGAAGAAGAGAAGGCTCGTCAAGAAGCTGAAGAAGCAGCCAGAATTCAGAGAGAACAAGAAGAACAGGATGCATTACCGCTTCCTCCTGTAGATCCTGAAACGGGAGAAATCTTATCAGAGGTACCAGACTACGATTTCCCCCCAATTCCTGAGGAAGAGTGGATCGAACCGGAGATTATCCTCCCTCAAACTGATTTTGACGTTCCAGATGTGGAAGAAGATTTTGAGGATGAAGAGGTGCAGGTTGATTTTTCTGCCAAAGAAGCCCTTGAATACAAACTGCCAAGCTTGCAACTCTTTGCGCCAGATAAACCCAAAGATCAGTCCAAGGAAAAGAAGATTGTTCGAGAAAATATCAAAATCCTAGAAGAAACCTTTGCTAGCTTTGGTATCAAGGTGACGGTGGAACGGGCTGAAATTGGGCCATCAGTTACCAAGTATGAAGTCAAGCCAGCAGTTGGTGTACGGGTTAACCGTATTTCCAATCTGGCAGACGACTTAGCGCTAGCTCTGGCGGCTAAGGATGTTCGGATAGAGGCTCCAATCCCTGGTAAATCCTTAGTTGGAATTGAGGTTCCTAACTCTGAGATTGCGACTGTTTCCTTCCGTGAACTCTGGGAACAGTCTCAGACTAAACCAGAAAATCTCCTCGAAATTCCTCTAGGTAAGGCTGTCAATGGAACGGCTCGAACCTTTGATCTTTCCAAGATGCCCCACCTACTTGTTGCAGGTTCGACGGGATCAGGGAAGTCAGTCGCAGTTAACGGTATTATCGCTAGCATTCTCATGAAAGCAAGACCAGATCAGGTCAAGTTTATGATGGTGGATCCAAAGATGGTTGAGTTATCGGTTTACAATGACATTCCTCACCTCTTGATTCCAGTTGTGACAAATCCACGCAAGGCCAGCAAGGCTCTGCAAAAGGTTGTGGATGAGATGGAAAATCGTTACGAACTCTTTGCTAAGGTTGGAGTACGAAATATCGCTGGTTACAATGCCAAGGTAGAGGAATTTAATAGCCAATCTGAGTACAAACAAGTGCCACTTCCTTTGATTGTTGTCATTGTGGATGAGTTGGCAGACCTCATGATGGTGGCTAGCAAGGAAGTAGAAGATGCCATCATTCGTCTCGGACAGAAGGCGCGTGCCGCAGGGATTCACATGATTCTCGCAACGCAACGTCCATCGGTTGATGTCATCTCTGGTCTCATTAAAGCCAATGTCCCATCTCGTGTGGCTTTTGCAGTTTCATCAGGTACAGATTCACGAACCATCTTGGATGAAAATGGAGCAGAGAAACTACTCGGTCGAGGAGATATGCTCTTTAAACCAATTGATGAAAATCACCCAGTCCGTCTACAAGGATCCTTTATCTCAGATGATGATGTCGAACGCATCGTAAACTTCATCAAGGCTCAGGCGGATGCGGACTACGATGAGAGTTTTGACCCAGGAGATGTCCCTGAAAATGAAGGAGATTTCTCTGATGGTGAAGCTGGTGGCGATCCGCTTTTTGAAGAAGCTAAGGCTTTGGTTATTGAAACCCAGAAAGCTAGCGCTTCGATGATTCAGCGTCGTTTGTCTGTTGGATTTAACCGTGCAACCCGCCTGATGGAGGAACTCGAAATGGCAGGTGTCATCGGTCCAGCTGAGGGAACCAAACCACGAAAAGTATTGCAACAATAAAAAAATAACTTCTTTCCAAATTTGGAAAGAAGTTATTTTTTTGATTACTGGTTCGTTTTAGTTTCAGAACTCGTCGTATTTGACTGTGTTCCATTATCGCTTGTTTCTTTATTTGTAGCTGGTGTAGAAGAGTCCTGAGTTGTTGTCTTCTGTTCTTCTTTTTTCTCCTCTTTTTTATTGGATTGAGAAGTTTCTTCTTGCGTGGTATTTTCTTTAGTAGAAGTGTTGTCCCTGTTAGGAGTAGTATTTTCCTGAGGGGCTTCCTTTTGAATTTCCTTGACAACAGTTGTTTGGGTTGTCGTCGGTTCTTTTTTGTTGTTTTTGTTATTATCCATAGCGTTCATGATGGTAATAGTAGCGGTGATGAGGCCAAGGATACTACCGATGGTAGCAATCGTTTTTTGAAAGACAGTAAATCCCTTTTTGATGTGTTCTGTTTTTGGTTTTGAAGTTCTACGATAGTTAGACATGATACTCTCCTTTAATTATGATTTATTATACCTCATTTCTTTAAAAAAATCTTAAAAAAAGAGGAATCCCCCTTCCTTGTCGCAGGTCTCTTTTCGTGATACAATAGAAGAAGTGATTTTAGAAAGCGTGAGAAAACATGATCTACTTTGATAATTCGGCGACAACCAAGCCTTATCCTGAAGCACTTGAAACTTACATGCAGGTCGCTTCAAAAATTGTAGGAAATCCGTCTAGTCTCCATCGTTTGGGAGATCAGGCAACACGAATTTTAGATGCTTCCCGGCAGCAAATTGCAGATTTGATTGGCAAGAAAAGTGATGAAATCTTCTTTACCTCTGGTGGAACAGAAGGAGATAACTGGGTCATCAAGGGTGTGGCCTTTGAAAAAGCCCAGTTTGGCAAGCACATCATTGTGTCAGCTATTGAACATCCAGCAGTCAAGGAATCAGCCCTTTGGCTGAAAAGTCAAGGTTTTGAGATAGATTTTGCTCCAGTTGATGAGAAAGGATTTGTGGATGTTGAGGCTCTAGGAGCATTGATACGACCTGATACGATCCTCGTTTCCATCATGGCAGTTAACAATGAAATCGGCTCTATCCAGCCTATTGAGGCCATCTCAGAACTTTTGGCAGACAAGCCAACTATTTCCTTCCATGTTGATGCAGTTCAGGCACTCGCTAAGATTCCGACTGAAAAATATCTGACAGATCGAGTGGATTTTGCAACCTTTTCGAGTCATAAGTTTCATGGTGTCAGAGGTGTTGGCCTTGTCTATATCAAGTCTGGTAAGAAGATTACGCCTCTTTTAACAGGTGGTGGTCAAGAGGGAGACTATCGTTCGACAACTGAAAATGTGGCAGGTATTGCAGCGACAGCCAAAGCTCTCCGTTTATCTATGGAAAAATTAGCTATCTTTGCTAGTAAGACAGGGCAGATGAAGGCAGTCATTCGTCAAGCCCTTCTGGATTATCCAGATATTTTTGTCTTTTCAGATGAGGAAGACTTTGCCCCTCATATCCTGACTTTTGGGATTAAAGGTGTTCGTGGTGAAGTCATTGTTCACGCTTTTGAAGACTATGACATTTTCATTTCCACAACCTCTGCTTGTTCGTCCAAGGCAGGAAAACCTGCGGGGACCTTGATTGCCATGGGAGTGGACAAGGATAAGGCCCAGTCAGCTGTGCGTCTAAGCCTAGACTTGGAAAATGATATGAGTCAGGTCGAGCAGTTTTTGACCAAGCTAAAATTAATTTACAATCAAACTAGAAAAGTAAGATAGGAGCATTTATGCAGTATTCAGAAATTATGATTCGTTACGGAGAATTATCAACCAAACACAAAAATCGTATGCGTTTCATCAATAAACTTCGTAATAATATTTCGGACGTTTTGTCCATCTATCCCCAAGTTAAGGTAACCGCAGATCGCGACCGTGCCCACGCTTACCTCAATGGAGCTGATTATACAGCAGTTGCAGAATCGCTCAAACAAGTCTTTGGGATTCAAAACTTTTCTCCTGTGTATAAGATTGAAAAGTCAGTGGACGTTCTGAAGTCTGCTGTCCAAGAGATTATGAAGGAAATCTACAAGGAAGGGATGACCTTTAAAATCACTAGCAAGCGTAGCGACCACAACTTTGAACTCGATAGTCGTGAACTGAATCAAACTCTTGGTGGAGCTGTTTTCGAGGCTATTCCAAACGTACAAGCTCAGATGAAAAATCCAGATATTAATCTTCAGGTTGAGATTCGTGAAGATGCTGCCTATCTTTCCTATGAAACCTTTCGTGGAGCAGGAGGATTACCTGTGGGAAGTTCTGGTAAAGGCATGCTCATGTTGTCAGGAGGGATTGACTCACCTGTAGCAGGTTATCTAGCTCTTAAACGTGGGGTAGATATTGAAGCCGTCCACTTTGCTAGCCCGCCATACACAAGTCCTGGTGCCCTCAAGAAAGCCCACGATTTGACTCGAAAATTGACCAAGTTTGGTGGAAATATCCAGTTTATCGAAGTACCTTTCACAGAGATTCAAGAAGAAATCAAGGCTAAGGCGCCAGAAGCCTACCTCATGACCTTGACGCGTCGTTTTATGATGCGCATTACCGACCGTATCCGTGAGGTACGAAATGGTTTAGTTATCATCAATGGGGAAAGTCTTGGCCAAGTAGCTAGCCAGACCTTGGAAAGTATGCAGACTATCAACGCTGTGACCAGCACTCCAGTCATTCGCCCTGTGGTTACTATGGATAAGTTGGAAATCATTGACATCGCTCAGGCAATCGATACCTTTGAAATTTCAATCCAGCCTTTTGAAGACTGCTGTACTATTTTTGCACCTGACCGTCCTAAGACTAATCCTAAGATAGAGAATGCAGAGCAGTATGAAAAACGCATGGATGTTGAAGGCTTGGTTGAGAGAGCCGTGGCAGGTATCATGATTACTGAAATCACTCCCCAGGTTGAAAAAGATGCTGTCGATGAGTTAATTGATAATCTCCTCTAATCAGAAAACCCAGAAGAATTCAGAAAAATAAATGAAAAAAGTTAGTTATTTATCCTTAAAATGGACATTAACTGACTTTTTTTCTATTTTTATGGTATAATAAGATAAAATTTTGAATATAGAGAGTTTTCTGACAATGAATCATTCCTACTTTTACTTAAAAATGAAAGAACACAAACTCAAGGTTCCTTATACTGGAAAAGAGCGTCGTGTGCGTGTTCTTCTGCCTAAGGACTACGAGAAAGACACAGACCGTTTTTATCCTGTTGTTTACTTTCATGATGGACAAAATGTCTTTTACAGCAAGGAGTCTTATATCGGACACTCTTGGAAGATTATTCCAGCTATTAAGCGGAATCCTGATATCAGTCGCATGATTGTCGTTGCCATAGATAATGACGGTATGGGGCGGATGAATGAGTATGCGGCTTGGAAGTTTCAAGAATCTCCTATCCCAGGCCAGCAGTTTGGCGGTAAGGGTGTGGAGTATGCCGAGTTTGTCATGGAGGTGGTCAAGCCTTTTATCGATGAAACCTACCGAACCAAAGCTGATCGCCAGAATACAGCTATGATTGGTTCGTCACTAGGAGGCAATATTACCCAATTTATCGGACTAGAGTACCAAGACCGAATTGGTTGTCTAGGTGTTTTTTCATCTGCCAACTGGCTTCACCAAGAAGCCTTTAACCGCTATATCGAGCGGAAGAAATTGTCGCCTGAACAGCGCATTTTCATCTATGTAGGAACAGAAGAAGCAGACGATACGGACAAGACCTTGATGGCTGGCAATATTAAACAAGCCTATATCGACTCGTCGCTTCGCTATTACCGTGATTTGATTGCAGGTGGAGTAGGCTTGGATAATCTTGTCTTGAAAGTTCAGTCTGGTGCCATCCATAGTGAAATACCTTGGTCGGAAAATTTACCAGACTGTCTCCGATTTTTTGCAGAGAAATGGTAAGTTAAGAAAGGAGAAAGCCAATGCATATTGAAAACCTTAGCCACTGGAGTGGCAATCTCAACCGTGAAATGTACCTCAACCGTTATGGACATGCTGGGATTCCAGTTGTTGTTTTTGCTTCATCTGGTGGCAGTCACAACGAATACTATGATTTTGGCATGATCGACGCCTGTGCTTCCTTTATCGAGGAAGGGCGCGTCCAGTTCTTTACGCTCTCCAGTGTTTACAGTGAGAGCTGGCTGGCTACTTGGAAAAATGGTCATGACCAGGCGGAGATGCATCGTGCCTACGAACGCTATGTGATTGAGGAGGCCATTCCTTTTATCAAGCACAAGACAGGTTGGTTTGATGGCATGATGACGACAGGTTGCTCGATGGGGGCCTATCATGCACTCAATTTCTTTCTCCAGCATCCAGATGTCTTTACCAAGGTGATTGCCCTCAGTGGTGTTTACGACGCACGTTTCTTCGTTGGCGATTACTACAATGATGATGCTATTTACCAAAACTCGCCTGTAGATTATATCTGGAATCAAAACGATGGCTGGTTTATTGATCGTTACCGTCAGGCAGAAATCGTTGTCTGTACGGGCCTTGGTGCCTGGGAACAAGATGGTCTACCATCTTTCTACAAGCTCAAAGAAGCCTTTGACCAGAAACAAATTCCAGCCTGGTTTGCTGAATGGGGACACGATGTCGCCCACAACTGGGAATGGTGGCGTAAACAAATGCCCTATTTTCTTGGACACCTGTATCTATAAAAGGAGTTGCCTATGAATTACCTTGTTATTTCTCCCTACTATCCGCAAAACTTTCAACAGTTTACCATCGAGCTAGCCAATAAAGGCATCACCGTTTTGGGGATTGGTCAAGAACCTTACGAACAACTAGATGAACCTTTGCGAAATAGCCTAACTGAGTATTTCCGTGTGGACAATCTTGAGAACATAGACGAAGTAAAACGTGCTGTTGCCTTTCTGTTCTACAAGCATGGACCAATCGACCGCATCGAGTCCCACAATGAATACTGGCTTGAGCTGGACGCAACACTCAGAGAGCAATTCAATATTTTTGGTGCCAAACCAGAGGATCTCAAAAAGACCAAGTTTAAGTCTGATATGAAGAAACTTTTCAAAAAAGCAGGTGTCCCTGTGGTACCTGGTGCTGTTATCCATACGGAAGCAGATGTGGATAAAGCAGTGACCGAAATCGGTCTACCAATGATTGCCAAACCTGATAATGGAGTGGGAGCGGCAGCAACCTTTAAGCTTGAGACAGAAGACGATGTAAATCACTTTAAGGCTGAATGGGACCATTCAACCGTTTATTTCTTTGAAAAATTTGTCACTTCTAGCGAAATCTGTACTTTTGACGGGCTTGTGGACAAAGATGGCAACATCGTCTTTTCAACGACTTTCGACTACGCCCATACACCACTTGATCTCATGATTTATAAGATGGACAATTCCTACTATGTACTCAAGGATATGGATCCCAAACTGCGCAAGTATGGCGAGGCCATTGTCAAGGAATTTGGTATGAAAGAGCGCTTTTTCCATATCGAGTTTTTCCGTGACGGGGATGACTACATTGCCATTGAGTACAATAACCGTCCTGCAGGTGGCTTTACCATTGATGTTTATAACTTTGCCCACTCCTTGGATCTCTACCGAGGTTATGCAGCTATTGTCGCAGGAGAAGAGTTCCCAGCATCAGAGTTTGAACCTCAATACTGTCTAGCTACATCACGTCGTGCCAATGCAAACTATGTCTATTCAGAAGAAGACTTGCTTGCTAAGTACAGCCAGCAATTCAAGGTCAAAAAAATCATGCCAGCAGCCTTTGCAGAGCTACAAGGGGACTACCTTTATATGTTGACCACTCCGAGTCGCCAAGAGATGGAGCAGATGATTGCAGATTTTGGTCAACGTCAAGAATAACGATTAGGACAAAAGGAGTTTGACTTCTTTTGTCCTTTTCTTAAAGATAAGTTAAATAAAGCGTTTTCCAGAGATTCTTTTAGAAAAGATATTGCTAAAAGGCCTAAAAATTGATAGAATAAGGATTGTCTAAAAAAATTTAAGGAGAATCTATCAAATGGATTTTACATGGGCTATTAAATATGCCACAGAATTCTTGGGAACTGCTATTTTGATCATTCTTGGTAATGGTGCAGTTGCTAACGTTGAACTTAAAGGTACGAAAGGTCACCAAAGTGGCTGGCTCGTTATCGCGGTTGGTTATGGTATGGGGGTTATGATCCCAGCCTTGATGTTTGGTAATGTATCTGGTAACCACATCAACCCAGCTTTCACTCTTGGACTTGCTGTTAGTGGACTTTTCTCTTGGGAGCAAGTACCATATTACATCCTAGCACAAGTTTTGGGAGCAATCTTTGGTCAAGCTTTGGTTGTAGCGACTCACCGTCCTTACTACTTGAAGACAGAAAATCCAAACAATATCTTGGGTACCTTCTCAACGATTTCAAGCATCGACCACGGTACAAAAGAATCACGTTTTGCAGCTACTGTTAACGGTTTCCTCAATGAGTTTGTAGGTTCATTTGTTCTTTTCTTTGCAGCACTTGGTTTGACTAAAAACTTCTTTGGTGCTGAGGTTCTTCAATACATGAAACAAATGGCTACTCAAGCTGGACAAACTGTTGATTTAAGTGAATTGGCAGTGAAAGCTCAAGTAGCTCCACATACAGCTGCTGGGATCTCAGTTGCGCACTTGGCACTTGGTTTCCTAGTAATGGCCTTGGTAACTTCACTCGGTGGACCTACTGGACCTGGTTTGAACCCAGCTCGTGACTTTGGACCACGTCTTCTTCATGAACTCCTTCCAAAATCAGTTCTTGGTCAACACAAGGGTGATTCAAAATGGTGGTATGCATGGGTTCCGGTTGTAGCTCCAATTGCAGCGGGTATTGCAGCAGTAGCACTATTTAAACTACTTTACCTATAAAAAATAAAACTGGGGAATCCCAGTTTTTTTGTTATAAAATTTCTAAATAAAATAGATATGGCTTGTAAAATATTCGAAAATCCTTTAAAATAAAAGAGTTGGAGGAATTTATGAATGTGAATGAGATTGTTCGGATCGTTCCGACTTTGAAAGTTAATAATCGAAAATTAAATGAAAAATTTTACATTGAAACCCTAGGGATGAAACCTTTGCTGGAAGAGTCTGCCTTTCTTTCCTTAGGTGATCAGACAGGTACTGAAAGATTGATTTTAGAAGAGGCTCCAAGCATGCGAACACGCAGAGTTGAAGGGCTTAAGAAGCTAGCTAGACTCTTGATAAAGGTTGAGAATCCTTCTGAAATCGAGGCCCTCCTTTCTCAGATGAAGTCTCTTCCTCGCCTATTTAAAGGAAACCGTGGGTATGCTTTTGAGATTGTTTCTCCTGAAGAGGATGTGATCCTTGTTCATGCAGAAGATGATATAAGAGATTTGGTTCCACTGGAAACTGTTCCTGAATTTTATTCAAATACAAGTATAAAATACGTGAGCCAATTTGAGGTTTCTATGGAGTTGCGTTTACCTGAAGGGACAGAGAGTTTACTTGATCCCGAAGGAGTAGCGCCAGTAATTACCTTTACTAAAGGACAAGGACCAGATTTGGCTGTTGAAAACAATGTCACTTGGGACCTGACGATGTTAAAATTTTTAGTCAAGAATTTTGATCTAACCAGTCTTCGTCAGAAATTTGAAAAGACAGGCTACTTTGTCCCTAAGTCTGAAAAATTCTTCCTCGGTAAAGATACCAATAACATTGAATTGTGGTTTGAAGAAGCATGAAGTGGGAAAAAATTCTAAGAAAAATAGAAAATCAAATTGAGGCAGGGATTTATCCCGGGGCCTCTTTTGCGTATTATAAGGATGGTGAATGGAAAGAGTCTTATCTAGGATTGAGTGATCCAGAAAGAGACTTGAAGACAGAAAGTGGTTTGGTTTATGATCTAGCCAGTGTGAGTAAGGTCGTGGGAGTGGGGACGGTTTTGACCTTCTTGTGGCAGCAGGGCACATTCGATATTGAGCGACCGGTAACGGATTTTTTACCGGAGTGTGATTATCCTGATATCACTATACGGCAGCTTCTGACCCATGCCACAGACTTGGACCCCTTTATTCCCAATCGAGACAAGTTAAGGGCAGAGGAATTAAGAGAAGCCATGTTTCACCTCAACAGACGAAATCAGCCAGCCTTCCTATACTCGGACGTTCACTTTTTACTCTTGGGCTTTCTTTTGGAAAAAATCTTTAACCAAGACTTGGATCAGATTATAAAAAAACAAGTTTTGGAACCATGGGGGATGAAGGAAACGATGTTTGGTCCTGTTGAGCAAGCTGTACCAACAGTGAGAGGGGTGGAGGCCGGAAACATTCACGATCCCAAAGCCCGTCTATTAGGGAAACACGCAGGAAGTGCTGGTTTGTTTTCGACTGTTAAGGATTTGCAGATTTTTCTGGAACATTATTTGAAAGATGATTTTGCAGCAGAATTGAGCCGAAATTTTTCTCCTTTAGATGATAAGGAGCGGTCTCTATCATGGAATCTGGAAGGAGCTTGGCTCGACCATACGGGTTATACAGGTACCTTCATTATGTGGAATCGAGAGAAGCAGGAGGCGGCTATCTTTTTATCCAATCGAACGTATGAGAAGGATGAGCGTGCCCAGTGGATAGTCGATCGAAACCAAGTGATGGAAATGATTCGTCAAGAGGAGTAGGAAGAAGTATGTCAAAAACCGTAAAAGGAACTCTGTATACAGTAGTGGCGGGGATTGCTTGGGGCTTGTCTGAAACCAGTGGCCAATACCTGATGGCACACGGGATTTCTGCTTTAGTCTTGACCAATTTGCGACTTATCATTGCAGGCTTGGCACTGGTGTTCTTATCCTACGTGACTGCAAAGAATAAACTCTATGCTTTTATAAAAGACAGAAAAAGTCTGCTATCTCTGTTGCTATTTGCAGTGTTCGGACTTTTCTTAAACCAGTTTGCCTATCTTTCTGCCATTCAGGAGACCAATGCTGGAACAGCGACAGTTCTCCAGTATGTGTGCCCCGTTGGGATCTTGGTTTATACCTGTATGAAAGATAGGGTAGCACCGACACTGGCTGAGATTATTTCGATTGGATTGGCTATAGGAGGAACTTTTCTGATTGCGACGCACGGGAAAGTTGACCAGTTATCTGTCACACCCCTAGGTCTGTTCTGGGGCCTCTTTTCAGCCTTGACCTATGCCCTCTATATCATCCTTCCTATTGCTTTGATTAAGAAGTGGGGCAGTATTTTGGTGATTGGTGTTGGGATGGTTATTTCTGGTGTAGTGGCTATTCCTTTCACAGGAGTCTTACAGGCCAGCATACCAACCAGCTTAGATTTTCTCTTTGCATTTGCTGGGATTATCATCATCGGAACGGTTTTTGCCTATACAGCTTTCCTAAAAGGAGCTAGTCTGATAGGCCCTGTTAAGTCTAGTTTATTAGCTTCCATAGAACCAATTTCTGCCGTTTTCTTTGCCTTTCTGATTATGAAGGAACAGTTTTATGCGATTGATTTTGTCGGTATGGCTATGATTTTACTAGCCGTGACCATTATTTCTTTGAAAGATTTACTGTTGGAAATAAAGAGTAAGTAATTAAAAAATCCACTCAATCGAGTGGATTTTGTGTATATAGATGATTAGTCTTTGTTTTCGTGTGGCAAGATCAAGTTCAAGATGATTCCTGTCATGGCTGATAAAGCAGTACCTGAAAGTGTAACTGGCCCAAGTTTGAGGATGGCTCCCCCAAGTCCAAGTACTAACATGGCACTAGCAATGATGAGGTTACGCATTTGACTGAAGTCAACGCGTTCCTTAATCAAAACTTTCAAACCGTTGCTGGCGATAACTCCGTAGAGAAGGATGGACATGCCACCAAGCACAGCATTTGGAATGGTTGAAATCAAGGCAGTAAATTTCCCTAGGAAGCTAAGAGCAATGGCGATGAAGGCCGCGTTACGGATAACGGAGACAGAAGCGATACGAGTCATCCCGATAACCCCTGTATTTTCTCCGTAGGTCGTATTAGCTGGTCCACCGAGGAAGGCTGATACAGATGTCGCGATACCATCACCAAGAAGCGTACGGTGAAGTCCTGGTTCTTTCAGGAATTGACGGCCACAGATTTGGCTTAAAACTGTGTGGTCTCCGATGTGTTCTGAAATGGTTACAATAGCGATTGGCAAGATGGCGATTGTTTCAGGACCGAAGTACAAGTTGTACTCTTTAAAGGCTCCACCTGTACTAAATGGCAAGTAGAAACCAGGAATTTCAAACCAATTGGCTTGAAGGACTGGGGTAAAGTCAACCAAACCAAGCATCATAGCGAAGATGTACCCACCGATGATGGCAAAGAGGAAAGGAATGATACGAAGGAAACCTTTTCCTTTTGTATTGATAAAGGCGGCAATCAAGAATGTAACAACGGCTACAAGGGCGTTTTTCCAGTTTCCGTCTGCTACGAGTCCAGCATTCGTTACAGCAGAACCAGCAAGACCAAGACCGATAACGATAATCATAGGTCCGATAATGATTGGGGGCAAGAGTTTATCAATCCATTTCGTACCTGCAAAACGAACACTTGCTGCTACAAGAACATAGACCAAACCAGTCAAGATTACCCCCGTTTGAGCAGCAGATACATCGCCCCCCATTTCTTTCATGGCTAAAGACATAGCCGTGATAAAGGCGAATGAAGAACCTAGGTAAACTGGAACCTTAAAGCCAGTAGAAATCATGTAGATAAGTGTTCCAATACCGGATGCAAAGAGAGCAACCGATACGGGCATTCCCAAAATTAAGGGAACGAGAATGGTTGCGCCAAACATGGCAAATACGTGCTGGAAGCTTAGAAGAATACCTTTACCAGCAGAAGGACGTTGATCAACGTCTAGTAACAAGTCAACAGTTGATTCCTGTTTCATAAAAACCTCACTTTTGGGCACCAAAAAAGAGCCCATTATTTTGCAGCAATAGGCCCTCAGAGTAAGACTTTTTAAAAAATAGCTATCTTTTAAAAATTTATATAAATCTGCGCCTTCGTCACCTCACAGGATGACATTAAAAACCTTTGCTTAGGATAGTATAGCAGAAAAAATTCGTTTTGTAAACGAATTTTTCCCGATCCCAGAAATGTGAGAGTGAGGTCCGTTTTGTAAACGAATTTTTCCCGATCCTAGAAATGTGAGAGCGAAGTTGATTTTGTAAATGGTTTTCTGAATTTTAAACAAGGGGCACCATTGTTTAAAGTGGGCGTTTGTTGGGCATGCCAGCCTTACGTGGATATTTATTTGGGGTTTCTTTTTTCTTTTCGACCACAGTGATGTAGCGCGGATCTCCATTTGGCAGGGCATAGCTGAGGTTGTCCTCTACCTTACTAAAGAGGAGGTTAAGGGCATTCTTGGCTTCTAGCAATTCCTCAGGAGCATTGCTGGCCTTGAGTGCCAATAGTTTGCCGCCAACTTTAAGATAGGGAATGGTCAGCTCAGACAAAACCTGCATACGGGCAACCGCACGAGCCGTCACCATATCAAACTGGGCACGGAAGTTCTTGTCTTGGGCAAAGTCTTCTGCCCGTCCATGGTAGAAGTGAACACCATCCAAATCCAACTCCTGAGCCAAAAGCTGAAGGAAGTTAATGCGCTTATTGAGCGAATCAATGATGGTCACCTCCAACTGAGGATAGAGAATTTTCATGGGCAGACTAGGAAATCCTGCCCCCGCTCCGATATCAAGAAGTTTGATAGTTTCATTTGAAATCAAGCCTTGCAGAATAGGTGCAATCGAATCGTAAAAATGTTTGAGATAAACTTCTTCTTTGTCTGTAATAGCGGTCAGGTTAATCTTTTCATTCCACTCGACCAAGAGCTCAAAATAGCGTTCAAATTGGTTCTTTTGCTGGTCCGAAAGTGAAATATTTTGCTCAGCTAGTAGGCTGTAAAATGTTTCTGGTTTCATAGTAGTTTCCTTCTCTAGTATCATCTTATTTTACCATATTCATTAAAAATTTGATATACTGGTAGTAATCTAAAAGCAGAAAGGAATAAGATTATGACTTGGATTATTCTTGGAGTTTTGGCTCTGATTGTTATTTTTGTGATTGTTAGCTATAACGATTTGGTTAAAAATCGTATGCAGACCAAGGAGGCTTGGAGCCAGATCGATGTTCAGTTGAAGCGTCGTAATGATCTCCTCCCAAACTTGATTGAAACAGTCAAAGGCTATGCCAAATATGAAGGTTCTACCTTGGAAAAAGTGACAGAACTTCGTAGACAAGTAGCCGCAGCAACTTCACCGGCAGAAGCTATGAAGGCCAGTGATGCCCTTACCCGCCAGATTTCTGGTATCTTTGCAGTAGCAGAGAATTACCCAGACTTGAAAGCTAGTGCTAACTTTATCAAATTGCAAGAAGAGTTGACCAATACAGAAAATAAAATTTCTTACTCACGCCAACTTTACAACAGTGTTGTCAGCAACTACAATGTAAAACTTGAAAGTTTCCCAAGCAACATCATCGCAGGACTATTTGGCTTTAAAGCTGCAGACTTCCTTCAAACACCTGAAGAGGAAAAGGCAGTTCCTAAAGTTGACTTTAGCGGTTTAGGTGACTAAGATGTTGTTTGATCAAATTGCGAGCAATAAACGAAAAACCTGGATTTTGTTGCTGGTTTTCTTCCTACTCTTGGCCTTGGTTGGTTATGCGGTTGGCTATCTCTTCATGCGCTCAGGTCTTGGGGGTATGATTATAGCCCTAATCATCGGTTTTGTCTATGCATTAACTATGATCTTTCAATCGACAGAGATTGTCATGTCCATGAATGGGGCGCGTGAGGTTGATGAGCAAACAGCGCCAGACCTCTACCATGTAGTAGAAGATATGGCCATGGTTGCTCAGATTCCTATGCCGCGTGTTTTCATTATTGAGGATTCTTCTTTAAATGCCTTTGCAACAGGTTCGAATCCGCAGAATGCAGCTGTCGCAGCCACTTCGGGTCTTCTGGCTATCATGAATCGTGAGGAGCTAGAAGCTGTTATGGGGCATGAAGTCAGTCATATCCGAAACTACGATATCCGCATTTCGACCATTGCTGTTGCCCTTGCAAGTGCCATTACCCTTCTGTCTAGTATGGCAGGACGGATGATGTGGTGGGGAGGCGCTGATCGCAGACGGAGTGATAATGATCGCGATGGAAATGGTTTGGAGATTATCATGCTTGTTATCTCTCTCTTAGCCATTGTTCTAGCACCTCTCGCAGCAACCTTGGTGCAACTTGCCATTTCCCGTCAGAGGGAATTTCTAGCGGATGCATCCAGTGTGGAGCTGACTCGTAATCCTCAAGGGATGATCAATGCCTTGCGTAAGTTGGAGGATAGCGAGCCGATGCATCACCATGTTGACGATGCCAGCAGCGCTCTTTATATCAATGATCCCAAGAAAGGTGGGGGACTTCAAAAACTCTTTTATACCCACCCACCTATCTCAGAACGAATCGAACGCTTGAAACAGATGTAAGAAAATCCAGAGAAATCTCTCTGGATTTTTGCTTTTAGTGTTTCGCTTTTAACTTGTTATCTCACCAAAAAATAGTATAATATATGTAATTCAATATAATTGAGGTGAATGATGTATAAGCGCTGGATGACGTTTTTCTTGATTTTGATTTTTATGCCAATTCATTTGAGTATAGCAGAGATAATTATGCGAATAAATTCATTACCGCTATCCATCCTTTTTACGCTTGTTGAACTTGCAATATTTTTATATGTAGGAAAAAAGTATGACTTGTTTCACATTCGGAAAATCTACCTAAAAGATATTCTTAAATGTTTTCTTTCATACGCCTTGCTTTTCCTCTTTTATATTTTGGTCAATTTTTTAGGCCCTACCCAATCAGACACAACTCAAACTGTGCAAAGTTTATCACTTTCATGGTCTGTACTTTTTGTGGATCTCTGTGTTTTGGCACCTGTCACGGAAGAAATCTTTATGCGAGGTATGTTACAGGGGATAGTATTTAAGAATACATATTTTGGCTTGTTTGCCACGTCGCTTCTTTTTGCTTATCTGCATGGTCCCTATACTATTCCTAGCTTTATCAGCTATTTAGGTATGGGATTTGCATTTGGGGTAAGGTATAAGACTTCTGACAACCTATGGAATTCCATTCTTTTGCATGTCCTCAATAATCTGGTTGCATTTTGCTTTTTGTATATGAGATAATGATGCATTAGAATGCTTTGAGCTGTAAAATAGTAAAAAATGATTTCTAGCTTATATAATTTAAACAAAAGTCAGAGCATAATCTGTCACGTAAAAGACGCCAGAAGCGCTCTTTATATCAATGATCCCAAGAAAGACGTGTGTAAACAAAATCCAGAGATCGTCTCTGGATTTTTGCTATGTTCAACATTTATAAATCTTGTAAATCAACAACTTCCAAACCACGATCTGTCAAACGATAGATACTCGTACAGACCTCTTTTAAGAAGCGTCTGTCATGCGAAACAGTGATCAGACCGCCAGGATAAGAGGCAAATAGTTTTCTGATTTCAGGTTGAGAAGTGGGAGAAAAATTACGTGTAGGCTCATCCAGAAGGAGAAAGTTTGGTTTGCGCAACACTAAATCCAAAAGTAGGAGTTTACCTTGTTGACCGCCAGATAGGGAGCGGATTTGATGGTGCATCTCTGGATAGTTGAAATTGAGACTGGCTAGGTGAGATTGGATTTTCTGTAGTTCCTCTTTTTCCCCAGTTTGGCTGAGATAGGCTACTGGAGATAAATCCAATTGCAGTTTTTTATGGTAATCTTGTGGCATAAAACCAAGCGATATTTCTCTTTTAGCGCTGAGCAGTTGTTGCAATTTGGTTAACAGTGTTGATTTTCCAACACCATTTGGCCCGATGATACCGATTTTATCTTGGCCACGAACAGTTAGTTGTAACTCCTGAGCTAAAATGCGCTTGCCAATGGATAAATTTTCTTTTTCCAGTTGGATTAAGACTTTAGAAGATGGTAATGGTTGGATGTCTGAGAAGAAAAGTTGGATTTGTTCCTCTTCAAGTGGCATTTGGGTCATGGACTGAGCTTCCTTTTCAAAGCGTTTTTCTTGAGAGAGAGCAGTTTTCATCTTTTTAGCCAATAGGCGACCGGCAGTACTGTCTTTGGTAGCTCGAAGTGCAGTTTCCACATTTTGCTTGACGCGGCGATGTTTTTCCATGGTTTTGTCATAGGCTCTCTGGTCGTTAGCAGCTTGCTGGCTTTGTCTTGCAAAATTAGCCTTTCTCTGCTCACTATAGCGATCATAGTCTAAATGCTCGACTAGCGTTTCCGCTTCTTTCCGATGCTTGACCAGTCGCAAGTGGACAATAGTATCAGCCGTTTGAGAAAGAAAGTCTTCATCATGGGAAATGAAAATAACAGTTTGCCTAATCTTTCGAATCTGACCTTTTAGCCAATCAACCGTCTCAAGGTCTAGGTCATTTGAAGGTTCATCCAAAAATAGAATCTCAAAGGGTTTGGCTAACTCGTGGATGAGCTGAATTTTCAAAGATTCGCCCCCCGAGAGGCTACCAATTTCTTGGTCGCTAGCAAAACGGTCGCTATCAAAGTGCAACTCCTCCGCCAAACGATAAAGAATGCTGTAGTCTAAATCAGCAGAATCCAAAAAGAAGTAGTCGTGTAGAGTCCTATTTTTCAGGATTTCAGGGAGTTTTTGAGGAATGTAGGCCAGTGATTGAAGATCAGACTGGATGTCGCCCTTGATAGTAAAATCAGGTAATGCTTCCCCCATTAAAGCTCGTAGTAAAGTCGATTTACCATTTCCTTCTTCACCAATAATAGCAACCTTTTCCCCGTCTTGGATAGTCGTGGTTAGGTCAGATACAAGATCTCGTAGATCTTTGTTTTGCGTGATGGTTAGATGATTGATTTTTATCATATTCTTGCCCTTTCTAGAATGTCGATATTGCATAACAAAAAGCTCTACTTTATCTAGTAGAGCCCAAAGTCACTGTCAAAAACTCTATTATCCTCGTTGAAAAACTCGTCAAACTAGCTTGGAGCTGCCTAACCCAACTCAAGAGGAGCATAGCTTTCTAGTTTTTCGATTTTCAATGAGGACAAGATACTAGAAAATCTAGTATAAAAAGAGCACACAAAAAGAGACAAAAACAAGATCTACTAAATAAAGTTCTTTATTTGATAGATTAGTTGTTCATGTCTCCCATACCTCCGAGTATTAGTATCTCTATCCTATACCTTTAAGGAAATTTTGTCAATAGAAAATCCAAAATTCTAAACTCTAAAATCCAAAAACAGGTCCATAGAGAGTCAGTACGTGTTTGACGTGCTCGTAATGGAACTTGTCATAGTTTCGCCAAGCGGTGCGTGCTTGATCATTTAGTTTTAGGCTACCCAGTCCAATCAGAAGACTGGTGCGTTGGTAAAATTTCTCAAGGTCGATTAAGATACTGTTGTCCAGCTTTTCTGCTGTTTTTAGTTCCTTAAGAGTGGTGTTCAGCAGCTCTTGCAGTCGAAGATCATCAGCTGTTCCTTGTTTACAGCTTTGGTAGCTTTTATTTAACTCGGAAAGGAGTCGATAAGCTTCAGTGATGAGTGCTTTGTCTTCCATATGAGCATTCTCCTTGCTCTGATGTATTCTTGCCTATAGTATAGCACTAATAGGAAAGTTTGTCATAGTAAATATGTTAAAAAATGAGATTTTAATCTCAAAGTTTGGGAGGCTGACTTATAGCCTTTTCATGGTATAATCAAGTGAGTACATCTTTATGGAGGAAATATGAAGTTAAACATTCAAGAAATTCGTAAGCAACCTGAAGGCCTACATTTTGAACAAGCTTTAGACCTGGCAGCAGACTTGTGTAAACGAAATCAAGAGATTTTAGATGTCAAAGATATCCTTGCAGTGGGGAAGGTGCAGTACGAAGACCGTCTGTATTTCTTGGACTATCAGTTGTCATATACCATTGTCCTTGCTTCCAGCCGCAGTATGGAGCCAGTTGAGTTGGCTGAGTCTTATCCAGTCACAGAAGTTTTCATGGAAGGAGCGACCAACCAACTAGACCAGGAAGTTCTAGATGATGATTTGGTCTTGCCTATCGAAAATGGGGAAATCGACCTTGCTGAGAGCGTAGCAGATAATATTCTGCTCAATATCCCTATCAAGGTCTTGACGGCAGAAGAAGAGGCGGGCCAAGGTTTTGTGTCAGGAAATGACTGGCAAATCATGACTGAAGATGAATACCAAGCCCAACAAGCAGTCAAGAAAGAAGAAAACAGTCCATTTGCTGGCTTGCAAGGACTGTTTGATGGAGACGAGTAGATGGTTTTATCTAAGAAACGTGCCCGTCATGTCATAGAGGAAATTATTGCCCTCTTTCCAGATGCTAAGCCTAGTCTTGATTTTACCAATCATTTTGAACTACTGGTTGCGGTGATGCTGTCAGCCCAGACCACAGATGCAGCGGTAAATAAGGCCACACCAGGGCTCTTTGCTGCTTTTCCAACGCCGCAAGCCATGTCTGTAGCGACAGAGAGTGAAATTGCTTCACACATTTCTCATCTGGGACTGTATCGAAATAAGGCTAAATTCCTTAAAAAATGTGCCCAACAGTTACTAGATGATTTTGATGGTCAAGTCCCTCAGACACGTGAAGAATTAGAAAATCTAGCAGGTGTTGGTCGTAAGACAGCCAATGTTGTCATGAGTGTGGGCTATGGAATCCCAGCCTTCGCAGTCGATACTCATGTGGAGCGTATTTGCAAACATCACGATATCGTTAAAAAATCAGCTACGCCACTTGAAGTAGAGAAACGTGTTATGGATGTCTTGCCACCAGAAGAATGGTTAGCAGCTCACCAGGCCATGATTTACTTTGGACGAGCTATCTGTCATCCCAAAAATCCAGAATGTGACCACTATCCCCAGTTATATGATTTTAGCAATGTTTAAGGGGACTCTGAAAAAGTTTTTGCTTGATTTTAAGGGTGCTTTGTGCTATAGTAAATGGTAACTAAATAGTCCTTTAAACCTGTCCCGTGAGGCAGGCAAGGAGCGCGATAAAGTAGAAGGGTAAGTCTATACTGTATACAGTAGGGCTCGCTTGGCTATACATTTCAAGTCTCCTTGTGTAAGGAGACTTTTCTTTTTGGAGGTTTGTCATGAAGACAAAAGAAGTTGTAGACGAATTGACTGTCAAACGAGCGATTACGCGAATTACTTATGAGATTATCGAGCGCAATAAGGATTTGAATAAAATTATCCTAGCTGGGATAAAAACGCGTGGTGTTTTCATCGCTCATCGTATCAAAGAACGCTTGGAGCAGTTGGAAAATATCACTGTTCCTGTTGTGGAACTGGACACCAAGCCTTTCCGTGATGATGTTAAAAGCGGAGAAGATACTTCTTTGATTTCTGTTGATGTGACAGACCGTGAAGTTATCTTGGTGGATGATGTACTCTATACAGGCCGTACCATCCGCGCCGCTATTGATAACATTGTCGGCCATGGTCGTCCTGCGCGCGTGAGTCTTGCGGTGCTAGTTGACCGTGGACATAGAGAATTGCCTATCCGTCCAGATTACGTTGGGAAAAATATCCCAACTAGCCGTTCTGAAGAAATCATCGTAGAGATGACAGAACTTGATGGCCAAGACAGAGTTCTGATTACTGAAGAAGCTTAGAAAGCTGAAGGAGTAGCCATGTCAGAAAATCAACAAGCACTGAACCATGTGGTTTCCATGGAAGACCTCACTGTCGATCAAGTGATGAAATTGATCAAACGAGGAATCGAGTTTAAAAACGGAGCCCAACTTCCCTACGAGAACAAACCTATCGTATCGAATCTCTTCTTTGAAGATTCTACACGGACACATAAGTCCTTTGAAGTGGCAGAGATTAAGCTGGGGCTGGAACGACTTGACTTTGATGTGAAGACTAGTTCGGTCAATAAGGGTGAGACATTGTATGATACCATCTTGACCCTATCTGCTCTAGGAGTGGATGTCTGTGTGATTCGCCACCCAGAGGTCGACTATTACAGAGAGTTGATTGCGAGTCCGTCGATTACAACTTCTATTATCAATGGTGGTGATGGCTCGGGACAACATCCTAGCCAGAGCTTGCTTGATTTGATGACTATTTATGAGGAATTTGGGCACTTTGAGGGTCTTAAGGTTGCTATTGCAGGCGACTTGGACCACTCACGCGTTGCCAAATCAAATATGCAGATTTTGAAACGCTTGGGAGCTGAACTGTTCTTTGCAGGACCTGAGGAATGGAGAAGTCAAGAGTTTGCGGACTATGGACAGTTTGTAACTATTGATGAGATTGTTGATCAGGTGGATGTTTTGATGTTACTCCGAGTTCAACATGAACGCCATGAAAGTGGAGCGGTCTTTTCAAAAGAAGACTACCATGCTCAACACGGTTTGAACCAAGAACGCTATAATCGCTTAAAAGAAACAGCAATCATTATGCATCCGGCCCCAGTGAATCGAGATGTGGAAATTGCTGACCACTTGGTTGAAGCGCCAAAATCACGCATTGTCCAACAAATGACCAATGGTGTCTTTGTTCGGATGGCAATCTTAGAATCCGTATTGGCGAGTAGAAACGCCAACTAAAACACAAGACGTTAAAAGACGCCAGAGAGCGTCCACGAGAGGTGAAAATATGACAAAAAGACTTCTAGTATTAGAAGATGGCACAGTTTTTGAAGGCAAGGCCTTCGGAGCAGACATTGATGTAACAGGCGAAATCGTCTTTAACACAGGGATGACTGGTTACCAAGAATCCATTACAGATCAGTCTTATAATGGACAAATCTTGACCTTCACTTATCCTTTGGTGGGAAATTATGGAATTAACCGTGATGATTACGAATCCATCATTCCAACTTGTAAGGGAGTCGTTGTTTTTGAAGAGGCACGTAGAGCTAGCAACTGGCGGAATCAAATGACCTTAGATGAATTTTTGAAAGCTAAGAAAATTCCAGGTATTTCAGGGATTGATACGCGTGCCCTTACCAAGATTATCCGTAAGCACGGTACTATGCGTGCAACCTTGACTCACGTTGGGGACAGCATGGACCATGTGACGGATCAGCTCCAAGCAACAGTCTTGCCGACAGACAATATCAAGCAGGTTTCTACTAAAACTTCCTACCCAGCTCCTGGAGTTGGTTTGAGTGTGGTCTTAGTAGACTTTGGGCTCAAGCACTCAATCCTACGTGAACTTTCTAAGCGCAACTGTAACGTTACGGTTGTTCCTTATTCAACAACAGCAGAAGAAATTCTCCACCTCAATCCTGATGGAGTTATGTTGTCAAATGGCCCAGGTAACCCAGAAGACGTTCCAGAAGCACTGGACATGATTCGTGGTGTGCAAGGAAAAATTCCAATCTTCGGAATTTGTATGGGACACCAACTCTTTGCCATGGCAAACGGGGCTAAGACATATAAGATGAAGTTTGGTCACCGTGGATTTAACCACGCGGTACGTGAGATTGCAACAGGACGCGTAGACTTTACCAGCCAAAACCATGGTTATGCAGTCAGCCGTGAGGACTTGCCAGAGCATTTGATCATTACCCACGAAGAAATCAATGACAAGTCAGTTGAAGGAGTTCGCCACAGATACCAACCAGGTTTTTCTGTACAATTCCACCCAGATGCAGCTCCTGGTCCACACGACGCAAGTTACCTATTTGATGAATTTATCGAGATGATGGAAGCTTTTAAACAAGCAAACTAAGAACGAGTAAAAGCTCGTCGGAGAATTTATGTAACTGAACACGGACGGAAAGCTCGGAATTTAGAGAAACCAACTTGGATTGTCAATCCTTCCTTGGTTTCCTAAAATTCAATCGCTTTCTATTCGTCCTTTGTATCTTATTTAATGTCGCTCTGTGAGGCGACGAATAGAAAGGAGAAGATACATTGTTCGCGGAAGTGAACACGCCCTAAGAACTGTGTGAAAAAGAAAAACATCGTCTTGACGCTAAAGGCGTCTGCACCGAGTTTCCTATTTTCACTGTGTTCTTTACGGGCTTTGTATCATAAACTATGCCTAAACGTACTGATATTCAAAAAATTATGGTGATTGGTTCTGGTCCGATTATTATTGGTCAGGCTGCTGAGTTTGACTACGCTGGGACCCAGGCCTGTTTGTCTTTGAAAGAGGAAGGTTATGAAGTTGTCTTAGTGAACTCAAATCCTGCAACCATCATGACGGATAAGGAAATTGCTGACAAGGTTTATATTGAACCGATTACACTTGAGTTTGTGACACGTATTCTCCGTAAGGAACGTCCAGATGCTTTGCTTCCAACTCTTGGTGGGCAAACAGGACTCAATATGGCCATGGAGTTGTCTAAAAATGGTATTCTAGATGAATTGGGTGTCGAACTTCTGGGTACTAAATTATCTGCCATCGACCAAGCGGAGGACCGTGACCTCTTTAAACAATTGATGGAAGAGCTTGAGCAGCCGATCCCTGAATCTGAAATTGTCAACACAGTAGAAGAAGCAGTTTCCTTTGCGGCATCAATCGGCTACCCAGTTATCGTTCGTCCAGCTTTCACACTTGGTGGTACTGGTGGTGGTATGTGTGCCAACGAGGAAGAACTTCGTGAAATCGCTGAAAATGGGTTGAAACTGTCACCTGTTACCCAATGTTTGATTGAACGTTCAATCGCAGGTTTCAAGGAAATCGAGTACGAAGTCATGCGCGATTCAGCTGATAATGCTTTGGTTGTTTGTAACATGGAAAACTTTGACCCAGTTGGGATTCACACAGGGGATTCCATTGTATTTGCCCCTGCGCAAACCATGTCCGACTATGAAAACCAAATGCTACGTGATGCGAGCTTGAGCATCATTCGTGCCCTCAAAATTGAAGGTGGATGTAACGTTCAGCTGGCCCTTGATCCGCATAGCTTCAAGTACTATGTTATCGAAGTAAACCCTCGTGTATCGCGTTCGTCAGCCCTTGCTTCTAAGGCGACGGGTTATCCGATTGCCAAATTGGCTGCCAAGATTGCCGTTGGTTTGACTCTGGATGAGGTCATTAACCCAGTTACAGGTTCAACTTATGCCATGTTTGAGCCAGCTCTTGACTACGTGGTTGCTAAGATTCCACGTTTCCCATTTGACAAGTTTGAAAAAGGTGAGCGTCGTCTTGGGACCCAAATGAAGGCGACTGGAGAAGTCATGGCTATTGGTCGTAACATTGAGGAGTCACTTCTCAAGGCATGTCGCTCTCTTGAAATTGGAGTTCACCACAATGAAATGCCTGAACTGGCAACTGTTTCAGATGATGCCTTGATTGAAAAGGTTGTGAAAGCCCAAGATGACCGTCTCTTCTACGTATCAGAGGCCATTCGCCGTGGTTATACACCAGAAGAAATTGCTGAATTGACTAAGATTGATATCTTCTATCTGGATAAACTCTTGCACATCTTTGAAATTGAGCAAGAATTAGGTGCCCATCCACAAGATCTAGAAGTCTTGAAAACAGCCAAACTCAATGGCTTCTCAGATCGTAAGATTGCGGAACTCTGGAAAACGACAGCTGACCAAGTTCGCCAACTTCGCTTGGAAAACAAGATTGTTCCAGTCTATAAGATGGTCGATACCTGTGCGGCGGAGTTTGACTCTGAAACACCATATTTCTATTCAACCTATGGATGGGAAAATGAGTCTATCAAGTCTGATAAGGAATCCGTCCTAGTCCTAGGTTCAGGTCCAATCCGTATCGGTCAAGGGGTTGAATTCGACTATGCAACTGTTCACTCTGTTAAGGCTATCCAAGCAGCTGGCTATGAAGCTATCATCATGAACTCAAATCCAGAGACCGTTTCAACCGACTTCTCGGTATCAGACAAACTTTACTTTGAGCCATTAACATTCGAAGATGTCATGAATGTTATCGATTTGGAGCAACCAAAAGGCGTTATCGTTCAGTTCGGTGGTCAAACAGCTATCAACCTTGCCGAGCCCTTGGCAAAAGCAGGTGTGACAATTCTGGGAACGCAAGTCGCTGACTTGGACCGAGCTGAAGACCGCGACCTCTTTGAGCAAGCCCTTAAAGACTTGGATATTCCACAGCCGCCAGGACAAACGGCTACAAATGAAGAAGAAGCGGTGCTTGCAGCTCGCAAAATTGGTTTCCCAGTTCTCGTTCGCCCATCTTATGTCTTGGGGGGACGTGCTATGGAAATCGTAGAAAACGAAGAAGACCTTCGTTCTTACATGCGTACCGCTGTTAAGGCTAGTCCAGACCACCCAGTTCTTGTTGACTCTTACATCGTTGGGCAAGAGTGCGAAGTTGATGCTATCTCAGATGGAGTAAATGTCCTCATCCCTGGTATCATGGAGCATATCGAACGTGCCGGTGTCCACTCAGGTGACTCAATGGCCGTTTACCCACCACAAACCTTGTCGCAAAAGGTTCAGGAGACCATCGCAGACTACACCAAACGCCTAGCAATCGGCCTTAACTGTCTTGGTATGATGAACATCCAGTTTGTCATCAAGGATGAAAAAGTCTATGTTATTGAGGTTAATCCACGTGCCAGCCGTACGGTTCCATTCCTTTCAAAAGTAACCAATATTCCTATGGCTCAAGTAGCGACCAAGCTCATTCTTGGTCAAAGTCTTGAAGAACTGGGTTACCAAGATGGACTTTATCCAGAAAGCACTCGCGTTCATATCAAGGCGCCTGTCTTCTCCTTTACGAAACTAGCTAAGGTAGACAGCTTGCTCGGTCCTGAAATGAAGTCAACAGGGGAAGTTATGGGTTCTGATACTACTCTTGAAAAAGCTTTGTACAAGGCCTTTGAAGCTTCTTACCTGCACTTGCCAACTTTTGGAAATGTGGTCTTTACCATCGCTGATGATGCCAAAGATGAAGCCTTGGACTTGGCTCGTCGTTTCCAAAATATCGGTTACGGTATCCTCGCGACAGAAGGGACAGCAGCCTTCTTTGCTAGTCATGGACTGCATGCTCAACCTGTTGGTAAGATCGGTGATGATGAGAAGGATATCCCAAGTTTTGTCCGCAAAGGAAAAATCCAAGCAATCATCAACACTGTCGGAACCAAACGAACTGCTGATGAAGATGGTGAGCAAATTCGCCGTTCAGCTATTGAACACGGTGTGCCACTCTTTACAGCCCTAGATACAGCTAATGCCATGCTCAAGGTGCTAGAAAGCCGTAGTTTTGTCACAGAAGCAATCTAATTGAAAAAATATTTTCACAGTTTTAAAGCAAGCGTCAGAAAACGCTGGCTTTTGCAATACTGATATTGCCTATTTCAACTATCATGCTTTCCTTAAGAATCATTCTAAATTGTGATATAATAAGGATGAATTGGAAATGGGAAATTATTTTCATTATATTTTCAAAAATTCCATTAAAAAAAGTAAAGACAGATTAGAAAGTGTAAAATTCCGATGTCTTCTTACAAAAAAGTCTCTCTTTCTGAGATCAATCAATCTATTGAAACTCCGAATAACAATCATTTTTGGCAAAATCTAAAAGCATTTTTAGGACCTGGAGCTCTTGTAGCAGTTGGTTATATGGATCCTGGGAACTGGATTACAAGTGTAGTTGGTGGTGCTTCTTACAAATATAGTCTCTTATTTGTTATTTTGATTTCTTCCATCATTGCCATGCAGCTACAACAGATGGCTGGAAAGCTCGGTATCGTAACTAAGATGGACCTAGCACAGGCAACTGCACATCATGCTCCCAAATGGCTTCGCTATAGTCTTTGGGTGATTTTAGAATTAGCTTTAATGGCGACAGATTTAGCCGAGGTTTTAGGCTCAGCGATTGCCTTAAATCTTTTATTTAAAATACCGATTATGGTCGCTATCCTCTTAACCGTTTTAGATGTATTTCTTTTGTTGTTGTTGATGAAATTTGGCTTCAAAAAAATTGAAGCCATTGTTACGACCCTTATTTTAACCATATTAGCCATCTTTACCTATCTGGTGGCCTTATCCAATCCAAGTATTCAGGGTATCTTTGGTGGTTATTTACCGACTCAGACATTATTTGAAACACCATTGCCAGGTCATGAAAGCCAATTGACCTTGGCTCTAGGAATTGTAGGAGCGACAGTCATGCCCCATAATCTCTATCTTCATTCCTCTCTATCCCAAACAAGGAAAATCAATCACAAAGATAAGAAGGATGTTCGAAAAGCCGTGCGTTTTATGACCTGGGATTCAAATCTTCAGTTGTCTCTAGCTTTTATTGTCAATTCCTTGCTTCTTATTTTAGGAGCATCTCTCTTTTTTGGTCATGCATCTGAAATTTCAGCATTCTCCCAAATGTACAATGCTTTACAGGATTCGACGATAGCAGGAGCGATAGCTAGCTCAACTCTGTCAACTTTGTTTGCTTTAGCCCTTTTAGCAAGTGGTCAAAATTCGACCATTACAGGTACTTTGACAGGACAGATTGTCATGGAAGGATTTTTGCATCTGAAATTGCCTCAGTGGATTATCCGTATCGGTACCCGTATTTTTGCCTTACTACCTGTGATCATTGTTGCCGTTTTGTTTGGACATCAAGAAAAAACCTTGGATCAGTTATTGGTCTATTCACAGGTCTTTCTGTCAATCGCTCTTCCGTTTTCAATCTTCCCCTTAATTTATCTGACCTCTAAGAAGTCACTGATGGGAGAATTCACCAATGCCAAGTGGAACACAATTCTAGGTTACGCTGTTTCAATCATCTTGACCATTCTAAATATCAAGCTTCTTTTCGATATTTTTTAACCTCTTTTGAAATCAATTATAGTGTCAGCGTGAAGGTTAACAAATAGAAAGTAGTAGTGATTGGTTCATAAAAAGAAGTACAAAAAAAGAACAGTCGAAGCTGTTCTTTTTATTCTTATTTGAGACCGTATTTTTTGTTGAAACGATCCACGCGTCCATCTGCTTGAGTGAACTTTTGACGTCCAGTGTAGAATGGGTGTGAGTCTGATGAAATTTCCACACGGATCAATGGGTAAGTTTCGCCTTCGAACTCAACAGTTTCGTTAGAGCGTTTTGTTGAACCGCTAAGGAATTTGTAACCAGTAGTTGTGTCCATGAAGACAACTGGGCGATATTCTGGATGGATATCTTTTTTCATTTTGCAATATTTCCTTTCTGCCATGGTCTCTTTGCGAGCCATAGATTGTTACCCTACTAGTCTATCAGATTCTGATAAGTTTGGCAAGTCTTTTCCCTGATTTTATTAAAAATCTTGATAAAAAATCACTCCAGTGTTTACTGGAGTGACGGTAGAAGAATGATTAGTTCTCTTGTTTTGGAGCTTTTTCTTCTTGTTGATTTTTTACTTCTGGTTCTTTTACTGGTTCTACGTTTTCTGATGCTGATTCAGTTTCTTTTTCAGATTCAGTAGGTTCTGTTTCTTTTGATTCTGTTACAGTTTCAGCTTCAGCCTCAGCCTCTGTTTCTGTTGGTTCGGCTACTGGCTCAGCTTCTGTTTTTGTTTCAGATTCTGTAGTTTCTTCTTTAACAGGTTCTTTGTTTTCTGTTTCAGCTTCGACATGAGCTGGTTCCTTAGCTTCTTCTTTTTGCTCGGTTTCCTCTTTAGCTGTCTCTGTTTTTTCAGCAGTAGTTTCTTCTTTTTTACGTTCTTGAGATTCTTTTTTGATTTCTTCGACCGCAGTTTTAACGGTAGAGCTTGTTACACGTCCGACAGTTTGAGCAAAATCTTTACCAGACTCAGCTAATTCAGTAAATGACTCTTTTGTAATTTTACCACCTGACATTGCCAAGAGACCAGTTACAACTAGTGCAATGCTAGCAAGAATAGCCAAAATCAAACCAAAGCCGATTGAAATGCCATATCCACCAAAGTTAGACATGTATTTATTTACATTAAAGAGACTATTTAGTGTGACGAGAGTTGCAATTGCACCCGCAACAATGACACCAATTGAGAACCCTTTAGACATTGCTTTATTCATATTATTCAAGCATGCAAGAACAATAGACACAATAGCCGCGATAATGACAAACCAACCATCACCTTGGTAACCATTCACGCTATAGGACCCAAAAGAACCTGCATTTAAACTAGCCCATGGCAAGAGTGAACCAAGAATAGCTACTCCAGCAGAAATGAGAATATACAAACGATTTTTTTCCATTATTAAGTCTCCTTTTATTCAGTTTGATTTATTATACCATAAACTGAGGTACAAAGAAACCGTATATTTTAAGAATCTAGCATATAAAAGGCCAAGAAAATTCTTTCTTAGCCTTGGTGAATCTGTAGAGCCTCTTTCAGTTCTTTATATATTTGTTCGTTTTCTTCTAGACTATAGGAATTGGCGCCACTAGCTAATGGATGTCCTCCTCCGTCGTGTTCTTTGGCAATTTCATTGATAGGGGTGATTTTGCTGCGCATTCGAACACGGAAGTGGCCATCAGCTTGCTCAACAAAGATAGCCCAAGCTTTAACAGTATCAATTCGACCAGGTGCCCCAACAATCGCTGCTGTTTCAGCATCCGTAACCTTATATTTTTCCAAGATGTCTTGAGTAAGCAGAACGCGTGCAGCCCCATTCTCATCAACTTCTAAGTGATCATAAACATACCCTTGCAATTTTGCAATCTTGAAGCTCATGGTATCCATTTGACGAGACAATCCAGCAAAGTCAAAATCAATTTCTCGGAGCTGGCCAGCTATTCTAAAGGTACGGGCACTAGTTGACGGGTAGAGAAAACGCCCTGTGTCCCCGACAATTCCTGCATAGAGAAGTCGTGCCGCTTCACTAGACAAAGCTAGCTGATTTTCTTGAGCAAATAATGCAATCATCTCACTGGCACTGCTTGAACTTGTATCCACCCATGATAGGTCACCATAGATATCATCATTTGGATGATGATCGATTTTGATGGTAAAAGCAGCTTGTTCGTAGCGTTTATCATCGATACGAGGGCGATTCGCTGTATCACAAATAATAGCAAGAGCTCCTTTGTAGTCACTGTCTTGGACAGTATCCATTTCCGCCATCCAGGTTAGAGTTGGTTCGTTAAAACCGACGACTTTGATGGTCTTTTCTGGAAAATGGTGTGTAAGAAGAGCTTTCAAGCCCACTTGACTCCCTAAGGCATCAGGATCTGGTTTCATATGACGGTGAATGATAATGGTATCGTATTCTTTGATTTTCTCTAAAATTTGCTGGCAAATTTCCATAAATAACCTCAATTCTTTCTCATTTCATTGTAGCACAAGAATTTTTATTTTTAAAATGAAAAAGATATGATATAATGGAGAAAGATAAATTGAGGAGGACGATATGGCATTAGCAAAAATTGTATTTGCCAGTATGACCGGTAATACCGAAGAAATTGCAGATATTGTAGCAGACAAATTGCGTGACTTGGGCTTGGATGTCGATGTGGATGAATGTACGACTGTTGACGCTTCAGACTTCTTGGAGGCAGATATTGCAATCGTTGCGACTTATACTTATGGAGACGGAGAATTGCCAGATGAGATGATGGACTTCTACGAAGACCTAGCAGATCTCAACTTGAATGGCAAAATCTACGGAGTGGTCGGTTCAGGAGACACCTTCTACGACGAATTCTGTAAGGCTGTTGATGACTTTGATCGCGTTTTTGTAGCGACAGGAGCAGAAAAAGGTTCGGAGTGTGTTAAAGTAGACCTTTCTGCCGAAGAAGAAGACATCGAACGTTTGGAACAATTCGCAGAAGAATTGGCTGCAAAAGTAGGATAAGAATCAAACTGCGCTGACTGGAAGGAGTCAGTGCGTTTTTTTATTAATTTTTTTGTGATTTTACTAGCCTATTTGGTGGCTTTTTGATACAATAATTCAAATAAAGGAGGAGATACTATGGATTTAGATATTATTCGGCAAGAAATTGATCAAATCGACAATCAAATCGTCAAGCTCCTAGAAGAACGGATGCATTTGGTTGAGGGGGTTGTCGCTTATAAGAAATCCTCAGGGAAACCTATTTTAGATACTAAGAGAGAAGAAGTTATTTTTGAGAAAGTCAAAAATCGAGTAGAAGATAAGCGCTATCAGGAGACCATTGTTGCAACTTTTTCAGACATACTCAAACGTTCGCGTGATTATCAGGATCAAAACATTAAATGAAAAAAGAACAATTTTATCCGCTAGGGATTTTTCTGGCTGCAATGTTGGGTGGCCTTGTCCGCTACTTTGTATCTAGTCAGTTGCCAGCCAGTCCTGAATTTCCTTGGGGAACCCTTCTCGTCAATTACCTGGGAATATTCTGCCTGGTCTATCTGGTAAAAGGCTATCTGGCCCATAAGGGAACTAGTAAAGGCTTGGTTTTGGCGCTGGGGACGGGTTTTTGCGGAGGTTTAACAACCTTTTCTAGTCTACTCTTGGATGCTATGAAATTGCTCGATACTGGGCGTTATCTTAGCTTAGTCATCTATCTGCTTTTGAGTATTGGAGGAGGTCTGCTCTTGGCTTATGTTCTAGGGAGGAAGAAATGGTAATCGTTTATCTTGCAATCGCCTGCGGGTTTGGAGCCTTGGTTCGTTATTTCTTTTCCCACTATAATCAAGCTTCTAAATTGCCTTTAGGAACTCTCATAGCCAATCTTCTCGGTTGTTTTTTGATTGGCTTGCTCTACAACCATGTGGAGTCCAAGGAAGTTTATACTATCCTAGCGACAGGTTTCTGTGGCGGGTTGACTACCTTTTCAACTCTGAATGATGAGCTGCAAAAACTGTTAAGTGACAAGAAGGTATTTTATAGTTATTTCCTCTTAACTTACTTAGGCGGGTTTCTAGCGATTTTTTTAGGAATTCTGCTATAAATTTCTTTACTTTTAGGTGGAAATTTGGTAAACTGTATCTTGTGTGTAATGGACGCACAAAAATACAGTTTATCCGCTGAGGAAGGTTCCTCAAGATTGATAAAGATAGGAGAATAAAATGAATCCATTAATCCAAAGCTTGACTGAAGGTCAACTTCGTACAGATATCCCATCATTCCGTCCTGGTGACACTGTTCGTGTACATGCGAAAGTTGTCGAAGGTAACCGTGAACGTATCCAGATTTTTGAAGGTGTTGTTATCGCACGTAAAGGTGCTGGCATCTCAGAAAACTACACAGTTCGTAAAATCTCTAACGGTGTAGGTGTTGAGCGTATCTTCCCAATCCACACTCCACGTGTTGAAAAGATCGAAGTTGTTCGTTACGGTAAAGTACGTCGTGCGAAATTGTACTACTTGCGTGCTCTTCAAGGTAAAGCAGCTCGTATCAAAGAAATCCGTCGTTAATTCGACTAAAAAACTCTGCTCACCCAGCAGGGTTTTTCTCTAGCTCCCTTAGTTCAATGGATATAACAACTCCCTCCTAAGGAGTAGTTGCAGGTTCGATTCCTGCAGGGGGCAGTAAACTAGTAATTTTCATGTAGAAATCACTCAAGTTAAAATAGAACTCCAAAAGCGTGAGATCACGCTTTTTTGTTTTTTATCAATGATGAAAACGGGAGAATTTGCATATAATTATAAAAAGACAGGATATTTTAGTTAATTTCATATAATGATTTGATTTTTTAGGAAGTAAGGAGTAAAATTTAATTAATATGATGATTAGTTAGGAGTATAATTATGAATGGTTTAGTTTTAGGATTGGATATTGGTATTGCATCCGTAGGAGTGGGAATTCTAGAAAAAAATTCTGGAAAGATTATCCATGCGAATTCTCGTCTTTTTCCAGCTGCAACAGCTGATAATAATGTTGAAAGAAGAAAAAATAGACAGGTTCGACGATTACATCGTAGGAAAAAACACCGTGGTGTTCGCCTTAAGGATTTATTTGAAGACTATGGTTTTTTAACTGATTTTTCTAAGGTATCCATTAATCTTAATCCATATCGACTTCGTGTAGATGGCTTGAATCAGCAACTAACGAATGAAGAGCTGTTCATAGCTTTAAAGAACATTGTTAAGAGACGTGGTATTAGCTATTTAGATGATGCTTCTGAGGATGGGGGTACAGTATCGTCTGATTATGGTAAGGCAGTTGAAGAAAATAGAAAATTACTTGCTGAACAAACACCTAGTCAAATCCAACTAGAACGTTTCGAAAAATATGGTCAGGTAAGAGGAGATTTCACTGTTGTGGAAAATGGTCAGAAATGCCGATTGATCAATGTTTTTTCAACATCTGCTTATAGAAAAGAAGCTGAAAGAATTCTTAGAAAACAGCAGGAATTCAATAGTAAAATTACAGATGAATTTATAGAGGATTGTCTAAAAATCCTTACAGGGAAAAGAAAATATTATCATGGACCAGGTAATGAAAAATCTCGGACGGATTATGGACGTTTCAGAACAGACGGTACGACGTTAGATAATATTTTTGGTATTTTAATTGGAAAATGTACATTTTATCCGGATGAATACAGAGCTTCAAAAGCTTCCTATACTGCTCAAGAGTTTAACTTACTAAATGATTTAAATAATTTAACAGTTCCTACAGAAACAAAGAAACTTAGTGAGGAACAAAAGAAAACAATCATTGAATATGCGAAATTAGCGAAAACATTAGGAGCATCAACCTTATTGAAGTACATTGCTAAAATGATTGATGCTTCAGTAGATCAGATACGTGGTTATCGTGTTGATGTAAACAATAAACCTGAAATGCATACTTTTGAAGTCTATCGAAAAATGCAATCGCTAGAAACAATTTCAGTTGGGGAATTGTCTAGAAATGTTCTAGATGAGCTTGCCCATATTTTAACTCTAAATACTGAACGAGAAGGTATAGAAGAAGCGATAAACACAAAGTTAAAGGATTCTTTTAGTCAAGACCAAGTACTTGAATTGGTTCAATTTAGAAAAAATAATAGCAGTCTATTTAGTAAGGGATGGCATAATTTTTCTCTTAAACTCATGATGGAATTGATACCAGAACTCTATGAAACTTCAGAAGAGCAAATGACAATTCTCACACGATTGGGGAAACAAAAATCTAAAGAAACATCAAAAAGAACAAAGTATATTGATGAAAAAGAATTAGCAGAAGAAATTTATAACCCTGTAGTAGCAAAATCTGTCAGACAGGCCATAAAGATAATCAACGAAGCAACTAAAAAACATGGTATCTTTGATAATATCGTTATCGAAATGGCGCGTGAAAATAACGAAGAAGACGCTAAGAAAGATTATATAAAACGTCAAAAGGCAAACCAAGATGAGAAAAATGCAGCTATGGAAAAGGCTGCATTCCAATACAATGGGAAAAAAGAGTTACCAGATAGTATTTTTCATGGGTATAAGGAATTGGCTACTAAGATTCGTTTATGGCACCAGCAGGGAGAGAAGTGTCTCTATACTGGGAAGAACATTCCAATTTCAGATTTAATTCACAATCAGTACAAGTACGAAATTGACCATATTTTACCTCTTTCTTTATCGTTTGATGATAGTCTATCTAATAAAGTATTGGTTCTAGCTACAGCAAACCAGGAGAAGGGACAGCGAACACCGTTTCAGGCTTTAGATAGTATGGATGATGGTTGGTCCTACCGTGAGTTTAAATCTTATGTAAAAGAGTCTAAATTATTAGGTAATAAAAAGAAAGAGTACCTTTTAACGGAAGAAGATATTAGTAAAATTGAAGTGAAGCAGAAATTCATCGAACGGAATTTAGTTGACACTCGATATTCTTCTCGAGTTGTTTTAAATGCTCTACAAGATTTTTATAAAGCGCATAAATTCGATACAACTATTTCGGTGGTACGTGGACAATTTACCTCTCAGCTAAGAAGAAAGTGGGGACTTGAAAAATCTCGTGAAACCTATCACCACCATGCTGTGGATGCCTTAATTATTGCTGCTTCGAGTCAATTAAGATTATGGAAAAAACAGAATAATCCTTTGATTTCTTATAAAGAAGGACAATTCGTTGATTCAGAGACAGGAGAAATTATTTCGTTAACTGATGATGAATATAAAGAGTTAGTGTTTAAAGCGCCATATGATCATTTTGTTGATACATTGCGTAGCAAGACATTTGAGGATAGTATTCTATTTTCTTATCAAGTAGATTCAAAATTTAATCGAAAAATTTCAGATGCTACGATTTATGCAACAAGAAAAGCGAAATTGGATAAAGAGAAGTCTGAAGAAACTTATGTTTTAGGTAAGATTAAAGATATTTATAGTCAAGCAGGATATGATGCTTTCATTAAAATTTATAATAAAGATAAGAGTAAATTCTTGATGTATCACAAAGATCCACAAACATTTGAAAAAGTGATTGAAGAAATTTTAAGAACCTATCCTTCTAAAGAATTGAACGATAAAAATAAAGAGATCCCTTGCAATCCTTTTGAGAAATATAGACAAGAAAATGGGCCTATTCGAAAGTACAGTAAAAAAAGTAATGGTCCAGAAATTAAAAGTCTTAAATACTATGATAATAAACTAGGTAATCACATTGATATCACACCAGAAAGTAGTGATAATCAAGTGGTTCTTCAGT
Source organism: Streptococcus oralis (assembly GCF_019334565.1). Taxonomy (NCBI): domain Bacteria; kingdom Bacillati; phylum Bacillota; class Bacilli; order Lactobacillales; family Streptococcaceae; genus Streptococcus; species Streptococcus oralis. The sequence goes on along the minus strand of NZ_CP079724.1, from coordinate 1,199,931 downwards.
CACTTAAGCCTTGGAGGACAGATGTTTATTTTAATCATCAGACTAAAAAATATGAATTGATGGGTTTGAAATATTCTGATTTATATTTTGAAAAAGGAACTGGAAAATATAAGATTTCAAAAGAAAAATATGATAATATTAAAAAAATAGAGGGTGTTGTTGAAACATCTGAATTTAAGTTCACTTTATATAAAAATAATTTGATTTTAATAAAGGATGTTGAAAAAGGTCAAGAACAATTGTTTAGATTTTTATCTAGAAATAATAAAGGAAAACATCAAGTTCAATTAAAACCAATGAATAAATCAGATTTTGAAAAAGGTGAAAAATTGATTGATATTTTTGGCACAGTACCAAACAGTACAACACAATGTGTAAAGGGATTAAATAAATCAAATATTTCTATTTTTAAAGTCAAAACTGATGTTTTGGGAAAAAAACATATCATTAAAAAAGAGGGTGACGAACCAAAACTCAAATTTTAAAATATTTTTAAAAAAGAGTTGCAAACGCTTGTACAATGTATTATAATGGTAATTGCAAGGGACGCCTTGCACAGTTACTTAAATCTTGCAGAAGCTACAAAGATAAGGCTTCATGCCGAATTCAACACCCTGTCATTTATGGCGGGGTGTTTTCGTTTTGTGAAAGAGGAAAATACGATGACTTGGAGAATTGTGCATGTCTGTCAGAGTGAAAAAATGCAATTGAAGTTGGATAGCCTTTTAATTAAGAAAATGGGTCAAGACTATGTCGTCCCACTGAGTGATATTTCGATAATTGTAGCAGAAGGAGGGGAGACTGTTGTAACTTTAAGGTTATTAAGTGCTTTAAGTAAGTATAATATTGCCTTAATTGTCTGTGATAATGAGCACTTGCCTACAGGAATTTATCATTCTCAAAACGGCCATTTTAGAGCCTATAAAAAATTACAGGAGCAATTATTGTGGACGCAGGAGCAAAAAGATAAATTATGGCAAATAGTAACCTATTTCAAAATAAACAATCAGCAAGATGTTCTTGCAATGTTTGAGAAAAATATTGATTGTATCCAATTATTAGCAGACTATAAAGATCATATTGAATATGGAGATAAAACCAATCGTGAAGGCCATGATGCCAAAGTTTATTTTAATGAATTGTTTGGTAAGAAATTTGTACGACTTACTCAACATGAAACAGATGTCATCAATGCTGGTCTAAATTATGGTTATGCAATCATGAGAGCGCAGATGGCACGTATTATTTCTGGGTATGGGTTAAATCCCTTAATAGGAATTTTCCATAAGAATGAATATAACCAATTTAACCTGGTTGATGATCTAATGGAACCTTTTCGGCAGATTATCGATGTCTGGGTCTATCAAAATTTACGAGATGAAGAGTATTTGAAATATGAATTTCGTCTTGCGTTGACGGATACACTAAATGCGAAGATTCGTTATGGGAAAGAAACGTGTTCTGTAACGGTAGCAATGGATAAATATGTCAAGGGTTTTCTAAAATGTATCTCTGATAAGGATACCAGTAAATTTTACTGTCCAATGGTGTCGAGTGTAGAATGGAGCTAAAGAAATGAGGTATGAAGCATTGAGATTATTGTGTTTTTTTGATCTACCAATGGAAACAAATCAAGAAAAAAGAGTCTATCGTAATTTTCGGAAAGATTTAATTGCAAATGGTTTTGAAATGTTACAGTTTTCTGTTTATTATAGAACCTGTCCGAACCGAAGTTTTGCTAGTAAATTCTATAAAAAATTAAGTCAGAGTAATCTGCCAAGTGGGAATGTCCGTTTGCTAGCAGTGACTGAGAAACAATTTTCTGAAATGGTTTTAATCATTGGTGGAAAAACAAAGCAAGAAGAAGTAGTCAGTGATAATAAGTTGGTAGTTATATGAAAATGAACATTAGTCATCCATACAAGGATAAAATTTCATTAAGTTTTGGTCAATTTACTCAAATTGTAGGTCAAGATCAGCAATTAAAATACTATATTTGGCAGATACTATTATGGTATTTTGGAGGAAAAAAATATAGTGAGGAAGATTTAGTTCTATTTGAACAAAATGAGCCTAAAATACTAATAGACGATACAATGGTTTCCCGATCAGAATTCAGTGTTGTTCAAGTGTCCAATATCAATGATTTAATTGAACAAATGGAATATAAAAAAGGAACAGTAGCCTATGATTATATAAAGAAAAAGATTAATTCTATAGAGATAATGGAGCAAATTGAAAATATCAATGACAATCTAGATAGGATTTCACTTCTATTGAATCAGAAGTTGAATCTTCAATTAGGTGATATTATCTATCATACCGAAGCAAAATATTTTAATACGGATCAATTGATTCAAAAGAATTTTTTACCATATTTTGGAACAAATGATAAAAATATATCCTTTGAGTTTGTAGATAATAAGATAAAGTTTTTATTATTTCTTTCTATGTTAGAAGTTATGGCGACAAACAGTTCTGAAAAGTTTTTGCTTGTCTTACGAAATTTGGACGATTTTCTATCCTATAATGATTTTGTTGAATGTTGTGAGAAAATGGAGTTTCTGACTAATCATAGCGATTCATTATATATTGTTTTATTTCCTTCCAATGAAGGTTATCTTCATGTCACGAAAGAAGTTTTAGAGGAAATCAATATTGTTTCCGATTATGTTTATCATTTTTATTCGCTAGAATTTATGTATAATCGCTTTACCAATCAGTATCCAATAAATCAAATACCTGATGAACAAGAATTTTTAACTTCTTTAAGAAAAATTGGATCATATTTATTTAGCTCGGACATTCTCCACATGAGTTTATCTGTAGAAGATCAAGTAGCATTAAGAATTTTGAATAATTTGTATCAGTACAAAATGAAAACAAAATTCCGTATTGAATCAGTCAATCCAATGTTATTGAAATATTTGGAAGAATAGTATTGACGAGTGAGATTTAAGGCTTTATAATGTTTTTGAGGGAACAAAAATCAAAATTGACGAATTTGAGGTTTTTGTACTCTCAAGATTTAAGTAACTGTACAACTTGTCTTGAATGCCCTTGATATATTCAAGGTTTTTGTACTCTCAAGATTTAAGTAACTGTACAACAGGTAGTCCGGTGAGTGGATAAATTAACCCGTTTTTGTACTCTCAAGATTTAAGTAACTGTACAACTTCTCCTGTCTCTGGGTTTACGTCTTCATAGTTTTTGTACTCTCAAGATTTAAGTAACTGTACAACATTTGGCTGGGTCTATAAGTATTTTACTGGGTTTTTGTACTCTCAAGATTTAAGTAACTGTACAACCCGCAAGGATTGAACCTTACGAGATTAAGAGTTTTTGTACTCTCAAGATTTAAGTAACTGTACAACGGATTTCCGTGCCAGGCTTTCTCGATTGCAGTTTTTGTACTCTCAAGATTTAAGTAACTGTACAACACAAGACCTAATCGATTGGGACATGGATCCGTTTTTGTACTCTCAAGATTTAAGTAACTGTACAACACTATCAAGCTGCCCACCAACTGCGTCACCGTTTTTGTACTCTCAAGATTTAAGTAACTGTACAACATCAAAAATATTCATTATAACCCTCACATAGTTTTTGTACTCTCAAGATTTAAGTAACTGTACAACAGCTACAAGCGATATGAAGCGCTGTTGCGTGTTTTTGTACTCTCAAGATTTAAGTAACTGTACAACGGTCTGAATTAGATCTAACTCAGCAATCGGAACGGAAACGCCCTCTTTAGCTTCTTAAGAATAAGCTCACCAGTATGGTATAATGTCATATAGTAGCGATCAGAGAGGAAAGGAGCGGAAACGATGCTAGCTATTGTTATTGATTCTGTAGGTGACAAGTCAGGGACCTATAAGTTGTTAAGAAACCATTCATCCTTGCCTTTTTCTTTAATCCAATCCAGAATCAAAGATCATGACGCGGTGATAGAAGTATACATGTTAGATTTGGATGGATTGAGAAAGGTTCGAGAACTCATCCATGAGTTGAATACCATTGGAACCAAGGTTACGATAAGAGATTCGACTGGTATTATCACCTTAGAAATAGTAAATAATCTTATTTCTACTTTTGAAGAGATTGCGGCAGAGAGAGAAGAACTGGATGCTCTGATGTTTGAAGAGGAAGAGTGAGTGCCACGTTTTTCAGTGGATCACCAAGTTAGTTTTTTAGTAATAGAAGGAAAATCAATGAATGATAATAGAAATTTATTGCGCTACCTACAGGAGTTGATATACGGTCTTGTAGATCGTATCAGTGAGAAAGAATATCAGGAGTTTGTCCTTGATTCCTTAAAACTTTCCAAACAGGAGCTTGATAAAGAGAGTGATTTTTGTCCAGATATTTTATACAATCGACTGGAAAATATGGACGATCTGGATATCTTGACATTTCAGGTGTTGGATAAGAAAACCAATCCACTAGTATGGAACTGTATCGCTAATTTCTTTGTCCTAGTTTGTCACTATTCTTATATTGCTTCGGAAGAAATCTACCTACCACAAACGATTGAAAGTGCCGATGAGGACATACTTGAGGTTCTTTCCTTAAGTTACAAACAAATCCTAGCTGAAAATAGGGAACTTATTTCACAAATAACTGGGCCAGAAATAGAAGGATATTTAAAAGATGAGCTCGTTAAAAACTACTTTGGACCACTATTCTTATCTGATGAGAACGAATAGGCTACTCGTTCAAGTATAGATCAGGAGAGGATATGCTTACGAGTTATTTTATGTTGATTTTTGCTGAGGCAATTGCGAATCGTATGGAAACAGAATATACTTCACATATTCGAACCGCCTTGGATGCATGTTGGAGTTTTTTGGAGAATAGAAATAAAAGGGGAGAGGAACTTTATCGCCTTTTAGATGATGGGACAGACTTCAGTGGAATATTTATCTACATGCAATTAGATGAAAATGAAGCGAATGGTCTCTTGTGGGACAACATTAGTTATGCAATAGGTGTGACTGCTAAAGAAGCTTTTGAGTTTGAAAATAAGAAGGAGTTTCCTTCTCCCTTAGAGAACATTGAACCAGATCTACTTGATGTCTTTATTGATAATTTAAAAAAAATCAGCATGGATCTTTATCATCACGTCGAAACAGTAAAACGTTTCATCAATGGAAATCCATACCCATCAAGAGAATCTGCCCTAAAAGCACTAGATAAGATGGGCTTACTATGATAGCCAGATTGGAAGATTTGGCGAAAATTCAAAAAGAACACCCCGGAACTTAGAGTGTCATCTCTACCTTTTGGGGTGTTGTTTATTTTCTATATTTAATTATTCTACAGTACCCATGTACGGATGGCATGGGCAACGCCGGATTCGTCGTTTGTTTTGGTGATGTATTTGGCGATTTTTTTGAGTTCTGGATTTCCATTTTCCATGACAACGGGATTTCCAACGACTTCGAGCATGGCGCGGTCATTTTCTTCGTCACCGATCGCCATGGTTTCATCTTTGGTCAATCCGAGTTTTTCAGCTAGGTGAGTGATGGCTGAACCCTTATCTACATTCTTTTTAAGGAGTTCGAGGTAGAAAGGAGCAGATTTGTTGATGGAGTAGCGTTCGTAAAATTCTGCTGGTATCTTTTCAATAGCCGCATCTAGGATTTCAGGTTCATCGATAAACATACACTTGACGATTTCCTTGCCAGCCATTTCTTCAGGTGTGCGGTAAAAGATGGGCATGCTGACGAGGGTTGATTCGTGCACCGTGTATTTTCCAATATTGCGATTGGCAGTATAGATACCGTCCTTGGTAATAGCGTGCATGTGAACACCGAGCTTGCGACTGAGAAATTCCATATCTAGATAATCCTCATAGGTCAAGGATTCGCTGATAATCTCATGTCCAGTAGCAGTCTCTTGGACAAGGGCACCGTTGAAGGTTACCACATAGTCACCTTGGTCTCTTAACTGCAAGTTGTCCAGAAGTTTGGCAACGCCTGCGATAGGACGACCCGTTGCAATCACGACTTTGACACCAGCTTCTTTGGCATCTTGGATGGCAGAAAAGACTTCAGGAGTGATTTCCTTTTTACTGTTAACTAGGGTACCATCGATATCGACGGCGATTAGTTTAATACTCATAAATTTCCTCTATTCGTTCTTATTTGGGGTAAAATGATCGTTCTCAATCAAGTGTAAAAATTGCTGGGTAACGCTTGCGAAGATGCTGTTTTGATCTAACATTTCTTTTGGAAAATAGAAACGATTATCTCCGTGGCGGCTGCCAGCAAGGGATTGGACGATAGGAGACAGGCTAGAGAGTTCAGCCAGTTCACCATTTTTCTGTAGAATCTCAATCTGTGTCCGTGGATTTTCAGATTCGGGACGATAGATATCATAAGGGAGGTCAAAATTCTTATGAATAGCAGTATAGTAGTCGGGATCAAACCCGATTTCTTCAACCAGTTGTCTCATGGTTGCGAGTTGGTCTTGGTCTTTTTCTGAAAAAGTAATGGATTTAAAGACCTTGCGGTTGACAAAACGTTGCGACAAGTCGGCTAGTATCTTGTCAGGACTGGTCATCCAGAGTTGGAAGTAGGTATTCATCACGCCGTCATCAAGTGCCAGATAGTCAGATAGAGTAACTTTCTTTTCAAAAAAAGGTAGTAAATGAGGAGAAGTGCGTGCAAAGAAGTCCTTGTCTTCAGGATAGAGTTCCTTGGCGCGTTTGAGGAGATTTTGTAGGAGAACCTCCATGGCGCGTGTTGCTGGGTGGAAATAAACCTGCATATACATCTGGTAGCGACTGAGAACATAGTCTTCGATGGCGTGCATGCCATTGCGCTGAAAGGCGATGCCATTTTCGACAGGACGAATGACTCGGAGAATGCGAGTCAGGTCAAATTCTCCATAGGAAGCTCCTGTAAAATAGGAGTCGCGCAAGAGATAGTCCATACGGTCCGCATCAATCTGACTGGAAATGAGCTGTACGACCTGTTTGTTAGGGTAGGTATGGTCGATGACACTAGCCACTTTTTCAGGAAAGTCTGGCGCTACTTGTAGCAGGACTTGGTGAATCTCTGTCTCAGGACTTTGGATAATTTCCTGAGTGATGGCTTCGTGGTCTGTATCAAAGAGATGTTCAAAAGTATGCGAGTAGGCACCATGCCCAAGGTCGTGTAGGAGAGCAGCGGTCATGGTCAAGAGAGACTCAGCAGGATCCCATTCTTCAGGATATTTTTCTTCAAAAATCTCTGTGATACGGCGAGCAATCTCATAGACCCCCAAACAGTGGGAAAAGCGACTGTGCTCGCCACCATGGAAGGTATAGCTGGAAGTCCCTAGTTGTTTGATACGGCGCAGACGTTGAAATTCTTTTGTATTGATCAAGTCGTAGATGACTTGATTATTGACATGGATGTAGTTGTGAACTGGATCACGGAATACTTTTTCGTTCATATGACCATTATAGCAAAATCCTGCTCTTTTTGGTAAAATAGTAGGACAAGAGACAAGAAAGAGGATTTGATGTGAAGATTCGGATACGAAATAGGATTCAGTTTGATGAACAGTTGGAAGTCATTGACCAGCTTTATGACGTTGAAGTGCGTGAAAAAGGGGATTTTAGCTATCTGCTTTTTTATAATGAGGAAAAAGAAAAAGTAGTTATTAAATTCCATGGTCAAGAACTGGTGATGACCCGTTTCTCCAATCCGAAGACCATTATGCGTTTTCTCAGGGATAGTGGTAGTTTAGCCTATATTCCGACTCCCATGGGTATGCAGGAGTTTATCATTCAAACGAATCACTACAAACTGGATGGGCAAAAGATTGAGCTAGCCTATCAACTGAAAAATCAAGAGGGACATCCTTTTGCCAGCTATCAATTAGAAATTACTTGGGGATAAGAAAAAGGTTGGCGAATGCCAACCTTATTTGATATAGAGTTCTTGATTTTTTAGCACAATTTCACGAACACTTGCGAATTTCTTGAGTTTTTTAAGTTCTTCAGGATGGGTTACGAGAGTAATAACATAGCCTTCTTTTCCCATGCGACCTGTGCGGCCAGCGCGGTGAGTGTAGGTTTCCATATCTCTAGGAATATCAAAGTTTACGACGCATTCTAGGCTATCAATATCAATTCCACGAGCCAGAAGGTCTGTTGCAAGGAGCAGGGTTAGCTGCTTGTCCTTAAACTTTTCTAAGATAACTTTTCTAAACTTAACATTGACATCACTAGCAAGAGAAACAGCCAAGACATCTCGATACTGTAGTTTTTCTTCTGCACTTCCAAGGTCTGACAAACTATTAAAGAAGACCAGACCACGAAAATCCTCTACATGAGCCAGTTTTCGTAGCATATCCACACGATGACGTTGGTCCACCTGCATGTAGAAGTGTTGGATGTTGTCCAACTTTTGGTCAGAAAGATCAATGGTACGTGTGTTTGGTGCAATCTTTTCTTGGTCAAACTTAGTCGTCGCACTCATGTAGATGAGTTGGTGGTCACGAGGTGCGTAGTGAGTGATTTTCTCAACAAAGTGAATCTGAGAATCATCGAGCAATTGGTCAAATTCATCCAGGATGATGCTTTCCACATTCATCATCTTGATTTTTTTCAATTTAATCAACTCAAAGATACGGCCAGGAGTTCCAATCAGAATTTCTGGTCCTTTTTTGAGGCGTTCAATCTGGCGTTTTTGACTGGAACCTGATAAGAAGAGCTGAGCAGTCAAACCGATGGCTTCTGCCCACGTTTTACACACGTCAAAAATCTGTCCAGCTAGTTCTGTATTTGGTGCTAGAATCAAGAGTTGTTGGGCTTTTTTCTTTTGTAGTCTGAGAAGGCTTGGTAGGAGGTAAGCGAGGGTCTTACCAGTTCCTGTTGGGCTCACTCCTAGGAGGTTTTCTCCAGCAAGTATAGGTTCAAATAGTTGAGTTTGAATGGGGGTAAATTCTTGGAAACTGAGTTGGTCACTCAATTCCTGCCATTCAGTCGGTAGTTTGGTTTTCATTTTTCTGCCTCAAATCTAATGCCAGCAGTCTGGCGCATGGTATAGAGTAAATCATGAACAGAACCTGCATCATCCAGCCAGTTCTGGTAGAGCGTCTGGTCTGGTTGCTGGATCATGTGTGCAAATGCAGCAACTTCCTCAGTCATCGTATGAGGAGTCTGTTGGATAGGGAGCTGAACTTGATTTCCTTGGTGGTTGGTAAAAATAGCTGAGCGGACATGTTCAATCGTGTTAAGGGTCAAGGTTCCATCTGCTGTGTAAATCTCACAAGGAAGATTGGAAGTGATGTTTTTCCCAGCCTTGATATGAACTTGAAATTCTGGGTAGAAGAGGATACCATCACCATTTAAGTCAATGCTATTGTTAAGCTGTTTAGCCTGATAAGTCGCGTCCTGAGCCTTTCTAAAGAGGCGAATAGCAGCATAGAGAGGATAAATCCCCAAATCCATAAGGGCTCCACCAGCAAAACGATCTGAAAAGACATTTGGCGTCTGTCCAGCCAATAAGTCAGGCATCTTGGAAGAATACTTGGCATAGTTGAAATCAGCTCCCAACACTTGCTTGTCTGATAGAAAGTTTTTGATAGTAGTAAAAGCTTCCTCGTGATAATTACGAGCTGCTTCAAAGATAAAACTGTGATTCTTCTCAGCTGTCTGTCTCAAATCCAGCCACTCTTGTGGCTGAGTGACAGCTGGCTTTTCAAGAATGACATGCTTGCCAAAAGACAAGGCAGCCTTGGCTTGAACAAAATGCAAGGAGTTTGGACTGGCGATATAGACCACATCAAAGGAAGACTTAAAGAAGTCTTCTAATTGATCAAAGAGTTGGATATTTTCATAGCGAGAAGCAAAGGTTGCTGCTGTTTCTATTTTTCTAGAGTAGACAGCGACCAGCTGGTATTGGCCACTTACATGGGCTGCTTCTATGAAATGATGGCTGATAGCCCCTGTTCCGATAACACCTAATTTAAGCATAAATACTCCTTTTCCGACTTCAAATCCTTCCTTCATTATAACATAGAAAAGAAGGACTATCCAACAGATGGTAAAAATTTTCAAATGGGCTACGAATTTCTTGGAGAAAGTGGTACAATATTTAGATAAGTAGATGAAATGAGAAGGGGGGAGAAAATGAGATTATTACCAATAAGGAAAATATCACGTCAGTCTAAGAGACTAGCGCTTTTTTTGACTTTTTGTGCAGGATATGTCGATGCTTATACTTTTATCGTGCGAGGGAATACCCTTGTCGCTGGACAGACTGGGAATGTCGTTTTTCTTTCTGTAGGACTCATTCAACAAAATGTATCGGATGCCAGTGCTAAAGTAATGACCTTGTTGTCCTTTATGATGGGCGTCTTTTTTCTGACATTGTATAAGGAAAAACTACGAATTGTTAAAAAGCCGATTTTGTCCTTGATTCCTCTTGCAGTCCTGTCCCTAATTATAGGCTTTGTGCCGCAAACGGTTGATAATATCTATCTCGTACCGCCCTTAGCCTTCTGTATGGGGCTGGTGACAACTGCTTTTGGAGAAGTGTCAGGTATTGCCTATAATAATGCTTTTATGACAGGGAATATTAAACGTACCATGTTGGCTTTTGGAGATTATTTCCGGACTAAGCATACGCCTTTCCTACGAGAGGGCTTGATTTTTGTTAGCTTGCTTAGCAGTTTTGTCTTCGGAGTTGTTTTTTCAGCTTATTTGACGATTTATTATCAGGAGAAGACAATTCTAGGAGTTCCTCTTATGATGAGTATCTTTTACTTCAGTATGCTTTTTGCTTCTTGGAGAAAAAAAGGAAAGAAATAGCTTAATTTTAATTGATTTTACTTGTAAGAAAAAAGAAGATATGCTATACTTGAAGAGTTGACTATGCACAGTCCTGTGCAACCGCACGAACATCGTTGCTCACATAGTGAGTATAAAGTGGTTCGTCCCACGATGCTAGGCGAGTCTTCACAAAAATACGGGGAAACCCTAAAAATCATAGGAGGTGCATAATGAGCACATACGCAATTATCAAAACTGGCGGAAAACAAGTTAAAGTTGAAGTTGGTCAAGCAGTTTACGTTGAAAAATTGAACGTCGAAGCTGGTCAAGAAGTTACTTTTAACGAAGTTGTTCTTGTTGGTGGTGAAAACACTGTTGTCGGAACTCCACTTGTTGCTGGAGCTACTGTAGTTGGAACTGTTGAAAAACAAGGAAAACAAAAGAAAGTTGTTACTTACAAGTACAAACCTAAAAAAGGTAGCCACCGTAAACAAGGTCACCGTCAACCATATACAAAAGTTGTCATCAACGCGATCAACGCTTAATTTTAAGGAGAACACATGATACAAGCAGTCTTTGAGAGAGCCGAAGATGGCGAGCTGAGGAGTGCGGAAATTACTGGACACGCCGAAAGTGGCGAATACGGCTTAGATGTCGTGTGTGCATCGGTTTCTACGCTTGCCATTAACTTTGTCAATTCCATTGAGAAATTTGCAGGCTACGAACCAATCTTAGAATTAAACGAAGATGAAGGTGGTTATCTAAAGGTTGAAATACCAGCGGATCTTCCTTCACACCAGAGAGAAATGACCCAGTTATTCTTCGAATCATTTTTCTTAGGTATGGCAAACTTATCGGAGAACTCTTCTGAGTTCGTCCAAACCAGAGTTATCACAGAAAACTAACACGGAGGAAAACATTATGTTAAAAATGACTCTTAACAACTTGCAACTTTTCGCCCACAAAAAAGGTGGAGGTTCTACATCAAACGGACGCGATTCACAAGCAAAACGTCTTGGAGCTAAAGCAGCTGACGGACAAACTGTAACAGGTGGATCAATCCTTTACCGTCAACGTGGTACACACATCTACCCAGGTGTAAACGTTGGACGTGGTGGGGACGATACTTTGTTCGCTAAAGTTGAAGGCGTAGTACGCTTTGAACGTAAAGGTCGCGATAAGAAACAAGTTTCTGTTTACCCAATCGCAAAATAAAAAGGTCCAGTGAACCTTTTTATCCCGAGCCTTGATATTTTAAGGCGAGGAAGCTAGAAGTAGCATAGAATAAGGCTTTCCGAGTTTTCGGAGAGCCTATTTTTTTGTTTTGATATCTATATTTAATTTAATAGAGAGTAGTTAGCCCTGGGTTTGTGATGGATATCTTTTCCTTTTTGGAAAAATTCTGAAATATGGTATAATGAACAGATAGAGAAGTTGGGGGTAAAAGATGAACATTCAACAATTACGCTATGTTGTGGCCATTGCCAATAGTGGTACTTTCCGTGAAGCTGCAGAAAAGATGTATGTCAGTCAGCCCAGTCTGTCTATTTCTGTGCGCGATTTGGAAAAAGAGCTGGGGTTTAAGATTTTCCGTCGGACGAGTTCGGGGACTTTCTTGACCCGTCGTGGTATGGAATTTTACGAGAAAGCACAAGAGTTAGTCAAAGGCTTCGATGTTTTTCAAAATCAGTATGCCAATCCTGAGGAAGAAAAGGATGAATTTTCCATTGCCAGCCAGCACTATGACTTCTTGCTACCAACGATTACGGCTTTTTCAGAACGTTATCCTGATTATAAGAACTTTCGTATTTTTGAGTCTACTACAGTTCAAATCTTAGATGAAGTGGCCCAAGGACACAGTGAGATTGGGATTATCTACCTCAACAACCAAAATAAAAAGGGCATCATGCAACGGGTTGAAAAGCTTGGTTTAGAAGTTATTGAACTAATTCCTTTCCAGACTCACATTTATCTTCGTGAAGGGCATCCTTTAGCACAGAAAGAGGAATTGGTCATGGAGGATCTAGCGGATCTGCCAACGGTTCGTTTCACTCAGGAAAAGGATGAGTATCTTTACTATTCAGAGAACTTTGTCGACACCAGCGCGAGCTCCCAGATGTTCAATGTGACCGACCGTGCCACTTTGAATGGTATTTTGGAGCGGACAGATGCCTATGCGACTGGATCTGGATTTTTAGATAGTGACAGTGTTAATGGGATTACAGTCATTCGTCTCAAGGACAATCTAGATAACCGCATGGTCTATGTCAAACGGGAAGAAGTGGAGCTTAGCCAAGCTGGTACTCTTTTCGTAGAAGTCATGCAAGAATATTTTGATCAGAAGAGGAAATCATGAAAAAAAGAGGAATAGTAGCAGTCATTGTACTGCTTTTGATTGGGCTGGATCAGTGGGTTAAAGCCTATGTTGTCCAGCAGATTCCACTGGGTGAAGTTCGTTCGTGGATACCCAATCTCGTTAGCTTGACCTATCTGCAAAATAGAGGAGCAGCCTTCTCTATGCTGCAAGATCAGCAGTGGTTATTTGCTGTCATTACACTGGTCGTCATGGTAGGTGCCATTTGGTATTTACATAAACACATGGAGGATTCTCTCTGGTTAGTTTTTGGACTGATTTTGATCATCGCGGGAGGTCTGGGCAACTTTATCGACAGAATGAGTCAAGGTTTTGTGGTGGATATGTTTCACCTAGACTTTATCAACTTTGCGATTTTCAATGTTGCTGACAGCTATTTGACAGTTGGTGTCATTGTTTTATTGATTGCAATGCTTAAAGAGGAAGTAAATGGAAATAAAAATTGAAACTGGTGGGCAACGTCTAGACAAGGCTCTGTCTGATCTGACAGAATTGTCACGCAGTCTCGCGAATGAACAAATCAAGGCTGGACAAGTCTTGGTGAATGGGCAAGCCAAGAAAGCAAAATACACTGTCCAAGAGGGGGATATCATCACCTATCATGTGCCAGAACCGGAGGTTTTAGAGTATGTGGCTGAGAATCTGCCGCTCGAGATTATCTACCAAGATGAGGATGTAGCCGTTGTTAACAAACCTCAGGGGATGGTGGTTCATCCCAGTGCTGGTCATACTAGCGGAACCTTGGTCAATGCCCTCATGTACCATATCAAGGACTTGTCAGGTATCAATGGTTTTCTCCGGCCGGGTATCGTTCACCGCATTGACAAGGACACATCTGGTCTCCTCATGATTGCTAAGAATGATGAGGCCCACTTAGCACTCGCGCAAGAACTCAAGGACAAGAAGTCTCTCCGTAAATACTGGGCAATTGTTCATGGCAATCTACCCAATGATCGTGGTGTGATTGAAGCTCCGATTGGTCGTAGTGAAAAAGATCGTAAGAAACAGGCAGTGACTGCTAAAGGGAAGCCAGCAGTGACTCGTTTTCAAGTCTTGGAACGCTTTGGAGATTATAGTTTGCTAGAGTTGCAACTGGAAACAGGGCGTACTCACCAAATCCGTGTTCATATGGCTTATATTGGCCATCCAGTCGCTGGTGATGAAGTCTATGGTCCTCGTAAGACACTGAAGGGACATGGGCAATTTCTCCATGCTAAGACTCTAGGCTTTACTCATCCGAGAACAGGTGAAACCTTGGAGTTCACAGCAGATATTCCAGAGATTTTTAAAGAAACGCTGGAAAGATTGCGTAAAACTGAGAATAGATAAAAGAGTTGAGATGCCTTGTCTCAACCTTTTTCATTTCAAGTCTTTTCCATTTTAAAGTATTCATGTTATAATGGATAAATATGAAGAATCGGAGTGAGAATATGAAGTACAAACGAATCGTCTTTAAGGTAGGGACTTCCTCCTTGACAAATGAAGACGGGAGTTTATCAAGGAGTAAAGTAAAGGCAATTACCCAGCAATTGGCTATGCTACATGAAGCTGGACATGAGTTGATTTTAGTGTCATCTGGGGCAGTTGCCGCTGGATTTGGAGCTTTGGGTTTTAAAAAACGTCCGACCAAGATTGCAGATAAACAAGCTTCGGCTGCAGTTGGTCAGGGACTTTTGTTGGAGGAATATACAACCAACCTCCTCATGCGCCGGATCGTTTCTGCGCAAATTTTACTGACACAGGATGATTTTGTAGATAAACGTCGCTATAAGAATGCTCACCAGGCCTTGTCTGTATTGCTTCATCGTGGTGCAATCCCCATCATCAACGAGAATGACAGTGTCGTTATTGATGAGCTCAAGGTGGGTGATAATGACACCCTGAGTGCCCAGGTAGCGGCGATGGTCCAAGCGGACCTTTTAGTTCTCTTGACGGATGTGGACGGCCTCTATACTGGAAATCCCAACTCAGATCCAACAGCCAAACGTTTGGAGAAAATCGAGACTATCAATCGTGAGATTATTGATATGGCTGGTGGAGCAGGTTCGTCAAACGGTACTGGTGGCATGCTAACAAAAATCAAGGCTGCAACTATTGCGACGGAATCAGGTGTGCCAGTCTATATTTGCTCCTCCTTGAAATCAGATGCCCTGATTGAGGCAGCGGAGGAGACCAAGGATGGTTCCTTCTTTGTTGCGCAAGAGAAGGGACTTCGTACCCAGAAACAATGGCTGGCCTTCTATGCTCAAAGTCAGGGAACGATTTGGGTAGATGGTGGAGCTGCAGAGGCACTTTCAAAAAACGGGAAAAGTCTCCTTTTATCAGGCGTGGTAGAAGTGGAAGGAAACTTCTCTTACCACGATATTGTCACAGTAGCAGATAAAGAAACAGGTCAATCTCTTGGAAAGGGACGTGTCCAATTTGGCGTCTCAGCCCTAGAAGATATGCTCCGTTCTCAAAAAGCTAAGGGAGTCTTGATTCACCGTGATGACTGGATTTCCATCACTCCTGAAATCCAGCTGCTCTTTACAGAATTTTAGAGGTGAACGATGGTAAGTACACAAGAACAATTTGAACAGGTACAGGCTGTTAAGAAATCAATCAATACTGCCAGCGAAGCAGTGAAAAACCAAGCCTTGCTAGCTATGGCTGATCATTTATTGGCGGCTACTGAGGAGATTTTAGTGGCAAATGCCCTCGATATGGCAGCGGCCAAGGGGAAAATCTCAGATGTTATGCTAGACCGTCTTTATTTGGATGCGGGACGTATAGAAGCGATGGCAAGAGGAATTCGTGAAGTGGTTGCTTTATCAGATCCAATCGGTGAAGTTTTAGAAACCAATCATCTTGAAAATGGTTTGCTTATTACCAAGAAACGTGTGGCCATGGGGGTTATTGGGATTATCTACGAAAGTCGTCCAAATGTGACGTCGGATGCGGCTGCTTTGGCTCTCAAAAGTGGAAATGCGGTCGTTCTTCGTAGTGGTAAGGATGCCTACCAAACTGCTCATGCTATTGTCACAGCCTTAAAGAAGGGATTGGAGACGACCACAATCCATCCAGATGTGATTCAACTGGTGGAAGATACTAGCCGTGAAAGTAGCTATGCTATGATGAAGGCCAAGGGCTATCTAGACCTTCTCATTCCTCGTGGAGGCGCTGGCTTGATCAATGCTGTTGTTGAAAATGCTATCGTGCCCGTTATCGAGACAGGAACTGGAATTGTCCATGTCTATGTGGATAAGGATGCCGATGAAGACAAGGCTCTGTCTATCATCAACAATGCTAAAACCAGTCGTCCTTCTGTCTGCAATGCCATGGAGGTCTTGCTAGTTCATGAAGACAAGACAGCAAGCTTCCTTCCTCGCTTGGAACAAGTGCTGGTTGCAGAGCGTAAGGAAGCTGGACTAGAACCAATTCAATTTCGTTTGGATAGCACAGCAAGTCAGTTTCTTTCAGGTCGAGCAGCTGAGGCACAAGACTTTGACACCGAGTTTTTAGACTATATCCTAGCGATTAAGGTTGTGAGCAGTCTAGAAGAAGCGGTTGCGCATATTGAAGCTCACAGTACCCATCATTCGGATGCCATTGTGACGGAAAATGCTGAAGCTGCAGCTTACTTTACAGATCAAGTGGACTCAGCAGCGGTTTATGTCAATGCCTCAACGCGTTTCACTGATGGTGGGCAATTTGGTCTTGGATGTGAAATGGGGATTTCTACTCAGAAACTGCATGCGCGTGGGCCTATGGGCTTGAAAGAGTTGACCAGTTACAAGTATGTGGTTACTGGTGATGGACAGATAAGGGAGTAAGAGATGAAGATTGGATTTATCGGTTTGGGGAATATGGGTTCTAGCTTGGCGAAAGCTGTCTTGCAGGCCAAGACGGGTGCTCAGATTCTCCTTGCCAATCGCAGTCAAGTTAAGGTGGATGCTTTCATTACTGACTTTGGCGGTCAAGCTTCTAGTAATGACGAAATCTTCGCAGAAGCAGATGTGATTTTTCTAGGTGTTAAGCCAGCCCAGTTCTCAGACTTGCTTTCTCAATATCAGACCATTCTTGAAAAGAGAGAGAGTCTTCTTTTGATTTCTATGGCGGCTGGATTGACTTTGGAAAAACTGGCAAGTCTTATCCCAAGTCACCACCGAATCATTCGCATCATGCCCAATACACCAGTGGCTATCGGCCAAGGAGTGATTAGTTATGCCATGTCAGCAAACTGTCGTGCTGAGTACAGGGAACTCTTTTGTCAATTATTGGCCAAGGCCGGTCTTTTGGTTGAGCTGGGAGATGGCTTAATCGATGCTGCGACAGGTCTTGCAGGTTGTGGACCAGCCTTTGTCTATCTCTTTATCGAGGCTTTGGCAGATGCAGGTGTGCAGACAGGATTGTCAAGAGAAAGGGCCTTGAAAATGGCAGCCCAAACAGTAGTCGGCGCTGGACAAATGGTTCTCGAAAGCCAGCAACATCCTGGAGTTTTGAAAGACCAAGTTTGCAGTCCAGGAGGTTCGACTATTGCTGGTGTAGCAAGTCTGGAAGAACATGCCTTTAGAGGCACAGTCATGGACGCAGTTCAGCAAGCCTATAAACGAACACAAGAACTAGGTAAATAAGAGGTTGGATGACTCCCAGCCTCTTTTATGGTCGATTGAATGGAGAAGACACAAAAAGATTGTCACAAAAACCTATTTTTTTGATAGAATAGAAGGTAGAAAAAAAGAAATGAGTTAGACATGTCAAAAGGATTTTTAGTCTCTCTTGAGGGACCAGAGGGAGCAGGGAAGACTAGCGTTTTAGAGGCTCTACTCCCAATTTTAGAGGAAAAAGGGGTAGAGGTGTTGACGACCCGTGAACCTGGCGGAGTCTTGATCGGGGAGAAGATTCGGGAAGTGATTTTGGATCCAAGTCACACTCAGATGGATCCTAAAACAGAACTCCTTCTCTATATCGCCAGTCGTAGACAGCACTTGGTGGAAAAAGTTCTCCCTGCTCTTGGAGATGGTAAGTTGGTCATTATGGACCGCTTCATCGATAGTTCTGTTGCTTATCAGGGATTTGGCCGTGGCTTGGATATTGATGCCATTGATTGGCTCAATCAGTTTGCGACAGATGGCCTTAAACCCGATTTGACCCTCTATTTTGACATTGAGGTGGAAGAAGGACTGGCTCGCATTGCTGCTAATAGTGACCGCGAGGTCAATCGTTTGGACATGGAAGGTTTAGACTTGCACAAGAAAGTTCGTCAAGGCTACCTTTCTCTTCTGGACAAAGAAGGAAATCGCATTGTCAAGATTGATGCGAGTCTTCCTTTGGAGCAAGTTGTGGAAACTACCAAGGCTGTCTTGTTTGAGAGAATGGGATTGGCAAAATGAAACAAGATCAACTAAAGGCTTGGCAGCCAGACCAGTTTGACCGTTTTGTCCGTATCCTAGAACAAGACCAGCTCAATCACGCCTATCTCTTTTCAGGTTTCTTTGGAAGCTTGGAAATGGCGCAATTTTTGGCTAAAAGTCTTTTCTGTACGGATAAAGTAGGCGTTTTGCCATGTGAGAAATGCCGAAACTGTAAGCTGATTGAGCAGGAAGAATTTCCCGATGTTACTTTAATCAAGCCAGTCAATCAGGTCATCAAGACAGAACGCATTAGGGAATTGGTGGGTCAGTTTTCTCAAGCAGGGATTGAAAGTCAACAGCAGGTCTTTATTATTGAGCAGGCGGAGAAAATGCATCCTAACGCGGCTAATTCTCTGCTCAAGGTCATCGAAGAACCCCAGAGTGAAGTTTACATTTTCTTCTTGACCAGCGATGAGGAAAAAATCTTGCCAACAATCCGTAGTCGGACCCAGATTTTCCATTTTAAAAAGCAAGAAGAAAAGCTCATCCATCAATTAGAACAAGCAGGTCTGGTCAAGAAAAAAGCAACTCTCTTAGCCCAGTTTTGTCAATCACGTGCTGAAGCTGAAAAGTTGGTCAATCAGGCTAGTTTTTGGACCTTGGTGGATGAGAGCGAACGCCTACTGACCTGGTTATTAGCTAAGAAAAAAGAAAGTTATCTCCAAGTTGCGAAACTAGCCAGCTTGGCAGATGACAAGGAAAAGCAGGATCAGGTCTTGCGAATCCTCGAAGTTCTCTGTGGACAGGACCTCTTGCAAGCAAGGATTCGACAGATTTTACAAGATTTGGTAGAAGCCAGAAAAATGTGGCAAGCTAATGTAAGCTTTCAAAATGCCATGGAATATCTGGTCTTGAAAGAAATATAAACTCAATGAAGGATAAAGAAAGGAAAGGGCTGGTTTATGGATAAAAAAGAATTATTTGACGCGCTGGACGATTTTTCTCAACAGTTATTGGTGACCTTGGCCGATGTGGAAGCCATTAAGAAAAATCTCAAGAGCCTGGTAGAGGAAAATACAGCTCTTCGATTGGAAAATAGTAAGTTGCGCGAACGCTTAGGCGAGGTGGAAGCAGATACACCCGTTAAGGCCAAGCATGTTCGTGAAAGCGTCCGCCGAATCTATAAGGACGGGTTTCACGTATGTAATGATTTTTATGGACAACGCCGAGATCAGGACGAAGAATGTATGTTCTGTGACGAGTTGTTGTACAGGGAGTAGGCATGCAGATTCAAAAAAGTTTTAAGGGGCAAACTCCCTATGGCAAGCTTTACCTAGTAGCAACGCCGATTGGCAATCTAGATGACATGACCTTTCGTGCCATCCAGACTCTAAAAGAAGTGGACTGGATTGCTGCTGAGGACACGCGCAATACAGGACTTTTGCTCAAACATTTTGACATTTCCACCAAGCAGATTAGTTTTCATGAGCATAATGCCAAGGAAAAGATTCCTGATTTGATTGGTTTTCTGAAAGCAGGGCAAAGTATTGCTCAGGTATCCGATGCGGGTCTGCCTAGTATCTCGGACCCTGGTCATGATTTGGTCAAGGCAGCTATTGAGGAAGAAATCGCAGTTGTTACCGTTCCGGGTGCCTCTGCTGGAATTTCTGCCTTGATTGCCAGTGGCCTAGCACCACAACCACATATCTTTTACGGTTTCTTACCGAGAAAATCAGGCCAACAAAAGCAATTTTTCGACTCAAAAAAAGATTATCCTGAAACTCAGATTTTCTACGAATCGCCCCATCGTGTGGCAGATACATTGGAAAATATGCTAGCAGTCTACGGCGACCGCTCGGTGGTCTTGGTTAGAGAATTAACCAAAATCTATGAAGAATACCAACGAGGAAAGATTTCAGAGCTACTAGAAAGTATTGCTGAAACGCCACTCAAGGGTGAATGCCTTCTCATCGTTGAAGGCGCCAGTCAGGATGTGGAAGAAAAGGACGAGGAGGACTTGTTTTCAGAAATCCAATCTCGTATCCAGCAAGGCATGAAGAAAAATCAAGCCATAAAGGAAGTTGCAAAACTCTACCAGTGGAATAAGAGTCAGCTCTACGCTGCCTACCACGATTGGGAAGAAGATCAAGAAAATGACTAAACAGGGAAGTTTTCCTTCTTCCCTTTTTTTGTTATACTAGTAGAAGAAAAATTAGAAAGATTTGTGGGTGTCAAATAGTCTAGTAGCTTGTTTTTATTTGGACTTGGTTTCCACCCAAAGAGGTATTAGTGTCGTGTCTCAATCTTATATCAATGTTATCGGAGCAGGTTTGGCAGGGTCTGAAGCTGCTTATCAAATCGCAGAACGTGGTATTCCAGTTAAACTTTATGAAATGCGTGGGGTCAAGTCAACACCTCAGCACAAAACAGACAATTTTGCTGAATTGGTTTGTTCCAATTCCTTACGTGGGGATGCTTTGACAAATGCCGTTGGGCTTCTCAAGGAAGAAATGCGTCGCTTGGGTTCTGTTATCTTGGAATCTGCTGAAGCTACACGTGTTCCTGCGGGCGGTGCCCTTGCGGTGGACCGTGACGGCTTCTCCCAAATGGTGACCGAAAAAGTAGCCAACCACCCCTTGATTGAGGTGGTTCGTGATGAAATTACAGAATTGCCAACGGATGTTATTACAGTTGTCGCTACTGGTCCTTTGACTAGTGATGCCTTAGCTGAAAAGATTCATGCCCTTAATGATGGGGATGGATTCTATTTCTACGATGCGGCGGCGCCGATTATCGATGTCAACACCATTGATATGAGCAAGGTCTATCTCAAGTCTCGTTATGACAAGGGAGAGGCGGCCTACCTCAATGCTCCAATGACCAAGCAAGAGTTTATGGATTTCCATGAAGCCTTGGTCAATGCGGAAGAAGCACCGCTCAATTCGTTTGAAAAAGAAAAGTACTTTGAAGGTTGTATGCCAATCGAAGTCATGGCTAAGCGTGGCATTAAAACCATGCTTTATGGTCCCATGAAACCAGTCGGTCTGGAGTACCCAGACGACTATACGGGGCCTCGTGATGGCGAATTCAAAACCCCTTATGCAGTTGTCCAGCTTCGTCAGGATAATGCGGCTGGTAGCCTCTACAATATCGTCGGTTTCCAGACCCACCTCAAATGGGGAGAACAAAAGCGTGTCTTCCAAATGATTCCAGGTCTTGAAAATGCGGAGTTTGTTCGCTATGGGGTCATGCACCGCAATTCTTACATGGATTCACCAAATCTTCTCGAGCAAACCTATCGTTCTAAGAAACAACCCAACCTTTTCTTTGCTGGTCAAATGACGGGTGTGGAAGGCTATGTTGAGTCAGCAGCCTCAGGCTTGGTTGCAGGTATTAACGCGGCTCGTCTCTTCAAGGGTGAAAGTGAAGCTATCTTCCCAGAGACCACAGCGATTGGAAGTCTGGCTCATTACATCACTCACGCTGATAGCAAACATTTCCAACCAATTAATGTCAATTTTGGGATTATTAAGGAGTTAGAAGGTGAGCGTATCCGTGATAAGAAGGCTCGTTATGAAAAAATTGCAGAGCGTGCTCTTGCCGACTTAGAGGAATTTTTAACTGTCTAATTTTTTTGAAAGAATTGCTCATGATACTATAAAAATCTTAGAAATTGTGATAAAATAGGTAGGATAAAAAAAGGAGAGTAAAAATGGCGAATCCCAAGTATAAACGTATTTTAATCAAGTTATCAGGTGAAGCCCTTGCCGGTGAACGTGGCGTAGGGATTGATATCCAGACAGTTCAAACAATCGCAAAAGAGATTCAAGAAGTTCATAGCTTAGGTATCGAAATTGCCCTTGTTATTGGTGGAGGAAATCTCTGGCGTGGGGAACCTGCTGCAGAAGCTGGAATGGACCGTGTTCAGGCAGATTACACTGGAATGCTTGGGACCGTGATGAATGCTCTTGTGATGGCAGATTCATTGCAACAAGTTGGTGTCGATACGCGTGTGCAAACTGCCATTGCGATGCAACAAGTGGCAGAACCTTATGTACGTGGACGTGCCCTTCGCCACCTTGAAAAGGGTCGTATCGTTATCTTTGGTGCTGGGATTGGTTCACCTTACTTCTCAACAGATACAACAGCAGCCCTTCGTGCAGCTGAAATCGAAGCGGATGCCATCCTTATGGCTAAAAATGGTGTAGACGGTGTTTACAATGCCGATCCTAAGAAAGACAAAACTGCCGTTAAGTTTGAAGAATTGACCCACCGTGATGTTATCAATAAAGGTCTTCGTATCATGGACTCAACTGCTTCAACCCTCTCTATGGACAACGACATTGACTTGGTTGTCTTCAATATGAACCAACCAGGCAACATCAAACGTGTCGTATTTGGTGAAAATATCGGAACAACAGTTTCAAACAATATCGAAGAAAAGGAATAAGAAAATTATGGCTAATGCAATTGTAGAAAAAGCAAAAGAGAGAATGACCCAGTCTCATCAATCACTTGCTCGTGAATTTGGTGGTATCCGTGCCGGTCGTGCCAACGCAAGCTTGCTAGACCGTATCCATGTAGAATACTATGGAGTCGAAACTCCTCTTAACCAAATCGCTTCAATTACTATTCCAGAAGCGCGTGTTTTGTTGGTAACACCATTTGACAAGTCTTCATTGAAAGACATCGAACGTGCCTTGAACGCTTCTGATCTTGGTATTACACCAGCTAATGACGGTTCTGTGATCCGTTTGGTTATCCCTGCTCTTACAGAAGAGACTCGTCGTGACCTTGCCAAAGAAGTGAAGAAGGTCGGTGAAAATGCTAAAGTGGCTGTCCGCAATATCCGTCGCGACGCTATGGATGAAGCTAAAAAGCAAGAAAAAGCAAAAGAAATCACTGAAGACGAATTGAAGACTCTTGAAAAAGATATTCAAAAAGTAACAGACGATGCTGTGAAACACATCGACGACATGACTGCTAATAAAGAAAAAGAAATCTTGGAAGTCTAAAAATAAACAGAAAAACTCAGTTGGCATTGCTGGCTGAGTTTTATTCGAAAGAAGGAAATATGAATACAAATCTTGCAAGTTTTATCGTTGGACTCATCATCGATGAAAATGACCGTTTTTACTTTGTGCAAAAGGATGGTCAGACCTATGCTCTTGCCAAGGAAGAAGGCCAACATACAGTAGGGGATACGGTCAAAGGTTTTGCCTACACGGATATGAAGCAAAAACTCCGCTTGACCACTCTAGAAGTGACTGCCACTCAGGACCAATTTGGCTGGGGAACCGTAACAGAAGTTCGTAAGGATTTGGGTGTCTTTGTCGATACCGGTCTACCTGATAAGGAAATCGTTGTGTCACTCGATATCCTCCCTGAGCTCAAGGAACTCTGGCCTAAGAAAGGTGATAAACTTTACATCCGTCTTGAAGTGGACAAGAAAGACCGAATCTGGGGACTTTTGGCGTATCAGGAAGACTTCCAACGTCTGGCTCGTCCTGCTTACAACAACATGCAGAACCAAAACTGGCCAGCCATTGTTTACCGTCTCAAGCTGTCAGGAACATTTGTTTACCTACCAGAGAATAACATGCTTGGTTTCATTCACCCAAGTGAACGTTACGCAGAGCCACGTTTGGGGCAAGTGCTAGATGCGCGTGTCATCGGTTTCCGTGAAGTGGACCGTACCTTGAACCTATCCCTCAAACCACGTTCTTTTGAGATGTTGGAAAGTGATGCTCAGATGATTTTGACCTACTTGGAAAGCAATGGCGGTTTCATGACCTTGAATGATAAGTCTTCTCCTGAGGACATCAAGGCAACCTTTGGTATCTCTAAAGGTCAGTTCAAGAAAGCACTCGGTGGCTTGATGAAGGCTGGTAAAATCAAGCAAGACCAGTTTGGTACAGAGTTGATTTAAACCTTATAGACATGATAAAGAAACTTGAAGAAATGAGTTTAGAGGAACTCTGGCAACTTTTTCCTATTTTTCTAGTAGAGCACAAGTCAGAGTGGAAAGACTGGTATGAATCGGAAAAAACAAGTCTGAAAAAAATATTGGGTGCAAATGTTATTAAAAGAATAGAACATATCGGTAGCACTGCTATCCCTAATATTTGGGCCAAAAATATCGTTGACATTCTGTTAGAAGTAGGTAAAATAGAGGATTTAGCAAGAGTTAGGGATTTATTGGTGAAGAATGGTTGGCTAGTGATGTCGGAGAGTCCTAACAGGATTTCGCTAAATAAAGGATATACAGAGCAGGGATTTGCTGAGAAAGTTTTTCATTTACATTTGCGAATGACAGGAGATCATAACGAGATTTATTTTAGAGATTATCTCTGCCAGCATCCTGATATCGCCCAAGCGTATCAGGAATTAAAACTCAGTTTGTGGAAGAAATTTGAACACAACCGAGACGCCTATACTGATGCGAAAACGGATTTTATAAACCACTACGTTTCAGAGGCTAAGTCCAGTAATTTTCAAGAATCAGAAAAGTGTCATTAAAAAACTCTTGATAGGAGAAAGAATTGAGAAAATCATTTTACACTTGGCTCATGACCGAGCGCAATCCTAAAAGTAATAGTCCCAAAGCCATTTTGGCAGATCTCGCTTTTGAGGAGTCAGCTTTTCCAAAACACACAGATGATTTTGATGAGGTGAGTCGCTTTTTGGAGGAGCATGCCAGCTTCTCTTTTAACCTAGGAGACTTTGACGCCATCTGGCAAGAATACTTAGAACACTAGAGACAATGAGATGAGGCTAGTATTTTATTGTTCTCTTTGCTATAATAAAAAGAAATAAACGGATTAGAGAGGTTCTTTATTTGAAGGAACATTCAATAGACATTCAACTGAGTCATCCAGATGACTTGTTCCATCTTTTTGGATCCAACGAGCGCCATCTTCGTTTGATGGAAGAAGAGCTCGATGTGGTGATTCATGCCCGTACGGAGATTGTCCAGGTTTTGGGCGAAGAGACTGCCTGTGAGGAAGCCCGTCAGGTTATTCAGGCTTTGATGGTCTTGGTGAATCGGGGGATGACCGTTGGCACGCCAGATGTGGTGACTGCGATTAGCATGGTCAAAAACGATGAAATCGACAAGTTTGTCGCCCTTTACGAAGAAGAAATTATCAAAGACAATACTGGGAAACCGATCCGTGTCAAAACCTTGGGTCAAAAGCTTTATGTGGACAGTGTCAAACAGCATGATGTGACCTTTGGAATCGGACCTGCAGGGACAGGGAAGACCTTTCTTGCAGTGACCTTGGCAGTGACAGCTCTTAAACGTGGGCAAGTCAAGCGGATTATCCTTACTCGTCCAGCAGTGGAAGCAGGTGAGAGTCTAGGATTTCTTCCGGGTGATCTTAAGGAGAAGGTGGATCCTTATCTTCGACCAGTTTATGATGCCTTGTATCAGATTCTCGGCAAAGACCAAACGACTCGTCTTATGGAGCGTGAAATTATCGAAATAGCGCCTCTTGCCTACATGCGTGGGCGGACCTTGGATGATGCCTTTGTCATTCTCGATGAAGCACAAAATACGACCATCATGCAGATGAAGATGTTCTTGACTCGTTTAGGATTTAATTCGAAGATGATTGTCAATGGAGATATCAGTCAGATTGACCTGCCACGTAACGTCAAGTCCGGTTTGATTGATGCCCAAGAAAAGCTCAAGAACATTCACCAAATCGACTTTGTTCATTTTTCAGCCAAGGATGTGGTTCGCCATCCAGTTGTCGCTCAGATTATCCGAGCTTATGAACCAGCTTCAGTTAAAAATGAAGAAAAGAAGGAAGAAACAGAATAGCAAAAAAGCAGTTCAGATGTGAACTGCTTTTTTTTAATGAGTGTCTAGCTTTAAACAAGTTCGTCGATAGACGTGTGCTCTTTAGCGAGGCCTTGAGCAACTGGGAGGCTAGTTAAGTAACCTTTATAAGTGGTCACACCTTGACGCAAGCCTTCATCTTCAGCAATTGCTTGTGTGAATCCTTTGCCAGCCAATGCCTCGATATAAGGAAGAGTGACATTGGTTAGGGCGATAGTAGAAGTACGGGCGACCGCACCAGGGATATTGGCAACGGCATAGTGGAGAACACCGTATTTTTCATAGACAGGTTCATCGTGTGTTGTCACACGGTCAGCTGTCTCGATAACGCCACCTTGGTCAACGGCAACGTCAACAATGACAGAGCCTGGACGCATTTGTTTGACCATCTCATCTGTCACCAATTTCGGTGCTTTGGCACCAGGGATGAGAACTGCACCAATCACCACATCAGCATCTCTCACACTTGCTTCGATGTTGAATGAATTAGACATAAGAGTTTGGATTTGGTTTCCAAAGACTTCTTCTAGAACTGAGAGACGCTTAGCGCTGATATCTAAAATAGTCACTTGAGCACCAAGACCAAGGGCAATGCGGGCAGCATGTGTACCGACGACACCACCACCGATGATGGTTACTTTTCCTTTTGGAACACCTGGTACACCACCTAGTAGGACACCAGAACCACCAGCTTGCTTAGTAAGGAAGTGAGCTCCGATTTGAACAGCCATACGACCTGCAACCTCACTCATAGGAACGAGGAGCGGTAGTTGTCCTTGATTGTCACGAACAGTTTCATAGGCAATTCCTGTTGTTTTGGCTGCTAACATAGCTTCTGCTAATTCTGGCGCAGCGGCCATGTGCAAGTAGGTGAAGAGAAGAAGATCGTCGCGCAGATAACCATATTCAGAAGCTAGTGGCTCTTTTACTTTCACGACTAACTCGGCAGCCCAGGCTTCAGCAGCAGTAGCGACAATCTCAGCTCCTTGCTTTTGATAGTCCGAATCAGTAAATCCTGAACCGAGACCAGCATTTGTTTCGATGAGGACGCGATGTCCACGGCTGACTAAACTGTGGACGCCAGCAGGAGTGAGGGCAACGCGGTTTTCGTTATTTTTAATTTCTTTTGGAATTCCGATTAACATAGAGATAACCTACCTTTCAATTGACGGGATTGTTTTAGTTGTCACATTCCAGTTCATAAATCAAAAATGTGATGGTTTTATTGTATATGAAACCGCTTCAAAAATCAAGAAAAACTTGTCATCCAAATTTATTTATGCTAGACTAGTGAGAATCAAACTCTAATGGAGGGAAAAGTATGGAATCAATATTTGTGAAATTTGCCCAGTATCCATCAATAGAAACGGAGCGTTTGTTGCTCCGACCTGTAACCTTGGACGATGCAGAAGCTATGTTTGAGTATGCCTCAGACAGAGAAAATACACGCTACACTTTTCCAACAAATCAAAGCCTAGAAGAAACCAAGAACAACATCGCTCAGTTTTACTTGGCTAGTCCCTTGGGCCGTTGGGGAATCGAATTAAAAAGCAATGGTCAGTTTATTGGTACCATTGACTTGCACAAGATCGACCCCCTTCTCAAAAAAGCAGCTATTGGTTACATTATCAACCAAAAGTATTGGAATCAGGGATTGATGACAGAAGCCAATCGTGCCGTGATTGAACTGGCTTTTGAGAAGATTGGAATGAACAAGTTGACCGCTCTTCACGATAAAGACAATCCCGCATCAGGAAAGGTCATGGAGAAATCAGGTATGCGTTTTTCCCACGAAGAACCCTATGCCAGAATGGATAATAAAGAACCAGGTCGAATGATCACAAGGGTTCATTATGTCTTGACTAAGGAAGACTATTTTGCAAATAAATAAGCAGGTGAAAAGATTTTTCAGCTGTTTTTTTCTTTCTCTTGCGAATAACTTAAGAGAGGAGAAAATATGGAAGCAATTATCGAGAAAATCAAAGAGTATAAAATCATTGTCATCTGTGCTGGTTTGGGTTTGGCCTTGGGCGGATTTTTCTTGCTAAAACCATCTACACAAAAACCCGTCACAGAAACAAATTTGCAGGCTGAAGTTGCAGCTGTTTCAAAGGATTCATCATCTGAAAAGGAAATCAAGAAGGAAGAAAAGGAAGAATCTGCTGAACAAGATCTAATCACGGTAGATGTCAAAGGTGCTGTTAAATCGCCAGGGATTTATGATTTGCCAGTAGGAAGTCGAGTTCATGATGCCGTTCAGAAGGCAGGTGGCTTGACAGATGAGGCAGATAGCAAGTCGCTCAATCTAGCACAGAAAGTCAGTGACGAGGCTCTTGTCTATGTTCCAACTAAGGGAGAAGAAGCGGCTAGTCAGCAGGCTGCCTCAGGAACGACTCCTTCGACAAGTAAAGATAAGAAGGTCAACCTCAATAAAGCTAGTCTGGAAGAACTCAAGCAGGTCAAAGGCTTGGGAAGAAAGCGAGCACAGGATATTATCGACCATCGTGAGGCAAATGGCAAATTCAAGTCGGTAGATGAATTAAAGAAAGTCTCTGGTATTGGCGCTAAGACCATAGAAAAGCTAAAAGATTATGTCACAGTGGATTAAGAATTTCCCTATCCCCCTAATCTATCTGAGTTTTCTGTTACTCTGGCCTTACTATGCCATTTTCTCAGTATCTTATCTTGCTTTACTAGGCTTTGTTTTTCTACTCATCTGTCTCTTTTTTCAATTTCCTTGGAAATCGGCCGGTAGAGTTCTAGCGATTTGTGGAGTTTTTGGAATTTGGTTTTTGTTTCAAAATTGGCAACAGACACAAGCAAGTCAAAACCTAGCGGATTCTGTTGAGAGGGTACGGATTTTACCAGATACCATCAAAGTCAATGGAGACAGTCTGTCCTTTCGGGGCAAGGCTGAGGGCCGCACCTTCCAAGTTTATTATAAGCTACAGTCCGAGGAAGAGAAAGAGCTCTTTCAGGCCTTAACAGACCTTCATGAGATAGAGATAGAAGGAAAACTTTCAGAGCCTGAAGTTCAGAGGAATTTTGGTGGCTTTAACTACCAAGCCTATCTGAAGACTCAAGGAATTTACCAAATTTTGACTATCAAGAGTATCCAGTCAATGAAACAGGTTAGAAGTTGGGATATAGGAGAAAATCTGTCTGGTTTACGTCGGAAGGCTGTAGTTTGGATCAAGATGCGCTTTCCAGATCCTATGCGCAATTATATGACAGGTCTTCTTTTAGGACATTTGGACACGGACTTTGAGGAGATGAATGAGCTCTATTCCAGTCTTGGAATTATCCATCTCTTTGCCTTGTCGGGTATGCAGGTAGGCTTTTTCATGGATGCCTTTAAGAAACTCCTCTTGCGATTGGGCTTAACTCAAGAAAAGTTGAAGTGGCTAACTTATCCCTTTTCTCTTATCTATGCAGGTCTGACAGGATTTTCAGCATCTGTTATTCGCAGTCTCTTGCAAAAGTTACTGGCCCAACATGGTGTTAAGGGTTTGGATAATTTTGCCTTGACGATCCTTGGCCTCTTTATCATCATGCCCAACTTTTTCTTGACAGCAGGAGGAGTCTTGTCCTGCGCATACGCTTTTATCTTGACCATGACTAGTAAAGAAGGGGAGGGACTCAAGGCTGTTGCTAGAGAAAGTCTGGTCATTTCCTTGGGAATATTGCCTATTCTATCCTTCTATTTTGCAGAATTTCAGCCTTGGTCTATCCTTTTGACCTTTGTATTTTCCTTTCTGTTTGATGTGGTCTTTTTGCCACTTTTGTCCATCTTATTTATTCTGTCTTTTGTTTACCCAGTCACTCAGTTTAACTTTGTCTTTGAGTGGTTGGAGAACATCATTCGCTTGGTATCGCAGCTGGCAAGCAGGCCTCTGGTCTTTGGTCAACCCAATGCATGGCTGTTGATTCTACTGTTAGTTTCATTAGCCTTGGTCTATGACATGAGGAAAAACATCAAAAGACTAGCAGGATTTAGTCTCTTTATTGTGGGTCTCTTTTTCCTGACCAAGCATCCACTTGAAAATGAAATCATCATGTTGGATGTGGGGCAAGGTGAAAGTATTTTCCTACGGGATGTAACTGGTAAAACCATTCTCATAGATGTGGGTGGTAAGGCAGAATCTGACAAGAAAATCCAAGCTTGGCAAGAAAAGGCGACAACCAACAATGCCCAGAGAACCTTGATTCCCTATCTTAAAAGTCGAGGAGTAGACAAGATTGACCAGCTGATTTTGACAAATACAGATAAGGAGCATATTGGCGATTTGCTGGAGGTAACCAAGGCTTTTCATGTCGGAGAGATTTTAGTATCAAAAGGAAGTCTGACACAGAAGGAATTTGTAGCGGAACTAGAAGCAAGTCAAAACAAGGTACGTAGTGTGGTAGCTGGGGAGAATTTCCCGATTTTTGGCAGTTTCTTAGAAGTCCTATCTCCAAGGAAGATTGGAGATGGGAATCGTGATGATTCTCTGGTTCTTTATGGAAAACTTTTGGATAAGCACTTTCTCTTCACAGGAAATTTGAAAGAGAAGGGAGAGAAGGATCTTCTAAAGCAATACCCTGGCTTAGAGGTGGATGTCCTGAAAGCAGGCCAACATGGTGCTAAAACCTCATCAAATCCAGCTTTCCTAGAAAAAATCAAACCAGAAATTACTCTCATTTCAGTCGGAAAGAGCAATCGTGCGAAACTCCCCCATCAGGAAACCTTGACACGACTGGAAAGTATCAAGAGTAATATCTACCGAACTGACCAGCAAGGGGCTATCCGCTTTACAGGGTGGAATAGTTGGAGAATTGAAACGGTTCGTTAGAAAGAAAAGATGTTATATATTAGTAAAATAAACAAATAATCTGTTGCATAATATAGGGAAAAACGATATAATGAAAGCGTCTCCAATAGTAAAGATATAAATGCAATGAAAACATGAAAAATCAGTAAAACCCGTTTTATTAGCTAGTTTATACTCTATTGGTCTTTTTCAATCCATTGCATCTGCTGTAACAGTCACTAAAAAATATTGGTATGATTGGAATACTATGTGGGAATATAGTACTAACTATCACAACCATCAATACATTTCTAGCCCGTTATGGTCTATTCTGAGTATAAAATTGGCGGAGGATGGAATTACAATCGTTATGAGGTCATAAACTACTACAGCGGAGGCTATTAATCGATAAAGAGTGAGAAAAAGGAGGGCTGTATATGATAAATCTTACTCATGTTACCTTAAAAACGCGACAAGTCATCTTGCAAGATGTTGATTTCACCTTTAAAAAGGGTAGGATTTATGGCCTTCTTGCTATCAATGGCTCGGGAAAGACGACACTATTCCGAGCTATGAGCAAGTTGCTTCCCCTTAGTAGTGGACACATCGCAGTTCCTCCTTCTTTGTTTTATTATGAGAGCGTTGAATGGCTGGATGGAAACTTAAGTGGGATGGACTACCTTCGTCTCATAAAAAACATCTGGAAGTCAGACCTAAACTTGAGGGATGAAATTGATTACTGGGAAATGTCTGACTATATCAACCTTCCCATCCGCAAGTATTCCTTAGGGATGAAGCAACGCTTGGTGATTGCTATGTATTTCCTCAGTCAGGCGAAATGCTGGCTCATGGATGAGATAACAAATGGCTTAGATGAGTATTATCGACAGAAGTTTTTTGATAGGCTGGCACAAATCGATAGAAAAGAACAGCTGGTTCTTTTGAGTTCCCACTACAAAGAGGAGTTAATGGAGATTTGCGATAGCATCGTAACCATTCGTCAGGGGCAGATAGAAGAGGTTCCGTTATGAAAGATATTAGCCTATTTTTATTAAAGAAAGTTTTCAAAAGTCGTTTAAACTGGATTATCTTACTTTTATTTGCATCTGTACTCGGTGTTACCTTTTATTTAAATAGTCAGACTGCAAACTCACACAGCTTGGAGAGCGAGTTGGAAACCCGTCTTGTAAAAGATGAGAGAATCGTCAATGAAAATGAAGTGAAGCTTTCCCAAATGTCTGACACCAGCTCGGAGGAATACCAGATTGTTAAAAGTAATTTAGACTCGCAAAAAAATCTTTTGACTCAAAAGAAAGAAATTCTGGCTTTGTTAAAAGAAGGACGCTGGAAAGAAGCCTATTATTTGCAGTGGCAAGATGAAGAGAAGAATTATGAAGTTATGTCAAATCAACCGACTTCTAGCTCTGAATTAAAAATGGCGAGCGACCGCCAACGGAAGATTTACCAAGCCCTGTATCCCTTGAATATAAAAGCCCACAATTTAGAATATCCGACCCACGGGATTGATCAGATTGTCTGGATTTTAGAGGCTATCATCCCAAGCTTGTTTGTGATTGGTATTATTTTTATGCTTACACAACTGTTCGCAGAAAGATATCAAAATCATCTCGATACAGCTCAGTTATATCCTTTTTCAAAAGCGACATTTGCCATGTCCTCTCTTGGAGTTGGGGTGAGCTATGTAACCGTGCTGTTTATTGGAATCTGTGGATTTTCTTTTCTAGTGGGAAGTCTGATAAGTGGTTTTGGACAGTTAGATTATCCATACCCGTTCTATAGCTTAACCAATCAAGAGGTAACTATTGGAAAAATACAAGATGTGTTATTTCCTAGCTTGCTCTTAGCTTTCTTAGCCTTTATCGTCATTGTGGAAGTCGTCTACTTGATTGCTTACTTTTTCAAGCAAAAAATGCCTGTTCTCTTTCTTTCACTCATTGGGATTGTTGGCTTGTTGTTTGGTATCCAAACGATCCAGCCTCTTCAGAGTATTGCACATCTGATTCCCTTTACTTACTTGCGTTCAGTAGAGATTTTATCTGGAAGATTACCTAAGCAAATTGATAATATCAATCTAAATTGGAGCATGGGGATGGTCTTACTTCCTTGCCTGATTATCCTTTTGTTAGTGGGGATTCTATTTATCGAAAGATGGGGAAGTTCACGTAAAAAGGAAGTTTTTAATAGGTCTTAGCGTTCCTATACGGAGGATGAGGAAAAAACTAACACAGAGAGGGAACCGGAATGGTTCTCTCTTTTTGATGCGGACATCAAGAAGAAAACAGAAAGTTTTTTGAAAAAATAACTTTTTATCTTGACAAGGAATAGAAAACTTGGTATCATATAAAAGTTGAGAAAAGCAGAAGTGAGAGCTTCTCGCCTTGTGACATCAAGTTGCCTGGCCCTACGGATGAAAAGTTTCTAAGAAACGCTATCATAACGTGCGGGCTTGTATCATTACGAGTCCGCTATTGTTTTTCTCTAATAATAAAAAAGAGGTGAAAACCATAGCAAAGCAAGACTTATTCATCAATGATGAAATTCGTGTACGTGAAGTTCGCTTGATCGGTCTTGAGGGAGAACAGCTAGGCATCAAGCCACTCAGTGAAGCGCAAGCATTAGCTGATAGTGCAAATGTTGACTTAGTATTGATTCAACCCCAAGCAAAACCACCTGTTGCTAAAATTATGGACTACGGTAAGTTCAAATTTGAGTACCAGAAAAAGCAAAAAGAACAACGTAAAAAACAAAGTGTTGTTACTGTGAAAGAAGTTCGTCTGAGTCCAACTATTGACAAGGGTGACTTTGACACAAAACTTCGCAATGCACGCAAGTTCCTTGAAAAAGGAAATAAAGTTAAGGTATCCATTCGCTTTAAAGGGCGTATGATCACCCATAAAGAGATTGGTGCAAAAGTTTTAGCCGAGTTTGCTGAAGCAACACAAGATATTGCAATCATCGAACAACGAGCTAAGATGGATGGACGCCAAATGTTCATGCAGTTGGCGCCAGCAACTGACAAAAAATAATTGTCAGAAAGTTAAATAAAGGAGAAAAAATCATGCCAAAACAAAAAACACACCGCGCATCAGCTAAACGTTTCAAACGTACAGGTTCTGGTGGACTTAAACGTTTCCGTGCTTACACTTCTCACCGTTTCCACGGAAAAACTAAGAAACAACGTCGTCATCTTCGTAAAGCATCTATGGTGCATTCAGGAGATTTCAAACGTATCAAAGCAATGCTTACTCGCTTGAAATAATAGCCTAACAGTAAGTAAACAATTCTAGGAAATATTTGGAGGAAATAAAACATGGCACGTGTTAAAGGTGGCGTTGTATCACGCAAACGTCGTAAACGTATTCTTAAATTAGCAAAAGGTTACTATGGAGCTAAACACATCTTGTTCCGTACTGCAAAAGAACAAGTAATGAACTCTTACTACTATGCATACCGTGACCGTCGTCAGAAAAAACGTGACTTCCGTAAATTGTGGATCACTCGTATCAATGCGGCAGCTCGTTTGAACGGACTTTCATACTCACAATTGATGCATGGTTTGAAATTGGCTGAAATCGAAGTTAACCGTAAAATGCTTGCTGACTTGGCTGTTAACGATGCAGCAGCTTTCACAGCTCTTGCAGATGCAGCTAAAGCAAAACTTGGTAAATAATGACAACTGTTTCATTCTTACTCTCGTGGTTTTTACCGCAAGAGTAGGGTGAAACTTTTTTATTTTCCTTAAACGATTTTCTATTTTAGAGAGTAAATAACAGATTTTTTCAAAGAAAATAGGATATTTCTTGTATAATAGGAATATCTAAAAAAGATTTGGAGTTAGAAGAAGATGATAGTAGGTATTGATTTAGGAACGACTAATTCTTTAGTAGGGGTTTATCAAGATGGCCAGGTCAAGCTGATTCCCAATGCTTTTGGTGAGTATTTGACTCCTTCTGTTGTGGCTTTAGATGACAATGATGAGATTATAGTTGGAAAAATTGCCAAGGAACGCTTGGTAACCCACCCAGATAAGACGGTTTCTCAGTTCAAGCGTTTTATGGGGACTAAGCATGAGTTGACGTTAGGAAATCGAGCATATAAGGCTGAAGAATTAAGCTCCTTTATCATTCGAAAGTTGGTAGATGATGCAGAGACCTATCTTGGAGAAAAGGTTGAGGAAGTGATTGTTAGCGTTCCAGCCTATTTCAATGATGCTCAACGCTATGCGACCAAACTAGCAGGGAAATTTGCAGGCGTTCAGATTGATCGGATTATCAATGAACCTTCCGCAGCGGCTCTAGCTAAAAGATCTATGGTAAACCAAGAAGATCAATCTTTTATTGTAGTCGATTTTGGTGGTGGGACTCTTGACATTTCAGTTGTAGAGCTTTTTGATAATATTGTCGAAATCGTGTCGATTGCAGGGGACAATCGTTTGGGAGGAGAAGATTTTACTGCGGCTATTGCTGAGGAATTTTTAGTCTCCAATCAATTAACCAAGGATACGATTTCCCGAGAATTTTATAGCAAAATTCTGGTACAGGCTGAAAAGACTAAGCTAGAACTCAATAGTAAAGAAGAAGTGAAGATGACAGTTCTGGACCAAGATCAGGAATACACTCTAGACTTGAGCTACCAGCGTTTTTATGAGCTTTGTCAACCTCTGCTAGCCCGTGTTAAGGCCGTTTTGGACCGTGCCTTGATGGATGCACGTTATAGCTATGTATCATCTGATAACTTTGTTCTTGTTGGTGGGACTTCGAAACTCCGCTTGGTTCAGGACTTTTTATCCTACTGTATCAATCAAATGGTTCAGGTATCTGATGATCCCGATCGGATGATTGCGAGAGGTTGTGCCCTTTTAGCAGGAATAAAAGAACGGCAGGGTGAGATACGAGATTTATTACTGTCTGATATTTGCCCTTTTACACTGGGGATTGAGATAGTTGGAGACCGTTTTTCGCCGATTATTGAGCGAAATTCAACCCTACCTGCTTCACGCATTGAGCAGTATTATACAGCTGAATTGGGACAGAGCCAAGTCAAGATAAAGGTCTATCAAGGTGAGATGATGAAGGCATCACAAAACCTGTTTCTAGGAGAATTAGAAGTTCCCGTCCCTGTGAATACTCGAGTAAATGAAAGTTTCACAGTTCGGTTTACCTATGATTTAAATGGAATTTTGGATGTCGAAGTGAAAATTGATTCCACACAGGAAGTCTTTAGTCATGTTATTCTCCAAGATAGTGTTACTCTGACAGAAAAGGAAATCAAGGCTAAGCAAGCAGAGTTGACTCGCTATAAGATCAATGCTCAAGAAACAGAGGTTTATCGTTTCTTGATTGAAAAAGCGAATCGTGTGTACAGTATGCTCTTGGGGAGAAGAAGAGATGAGCTAATGGCTGAAACTAGACGATTTGAAGAAGAGGTCAGTCAAGCATCTGTTTATCATTTGCCAAAACTCTATCAATCATTTTCAAACTATTTAGACTTCCTAGAGCGAGGACTGTAAAAGAGGAGACCTTATGAATATATGGGAAACTTTAGGGATAGAGCCAACGACTGACGTCAAGCTTATTAGAAGGCGTTATGCTGAACTGGTTCGGCTCTATCACCCAGAAGACCAACCAGAAATTTACCAAGAAATTGTTGAAGCTTACCAAAAAGCCTTGACTTATGCGAGGTCTAGAAACACAAGACCAGAAAATAGCCTAAGAAAAGCGAGTGACTCTCAAGAAGCTACTGAACTTGAAGAAGAGGCGAATGAAAAGCCTAACTCTAGTCTCAACTTTGAAAACTTGACTGAAGAAACGAAGACTGAGAACGAAGAGTCTGAAAGATCTAGTCTTGATTTCAGTGATTATCAGCAATCAACTGATAAAACAAGCAATTCCTTTAACTTTGAAACCTTTAAAGCAGAAGAGGATGAGCAAAAGTCCACCCTTGACTTTAGTGACTATGATGAGGAAGTTCAGCTAAATGGAGATTCTGAAGAAAGAGCTACGAATCCCCTCAATTTTGAAACGTTTGGTGATGAAGAGAACCGTGGGCAAGAAGGAATAACAAGGTCTACTCTTGACTTTAGTGGTTATAATGAAGAAACTTATCTGATTCGAAATGCGATTGAAAGTATTGTTGGAAATGACGGTTATAACCAAGAGGAACAAGAGCATCTATGGCGTCAGTTCTTTCATCAGTATCAGTATGATATGGACATTGTTCAATCCGTTTTAGAGGAAATGGATGTTTATATTTTTAATAAACCAGAGCAATTCTCTATCCTCATTCCCTTGCTGGAAGATTATATACCTGACTTCCGACACTGGGGCTATTACTATAAATTGAAGTATTGGAAAGTTAAAAGAGCTATAGCAGAAGAGGAAGGCAGTTCGCTTGAAAGCGCACATGAAGCCACTGAAGAATTCTATTATTCTTATCAACTTTGCCAAGAAATTCTCCAAGATTTTAACAAAGCAAATCAATTGAGCTCCTGGATAGAGTTTTTCAAGCACCCTTATTTGGCCTTTATGGTCTTAGATCAAGTAAATCAGAATCGTCAAATAATCAAGAGTGTGCCCGTTTTAACCTATATCCTGGGAAAAAACCGACAAGTCATATTTGAAGAGGATTATCCACTCTTGAACGACTTGGCTGATTACTTAGAGGAAGTAAAAGAGGAGCTGGGAGAAAACGTTGACTTTAGTCATTACACTCTAGATAATCCGGATGAAGTTGAGGCAGCCTTCTATGAGTTGCTCCATGCTCACTATGAAGACGAGTATAAACTGTTACGTGATTGGCAATACCTTTTTGAATCAGTCAAAGATCACACGCTCCTACTTGATTTGTTAGAAAAGGTGGACGTCTATCCTTTAACCAATGCGAAAGTGTTAGCCCTTGTTTTCCAATTTGTGGAGCGTTATAGTGATGAGGAATCAAATCCTTACCTGAAGAAACTTCATTTCTGGAAGAGTATCCATTCTTATCCTTCAGTGGTAGAGGAGTACGCACTAGATAAAAAAGAAAATTTTGATTACTGGTACAATGAAGGTTATCTCTATATGGATAAGCTCACCAAGAGCGATGAAGATATCAATGATTGGGAGAAGTGGAGAAGCTACTTTAAAGGAAGACCACGCATTCTAACGATTTTACTCCAACAGATCTATAAGGAGTACCATCGGTTTACAGACGGCGAGCTCCTGATATATGTTTTAGCTCCTTTTCCTACTTCTAAAATGGCTCCCCAAATGATGACGGAGGAGACAGACCAGAAACTAGAAGAGATGACGACTTATGCCTATGAACTTAGTCATCCAAAGGCCAAGCTCTCTTATTTGGATTGGAAAAAAAGACAGGTCTTAAAAAATAAGTTTCTTCAGATTTTCTCTGGTCTCTTTACGATTGTAAGTTTGCTACTTAGTGTTCTAGAGCGACCGGGTTATAATTCATGGGTTCATGCGGGTATGTTTTCTCTCTTTTACGTCTATATGCTAAAATTAAGGAAAACACCGATTGAGGAGGGAGTGACTGCTAGAGGAGAAAAACGGAAATTCTACTACAGCTCCCATCCATGGTTCCTACTAATCTTGCTATTGACCCTCGTCATTCCATCCTTACCGTTTGGTCTCATTGGTGCCCTTATGTTCATTACATTTTTCAGCTTCATCGATGGTTTCCAAGTGAGTCAGGGGCTGAAATGGGATTATTCTTTGGAGAAGCTGATTCCTGTTGGTATCTTTCTTTCTGCTGGTTTTCTTTCTGCTTTGGTAAATCGAAGCCAGACTATTTCAGGAGTTGCCATAGCTTACTTCCATATTTTTGCAATCCTTGTGATTTGCTTGTCTTTTACAAGATTTAGTCCTGGATTTCCACCATCTCTGAAGAAAATTCTCCTTCCAGCAATCTTGGGAATCTTACTCTTTCAAACGTTGCCTTACATTCACAGCCGTTTAGACATCTTTGATCCAACTATTCTACGAAATGAAACGCTGGCTATAACCGTTATCCTCTTGTTAAATGGAATTGTCTTGTCTTATTTTACAAAGGAACAAGGCTTCATGATTGGTGTGAAGAAGGTCTTTATGATTTATGGATTGCAGATCTTTATTTTCCTAAGAAGACTGTTCCGGATCCTATTCGCACCAAATTCAGTTTTCGGTAATAACTATCATTACAAAGACTTACTACTCATGAATAGTGAATTTACGTTCTACTTCCTCGAGGGACTTTTTGTCCTTATCATGCTTTTCCTTATTCGCAATATACGCAAGGAAAATCGTAAAAGTGCTGCTTAGAATGAAAGCGTAGAGAAGAGGACTCTAGTTCAAGTTTCTAGTAAATTTTCCTGAATAAAGGTATAATGGAACTATTAAAATGAAAGAGGTAATGAAGATGGCTTCAAAAATGCTACACACTTGCTTGCGAGTAGAAAACCTTGAAAAATCAATTGCATTCTATCAAGATGCTTTTGGTTTTAAAGAATTGCGTCGCAAGGATTTCCCAGATTATGCCTTCACCATTGTCTATCTAGGACTTGACGGTGATGACTACGAGTTGGAATTGACCTATAACTATGACCACGGCCCTTATGTGGTAGGAGACGGCTTTGCTCATATCGCCCTCAGTACACCTGACCTTGAGGCACTTCATCAAGAACATAGCAACAAAGGCTATGAGGTTACAGAGCCAAAAGGCCTACCTGGAAACCCACCAAACTATTACTTTGTCAAGGATCCTGATGGCTACAAGGTTGAAGTGATTCGTGAAAAATAATCCTGTACAGTCAAGTAGAATGTTCGTTTTCTACTTGACTTTTTTTCTTTGAAAGAGTATACTAATACAAATTTAACCTTTAAGGGGAGTCCAGAGAGACTCACAAGGTGTCAGATAAAAGGGATAGGGGACTCTCTGTGGAGACTTTTTAAGTGTGCGCATGAGTTCTAGCCTAACCTAACTGAGGCCTTGCATTAGCAAGGCCTTTTCTTTATCTGATCCCCTTAAATTTAAGGAGGAAAATCATGAATCCCACATGTAAGAAGCGTTTGGGTGCCATTCGTTTGGAAACCATGAAGGTGGTTGAACAGGAGGAAATTGCGCCAGCAATCTTTGAATTAGTCCTAGAAGGAGAAATGGTTGAAGCTATGCGAGCAGGCCAATTTCTCCATCTACGTGTGCCTGATGATGCCCATCTCTTGCGCCGTCCTATTTCAATTTCGTTTATTGACAAGGCTAAGAGACAGTGTCGCCTTATTTATCGGATTGAAGGTGCTGGGACCGCTATTTTTTCAACATTAAGTCAGGGTGATACACTTGATGTGATGGGACCTCAGGGAAATGGTTTTGACTTGTCTGACCTTGATGATCAGAGCAAAGTTCTCCTCGTTGGTGGTGGAATTGGTGTTCCACCCTTGCTCGAGGTAGCCAAGGAATTGCATGCGCGGGGGGTGAAACTAGTAACAGTTCTTGGTTTTGCTAATAAAGATGCTGTCATACTCGAAAAGGAATTGGCCCAATATGGTCAGGTTTTTGTTACGACAGATGATGGTTCTTATGGTATCAAGGGAAATGTGTCTGTTGTCATCAATGATTTAGACAGTAAACTTGATGCTGTTTACTCATGTGGGGCGCCTGGGATGATGAAGTACATCAATCAAAGATTTTATGATCATCCAAGAGCCTATCTATCTCTGGAATCTCGTATGGCTTGTGGGATGGGGGCTTGCTATGCCTGCGTCCTAAAAGTTCCAGATAGTGAGACTGTCAGTCAACGTGTCTGTGAAGATGGCCCTGTTTTTCGCACAGG
Source organism: Streptococcus oralis (assembly GCF_019334565.1). Lineage (NCBI taxonomy): Bacteria > Bacillati > Bacillota > Bacilli > Lactobacillales > Streptococcaceae > Streptococcus > Streptococcus oralis. The sequence goes on along the minus strand of NZ_CP079724.1, from coordinate 1,159,000 downwards.
AACAGTTGTATTATAAGGAGAAAATCATGACTAAAAATCGTTTACAAGTTTCTCTACCAGGCTTGGATTTGAAAAATCCGATTATTCCAGCATCAGGCTGTTTTGGTTTCGGCCAAGAGTATGCCAAGTACTATGATTTAGACCTTTTAGGCTCTATTATGATTAAGGCGACGACACTTGAACCCCGTTTTGGCAATCCAACTCCTAGGGTGGCAGAAACGCCTGCAGGTATGCTCAATGCAATCGGCTTGCAAAATCCGGGTTTAGAAGCTGTTTTAGCTGAAAAGTTGCCTTGGCTGGAAAGAGAGTATCCTAGGCTTCCTATCATCGCAAATGTTGCAGGCTTTTCAAAACAAGAGTACGCTGCTGTTTCTCGAGGAATTTCCAAGGCTGCAAATGTAAAAGCTATCGAGCTCAATATCTCTTGTCCGAATGTGGATCATGGCAATCATGGACTTTTGATTGGGCAAGATCCTGACTTGGCTTATGAAGTTGTAAAGGCAGCTGTGGAAGCTTCTGATGTACCGGTTTATGTTAAGTTAACCCCTAGTGTAACGGATGTTGTCACCATCGCCAAAGCCGCAGAAGATGCAGGGGCAAGTGGCTTAACCATGATCAATACTCTAGTCGGTATGCGCTTTGACCTCAAAACTAGAAAACCAATCCTAGCCAATGAAACAGGTGGAATGTCTGGACCAGCAGTCTTTCCAGTAGCCCTCAAACTCATCCGACAAGTAGCCCAAACAACTGAACTTCCTATCATTGGAATGGGAGGAGTGGACTCTGCTGAAGCAGCGCTAGAAATGTATCTGGCTGGTGCCTCTGCCATCGGAGTTGGAACAGCCAACTTTACAAATCCTTACGCTTGTCCTGATATCATCGAACATCTACCAAAAGTCATGGATAAATATGGCATTAGCAGTTTGGAAGATCTTCGTCAGGAAGTCAAAGCCAATCTGAGATAAGCTAGGTCTTCCTTATCGTCAACAAGACATAGAATCTTCATCAATTTGTAATATTTCCGTCGGTTAACTATGTTACAATAGGGATTAGAAAACGTTATTGGAGCATTTAAATGAAACGATGGAAAGTGGCCCTAGTAAGTGCTGGCTTATTGGGGTGTTTTTTTACTGTAGTGGAGACAGCAAAAGCAGAAGAGGGAACTTGGCAAGGAAAGACCTACCTCAAAGCAGACGGGAAACCAGCAACCAACCAATGGATCTATGATCAAACGCAACAGGCCTGGTTTTATTTAACAGCTGATGGAAATCGTGCTGAGAACGGCTGGTTGACTGTTGCTGGTAAGGATTACTATTTTAACGAAGCTGGAAAATTAGCTACGAAAACGTGGGTTGGCCAGTACTATGTGACTGAAAGTGGTGCTAAAGCCAAGGAACAGTGGGTATTTAATCAGGAACAAGAATCCTGGTATTATCTCAAGTCTGATGGTCAGAAAGCTCAAAAAGAATGGATTCAACAAGGTCAGGAAAAATATTACCTTAAAGAAGACGGGAAAATGGCCAAAGATGAGTGGATCACTCAAGGGGAGAACCAATACTACATCAATTCACAAGGTAAAATGCTGAAAAATGCTTGGCTTGGTAAAAGCTATATATCAGAAAATGGTCATAAGGTTAAACAAGCCTGGATTTATGATGACAACTATAGCAGTTGGTTCTACCTTCAACAAGACGGTACCTATGCTGAAAATGGCTGGTTAACCATAGATGGGAAGGACTACCATTTTAAATCAGGCGGTTATCTTTCTACTGAACGTTGGATTGATCGCTTCTATGTTGCCAAGAGTGGAGCTAAATTGAAATCGGAATGGCTCTTTGACAAGAATTATGATGCTTGGTTTTACTTGAAAGCTGACGGAACCTATGCCGAAAAAGGCTGGGAAACGATCAAAGAAAAAGATTACCATTTCAAATCAGGCGGTTATCTTTCTACCGAGCGCTGGATTGACCGCTTCTATGTTGCTAAAAGTGGAGCTAAATTGAAATCGGAATGGCTCTTTGACAAGAATTATAACTCTTGGTTTTACTTGAAAGCTGACGGAACCTATGCTGAAAAAGGTTGGCAAACTATCAAAGGTAAGGATTACCATTTCAAATCAGGCGGCTACCTCTCTACGGAAACTTGGATTGACCGCAGTTATGTGACGAGCAGTGGAGCAAAAGCTGGCAAAGGGTGGCTCTTTGACAAGAATTATAACTCTTGGTTCTATATCAACTCTGATGGAAATTATGCCAATAAAGAATGGCTCTGGGATAATGGTTACTACTATCTCAAATCTGGTGGTTATATGGCTGCGAGTGAGTGGGTATGGTACAAGAACAATTGGTTCTACCTCAAGTCAAATGGAAAGATGGCTGAAAAAGAATTAATCTACGATTCATCCGACCAATCATGGTATTACCTTAAATCCGGCGGTTATATGGCAAAAAATGAAACTGTGGATGGTCATACCTTGGATGCTTCTGGTAGATGGCATGTTGCGGATAAAACCAAATATTACAAAGTTAAACCAATCACAGCCTATGTCTATAGTGCATCTGGAGAAATCTTGAGTTACATTAACCAAGGAAGCATTGTTTCACTGGATAGCTCGACGCGAAAAGGTGGCCGACTTGCAGTTTCGATTTCTGGCTTGTCTGGCTATATGAATCAAAGTGATTTGACAGCAGTAGATGAAGGTAGCGAGTTTATCCCTCATTATACCAGTGATGGGAAATTCCTCTACCATGAACTCTCTCCTTACACGAGTATCAAAGTAGCTCCACACACTTCTGCTATGGTTATTGGTAAGAAGTACTACTCGACTGATGGTGAGCATTTCGATGGCTTTACCATTAAAAATCCTTTCCTCTATAAGAACTTGAGAGAGCCAAGTAATTATAGTGCAGCTGAGTTGAATAAAATTTACTCCATGATGAACTTGCAGGATAGTCCACTAGCGGGTAAAGGAGCGACTTTCAAAGAGGCTGAAGAACGTTATGGCGTCAATGCCCTTTACTTAATGGCCCATAGTGCCCTTGAAAGTGCTTGGGGTCGCAGTCAAATTGCCAGAGATAAGAACAACTTCTTTGGTATTGCCGCTTATGATACGAGCCCATATCTCTCAGCCAAGAGATTTGATAATGTGGATAAAGGGATTCTAGGAGCTGCCAAGTGGATTCGTGAGAATTACATCGACTACGGCAGAGACCATCTTGGAAACAAGGCAACTGGAATGAATGTTCGCTATGCTTCCGATCCTTACTGGGGTGAGAAAATAGCCAGCATCATGATGACTATCAATAGCAAACTTGGTGGAAGAGACTAATCAAAAAATCAACGGTAACTACTGAAAAAGTGGTTATCGTTTTTGTTTTAAACATTGGAGTAGAAAGAGTATAATAACAGCATCTTTATTCTTGAACAATTAACAAAATGATAGTAAAATGTAATAGTATATATTAATCTAATCACTATATAAAAGGAGACTTTTATGAAAAAGCTACTATCCTTCTCAATTGCCTTGCTTTCCATCACAACACTAGTTGCTTGTTCTGGACATAAGGCGGAATCAAAGATCCCAGAAGAAAAAATTGAACAAAAGCAAACCAAGTTCGATGAAAAGTTATTTAAAGAAGCTGGACTCTTGCCTTTTAAAAATGAGAAACAGTTAGAACTTGGGGAATTGGATTCTAAATCACGCGCAACGGGTGCTCATATTCAACTTAAGGACAGCGATGAGCCAACTGAGAAGAGAGAGTCCAAGTTGACTTATAATCCAGTTGGATGGCACAACTATAATTTTTATTATGGAGATGGCTCTAAAAAGGCTTGGTTGATGAATCGTGGTCATTTGATTGGGTACCAGTTTAGTGGATTAAACGATGAAAAGAAAAACTTGGTCCCTATGACTAACTGGCTAAATGCTGGAAATTATTCTGGAACAGATGACCAAAACCAAAGTAGCATGCTTTACTATGAAAATCGATTGGACTCTTGGTTGGCCAATCACCCAAACTATTATCTTGACTACAAGGTGACCCCAATCTATCAAAAGGACGAATTGATCCCTAGACAGATTGAGTTACAGTATGTGGGAATAGATGAAAACGGCAAACTCTTGGAAATCAAGGTAGGTGGTAGTAAGGAAAAGGTTAATCAGTATTCTGTGACACATGTTATTCTAGACAATGTTTCAGCTAATGCTGAAATCAATTATTTGGATGGTACTGCTAAGAATACAGTTGAAGATGCAAAGATAAAAGAAGAAAAAGAAAAGGCTAAGAAGGAAGCTGAGGAAAAAGCCAAGAAAGAGGCAGAAGAAAAAGAAGCAGCTGAAAAGAAAGCAAAAGAAGAAGAACAGGAAAAAGCTCGCCAAGCCGCACAAGAACAGGAAGAAAGCTAGGAATCAAACTCGCAATCAACAAATTCAGGTGGCTACTTTAGAGATAAAAACGGAAGATGGCACAGACCGAATGGTAAATTCGCTTCTAAGAAAGAAATTAGAGAAGCTGGATTACAGTGGTAGGAAGAATTTAGTAGATATACAGTCAAAAAGCCGTTGGAAAACGGTTTTTTGTTATAATTAAATGAAGAATGTAGAATTGAAGGAGAAAAATTTGATGAGATACATAACTCTTGGTCAAGATGACAAAGAATTATCAGAAATTGTTCTCGGAATGATGAGAATAAAAGATAAGTCTGTAAAAGAAGTTGAAGAGCTTGTAGAAACAGCACTTTCTGTTGGAATCAATGCTTTTGACTTGGCTGATATTTATGGTCGTGGTCGTTGTGAAGAACTGTTAGGTATTGTCCTAAAAAATCGTCCAGATTTAAGAGAAAAGATGTGGATTCAGTCCAAATGTGGCATTCGCATTGAAGAATTTACCTATTTTGATTTTTCTAAGGACTATATTATAAAATCAGTCGACGGAATTTTGCAAAGATTGAAGATTGATCATCTAGATAGCTTGCTTCTTCATCGACCAGATGCTTTGATGGAATCTGACCAAGTAGCAGAAGCCTTTGATCTTCTTTATAAACAAGGTAAGGTCCGAGATTTTGGAGTTTCTAATCAAAATCCTATGATGATGGAGTTGCTTAAAAAAGATGTCAAGCAGCCGTTAGCTGTTAATCAGCTACAATTGAGTGCGGCTTTTACTCCAGGATTCGAATCAGGTTTTCATGTTAATATGGAAGATAGTCAAGCAACTATGCGAGATGGCAGCGTTTTTGAATATTGCAAATTACACGATGTGGTCATTCAAGCATGGTCTGTCTTACAATTCGGGTATTTTAAAGGGAACTTTGTTGGTAATGAGAAATTTCAAGCTTTGAATCAAGTACTTGATCGTCTAGCTTTTAAATATGGAGTAACCCCTTCAACTATTGCCATTTCTTGGATATTGCGTTATCCAGCAAAAATGCAGGCAGTCGTAGGTACAACAAATCCTAAGCATTTGAGAGAAGTTAGCCAAGCGGCAAACTTTAGCTTAACAAGAAAAGAATGGTATGAAATTTATCTTGCAGCAGGGAATAATTTACCGTAAGTAGAAGCAGATTTAAATAAATCACAGTCAAAAAGCCGTTGGAAAACGGTTTCTTGTTATAATTAAATGAAGAATGTAGCATTAAAGGAGAACAACATGACTTTTGAAGAAATCCTGCCTGGGTTAAAAGCCAAGAAAAAATATGTACGCACTGGTTGGGGAGGGGCTGAAAACTATGTCCAACTCTTTGACACTATCGAACAAAACGGGGTTGCACTTGAAGTGACGCCCTATTTCCTAATCAACGTGTCTGGAGAAGGGGAAGGTTTTTCCATGTGGAGCCCGACACCTTGTGATGTTTTGGCGACGGATTGGGTAGAAGTGTATGACTAGACGTGTATTGATTACGGGAGTAAGTTCAGGGATTGGTCTGGCTCAAGCACGACTCTTTTTAGAGAATGGCTATCAAGTTTATGGAGTTGACCAAGGTGAAAATCCACTCTTAGAGCGTGATTTTCACTTTTTACAGAGAGATTTGACCTTGGACTTGGAGCCAATTTTTGACTGGTGTCCTCAGGTGGATGTCTTGTGCAATACTGCTGGAGTTTTGGATAATTACAAACCCCTTTTGGATCAAACAGCGCAGGAAATTCAAGAGATTTTTGAAATCAACTATATGACTCCTGTTGAGTTGACTCGGCATTATTTGACACAAATGTTGGAAAATAAAAAAGGAATCATCATCAATATGTGTTCGATTGCTTCAAGTCTAGCTGGCGGAGGTGGTCACGCCTATACCTCGTCTAAGCACGCCTTAGCTGGCTTTACCAAGCAGTTGGCTCTAGACTATGCTGAGGCTGGTATTCAGGTCTTTGGGATTGCTCCAGGGGCAGTCAAGACAGCCATGACTGCTGCCGACTTTGAGCCAGGTGGATTGGCAGACTGGGTGGCTAGTGAAACGCCAATCAAGCGCTGGATCGAGCCAGAGGAAGTAGCAGAGATTAGCCTTTTCTTAGCAAGTGGAAAGGCGAGCGCCATGCAAGGACAAATCCTTACCATTGATGGTGGCTGGTCTTTGAAGTAGGAGGAGTTAGATGGAAATCAAAAAATACTTTGGAGTCTATGCTGTTTGCTTTGAAAATGGGAAGTTACTCTGCATTGAAAAAACGAGAGGCCCTTATCAACATCGTTATGATCTACCCGGTGGTAGTCAGCAACTTGGTGAAGGATTGACAGAAACGCTGATTAGAGAAGTTATGGAAGAGACAGGATTTACTGTTAGAAGCTACTCCAATCCTCGAATCTACGATGTTTTTGTCAGGGAAGAGTTAACAAATTTTATGGTTCATCATATCATGGCATTTTATGATATTGAGATAAACGAGAAGGAAGCTCAAGTTACGATTTCGGATGCTGTGTCTGATGGTGCGAATGATTCACTCGGATATGTTTGGATGGATATTCAGAAAATCACAGAAGAAAATGCCTCACCCTTAGTATTGAAGGCTAAGACAGAGTTACTAGGATTTCCAGAACTGAACAAGACTTTCTACATGAATTGGAAGGTGAGAGATGAAAAATTATTCAATGGATGAAAGGATATTCCAGTATCCTGAATCGTTTAAAAAATTGATCGAACTCAATTTAGTTGATTTTAATTGTTGGTATCTATTGGATTCAGAATGGGCCCTATCTTTGTATGAGGGATTGCAGGAAAGGTACCCAAGCAGAAAGTTGATTCCATTTGCTAAAAGAGGAGATTGTGATGATACAGCTTGTTTTGAAATAGGAAAGGGCAATAAGGTTCAACTCATTCATGATTTTGCTGCCGAAGGATGGAAGCAACGAAAAGAATTTAACGATTTTTGGGAATGGGTAGAATATGCTGTAAAATGCATGATAGAGTATAACAAAGAGGATGGAATTGAGTAATCGCAAGCTCTTTTTTAGGGACGAAGTAACAGAATTACAAGATAAGGAGAACAAATGACACCGCAAGAAATGTGGAATGACTACAAGCTAATCAACCCCTCTATCGGAGATGAGATAGATGCCTGGGCTTTTGGAGTGGAAGCAGATCTCTTGGCAGATTTGGTTTTAAAAGGCGAAAAGACAGCAACAGCCTCAGCCTATGACCTCTACTCACTAGAAGACGAACCTCTTCCAAAAGAGGGAACCTTTGACGTCATTTTAGACAGTCAAGATCAGGCTGTCTGCATTGTCGAAATTACCAAGGTTTCCGTTCAGCCCTTTCATCAAGTTTCTGCTGACCATGCCTACAAGGAAGGTGAGGGAGACAAATCTTTAGCCTATTGGCGTCAGGTTCATGAGGACTTTTTCACCGAGTGGATGAGGGAAGCCGGACTGACTTTTACACCTGACAGCAAGGTCGTTTTGGAAGAATTTCGCAAGGTCTATCCTCTGTAGACAGATAGAAGGAAGAAAGTTTTGGAAATCGCCGTCCAATCCTTTTTTCTTAATCAAAACATGATATAATAAGTTTGTTTGAAGAAGAGTAAAACTCTTAAACTTAGAATAGGAGAAAACTATGCAAGCAGTTGAACATTTTATTACCCAATTTGTTCCTGAACACTATGATTTATTTTTAGACTTGAGTCGTGAGACCAAGGCCTTTTCTGGGAAGGTGACCATTACTGGTCAAGCACAGAGTGACCGTATTTCCCTTCACCAAAAAGACTTGGAAATCACTTCTGTAGAAGTTGCGGGTCAAGCTCGTCCATTTACAGTTGATCATGACAATGAAGCCCTTCATATCGAATTAGCTGAGGCTGGCAAAGTTGAAGTGGTTCTTGACTTTTCTGGTAAAATCACAGACAACATGACAGGGATTTACCCTTCTTATTACACAGTTGATGGTGTCAAGAAGGAGGTCTTGTCTACCCAGTTCGAGAGTCATTTCGCGCGCGAAGCCTTCCCATGTGTGGATGAGCCTGAAGCCAAAGCAACTTTTGACCTTTCTCTACGTTTTGACCAAGCAGAAGGTGAAATGGCCTTGTCAAACATGCCAGAAATTGATGTTGAAAACCGTAAGGAAACAGCCATCTGGAAGTTTGAGACAACACCTCGCATGTCTTCTTACTTGTTGGCCTTTGTTGCTGGTGACTTGCAAGGTGTGACCGCCAAAACTAAAAATGGTACCCTCGTAGGTGTCTACTCAACCAAAGCTCACCCACTATCTAACCTTGATTTCTCACTAGACATCGCCGTCCGCTCAATCGAGTTTTACGAAGATTACTATGGAGTTAAGTATCCAATCCCTCAATCACTTCACATCGCCCTTCCTGACTTCTCAGCTGGTGCTATGGAAAACTGGGGTCTTGTGACCTACCGTGAAGTGTACTTAGTTGTGGATGAGAACTCAACCTTTGCTAGCCGTCAACAAGTTGCCCTAGTTGTAGCACATGAGTTGGCTCACCAATGGTTTGGAAACCTCGTGACTATGAAATGGTGGGATGACCTCTGGCTCAATGAAAGCTTCGCTAACATGATGGAATACGTCTGTGTGGATGCCATCGAGCCAAGTTGGAATATCTTTGAAGACTTCCAAACAGGTGGTGTTCCAGCTGCGCTTAAACGCGATGCGACGGATGGTGTTCAGTCTGTCCATGTTGAAGTCAAACACCCAGATGAAATTAATACGCTCTTTGACGGCGCTATCGTCTATGCTAAAGGAAGCCGTCTCATGCACATGCTTCGCCGTTGGCTCGGTGATGCGGATTTTGCTAAAGGCTTGCATGCTTACTTTGAAAAGCACCAGTACAGTAATACCATCGGTCGTGACCTTTGGAATGCCCTTGGTCAAGCATCAGGACGTGATGTTGCAGCCTTCATGGATTCTTGGTTGGAACAGCCTGGTTATCCAGTTCTCACTGTCAAAGTTGAAAATGATGTTTTGAAGATTTCACAAAAACAATTCTTCATCGGTGAGCACGAAGACAAGAACCGTCTCTGGGTTGTCCCACTCAACAGCAACTGGAAAGGCTTACCAGACACACTTGAAACTGAAAGTATCGAAATTCCTGGCTACGCAGCCCTTCTTGCTGAAAATAAAGGAGCCCTTCGTCTCAATACTGAAAATACAGCCCACTACATTACAGACTATCAAGGAGACTTGTTAGAATCTGTTCTTTCTGAGTTAGAGTCACTTGATAACACAAGTAAACTGCAAATCGTTCAAGAACGTCGTCTGCTTGCTGAAGCAGGACACATTTCTTATGCGGACTTGCTCCCAGTCCTTGATAAACTTGCTAAGGAAGAATCTTACCTTGTTGTTTCAGCTATTTCTCAAGTGATTTCTGCCCTTGAGCGCTTTATCGATGAAGGAACGGATGCTGAAACAGCCTTCAAATCACTAGTTGCTAAATTGGCTCGTCATAACTATGACCGTCTTGGTTTTGAAGCTAAAGACGGAGAATCAGATGAGGATGAATTGGTTCGTCAGTTGGCCGTTTCTATGATGATTCGCTCCAATGATGCAGAAGCTAGTCAAGTCGCTAGCCAAATCTTTGCAGCTCACAAGGAGAACCTTGCAGGACTTCCAGCAGCCATCCGTGCACAAGTTCTTATCAATGAAATGAAACACCATGAGACCAAGGACTTGGTCGCAACTTATCTGGACCTCTACACTCATGCCACAGATGCTGTTTTCAAACGCCAGTTAGCAGCTGCTCTAGCCTACAGTACAGATGCTGACAATATCCAAACCTTGATTCGTTCATGGAAGGACAAATTTGTGGTGAAACCACAAGACCTTTCTTCATGGTACCTTCAATTCCTCGGACACCAAGCAACTCAAGAGACTGTTTGGGTATGGGCACGTGAAAACTGGGATTGGATCAAGGCAGCTCTTGGTGGGGATATGAGCTTTGATAGCTTTGTCATCTTCCCATCACACATCTTTAAAACAGAGCAACGCTTGGCAGAGTACAAGGAATTCTTTGAGCCACAGCTCTCTGACCTTGCTCTTAGCCGTAATATCCGCATGGGGATCAAGGATATCGCAGCGCGTGTTGACTTGATTAAGCGTGAGAAAGCAGCAGTCGAAGCTGTTGTAGCCCAATATGCTAAAGCTTAATTCGTTTATGTAAACAAAAACTCAACTTTCTATCTGAAAAGAAGAGAGAGTTGAGTTTTTTTTAAGGCAATTTTGGTATAATAATCATAACAAGGAGGAGTTTCTGATGATAAAAATCTTATTAGTAGAAGATGACCTGGGTCTGTCAAACTCAGTATTTGACTTTTTAGATGATTTTGCAGATGTCATGCAGGTTTTTGATGGAGAAGAAGGTCTCTACGAAGCTGAAAGTGGCGTCTATGACTTGATTTTGCTTGACTTGATGTTGCCGGAAAAAAATGGTTTCCAAGTCTTGAAAGAGTTGCGCGAAAAAGGAATTACGACACCAGTCCTTATCATGACTGCCAAAGAGAGTTTGGATGACAAGGGACACGGTTTTGAGCTTGGAGCGGATGACTACCTCACCAAACCTTTCTACCTTGAAGAACTCAAAATGCGGATCCAAGCCCTTCTCAAACGTTCAGGCAAGTTTAATGAAAACACCTTGACCTATGGAGATATTGTCGTCAACCTTTCAACGAATGAAGTGAAAGTGGAAGATACTCCTGTGGAACTACTCGGAAAAGAGTTTGAGTTATTGGTTTACTTCCTTCAAAATCAAAATGTTATTCTTCCCAAGACGCAAATTTTTGACCGTCTATGGGGATTTGATAGCGATACGACGATTTCCGTTGTAGAAGTCTATGTCTCAAAAGTTCGTAAGAAATTGAAGGGAACAGCCTTTGCTGAAAATCTTCAAACCTTGCGTAGTGTCGGGTATATTTTAAAAGATGTTCAATAAACTAAAAAAAACATGGTATGCAGATGATTTCAGCTATTTCATTCGAAACTTTGGAGTGTTCACCCTGATCTTCTCTGCGATGACCTTGATTATCCTCCAGGTCATGCACTCGAGTCTCTACACTTCTGTAGATGAAAAACTCCAAGCCCTTAGTAGCAGTCCCCAAGCGGTTATCCAGTTAGCCTTGAATCGGGCAACTGAAGAGGTCAAGGATATTCAACCCGCAACTGCGGATGCCAGCAAGGTTGAAATCAAACCCAATGTCAGCTCCAATACGGAAGTCTTACTCTTTGACAAGGATTTTAACCAACTCTTACTGGGGAATCGTTTTTCAGGTTTGGACAAGATCAAGTTGGACAAGAAAGAGTTGAATCACATTCGCCAAATCCAAGTTGTCAATAGCTATGGTCAGGAAGAAACCTATCGGATGATTTTGATGGAAACCAACTCATCTTCCGTCTCAAGTAACGTCAAATATGCTGCGGTTTTAATCAATACCAGCCAGCTCGAGCAAATCAGCCAAAACCACGAGCATTTAATTGTTGTAGTCATGGCTAGTTTCTGGCTCCTGTCTTTAATTGCCAGTGTTTATTTGGCACGTGTCAGTGTCAAACCCTTGCTGGAAAGTATGCAAAAGCAGAAGTCCTTTGTCGAAAATGCCAGTCACGAACTGAGAACGCCTTTGGCCGTTTTACAAAATCGTTTAGAAAATCTCTTTCGAAAACCAGAGGCAACGATTATGGAATCCAGCGAAAGTATTGCTTCGAGCCTTGAAGAAGTTCGCAACATGCGCTTTCTCACAACCAATCTTCTCAACCTTGCACGTCGCGATGATGGAATCAAACCAGAAATAGCAGAAGTATCACCACAGTTCTTTAAGACTACCTTTGCTAACTTTGAGTTGATTGCTTCTGAAAATGATCGTATTTTTGAGTATGAAAATCGGATTTATCGTCCCTTCATGACCGATCAGTTGCTCCTAAAACAGCTCATGACCATCTTATTTGACAATGCCATCAAGTATACTGAAGAAGATGGAAAAATTGAGTTTGTAGTTCATGCTACAGATCGTCATCTCTATCTAACAGTAACGGATAATGGAATTGGAATTTCAGCTCCTGACAAGAAGAAAATCTTTGACCGTTTTTACCGTGTAGACAAGGCGAGAACCCGTCAGAAAGGTGGCTTTGGTCTTGGACTATCTTTGGCCAAGCAGATCGTAGATGCCTTACGAGGAACGATTAGCGTCAAAGATAACAAACCTAGAGGAACAATTTTTGAAGTTAAAATCGCTATTCAATCTCCTTCAAAACGTAAGAATAAATAAAAAAGACAGTTAGATAACTGTCTTTTTTGATAACTAGAAAAGAGGCTGGTAGTAGTACCAACCTTTATTTTGAAAATTTTCGTTTCATTATCTTTCGTTGAAGTTGTAAAAGGGCGAAACTAAGACCCATTGCAGCGATAAAGGATAAAGCTGTATTTAATTTTATAGCTAAAAAGATAAAACTAAAAAGTGCCATAAAAATACAGAAACAAGCGATATTTACAAAAAATAAAATCTCTTTTAGGTTAGGGCCAACTGGGGCTTCTGGTGTGTAGTCTTGGTAAAGCGGAGTTTGTTTTGATTCGGGAGCTTGTTCAAACTCATAAGCTTCTAGTTTTCTTGCGGACATGATTCTCTCCTTAACAGTACATAACTATTTTATCATTTTTTATGCAGAGAATTATTACAGAATTGTTACAAAACTACTAAAGTCTCTTATCAACTTCTAAGTCTCTCTTCTTGACACCCACTAGGGAAAATGATAGCATGGATGTTACACTTAAAACAGATGACCTGACCTTCTCTTTTATAAATATACTGAGAAAGGAAAGGATAACTTATATAAATTGATAGCAAGCTGAGGCTTTTTCCTAAGATGATTTGTTAAGTTGATACCTGATTTATTTTAAAAAGTATAGGTAGGAGTTGTTTTGAATGGATGGAAGGACAGAGATTCTGTCTATTGGACTGGGTGGCATTCTTGCTACCTCTGGGAAAAGTAAAAGGAGATAAGCATGTATCTTGCTATCAAAGAGATATTACGAAATAAACTTCGATATAGTTTGATTCTAACTACCATTTTTCTTATCGCTTTTATGGTCTTTTTTATGACCAGTCTAGCTCTCGGTCTTGTGCGAAACAACCGAGCAGCTATTGATAATTGGCAAGCGACGGGTGTCGTTTTATCCGACTACGCAAATGATAATTTGACGGCATCCTTTATCCCTGAAAAGGACTACAAGGATAAGAGTTCTGAAGAGGCCGCTCCATTGGGCTATATGTTCGCTGTAACCAATCTAGTCGATGGTAGTGAAAAGGTCAATGTTTCCATTTTTGCTCAAGACTGGGACTCTTTTATCTCTCCTAGTTTGACGGAGGGACGTTATCCTGAAAGAGATGATGAGGTTGTCGTGGATCAGTCTTTTGAGAACTATGGGATGAAGCTAGGTGATGCCATTCAGCTCAATGGAAGCGAGGCAAGTTACAAGATTGTAGGCCTGACTCAAGGAAATAAATTTTTCACCGAGCCTGTTGTTTTTACGAGTCTGACAACTTATTGGACCTTACAAGGAACCTTGAAAGCCAATCGTTCCATCTCTGCCTTGGTATTGAAAAATAACATAGAAGTGGTCGGGAATGGACTGAAACAGATTTCCATTCCAAAAATGATATCGAAAATTCCTGGTTACACACCTCAGGTGAATGTATTTTCAGGAATGATTCTTGCTATGATTGTTATCACAGGCTTGATTGTGGGAATTTTTGTTTATATCATTACCATCCAAAAACTAGGTCTTTATGGAATAATGCGGGCTCAGGGGATACAGATCAAAACCATTGTATGGTCTCTGTTCTGTCAAATCTTCCTCCTAGCTGGTATGGGGATTGCGTTAGCCTTGCTGGCAATCGGAGGAGTGATTTTAGTCTTACCAGCTACCTTCTTTTTCTATCCAAGTTGGATAGCCTACTCTGTCCTAAGTTTGGTAATTTCCTTGATGGCCCTTCTAGGTGGTGTCATTTCACTTCCACGCTTGCTAAAGGTGGACCCGATTACTGCGATTGCAGAGTGATAAGGAGAATAGTATGACAACATTGATAGAAATGAATCAAGTGACAAAAACTTACGGGGAAGGAAAGATGAAAGTCGTAGCCCTGCATGAGACGAATTTTCAGCTAAATGCAGGAGAGTTCGTAGCTATCGTTGGACCTTCAGGTTCCGGAAAGACGACCTTTCTAACAACTCTAGGACAACTACAGGAAGCATCGAGTGGAAAGATTCTAGTCAAAGGGAAGGAAACAGGCAGTTTGACGGAGAAGGAAAAAACAGATCTCCGTTTTAGAGAGTTTGGCTTCATTCTTCAGGCTTCAAACTTAATTCCTTTTCTAACGGTCAAGGAACAGCTGGATTTGATTGACAGACTGGATAAGGGAAAAAATAGTAAAAGTGATCGAAAAGAGCTTTTTGACCTGTTGGATTTGGAAAAAGTACAATATCAGTATCCCAAGGCTTTATCAGGTGGCGAACGTCAACGTGCTGCGATTGCTAGAGCGCTCTATAACAATCCAAGCATTGTGCTTGCAGATGAGCCGACAGCCAGTCTAGACACCGAGCGTGCTTACCAAGTAACGGAGATGTTGGCTGCCATTGCTCATGAACAAGGTAGAGGAGTTGTTATGATTACGCATGATACTCGTCTTCTTGATAAGGTTGATCGAATTTATGTCATGAATGATGGCCACCTAGTTGAAGAAACACATGTATAAAATAGAGTGAATGGTACAAGTTACTGTTCACTTTTTGATTGGGAAAGATAGAAATAAGTTTAACTTTTTATGAAACTCTCAGTACCCATAGCTGATTTTTGAGAATTGTGGTATAATTTTTCTTATGGAAAAGATTATCATTACAGCAACTGCTGAAAGTATTGAACAAGTTGAACAGTTACTCGAAGCTGGCGTAGATCGTATCTATGTCGGTGAGAAAGATTTTGGTCTTCGTCTGCCAACAACTTTTAGTTATGAAGACTTACGCACCATCGCTAAGTTGGTTCATGAAGCAGGCAAAGAATTGATTGTCGCAGTTAATGCCCTCATGCACCAAGATATGATGGACCGTATCAAGCCTTTCCTAGACTTCTTGGAAGAAATCAAGACAGACTATATCACTGTTGGGGATGCAGGTGTCTTTTACGTGGTCAACCGTGATGGTTATTCCTTTAAGACCATTTATGATGCTTCAACCATGGTAACAAGCAGTCGTCAGATTAACTTCTGGGGTCAAAAGGCAGGGGCCTCTGAGGCGGTTTTGGCGCGTGAAATTCCATCTGCCGAGCTCTTCAAGATGCCCGAGATTTTGGAAATTCCTGCTGAAGTGTTGGTTTACGGAGCTAGTGTCATCCACCATTCTAAGCGCCCGCTCTTGCAAAACTACTATAACTTTACACATATCGATGATGAAAAGACACGCAAACGTGACCTCTTCTTGGCAGAACCGAGTGACCCAGAAAGCCATTATTCTATCTTTGAAGATAATCATGGTACCCACATCTTTGCAAATAACGACCTTGATTTGATGACCAAATTGACAGAACTAGTGGAGCATGGCTTTACTCACTGGAAACTCGAAGGGCTTTACACACCAGGTCAGAACTTTGTTGAGATTGCTAAACTCTTTATTCAAGCGCGTGGCTTGATCCAAGAGGGGAATTTCAGCCATGACCAAGCTTTCTTGTTAGATGAGGAAGTGCGCAAGTTACACCCTAAAAACCGTTTCCTCGACACAGGATTCTATGATTACGATCCTGATATGGTTAAATAGGACACCAAAACCCGAAATAAAAATGTTCGGGTTTTTCAAGTGTATTCATGAAATAAAAACGGATACATGTTATAATAAAAGTAGCTCTTTAATGGAGGTGTTTAAGTGGAGAATCTGAAAAAGATGGCAGGTATCAAGGCTGCTGAGTTTGTCAAGGATGGTATGGTTGTTGGACTCGGTACTGGATCAACTGCCTACTATTTCGTAGAAGAAGTAGGTCGTCGGATCAAGGAAGAAGGTTTGCAGATTACTGCTGTGACAACTTCCAGTGTGACCAGTAAACAGGCTGAAGGACTAAACATCCCACTCAAGTCGATTGATCAAGTAGACTTTGTCGATGTGACAGTTGACGGGGCGGATGAAGTAGATAGCCAGTTCAACGGGATCAAAGGCGGTGGTGGTGCCCTTCTCATGGAGAAGGTTGTCGCAACGCCCTCAAAAGAATACATCTGGGTGGTTGACGAAAGCAAACTGGTAGAGAAACTAGGTGCTTTTAAATTGCCTGTAGAAGTGGTTCAGTATGGTGCAGAACAGGTCTTTCGTCGGTTTGAGCGAGCTGGCTACAAACCAAGTTTCCGTGAAAAAGACGGCCAACGTTTTGTGACCGATATGCAGAACTTTATCATTGATCTAGCCTTGGATGTCATTGAAGATCCGATTACTTTCGGACAAGAATTGGATCATGTCGTTGGTGTCGTTGAGCATGGCTTGTTCAACCAAATGGTGGATAAGGTCATCGTTGCTGGACGAGACGGGGTTCAGATTTTAACTTCAACAAAAGCAAACTAATCAACATAATAAGGAGATACACTATGTCAAAATTTAATCGTATTCACTTGGTGGTACTGGATTCTGTAGGAATCGGTGCTGCACCAGATGCCAATAACTTTGTCAATGCAGGAGTTCCAGATGGAGCTTCCGACACACTGGGACATATCTCAAAAGCTGTTGGTTTGAATGTGCCAAACATGGCTAAAATCGGTCTAGGAAATATTCCTCGTGAAACGCCTCTGAAGACTGTACCAGCTGAAAACAACCCAACAGGTTATGCAACAAAATTGGAAGAAGTTTCCCTTGGTAAGGATACCATGACTGGACACTGGGAAATCATGGGACTCAATATTACCGAGCCTTTCGATACTTTCTGGAACGGATTCCCAGAAGAAATCTTAACAAAGATCGAAGAATTTTCAGGACGTAAGGTCATTCGTGAAGCCAACAAACCTTACTCAGGAACAGCTGTTATTGACGATTTTGGGCCACGTCAAATGGAAACTGGGGAGTTGATTATCTATACTTCAGCTGACCCTGTTTTGCAAATTGCTGCCCACGAAGACATCATTCCTTTGGATGAACTCTACCGTATCTGTGAATATGCTCGTTCGATTACTCTTGAGCGCCCTGCTCTTCTAGGTCGTATCATTGCTCGTCCTTATGTGGGTGAGCCAGGTAACTTCACTCGTACAGCAAATCGTCGTGACTTGGCAGTATCTCCATTTGCACCGACTGTTTTGGATAAATTGAACGAAGCTGGAATCGATACTTACGCTGTTGGAAAAATCAACGATATCTTTAACGGAGCTGGTATCAATCATGACATGGGCCACAACAAGTCAAACAGCCACGGAATTGATACACTATTGAAGACTATGGGACTTGCTGAGTTTGAAAAAGGATTCTCCTTCACAAACTTAGTTGACTTTGATGCCCTTTACGGCCACCGCCGCAATGCTCATGGTTACCGTGATTGCTTGCATGAGTTCGATGAACGCTTGCCTGAAATTATCGCAGCCATGAGAGAGAACGACCTTCTCTTGATTACTGCGGACCATGGAAATGACCCAACCTATGCAGGAACAGACCACACTCGTGAATATATTCCATTGTTGGCCTATAGCCCTTCCTTTAAAGGAAATGGTCTCATTCCTGTCGGACATTTTGCAGATATCTCAGCGACAGTTGCGGATAACTTTGGTGTTGAAACTGCCATGATTGGGGAAAGTTTCTTAGATAAATTGGTATAAGATGACGCGATATGCTTTACTTGTTCGGGGAATTAATGTCGGTGGGAAAAATAAGGTTGTCATGGCGCAACTTCGTCAAGAACTGACAGAGTTGGGACTGGAAAAGGTTGAGACCTACATCAACAGTGGCAATATTTTCTTTACTTCGACAGACCCCAAAGCCCGATTGGTTGAAAAGTTAGAGGCTTTCTTTGAAATCCATTATCCATTTATTCAGAGCTTTTCTTTGTTGAGTCTTGAGGACTTTGAAGCGGAACTTGAAAATCTGCCTGAATGGTGGACCAAAGATTTGGCACGAAGAGATGTCCTCTTCTACACGGAGGGATTGGATGTGGCTCAAGTCATCGAGAAAGTGAACAGTTTGGAACTGGAAGATGAAGTCGTTCATTTTGGAAGACTTGGAATTTTCTGGGGGAAATTCTCTGAGGAATCCTACTATGCAACTGCCTATCACAAATACTTACTCAAGATGCCTTTCTACCGCCAAATCACCATTCGTAATGCTAAAACTTTTGACAAAATCGGTCAAATGATAAAAAAATAATAAAGGAGACACAATGACATTTTTAGATAAAATCAATGAAACAGCTGCCTTCCTGAAAGACAAGGGAATCCTAGCGCCTGAGTTCGGTCTAATCCTTGGATCAGGTCTGGGAGAATTGGCAGAAGAAATCGAAAATCCAGTTGTAGTAGACTATACAGATATTCCAAACTGGGGCCGTTCGACAGTAGTCGGTCACGCTGGTAAATTGGTATATGGAGAACTTGCAGGTCGCAAGGTCTTGGCCCTTCAAGGTCGTTTCCATTTCTACGAAGGAAATCCTCTTGAAGTCGTGACTTTCCCAGTTCGTGTTATGAAAGTTCTTGGATGCGAAGGTGTCATTGTAACCAATGCTGCAGGAGGTATCGGCTACGGTCCTGGTACCTTGATGGCTATCTCAGACCATATCAATATGACGGGGCAAAACCCATTGATGGGTGAAAACTTGGATGATTTTGGTCCACGTTTCCCAGATATGTCTAAAGCCTACACTCCAGAATATCGTGCTACTGCCCATGAAGTGGCTAAAAAACTTGATATCAAGCTTGATGAAGGTGTCTATATTGGTGTAACAGGTCCGACATATGAAACCCCAGCAGAGATTCGTGCCTATAAGACATTGGGAGCAGATGCAGTTGGTATGTCTACTGTTCCTGAAGTTATTGTTGCAGCTCACTCAGGTTTGAAAGTTCTCGGTATTTCATGTATTACTAACCATGCTGCTGGTTTCCAAGAAGAACTCAACCACGAAGAAGTTGTAGAAGTGACTGAACGTGTTAAAGGTGACTTCAAAGGCTTGCTTAAAGCGATTCTTGCTGAATTGTAATGAATACTTATCATAGAAAGGTAGAGTGAAGTGTTCTGATTTGAACACGAGCGGAAAATCTTTCATAACAATAAAAGAAAGGATGGGTAAACCGTATTTGTTGAACTGAATACGGGCGGAGAACTGTGTAAAAAAGATAAACTGTCTAACATCTGCGATGTGTCGTCAGTTTCCTATTTTTCCTTTGTTCTCTGTAGCTATCCTAAATATACAAAAAGAAAGGTAGAGCGAAGTGTTCTAATTTGAACACTAGCGGAAAACTCGGAAAATAGATAATCTGACTGAGAAATCAGGATTTCTCGTCAAATTCCTAATTTTCAGTCGTTTTCTTCTCGCTCTTTGTATCATAAACTATGTCTATCCATATTGCTGCTCAGCAGGGTGAAATTGCTGATAAAATTCTTCTTCCTGGGGATCCTCTTCGTGCGAAATTTATTGCGGAAAACTTCCTTGAAGATGCTGTTTGTTTTAACGAAGTGCGTAACATGTTTGGTTACACTGGTACTTACAAGGGTCACCGTGTATCGGTCATGGGAACTGGGATGGGGATGCCATCCATTTCGATTTATGCGCGTGAGTTGATTGTGGACTACGGTGTAAAGAAATTGATCCGTGTGGGAACTGCGGGTTCGTTAAACGAGGATGTTCATGTCCGTGAATTGGTTTTGGCGCAAGCAGCTGCAACCAACTCAAACATCATCCGCAACGACTGGCCACAGTATGATTTCCCACAAATCGCTAGTTTTGACTTGCTAGACAAGGCCTACCATATCGCCAAAGAACTAGGTATGACCACCCACGTTGGGAACGTTTTGTCATCAGATGTCTTTTACTCAAACTACTTTAAAAAGAACATCGAGCTTGGTAAATGGGGAGTCAAGGCTGTGGAAATGGAAGCAGCAGCTCTTTACTATCTTGCTGCCCAACACCACGTCGATGCACTTGCTATCATGACCATTTCTGATAGCTTGGTCAATCCAGATGAAGACACTACGGCAGAAGAACGCCAAAATACCTTCACCGATATGATGAAGGTTGGTTTGGAAACCTTGATTGCAGAGTAAATTGTAAACGAAAATCCTGATTTCAAGTGGAATCAGGATTTTTTCATAGATGCGATTTTTTCTGGATCTGGTGTGACACGGAGGGTCTTTTGTCCTGTGTAGGTTACAAATCCGGGTTTTCCTCCTGTTGGTTTGTTGAGTTTCTTGACTTCAATCATATCCACTTGCACGAGATTTGACAAACGCCCTTTGGAGAAGTAGGCAGCTAGTTCGGCTGCATCTGTCTTGACTTCGTCAGAAGGATTGAGATTTCCTGAGATGACGACATGACTTCCAGGAATGTCCTTGGCATGGAACCAGAGTTCCTCCTTGCGGGCCATTTTAAAGGTCAATTCCTCATTTTGAAGGTTGTTTCGACCGACATAGATAATGGTTTTGCCATCGCTCGCCAGATACTGTTCTGGTTTTTTGCGTTTCTGAATTTTCTCGCGTTGGCGTCTTCTGATGAAGCCAGTTTGAATCAATTCTTCACGTATTTCAGCGATTTCTTCTAGTCCAGCTTGGTTGAGCACAGTCTCCACACTTTCTAGATAAAGAATGGTTGCCTTGGTTTCCTCAATCAGATCAGTAAGGTATTTGACAGCTTCTTTGAGTTTCTGGTAACGCTTAAAATAGCGTTGAGCATTCTGGCTGGGAGTCAAGGCCTTATCAAGCGCAATGGTGATAGGCTGATTGGTGTAGTAGTTGTCTAGGATAACCTGGTCTTGGTCATTAGGTACTTGATGAAGGAAGGTTGTCAACAATTCCCCTTTTTGGCGAAATTCCTCAGCATTGTCTGTCGCTAGTAACTCTTTTTCTTGTTTTTTAAGCTTATGTCGATTTTTCTGAAGTTCATTTTCAACACGACGAATGAGCTCACTGGCTTGCTGTTTGACGCGGTCGCGCTCAGCTTTATCCTTATAATAGGTATCTAAGAGATCCGAAAGGCTGGCAAAAGGCTCTCCTACACGATTCGCAAAAGGAACTGGGCTGAAAGAAGTCTCCGTTAGGAAAGGCTTGGTTTCTTGCCCGAAGAAGTTTCGGAAAGTAGACAGTTTATCACTGACAAGAATGTTTTCCAATTCATTTGCCGTATCACGTCCCAGACCTTGAAAGAGACTTTGAAGATTTTTTGCTGTTAGTTCCTGTGTTTGCAAGATTTCAAAGAGCTTTTCATCCTTGACAGTAAAAGGATTGAGAGACTCGGTGCTTGGCGGAGCGATATAGGTCGATCCGGGAAGTAAGGTGCGGTAGCTATTTTGTGAAAAGCCGACGTGTTTGATGACTTCGAGGATTTTATGGCTACTTTTATCCACGAGGAGAATATTGCTGTGTTTACCCATGATTTCGATAATCAAGGTAGCCTGGATATGGTCTCCAATCTCGTTTTTATTAGAAACGGTAATTTCCACGATACGGTCATTTTCGACTTGCTCAATCGACTCAATCAGAGCACCCTGCAAATACTTTCTCAAAACCATGATAAAAGTCGAAGGTTGGGCTGGATTTTCAAAGGTTGTTTGGGTCAGCTGGATGCGACCAAAAACGGGATGGGCAGAAAGGAGCAGGCGATGGCTTTGGCGATTGCTGCGGATTTGCAAGACCAACTCTTGTTCAAAAGGTTGATTGATTTTCTGGATGCGACCATTGACTAACTCGCTTTTCAATTCCTCAACCATGTGATGTAAAAAAAATCCGTCAAATGACATCGTTCTCTCCTTGTGATTGTATTCCATAGTATTATATCAAAAAGGTAGAATAAAATCATGGAAATATGGTATAATAAAGCCAAGTAAAGAGAATCGAGAAGTACATGTATATTGAAATGGTAGATGAAACTGGTCAAGTTTCACAAGAAATCTTGCAACAAACCCAAGAAATTTTGGAATTTGCAGCCAAAAAAATAGGAAAAGAAGACAAGGAGATGGCAGTCACTTTTGTGACCAACGAGCGTAGCCATGAACTCAATCTGGAGTATCGTGACACGGACCGTCCGACAGATGTTATCAGCCTTGAATATAAGCCAGAGTTGGAAATTGCCTTTGACGAAGAGGATTTGCTTGAAAATCCTGAATTAGCAGAGATGATGTCTGAGTTTGATGCCTATATTGGGGAATTGTTCATCTCTATCGATAAGGCTCATGAGCAGGCTGAGGAATACGGTCACAGCTTTGAGCGTGAAATGGGCTTCTTGGCAGTACACGGCTTTTTACATATCAACGGCTATGATCACTACACTCCGGAAGAAGAAGCGGAGATGTTCGGTTTACAAGAAGAAATATTAACAGCCTATGGACTCACAAGACAATAAACGAAAATGGAAAAATCGTGACCTGGTATCCAGTTTAGAATTTGCCCTTACAGGAATTCTGACTGCTTTCAAGGAAGAACGCAATATGCGAAAACATGCAGTGACGGCTCTAGTAGTCATCCTTGCAGGTTTTGTTTTTCAGGTGTCACGAATTGAATGGCTCTTTCTCCTAATGAGCATTTTCTTGGTAGTAGCCTTTGAGATTATTAACTCTGCTATTGAAAATGTGGTGGATCTAGCCAGTCACTATCACTTTTCTATGTTGGCAAAGAAAGCCAAGGACATGGCAGCAGGAGCCGTGCTAGTTGTCTCTCTTTTTGCTGCAGTGACAGGTGCACTTATCTTTATCCCACGCATTTGGGATATACTATTCTAAACTATAAGAGGAAATTATGACATTTAAATCAGGCTTTGTAGCCATTTTAGGGCGTCCCAATGTTGGGAAGTCAACCTTTTTAAATCACGTCATGGGGCAAAAGATTGCCATTATGAGTGACAAAGCGCAAACAACGCGCAATAAAATCATGGGGATTTACACCACGGATAAGGAGCAAATCGTCTTTATTGACACACCAGGGATTCACAAGCCTAAAACAGCCCTTGGCGATTTCATGGTGGAATCTGCCTACAGTACTCTTCGTGAAGTGGATACTGTTCTATTCATGGTGCCAGCTGATGAGCCACGTGGTAAGGGCGACGACATGATTATCGAGCGTCTGAAAGCTACCAAGGTTCCTGTAATTCTGGTGATGAATAAGATTGACAAGGTTCATCCAGACCAGCTTTTGTCTCAGATTGATGACTTCCGTAACCAGATGGACTTTAAGGAAATTGTTCCAATCTCAGCCCTTCAGGGAAATAACGTTTCTCGACTAATCGATATTTTGAGTGAAAATCTAGAGGAAGGTTTCCAGTATTTCCCAGCTGATCAAATCACAGATCATCCTGAGCGTTTCTTGGTTTCTGAGATGATTCGTGAGAAAGTCTTGCACCTAACTCGAGAAGAGATTCCTCACTCAGTTGCAGTGGTAGTTGACTCCATGAAGCGTGATGAAGAGACAGACAAGGTTCATATCCGTGCAACCATCATGGTGGAGCGTGATAGCCAAAAAGGCATTATCATCGGAAAAGGTGGCGCTATGCTCAAAAAAATAGGGACCATGGCCCGTCGTGATATCGAACTCATGCTAGGGGACAAGGTTTTCCTAGAAACTTGGGTCAAGGTCAAGAAAAACTGGCGTGATAAAAAGCTAGATTTGGCTGACTTTGGCTATAATGAAAAAGAATACTAAGTAGAGGTGGGCTCATGCCTGCTTCTTGTTTTTACAGAAGGAGGATTTATGCCTGAATTACCTGAGGTCGAAACCGTTCGTCGTGGCTTAGAGAAATTAATTTTGGGAAAGAAAATTTCGAGTATAGAGGTTCGTTATCCTAAGATGATCAAGACAGATTTGGACGAGTTTCAAAAGGAAGTGCCTGGCCAAGTAATTGAGTCCATGGGACGCCGTGGCAAGTATCTGCTTTTCTACCTGACAGACAAGGTCCTGATTTCCCATTTGCGGATGGAGGGCAAGTATTTTTACTATCCAGACCAGATTCCTGAACGCAATCACGCCCATGTCTTCTTCCAGTTTGAAGATGGAGGCACGCTAGTTTATGAAGATGTACGCAAGTTTGGTACCATGGAACTGATGGCGCCTGACCTTTTGGATACCTACTTTATTTCTAAGAAACTAGGTCCTGAACCAAGAGAGCAGGACTTTGATTTGCAGGTCTTTCAAGCTGCCCTAGCCAAATCTAAAAAGCCTATCAAATCCCACCTTCTAGAACAAACCTTGGTAGCTGGTCTTGGCAATATCTATGTGGATGAGGTTCTCTGGCGAGCTCAGGTCCATCCAGCAAGACATTCCCAAACTTTGACAGCAGAAGAAGCGACAGCTATTCATAACCAGACCATTGCTGTTTTGGGTCAGGCTGTTGAAAACGGGGGCTCAACTATTCGAACCTATACCAATGCCTTTGGGGAAGATGGAACCATGCAGGATTTTCATCAGGTCTATGATAAGACTGGTCAAGCATGTTCACGCTGTGGCACCATCATTGAGAAATTCCAGCTCGGTGGACGAGGAACTCATTTTTGTCCTCAGTGTCAAAGGAGAGGCTGATGGGAAAAATTATCGGAATCACAGGAGGAATTGCCTCTGGTAAGTCAACTGTGACAAATTTTCTAAGAGAAAAAGGCTTTCAAGTGGTGGATGCTGACGCAGTCGTCCATCAGCTACAAAAACCTGGTGGACGTCTTTATCAGGTCTTAGTCCAGCATTTTGGTCAGAAAATTATCTTAGAAAATGGAGAACTCAATCGTCCTCTCCTAGCTAGTCTCATATTTTCAAATCCTGAAGAGCGGGAATGGTCTAAGCGAACCCAAGGAGAGATTATTCGTGAGGAACTGGCAGCATTGCGAGACCAGTTAGCCCGGACAGAAGCAATTTTTTTCATGGATATTCCCCTGCTTTTTGAACAGGGATATGCCAACTGGTTTGATGAGACGTGGCTGGTCTATGTGGACCGAGATGTTCAGGTGGAACGTTTCATGAAACGGGATCATCTTTCTAAGGAAGTAGCAGAGTCCCGTTTGGCCGCCCAATGGTCTTTAGAGAAAAAGAAAGATTTTGCCAGTCATGTTCTAGACAACAATGGCAGTCGTGATCAGCTTGTGACTCAAGTAGTGAAGTTACTTGAAGGAGGCGATAGCTGTGCAAGAGATTAGTTGGAAAGAGAATCTTCGTGTCGCCTGGTTCGGTAGTTTTCTAACGGGCGCCAGCATTTCCTTGGTCGTTCCTTTCATGCCTATCTTTGTGGAGCAGTTGGGAATTGAAGGAGAGCAAGTTGCTTTTTATGCTGGATTAGCCATCTCAGTTTCGGCTGTTTCAGCAGCTCTAGTTTCTCCTATCTGGGGTATTCTTGCTGACAAGTACGGTCGAAAGCCCATGATGATTCGAGCTGGGCTTGCCATGACCATCACTATGGGAGGTTTGGCCTTCGTGCCAAATATCTATTGGCTACTCTTTTTGCGCTTGCTCAATGGTGTATTTACTGGTTTTGTCCCCAATGCAACAGCCTTGATTGCTAGTCAGGTACCTAAAGATAAGTCTGGAGCGGCTCTGGGGACTCTATCTACAGGTGTAGTTGCGGGAACACTGACGGGTCCCTTTGTTGGAGGCTTTATTGCTGAAATTTTTGGCATTCGTAATGTTTTTTTATTGGTAGGCGCTTTCTTATTTTTAGCTGCAATCCTAACCATTTTCTTTATCAAGGAAGATTTTCAGCCAGTGGCTAAGGAGAAGGCTATCCCAACGAAAGAAGTATTTTCTGCTTTCAAGTATCCTAGGCTCTTAGTAAACCTATTTTTGACGAGCTTTGTCATTCAATTTTCAGCTCAATCAATTGGCCCCATTCTGGCTCTCTATGTGCGGGACTTAGGGCAGACTGAGAATCTCCTCTTTGTATCAGGATTGATTGTATCCAGCATGGGATTTTCTAGCATGATGAGTGCTGGAGTGATGGGAAAGCTTGGTGATAAGCTAGGGAATCATCGACTTCTGATAGTGGCACAGATGTATTCCGTCATCATTTACCTTCTTTGTGCCCATGCAACCAGCCCCCTTCAACTTGGCTTGTATCGTTTTCTCTTTGGTCTGGGAACGGGCGCTCTCATACCGGGAGTTAATGCCCTTCTTAGCAAAATGACTCCGAAATCAGGTATTTCAAGGATTTTCGCCTTCAACCAAGTCTTTTTTTACCTCGGTGGAGTGATTGGACCTATGGCGGGATCCGCAGTTGCAGGATATTTGGGCTACCATGTTGTCTTTTATGCGACAGCTGCCTGTGTAGCTTTCAGTTGTTTATGTAACTTAGTGCAATTTAGATCATTATTAAAAGTAAAGGAAATCTAGTGCGAGTAAAAATCAATCTCAAGTGCTCCTCTTGTGGCAGCATGAATTATCTAACCAGTAAGAACTCCAAAACCCATCCAGACAAGATTGAGGTGTTAAAATATTGTCCAAAGGAAAGAAAAGTAACTTTACATCTTGAATCTAAGTAGAATTTATGGTAAAATAATAGGGATTTTAAGGAGTTTGATATGTATAACCTATTATTAACCATTTTATTAGTATTATCTGTTGTGATTGTGATTGCGATTTTCATGCAACCAACTAAGAACCAATCCAGCAATGTATTTGATGCCAGCTCAGGTGATTTGTTTGAACGTAGTAAAGCGCGTGGTTTTGAAGCTGTGATGCAACGTTTGACAGGTATTTTAGTCTTTTTCTGGCTAGCCATTGCCTTAGCATTGACAGTATTATCAAGTAGATAAGAAATGGGCGAGACTAGGTCTTAGCCTATTTTTATTTTGAATGAGAAGGAGCTTTAAAATGCATCTATCTGGGGAGTCTATTCAATTAGTTAAAGATTATTTTGAGAGTTACTTAACTGGCTACTCTATTGAGGTATTAGATTTTGACCATTATTCAAAAATATACATACTTAATGACTCCTTAATCTTACTATTTGAAGTTAACAGAAACAAGGTAGATTATGTAAATAATAAAGGTTTATGTAAGGAAGATTTAACAAATAATAGGTATATAGAGCCAGGTATATATGGAAATCACTATTATTCTTTTCGGATTGTTGAATTAACAAATAATGAAATAGGATGGAAATATAATAATGAGGAGTTTAAGAGAAAAGTAATTGCTTATATTGGAGAAGAGTTGATATTTGTACCTATTGAGTATGTAAAGTTTAAAGGCTGGTCTAGATATTATTGGTCTATGGATATTCCTTCTAAAATTGAATATATTGATAAAGAAGTACCTCAATTAAGATTAAAAGAATGATACGAAAAATGGGACGGATTTCGATATTACTTTATTTTTATAGAATTTAAGAAACCAAATAATACTTATGCAAAAGCTGTAGCATACTCCGTAAGTTCTCCTCGAGTCTATATTAATACACTTTGTAAAAATACGGTGAAAACAGGTAAATTATATAGAGATACTATGAGAGGAGGTAATTATGGTTGGATGACCCCATTGGAAAAAGCATTCAATTTGTGGAAAGGAGTCAAGCGTGTTAAGAGATTAGAAGAAAATTTAACATACTTTTTCATAGAAGAATACCACAAAGAAAAAAGTTTGGTTTGTAAAAGAGCAGACGAGCTTGCGAATGAATTTAATGAGAATAGTTGTAAATTTGATAAATTAGAGAGAAGTAGCTGGTTACAACCTAATAATAAATGGATTTCAGAAGAACTTGTTTATCGTTTAACAAAAATAATGTTTAAAGATTACAAGGTAGTATATCAAATGAGACCTTTTTTTCTTCGCAGTAAGACTACCGGAGCACAATTATCCTATGACATTTTTATATCAGGATTAAATGTTGCAATTGAATATCAGGGGATTCAGCATTTTCAACCGGTAGAATTTTTTGGTGGGGAAAAAAATTTCGAGCGCCAATTAATTAGAGATAGAGAAAAGTATGAATTGAGCAAAGAAAATAATGTTTATCTAGTTTATATAAAATACGATGAAGAAATATCTGAGGAGTTAATAAAAAATAAGGTAAATATTATTTTAAATACTAATAAGGACTGAAAACATAGTTGCTATAGAATTACTAGAAAGAAAACATGAAAGATAAAATTAAAGAATATTTGCAAGAGAAGGGGCGAGTGACGGTAAATGACCTGGCTCAGGCTCTCGGAAAGGATGGGTCCAAGGATTTCCGTGAGTTGATTAAAACCCTGTCTCTGATGGAAAGAAAGCACCAGATTCGTTTTGAAGATGATGGTAGCTTATGTCTGGACCAAAAGAAGAAACATGAAATTACCCTCAAAGGGATTTTTCATGCCCATAAAAACGGCTTTGGCTTTGTCAGTCTAGAAGGCGAAGAGGACGACCTTTTTGTAGGAAAAAACGATGTCAACTATGCCATTGATGGTGATACCGTTGAGGTTGTGATTAAGAAAGTCGCTGACCGTAACAAGGGAACTGCTGCAGAAGCCAAAATTATTGATATCTTAGAACACAGCCTGACAACCGTTGTCGGGCAAATCGTTCTGGATCAGGAAAAGCCCAAGTATGCGGGCTACATTCGTTCAAAGAATCAGAAAATCAGCCAGCCAATCTATGTGAAGAAACCAGCTATCAAGTTGGAAGGTACTGAAGTTCTCAAGGTCTTTATCGACAAATACCCAAGTAAGAAACATGATTTCTTTGTCGCTAGTGTGCTGGACGTGGTGGGACACTCGACTGATGCCGGGATTGACGTTCTTGAAGTCTTGGAATCCATGGATATTGTTTCAGAATTTCCAGAAGCTGTTCTCAAGGAGGCAGAAAGTGTACCAGAAGCTCCGTCTCAAAAGGATATGGAAGGTCGTCTGGACCTGAGAGATGAAATCACCTTTACCATTGACGGCGCGGATGCCAAGGACTTGGACGACGCAGTTCACATTAAGCCTTTGAAAAATGGCAATATCGAACTCGGTGTTCACATCGCGGATGTTTCCTACTATGTGACAGAGGGTTCTGCACTCGATAAGGAAGCCCTTAACCGCGCGACTTCTGTCTATGTAACAGACCGAGTGGTCCCAATGCTTCCAGAACGTTTGTCAAATGGCATCTGCTCTCTCAATCCTCAAGTCGATCGCTTGACCCAGTCTGCCATTATGGAAATTGATAAACATGGTCGTGTGGTTAATTACACTATTACCCAAACAGTTATCAAGACTAGCTTCCGTATGACCTATAGCGCTGTCAATGACATCCTAGCTGGCGATGAGGAAAAGAGACAAGAGTTTAAGAAAATTGTTCCTAGTATCGAACTCATGGCTAAGCTTCATGAAAGGCTAGAAAGCATGCGTGAGAAACGTGGAGCTCTCAATTTTGATACCAGCGAAGCTAAGATTTTAGTAGATAAAAAAGGCAAGCCAGTTGATATCGTTCTTCGTCAGCGTGGTGTTGCTGAGCGGATGATTGAGTCCTTCATGTTGATTGCCAATGAAACGGCTGCCGAGCACTTTAGTAAACTGGACCTACCTTTCATTTATCGGATTCATGAGGAGCCTAAGGCAGAAAAAGTTCAGAAGTTTATTGATTACGCTTCGAGCTTTGGCTTGCGAATTTATGGAACTGCCAGTGAGATTAGCCAGGAGGCGCTTCAAGACATCATGCGTGCGGTTGAGGGAGAGCCCTATGCGGATGTATTATCCATGATGCTTCTCCGTTCTATGCAACAGGCTCGCTATTCTGAGCACAATCACGGTCACTATGGACTAGCTGCTAACTATTATACTCACTTCACCAGTCCTATTCGCCGTTATCCAGACCTTCTAGTCCATCGAATGATTCGGGATTACGGCCGTTCTAAGGAAATAGCAGAGCATTTTGAACAAGTGATTCCAGAGATTGCAACCCAGTCTTCCAATCGTGAACGTCGTGCCATTGAGGCGGAGCGTGAAGTCGAAGCTATGAAAAAAGCTGAGTACATGGAAGAATACGTGGGAGAAGAGTACGATGCAGTTGTATCCAGCATTGTCAAGTTCGGTCTTTTTGTCGAATTGCCAAATACAGTTGAAGGCTTGATTCACATTACCAATCTACCTGAATTTTATCATTTCAACGAACGGGATTTGACTCTCCGTGGGGAGAAATCGGGCATAACTTTCCGTGTAGGTCAGCAGATTCGCATTCGAGTTGAAAGAGCCGATAAGATGACAGGTGAAATTGACTTCTCTTATATCCCAAGTGAGTTTGATGTCATCGAAAAAGGTTTGAAACAAGCTGGGCGCAAAGATAGAGGTCGTGGCTCAAGTCGTCGTTCAGATAAGAAGGAAGACAAGAGAAAATCAGGACGCTCAAATGATAAGCGCAAGCATTCACAAAAAGACAAGAAGAAAAAAGGTAAGAAACCTTTTTACAAGGAAGTAGCTAAGAAAGGAGCCAAGCATGGCAAAGGGCGAGGGAAAGGTCGTCGCACAAAATAAAAAGGCGCGCCACGACTATACAATCGTAGATACGCTAGAGGCAGGGATGGTCCTGACTGGAACTGAAATCAAGAGTGTACGAGCTGCTCGAATCAATCTCAAGGATGGCTTTGCCCAAGTAAAAAATGGGGAAGTCTGGCTGAGCAATGTTCATATTGCCCCTTACGAAGAGGGAAATATCTGGAACCAGGAACCTGAACGTCGTCGTAAACTCCTGCTCCATAAGAAACAAATCCAAAAATTAGAACAAGAGACTAAAGGAACAGGAATGACGCTGGTTCCTCTTAAAGTCTATATCAAAGATGGTTATGCTAAACTCCTTTTAGGACTTGCTAAAGGGAAACATGACTATGATAAACGGGAGTCAATCAAACGTCGTGAGCAGAATCGCGATATTGCGCGTGTGATGAAAGCTGTCAACCAGCGTTAAGAAGAGGAAGTAAAATGGAAAAACTAATTGCCTATAAACGGATGCCCTTGTGGAATAAACAGACCATGCCTGAAGCAGTTCAGCAAAAGCACAATACTAAAGTCGGCACTTGGGGAAAAATTACTGTCTTGAAAGGGGCTCTCAAGTTTATTGAGTTGACTGAAGATGGTGAGGTTCTAGCTGAGCACCTCTTTGAAGCAGGAGCAGACAACCCTATGGCACAACCACAAGCTTGGCACCGAGTGGAAGCTGCCACTGATGATGTAGAATGGTACTTGGAATTTTATTGTAAACCTGAGGATTATTTCCCTAAGAAATACCAGACCAATCCAGTCCATTCAGAGGTCCTAGAGGCTATGCAGACAGTGAAACCTGGAAGAGCCTTGGATTTGGGTTGTGGTCAAGGACGTAACTCTCTCTTTCTTGCACAGAATGGTTTTGATGTGACAGCTGTGGATCAAAATGAATTGTCGCTTGAGATCTTGCAAAGCATCGTAGAGCAAGAGGATCTAGACATGCCTGTCGGACTTTATGATATCAATTCAGCCAGCATTAGCCAAGACTATGATTTCATCGTATCGACAGTTGTTCTGATGTTCCTACAAGCGGACCGCATTCCAGCTATTATCCAAAATATGCAGGAGCACACCACGGTCGGTGGTTACAATCTTATCGTCTGTGCCATGGATACAGAGGATTATCCTTGCTCAGTCAACTTCCCATTCACCTTTAAAGAAGGGGAACTGGCGGACTACTACAAGGATTGGGAATTGGTCAAATATAATGAAAATCCAGGACATCTGCACCGTCGTGATGAAAATGGTAATCGCATTCAACTACGCTTTGCGACTATGTTAGCCAAAAAAATCAAGTAAATTAAACATCTACAAGCGAATAGTAACCGATTTGCAAGGTTTCTATTCGTTTTTGTTTGCGTTGGTTGATTGGGACGAGCAGATTTTATGCTATACTAGAAGTAGGAAATAAGAGCAGTAGAATTATATTGCTGACACTCTCAGCGAAAGAAAGTCTTTATGATGGAGGTGGTCGAATGACGAGTCTTTTGGTGGAGCTGTATGATCGGCATGTATTGGAAAAGAATGTCTACCAAGCCTTTATCAGTGATTGTGACGAGATTCTTTTTCTATCTTTGACGAAAATAAGCAATGAAGAGAAACTCTCTCTCCGTCAGTTTATCATGGATGAGGTGCCTCATATCCAACGAGTGACCTTTCGTCAGTTATCCTTAGAACAACTAACGGACCAGTTAGATTATTGCCTTGCAGTCTATGACCAAGTCCTTCTCGATGTTTTTGGTGGGGATTCGCTACTAGCCTTATCTCTCTATCAATATGGCTTGGATCGCCACCTCCCCATCGTTGCCATGGATGTTGAACGAGGAAAACAATACAAGTGGGTAGCCGGTCAGTTAGAAAAAGAATATTTGAACATTCCAACCCTAAGCATCCAACAGTTGATAGCCTTGCGTGGTGGAAAAATGCTCAAATCCAAACACCCTATCCACTCAGCACAGCAAATTGTAGCCATCAAAAAACTAGCCAGTTTGGCTATTGCCAATCCTGCCCATTGGTACCAAGTGACCCAATTTTTCTCTCTAGCTAAGACCAATGACCTTCATGCTGAGACCGAAAAGATACTGGAAAACAACGGCAAGTATTATCACTATCCAGAAGTCCTTATCCCCTTACTAGTGGAAGCGGGGATGCTTTGTATTGAAAGCGAAGACAAGAAGCGAGTAGCATACAGCTTTCCAAGTCAAGAAGCTCAAGTCTTTTGCCGCAACAAGGGACATATTTTAGAGGTATATCTCTATCTCTTGGCACTTGAATCTCAGCTGTTTGATGAGTGCATGATAGGTGGTGAGATTGATTGGAATGGCATCTTTCCAGAGGCAGACAATGTTCAAAATGAGATTGATGTTATTCTGAGAAAGGGCCGCTCGATTACCTTTATCTCCTGCAAGATGACAGATTTATCAGTCGAAGCCATCAACGAACTAGAAGTCTATGCCAATCATTTTGCTGGGGAGAGTTGCCTCAAGTTAATTGTCTGTACGGGGAAAATCAATCCCGTTTATGCCAATCGTTGTCAGGAATACGGGGTGCTGGTCATTAGAAGTGAGCAGATTCCTAATCTCATTCCCATGCTGAAAAAATACTCTAAGAGACAAAAGAGATAAGAAATAATATCATGAAAGGCTGGATTCCAGTCTTTTTTACTTCTTTTTCGAATAGAAAAGAAAAGGAGGTAGACCATGTTTGTAGCCAGAGATGCCAAGGGAAATTTGATAAACGCTCTCGAAAAAGATGTGACCAAGCAAGCTTATACTTGTCCAGCCTGTGGTGGTGGACTACGATTGCGCCAAGGACAGAGTATTCGGACGCATTTTGCCCATGAATCTTTAAGAGATTGTATGGCTATTCTTGAAAATGAAAGTCCAGAACACTTGGGCAACAAAGAGGCTCTCTATCACTGGGCCAAGAAGGACAATCAGGTCGCCTTAGAATATAGTCTGCCTGCGATTCAGCAGATAGCGGATGTTCTTGTCAATGAGAAACTAGCTCTGGAGGTTCAGTGCAGCCCCTTGTCTCAAAAGCTTTTAGGTGATAGAAGCCAAGGATACCGTAGCCAAGGCTATCAGGTTATCTGGCTACTGGGAGAAAAACTCTGGTTAAAGGAGCGATTAACACAATTGCAAAGGGGATTTCTCTATTTTAGTCAAAATATGGGTTTCTATGTTTGGGAACTAGATTTCAAAAAACAAGTTTTGAGACTCAAATATCTTTTGCATCAGGACCTACGTGGCAAGCTTCATTTTCAGGTCAAAGAATTTCCCTATGGAAAAGGAAATCTCTTGGAAATCCTACGATTTCCTTATCAAAAACAAAAGCTAGCTAGTTTTTCAGTTGAGCAAGATTCCACTATCTGTCACTACATTCGCCAACAGTTGTACTACCAAACGCCTTACTGGATGAAGAAGCAAGAAGAGGCCTATCATCAAGGAGACAATCTATTAAACTATCAACTGGACGACTGGTATCCCCAGGTCAGACCGATAGAGTCAGGTGATTTTTTGCAGATTGAAACGGATTTGGCTAGCTATTATAGAAATTTTCAGGCTTACTATCAAAAAAATCCGAAAAATAATCGCCAAAAGCTCTATCCACCAGCCTTTTATCACTTATATTTCTCAAAAAATGTGGTAAAATAGAAAGGATGGAGGAATCTTATGGTATTACAACGACATGAAATAAATGAAAAAGATACATGGGATCTTTCGACAATCTACCCAACAGACCAGGCTTGGGAAGAAGCCTTGAAAGATTTAACTGAAAAAGTACAAACAGCATCTCAGTATGAGGGACATCTTTTGGACAGCGCAGACAGTTTGCTTGAGATCACAGAATTCTCACTCGACTTGGAACGCCAAGTTGAAAAGCTTTATGTCTATGCGCATATGAAAAATGACCAGGACACGCGTGAGGCCAAGTATCAAGAGTACTATGCTAAGGCAATGACCCTATACAGTCAGTTAGAACAAGCCTTTTCATTCTATGAACCTGAGTTTATGGAGATTAGCGAAGAGCAGTATGCGGCCTTCCTAGAAGCTCAACCAAAACTCCAAGTTTACAAGCACTTTTTTGACAAGCTCTTGCAAAAGAAAGACCATGTTCTTTCGCAACGTGAGGAAGAATTGCTTGCTGGAGCAGGAGAAATCTTTGGTTCTGCTAGTGAAACCTTCGCTATTTTGGACAATGCGGATATTAGCTTCCCATACGTCCTTGATGACGAAGGCAAGGAAGTGCAACTCTCACACGGTACTTACATCCGTTTGATGGAGTCTAAAAACCGTGAAGTGCGTCGTGGTGCCTATGAAGCCCTTTATGCGACTTACGAGCAATTCCAACACACTTATGCTAAGACCTTGCAGACAAATGTTAAGGTGCAAAACTACCGCGCAAAAGTTCGCAACTATAAGAGTGCTCGCCATGCAGCTCTCGCAGCAAACTTTGTTCCAGAAAGTGTCTATGACAATCTAGTAGCAGCAGTTCGCAAGCATTTGCCACTCTTGCATCGTTACCTTGAACTTCGTTCTAAAATCTTGGGGATTTCAGATCTCAAGATGTATGATGTTTACACACCACTCTCGTCAGTAGATTATAGCTTTACCTACGAAGAAGCCTTGAAAAAAGCTGAAGAAGCCTTGGCGGTCTTGGGTGAAGACTACTTGAGCCGTGTCAAACGGGCTTTCAGCGAGCGTTGGATTGATGTCTATGAAAACCAAGGCAAGCGTTCTGGTGCCTACTCTGGTGGTTCTTATGATACCAATGCCTTTATGCTTCTCAACTGGCAGGATAATTTAGATAATCTCTTTACCCTTGTCCATGAAACAGGTCACAGTATGCACTCCAGCTATACTCGTGAAACTCAGCCTTATGTTTACGGAGATTACTCTATCTTCTTGGCGGAGATTGCCTCAACCACAAACGAAAATATCTTGACAGAGAAATTGTTGGAAGAAGTAGAAGACGATGCGACTCGTTTTGCTATTC
Source organism: Streptococcus oralis (assembly GCF_019334565.1). Taxonomy (NCBI): domain Bacteria; kingdom Bacillati; phylum Bacillota; class Bacilli; order Lactobacillales; family Streptococcaceae; genus Streptococcus; species Streptococcus oralis. The sequence continues at coordinate 1,122,965 of NZ_CP079724.1, read as the reverse complement.
TTAATAACTTCCTAGACGGTTTCCGTGGAACAGTCTTCCGTCAAACTCAATTCGCTGAGTTTGAACATGCTATCCATCAAGCAGATCAAAATGGAGAAGTATTGACAAGTGATTTCCTCAATAAGCTCTACGCTGACTTGAACCAAGAGTACTATGGACTCAGCAAGGAAGACAATCCTCAGATTCAATACGAGTGGGCGCGCATTCCACACTTCTACTATAACTACTATGTTTATCAATATTCAACTGGTTTTGCAGCTGCTTCAGCCTTGGCTGAGAAGATTGTCCATGGTAGCCAAGAAGACCGTGACCGCTATATCGACTACCTCAAGGCAGGTAAGTCAGACTATCCGCTCAATGTTATGAGAAAAGCGGGTGTTGATATGGAAAAAGAAGACTATCTTAACGATGCCTTTGCAGTCTTTGAACGACGCTTGAATGAGTTTGAAGCCCTTGTTGAAAAATTGGGACTAGCTTAAGATGGTAGAGTCTTATAGTAAAAATGCCAATCACAATATGCGACGTCCCGTCGTAAAGGAAGACATCGTAGAACTCATGCGCCAGCGTCAAAAGCAGGTGACTGGCTCCCTGAAAGAATTGGAGACCTTCGCTCGTAAGGAAAACATTCCCATTATTCCCCATGAAACGGTTGCTTACTTTCGATTTCTCATGGAAAGTCTGCAGCCTAAGAATATTTTGGAAATTGGGACGGCGATTGGCTTTTCAGCACTCTTGATGGCGGAACATGCGCCAGATGCTAAGATTACAACCATTGACCGTAATCCTGAGATGATAGGCTTTGCCAAGGAAAACTTTGCTCAGTTTGACAGTCGTAAGCAAATCACTCTTTTAGAGGGAGATGCAGTCGATGTTTTATCCAGTCTGACAGAAACTTATGACTTTGTCTTTATGGATTCGGCCAAATCCAAGTACATCGTCTTTCTGCCTGAAATCCTCAATCACTTGGAAGTTGGTGGAGTAGTCGTCTTGGATGATATTTTCCAAGGAGGAGATGTTGCCAAGGACATCATGGAAGTCCGCCGAGGTCAACGGACCATTTACCGAGGTTTGCAAAGACTTTTCGACGCAACGTTGGATAATCCAGGTCTAACAGCAACTCTAGTTCCACTTGGAGATGGTATTCTCATGCTAAGAAAGAATCTAGCAGAAGTAGAGCTTTCTGAGAGCGAATGATTTTCAGAAAAATTTAAGAAATTATAGTAAAATAGATAAGGTAACACTTACCGTAAAAGGAGTAAACATGAAGAAAAAACTTATGGCAGGAGCCATCACACTTTTATCAGTAGCAACACTTGCGGCTTGTTCAAACAGTTCTGAAGGAAAAGATTTGATCAGCATGAAGGGCGATGTGATTACAGAACATCAATTCTTTGAAGAAGTAAAGAATAATCCAACTGCACAACAAGTCTTGCTCAATATGACTATCCAAAAAGTATTTGAACAACAATATGGATCAGAGGTAACGGATAAAGATGTGGATGACGCCGTTGCTGAAGAGCAAAAGAAATACGGCGATAGCTACAACAGCGTGCTTCAACGTGCAGGTATGACACCTGAGACTCGTAAAGCTCAAATCCGTACCAGCAAATTAGTTGAATTGGCAGTTAAGAAGGCTGCTGAGAGTGAGTTGACAGACGAAGCCTACCAAAAAGCTTTTGAGTCTTATACACCAGATGTGACAGCTCAAATCATCCGTTTGGATAATGAAGACAAGGCAAAAGAAGTACTTGAGAAAGCTAAAGCAGAAGGTGCAGATTTTGCTCAGTTGGCAAAAGACAACTCTAACGACGACAAAACAAAAGAAAATGGTGGAGAAATTACTTTTGACTCTGCTTCTACAGAACTTCCAGAACAAGTCAAGAAAGCAGCCTTTGCCTTGGATGTGAACGGGATTTCTGATGTGATTACAGCTACTGGAACACAAGCCTACAGCAGTCAGTTCTACATCATCAAAGTAACGAAGAAAACAGAAAAATCTTCTAATATAGAGGATTACAAAGAAAAATTGAAGACTATCATCTTGACTCAAAAACAAAATGATTCAGCCTTTGTTCAAGGAGTAATTGGTAAAGAATTGCAAGCAGCAAACATCAAGGTTAAAGACCAATCATTCCAAAACATCTTCACCCAATACATCGGAGGTGGTGACTCAAGTTCAAGCAGCAGTTCTTCATCTAACTAAGAAAGCAAAAAACAAATCTCAAAAGAGATTTGTTTTTTTATACCTGATATTAGAAAATGAGTAAAATTCGAAGGATTAAAGGATAAGAGTTTTTTTCTTTCTGAAAAAGTGGTATAATAGCAATCAAAACTAGAAAATAAAACGGAATTGGGAACAGAAGCGTCTGTTCCTATTAGAGTGGTGAAATATGAAAATTAGTAAAAGGCACCTACTAAACTATTCCATTTTGATTCCTTACTTCCTTTTATCGATTTTGGGGCTGATTGTGGTGTACTCGACAACGAGTGCAACCTTGATCGAAGAAGGGAAAAGTGCCTTTCAATTGGTGCGTAACCAGGGGATCTTCTGGATAGCTAGTTTGATTCTGATTGCCTTAATCTATAAATTAAAATTAGGTTTCTTAAGAAACGGTCGTCTCATCTTTATCGTAATGATTGTCGAGATGGTTCTTTTAGCTCTGGCGCGACTGGTCGGAACACCTGTCAATGGAGCATACGGATGGATCTCTGTAGGACCTGTAACGATTCAGCCTGCAGAGTACCTTAAGATTATCATCATCTGGTACCTGGCACATCGATTTTCAAAACAACAAGATGAGATTGCGGTTTATGACTTCCAGGTTTTGACACAGAATCAGTGGCTACCTCGAGCTTTTAACGACTGGCGTTTTGTTCTGCTAGTTCTGATTGGTAGCTTGGGAATTTTCCCAGACTTGGGAAATGCGACCATCTTGGTCTTGGTGGCGCTCATCATGTATACGGTTAGTGGGATCGCCTATCGTTGGTTCTCGACCATTTTGGCTCTCTTGGCAGGGAGCTCAATGTTAGTCTTGTCTGTCATTCGCTTTGTTGGGGTTGAAAAGTTCTCTCAAATTCCTGTATTTGGTTACGTTGCTAAACGTTTTAGTGCCTTCTTTAATCCCTTTAATGACTTGGCGGGTGCAGGACACCAGCTCGCAAATTCTTACTATGCAATGGTAAATGGAGGCTGGTTCGGACTGGGACTAGGGAATTCTATCGAGAAGCGTGGTTATCTGCCAGAAGCCCATACGGATTTCGTCTTTTCGATTGTCATCGAGGAGTTTGGATTCGTTGGAGCCAGTATGATTTTGGCTTTACTCTTCTTCTTGATTTTGCGAATCATCTTGGTTGGTATTCGAGCAAAGGATCCCTTTAACTCCATGGTTGCTATTGGTGTCGGAGGGATGATCCTTGTTCAGGTCTTTGTCAATATCGGTGGGATTTCAGGGTTGATTCCTTCTACAGGGGTAACCTTCCCCTTCCTTTCACAAGGTGGGAACAGTCTATTGGTATTATCCGTAGCCATTGCGCTTGTACTGAACATTGATGCAAGTGAAAAACGTGCCAAACTTATCAGAGAATACGAGAATCAAACCGATGAAAGTCTGTAAGGATTGTATGGAAAGGAAAGTATATGTCTCTTCAAAAATTAGAAAACTATAGTAATAAAGCAGTCGTCCAAGAAGAAGTCTTGATTCTGACTGAGCTATTAGAAGATATCACAAAAAATATGCTAGCGCCAGAAACCTTTGAAAAGATTATCCAGTTGAAGGAATTATCAACTAGCGAGAATTATCAAGGACTCAATGACCTAGTGACCAGTCTTTCGAATGAAGAAATGATTTACATTTCACGCTATTTCTCTATCCTTCCACTTTTGATTAATATCTCTGAGGATGTGGATTTGGCCTATGAAATCAATCACCAAAACAATGTGGACCAAGACTATCTAGGGAAACTATCTACAACGATTAAGATGGTAGCTGAAAAAGAAAATGCAGCTGAAATTTTAGAAAAGTTAAATGTCGTTCCTGTCTTGACCGCCCATCCAACACAAGTACAACGCAAGAGTATGCTGGATTTGACCAACCACATCCATACGCTCTTGCGCAAGTACCGTGATGTCAAACTCGGCTTGATTAATAAAGAAAAATGGCACACAGATCTCCGTCGTTACATTGAAATTATCATGCAAACGGACATGATTCGTGAGAAGAAATTGAAAGTAACCAACGAAATCACCAACGTGATGGAGTACTACCAAAGTTCTTTCCTGAATGCTGTTCCACGTTTGACAGCTGAGTATAAAAAATTAGCTAAAGAACAAGGTATCGAGCTTGAGCACCCAAAACCGATTACTATGGGGATGTGGATTGGAGGAGACCGTGATGGAAATCCTTTCGTAACTGCGGAAACTCTCAACAAATCAGCCTTGACTCAGTGCGAAGTCATCATGAACTATTATGATGAAAAAATTTATAATCTTTATCGTGAATTTTCACTGTCAACAAGCATCGTGAATGTCAGCGACAAGGTCCGTGAGATGGCGCTGAAGTCACAAGATAACTCCATTTATCGCGAAAAAGAACTCTATCGTCGTGCCCTCTTTGACATCCAAGCTAAGATGCAGGCTACCAAGGCTTATCTCATAGAAGACAAGGATCTTCAGCCAAGATATGCCACTGCAGATGAATTCTATCAAGATTTGTTGGCCATTCGCGATTCTCTCCTTGAAAACAAAGGGGAATACCTGATTTCTGGAGAATTTGTCGAGTTGATGCAAGCTGTCGAAATCTTTGGTTTCTATCTTGCTTCTATCGATATGCGCCAAGATTCTAGTGTTCATGAAGCTTGTGTGGCAGAATTGTTAGCATCCGCAGGAATCAACGACCACTATAGCGATCTGTCTGAAGACGAAAAATGTGCCCTCCTCTTAAAAGAGTTGGAAGAAGATCCTCGTATCCTCTCAGCGACTCATGCTGAAAAGTCAGAACTGCTTGAAAAAGAACTCTCTATCTTTAAAGCTGCGCGCAAGTTGAAGGATAAACTGGGTGAAAATGTTATTCGTCAAACCATCATTTCTCACGCAACCAGTGTATCTGATATGTTAGAGCTAGCCATTATGCTTAAGGAAGTCGGCTTGGTGGATGCCCAAAAAGCCCGCGTTCAGATTGTTCCCCTCTTTGAAACAATCGAAGACTTGGATCACTCAGAAGAGACTATGAGAAGATATTTCTCTCTACCTTTGGCTAAAAAATGGATTGCTTCAAAAGACAACTACCAAGAAATCATGCTTGGCTACTCTGATAGTAACAAAGACGGTGGTTACCTGTCATCATGTTGGACTCTCTATAAAGCGCAACAACAACTGACGGCTATTGGGGATGAATTTGGCGTTAAGGTTACTTTCTTCCATGGTCGTGGTGGTACTGTGGGTCGTGGTGGTGGACCAACTTATGAAGCCATCACATCTCAACCGCTCAAGTCTATCAAGGACCGTATCCGTCTGACTGAGCAAGGAGAAGTCATTGGAAATAAATACGGAAACAAAGACGCTGCTTATTATAACCTTGAAATGTTGGTTTCTGCAGCCATTAACCGTATGATTACAAAGAAGAAGAGTGATACCAATACGTCAAATCGTTACGAAGCTATCATGGATCAAGTAGTGGACCGTAGCTACGATATCTATCGTGATTTGGTCTTTGGAAATGAACATTTCTATGACTATTTCTTTGAATCAAGTCCAATCAAAGCTATTTCAAGCTTCAATATCGGTTCGCGTCCAGCAGCTCGTAAGACCATCACTGAAATTGGCGGTTTGCGTGCCATTCCTTGGGTCTTCTCATGGTCTCAAAGCCGTGTCATGTTCCCTGGATGGTATGGTGTAGGATCAAGCTTTAAAGAGTTTATTGATCAAGATCCAAAGAATATCGAGTTCCTTCGTGATATGTACCAAAACTGGCCTTTCTTCCAATCTTTGCTTTCCAATGTAGACATGGTCTTGTCTAAGTCTAATATGAACATTGCTTTTGAATATGCCAAGCTTTGTGAAGACGAAGAAGTACAAGCTATCTACTACACTATTTTAGATGAATGGCAGTTGACTAAGGACGTTATTTTAGCTATCGAAGGTTATGACGAACTCTTGGCAGAAAACTCTTACCTAAAAGACAGTCTAAACTATCGTATGCCTTACTTTAATATTCTTAACTACATCCAGTTGGAGTTGATCAAACGTCAACGTCGCGGCGAATTGTCGGCAGATGAAGAAAAACTAATCCATACAACTATCAACGGAATTGCAACTGGTTTGCGTAATTCAGGCTGATATTCTACAAACTTCCTCTTTTTTCAAGGGGAAGTTTTTGAATTGTTTAAAAAATTCTAAAAATAGCCTTGACAAGTAGTTGAAAAATGATATAATTTAAACATTCAGAAAGTAATCATGCTCATTTTTTAGAGAGTCTGTGGTTGGTGAAAGCAGATAGATGAAATTGATGAAATTGGGCTGAATGTACTTAAGAATTTGAAATCATAAAAATTCGGTGAGCACACCTTACAGTGCAACTCGTTATTGCGAGAAAGAGCGATAGGAATATTTCCTATAATTGAGGTGGCACCGCGCATCGACGTCCTCACACAAGTTTTTGTGTGAGGACTTTTTCTATGGGGAGGAAAGATATTGGAATTTAAACGATGGCATCGCTTGATGATGTGATTTAAAAAGTTAAGATAAAAGAATTAAGGAGAAAGAAAAATGAAAAATAAACGTTTGATTGGAATTGTCGCTGGATTAGCAGTATTGGTAGTGGCTAGCTTGATTTATTCATCAATGAACAAGCCAGCAACTAAGGAAGAGCAAAAGGTCGCTAAGGTTGGTGTCCTTCAATTTGTTAGTCACCCATCCTTGGACTTGATTTACCAAGGGATTCAAGATGGACTAGCTGAAGAAGGTTATAAGGATGACCAGGTAAAAATCGACTTTATGAACTCTGAAGGAGATCAGAGCAAGGTTGCAACCATGAGTAAACAATTGGTAGCAAATGGAAACGACGTTGTTGTTGGGATTGCAACACCAGCTGCTCAAGGACTTGCTAGTGCTACAAAAGACCTACCTGTTATCATGGCTGCTATTACAGACCCAATCGGTGCTAACTTGGTCAAAGACTTGAAAAAACCAGGTGGCAACATCACAGGGGTGTCAGACCACAACCCTGCTGAACAACAAGTAGAGTTGATAAAAACCCTCACACCAAATGTCAAAACAATCGGAGCTCTTTACTCAAGTAGCGAAGATAACTCAAAAACACAGGTAGAAGAATTCAAGGCTTATGCTGAAAAAGCAGGTTTGACAGTCGAAACATTTGCCGTTCCATCAACCAATGAAATTGCTTCAACAGTCAATGTTATGACAAGCAAAGTCGATGCAATTTGGGTTCCAATTGATAACACCATCGCATCCGCATTTTCAACAGTTGTTTCAAGCAACCAAATAGCTAAAAAGCCAATCTACCCAAGTGCCACTGCCATGGTAGAAGCAGGTGGATTAGCATCTGTAGTAGTTGACCAACACGATCTTGGTGTGGCTACTGGTAAGATGATTGCCAAAGTTTTGAAAGGTGAAAAACCAGCTGATACGCCAGTTAATGTCTTTTCAACTGGTAAGTCAGTGATTAATAAAAAACTAGCGCAGGAACTTGGTATCGCCATTCCTGAGTCCGTTCTAAAAGAAGCAGGACAAGTGATTGAATAAAGATAAAGGAGGAGCTGGACACATCTCCTCCCATTTTTACTAAAGAAAGAAATGAGTGAAAGATTATGATAGTATCCATTATTTCTCAGGGGATGGTCTGGGCGATTTTAGGTTTGGGAATCTTTATGACTTTTCGAATTTTGAATTTTCCAGATATGACTACTGAAGGTTCTTTTCCTCTTGGGGGAGCAGTAGCTGTAACCTTGATAACACAGGGAGTCAACCCATTTTTAGCAACCCTAGCCGCAGTAGGAGCGGGCTGTCTAGCTGGAATGGCGACAGGTCTCTTATATACCAAAGGAAAAATCCCAACTCTCTTATCAGGGATTCTGGTCATGACTTCCTGCCATTCCATCATGCTCATGATTATGGGGCGTGCCAATCTAGGGCTTCTTGGAACCAAGCAAATGCAGGATGTCTTGCCTTTTGATTCAGACCTTAACCAACTCCTGACCGGATTAATCTTTGTAGCTCTTGTTATTGGCCTTATGCTCTTTTTCCTGGATACTAAACTAGGTCAAGCCTACATCGCTACAGGTGATAATCCTGATATGGCTCGTAGTTTTGGAATTCATACTGGTCGTATGGAACTCATGGGATTGGTTCTTTCAAATGGGATTATCGCGCTTGCAGGGGCCTTAATTGCTCAACAAGAAGGATATGCGGATGTTTCTCGAGGAATTGGAGTGATTGTCGTAGGGCTTGCTAGCTTGATTATTGGGGAGGTTTTGTTCAAGAGTTTGACCTTGGCAGAGCGACTCATGACCATCGTAGTAGGGTCTATTGCTTATCAGTTCCTCGTTTGGGGAGTGATTGCTCTTGGGTTTAATACAAGTTATCTTCGTTTGTACAGCGCCTTGATTTTGGCAGTTTGCCTTATGATTCCAACCTTCAAAAGCAAATACCTGAAAGGAGTCAAGTTTAGCAAATGACAGCAATTGTAGAATTAAAAAATGCTACCAAAGTCATTACGAATGGCTTTGATGAGGAAAAAATCATTCTGAATGATGTTTCTCTTGAAATTTTCGAACATGATTTCATTACTATCCTAGGTGGAAATGGAGCAGGGAAGTCAACGCTTTTTAACACGATTGCAGGTACCTTACCTTTAACAAGTGGAAGTATCCGTATCATGGGCGAGGACGTGACGCATTTTTCACCTGAAAAGAGGGCTAAGTACTTGTCTCGTGTCTTTCAGGATCCTAAAATGGGTACGGCTCCTCGTATGACGGTGGCGGAAAATCTCTTGATTGCCAAGTTTCGTGGTGAGAAGAGAGGACTCCTTCCTAGGAGACTTTCAAGACATAGGGAAGAGTTTCAGGCTACCATTGAAAAAGTGGGAAATGGTCTTGAGAAACATCTGGACACTTCGATTGAGTTTCTATCAGGCGGTCAACGCCAGGCCTTGAGTCTCTTGATGGCAACCTTGAAGCGGCCAGAGTTGCTCTTGTTGGATGAACACACAGCGGCTCTTGACCCAAAGACCAGTGTTGCCTTGATGGAATTAACAGATGACTTTGTCAGCAAGGATCATCTAACAGCCTTGATGATTACCCACCATATGGAGGATGCGTTGAAGTATGGAAATCGTCTGATTGTCATGAAGGAAGGTCGTATCATCCAAGACCTCAATAAAGAAGAAAAAGCTCAGATGAAAATTTCAGACTACTATCAATTATTTGAATAGATGAGTGAAGTAATCATCAAAAAATAGTGAAAATTAACTCAGAAACATGGAAGTGTTTCTGAGTTTTTTATCCCCTCTTTCTATCTAGAAAAATAAGGCAAAGAGAATTACGGAAAGCGTATGAAATGGTTTACTTTTTTTCAGAAATAAGCTATACTAGTTTACGTGAAACTATGATAAGATGGAGGTATTGTGTATGGTTGACAAGCAAGTCATTGAAGAAATCAAAAACAATGCCAACATTGTGGAAGTCATAGGTGATGTGATTTCTTTACAGAAGGCTGGACGGAACTATTTAGGGCTCTGTCCTTTTCATGGTGAAAAGACCCCCTCTTTCAACGTTGTGGAAGACAAGCAGTTTTATCACTGTTTTGGATGTGGGCGTTCAGGAGATGTCTTTAAGTTCATCGAAGAATACCAAGGTGTGTCCTTCATGGAAGCCGTTCAGCTCTTAGGAGAGCGCCTCGGTATTCAACTGGCTACGCCGGTACAGTCTCGTCCTCAACAAACTTCCCCTCATCAAGCACTATATGATATGCATGAAGAAGCTGCCCGTTTTTACCATGCCATCCTCATGACGACCAAGATGGGAGAAGAAGCAAGGGCTTATCTCTACAAACGCGGATTGACAGATGATGTTCTGAAGCACTTCCAGATTGGACTAGCTCCAGCAGAGAGAACTTATCTCTATCAACGTTTGGCTGACAAGTTTGAGGAAAAGGATTTATTGGATTCGGGCTTGTTTTATCTGTCAGATGGTAATCAATTTTATGATACTTTTTTTGGACGGATCATCTTTCCTTTGACCAATGACAAGGGACAGGTCATTGCATTTTCAGGTCGTATCTGGCAAGAAACTGACAGTCAGACTGCCAAATATAAAAATAGTCGCTCGACTGCAATTTTTAACAAGAGTTACGAATTGTATCATTTGGATAAGGCAAAAAAGGGAACAGGTAAGATTACAGAGCTCTATCTGATGGAAGGCTTCATGGATGTGATCGCAGCCTACCGTGCTGGTATAGAAAATGCTGTGGCTTCCATGGGAACAGCCTTAAGCAAGGAGCATGTTGACCACCTCAAACGCTTTACCAAAAAAATTGTTCTCAGCTATGATGGCGACAAGGCAGGGCAGGCAGCAACAGCCAAGGCTTTAGAGGAGTTAAAAGACTTTTCAGTGGAGGTTGTTCGAGTACCTGATGCCATGGACCCAGATGAATATTTACAAAAGAATTCTGCTGAGGACCTGGCTTACCTTTTAACCAAGACTCGGATTAGTCCTATAGAGTTCTATATTCACCATCTCAAGCCGGAAAATAGTGATAATTTGCAGGCGCAAATCGAGTTCATTGAAAAGATTGCTCCCCTAATCGCCAAGGAAAAGTCTATCACTGCCCAGAATTCTTATATCCACATTCTGGCGGATAATCTACCTTCTTTTGATTACCAGCAGGTGGAACAGATAGTAAATGAAAATCGAATTGTTCAAAGGCAGGAAAGAGTCAAAGAGGAGCAACCTCCAGCAGCGATTAGTTTACCTGTAACGCGACAACTGACAGCAGTCATGAGAGCAGAGGCTCATCTCCTTTATAGGATGGCTGAGAATCCAGTTGTTCTAAATGACTACCGATTAAGGGAAGATTTTTTCTTTGATACCCCAGAATTTCAGATTCTTTACGAATTATTAAGTGAGCAGGGAGAAATCGGCTCAGAGGAGCTTTCTCATCAGACGCCTGAGGTTGAAAATGCTTGGTATCACGTGCTTAGTCTGGATTTGCCAGCTGAGATGTCGCCTCAAGAGCTAGTAGAAGTAGAAGCGACTCGAAACCGTGCCCTCCTCAGCAAGGACAACTTACGAATTAAAAAGAAAGTGCAGGAAGCTAGTCATGTAGGAGATACAGACACAGCCTTGGAAGAATTGCAACGATTGATTTCCCAAAAGAGAAGAATGGAGTAATAATGGCAACAAAACAAAAAGAAGTAACCACATTTGATGTGCAAGTAGCAGACTTTATCCGTAACCACAAAAAAACAGGAACAGCAACAGATGACGAAATCAATTCAAGTCTGGTTATTCCTTTCACCCTCGATGCAGACGGCATTGAAGACCTTTTGCAACGGATTCAGGATGCTGGAATTTCTATCACAGATAATGAAGGAAATCCAAGTGCGCGTGTGCTTAGTGCAGAAGAAGAACCAGAACTCAGTGATGAGGACTTGATTGGCTCAACTTCTGCCAAGGTTAATGACCCAGTCCGTATGTATTTGAAGGAAATCGGGGTCGTTCCTCTCTTGACCAACGAAGAGGAAAAAGAATTGGCCCTAGCAGTTGAGGCTGGTGATATTGAAGCCAAACAACGTCTTGCAGAAGCCAACCTTCGTTTGGTGGTTTCGATTGCTAAGCGCTACGTAGGGCGTGGTATGCAATTTCTTGACTTGATCCAAGAAGGAAACATGGGCTTGATGAAGGCTGTTGACAAGTTTGACTATTCAAAAGGATTTAAGTTTTCTACGTATGCAACTTGGTGGATTCGTCAGGCAATCACTCGTGCCATTGCTGACCAGGCCCGCACTATTCGTATCCCTGTCCACATGGTAGAAACCATTAATAAGCTTGTCCGTGAACAGCGTAATCTCCTTCAAGAATTGGGACAAGATCCAACTCCTGAACAAATCGCTGAGCGTATGGATATGACACCTGACAAGGTCCGTGAAATCCTAAAGATTGCCCAAGAACCAGTATCACTTGAAACACCGATTGGTGAAGAGGACGATAGCCATCTTGGGGACTTTATCGAAGACGAAGTGATTGAAAATCCAGTAGACTACACAACTCGTATCGTCTTGCGTGAGCAGTTGGATGAAGTTTTGGATACTCTCACAGACCGTGAAGAAAACGTCTTGCGCTTGCGTTTCGGTTTGGACGATGGAAAAATGCGCACTCTTGAAGATGTTGGTAAAGTCTTTAACGTAACTCGTGAGCGTATCCGTCAGATCGAAGCCAAGGCTTTGAGAAAATTGCGTCAACCAAGTCGCAGCAAACCGCTTCGTGATTTTATTGAAGACTAAGAGTGAGGAATAACATGGCTTATACAGAAGAGCAAATTGAAACGATCAAAACACGCATTTTAAATGCTTTGGAAGAAGTCATCGACCCTGAGTTGGGGATTGATATTGTCAACCTAGGTTTGATTTATGAAATTCGTTTTGATGGTGAAACAGGTCACACTGAAATTGATATGACCTTGACAACTATGGGCTGCCCACTGGCTGACCTTTTGACAGACCAGATACATGATGCGATGACAGAAGTGCCTGAGGTAACCAATACCGAAGTTAAATTGGTCTGGTATCCAGCTTGGACGGTTGAAAAAATGAGCCGATACGCGCGTATCGCCCTAGGAATTAAATAAAGACTAAAAAAATGAGAGAGACGATTGGAAAATAAGGTAATTTTATCCTTTTTCCTTTGGTCTCTTCTTTCTTTTGCTGATTTTCTGGAAATAAAATGGTATAATGGAAGGTATGGAAAACGAAAAATTGCGTATTAATATGCTAAGCTCAAGTGAAAAAGTAGCTGGTCAAGGAGTGTCAGGAGCTTATCGAGAATTGGTTAGTCTCCTTCACCGCGATGCCAAAGACCAGTTGATTGTTACAGAGAATCTTCCTGTAGAAGCGGATGTAACTCACTTTCATACCATTGATTTCCCCTATTATTTATCTACTTTCCAAAAGAAACGCTCTGGGAGAAAAATTGGCTATGTGCATTTTTTGCCTGATACGCTTGAGGGGAGTTTGAAGATCCCATTTTTCCTAAAAGGAATTGTCAAACGCTATGTTTTTTCCTTTTATAACCGAATGGAACACTTAGTGGTGGTCAATCCCATGTTTATCGAGGATTTAGTGGCTGCTGGTATTCCGCGTGAAAAAGTGACTTACATCCCAAATTTTGTAAACAAAGAAAAATGGCATCCATTACCAGCTGAACAGGTTGCACAACTCCGGAAGGAAATGGATCTTGCGGAAGATCAGTTTGTCGTAATCGGTGCGGGTCAGGTTCAGAAACGTAAAGGGATTGATGATTTTATCCGTCTTGCTGAGGAATTGCCAGAAATTACCTTTATCTGGGCAGGTGGTTTTTCATTTGGTGGGATGACAGATGGTTACGAACGCTACAAGAAGATAATGGACAATCCACCAAAAAATCTTATTTTCCCCGGAATTGTGTCACCCGAACGGATGCGGGAACTTTATGCTATGGCGGATCTGTTCTTGCTACCAAGTTATAATGAATTATTCCCTATGACCATCTTAGAGGCCGCTAGTTGCGAGGCTCCTATTATGTTGAGGGACTTGGATCTATATAAGGTTATTCTTGATGGGAATTATCGTGCTACAAGTGATGTTTCCGAGATGAGAGAAGCAATCCTAGAATACAAGAATGATTCTGAAGCCTTAAAAGACTTGAAAGAAAAAGCTTGCGAGATCTCCAAAGAGTACTCTGAGGAGCATTTGTTGGAAATCTGGTTAAAATTTTATCGAGAACAGGCTGCTTTGGGCAAAAAGTGAGGTAATTTATGCGAATTGGTTTATTTACAGATACCTATTTCCCTCAGGTTTCCGGGGTCGCGACTAGTATTCGGACTTTGAAAACTGAGCTTGAAAAGCAGGGGCATGCAGTTTTTATCTTTACAACAACAGATAAAGATGTGAACCGCTACGAGGATTGGCAAATTATTCGCATTCCGAGTGTCCCTTTCTTTGCGTTTAAGGATCGACGATTTGCCTACCGAGGTTTTACAAAGGCGCTTGAAATTGCCAAGCAGTATCAACTCGATATCATTCATACCCAGACAGAATTTTCACTTGGTTTGTTAGGGATTTGGATTGCGAGAGAATTGAAAATTCCAGTTATTCATACCTACCATACCCAGTATGAAGACTATGTGCATTACATTGCTAAGGGCATGCTAATTCGTCCGAGTATGGTAAAATATTTGGTGCGTGGCTTCCTTCATGATGTAGATGGCGTGATTTGCCCTAGTGAGATTGTTCGTGACCTTTTATCTAAATACAAAGTCAAGGTTGAAAAGCGTGTCATCCCAACTGGAATTGAGCTGGCTAAGTTTAAACGACCTGAGATCAAAGAGGAAAACTTACTAGAGCTTCGCTCGAAGTTAGGTATTCAGGAAGGCGAGAAAATGCTGCTGAGTCTTTCTCGTATCTCCTTTGAGAAGAATATCCAAGCAGTCTTAGCAGCCTTTGCGCAGGTTTTGAAAGAAGAAGATAAGGTGAAGTTGGTTGTTGCTGGAGACGGACCTTATCTGGATAGTCTGAAAGAACAAGCAGGGAAATTAAACATACAAAAACATGTGATTTTTACAGGTATGATTGCTCCGAGTGAGACAGCCTTGTACTATAAAGCAGCTGATTTCTTTATTTCAGCCTCTACGAGTGAAACTCAGGGTTTAACCTATCTAGAAAGTCTAGCCAGTGGAACGCCTGTTATTGCTCATGGCAATCCCTATCTTGAAAATCTGATCAATGATAAAATGTTTGGGACCCTCTACTATGGAGAACGAGAGCTTGCGGGCGCTATCCTTGAAGCATTGATCGCTACTCCTGATATGTCTGAACAAAAGTTGGCTGATAAGTTGTACGAGATTTCGGCTGAAAATTTTGGGAAACGAGTTCATGAGTTTTACCTTGATGCCATTATCTCAAATAACTTTGAACATGAGCTACATGATGGACAACCTGTCACTCAGCGCTTCTTAAAAACGATTCTCTATCTACCTCAACAAGCTGTTACAAGCCCAGTAAAAGAATCCAAGCGTATTTTAAGAGCGTCTCGAAAACAATTGTCTAGCATCAGAGATTATTGGAGAGACGAATTCAAATAATAGAATAAGAGGAAGAAAAAATGAAAAAATTAATGAGAAGCGGAAAAGATCAAAAAATTGGTGGAGTATGCGCAGGAGTTGCTCATTATTTTGATATTGATCCAACAATTGTTCGTGTCATTTGGGCTGTTCTTGCATTTTGTTATGGGACAGGAGTCCTTGCTTATATCATTTTATGGTTGATTGCACCAGTTTCAACAGAATATTAAATTAGAATTATATAGAAAAAGGAGAAGTTATGGCTTTTGGAGATAACGGAAAACGTAAAAAAACTTTGTTTGAAAAGGTGACACTTGTTGTCGTGCTCATCATGTTGTTTGTAACCCTTGCTGGTATCTTTGCAACTGCGCTTGGAGCTTTTAGTAGATTCTAAGCAAGCTACGAGGATAGAAACAATAACTAATGACTGGGTTCTCCCCAGCCTTTTTAAAGTGAGAAGAAAATATGAGTATGTTTTTAGATACTGCCAAGATTAAGGTCAAGGCTGGTAATGGTGGCGATGGCATGGTTGCCTTTCGCCGTGAAAAATATGTCCCTAATGGCGGTCCTTGGGGTGGTGATGGTGGACGTGGAGGTAATGTTGTTTTCGTGGTAGACGAAGGCTTGCGTACCTTGATGGATTTCCGTTATAACCGTCATTTCAAGGCTGATTCCGGTGAAAAAGGAATGACCAAAGGAATGCACGGACGTGGTGCAGAAGATCTACGTGTTCGCGTGCCACAGGGGACTACTGTATGTGATGCGGAAACAGGTAAAGTCATTACAGACTTGATTGAACATGGTCAGGAATTTATCGTGGCTCATGGCGGTCGAGGTGGTCGTGGAAATATCCGTTTTGCCACTCCCAAAAATCCTGCACCTGAAATCTCTGAGAATGGAGAACCAGGACAAGAACGTGAGTTGCAACTGGAATTGAAGATTCTAGCGGATGTCGGCTTGGTCGGTTTCCCATCTGTTGGAAAGTCAACATTGCTTAGTGTCATCACTTCAGCTAAACCCAAAATCGGTGCTTACCACTTTACGACGATTGTCCCTAATTTGGGTATGGTTCGTACGCAGTCAGGTGATTCTTTTGCAGTAGCTGACCTTCCAGGTTTGATTGAAGGAGCTAGTCAAGGTGTTGGTCTTGGAACCCAGTTTCTCCGTCATATCGAACGCACTCGAGTTATCCTCCATGTCATCGATATGTCAGCTAGTGAAGGACGTGATCCTTATGAGGACTACCTTGCGATCAATAAGGAATTGGAATCTTATAACCTTCGTCTCATGGAACGTCCACAGATCATTGTGGCCAACAAGATGGATATGCCTGAAAGTCAGGAAAATCTAAAAACTTTTAAGGAAAAGTTGGCAGCAAACTACGACGAGTTTGAGGAACTTCCAGCCATCTTCCCAATTTCTGGTCTGACTAAGCAAGGCTTGGCGACTCTTTTGGACGCGACAGCTGAATTGTTAGACAAGACTCCAGAATTCCCGATTTATGATGAATCCGATATGGAAGAAGAGGCTTACTATGGCTTTGACGAGGAAGAAAAAGCCTTTGAGATTAGTCGTGATGATGATGCGACATGGGTGCTTTCTGGTGAGAAACTCATGAAACTCTTTAACATGACCAACTTTGACCGTGACGAATCGGTCATGAAGTTTGCCCGTCAGCTTCGTGGTATGGGGGTTGACGAAGCCCTTCGTGCACGTGGAGCCAAAGATGGTGATTTGGTTCGCATCGGTAAATTTGAGTTTGAATTTGTAGACTAGGAGATTGATATGGGAGATAAACCGATATCATTCCGAGATGCAGATGGAAATTTTGTTTCTGCAGCAGATGTGTGGAATGAAAAGAAACTAGAAGAATTGTTTAATCGTCTAAATCCTAAACGTGCTCTTCGATTGGCGCGTATAATGAAAGAAGAAACACAGTCAAAGAAATAAAAAATTCCCGTGATCTTTTAATCACGGGATTTGTTTTATTCACTAAAGAAAAATGGTGGTGCATATTTTTTAAGACTTTCAAAACACGCTTGCGCTTTTGTAGCATCTTCACAGATAATCATGCAGACATCGTCTCCACAAAGGGTTGCAACGATATCTGGAAAGGCCAAGGAATCAATTACAGATCCAAATGATTGGGCTAAACCGGGTAAAGTTTTCAAAATAACCTGGTGTTGCACAGGACGCAGCATAACAAGAGCGTCTTCCATATAGTTTTCAAGACGTTTTTCCCACTTGGAGATAGAGCCTGTATTTAGCACATAATAAGAATTATCCTCTTCGCGCACTTTTGAAAGGTTCATGGTTTTGATATCGCGTGATAAGGTAGCCTGAGTAACTTGGATATCATTTTCCGCTAATAATGCTTGTAATTCAGCTTGTGTATGGATTTTGTTTTTTGAAACGAGGGCGCGGATAAGTTGGTGTCTGTGTTCTGATTTGTTCATAAAGTAAGTACTCCTTTTACAAGGTACAGTAGCGTGGACTGAACGAAAATGTCAGTCGGGTGGTAGGCGGTATTGTCACGTATGATGATTTTAAAGTCAGTAGGATAAAGAACTAGATGGAGAGATTCTCCTTCTTTTAACTTGTTACTAGTTGGGTGCAGATAAACTGGGTAGCAATCTGTTCATCTACATTGATGTTCTTTAATGACAGTGAATCATTTAATTTGGGTAGCTTTTTGTCACGGCGTTTTGTGAATTCACTCTAAATGTAATTCACAGAGATTTCCAACATGTGGTCTGGTAGCGTGTATGATAAATGGTTACACATGTTGGTTAGAGGGAGCATCTTTTGTCCAAGTTCTATCTAGGGCTTCTAAAATGCTTTCAGATGAACTGGATTTGATACGAAGTTTATGTTTGATTCGACTGTTCAAGTGGAAAGCCTTGGTTATAGGAAGTTCAATGGTCAAATTCATTAACTTTTCCTTTGAATATTTCCATATTGAAAGTCTGGTAGATTATACCTTTTGACAAGGTAGGATAAGACTAGACTGTGCTAAATCAACAGTCAATTGATAGTCTGTATTGTCTCGAATTGTAATTTCAAAGTCAGTCGTATAGAGGACCAAACGGAGAGAATCTCCTTTTTTTAACTTGTAAATAGTTGGTTGCAGTTCAAATTGCACCTCCATCCATTCATCCGCAGTGATATCCTCTACTAAGAGTAAATCTTTTCTATTTTGAAGATTGAGGTAGCCTTTAGTGATGACACGTTGGGCACTTGGATTGAATGGCAGTTCGCAGAGATTTTCAAGCATGTGGTAGCGACCGTTGTCAATGGTTCTAGCACTTAAAACAGCTGGATAAGGCTGTAGATATTTCTTTTGTCCAAGTTCTAACAGTTGGGCTGATAAGAGCCCTTTGTTTGTACTTGATTTGACACGAAGTTTCAGCTTGACTCGACCATTTAAATGAATGTCTTGACTTACTGGAAGGTCAATGGTGATCTGATTGGCTTTTCCTTGGTAAAGTTCTGTGTTGAAGGTCTGGTAAGTCTTGCCATAACGCTCAAAATCTTCTTGATCATACTGGTTTTGAATCACTTTTTCCTCATTACCAAGAGAGAAGGTATGCAGTTCATCCTGCTTGCCAAAGTTATCAAGACCTTGCCATTTTTGCGGTGCGATATTGTCCTGCCAGATGACAGTCGGAAGTTGATAGCCTGAGTCAAGTCCTAACAATTTCTTACTTAACAAGGCATTCATGGACTCGCGGAAGTCGATCGACTGCCAGTTGTTCATATAGACATGGGCACCATGATGGAAAAAGAGGTGCTTATTGATATGGCTAGGAAGAGCATGAAACATCTGGTAAACATGAAGAGGTTTGACGTTCCAATCCTGGGAACCATGCGTAAAGACGACCTCAGCTTGAACCTTGTGAGCATTGAGCAGATAGTTGCGGTCATGCCAAAACTGATTGTAGTCACCAGTCTTGCGATCGAGTTTCTCTTTAACCTTCTCTAAATCTGCCTGATGAGCTTCATTGCCACGAATATAGTCACCGGCTTGGAGGTTGCGAGAGTAGGTCAGTTCAGCAAGTGAGTCAAAATCCTCACCTGGATAGCCACCTGGGCTAGTCACTAGACCATTTTCCCGATAGTAGTTGTACCAAGAGGAAATACCTGCTTCCGCGATGATGACTTCTAAGCCATCAACACCAGTGGTGGCGAGACCATTGGACATGGTACCTAGATAGGAAATACCTGTTGTTGCGACTTTGCCGTTTGACCAGTCAGCTTTGACTTGGCGTTTGCGCGTGTGGTCGGTGAAAGCACGACAACGGCCATTGAGCCAGTCAATGACATTTTTATAAGCTTCAATCTGCTGGTAGTCACCATTGGTCATGAGCCCTTGGGAATCCCTGGTACCAACACCCGATACATAGAGATTGGCAAATCCACGTGGGAGGAAGTAGTCATTTAGAGTATATGAGCTATTGATATGAGATAGCTTTTCTTCAGCTTCTGAGACGACTTCTGCTTGACCATGAGGTTCAACTAAATTCAGCTTAGGTTCCTCAAGTTCAATGGTGTGGGGCAGTTTGACCTCAAGCTCCCCTTCCATTTTGTAGAGAGCCTTGTCACTGGCTTTGTCGTTGGTCCCTTGGTGATAAGGGCTGGCAGTCATAAGAGCAGGTACTTGACCATCATAACGCGGGCGAATAATGCTGACCTTGACTAAGTCAGGGAGACCGTCGTTATCAGTATCCACACGGCTCTCGACATATACGACTTCACGAATGACATTGTGAGTAGAGAAGGTTGCCAAGCTCTTACCGTTAAAGTAGTGGTAGTGATTATCTTCTGAAATGAGTCCATCACTAACAAGCTGATCGATGAACGTGTTTCCTTTTTTCGTTCGCGTATTGAGTAACTGATAAAGATTTTCAATGAGATCTCCATAAACAATAGGAAAACCAGTTTCTTTACGAAACTGTTCGGCATCCTCAAAGTCAACAAGATAGCTAAATCCTAAAAGTTGAAAAACTACTGTGTAGAAAATCTCCGCAGTTAACTCACGGTCTGACTGGAAAAAGGTTACTAAATCTGTTTCTTTATCCGCAGCCAATGTGGACAAGGCATAATTCGTGTTAGAATAAGTGAAAAAACTCCAACGAATGAAGTCTTCAAACTGTCTTTTTAAGGACAGTTGGGGTGACAGCTTTAGACCAAGACCTTCTAATTCCTCAAATCGTTGAGAACTAGTGGTTGGTTGGTAGCTGAATTGATTAAAACGCATGTTTCTCTCCTTTGAAAACAGACTGGATTTATTATATCAAAAAAGAGGGAAAAATGGAATAAATAAACTTAAATGAAATAAATTTCTTAAACCAGCATATCTATTTGGTAAGTTATTATAAAATGCTGAATAAATACCATAGAAGTAAGCCTTTTTCTAGAGATTTTTATATGTAAAACTGCATATAACTCCTATCTTTATTATTCTTCGTTTGGTATAAATATATCTAAATTTACATTTAAAACTATTATATAATATTAATTTTTTATTTGCTTCCTTTAAAAAATGAAAAAGTTTGTAACTGATGATATTGAAAAGAAAGTGCAGAGTTGCTTCAATATCCAGCTTAAAATGGTATAATAGTAGTAAAACGAAAGCAAGGAGGAGAAGAAATGATTGCACAGCTCGACACCAAGACTGTTTATAGTTTTATGGAAAGTGTGGTTTCGATTGAAAAATATGTACAAATGGCTAAAGAATACGGCTATTCTCACCTTGCTATCATGGATGTAGATAATCTCTATGGAGCCTATCATTTTCTAGAAGCAACTCGTAAGCATGGCATTCAGCCTTTAATTGGTTTAGAAATGACCTTGGTCAAAGATGAGGAGAATCTCTCTCTACGTTTTCTAGCCCTATCCACTAAAGGTTATCAAGAGTTGATGAAGTTATCCACTTTAAAAATGACTGGACGGAAAAATTGGTCTGACTTCACCTCCCACCTCGAAGATGTTGCTATTATTGTTCCCTATTTTAATGGGGTCGAACAGTTGGATTTGGGGGTTGATTTTTTTATCGGTGTTAGTCCAGATACTCCTCAAGAAGTCTTTACCAGACCCATTCTTCCACTCTATCAAGTCAACTCTTTTGAAAAAGAAGACCTACAGGTTTTACAAATCTTGTCAGCAGTCAAGGACAATGTCAGCCTGAGAGAAGTGGATCTACATTCACAACAGGGAATCTTTCTACCAGCCTCAGACTTAGAAGCAAGATTTAAAAATCGTTTTCCTCAGGCGCTTGCCAATCTCCAAGGTCTGATAGAGAATGTAAGCTATCAAATCGACCCAAGTTTAAAACTTCCTCGCTTTAATCCTGAAAGACCAGCGGTCGAAGAACTTAGAGAGAGAGCTGAGCAAGGCTTGAGTGACAAGGGGCTAACCTCAGCTATTTATCATGAGCGACTGAATGAGGAATTAGCTGTGATTCATGATATGGGCTTTGACGACTATTTCCTTGTAGTTTGGGATTTGCTCCGTTTTGGACGTTCCCAAGGCTACTATATGGGAATGGGGCGTGGTTCTGCGGTTGGTAGTCTAGTAGCTTACTCACTGGATATTACAGGGATTGATCCGGTTGAAAAGAACTTGATTTTCGAGCGCTTTTTAAATCGTGAGCGTTATACCATGCCCGATATCGATATCGACATCCCTGACCTTTATAGGCCGGAGTTCATTCGCTATGTTCGTGATCGGTATGGTAGTCAACATGTGGCACAGATTGTCACTTATTCGACCTTTGGAGCAAAACAGGCAATTCGTGATGTTTTCAAACGTTATGGTGTCCCTGAGTACGAATTAACCAATATTACGAAAAAAATCAGTTTTCGAGATACGCTAACGACAGCCTATGAAAAGAATTTGCAGTTTAGGCAGATTATCAATAGCAAGATTGAATACCAAAAAGCTTTTGAGATTGCTCGAAAGATTGAAGGTTATCCTCGTCAGACCTCTATCCATGCGGCAGGAGTTGTTATGAGTGACCAAGACCTGACAGACTATATTCCACTTAAATACGGTGAGGATATGCTCATCACTCAATATGATTCACATGGTGTTGAAGCCAATGGACTTCTAAAAATGGATTTCCTAGGTCTTCGTAACTTAACTTTTGTCCAAAAAATGCAGGAATTATTGGCTGAGTCAGAAGGTGTTCATCTGAAAATCGAAGAGATTGATTTGGAAGACAAGGCAACTCTGGGCCTCTTTGCTGCTGGAAATACCAAGGGGATTTTCCAATTTGAACAACCTGGCGCCATTCGACTCTTGAAACGAGTTCAGCCGCAAGTCTTTGAAGAGGTAGTAGCCACAACCTCACTCAACAGACCGGGGGCAAGTGATTATATTGATAATTTTGTCGCTCGTAAGCATGGTAAAGAAAAGGTGACGGTGTTAGACCCTGCCTTAGAAGACATCCTTTCATCAACCTACGGTATTATGCTCTATCAAGAGCAGGTCATGCAGGTAGCTCAACGCTTTGGAGGATTCAGTCTTGGTAAAGCCGACATTCTCAGACGTGCCATGGGTAAGAAAAATGCCAAAGAGATGCATCTGATGAAGGAAGATTTTATCACAGGAGCTATGAAATTGGGGCATACAGAAGAAAAGGCCAACCAAGTTTTTGCAGTGATGGAAAAGTTTGCAGGTTATGGATTTAACCGATCCCACGCTTATGCATACTCAGCACTGGCATTCCAACTAGCTTATTTCAAGACACACTATCCTACTATTTTCTTTCAAGTTATGTTGAACTATTCTAGCAGTGATTACATTGTAGATGCATTGCAGATGGGCTTTGAAGTAGCTCCTTTAGCAATAAACAGCATTCCCTATCATGATAAGATTGCTCAGAAGAAAATCTATCTTGGTTTGAAAGCTATTAAAGGGATGCCGAGAGATTTGTCTTACTGGATTATTGAAAATCGTCCTTTCTCAAGCATTGAAGATTTCGTCACACGTCTTCCCAAGAATTACAAGAAACTGTCGCTTCTAACGCCTTTGGTTGAACTGGGGCTTTTTGATGAATTTGACAAGAATCGCCAGAAAATCTTAGTGAACCTACCAAACTTATTTGTCTTTGTTGAGGAGTTGGGTGGACTCTTTGCGGATACAAATTATAGTTGGACTGAAGCTGATGATTTTACTGAGGCAGAGAAATTTTACAAAGAGCAGGAACTGATTGGGGTAGGTATCAGTCCCCATCCTCTCCAAACTCTTGCCAAACAAGCCCTATATCCGACCACTCCAATCACTAATCTAACCGAGGGAGCTCAAGCCACTCTCCTAGTTGAAGTGCAAAAGATTAAAGTGATTCGAACCAAGAAAGGCGAGAGTATGGCTTTTCTACAGGTTCATGATAGTAAGTCTCGGATGGATGTAACTGTATTTTCAGACCAATATAGAAAATTTGCTTCCAATTTATCCGAAGGGAAATTTTACTACATCAATGGCAAAGTTCAATCTCGAGATGGTCGTCTGCAAATGATTGCACAAGATTTGAAAGAAGCAGTGGCGGAACGATTCTGGATTCAAGTTAAAAATCATGAAAATGATAAAGAGATTTCAAATATCCTAGAACAATACAAAGGCCCAATCCCTGTCATTATCAGGTATGAAGAGGAAGGAAAAACGGTTGTTTCTACACAACATTATGTAAGAAAAGATTCTGCTCTAGAGGAAAAGTTAGAGGGAATTGCTATGAAAACGATTTATCGCTAAAAATACGGAAAATAGAAGAATTTTCGATTTAAATGTGGTATAATCAGTAAGAATGTTAAAAGAAAAAGGAGCATAAACCAAATGAAACGTATTGCTGTTTTGACCAGTGGTGGAGACGCCCCTGGTATGAATGCTGCCATCCGTGCAGTAGTTCGCCAAGCAATCTCAGAAGGAATGGAAGTTTTTGGTATCTATGATGGGTACGCTGGTATGGTTGCCGGTGAAATTTATCCACTTGATGCTGCTTCAGTAGGAGACATCATTTCTCGTGGTGGTACTTTCCTTCACTCTGCTCGTTACCCTGAGTTTGCACAACTTGAAGGCCAACTTAAAGGGATTGAGCAATTGAAAAAACACGGTATCGAAGGAGTCGTAGTTATCGGTGGAGACGGTTCTTATCACGGAGCTATGCGCTTGACGGAACATGGATTCCCAGCTATCGGACTTCCAGGAACTATTGATAACGATATCGTAGGGACTGATTTCACAATTGGATTTGATACTGCAGTTACGACTGCTATGGATGCTATTGATAAGATTCGTGATACGTCATCAAGTCACCGTCGTACTTTCGTTGTTGAAGTAATGGGACGTAACGCTGGTGATATCGCTCTTTGGGCAGGTATCGCAACTGGTGCTGACGAAATCATCATCCCTGAAGAAGACTTCAAGATGGAAGATATCGTTGCAAGCATCAAAGCTGGTTATGAATGTGGTAAGAAACACAACATCATCGTTTTGGCTGAGGGAGTTATGTCTGCGAATGAGTTTGGTAAGAAACTCAAGGAAGCTGGAGACACTAGTGACCTTCGTGTAACTGAACTTGGACACATCCAACGTGGTGGTTCACCAACCGCTCGTGACCGTGTATTGGCATCACGCATGGGTGCACACGCTGTTAAACTTCTTAAACAAGGAATCGGTGGTGTCGCTGTTGGTATCCGTAACGAGAAAATGGTTGAGAATCCAATTCTTGGAACAGCAGAAGAAGGAGCTTTGTTTAGCTTAACAGCTGATGGTAAGATCGTTGTTAACAACCCTCATAAAGCTGATCTTGAACTTTCTGATTTGAACAAGAGCTTGTCCTAATCAACTTTCATTAATTTGGTAACATGACCATAAAAGGTCGAATTATATAAAGGAGTCACAAAAATCATGAACAAACGTGTAAAAATCGTTGCAACTTTAGGTCCTGCGGTTGAAATCCGTGGTGGTAAAAAATTCGGTGAAGACGGATACTGGGGTGAAAAACTTGACGTTGAAGCTTCAGCTCAAAATATTGCTAAATTGATTGAAGCAGGAGCAAACACTTTCCGTTTCAACTTCTCACACGGTGACCACCAAGAACAAGGTGAGCGTATGGCAACTGTTAAACTTGCTGAAAAACTTGCAGGTAAAAAAGTTGGTTTCCTTCTTGATACTAAAGGACCTGAAATCCGTACAGAATTGTTTGAAGGTGACGCAAAAGAGTACTCTTACAAAACTGGTGAAAAAATCCGTGTTGCAACTAAACAAGGAATCAAATCAACTCGTGATGTGATTGCTTTGAACGTTGCTGGTGCCCTTGATATCTACGATGATGTTGAAGTTGGTCACCAAGTTTTAGTTGACGATGGTAAATTGGGTCTTCGTGTTTTCGCAAAAGACGATGCAACTCGTGAATTTGAAGTAGTCGTTGAAAATGACGGTATCATTGCTAAGCAGAAAGGTGTAAACATCCCTAACACTAAAATTCCTTTCCCAGCACTTGCTGAACGTGATAACGATGATATCCGTTTCGGTTTGGAACAAGGTATCAACTTCATCGCGATTTCATTCGTACGTACTGCAAAAGACGTCGACGAAGTTCGTGCAATCTGTGAAGAAACTGGTAATGGTCACGTTCAATTGTTTGCGAAAATCGAAAACCAACAAGGTATCGATAACTTGGATGAAATCATTGAAGCTGCTGACGGTATCATGATCGCTCGTGGTGACATGGGTATCGAAGTACCATTCGAAATGGTTCCAGTTTATCAAAAAATGATCATCACTAAAGTGAACGCAGCAGGTAAAGTTGTTATCACAGCAACAAACATGCTTGAAACAATGACTGAAAAACCACGTGCAACTCGTTCAGAAGTATCAGACGTATTTAATGCTGTTATCGACGGAACTGATGCTACAATGCTTTCAGGTGAGTCTGCAAACGGTAAATACCCACTTGAGTCAGTAACAACAATGGCTACAATTGACAAGAACGCTCAAACTCTTCTTAACGAATACGGACGTTTAAACTCAGATACATTCGAACGTAACTCTAAGACAGAAGTTATGGCTTCAGCTGTTAAAGATGCTACTAACTCAATGAACATCAAATTGGTTGTTACTCTTACTAAGACTGGTCACACAGCTCGTTTGATTTCTAAATACCGTCCAAATGCTGATATCTTGGCATTGACATTCGACGAATTGACAGAGCGTGGATTGATGTTGAACTGGGGTGTTATCCCAATGTTGACTGAAGCTCCATCATCAACTGATGCTATGTTCGAAATCGCTGAACGTAAAGCAGTTGAAGCAGGTCTTGTAGAATCTGGTGACGATATTGTTATCGTTGCAGGTGTGCCACTTGGAGAAGCTGTTCGTACAAACACAATGCGTATCCGTACAGTACGTTAATCTAACACAAAAACCTATCATTTCAGGCTGAAAAGCTTGAGTGATAGGTCTTTTTTTATCAAAATGAGATGGTATTTAGTAAATAGGAATGGGAAAAAACTGAAAATTATGGTATAATAGAATGAAAAGACCTTTTTAGTAAATTTTGAAAGAGTAAAACATGAGAAAAATTGTCATCAATGGTGGACGTCCATTGCAAGGTGAGATCACCATTAGTGGTGCTAAAAATAGTGTTGTAGCGCTTATTCCAGCTATTATCTTATCAGATGATATTGTCACTTTAGATTGTGTTCCAGATATTTCAGACGTTGCTAGTCTTGTCGAAATCATGGAAATTATGGGGGCGACTGTTAAGTGTTATGAGGATGTCTTGGAGATTGATCCAAGAGGTGTTCAAAACATTCCTATGCCTTATGGCAAGATTAATAGCTTGCGTGCTTCTTATTATTTCTACGGAAGTCTTTTAGGTCGCTTTGGTGAAGCTACAGTTGGACTTCCTGGTGGATGTGATCTGGGGCCTCGTCCGATTGACCTTCACTTAAAAGCCTTTGAAGCCATGGGTGCTAAGGTCAGCTATGAGGGAGATAATATGAATTTATCTGCCCAAGGTAAGGGGCTTCATGGCGCAAGTATATACATGGATACCGTCAGCGTTGGTGCAACGATTAACACGATGATTGCTGCAGTTAAAGCTAAGGGACGCACTGTTATTGAAAATGCGGCTCGTGAACCGGAAATTATTGATGTCGCTACCCTTTTGAACAATATGGGGGCCCATATTCGTGGTGCAGGAACTGATATTATCATTATTGATGGTGTCGAGAAACTTCATGGAACGCGTCATCAGGTTATTCCAGATCGTATTGAAGCTGGGACTTATATTTCGCTTGCTGCTGCGGTTGGTAAAGGAATTCGTATTAACAACGTTCTTTATGAGCATCTTGAAGGTTTTATCGCCAAACTCGAGGAAATGGGCGTTCGTATGACGGTCTCAGAAGACAGTATCTTCGTTGAAGAACAGTCTGATTTGAAGGCCATCAATATCAAAACAGCTCCTTATCCTGGTTTTGCAACTGATTTGCAACAGCCTATCACGCCACTTTTACTAACTGCCCAAGGTCGTGGAACCATTATTGATACGATTTATGAGAAACGTGTTAACCATGTCTTTGAGTTATCAAAAATGGATGCGGATATTACGACTACAAACGATCACATTATCTACAACGGTGGTCGTAAGTTACACGGGGCAAGTGTAAAAGCTACAGACTTGCGAGCTGGTGCTGCACTTGTCATCGCTGGCTTGATGGCTCAAGGCCAGACTGAAATTACGAATATTGAGTTTATCCTTCGTGGCTACTCAGATATTATTGAAAAATTGCGTAGTCTTGGAGCGGATATTACACTCGTTGAAGACTAAGCCGTTGAGGTGATTATGAATATTTGGACCAAATTAGCAATGTTTTCTTTTTTTGAAACGGAGCGCTTGTATTTGCGTCCTTTCTTTTTTAGTGACAGTCAAGCGTTTTTCGAGATTGCTTCAAACCCTGAGAATTTACAGTTTATTTTTCCCAGTCAAGCAAGTTTGGAAGAAAGTCAGTACGCCCTTGCTAACTATTTTATGAAGAATCCTCTGGGTGTTTGGGCAATTTGTCTCCAAGGAAATCAGGAAATGATTGGCTCCATTAAATTTGAAAAGATTGATGAAATCAAAAAAGAAGCAGAAATTGGTTACTTTTTAAAAAAAGATTCTTGGTCACAAGGTTTTATGACAGAAGTAGTTACCAAACTATGTCAGCTTTCATTTGAAGAATTTGGTTTAAAACAATTATCCATCATCACTCATTTGGAGAATCAAGCTAGTCAAAAAGTAGCCTTAAAATCGGGCTTTAGTCTCGTCCGACAGTTTAAGGGGAGCGATCGTTATACACGAAAAATGAGGGACTATCTTGAATTTCGATACATAAAAGGAGAATTCAATGAGTAAACACCAGGAAATTTTGTCCTATCTGGAAGAGTTGCCAATTGGAAAGAGAGTTAGTGTACGCAGTATTTCCAATCACCTAGGTGTTAGTGACGGAACCGCCTACCGAGCTATCAAAGAAGCTGAAAATCGTGGCATCGTTGAAACTCGGCCACGTAGTGGAACCATACGAGTCAAGTCCCAGAAAGTGGCTATTGAGAGGCTAACCTATGCTGAAATTGCTGAAGTCACCTCCTCTGAAGTTTTAGCTGGTCAGGAAGGTCTTGAGAGAGAGTTTAGTAAATTCTCCATTGGGGCTATGACAGAGCAAAATATCCTGTCCTATCTCCATGATGGGGGTCTTTTGATTGTAGGTGACCGTACTCGTATTCAACTTTTAGCGCTGGAAAATGAAAATGCAGTCCTCGTTACAGGTGGTTTTCATGTCCAAGATGATGTTCTTGAGTTGGCTAATAAAAAAGGGATTCCAGTTCTGAGGAGTAAACATGACACTTTTACAGTAGCGACCATGATTAACAAAGCCCTCTCAAATGTTCAAATCAAAACCGATATTCTGACAGTCGAAAAGCTCTATCGTCCCAGTCATGAGTATGGTTTTTTGAGAGAAACGGATACGGTCAAAGACTATCTAGACTTGGTCCGTAAGAACAGAAGTAGTCGTTTTCCAGTCATTAACCAACATCAAGTGGTTGTTGGGGTTGTTACTATGCGTGACGCAGGAGATAAATCCCCCAGCACGACGATTGACAAGGTGATGACACGTAGTATCTTTGTAACAGGCTTAGCGACCAATATTGCCAATGTTAGTCAACGGATGATCGCAGAAGACTTTGAGATGGTTCCGGTAGTCAGAAGTAACCAAACCTTACTCGGTGTCGTAACACGACGAGATGTCATGGAAAAGATGAGTCGTTCCCAAGTTTCAGCTTTGCCGACTTTCTCCGAGCAAATCGGACAAAAACTCTCTTATCATCATGATGAAGTAGTCATTACTGTTGAACCTTTTATGTTGGAGAAAAATGGTGTACTTGCTAATGGTGTCTTGGCTGAAATCCTCAATCACATGACCCAAGACCTTGTTGTCAATAGCGGGCGAAATCTCATCATTGAACAGATGTTGATTTATTTCTTGCAGGCTGTGCAGATAGATGATACTTTGCGGATTCAGGCTCGGATTATTCACCACACGAGACGCTCAGCTATTATTGATTATGATATTTATCATGGTCATCAGATTGTTTCAAAAGCAAATGTTACGGTTAAAATTAATTAGAATCTAGGAGAAAAAATGATAACTTTAAAATCAGCACGTGAAATCGAAGCCATGAACAAGGCTGGTGATTTCCTAGCTAGTATCCATATCGGCTTACGTGATTTGATTAAGCCAGGCGTGGATATGTGGGAAGTAGAAGAGTATGTTCGTCGACGTTGTAAAGAAGAGAATTTCCTTCCTCTACAGATTGGCGTGGATGGGGCAGTCATGGATTACCCCTATGCCACCTGTTGCTCTCTCAACGACGAAGTAGCTCATGCTTTTCCACGTCATTACATCTTGAAAGATGGCGATTTGCTCAAGGTTGACATGGTACTGGGTGGTCCGATTGCCAAATCCGACCTCAATGTATCTAAACTCAACTTTAACAATGTTGAGCAAATGAAAAAATACACACAAAGTTATACTGGTGGTTTAGCTGACTCATGTTGGGCTTATGCGGTTGGTACACCGTCTGAAGAAGTGAAAAACCTGATGGACGTGACCAAGGAAGCTATGTATAAAGGGATTGAGCAAGCAGTTGTTGGCAATCGTATCGGCGATATCGGTGCGGCCATTCAAGAATACGCTGAAAGTCGCGGTTATGGTGTAGTGCGTGATTTGGTTGGTCATGGTGTTGGTCCAACTATGCACGAAGAGCCAATGGTCCCTAACTATGGTGTTGCAGGTCGTGGTCTCCGTCTCCGTGAAGGAATGGTACTAACCATTGAACCCATGATCAATACTGGTGACTGGGAAATCGATACAGATATGAAGACTGGCTGGGCTCATAAGACTATAGATGGCGGCTTGTCTTGCCAATATGAACACCAGTTCGTGATTACCAAAGACGGTCCAGTTATCTTGACTAGCCAAGGCGAAGAAGGAACGTATTAAAAAAGGGAGCTTAGCTCCTTTTTTTGTGTCAAATTTTATCAAAATAAATAAGCGTAGCGGACTTCTTACAAATTTATCCTTTTGTAGTAAAATAGGATTAGAATTTTGAGAAAGTAGGTAATTTGTTGGAGTCGATTATATTTCTAGTATCCGTTTTTTTTGCAGGTATCCTGTCCTTCTTTTCACCCTGTATCTTTCCTTTGCTACCTGTCTATGCTGGTATTTTACTGGATGATCAGGGAAATTCGAAAAGCTTTCGCTTTTTTGGAAGAGACGTTGCATGGTCAGGTTTAATTCGAACCTTGTGCTTTATTGCTGGAATCTCCCTCATTTTCTTTATTTTAGGATTTGGAGCTGGATTCCTAGGGCACATGCTCTATGCAGACTGGTTTCGTTATGCTATGGGAATAGTCATTATTCTTTTAGGACTTCATCAGATGGAAATCTTGCATTTCAATAAACTGGAGGTTCAAAAGACAGTCACCTTCAAACAATCAAAGTCTAATCACTATCTGTCAGCCTTTTTACTTGGGATAACCTTTAGTTTTGGTTGGACCCCTTGTATCGGACCAGTCTTAAGTTCAGTCTTGGCCCTAGCAGCTTCCGGTGGCAATGGTGCTTGGCAAGGAGCCGTGTTAACATTAGTATACACATTGGGAATGGCCCTTCCTTTCATTGTTTTGGCCTTGGCTTCGGGCTGGATTATGCCCTACTTTAGTAAATTAAAACCCCATATGATCCTACTAAAGAAAATCGGGGGAGCTTTGATTATTTTGATGGGATTATTATTAATGCTAGGGCAGTTAAATGCCTTGTCAGGAATTCTTGGATAAAAGGAGAAAAAATGAAAAAAGTTATTTTTGCTGGATTGAGCCTCATGTCTCTATTCTTGTTGATTGCCTGTGGTGAAAAAGTAACCAAACAGACAAGCAGTCCAAAACAACCTGCTGTTCAACAAATCGCAGTCGGTAAGGATGCGCCAGACTTCACCTTGCAGTCTATGGATGGCAAAGAAGTGAAGTTATCAGACTATAAAGGGAAAAAGGTCTATTTGAAATTCTGGGCTTCTTGGTGTGGACCATGTAAAAAAAGCATGCCTGAGTTGATGGAATTAGCTGCCAAACAAGATCGAGACTTTGAAATCTTGAGTGTCATTGCACCAGGTCTCCAAGGTGAAAAAACAGTTCAAGACTTCCCAAAATGGTACCAAGAACAAGGCTACAAGGATATTCCAGTTTTATATGATACGCAAGCAACTACCTTCCAAGCCTACCAAATTCGTAGTATTCCAACGGAATACTTGATTGACAGTCAGGGTAAAATCGGAAAAATCCAATTTGGTGCTATTAGCAATGCTGATGCAGAAGCGGCTTTTAAAGAAATGAAATAAAGAAAAAATCGCGAAGAAAATCGCGATTTTTTTATAGTTTTTCATTGATAAAGCGGATAAATTGATTCCACCAAACCTTCAAAAAGAAGGCTTTTTCTACTTTCTTTTCAGAAACCATTTCAAAAGATGGTTTGTCAGAAGCGAGATAACCTTGGCCAATCAAATCTTGGTCCTCATAGGTTAAAGTACCAACAACCTTGCCTTCTTCCAATGGAGCCATTTCTGATGTTGATTTCGGTGTGAATTGGAGGGCTGGTGTAGTAGCGCTTCCGATGCGTTGGACGATGGAAATGTCTGACTTAGCGACAGCTGTCACATTATCTTCTTTACCATCAAGAACTGTTACTTTACTATCATTGTATGCTTCACCTTTCTGAACAACAGTTTTTAAGGCAAAGTTTGCAGAAATATAATCTAAAAGTGCAGAAGTAGCAGTAAAACGTGCATAAGGGTTGGTATCTTGTTGATCTGCATTTAAAACAACTGTAATAATACGCATCCCTTTCTCAACAGTTGTTCCAACGAATGAAGCACCAGCTTTATCAGTAGTACCTGTCTTTAGTCCATCAATACCACCACGATAGGCAGGCATTCCCTCCAACATATAGTTGGTTGAGTGGATTTCAAGTCCTGCAAAGGTAGAAGTTGGCTTTTTGGTGATTTCCAAAACTTGAGGATAATCTCGGATGAGGTTACGAGCGACTATTGCAACGTCGTAGGCACTCAACTTGTTTTCATCGTCTTTTTTAGAACCAGGATAGATATTATCGCCAAGGGTCTCATTATTTAAACCAGTAGTGTTTACAATAGTTGCATCTTGAATTCCCCATTCAAGAAGTTTAGCCCTCATCTTGTCTACAAAGTCTTTCTCAGAACCAGCAATCTTTTCTGCTAGTGCAATCGCAGCGCTGTTTGCACTGGATACCATTGTAGCCTCTAATAGTTGTTCAACAGTATAATTTCGAGCTTCCATAGGGACGTTACTCGCCTCAGAATTAGTTGTAAGTTTGTAAGGATAGTCCGAAATATCAACAGGTGTAGATAGGCTGATAGTTCCTTGTTCCAGAGCTTCATAGACCAAATAAATTGTAACAAGTTTGGTAATAGAAGCAATTTCTACAGGCTGATTTGCATCTTTTTCGTAGAGGATTTTTCCAGTTGTAGCCTCGACGGCAATGGCATGTTTAGCAGCAACATCAAACTCCTGAGCAGAAACAGTAGAAGCTGTTCCAAAAACTAAAAGTGTCATAAAAGATAAAATTATTTTTTTCATATTAGCTTTATTTTATCATAAAGAAAAAAAATATTCTCGCTTTTTTACTAAAGCCATCTTATCTTTTTCAGAAATATGGTAAAATGGAGAGAAGGAGGATACCGATGTTCCGTAGAAACAAATTATTTTTTTGGACAGCTGAAATTTTATTATTAACACTGATTTTCTATCTTTGGAGAGAAATGGGAGCCATCATTACTCCCTTCGTGACGGTTGTGAATACCATTATGATTCCATTTTTGCTTGGTGGATTTTTTTACTACATTACAAATCCAATCGTTACTTTTTTAGAAAAGAGATGTAAAATCAATCGTCTAATTGGTGTCTTGGTCACTCTTTGTGCCTTGATTGGTGCTATCGTGGTTGGGGTCGTCTATCTCTTGCCGATTCTGATTAATCAGTTGACCAGCTTGATTATTTCTAGTCAAAATATCTATAGCAGATTGCAGGATTTGGTTATTGATTTGTCGATGAACCCTATTTTCCAGAATATCGATATTCAACAAACAATTCAACAGTTAAATCTCTCCTATGTGGATATCCTACAGAATATCCTGAATAGCGTCAGCAATAGTTTAGGAAGTGTTCTTTCAGCCTTGTTTAGCACGGTTCTGATTCTCATTATGACCCCTGTATTTTTGATTTATTTCTTGTTGGATGGTCATAAGTTGCTACCAATGTTGGAACGAACTGTCTTAAAACATGATAAATTAAATCTTTCTAGCCTCTTAACCAACCTTAATACGACCATAGCGCGCTATATCAGTGGAATTGCAATTGATGCGGTTATTATTGGATGTTTAGCTTATATTGGTTATAGCGTTATCGGATTAAAGTACGCTCTTGTTTTTGCTATTTTTTCTGGAATCGCAAATTTGATCCCTTATGTCGGTCCAAGTATTGGCTTGATTCCGATGGTGATTGCGAATGTGTTCACGGATCCTCATCGTATGTTGATTGCGGTTGCTTATATGCTTATTATTCAACAGATTGATGGAAATGTTCTTTATCCACGTATCGTTGGAGGGGTTATGAAAGTACACCCGATTACGATTTTGGTACTCCTCTTATTGTCAAGTAATATCTACGGCGTCATAGGGATGATTGTAGCAGTGCCAACCTACTCTATTCTCAAAGAAATCACTAAGTTCTTGGCGAAATTATATGAAAATCATAAGGAAGCTAAAGAACTGGAAAAATCAGAATCCATTTAGAATCAGGGGAACCTGATTTTTTTGTGAGCATAATACCGCTTGAATTGTATAAAGAAGCAGAAGAACAGCACTTTGTAAGATTCAGATTAATTCATAAAATATGTGTAAAACACTTGCAATTTAGCAGAAATTTGATAAAATAGTAAGGAAAGTTAGACTGTATTGCCTACTGTCTATCTATAAAATATATTTTATTGGAGGCTTTTACTCAAATGGCAAAAGAAAAATACGATCGTAGTAAACCACACGTTAACATTGGTACTATCGGACACGTTGACCACGGTAAAACTACTTTGACTGCAGCTATCACAACTGTTTTGGCACGTCGCTTGCCTTCAGCAGTTAACCAACCTAAAGACTATGCGTCTATCGATGCTGCTCCAGAAGAACGCGAACGCGGTATCACTATCAACACTGCACACGTTGAGTATGAAACTGCAAAACGTCACTATGCTCACATCGACGCTCCAGGACACGCGGACTACGTTAAAAACATGATCACTGGTGCCGCTCAAATGGACGGAGCTATCCTTGTAGTAGCTTCAACTGACGGACCAATGCCACAAACTCGTGAACACATCCTTCTTTCACGTCAAGTTGGTGTTAAACACCTTATCGTCTTCATGAACAAAATTGACTTGGTAGACGACGAAGAATTGCTTGAATTGGTTGAAATGGAAATCCGTGACCTCTTGTCAGAATACGACTTCCCAGGCGACGATCTTCCAGTTATCCAAGGTTCAGCTCTTAAAGCACTTGAAGGTGATGCTAAATACGAAGATATCATCATGGAATTGATGGATACTGTTGATGAGTACATCCCAGAACCAGAACGTGATACAGATAAACCATTGCTTCTCCCAGTCGAAGACGTATTCTCAATCACTGGACGTGGTACTGTTGCTTCAGGACGTATCGACCGTGGTACTGTTCGTGTCAACGACGAAATCGAAATCGTTGGTATCAAAGACGAAACTCAAAAAGCAGTTGTTACTGGTGTTGAAATGTTCCGTAAACAACTTGATGAAGGTCTTGCCGGAGATAACGTAGGTGTCCTTCTTCGTGGTATTCAACGTGACGAAATCGAACGTGGACAAGTTATCGCTAAACCAGGTTCAATCAACCCACACACTAAATTCAAAGGTGAAGTCTACATCCTTACTAAAGAAGAAGGTGGACGTCACACTCCATTCTTCAACAACTACCGTCCACAATTCTACTTCCGTACTACTGACGTTACAGGTTCAATCGAACTTCCAGCAGGTACTGAAATGGTAATGCCTGGTGATAACGTGACTATCGACGTTGAGTTGATCCACCCAATCGCCGTAGAACAAGGTACTACATTCTCTATCCGTGAGGGTGGACGTACTGTTGGTTCAGGTATGGTTACAGAAATCGAAGCTTAATTCGATTAGGTTCCCAGAAGAACAATTATTTAAGTCAGACACTAAAAGAATCTTGCCTTGCAAGGTTCTTTTTTTATTCTTGACCTATTTAAAGTGCTCCTACTCTAGCAGTATAATCGTTTTTTTGGTATAATAAAAATTATGGAAATTGAAAAAACCAATCGTATGAATGCGCTTTTTGAATTTTATGCTGCGCTTTTGACAGACAAGCAGATGAACTATATTGAACTCTACTATGCTGATGACTACAGTCTTGCTGAGATTGCTGAAGAGTTCGGTGTCAGTCGTCAAGCTGTTTATGATAATATCAAGCGGACAGAAAAGATTCTAGAAGATTATGAGATGAAATTGCACATGTATTCGGACTACATTGTCCGCAGTCAGATTTTTGACCAGATCTTGGAGCGCTATCCCAAGGATGATTTTCTGCAGGAGCAGATAGAAGTTTTAACAAGCATTGATAATAGAGAATAAGTATGGGGAGTATAGTCATCTACAAAGGTATACCCTGTAAACTATTAGCTGCTGAGGCTCCTTTTCCCACAAGACTACAAATCCTCTCGCCTGATTCTATCTCTCGAGCTCTTCAAGAGGGATTTAGCTGTTGGGGATATCCAAATGAGATAATGAAAGAAGTCACTCCAGAAGAACTTGTTTGTTTACAAGATTTTGGACGTTTTCCACCGAATTAATGAAACATAGGAGAAAAAAATGGCATTTGAAAGTTTAACAGAACGTTTACAGAACGTTTTTAAAAATCTACGTAAAAAAGGAAAAATCTCTGAGGCTGATGTCCAGGAAGCAACCAAAGAGATACGCTTGGCCTTGCTGGAAGCCGACGTTGCTTTGCCTGTTGTGAAGGACTTTATCAAGAAAGTTCGTGAGCGTGCAGTCGGACACGAGGTCATTGATACCCTCAATCCTGCCCAACAGATTATTAAAATCGTTGATGAGGAATTGACAGCTGTTTTAGGTTCCGATACGGCAGAAATTATCAAGTCACCAAAAATTCCAACCATTATCATGATGGTCGGTTTGCAAGGGGCTGGTAAAACGACCTTTGCTGGTAAGCTGGCTAATAAACTTAAGAAGGAAGAAAATGCTCGTCCTTTGATGATTGCGGCAGATATTTATCGTCCAGCAGCCATCGATCAGTTGAAAACACTTGGACAACAAATCGATGTCCCTGTTTTTGCACTTGGAACAGAAGTGCCAGCTGTTGAGATTGTTCGCCAAGGTTTGGAGCAAGCGCAAGCCAATCATAACGACTATGTTTTGATCGATACGGCAGGGCGTTTACAAATCGATGAACTTCTCATGAATGAGCTTCGTGACGTTAAGGCCTTAGCCCAACCAAACGAAATCCTCCTTGTCATTGATGCCATGATTGGTCAGGAAGCGGCTAATGTTGCCCGTGAGTTCAATGCTCAGTTAGAAGTGACTGGTGTTATTCTTACCAAGATTGATGGGGATACTCGTGGTGGTGCAGCTTTGTCTGTTCGCCACATCACTGGTAAACCTATCAAGTTCACTGGTACGGGTGAAAAGATCACAGATATTGAAACCTTCCACCCAGACCGTATGTCAAGCCGTATCCTTGGTATGGGGGATATGTTGACCTTGATTGAGAAAGCTTCTCAGGAATACGATGAGCAAAAAGCACTTGAAATGGCTGAGAAGATGCGCGAAAACACCTTTGACTTCAATGATTTCATCGATCAATTGGATCAGGTGCAAAACATGGGGCCAATGGAAGACTTGCTCAAGATGATTCCAGGTATGGCTAACAACCCTGCCCTTCAAAATATGAAGGTGGATGAGCGCCAGATTGCGCGCAAACGTGCCATCGTATCTTCGATGACACCTGAAGAACGTGAAAACCCTGATTTGTTAAATCCAAGTCGTCGCCGTCGTATTGCTGCAGGTTCTGGAAATACCTTTGTCGAAGTCAATAAATTCATCAAGGACTTTAACCAGGCCAAACAGCTCATGCAAGGTGTCATGTCTGGTGATATGAACAAGATGATGAAACAAATGGGCATCAATCCAAATAACCTCCCTAAAAATATGCCAAATATGGGAGGAATGGATATGTCTGCCCTTGAAGGCATGATGGGGCAAGGTAGTATGCCGGATATGTCAGCTCTCGGAGGAGCAGGCATGCCAGATATGACCCAGATGTTTGGTGGCGGACTCAAAGGTAAAATTGGCGAATTCGCCATGAAACAGTCTATGAAACGCATGGCCAACAAAATGAAAAAAGCGAAGAAGAAACGCAAATAAAAAAAGGAAAGCAGAAATGCTTTCCCTGCATATAAAAAAGAACTCTGAATCTGATTCAGAGTTCTTTTTAAGTGCGATTGGCCTATTCCCACTCAACGGTTGCAGGTGGTTTACTTGTAATATCGTAGACGATACGGTTAACGTGATCCACTTCATTTACGATACGTACAGAAATCTTTTGAAGGACTTCCCAAGGAATCTTGGCAAAGTCAGCTGTCATACCATCGATAGAAGTGATAGCACGAATGGCAATCGTGTAGTCATAAGTACGACCATCACCCATAACACCAACTGAACGAACGCCTGTGTTGACAGTGAAATATTGCCAGATATCACGGTCAAGTCCAGCTTTAGCGATTTCTTCACGAAGGATAGCATCAGACTCACGAACAGTTTCTAGTTTTTCTTCAGTGATTTCACCCATGACACGGATAGCGAGACCTGGTCCTGGGAATGGTTGGCGCCATACGATGTGGTCTGGCATACCAAGCTCTGTACCGAGGGCACGGACTTCGTCTTTATAAAGGGTGTTCAATGGTTCAATCAATTCAAACTGCATGTCTTCTGGAAGACCACCAACGTTGTGGTGTGACTTGATGGTTTGGGCTGTATCTGTACCAGACTCAATCACGTCAGTGTAAAGCGTTCCCTGAGCAAGGAATTTTACATCTTTTAGCTTGCTTGCTTCGTCATCAAAGACATAAACAAATTCGTTACCAATGATTTTTCGTTTTTGCTCAGGATCAGAAACGCCAGCAAGTTTATCAAGGAAGCGTTTTGAAGCATCGGCTTTGACAATATTCAAACCAAACTTACCACCAAGCATGTCCATAACTTGGTCAGCCTCTCCCTTACGGAGAAGACCGTGATCTACAAAGATACAGATTAATTGATCACCGATTGCTTTTTGAAGAAGAACCCCAACAACAGAAGAGTCAACACCACCTGATAGACCTAGAAGAACACGCTTGTCACCTACAGTTTCACGGATTTTCTTGATCTGCATGTCGATGAAGTTGTCCATTGACCAGTCGCCTTTAGCCTTACAGATGTTAAGGGCAAAGTTGCGAAGGATATCATTTCCGTATACAGAATGGCGCACTTCTGGGTGGAATTGGATACCGTAAATGTGCTTTTCTGGGTTTTCAATAGCTGCATAAGGACAGTCAGCAGAAGTGCCAGTACGAACAAAATCAGCTGGAATCTCTGTAACAGCATCGCCATGACTCATCAAAACAATCTGTTCTTCAGGAGTCCCTTCAAAGAAGGCAGAAGTGGTATGAGTAAGTGGTGATTGGCCATACTCGCGGTTACCAGCATCACCTGCAGGAACAACTTTTCCTCCAAGTTTATGAGTTAAAAGTTGCATACCATAGCAGATTCCCAAAATTGGAATGCCAAGTTCAAAAATTTCTGGGTCAATATCAAATGAACCATCTTCGTATACAGAGTTTGGTCCACCAGAGAGGATGATCCCTACAGGGTTAATCGCACGAACCTCTGCAGCTGAGATTTTGTGACTTTTTAGCTCTGAAAAAACACCAATTTCACGAATACGGCGTGAAATCAGCTGGTTGTATTGGCTACCATAGTCCAGCACGATGATTTTTTCGACATCTTGCAAATCAGTTGAAATGTTGCTCATCTTTTTCCTTTCTCAAAAGAAATATCTTTTTCAATATTCTATCACAAATAGGGGCGAATTACCAACTAAACAAGGCAAAGTTTGACTTTTTCTTAGCAAATACGGTACAATGGAGAAAATAAAGAAAAGAAGTGAGAATCATGTTACCAGCTTATATGAAAATCCACGATCAGATCAAGAAGGATATAGATGAGCATCATTGGAAAATCGGAGAGAGGCTTCCAAGTGAGCGAGATTTAGCTGAACAGTTTCAAGTTAGCCGGATGACATTACGCCAAGCTATCTCTCTCTTGGTCGAGGAAGGAGTTTTGGAGCGTCGTGTAGGAAGTGGAACCTTTGTCTCTAGCACTCGTGTCCAAGAAAAAATGCGAGGAACAACCAGTTTTACGGAGATTGTCAAATCTCAGGGGAAAGTACCTTCCAGCCAACTCATTTCTTACAGAAGAACTATTCCAAATGAGCAAGAGATCGCAAAGCTGGGGATTACTCCAACAGAGAATATTATCCGCATGGAACGGGTGCGTTATGCTGACCAAGTTCCACTAGTCTATGAAGTCGCATCCATTCCTGAGAAATTTATTAAGGATTTCAAAAAAGAAGAAATCACCAGTCACTTCTTTCAAACCTTGCAGCAGTATGGCTACCGGATTGGCAAATCTCAACAGACCATTTATGCGAGATTGGCTAAGGAAAAGATTGCTGACTATCTAGAAGTCGAAAAGGGGCATGCGATTTTAGCATTGACTCAGGTTTCTTATCTTGAAGATGGGACAGCTTTCGAATATGTAAAGAGTCAATACGTGGGTGAACGCTTTGAATTTTATCTTGAAAATAACTAGTTTAGAAAGGCTAGTTTTTTGTTTTCTTAAAAGATTAGAATTGTCAAAACAATCTGTCTAGACTTGATTTTATCCTTTATTTACTATAAAATGAGAAGGAAAAACGTCAAACTTTTATATTGCAAATAGGAGAAAAAATGACAAAAATATTAAAACGTCCTGAGGTTTTATCGCCTGCAGGGACTTTAGAGAAGCTAAAAGTGGCTGTTCGGTATGGAGCTGATGCTGTTTTTATAGGTGGACAAGCTTATGGTCTTCGTAGCCGTGCAGGAAACTTCACCTTTGAACAGATGGAAGAAGGCGTGCAGTTCGCTGCCAAGTATGGTGCCAAAGTCTATGTAGCTGCCAACATGGTTATGCACGAAGGAAATGAAGCTGGGGCTGGTGAGTGGTTCCGTAAGTTGCGTGACATTGGGATTGCGGCAGTTATCGTGTCAGACCCGGCCTTGATTATGATTGCAGCAACAGAAGCACCAGGTCTTGAAATCCACCTCTCTACCCAAGCCAGTGCGACGAACTATGAAACGCTTGAATTTTGGAAAGAACTGGGCTTGACTCGTGTCGTTTTGGCGCGTGAGGTCTCAATGGAAGAATTGGCAGAGATTCGCAAACGCACAGACGTAGAGATTGAAGCCTTTGTCCACGGAGCGATGTGTATTTCCTACTCAGGTCGCTGTACGCTTTCAAATCACATGAGTATGCGTGATGCTAACCGTGGTGGTTGTTCGCAGTCTTGCCGTTGGAAATACGACCTTTACGATATGCCTTTTGGTCAAGAACGCAAGAGTCTTAAAGGTGAAATTCCAGAAGAATTTTCAATGTCAGCCGTTGATATGTCTATGATTGACCATATTCCAGATATGATTGAAAATGGTGTAGATAGTCTCAAGATTGAAGGTCGTATGAAGTCAATCCACTATGTTTCAACAGTAACTAACTGTTACAAGGCGGCTGTGGATGCTTACCTTGAAAGCCCAGAAAAATTTGAAGCTATTAAACAAGACCTGGTAGATGAGATGTGGAAGGTTGCCCAACGTGAATTGGCAACAGGTTTCTACTATAGCACACCTACAGAAAATGAACAGTTGTTTGGTGCACGTCGTAAAATCCCTGAATACAAGTTTGTTGCTGAAGTGGTAGCTTATGATGAAGCAACCCAGACAGCAACCATTCGTCAACGGAATGTTATCAATGAAGGCGATCAAGTTGAGTTTTATGGACCAGGTTTCCGTCATTTTGAAACCTATATCGAAAATCTTCACGATTCTAAAGGCAATAAAATCGACCGTGCTCCAAATCCAATGGAACTCTTGACCATTAAGGTTCCTCAACCTGTGCAAGCTGGGGATATGGTTCGAGCTCTCAAAGAAGGTCTTATCAATCTCTATAAGGAAGACGGGACAAGTGTCACAGTTCGTGCCTAGATAAGGAAAAGGGAATGATTCAAGTGCAAGGATTGTTGGTAGATAATGAAAGCAGATGTGTTCACTATCATGGTGAAAAGGATATTATTTCCCTCCAGTGCTATGAGTGTAAAAAATACTATGCTTGCTATCAGTGCCACAATGCTATAGAAACGCATTTGTTTTCACCCTACCCCTTGACGCTTTCGGAGGATCGACCGATTTTATGTGGGGCTTGTAAGAGGACAATAACATTTCAAGAATATCAAAAACAAATAGCCTGCCCTTATTGCAAATCTCCATTTAATCCAGGGTGTAAACGACACTATTCCTACT
Organism: Streptococcus oralis; assembly: GCF_019334565.1. Taxonomy (NCBI): domain Bacteria; kingdom Bacillati; phylum Bacillota; class Bacilli; order Lactobacillales; family Streptococcaceae; genus Streptococcus; species Streptococcus oralis. Next base: position 1,080,300 of record NZ_CP079724.1, on the reverse strand, counting down.
ATTTCAAATAAAATGAATCTATCCAAGTTCTAAACTTGGATTTTTCAATTTATTTCGGAAAATATAGAAAAAGTGGAAACACATTTCATCATAAAATGAGAAACTTATCTATACAGTGGTATAAAAATAGCAAAAATAGAAATAAATCATCTGAAACGCTTCCAATGTAAGTAAAAAGTTGACAAAAACAAATTTTAGGACTAAACTAAGTAAGTAAATTTTAAATAAAAGGAGAATTCGTCATGAATTTAACATTTTTCGGACTTTGTCTTGCCTGTATGGGTGTATCTCTTGCAGAAGGATTTTTGATGAACGGTTTGTTCAAATCTGCAGCACGCCAACCAGATATCATCCCACAATTGCGTAGTTTGATGATTATGGGGATTGCCTTTATCGAAGGAACATTCTTTGTAACCTTGGCGATGTCATTTGTCATTAAATAGACAACTCTATTTAGAAATGGAGGTGTCAAACCATGGAAGAAAGTTTGAATCCAACCGTTAATATTGGACCAATATCCTTTGATTTGACCCTGCTTGCCATGTCTCTTGTAACTGTTTTGATGGTTTTTGCCTTTGTCTACTGGGCAAGTCGTAAAATGACCATCCGTCCAAAGGGCAAACAAAATGCTCTTGAGATGATTTACGACTTTGTGATTGGTTTTACCAAACCAAACATTGGAGAATCATACATCAAGGATTATTCCTTATTTCTGTTTTCTCTATTTCTGTTTATCTTGGTTGCCAATAATATCGGCTTAATGGCAAAAGTACAAACAACAAACGGTTATAACTTGTGGACTTCCCCAACAGCCAACCTTGGATACGATTTATCCCTATCATTCTTGATCACTTTGATCGCCCATGTAGAAGGAGTTCGTCGTAGAGGCGTTAAAGAATATTTGAGAGCATTTGTTACACCTGGCTTTATGACTCCGATGAACATTTTAGAAGAGTTCACCAATTTTGCTTCCTTGGCGATTCGGATCTACGGAAATATTTTTGCCGGTGAGGTCTTAGCTGGATTGCTATTAGCCTTGTCACAAAATGCTTTGTATTGGTATCCTTTTGCCTTTATCGCAAACATGTTATGGACAGCCTTTTCAATTTTCATTTCATGTATTCAGGCTTATGTATTTACCATGTTGTCATCTATGTACATTGGTAAAAAAATAAATGAAGGGGAAGAGTAAGTAGAGGAGGATTAGAAGATGGATTTAACTATTAGTACCATTATCGGTGACTTTATTCTTATCGCTGGTTCCTTCCTTTTATTGATCTTTTTAGTGAAAAAATATGCTTGGGGAAATCTTTCCAGCATCTTGGATGAACGTGCTGAAAAGATTTCTTCAGATATTGATGGTGCCGAGGAAGCCCGTAAAAAGGCTGAGGAACTAGCTAACAAACGTGAAGCTGAGTTAGCAGGTAGCCGTACCGAAGCTAAAACGATTATCGAGAATGCAAAGGGAACTGCTGAGAAAAGTAAAGCCGATATTTTAGCCGAAGCTAAACTTGAAGCAGGGCGCTTAAAAGAAAAAGCCAACCAAGAAATTGCTCAAAATAAAGCTGAAGCTTTACAAAGTGTTAAGGGCGAGGTGGCAGATTTGACAGTTAGTCTAGCTGGGAAAATCATCTCACAAAACCTTGACAGTCATGCCCATAAGGAACTCATTGATCAGTATATCGATCAGCTAGGAGAAGCCTAATGGACAAGAAAACAGCAAAGGTCATTGAAAAGTACAGCATGCCTTTTGTCCAATTAGTGATTGAAAAAGGAGAAGAGGACCGGATTTTTTCAGACTTGGATCAAATCAAGCAAGTCGCAGAAGAAACGGGTTTACCTTCTTTTTTAGCTCAGGTGGCAGTCGATGAGTCAGATAAGGAAAAAACAGTTCGTTTCTTTCAAGACTCTGTGTCACCTTTAATGCAAAACTTTATTCAAGTTCTGGTTTACAATCACAGAGCAAATCTTTTTTATGAAGTAATTGCAGATTGTTTGAATCGCCTTGAAAAAGAGACCAATCGTTTTGTAGTCACGATTTCTTCAGCTCATCCTTTAACAGATGAACAGAAGGAACGTCTGCTCCCATTGATAGAGAAAAAAATGTCTCTGAAAGTGCGGAGCGTCAAAGAACAAATTGATGAAGGACTCATTGGTGGTTTTGTCATTTTTGCTAATCACAAGACAATTGATGTGAGTATTAAACAACAACTTCGAGTTGTTAAAGAAAATTTGAAATAGAAAGTGGTGTTCTTTTGGCAATTAACGCACAAGAAATCAGCGCTTTAATTAAGCAACAAATTGAAAATTTCAAACCCAATTTTGATGTATCTGAAACAGGTGTTGTAACCTATATCGGGGACGGAATTGCGCGTGCTCACGGCCTTGAAAATGCCATGAGTGGGGAGCTGTTGATTTTTGAAAACGGCTCTTATGGGATGGCGCAGAACTTGGAGTCAACAGACGTTGGGATTATCATCCTAGGTGACTTTACAGATATTCGTGAAGGCGATACCATTCGCCGTACAGGTAAAATCATGGAAGTTCCTGTTGGTGAGAGCCTTATTGGACGTGTTGTGGATCCACTTGGTCGTCCAGTTGACGGTCTTGGAGAAATCCATACCGATAAGTCTCGTCCAGTAGAAGCGCCGGCTCCTGGCGTTATGCAACGTAAGTCTGTATCAGAACCATTGCAAACAGGTTTGAAAGCTATTGATGCCCTTGTTCCGATTGGTCGTGGTCAACGTGAGTTGATTATCGGTGACCGTCAGACAGGGAAAACAACCATCGCTATTGATGCTATTTTGAACCAAAAAGGTCAAGATATGATCTGTATCTATGTAGCGATTGGGCAAAAAGAGTCAACTGTTCGTACGCAAGTTGAAACACTTCGTCAGTACGGTGCCTTGGACTACACAATCGTTGTGACAGCTTCTGCTTCACAACCTTCTCCATTGCTCTTCCTAGCTCCTTATGCTGGGGTTGCTATGGCAGAAGAGTTTATGTACCAAGGGAAGCATGTTTTGATCGTTTATGATGATCTTTCAAAACAAGCGGTCGCTTATCGTGAACTTTCCCTCTTGCTTCGTCGTCCACCAGGTCGTGAAGCCTTCCCTGGGGATGTTTTCTACCTTCATAGCCGTTTGCTTGAGCGTTCAGCTAAGGTTTCTGATGAACTTGGTGGTGGTTCAATCACAGCTTTACCATTTATCGAGACACAAGCAGGAGATATCTCTGCTTATATCGCAACTAACGTGATTTCAATCACAGATGGTCAAATCTTCCTTGGCGATGGTCTCTTCAATGCGGGTATTCGTCCAGCTATCGATGCGGGTTCATCTGTATCTCGTGTAGGTGGTTCTGCACAAATCAAAGCTATGAAGAAGGTTGCTGGTACACTTCGTATCGACCTTGCTTCATATCGTGAGTTGGAAGCCTTCACTAAGTTTGGTTCTGATTTGGATGCGGCTACTCAAGCTAAGTTAAATCGTGGACGTCGTACCGTTGAAGTTCTGAAACAACCAGTTCATAAACCATTACCTGTTGAGAAACAAGTAATCATTCTTTATGCTTTGACACATGGTTTCTTGGATACGATTCCTGTAGATGACATTGTTCGTTTTGAGGAAGGGTTTCATGATTTCTTTGATGCACAACATCCAGAGATTTTGGAAACTATTCGTGAAACAAAAGACTTGCCAGAAGAGGCAGTCTTGGATGCTGCGATTACAGAGTTTCTCAATCAATCCAGCTTCCAATAAGAATAGAGGTGTCAAATGGCAGTATCTCTAAATGATATTAAAACAAAAATCGCCTCAACAAAAAATACTAGTCAAATCACCAATGCCATGCAAATGGTATCGGCTGCCAAGTTAGGTCGCTCTGAAGAAGCAGCACGTAACTTTCAAGTTTATGCTCAGAAGGTTCGTAAGCTTTTGACGGATATTCTGCATGGTAACGGATCTGGTGGTTCTACCAATCCGATGCTCATTAGTCGCCCAGTTAAGAAAACAGGCTATATCGTTATTACTTCAGACCGTGGCTTGGTTGGAGGTTATAATGCTTCCATCCTTAAAGCTGTGATGGAGCTGAAAGAAGAATACCATCCAGATGGTACAGGTTTTGAGATCATCTGTATCGGTGGGATGGGAGCTGATTTCTTTAAGGCTCGTGGCATTCAACCAATCTATGAACTACGTGGCTTGGCCGACCAACCAAGTTTTGATGAAGTTCGTAAAATTATTTCAAAAACGATTGAAATGTATCAAAATGAACTTTTTGATGAACTCTATGTTTGTTACAACCATCATGTCAATACTCTCACAAGTCAAATGCGTGTGGAACAAATGTTGCCGATTGTTGACTTAGATCCAAATGAAGCGGATGAAGAGTATAGCTTGACCTTTGAGTTGGAAACGAGTCGTGATGAGATTCTAGAGCAGTTGTTACCTCAGTTTGCAGAAAGTATGATATACGGGGCTATCATCGATGCCAAGACAGCTGAGAATGCTGCAGGTATGACAGCCATGCAAACGGCGACTGATAATGCTAAGAAAGTCATCAATGATTTGACAATCCAGTATAACCGTGCCAGACAGGCGGCGATTACACAAGAAATTACAGAAATTGTAGCGGGGGCTAGTGCCTTAGAATAAGGCTTTGCCTCCCTCGTATCAAAATGAACTTAGGACCTAGGTGAACTAGGAACCGACAGTATCTTATATAGAATAGGAGAAGGAGATGAGTTCAGGTAAAATTGCTCAGGTTATTGGACCCGTTGTCGACGTCTTGTTCGCAGCAGGGGAAACACTTCCTGAGATTAATAATGCACTTGTCGTCTACAAAAATGACGAAAGAAAAACAAAAATCGTCCTTGAAGTAGCCTTGGAGTTGGGTGATGGTATGGTTCGTACGATCGCCATGGAATCAACAGATGGTTTGACTCGTGGAATGGAAGTTTTGGACACAGGCCGTCCAATCTCTGTGCCAGTAGGTAAAGAAACTTTGGGACGTGTCTTCAACGTTTTGGGAGATACCATTGACTTGGATGCTCCTTTCGATGAAGACGCTGAGCGTCAGCCAATTCATAAGAAAGCTCCAACTTTTGATGAATTGTCTACCTCATCTGAAATCTTGGAAACAGGGATCAAGGTTATCGACCTTCTTGCCCCTTACCTTAAAGGTGGGAAAGTTGGACTCTTCGGTGGTGCCGGAGTTGGTAAAACTGTCTTGATCCAAGAATTGATTCACAACATTGCCCAAGAACACGGTGGTATTTCAGTATTTACTGGTGTTGGGGAACGTACTCGTGAAGGGAACGACCTTTACTGGGAAATGAAAGAATCAGGCGTTATCGAGAAAACAGCCATGGTATTTGGTCAGATGAATGAGCCACCAGGAGCACGTATGCGTGTTGCCCTTACTGGTTTGACAATCGCCGAATACTTCCGTGATGTAGAAGGCCAAGATGTGCTTCTCTTTATCGATAATATCTTCCGTTTCACTCAAGCTGGTTCAGAAGTATCTGCCCTTTTGGGTCGTATGCCTTCAGCCGTTGGTTACCAACCAACACTTGCTACTGAAATGGGTCAATTGCAAGAACGTATCACATCAACTAAGAAGGGTTCTGTAACCTCTATCCAAGCCATCTATGTGCCAGCGGATGACTATACTGACCCAGCGCCAGCAACAGCCTTCGCTCACTTGGATTCAACTACAAACTTGGAACGTAAGTTGGTACAGTTAGGTATCTATCCAGCTGTTGATCCGTTGGCTTCAAGCTCTCGTGCCTTGGCACCTGAGATTGTTGGTGAGGAGCATTACGCAGTTGCTGCTGAGGTTAAACGTGTTCTTCAACGTTACCATGAATTGCAAGATATCATTGCTATCCTTGGTATGGATGAACTTTCTGATGAAGAAAAGACCTTGGTTGCACGTGCCCGTCGTATCCAGTTCTTCTTGTCTCAAAACTTTAATGTTGCAGAACAATTTACTGGTCAACCTGGTTCTTATGTGCCAGTAGCGGAAACAGTTCGTGGCTTTAAGGAAATCCTTGAAGGAAAACATGACCAGTTACCAGAAGATGCCTTCCGTGGTGTCGGTTCAATCGAAGACGTCATTGCTAAGGCAGAAAAAATGGGATTTTAAGAGGTGATCTATGGCTCATTTAACTGTCCAGATCGTGACACCAGATGGCCTCGTCTATGATCACCATGCCAGCTTTGTATCGGTACGAACTCTGGATGGTGAGATGGGGATCTTGCCACGACATGAAAATATGATTGCGGTTTTAGCGGTTGATGAAGTGAAGGTAAAACGTATCGATGATGATACTCATGTGAACTGGATTGCAGTGAACGGAGGAATTATCGAGATTGCTAATGATATCATTACTATTGTAGCAGACTCAGCAGAGCGTGCTCGTGATATTGATATCAGTCGGGCAGAACGTGCGAAACTTCGCGCTGAACGAGAAATCGAAGAAGCCCATGACAAGCACTTGATTGACCAAGAACGTCGCGCAAAAATCGCATTGCAACGTGCTATCAACCGTATCAATGTCGGAAATAGACTATAAAAAAATGAACTTGAAACTCAAGTTCATTTTTTTTAATGTGAAAAGTTGATGCAGACTGCTTCAGGGACATGGAAGTCGTTAGAAAGCTCTGCAAGACGACCACTTTTAGGATTGCGCTTAAAGACGGTTGCGTTATCAGAATCTTGATGAACAGCAATGAGAAACTCTTGATCAGGAGTTAGGTCGAAATCACGTGGATTTTTACCATGACTTGGTACAATCTCTAATAATTCCAAGCTACCATCAGCGAGGATTGTATAGACTGCAATGGAATCATGACCTCGGTTGGATGCATAGAGGTATTTTCCATCTTTTGAAAGACGAATGGCAGCAGTAGCATTAAAGCCTTCATATCCATCTGGTAAAGTTGAAATAACTTGCATGCGTTCAAATTCACCAACCCCATCATAAATCAAGACCTCTATCGTGCTATTCAGTTCGCAGATGAGATAGGCAATCTTATAGTGGTGGTGGAAAACGATGTGGCGAGCACCTGCTCCAGCTTGGCTGTGATAAGTGTAGAGTTTACTTAGTTTTCCTTCTGGACTAACATCATAGGTTGTTACCTCATCCGTCCCTAAATCACATGTGACGAGGTACTGGTCAGGTGTTAGATCCGTAAAGTGTACATGTGGAGAAGTTTGGTTTTCATGAGGACCTTGTCCGCTATGCTGATCTAGATCTGTTTGGATGAGGCTACCATCCGCTTGACGTTTATAAACTAGAACTTGACCTTTATGATAGTTGGCTCCGTAAACGAGACTACGCTTTTCATCCACTGCCACATAGCAATGAGGAGCGCCTTCTTCAACCACATGATTTAGCAAAGTGCCATCTTTCTTATATGCAGCGATTCCACCTAAGCCATCCTGGCTCCCTACGGTGTATAAGTGTTGCTGTTGGTCAAAGGCAAGGTAGGTCGGACTTGGTTCAGCAGCAAAGAGTTCAAGATTTGCAAGCTGGCCTGTTTCTGTATCAAAATCTGCCTTGTAAATCCCTTTAGATAAGCGACGAGTGTAAGTTCCAAAATAAACAGTTTCTTTCATGTCCATACCTCTTAATAATGATAAGTTCATTATACCACAAAATGGCAGTCATGAAGCACTAGATTCATTCATGTAAGCACTTTAAAAAAGAGTTATTTTAGTCTAAAAATGGTATAATGAGAGAACGACAGAAAGGATGTATTTATGGAACATAAAGAGAAACATTTTAGCCTATCTTGGTTTTTTAAGTGGTTTTTAGATAATAAAGCCATCACTGTATTTTTAGTAACCTTGTTACTGGGGCTAAACATTTTTATTCTAAGTAAGATTAGTTTTATCTTTTTACCAGTTTTGGATTTTCTTGGGGTTGTCATGTTACCAGTTATTTTATCTGGTTTACTTTATTACCTACTTAATCCGATTGTTGACTGGATGGAGAAACACAAGATCAATCGTGTTCTTGCCATCAGTATTGTTTTTGTCATTATTGGACTTTTTATCATTTGGGGTCTGGCAGTCGCAATACCTAATCTGCAACGCCAAGTCTTAAATTTTGCGAAGAATGTGCCGACATACCTGGAAGATGCTGATAAGGTGATCAATGACCTTGTAACTAAACGCTTGCCAGATGATTTTAGACCACAGTTGGAGCAGGTTCTTTCCAATGTTTCTAGTGAAGCTACCCTGTGGGCGAGCAAAATCTCTTCTCAGGCTGTTAACTGGGTCAGCGCCTTTATCAGTAGCGTTTCCCAGGTCATTGTAGCGGTTATTATCGTACCATTCATGCTCTTTTATCTTTTGAGAGATGGGAAAGGCTTGCGGGATTACCTAACTAAATTCATCCCAAACAAGTTAAAAGAACCTATCGGACAAGTTTTGTCAGATGTTAATAAACAGTTATCAAACTATGTTAGAGGGCAGGTTACAGTTGCTATTATCGTGGCAATTATGTTTATTATCTTCTTTAAGATTATTGGTCTCAGATATGCTGTGACTCTTGGTATCACGGCTGGTATCCTCAATCTAGTACCTTACCTGGGTAGTTTTCTAGCGATGTTGCCTGCTCTGGTTTTGGGCTTAATAGCGGGGCCTGTCATGCTTTTAAAAGTAATTATTGTCTTTATTGTTGAACAAACGATTGAAGGTCGCTTCGTTTCCCCACTTATTTTGGGTAGTCAGCTAAACATCCATCCCATCAATGTCCTCTTTGTTCTCCTAACTTCAGGTTCTATGTTTGGTATTTGGGGAGTCTTGCTGGGAATCCCTGTCTATGCCTCTGCTAAGGTCGTTATCTCAGCTATCTTTAACTGGTATAAAAAAGTCAGCGGTCTGTATGAAGAAGAAGGGGAGGAAATCAAGAGTGAACAATAGTCAACGCATGCTCCAGGCTTTGGATGAACAGGATTTAACCAAAGCGGATCAGTATTTTCACAAAGCCCTCGAAACAGATTCAAGTGAGGTTCTTTACGAACTAGCAAGCTATCTAGAGGGAATTGGCTTTTATCCTCAAGCAAAAGAAATTTACCAAGATATCGTTACAGATTTCCCAGAAGTGAATCTGAACTTAGCCAGCATTGCTAGCGAGGATGGCAATGTTGAGGAAGCCTTTGCTTACCTTGAGGAAATCACACCTGAAAGTGACTGGTATGTATCGGCCTTGGCCTTGAAGGCAGACCTCTATCAGTTGGAAGGATTGACAGATGTAGCGCGTGAAAAGTTACTGGAAGCCCTAAACTACTCAGACGATTCCTTATTAGTTTTTGGTTTGGCTGAGTTGGATAGCGAGTTAGGAAATTATCAGGAAGCTATTCAGAGCTATGCTCAATTAGACAATCGCTCAATCTATGAGCAAACGGGTGTCTCAACCTACCAACGAATCGGCTACGCATATGCTCAGTTAGGCAAGTTTGAAGCTGCAACTGAATTCTTAGAAAAAGCTTTAGAATTAGAATACGATGACCAAACTGCCTTTGAACTGGCTAGTCTTTACTTTGACCAAGAAGAGTATCAAAAATCTGTTCTTTACTTCAAGCAGATTGATACCATTTCACCTGACTTTGAAGGATATGAATATGGTTATAGTCAAGCTTTGCATAAGGAACATCAGGTGGAAGAGGCCCTTCGTATCGCTAAACAAGGTTTGGAGAAAAATCCATTTGAAACTCGGCTCTTACTTGCTGCTTCTCAGTTTTCGTATGAATTGCATGATCCTAGTAGTGCAGAGCAATTTCTCCTTACTGCCAAAGAAGATGCAGAGGATACAGAAGAAATTTTCCTTCGCCTTGCAACCATTTATATGGAACAAGAACGGTATGAAGATATCATCGCTCTCCAAAGTCAAGAACCTGAAAATCTCCTTACCAAGTGGATGATTGCCCGTTCTTATCAGGAAATTGAGGATTTAGATAAGGCCTATGAACTCTATCAACAACTATCGTCTGATCTCAAGAATAATCCTGAATTTCTGGAGCAGTATACTTATCTCCTACGTGAATTGGGGTATTTTGAAGAAGCCAAAGTGCAAGCTGAAGCTTATTTAAAACTCGTTCCAGATGATGTTCAAATGCAAGAACTCTTAGAAACACTTTAAAGATTTCTATTTTTTGTAAAATTTTATTAACAGAAACGAATGACTTTAAATGAATGATTTGAAAGACCTCAGAGGTCTTTTCTTTTTTACTAATTTACTAATATAATATAAATGTTAGAATTTCTTATAGCCAATTTAGATGAAGTTTTGAACGATGAAAGCCTGCTACACCCTATAAAATAAGAGTTTAAAGGTATGATTTGAACATCGAACTACTATGAAATACTTGACAAATTTATATAAGAATATATAATAATAAATAGGGGATCTATCCCCAAAAATAAAGGAGGCAAATGTTGTGAAAAAGATTAATAAAAAACTTTCTCATGCATTCATGGCGCTATTGTTAGTAGCTTCAGTATTTATCCCAGTACTAAGAACTAGCAATGTGGTTAAAGCTGCTGAACTACCATCTAGTAGCTATACGCTAACGACAGTACCGACAATTAACAATAATAAGTTAGTTGACGGTGCAGAGTATGGTGAAGGGAAATTTTACCTTCAAACCACTTACAAATTCGACAACTCAACAACGTTGAAGAATGGTGACTTTATGGTTTATAAAGTTCCAAATGAATTCAAAATTGAATCAGATTCAACTACTGAAATCTTTGGTAACGATGGAGTCACTAAGGTTGCTGAATTAACGACAAATAAGTCTGCAAATACAGCGACTGTAACGGTAAGTAACGAAGATTATTTTGCTAACTTACCTGAAGAGAAACAAATTTCGGCCTTATTTACGGTTGTATGGGCTGATAATGTTGAACTCAATAAGTCGTATCCAATCGATATTCCTGGAGCAGGAGTATACAATTTGACTCGTATTGTTCCAGATGAGGATCCAACAGGATTTACTAAATGGGGAGTTCAAGATACGAACGATCCAAATTATATTAATTGGTATATTCGCGTAAACAAATATGCTAATCCTTATGAAGGCGTTTCGATTCAAGATACAATCCCTGAAGGACAAGTATTAGCTAGTGAGATTACAGGTTACTACTTTACTGAATGGGGTAAGGATGAGCATCATCCTCTTTTGAATCCAAGTCACATTGTTGTTCAAGATTCTAATCGCTTCACTATTACTCCAAATGGTAATGGTGATCTAACCAACCAAGGTTTGTATGTAGTTTATAAGACTCGTATCACAGCTCCAGTTGATAATACAACAAAGAAAGCTTTCAATAACGTTAAAATTACGACTTCGACTGAAAACTTTGATGTAGAAGGTTTTGCACCATTAACCACAACTGAAGGTATTAGTTCAGGTTCACGTTCTACAGAAGTTTCATTTGAGGTTTCTAAGCAGTTAAAAGGAAAAGACTTAGCTGCTGAAGAATTTAGCTTCCAACTACTTGATCCAAACGGATCAGTTGTGGAAACTGTTAAGAATGATAAAGATGGCAAAGTGAAATTTAAAGCCGTTAAATTCTCTACAGTGGGTACTTATAAGTATCAGATCAAAGAAGTTAATGATCAAAAACCAGGTTTTGCTTACGATGATAAGACTATTAACGCAGAAGTTACTGTAACAGATGTTTATGGTGAGAAGTTTGCAAGTGTTAAATATGACAATAAAGTTTTTGTAAATTCGTATTCTGCTAAATCTGCAACAACTTCAATTACTGCTAAAAAAGTCCTAAATGGTAAAACTCTTGAGGCAGATAAATATGAATTTGAATTGAAAGAAGGCGACAAACTTGTAGCTACAGCTAAGAATGCTGCAGACGGAACAGTTGCTTTCCCAGCAATTGAATACACTACTGCAGGAACTCACACGTATACTATCACTGAAAAAGATGGTGGTGAAGCTGGTGTAACTTATGATAAAAATGCTTATACAGTAACAGTAAAAGTTGCAGACAATGGTCAAGGTAAACTTGTAGCAAAAGTTACAGGCAATAATCCAACCATCACAAATACTTATGCTGCTGAGACTCCAGGATCTTCTGATGACAAACCTAAACAACCAGGAGAAACTAAAGAACTACCAAATACTGGTACTTCTGAAATGACTATGTTGCTTACTGTTGTAGGAGTAGTACTTGCATTTGGTTCCATTCTTTTATTCCGTTTCAAAAAAGTTAAATAATCTAGTTGAAAAATCTTGATGCCTTTGCTATGGCATCATCAAAGAGTCACTTGTATGGATAGTAGAAATGATACTATTCTTATAAAGTGGTTCTTTTTTTATATCTCTAGAGGTATGAAGTGAATGAGGGTAAACGAGTTCTGTATCAATGAAATTTTTATAATTCTTCGAATTATTCAAGATGATATTTCGCTCTTATTTCATAGATAAAGGTGTATAGTTCAAGAATTATAGAATTTTTTTACAAAAACCCTTGCTAAATTGTTTATTTATGCTATAATAGGAACAATAATTTTTAGGAGGTGCAGTATGTCTTATATGTTTGAGATATTACCAAGTTTATTGAACGGTGCAAGTATGACTCTTCAAGTCTTTGCTCTGGTCTTGATCTTTTCAATTCCTTTAGGTATTGTCGTTGCCTTTGCTTTACAAGTCCGCTGGAAACCCCTCCATTATCTGATTGACCTTTATATTTGGGTGATGCGAGGAACTCCCTTGCTCTTGCAATTAATCTTTATTTACTATGTTCTCCCTAGCATTGGGATACGTTTAGATCGTTTGCCTGCTGCTGTGATCGCTTTTGTATTGAACTATGCAGCCTACTTTGCTGAAATCTTTCGTGGTGGGATTGAAACCATTCCTAAAGGGCAGTATGAGGCTGCAAAAGTGTTAAAATTTAGCCCCTTTGCTACAGTTCGCTATATCATCCTTCCTCAAGTGACAAAGATTGTCTTACCGAGTGTTTTTAATGAAATTATGAGTTTGGTCAAGGATACTTCTTTGGTTTATGCCCTTGGGATCTCAGATTTGATTTTAGCTAGTCGGACAGCAGCCAATCGAGACGCCAGTCTTGTTCCTATGTTTTTAGCTGGAGCGATTTATTTGATTATGATTGGTCTCGTAACTATTGTAGCGAAAAAACTTGAGAAGAAGTACAGTTATTACAGATAGGAGGATTGCTATGTTAGAATTACGAAACATCAACAAGGCCTTTGCTGGCAAACAAATCTTAACCAACTTTAGCCTATCTATTCCTGAAAAGCAAATCCTCGCAATCGTAGGTCCATCAGGAGGAGGCAAGACCACCTTGTTACGTATGCTAGCTGGATTGGAAACCATTGATTCTGGGGAAATCTACTATAACGGCGTATCGCTAGCTATAGACGAACTAGAAAAGCGCAATCTTCTAGGATTTGTTTTCCAAGATTTTCAACTCTTTCCGCATTTGTCAGTTCTAGATAACTTAACCTTGTCGCCCATAAAAACGATGAGCATGGAGAAGGAAATTGCTGAGAAGAAGGCGCGTGGTTTGTTAGAACAACTTGGGTTAGCTGGGCATGCAGATGCCTTCCCTTTCTCACTTTCAGGTGGACAAAAACAACGGGTGGCCTTAGCACGCGCTATGATGATAAACCCAGAAATTATTGGATATGATGAGCCTACATCAGCCTTAGACCCAGAATTGCGATTAGAAGTAGAAAAACTTATCCTTCAAAATAAAGAGCGTGGGATGACTCAGATTGTTGTGACTCACGATCTTCAGTTTGCGGAAAATATTGCTGATCAGATCCTTAAGGTTGATCCAAAGTAGGACTAGGAGGTGCCTATGAAGAGAAAGAAAATTGCCCTTGTACTTGCTCTGTTCTTTAGCTTCTTCCTGACGGCTTGTACTCAGAAGGCAAGTGATCCAAATCAGGATAATTGGGCCAAATATCAAAAACAGGGAAGCATTACCATTGGCTTTGACAATACCTTTGTTCCCATGGGATTTGAGGAAAAGAATGGCCAGTATGCAGGTTTTGATATTGACCTAGCCCAAGCTGTTTCTGAAAAGCTAGGAATTCAGATTAAATTTCAACCTATCGACTGGGATATGAAAGAAACCGAATTACAAAATGGTACCATTGATGCCATCTGGAATGGCTATACAGCTACAGATGAACGGAAAGAGAAGGTTGCTTTTACCATTCCTTACATGGAAAATCAACAAGTTTTGGTCTCTAAAAAGTCTCAAAATATCCACTCAATTCAGGATATGACTGACAAAGTTTTAGGGGCCCAGGCAGGATCTTCTGGCTATTTGAATTTTGAAGGACAACCTGAACTACTCAAGAATCGAGTGAAAGACCAGAAGGCCAATCAATACCAAAGTTTCAATGAAGCCTTGATTGATTTAAAAAATGATCGGATTGATGCTTTGTTGATTGACCGAGTATATGCTAATTATTATCTCCAGTCTGAAGGGATATTAAGTGACTACAATGTCTTTTCAGCTGGATTTGAAAGTGAAGCTTTTGCAGTGGGTGTTAGACCTGCTGATAAAACTTTGCTAAATGCCTTGAACCAAGCCTTTATCTCACTATACCAAGAAGGAAAATTCCAGGAAATCAGCCAGAAGTGGTTTGGCGAAGATGTAGCCACTAGTCAAGTTAAAAATCAAGAATAAGAAAAGAGATTGAGTTTTTCCTCAGTCTCTTTTTTTTTTATCAAAAAAACCTCTGGCAAGTACCAGAGGATAAGAGTTTATACTCAATAAAAATCAAAGAGCAAACTAGGAAGCTAGCCGCAGGCTGCTCAAAACACTGTTTTGAGGTTGTAGATAAGACTGACAAAGTCAGGAACATATATCTACGGCAAGGTAACGCTGACGTGGTTTGAAGAGATTTTCGAAAAGTATTATTTCATTGTTGGGAAGAGCAATACATCACGGATAGTGGTTGTATCAGTGAGGAGCATGCAGAGACGGTCGATACCGATACCCAAACCACCTGTTGGTGGCATACCGTATTCAAGAGCCTCAATGTAGTCGTAGTCGATGCCTGTTGCTTCATCGTCACCAAGTTCTTTGGCTTTAGCTTGGGTTTCGAAACGGCTAAGTTGGTCGATTGGGTCGTTCAACTCAGTAAAGGCATTACCGTACTCCTTAGTCATGATAAAGAGCTCGAAACGGTCAGTAAAGCGTTCGTCTTCAGGATTTTTCTTAGCGAGTGGAGATACTGCTACTGGATGTCCATAGACAAAGGTTGGTTGGATCAAGGTTTCTTCGACAAATTCTTCAAAGAAGGCATTGATAATGTGACCAACTTCAGTGTAGTGTTTCTCAACTGGAACTTTCTTCTCAGCAGCGATAGCTTTAGCTTCCTCGAAAGTCATGTCTTGCCAGAAATCTACACCAGTAATTTCTTTGATAGCATCCACCATGTGAACACGTTTAAATGGTTCGTTGATCTTAATTTCAGTGCCCTGGTAGTTAACTGGACCATCCCCCTTAACTGCCTTAGCAGCGTGTTGGATAATACCTTCAGTTAAGTCCATGATATCTTGGAAGTCTGCATAAGCTTGGTAAACTTCGATAGAAGTGAATTCAGGGTTATGAGTAGCATCCATTCCTTCGTTACGGAAGATACGGCCAATTTCATAAACACGTTCCATACCACCAACGATAAGGCGTTTCAAGTGAAGCTCGGTCGCGATACGAAGCACCATGTCAATGTTCTGTGCATTGTGGTGGGTGATAAATGGACGAGCAGCAGCACCACCGGCTTCATTATGAAGAACAGGTGTTTCCACTTCAAGGAAACCTTTTTGGTCTAGATAACGACGGATTTCAGAGATGATTTTTGAACGAGTGACAAAGCGTTCAAAGCTTTCACGGTTAGAAATCAAGTCAAGGTAACGTTTACGATAAATTGTTTCAACGTCAGTCAAACCGTGGAATTTCTCAGGAAGCGGGCGAAGTGCTTTAGACAAGTGTGTGATGTGAGTTGCCTTGATAGAAAGTTCTCCCATATCTGTACGCATGACTTCACCTTCGACACCAAGGAAGTCACCGAGGTCAGCCTTTTTGAAGATTTCGTAGTTTTCTTCACCAACTTCATCTTTACGAACGTAAATCTGAATTTGACCTTCGCGGTCTTGAAGATGGGCAAAGCCAACTTTTCCTTTTCCACGTTTAGTTACTAAGCGTCCAGCGATAGTAGCAGTTTCATTTAATTCATGTAATTGTTCTTTATCGAGTTCTGCAAATTTATCTTTTAGTTCTTGAGAGTTAGCAGTACGTTCAAAACGTTTTCCGAAGGGATCGATTCCTTGTTCACGGAGCGCAGCCATTTTTTCACGGCGAACGATCTGCTGGTCATTTAGTTCTTCCATATGTTCTGTAGACATGGGTTCCTCCTAATTTTACTCAAAATTTGATACGATGAGTCATTTTTTGCGATACTCCCATTTTATCATAAATAGCAGAGAAATTCACGGATATTCTTTGAAAACTAAAAAGAACTTGACTATTAAGATCAAGTTCCATTATTTTTCTTGATAGGAAGTGTCATTCCATCTTTCCAGAGTGAAGGTTTCAAAATCATCGGTCTCTAAAACTGTCAGACTAGCATTGGCCAAGCCTCCATCTTTGCGAAGGTGAGCCTCTTTATAGCCTAAGAGAGTGCGTAGGCTAGCAGTGAGATTTGCCCCATGCCCGACAATCAAAATTCTTTCAGCCGGGCTTTCTTTCAGAGATTTGATAAACTGAATGGTTCGCTGAGTCGTAGAGTAGAGAGATTCGGCTTCAAACATCCTCGTATCAAACTGAGCCAGATTAGAGCGAAAGGCCTTGATTTGTTGTGGGTAGATGGCATTGAGAGTTGTGATTTTTAAACCTTCAAGTTTCCCAAGATGCCATTCACGCAGGTCAGGAATGCTTTTTAAAGGACAAGGGGATTGGAGTTGACTCTGGATAATTTCAGCAGATTTGACCGCTCTGGGTAAATCACTAGAATAAATCGTATCAAAATGGATTTCCTTGAGATGTTGACCCAGTTGTTTTAAAACGTCAATGGACTCTGGAAGAAGGGGAGAGTCGCCGCTAGCACCTTGAAAACGTCCTTCAAGATTCCAGACAGTCCGACCATGACGGACAAAATAGAGTTTCATCAGTTGTTTTCCTCCAAGATGTCAGCAAAATCTGCTTTTACAAAGCTGGCTAAGTCTTGAGGTCGGATTATGATACTGTGCCCGACTTCTCCAGCAGAGACAATCATTTGGTCTAAATCCAAAGCAGTCTGATCAATAAAAATAGGATAATTGTGTTTTTGGCGAATGCCGACGGGGTTATTAGCCCCATGAATATAGCCTGTCGTTTTTTCTAGGTCTTTTTGTGGAATCATGCTCACTTTTTTATTACCAGAAACCTTTGCTAGTTTTTTCTCAGCGAGGTGTTCTGTTATGGGAACGATTCCGATGATTGGCCCCGTCTTATCACCCAGCAGAGCCAAGGTTTTAAAGATATGTGTTCGATCATATTCCGAAGGAAGTTCTCCCTCAAGCGCATTGATTTGAATCCCTGTGTGCTCAATTCCTGCTTTGGTTAAAATTTGCTCGACAAGAGTTTTTTTAATCTTTACTTTTTTTGCCATTATTTATACTTATCCTCCAATTGACTCATCCAGATACCAAGCCAAATGCCAAGTGCAAAGAAGAAGGCGATGAGAACATAACTCACGATAGAAAGTCCAGTGTATTGGATACTTTCAGCACTTCCAGCATTTGGAATCAAAATCAAGAGGGTGCTTGATAGCACAATTCCAATAATAAAGTGATAAACACGGGAGTGGTGGTTGTTTAAGGCATGGTCCATTAATTTTGAAAAGATAATAAGAGTTGCACCTGCACCAATTCCGATAGGAAGGAAAGTACCGAATAAATCAAAGGTCTTAAAACCAGTTAGCATTGGAGCGTACAGCCCTAAAATCAAGAGTAGATTTGACGGACTTAAACCAGGCACCAAGACACCTAGAGCTAAAAGAGCACCCGCTAAGATAAAACTAGCGAAACTAGCACTGAGAGAACCAACAACAAAGTTTAGCGCGTAGAGCCCTAGGCCTGAAAGGATAAAGGTAGTCCAGAACCAGACTAGGTCAATCTTGTCACGATCAGATTCTCGAGTAGATTCTTTAAGGAGGCTAGGAACCGTACCGATGATAGCTCCAGCAAAACTCCATAAAACATATACTTGGTAATTTTCAAGCAGATACTCGATTGGATAAGAAAACAAACCAATGCCTAGCAACATCCCGATTGCTACTGGGATAAAGTATAGGACATTATTTTTAAAATCCTTAAAGGGATGAGCCAGAAAGCTAATCATTCGCTCGTAAATTCCCAAAATAGCTGCTAAAACACCGCCAGAAATTCCTGGTAGGATAAATCCTAAGGCGATGACGATTCCTTTAATAACTCTTGCAATCCATGAAAACATCATAAAATCCTCAATTTCATAAAATTCTTTCTCTATTCAATTAATTATAACACAGACGAGAAGAAAATAAAAAGACAAGTGGAAAAGAGAGCAATTTCACTTGTCTTATGGTCTTAAAAATAGTTTTCTGAAGGTTTCTTCTTTTTCCTTCAAGGTAGAAATGAGATTAATATCTAAATGATGCTCAAATCCAGCAATTCTTCCTTTTGAAGTATACTGATGGAGGTCGTAGTCTAAACTGGTATTGGGTGTTGTTTCAAAGTAACCAGAGTCTGTCCCGTAGGAAGGAATCCAAATAGCAGTAAACTTATCTGTATTGATACTGTGTTCTTGCATGAAGTAAACTCCAATATAGATGCCGATGTTTTTAGCACCTAAAGATTCCAGTTTAGCACGAAAGGCCTCAACACCTTCGTTCATATCGGACATTGTTTTTTCTTCAACATCGAGCCAATAGTAACTAGGGTTGTATGGAGAAGCAGCATTATAGAAAACTTCAGCGGCTTTTTCCATTTCTTCCTTGCTGGGGCTAGCTAGATAGGCATAGACTCCAACTGGGACATTACGCTTTTGAAATTCTGTAATATGACTTTTATAGGCTTTATCAATACCATTGGCATAAGCGGCATCATTTTTTTCAGTATGTTGAGCCCCATTGTGGACGCGAACAATAACACCTGAAATATTTTGAGATAAGGTATCGTAGTTGATTTCCTCAGGTCTTTGCCAGCCAGAGACGTCAATAATAGGTTTGTCAAGATTATGCAAGGCCTGATTTTCAACCTGGATTGCATTGGGTTTTGACTTGACAGGATGGTCTTCATAAGTTGGTCTATTGAGGATCAAAATAGCTATAAATATAGTAAATAAAGTAAAAATAATAGCTGGATGAATCTTTTTTCTCATATTTAAATAGTTTAACGTAAATAGATAAAAAAATCAAAGAAAACATCGGAAAAAGTGAATATATGAGCGTCTTTTCCCTATTTCTCTGTTTGTTTACTCCTAAGAAACTAAATTATGGTATAATATAAGGGAATTTCTAGAGAAAAGAGAAGATTATGTCAAATTATGCCATTATTCTAGCAGCGGGTAAAGGTACTCGCATGAAATCAGATCTTCCAAAGGTACTTCATAAAGTAGCTGGAATTTCGATGTTGGAACATGTTTTTCGTAGTGTTGGTGCTATTCAACCTGAAAAAACAGTTACTGTAGTTGGTCACAAGGCAGAGCTAGTTGAGCAAGTATTAGCTGGTCAGACAGACTTTGTTACCCAATCAGAACAACTAGGAACTGGGCATGCTGTCATGATGGCAGAGCCTATTCTCCAAAATAGTACTGGCCACACCTTGGTTATTGCTGGGGATACTCCTCTGATTACAGGTGAAAGCTTGAAAAACCTCTTGGATTTCCATATCAATCACAAAAATGTGGCGACGATTTTAACAGCTGAAGCTTCTGATCCTTTTGGGTATGGTCGTATCGTCCGTAACGATAATGCTGAGGTTCTTCGTATTGTTGAGCAGAAAGATGCCACAGACTTTGAAAAACAAATCAAGGAAATCAATACAGGAACTTATGTATTTGACAATGAACGTCTTTTTGAAGCCCTTAAAAACATCAACACCAACAATGCCCAAGGTGAGTACTATATTACTGACGTGATTGGTATTTTCCGTAATGCGGGTGAGAAGGTTGGGGCCTATACTCTCAAGGATTTTGATGAAAGCCTCGGGGTAAATGACCGTGTAGCTCTTGCGACTGCAGAAGCAGTTATGCGTCGCCGTATCAACCAAAAGCATATGGTTAATGGTGTTAGCTTTGTCAATCCTGAAGCAACTTACATCGACATTGATGTTGAGATTGCTCCCGAAGTCCAAATCGAAGCCAACGTTATCTTAAAAGGTCAAACGAAGATTGGTGCGGAGACTATTTTAACAAATGGAACTTATATTGTAGATAGCACCATTGGATCTGGAGCTGTGATTACCAACTCTATGATTGAGGAAAGTAGTGTTGCGGACGGTGTGACAGTTGGTCCTTATGCCCATATTCGTCCAGGTTCAAGTCTGGCTGCTCAAGTTCACATTGGAAATTTTGTTGAAGTAAAAGGATCTTCAATCGGTGAAAATACCAAGGCGGGTCATTTGACTTATATTGGAAATTGTGAAGTGGGTAGCAACGTTAATTTCGGTGCAGGAACTATTACAGTCAACTACGATGGCAAAAATAAATACAAAACTGTCATTGGCAATAATGTCTTTGTTGGATCAAACTCAACTATTATTGCTCCTGTAGAACTTGGGGATAATTCTCTGGTTGGAGCGGGTTCAACCATTACCAAGAATGTTCCTGCTGATGCCATTGCTATCGGCCGTGGACGTCAGGTCAACAAAGATGAATATGCGACTCGCCTCCCTCATCATCCCAAGAACCAGTAGGAGTTTGTCATGGAATTTGAAGAAAAAACGATTAGTCGGAAGGAAATCTATCAAGGTCCTATTTTCAAACTAGTTCAAGATCAGGTGGAACTGCCAGAAGGAAAGGGTACTGCCCAACGTGATTTGATTTTTCACAATGGAGCTGTTTGTGTTCTAGCTGTGACAGCGGAGGACAAAATCGTTCTCGTTAAGCAATACCGAAAGGCTATCGAGGCGGTTTCTTATGAGATTCCTGCAGGTAAACTTGAAGTTGGTGAAAATGCTGATCCAATGGCGGCGGCCCTTCGTGAATTGGAAGAAGAAGTTGCCTACACAGCTAAGTTAGAACTGTTGTACGATTTCTATTCTGCGATTGGATTTTGTAATGAAAAACTAAAACTCTACCTCGGTAGTGATTTGGTCAAGGTGGAAAATCCTCGCCCACAAGATGATGCTGAAACTTTGGAAGTTTTAGAAGTAAGCCTAGAGGAAGCCAAGAACCTGATCCAGTCAGGTCATATCTGTGATGCCAAGACCATTATGGCTATCCAGTACTGGGAACTACAAAAGAAATAGAGGAGAAACCCATGGGAAAACCTTTATTAACAGACGAAATGATTGAACGTGCCAACCGTGGTGAGAAAATATCAGGACCACCTCTTAAAGATGATGAGGAAACAAAGATCCTACCAACGTCTTCACAACATTTTGGTTATTCACGTTCTAGAGACCACGGTTTTAGTCAAGATACCTTAACAATCGAAGTAGAGCCAACGATTCATAAGAGTCGCCGCATTGAGAATACCAAGAGAAATGTTTTTAATTCAAAACTCAATCGCATCTTGTTTGCAGTTATCCTACTTTTGATTTTGTTAATTTTAGCGATGAAACTCTTGTAATTGAAAGGACTTGAAATGAAAATTGGAATCATTGCTGCCATGCCAGAAGAACTCGTATATTTGACTCAGAATTTGGACAAAGCTCAAGAAGTTCAGGTCTTGGGAAATACCTACTACACAGGCTCTGTTGGCAATACTGAAGTCGTTCTAGTTCAGAGTGGGATTGGAAAGGTCATGTCGGCTATGAGTGTAGCTATTCTAGCTGACCATTTTCAGGTAGAAGCTATCATCAATACAGGATCAGCAGGTGCTCTTGCCGAAGGGATTGCTGTTGGTGATGTCGTGATTGCAGATAGACTAGCTTACCATGATGTGGATGTGACTGCTTTTGGTTATGCTTATGGCCAAATGGCTGGTCAACCTCTTTACTTTGAATCAGATAAGAAATTTATCGCTAGGATTAAAGAAAACTTATCTCAGTTAGAACAGAACTGGCACCTAGGCTTGATTGCTACAGGAGATAGCTTTATAGCTGGGGATGATAAGATTACTAGTATCAAATCCCACTTCCCTGATGTTTTAGCAGTTGAAATGGAAGGGGCTGCCATTGCACAAGCAACTCAGGCTCTTGGCCTACCTTTCCTAGTCATTCGTGCCATGAGTGACAATGCTAATCACGAAGCCTCTATCTCTTTTGATGAGTTTATTATCGAAGCTGGACGTCGTTCTGCCCAAGTCTTACTAGCCTTTTTAAAGGCTTTAGATTAAGCGGAAATTTGACAGTTTATCTAGCTTATGATAAGATTTAAATAAAGAAAAGCTAGAAAACGTTTCAGAGGATATTATGAGTATTAAAATGACCGTCAGTGAGATTGCAGAGGTCTTAGGACTATCCCGTCAAGCAATCAACAATCGTGTCAAAGAACTTCCAGAAGAGGACACGAAAAAAAATGACAAAGGTGTAACTGTAGTTACTCGAAGTGGCTTGATCAAGCTAGAGGAAATCTACAAAAAAACGATTTTTGAAGATGAACCAGTCAGTGATGATGTTAAACAACGTGAACTGATGGAAATCTTGGTCGATGAGAAAAATGCTGAAATTCTTCGTTTGTACGAGCAGCTCAAGGCAAAAGACCGCCAGTTATCAGAAAAAGATGAACAGATGCGTATCAAAGACCGACAGATTGCTGAAAAGGACAAACAGTTGGACCAACAGCAACAGTTAACTCTTCAAGCGATGAAGGATCAAGAAACCTTGAAACTCGAGTTGGACCAAGCAAAAGAAGAAGTCCAAGCAACCAAAAAAGGCTTTTTTGCTCGCCTTTTTGGAGGAAAATAAAGAAGCTGTTTGGGTTACTCACTAACCTAATGGCTTCTTTTATTATTTATAGTTTATTTTGGGTAGTAATTGAGGTAAATAATGGAAAAATTAAGAGATTATATCGCCTTTGATTTGGAATTCAATCAACACGAGGGGGTTACCCATTTAATTCAAGTATCAGCAGTCCATTTTCAAGATGGGCAAGAATGTGCTGCTTTTGACTCTTATGTTTATACTACAGCCCCATTGAAGAGTTTTATCAATGGTTTGACTGGAATCACAGCTGAAACCTTGAAAGATGCGCCAAAGGTAGAACAAGTTTTAAAGGACTTTCAAGAATTTGTTGGCGACTTACCTATTGTTGGTTACAATGCGGCTAAGAGTGATTTGCCTATTCTTTTGGAGCATGGTATTGATTATCGTGACCAGTATAAGGTTGATCTATATGAGGAGGCTTTTGAACGCCGTAGTTCTGATCTACACGGCATAGCCAATCTTAAATTACAAACTGTAGCGAATTTTTTAGGCTTTCACGGGAAGTCTCATAATAGTTTAGAGGACGCCCGCATGACGGCGCGTGTTTACGAAGCTTTTTTGGAAGCGGATGAAGGAAAGCTATTAATAGAAGACCAGAGTAGTTTTTCGATGAATAATCCTTTCGGTGGCTTAGATTTATCCCAATTTTTAGACTAGGAGTGCCTATGAAACCTGAAAAACCTAAGAAGCTAGGTTTTAGGAAGATATACTATAACCTAGATAAGATTTTATTTCTATTTTTCTTGATATTTATGATGGTTGAGTTTGTCTGGCTACCATTAAATTCGTGGATTGCTGGCATCCTTCTGAGACAAACCGGTTATTTGTTTATCTCCTACAATAACTTTTGGGCGATTATACAAGGCTCGCCTTTTATCAGTTTAGCCTTTCTCATCTTAATTGCAATCAATCTCCTGGTTGCCTATTTCCAGATTTGTCTTTTGTTTATCGGTGCTCGTCACCTTCTCTATCATGAAAAGAGAACTTTAATTGAGTACAGTAGAAAAGTATTTCACCAGAGCTTTCTATTCGTTAAGCGATTGAGCTTTTGTAAGATGGCCTTTGTCTTTTTTTACATTGCTTTGCTTTTCCCGTTCATCCGTAAGATTTTAAAAATCTACTACCTCAACAAGATTATTATTCCTGATTTTATTGTGAATTATTGGGAAGGTAAGCATTGGCTGGTAGGTCTGATGATCATAGCATCCGCTTGGATATTTCTCTATATTTCTGTCCGATTTATGTTTGCCCTCCCTAAGATTCTCTTTGAAAGAAAGACAGTAAGAGAAAGTGTGAAATATAGTCTCCAAAAGACAAAGAAAAATGTCCTTTTCTTCTCTTGGCATCTCTTACTCATTATCATTAAAACCTATCTCTTCTTCTTTGGTTTGTTAATTCCTTTGCTTTTTGCGCAAGCAGTGATGGATAATCTAACTCAAAAAGAGTCCTTGATTCTCGGTGTGATTAATTTTGTCTTGATTAAAAATTTCCATTACATGACTCTGACTTATTTCCTAGTGAAGTTTGTTTCCTTCCTTACAGGAGAGGAGTTGGAGATCATGCCAAGGCGAAAGAAAGATCATCTGATGAGATGGGGTGTCATGGGGTGTGCAAGCATCATCTTTGCCATAGAAGGCTACGTTTATCTGGAATCTCCGGATACCAATACACCTTTAGTGATTTCGCACAGAGGAGTAAGTAATAAAAACGGTGTTCAAAATACTGTGCAGTCTTTAGAAAAAACAGCTCAACTAAAACCAGATCTTATAGAAATGGATGTGCAGGAAACGAAAGACGGTCAGTTCGTGATGATGCACGATGCTAACCTCAAAAATTTAACAGGTATTAATGCTACACCGCAAGATTTGACTCTGGATGAATTAACAAATACAGATATTTACGAGAATGGTTATCAAACAAAGATTTCAAGCTTTGATGCCTATTTAGGGCGTGCAAATGCTTTAAACCAAAAATTGCTGATTGAGATTAAGACCAGTAAAAAAGATAGTCCGCAAATGATGGACCATTTCCTCGAAAAGTATGGAGCGACTATCAAGAAATATGGACATCAGATGCAATCACTAGACTACCATGTGATTGATAAAGTGTTGACTTATGATTCTGAAATTCCAGTTTACTTCATTCTCCCCTATAACAGTATCTTCCCAAGAACCAAGGCAACGGGTTATACTATGGAGTACTCAACTTTGGATGAATACTTTGTCAATAAACTCTGGACAACTGATCAGAGACTCTATGTTTGGACCGTAAATGGTTCGGAGGCATTTGATAAAGCAGTTCGTCTCGGTGCAGATGGCATGATTACTGATGATCTTGAAATGGTCCAGTCACAAGTCACAATGGCTCAAGACGATCCGGAATATACGGAATTACTCTTAAAGAAAGCAATGGAATTCTTTGATTTCTAAGAAAAAAAGAGAAACATCTGTTTCTCTTTTTTTGTGGATTAGAAAGGCAATTTTCCAGCGAAAGCACCTAGTTTCTTCTTAGTCGTTTCATCAATTTGTTCAAGAGCAGCGTTAATCGCCTGAGCAGTCATGTCAGAAAGTGTTTCGAGATCTTCTGGATCTACAACTGCTGGGTTGAAGTCAATGCTGACAACTTTTTTGTCTCCAGTCAAAGTTGCTTGGACAAGGTCCTGAGCTGATTTTCCAACAAATTCCATGGCAGCGAGTTCTGCTTGGCTTTGTTCCATTTGTTTTTGAAGTTTTTGTGCTTGGCGCATCATGTTTTGCATGTTCATCATGGCGGTTTACAGTTTCCTTTTTCTATTATTTTCCTTTTTATTTTATCAATTTTAGGGGCAAAAGTCTATTATTTGTTTAATTCATGAGATATATGACCTTTTATAATGAGTCTCTCAAACAACTTTTAAGAAATTTACTATGCACACCTAGTATTCTTTGCTAAACAAATAATTTCATTTAAGCTTTCTTTAAGGTTTCTATTATATTCTAAAGAACTCTATATTAACCGAACGTTGAATGGATAATATAGAGGATAACCTAATTTTATTTCTTGATTTATTATGGTCTTTCCGGATTTAGTAACACATTGTTCACTTTTTACCTTAAATGGTGTGTTGATTAGACTAAATGATTCACTGTCTTTTCTTCATGATGGAGGCAGATTGTGATATAATAGATGATAATGAGTTTTTTAGAATAAACTAAAGGAGAATATAAATGATCTATGCAGGAATCCTAGCCGGAGGAACTGGCACACGCATGGGAATCAGTAATTTACCAAAACAATTCTTGGAGTTGGGTGATCGTCCTATTTTGATCCACACAATTGAAAAATTTGTTTTGGAACCAAGTATTGAAAAAATTGTAGTTGGAGTTCATGGAGATTGGGTATCTCATGCTGAGGACTTGGTTGACAAGTATCTTTCTCTTCACAAGGATCGCATCATCATTACAAAGGGTGGTGCTGATCGCAATACCAGTATCGAGAAGATTATAGAAGCTATTGATGCCTACCGTCCAATCACTCCAGAAGATATCGTGATTACGCATGACTCTGTTCGTCCTTTTATCACACTTCGCATGATTCAGGACAATATCAAACTGGCTCAAAATCATGATGCGGTTGACACAGTAGTAGAAGCAGTTGATACCATTGTTGAAAGTACTAATGGTCAGTTTATCACTGATATTCCAAATCGTGCTCACCTCTATCAAGGTCAAACACCTCAGACATTCCGCTGCAAGGATTTCATGGATTTGTATGGTTCCCTATCTGACCAAGAAAAGGAAATCCTGACGGATGCATGTAAGATTTTTGTTATCAAAGGGAAGGATGTTGCTCTAGCTAAAGGGGAATATTCAAATCTTAAAATCACAACTGTGACAGACTTGAAAATCGCGAAAAGCATGATTGAGAAAGACTAAGGCTATGATTAATCAAATTTATCAACTGACAAAACCAAAGTTTATCAATGTAAAATACCAAGAAGAGGACATTGATCAGGAGAATCATATCCTTATTCGTCCAAATTATATGGCGGTTTGTCATGCGGATCAACGTTACTATCAAGGGAAACGCGATCCAAAGATATTGGCTAAAAAGCTTCCAATGGCCATGATTCACGAGTCTTGTGGAACTGTTATTTCCGATCCAACTGGGACTTATGAAGTCGGTCAAAAGGTAGTTATGATTCCCAATCAACCGCCTATGCAGAGTGACAAGGAGTTCTACGAGAACTACATGACAGGGACCTACTTCCTATCTAGTGGTTATGATGGCTTTATGCGAGAATTTGTCTCTCTTCCAAAAGACCGAGTCGTTTCTTATAATGATATCGAAGATACAGTTGCTGCCATCACCGAGTTTGTAAGTGTCGGTATGCATGCCATGGATCGATTCCTGCATCTTGCTCATAGCAAGAGAGAGCGCATTGCTGTTATCGGAGATGGTAGTTTGGCCTTTGTGGTTGCCAATATTATTAATTACACACTACCGGAAGCAGAGATTATCGTTATTGGTCGCCATTGGGAAAAACTGGAGCTCTTCTCTTTTGCAAAAGAGTGCTACATCACGGATAATATCCCAGAGGATTTGACCTTTGATCATGGATTTGAGTGTTGCGGTGGTGATGGCACAGGACCAGCTATCAATGATCTGATTCGCTATATTCGTCCACAGGGAACGATTCTCATGATGGGAGTGAGTGAATACAAGGTTAATATCAATACACGAGATGCTTTGGAAAAAGGATTGTTATTAGTAGGCTCATCTCGTTCAGGACGCGTCGATTTTGAGAAGGCTATTCAAATGATGGAAGTCAAAAAGTTTGCAAATCGTCTGAAGAATATCCTTTATGTTGAAGAGCCTGTGAGAGAAATCAAGGACATTCACCGTGTCTTTGCTACAGACCTTAATACTGCTTTTAAAACAGTATTTAAGTGGGAAGTGTAGGAGATGGAGGTTAATTGTGGAAAAACTCATCAAAGAAAAAATTTCTTCTTTACTATCTAATGAAGAGGAAGTACTCAGTGTTGAACAGTTGGGAGGCATGACCAACCAAAACTATTTGGTTAAAACAACCAACAAACAGTATATTGTGAAATTTTTTGGTAAAGGGACTGAAAAACTCATCGATCGTCAAAATGAAAAGTACAATCTTGAACTTTTAGAGGATTTAGATTTAGATGTCAAAAATTATCTCTTTGATATTGAGTCAGGGATCAAAGTAAATGAATACATCGAATCAGCAGTAACTCTTGATTCAACATCAATTAAGTCCAAGTTTGAAAAGATTGCACCAATTTTACAAACCATCCATGCTTCAGGGAAAGAATTAAGAGGAGAATTTGCTCCTTTTGAGGAAATCAGCAAATATGAATCCTTGATTGAAGGACCTATCCCTTATGAAAACTATGAAGCTGTAAGAAAAGATGTATTTTCACTAGAAAAGAGTTTGGCTGATTTGGGAGTTGATAGAAAGTCCTGTCACATCGATTTGGTACCAGAAAACTTTATCGAGTCACCACAAGGTCGTTTGTATTTGATTGACTGGGAATACTCTTCTATGAATGACCCGATGTGGGATTTGGCAGCTCTTTTCTTAGAATCTGAATTTACAAAGCAAGAGGAAGATGATTTCCTTTCCTACTACGAAAGCGTCAAAACGCCTGTATCACGTGAGAAGATTCGTATCTATAAAATCTTGCAAGATACTATCTGGAGTTTGTGGACAGTGTACAAAGAAGCTCAAGGGGCTGATTTTGGAGATTACGGTGTCAATCGTTACCAAAGAGCTGTCGAAGGTTTGACTTATTATGGAGGTTAGGATGAAGAATAAAAATGGTGTTTCCTTTGGTCTGCTCTCTGGTATCTTCTGGGGATTAGGTCTAACAATTAGTGCTTATATCTTTTCAATTTTTACAAATCTTTCACCTTTTGTGGTGGCTGCCGCTCATGATTTCTTGAGTATCTTTATCTTGTTAGCTTTTCTTTTGGTAAAAGAAAGAAAAGTTCGTCTCTCGATTTTCTTAAATATTCGAAATGTAAGTGTAATTATCGGTGCTTTACTAGCAGGACCTATTGGTATGCAGGCCAATCTTTATGCAGTTAAATATATCGGTAGTTCTCTAGCTTCATCTGTATCGGCTATTTACCCAGCAGTTTCAGTTTTGCTAGCCTTCTTCATTTTGAAACACAAGGTTTCAAAGAATACAGTATTTGGTGTTTTCTTGATTATTGCAGCGATCATTGCTCAAACCTACAAGGTTGAACAAGTTAACTCGTTTTACATTGGGATTCTTTGTGCCCTTATCTGTGCCATTGCCTGGGGGAGTGAAAGTGTTCTCAGCTCCTATGCTATGGAAAGTGATTTAAGTGAAATTGAAGCCTTGTTAATCCGACAAGTAACCTCATTCTTATCCTATCTTGTGATTGTGCTCTTTTCTCACCATTCATTTGCAGAAGTGGCAGATGGGCAATTATTCGGTCTCTTGATTGTCTTTGCGGCCTTTGATATGATTTCCTACTTAGCTTATTATATCGCCATTAATCGCTTACAACCTGCGAAAGCGACAGGTTTGAATGTGAGCTATGTAGTTTGGACTGTCTTATTTGCAGTTATTTTCTTGGGTGCACCGCTAGATATGCTGACAATCATCACTTCACTTATTGTTATGGCTGGTGTTTATATTATTATTAAAGAATAAAGGAGATTCGTGTGAAAGCGATTATTTTAGCAGCGGGCTTAGGAACTCGTCTGCGCCCTATGACTGAAAATACCCCAAAAGCTTTGGTTAAGGTTAATCAAAAACCCTTGGTAGAATACCAAATCGAGTTTTTGAAAGAGAGAGGAATTGATGAGATTATCATCGTTGTCGGTTACCTCAAAGAACAATTTGACTACCTAAAAGAAAAATATGGTGTCCGTTTAGTCTTTAACGACAAGTATGCTGATTACAATAACTTTTACTCACTTTATCTAGTAAAAGAAGACTTAGCTAACAGCTATGTCATCGATGCAGATAACTATCTTTTCAAAAATATGTTTCGAAACGATCTTAAACGTTCTACCTATTTTAGCGTTTATCGTGAAGACTGTACCAACGAGTGGTTCTTAGTTTATGGTGATGACTACAAGGTTCAAGACATTATTGTTGACAGCAAGGCTGGTCGCATTCTGAGCGGAGTTTCATTCTGGGATGCACCAACTGCTGAGAAGATTGTTGGCTTTATTGACAAAGCTTACGAAAGTGGTGAATTTGTTGATCTCTACTGGGACAACATGGTTAAGGATAATATCAAAGAATTGGATGTCTATGTCGAAGAATTAGAAGGAAATAGCATCTATGAAATTGATAGTGTAAAAGATTACCATAAATTAGAAGAGATTTTATCTACTATTGAGTAAGGAAATAGAAGAAGGCTTGGGCCTTCTTTTTTTGTGTATTTTATAACAAGAATGTTTGATATTGATTGTATTCTTTAAATGAAACAAAAATTACAAAAAAATGAACAAAATAAAACAAAAATTATTGACAACGATTTCATATAGTGTTATACTTATTTCATAAAAGATAATTGAAAGAAGGGAAAATGTTATGGGATTAGATCATTTCTTTGACAAAAACCTGGTGTTTTGCTTAGAAGCGGATAATCAAGAACAACTCTTTGATCAGGTAGCAAGCTTGTTGGAAGAACGAGGAATTGTCACTCCAACTTATCGTGAAGCCTTGATCACGCGTGAAAAGTCATTTCCAACTGGTTTAGATATGGAATTTCTAGGTAAGGACTTGCCAAATGTAGCGATTCCTCATACAGATATTGTTCATAATCTAGCTGAAAAAGTGGTGGTTGTTCGACTAGAAAAACCGGTAACTTTTCACAATATGATTGCTCCTGATAAGGAAGTAGCAGTATCCCTACTCTTCTTTATCATTAATAACTCAAGTTCAAGTCAAACAAATATTCTGGCTCAGTTGATGGACTTTTTCACAGGAAATGGACATCTGGAAGATCTATCAAAAATTTCCGAACCAGAAAAACTTTATGCTTACATTGCTGAAGCAACCGCTTAATCTTGTCTATTAAAAAATAAAATCGGAGGAAATCCAAATGATTAAAATTCTTGCTGCCTGCGGTGCAGGTGTTAACTCAAGTCACCAAATTAAAAGTGCTCTAGAAGAAGAACTTTCAAACCGTGGTTATGACGTTCACTGTGATGCCGTCATGGTGAAAGATGTGAACGAAGACCTTATCAAGGGCTATGATATCTTTACACCAATCGCTGCAACTGACCTTGGTTTTGAACCTGGTATTCCAGTAATTGAAGCTGGACCAATCTTGTTCCGTATTCCAGCGATGAGCACTCCAGTATTTGACAATATTGAAGCAGCTATCAAAGAACACGGACTAAGCTAATTTATTCTTTATCTTGTTAACATTCATATAACTAAAAAAACGGGAGGAACTATTATGGATGTCATTATCGAACTAGCCAATAAGATTTTCAAGCCAGTCTTGGAAATGGGTGGTCCTATCATCATGCTGATCATCTTGACAGTATTGGCTCTACTTTTTGGAGTGAAATTCTCCAAAGCGCTTGAAGGTGGTATCAAACTTGCCATCGCCCTTACTGGTATCGGTGCTATCATCGGTATGCTCAACGGAGCTTTCTCAGCATCACTTGCGAAATTCGTTGAAAATACTGGTATTCAATTGAATATCACTGACGTTGGTTGGGCACCACTTGCAACCATCACTTGGGGATCTGCTTGGACACTGTATTTCTTGCTTGTAATGTTGATTGTCAACGTTGTGATGCTTGCAATGAAGAAAACAGATACACTTGACGTCGATATCTTTGATATCTGGCACTTATCAATTACTGGTCTTTTGATCAAATGGTATGCAGACAACAATGGTGTTAGCCAAGGGGTTTCACTTTTCATCGCAACTGCAGCAGTTGTCCTTGTAGGTGTTTTGAAAATCATCAACTCTGACTTGATGAAACCAACATTCGACGACCTTCTTAATGCTCCAAGTTCATCACCAATGACTTCAACTCACATGAACTACATGATGAACCCAGTTATCATGGTCTTGGATAAGATCTTCGATAAAGTATTGCCAGGTCTTGATAAATACGACTTTGACGCTGCAAAATTGAACAAGAAAATCGGTTTCTGGGGATCTAAATTCTTCATCGGTTTCATTCTTGGTATCGTTATTGGTTTGATGGGTACTCCACACCCAGTTGCAGGTGTAGAAGGAGCTGATAAATGGGAACTTGTTATTAAAGGTTGGTTGAGCCTTGGTTTGACTGCCGGTGTCTGCTTGGAGCTCTTCTCACTTATCGGATCTTGGTTCATCGCAGCCGTAGAACCACTTTCACAAGGTATTACAAACGTTGCTACTAAACGTCTTCAAGGACGTAAATTCAACATCGGTCTTGACTGGCCTTTCATCGCTGGTCGTGCTGAAATCTGGGCTTGTGCCAACGTACTTGCACCAATCATGTTGATTGAAGCAGTGCTTCTTTCTAATGTCGGAAATGGTATCTTGCCACTTGCAGGTATCATCGCCATGGGTGTGACTCCAGCTCT
The DNA here is from genome assembly GCF_019334565.1 of Streptococcus oralis. Lineage (NCBI taxonomy): Bacteria > Bacillati > Bacillota > Bacilli > Lactobacillales > Streptococcaceae > Streptococcus > Streptococcus oralis. The sequence goes on along the minus strand of NZ_CP079724.1, from coordinate 1,047,590 downwards.
CTTGGTTGTTACACGTGGTAAATTGCTCCGTATGATTATCTTCGGAACACTCTTGTTGCCTCTCTTCCTTCTTTCTGGTACTCTTATCGCACCATTCGCAACAGAACTTGCTAAAGGTGTAGGTGCCTTCCCAGAAGGTGTGAACCAATCTCAATTGATTACTCACTCAACTCTTGAAGGACCAATTGAAAAACTATTTGGTTGGGCAATCGGTAATGCTACAACAGGTGATATCAAAGCAATCCTTGGTGCAGCAGTCTTCCTTGTATTCTATGTAGGTATCTTTGCTTGGTATAGAAAACAAATGATCAAACGTAACGAAGAATACGCAGCAAATGCTAAATAATTCGCTCCTATAAAATGTAAATTGTGAAAACTAGGTTGTCAATTTCCGACATTGGGAGTGGCAACCTAGTTTTTTATATAAAAAACTAAAAATAGTTGGAGAACATTATGGTAATTGAAATCAAATCAGACCAGTTAACGGTCCAGTTTAAAACCTTAGGTGGCGCCTTATCGTCAATTAAGGACCGAGATGGCATTGAGTACTTATGGCAAGGAGATGCCACTTACTGGAGTGGACAGGCTCCAGTACTTTTTCCAATCTGTGGTTCTTTGAGAGAGGATACAGCAATCTATAGTCACGCAGATGGAACGGAAACTAAAGGAAGCATTCCTCGTCATGGTTTGGTCCGTAAAAATGAATTCAAATTAGTTGATCAAACAGAAAATAGCGTATCTTTTGCTATCGAATATGATGAGAATACTTATCAGAACTATCCTTATCATTTCCGCCTTGAAATCACTTATCTAGTGAATGGCAAGACTGTCCGTACTCAATACAAAGTTTTCAATAGAGAAACTAATAAAGTAATGCCATTCTTTATAGGAGGACATCCAGGCTTTAATTGCCCTCTACTAGATGGCGAAACTTATGAAGATTACTATTTAGAGTTTGAGAAAGAAGAGACTTGCTCTGTTCCTCGTCCTTTCCCAGAAACTGGAATGTTAGATTTCCAAGATAGAAGTCCATGGTTGCATTCTCAAAAGGAAGTGGACCTCAGTTACGATCTGTTTAGTGTTGATGCAGTGACTTTGGATGAGTTGCAATCCAGAACAATTTCCCTTCGTTCTCGTAAACATGAGAAGGGATTAAAAGTACACTTCCAAGAGTTTTCAAATCTCATCATTTGGTCAACTTTGAATAAGGGACCATTCATTGCTTTTGAACCATGGTCTGGCTTGTTAACATCTCTTGAAGAAGGAAATCATCTAGAAGATAAGAAGAATGTTCGTCTCCTAGAACCTGATCAAGTAGATCAGATTGGCTTTGATATTGAAATATTTTAGATAAAAAACCACAAAAACAAACATTTACTGTTGACTTTTTCTATAAATAGGAGTATATTATGTTTGTAAGCAACAAATGATGTTTGTAACAAACAAATAATCACTTGTTATATTCTCTTTCGAGGAGAAAGTTTGTTTCTAGGAACTTGATTTCCTAGACTTGGATAAGCTATCGAACAGCTTATTCAATCAAATTTGTCACTAAACTGCTAGAAAGTCTTTTGTAGGTAAACTGCTAACTATAAAAGTCTTTACTAGCCTAGAATAATAAAAAGGAGTATACAATATGTCTATTGTTATCGGTGCAGATGCTGCAGGTTTGAGATTGAAAGAAGTTGTGAAAGACTTCTTGGAAAAAGAAAACTTCCACGTTGTGGATGTTACAGCTGAAGGTCAAGACTTTGTTGATGTGACTCTTGCTGTTGCTGCAGAAGTAAACAAAGAAGAACAAAACCTTGGTATCGTGATTGATGCTTATGGTGCTGGTCCTTTCATGGTTGCAACAAAAATCAAAGGAATGGTTGCTGCAGAAGTATCTGACGAACGTTCAGCTTATATGACTCGTGGTCACAACAACTCACGTATGATCACTATGGGTGCACAACTTGTTGGTGATGAATTGGCTAAAAATATTGCTAAAGGTTTTGTTAACGGTAAATACGACGGTGGACGTCACCAAATTCGTGTTGATATGTTGAACAAAATGTGCTAATTAGATTACAGTAAGAAAGGTAAGATAAAAATGAGAATTGCAATTGGATGTGACCACATCGTAACAGATGAAAAAATGGCGGTTTCAGAATTTTTGAAATCAAAAGGATATGAAGTCATTGACTTTGGTACTTATGACCACACACGTACTCACTACCCAATCTTTGGTAAAAAAGTTGGTGAAGCTGTTACAAGCGGTCAAGCCGATCTTGGGGTATGTATCTGTGGTACTGGTGTTGGTATCAACAACGCTGTAAACAAAGTCCCAGGAGTTCGTTCTGCCTTGGTTCGTGATATGACAACAGCTCTTTACGCAAAAGAACAATTGAACGCCAACGTTATTGGTTTTGGTGGTAAAATCACTGGTGAATTGCTCATGTGTGATATCATTGAAGCTTTCATCAATGCTGAATACAAACCATCAGAAGAAAACAAAAAATTGATTGCGAAAATCGAGCACGTTGAAACTCACAATGCTCATCAAGCAGATGCAAACTTCTTTACAGAATTCCTTGAAAAATGGGATCGCGGTGAATACCACGACTAAGAGGTGACGCATGATTTTAACAGTCACGATGAATCCATCCATTGATATTTCTTATCCTTTGGATGAATTGAAAATTGACACTGTCAACCGTGTGGTGGACGTGACCAAGACAGCTGGTGGTAAAGGTCTCAATGTTACACGAGTTCTTTCAGAATTTGGTGATTCTGTTGTTGCTACTGGTTTGGTCGGTGGTAAACTTGGTGAGTTTTTGGTAGAGCATATCGATGATAAAGTAACGAAACGTTTCTTCTCCATTCAAGGAGAGACTCGTAACTGTATCGCTATTCTGCACGGTGACAACCAAACAGAAATCCTTGAAAAAGGTCCCGAAGTTCTGGAACAAGAAGGGCAAGATTTCTTGGCTCATTTCGAAAATCTCCTTGACACTGTGGAAGTAGTTGCTATCTCTGGTAGCCTGCCAGCAGGTCTTCCAGTTGACTACTATGCAAGCTTAGTAGAACTTGCTAATCGCAAAGGAAAACCAGTTGTTCTAGATTGCTCAGGTGCAGCACTTCAGGCAGTTCTTGAATCACCACACAAACCAACAGTAATCAAACCAAATAACGAAGAATTGTCTCAGCTTCTTGGGAAAGAAGTTTCTGAGGATTTGGATGAATTAAAAGAAGTTCTTCAAGAGCCTTTATTTGCAGGGATTGAGTGGATAATTGTTTCACTTGGTGCAAATGGTGCTTTTGCAAAGCATGGGGATACTTTCTACAAGGTTGATATTCCAAGAATTCAGGTAGTGAACCCTGTTGGATCTGGAGATTCTACTGTGGCAGGGATTTCCTCAGGTCTTCTTCATAAGGAATCTGATCAAGAACTCCTCATCAAGGCCAATGTCCTTGGTATGCTCAATGCCCAAGAAAAGATGACAGGTCATGTCAATATGGCCAACTATCAAGCTTTATATGATCAATTAATAGTAAAAGAGGTATAAAATGGCTTTAACAGAACAAAAACGTGCACGCTTAGAAAAACTTTCAGATGAAAATGGCATTATCTCCGCTCTTGCCTTTGACCAACGTGGTGCTTTGAAACGCCTTATGGCTCAATACCAAACAGAAGAGCCGACAGTGGCTCAAATGGAAGAACTCAAAGTCTTAGTTGCAGATGAATTGACAAAATACGCATCCTCTATGCTTCTTGACCCAGAGTATGGTCTTCCAGCTACAAAAGCGCTTGATCCAAATGCTGGTCTTCTCCTTGCTTATGAGAAAACTGGCTACGATACAACTAGCACTAAACGCTTGCCTGACTGCTTGGATGTTTGGTCTGCAAAACGCATCAAAGAACAAGGTGCAGACGCTGTTAAGTTCTTGCTTTACTATGACGTAGACAGCGCTGACGAACTCAACCAAGAAAAACAAGCCTACATTGAACGCATCGGTTCAGAGTGTGTGGCAGAAGATATTCCATTCTTCCTTGAAATCTTGGCTTACGATGAAAAAATTGCTGATGCTGGCTCTGCAGAATACGCAAAAGTGAAACCACACAAGGTTATTGGTGCTATGAAAGTCTTCTCAGACCCACGCTTTAACATCGATGTCTTGAAAGTAGAAGTTCCAGTCAACGTCAAATACGTTGAAGGCTTTGGCGATGGTGAAATCGTGCATACTCGTGAAGAAGCGGCAGCTTTCTTCAAAGCGCAAGACGAAGCAACAAATCTTCCATACATCTACTTGAGTGCGGGTGTATCAGCTAAACTCTTCCAAGAAACGCTTGTCTTTGCCCACGAATCAGGTGCAAACTTCAACGGAGTTCTTTGTGGCCGTGCAACTTGGGCTGGATCAGTTGAAGCCTACATCAAAGACGGTGAAGCAGCAGCTCGTGAGTGGTTGCGTACAACTGGATTTGAGAACATTGACGAACTCAACAAGGTTCTTCAAACAACAGCGACTTCATGGAAAGAACGTGTATAAGTTTCCCCCCTAATCTTAGGAACATTGATCTAAATAAAAATTTTAAAAAAAGTTGAATGTAAAGGTTTACAAAAAAACTGACTTGTGCTATACTTAAATCACAAGTTAATACAAGGTGAGTGTTACTAAGTAATATTAGGCATGATCACAGGTGAATTAGAAATCAAAGGATTTTCTAGTTCATTTGTGGTCATTTTTTGTACTCATATACCTTTAAGATATAAAAGGAGGTTGACATGTATCGAATTCTAAATCCAATGAATCACAATGTTTCACTTGTCAGAAATGACAAAGGAGAAGAGGTGATTGTAATTGGTAAGGGGATTGCATTCGGAAAGAAGAAGGGGGATTTGATTGCTGAAAATCAGGTTGAGAAAATCTTTCGGATGAAGACCGAAGAGTCAAGAGAAAACTTTATGGCTCTCCTCAAAGATGTTCCGCTTGATTTTATCACAGTGACTTATGAAATCATTGATAAGCTATCAAAGAAATATCATTATCCGATTCAAGAGTATCTCTACGTAACCTTGACAGATCATATTTACTGCTCTTACCAAGCTCTAGCACAAGGAAGGTACAAGGATAGTAATCTGCCAGATATTTCCACTAAGTATCCTTTCGCTTTTCAAATCGCAAAGGAAGCCTTTGAAATCTATCGTCAGAAGTTGACAGATCATTTCCCTGAGGATGAAATTATTCGGATCGCTTATCATTTCATCAATGCCGAAGGGGAGAATGAAGTTCAAGTGGTTGAGTCGATTGATAAGAGGAAAGAAATTCTCAGGAATGTCGAAGAAGTGCTAAAGGGTTATGCAATTCAACGAACCAAAGAGAATAATCATTTCTATGATCGTTTTATGATTCATTTGAATTATTTCTTGGATTATTTAGACAGATCTAGAGATGATAACCAATCACTTCTGGATATGGAAGATCATATTAAACAATCCTATCCAAAAGCGTTCGAGATTGGTTCCAAGATCTATGATGTGATTACGCAACATACGGGTCTTGATTTGTATAAAAGTGAACGAGTTTATCTAGTTCTACATATCCAACGTTTATTGTCATAAAAATTTAATTAAAAATACATAAGGAGAATTCTATCATGAATAGAGAAGAAGTAACATTGTTAGGTTTTGAAATCGTAGCCTATGCTGGCGATGCTCGTTCAAAACTATTGGAAGCCTTGAAGGCTGCTGAAGCTGGCGATTTTGCGAAAGCTGATACTCTCGTAGAGGAAGCTGGTGGTTGCATCGCTGAGGCTCATCACGCGCAAACAAGTCTATTAACTAAGGAAGCTTCAGGTGAGGACTTAGCCTATAGTGTAACCATGATGCACGGTCAGGATCACTTGATGACAACTATCTTGTTAAAAGATTTGATGCACCATTTAATCGAACTCTACAAGAGAGGAGTTAAGTAATGAATAAATTAATTGCTTTTATCGAGAAAGGAAAGCCTTTCTTTGAAAAACTGTCTCGTAATATCTACCTTCGTGCCATTCGAGATGGTTTCATTGCTGGAATGCCAGTTATTCTCTTCTCAAGTATCTTTATCTTGATTGCTTTTGTACCAAACTCATGGGGCTTTAAATGGTCTGACGATGTTGTCAATCTCCTCATGAAACCTTATAGCTATTCAATGGGGATTCTAGCTCTCTTGGTAGCTGGTACAACAGCTAAGTCATTGACCGACTCAGTAAACCGTAGCATGGAGAAAACCAACCAAATCAACTATATGTCGACACTTTTGGCTGCGATTGTTGGTTTGTTAATGTTAGCAGCTGATCCTATCGAAAATGGACTAGCTACTGGATTCTTGGGGACAAAAGGTTTGCTTTCGGCCTTCCTTGCTGCCTTTGTTACTGTAGCCATCTATAAGGTTTGTGTTAAGAACAACGTCACTATTCGTATGCCTGACGAAGTTCCACCAAATATCTCACAAGTCTTTAAAGATGTGATTCCATTCACTCTATCAGTGGTTTCTCTTTATGCTCTTGATTTACTAGCTCGTCATTTTGTTGGTGCAAGCGTAGCTGAATCAATCGGTAAATTCTTTGCACCATTATTCTCAGCTGCTGATGGCTATCTAGGTATTACCATTATCTTTGGTGCCTTTGCCTTCTTCTGGTTTGTTGGTATCCATGGTCCATCTATCGTTGAACCTGCTATCGCAGCGATTACCTATGCAAATGCCGAAGTCAACTTGAACCTTCTCCAACAAGGTATGCACGCTGACAAGATTCTTACTTCTGGTACACAAATGTTTATCGTTACCATGGGTGGTACTGGTGCGACACTGGTTGTTCCATTCATGTTCATGTGGTTAACCAAATCGAAACGTAACCGTGCAATCGGACGTGCTTCAGTAGTTCCAACTTTCTTTGGTGTAAATGAACCAATCTTGTTTGGTGCACCGCTTGTCTTGAACCCAATCTTCTTTATTCCATTCATCTTTGCGCCAATTGCCAACGTATGGATTTTTAAATTCTTCATTGAGACGCTTGGCATGAACTCATTTACTGCCAACCTTCCTTGGACAACACCAGGTCCGCTCGGTATTGTTCTCGGTACAAACTTCCAATTCTTGTCATTTGTACTTGCTGCTTTGTTAATCCTTGTTGACGTAGCCATCTACTATCCATTCCTCAAGGTTTATGATGAACAAATCCTTGAAGAAGAACGTTCTGGTAAAGCCAATGATGAATTGAAAGAAAAAGTAGCTGCAAACTTCAATACTGCCAAAGCAGATGCTATTCTTGAAAAAGCTGGTGTAGAAGCAGCGCAAAACACAATCACAGAAGAAACAAATGTTCTCGTTCTCTGTGCAGGAGGAGGTACAAGTGGTCTCCTTGCAAATGCTCTAAACAAGGCAGCTGCAGAGTACAAAGTTCCTGTTAAAGCAGCAGCTGGTGGCTATGGTGCTCACCGTGAAATGTTGCCTGAGTTTGATCTGGTTATCCTTGCTCCTCAAGTTGCTTCAAACTTTGAAGACATGAAGGCCGAAACCGACAAACTTGGTATCAAACTTGCCAAGACAGAAGGTGGCCAATACATTAAACTGACTCGTGATGGAAAAGGCGCTCTTGCCTTTGTTCAAGCGCAGTTCGAAGAGTAAAATGTAAATAGCAAAGAAGTGAGATGGCGGAACTCCTCCCAACTCTATCTCCATCTCATTTCTATTTCTTGAAAGGTGAATCAAATGACAAAAACACTTCCAAAAGACTTTATTTTTGGCGGGGCAACAGCAGCCTATCAAGCAGAAGGTGCGACCAATACCGATGGTAAAGGACCAGTTGCCTGGGACAAATACCTCAAAGATAACTACTGGTACACTGCTGAACCAGCCAGTGATTTCTACCACAAATACCCAGTTGACCTCAAACTTGCAGAAGAGTATGGTGTCAATGGTATCCGTATTTCAATCGCTTGGTCACGTATCTTTCCAACTGGTTATGGGAAGGTTAATGACAAGGGGGTTGAGTTCTATCATAATCTATTTGCAGAATGTCACAAACGGCATGTTGAGCCCTTTGTAACTCTTCATCACTTTGACACGCCAGAAGCTCTACATTCAAATGGAGACTTCTTAAACCGTGAAAACATTGAACACTTTGTAGACTACGCGGCTTTCTGTTTTGAAGAATTTCCTGAAGTTAACTATTGGACAACCTTTAATGAAATTGGGCCAATTGGTGATGGTCAATACTTGGTTGGGAAATTCCCTCCAGGTATTCAGTACGACCTTGCCAAAGTCTTCCAATCTCATCACAATATGATGGTGTCGCATGCGCGTGCAGTCAAGCTATATAAAGGTAAAGGTTATAAAGGTGAAATTGGTGTGGTTCATGCCCTGCCTACTAAGTATCCTCTGGATCCAGATAATCCAGCAGATGTTCGAGCGGCTGAGTTAGAAGATATCATTCACAATAAATTTATTTTGGATGCAACTTATCTAGGACGATATTCCGAAGAAACCATGGAAGGTGTCAACCATATCTTAGCAGTCAATGGTGGAAGCTTAGATTTGCGTGAAGAAGACTTCGCAGTCCTAGAAGCTGCAAAAGACTTGAACGACTTCCTAGGAATTAACTACTATATGAGTGATTGGATGCAAGCCTTTGATGGAGAGACGGAAATCATCCACAATGGAAAAGGTGAAAAAGGAAGCTCTAAGTATCAGATTAAGGGAGTTGGTCGTCGTGTAGCTCCTGATTATGTCCCACGTACCGATTGGGATTGGATTATCTACCCTCAAGGTTTGTATGACCAAATCATGCGCGTGAAGAAAGATTATCCTAATTACAAAAAAATCTACATCACTGAGAATGGTCTCGGATACAAAGATGAGTTTGTGGATGGGACAGTCTACGATGATGGGCGGATTGATTATGTTAAGAAACATATGGAAGTGATTGCATCTGCAATCTCTGATGGAGCCAATGTCAAAGGATACTTTATCTGGTCGCTAATGGATGTCTTTTCTTGGTCAAATGGCTATGAAAAGCGTTACGGTCTCTTCTATGTTGATTTTGAGACTCAGGAGCGCTATCCAAAGAAATCGGCTCACTGGTACAAGAAACTAGCTGAGACACAACTTATTGATTAAAATTCAACAAAAATTCCCCGCCAAAAGGCAGGGGAATTTTTATGGTTTTGATAAAAGAATGGTTGTTTGTTTCGATAGATCTTCAAATGTTTCCTGACTCAGTTTGGAATCTGAAACGATGGTATCAATCTCTGAGATATTGTAGAAAGTGTAAAAATCAAACTTATTAAACTTGCTGTGGTCTGCCAGTAAGTATTTTTTATTGGCATTGTTCAAGGCGATTCGTTGAACCTCGCCCTCTTCTTCACTGAAAGTAGCAATAGCTTTATCCTTGATACCATTACAACTTACAAAAGCTTTAGAAAACTGAAGATTGGCTAAATCCTGCAGGGTAAGTGTTCCCACAAAAGCTCCAGTGATAGAGCGATAATTTCCACCAATCAAAATCAAATCTGTTAGTTTTCGTTCGTTTAGGATGAGAAAAACTGGAAGACTGTTTGTTACAACACGAATATTATCAATTGGGAGTTCACGAGCAAAACATTCTAAGGTTGTTCCTGGCCCGATAAAAATGGTTTCACCTTCGTCAATCAAATGACCTGCAAAACGGCTAATTTCTTGTTTTTCAGCAATCTGCAAGCCTTGTTTTTCAACGTTTGAGCGTTCGTTGTTTAAGAGAGAACCTGTACGAAGTTTTTCAGCGCCACCATGCACACGAACCAGCAAATCTTTATCTGCCAATTCTTGTAAGTAGCGGCGAGCTGTCATATCTGACACATCAAGACTCTCCATAATCTCTTTTACAGTAATAGTGCCTTTTGTGTTTACTGCTTCTAGAATACTATCTAGTTTTTCTTGCTTTAGCATCCTTATCACCTCGATTTCTACTATTATTATCTTACCATAAAACGCTCAATTAATCAAATAGAAAAAAACAAAATAAAACAAAAAACAAAAATATCATGGTTGTTTTAAACAAACCATGATATTTTGAATGATCGGCCAAATTAGTCTAAACCGTAGTTGTAGTCCTCGTCTTGCATGGCTTCAACTTCACCAAGGAGGTAACCATTTCCGACTTGAGAGAAGAAGTCGTGGTTAGAAGTTCCTGTTGAAATACCGTTCATAACGATTGGGTTGACATCATCAGCTGAATCTGGGAAGAGTGGATCTTGTCCTAGGTTCATAAGAGCCTTATTGGCATTGTAACGAAGGAAGGTTTTAACTTCTTCGGTCCAACCAACACCGTCATAGAGACTTTCTGTATAACCTTCTTCGTTCTCATAGAGGGTATAGAGCAGGTCGTACATCCACTCTTTGAGCTTTTCTTGCTCTTCTTCAGGTAATTCATTGAAACCAAGTTGGAATTTGTAACCAATGTAAGTTCCGTGAACAGACTCATCACGAATGATCAGTTTGATGATTTCCGCAACGTTGGCCAATTTGTTGTTACCGAGATAGTAGAGGGGGGTGAAGAAACCAGAGTAGAAGAGGAAGGTTTCAAGGAAGACACTGGCAACTTTCTTTTCTAGTGGGCTACCATTGAGGTAGATTTCATTGATAATTTCTGCTTTTCTTTGTAGGTAGGGATTAGTGTTGGTCCATTCAAAGATTTCTTCAATTTCAGCCTTGGTATTCAAGGTTGAAAAGATAGAAGAGTAAGATTTTGCGTGAACAGATTCCATAAACTGGATGTTGTTGAAAACAGCTTCCTCATGCGGTGTACGGATGTCTGAGCGAAGCGCCTGAACTCCTGTTTCAGATTGCATGGTATCCAAAAGGGTCAAACCACCAAAGACTTTTCCTACTAAGTCTTTTTCTTTGTTTGATAGTTTTCTCCAGTCGTCTAGGTCATTTGACAAGGGGATACGCGTATCGAGCCAGAATTGCTCTGTCAGCTTTTCCCAAGTTGATTTGTCGATGACATCTTCGATGGCATTCCAGTTAATGGCTTTGTAGTAAGTTTCCATTTGAAATCTCTTTCTGTATGTAATAATGCGATTGCCGAATCATCTCTATTTTATCATAGTCTGAGAAGAGTATCGCACAAAAAGTCGGAAACCCGACTTTTTAGTTTTTCATAGTATTTAAGATACTTATCAAGTTTTGTCTGGCGGTTAACTTAATCAGTAGTCTGAGAAAACGTGGCTGCCTCAGATAAAAATTAAATCACACAGCTTTCACATTGGTTAGCACCGACTTCTCCACCATCGTCTGTAAAGGTACGGACGTAGTAGATAGACTTGATACCCTTGTTAAAGGCATAGTTACGAAGGATAGATAGGTCACGTGTCGTTTGTTTGTTTTCTTTCTTCCATTCGTAAAGACCTTTTGGAATGTCGCTACGCATGAAGAGGGTGAGTGAAAGCCCTTGGTCCACGTGCTCAGTCGCAGCAGCGTAAACATCAATCACCTTACGCATATCCATGTCGTAAGCAGAAGTGTAGTAAGGGATAGTATCTGTTGACAAACCTGCAGCAGGATAGTAGATTTTACCGATTTTCTTCTCTTGGCGTTCTTCAATGCGTTGCGTAATCGGGTGGATAGATGCAGAAACATCGTTGATGTAACTGATAGAACCATTTGGAGCTACAGCAAGGCGGTTTTGGTGATAAAGACCATCTGCTTGAACCTTTTCGCGAAGTTCAGCCCAATCAGCAGCACTTGGAATAAAGACATCTTTGAAGAGTTCTTTAACACGGTCTGATTTTGGAACAAATTCGCCTGTCACGTACTTGTCGAAGTAGCTTCCGTTAGCATAGTCTGATTTTTCAAAGTTGTGGAAGGTGATACCACGTTCACGCGCTATGTTATTAGATTCTACCAAGGTCCAGTAGTTCATAAGCATAAAGTAGATGCTTGTAAATTCAATTGACTCATGTGATCCGTACTCAATCAGTTGTTGGGCAAGGTAGCTATGAAGCCCCATAGCACCAAGACCAAAGGTGTGAGCTAAACTGTTTCCGTGGTCGATAGTAGGGACAGCTACGATGTGTGAACTATCTGTAACGAAAGTCAAAGCACGAACCATCGCACGGATAGAACGACCAAAGTCAGGTGAAGTCATCATGTTGACCACGTTGGTTGAACCAAGGTTACATGAAACGTCTGTTCCCATTTGAAGGAATTCTTGAGCATCGTTGATCAAGCTTGGTTCTTGAACTTGAAGAATCTCAGAACACAAGTTACTCATGATAATCTTACCATCTACTGGATTCGCACGGTTGGCTGTATCAATGTTGACGACATAAGGGTAACCAGATTCTTGTTGCAATTTAGAAATTTCAGTTTCCAAATCACGAGCTTTGATTTTTGTCTTGCGGATGTTTGGATTTGCGACTAATTCATCATATTTTTCAGTGATGTCGATGTAGTTGAATGGCACACCGTACTCAAGCTCTACAGAGTAAGGGCTAAAGAGATACATTTCTTCATTTTTACGAGCTAATTCGTAGAATTTATCGGGCACCACAACTCCAAGTGAGAGGGTCTTAACACGAACCTTTTCATCGGCATTTTCTTTCTTAGTTGAAAGGAAGGCGATGATATCTGGGTGAAAGACATTGAGGTAGACAACCCCAGCACCTTGACGCTGACCCAATTGGTTAGAGTAGGAGAAACTGTCTTCGAAGAGTTTCATAACTGGAACGACACCAGAAGCTGCTCCTTCATAACCTTTGATAGGTGCGCCAGCTTCACGAAGGTTGCTTAGAGTAATACCTACACCACCACCGATACGTGAAAGTTGAAGAGCTGAGTTGATAGAACGTCCGATAGAGTTCATGTCATCAGTTACTTGAATCAAGAAACAAGATACCAACTCCCCACGACGAGCACGACCTGCGTTCAAAAAGGAAGGAGTAGCAGGTTGGTAGCGTTGGTGGATGATTTCATTGGCAATATCAGTCGCAATTGCTTCGTCCCCGTCAGCAAAATAAAGTGCATTAAAGAAGACGCGGTCTTCCATACTTTCAAGGTAATATTCACCGTCATTAGTCTTCAAGGCATACTGGTTGTAAAACTTATAGGCAGCCATGAATGATTTGAATTGGAAGTTTTGGTCTTTGATAAATTGATGCAATTCTTCCAAAAACTCTGGACGGTATTTCTTGAGAAATGCAGTTTCGATGTAGTTGTGTTCAATGAGGTAGTTGATTTTATCAGTAATTGAATCAAAAACCATTGTATTTGGAACCACATTCTCTTTAAAGAAGGCATCCAAGGCTTCCTTATCTTTATGAAGCATGATTTGTCCATTAACAGGACGGTTGATTTCGTTATTGAGACGGAAGTAAGTTACGTCCTCAAGATGTTTTAATCCCATAAAATTTCCTTTATCTAATTACAAAAGAAAGGCCTCTAAGTTAGCCCTAGAAGCAATCTCTTCTGGATGATGTACTAAGATTATGCTAATTGTTTCAGTTTTCCTGGTTGGAAGCCTGAAAAGACCTCAGTTGGTGTTTGGATAACAGGAGCAGCGCTGAAACCGAGCTCTTTAACTTGATCGACGTACTCAGGTTGCTCGTCGAGATTGATCTCACGATAAGCGACATTGTTGCTATCCAAGAAACGCTTGGTCATCTTACATTGGACGCAGTTGTTTTTAGAATAAACCGTTACCATTTTCGTAACTCCTCATAAAATTTGATTACTTTCTTAGTATATCAGAAAAAAAAACTTTGTCAAACTTTTTAAACTAAATCTTGTGCTAAAAAGTTACAGTTTCAAAAACAAAGCACAAGATATAGTGTTTTGTCAGAGTGTAAAATTGGGTTTTCATTGAACTATCAAAGTTTATCAAAACAAAAAAACTATATACTGTATATTGGTAAGATAAATAGAAGATTTTCAGCAAGTTATCTGAAAGGAAATAGAAGAAAGTCCATAAAACACTTGAAAAATAATCTAGAAGGTGATATAATACAGTCTTGTAAGGGTTATCACATATAATCCAAAAAAGAAATAACTAAAGGAGAGTCAAACTATGGCTTCTAAAGATTTCCACGTAGTGGCAGAAACAGGTATTCACGCACGTCCAGCAACATTGTTGGTTCAAACAGCTAGCAAATTTGCTTCAGATATCACTCTTGAATACAAAGGTAAATCAGTAAACCTTAAATCTATCATGGGTGTTATGAGTCTTGGTGTTGGCCAAGGTGCTGACGTTACAATTTCAGCTGAAGGTGCAGATGCTGACGACGCAATCGCTGCTATCACTGAAACTATGGAAAAAGAAGGATTGGCATAAGGAAAATGACAGAAATGCTTAAAGGAATCGCAGCATCTGACGGTGTTGCAGTTGCAAAAGCATATCTACTCGTTCAACCGGATTTGTCATTTGAGACTATTACAGTCGAAGATACAAACGCAGAAGAAGCTCGCCTTGATGCCGCTCTACAGGCATCACAAGACGAGCTTTCTGTTATTCGCGAGAAAGCAGTAGGTACGCTCGGTGAAGAAGCAGCTCAAGTTTTTGACGCTCACTTAATGGTTCTTGCTGACCCAGAAATGATCAGCCAAATCAAGGAAACAATCCGTGCTAAGAAAGTGAATGCAGAAGCAGGTCTGAAAGAAGTAACAGACATGTTTATCACTATCTTTGAAGGCATGGAAGACAACCCATACATGCAAGAACGCGCAGCGGATATCCGCGACGTGACAAAACGTGTATTGGCTAACCTCCTTGGTAAAAAGTTGCCAAACCCAGCTTCTATCAATGAAGAAGTGATTGTGATTGCGCATGACTTGACTCCTTCAGATACAGCTCAATTGGACAAAAACTTTGTAAAAGCTTTTGTAACTAACATTGGTGGTCGTACAAGCCACTCTGCTATCATGGCGCGTACGCTTGAAATTGCAGCAGTATTGGGTACAAACAATATCACTGAAATCGTTAAAGATGGTGATATTCTTGCCGTTAACGGTATCACAGGTGAAGTTATTATCAACCCAACTGATGAGCAAGCAGCAGAATTCAAGACTGCTGGTGAAGCTTATGCGAAACAAAAAGCTGAATGGGCTCTCTTGAAAGATGCTAAAACAGTAACTGCTGATGGCAAACACTTTGAATTGGCTGCCAACATCGGTACTCCAAAAGACGTTGAAGGTGTCAATGATAACGGTGCTGAAGCTGTTGGTCTTTACCGTACAGAGTTCTTGTACATGGATTCTCAAGACTTCCCAACAGAAGACGAGCAGTACGAAGCTTACAAGGCTGTACTTGAAGGAATGAACGGTAAACCTGTTGTCGTTCGTACAATGGATATCGGTGGAGATAAGGAACTCCCTTACTTCGATATGCCTCACGAAATGAACCCATTCCTTGGATTCCGTGCCCTTCGTATCTCTATCTCTGAGACTGGAGATGCTATGTTCCGCACACAAATCCGTGCCCTTCTTCGTGCGTCTGTTCACGGTCAATTGCGTATCATGTTCCCAATGGTTGCGCTCTTGAAAGAATTCCGTGCAGCGAAAGCAGTCTTTGACGAAGAAAAAGCAAACCTTCTTGCTGAAGGTGTTGCAGTTGCGGATAATATCCAAGTTGGTATCATGATTGAAATCCCAGCAGCAGCAATGCTTGCAGACCAATTTGCTAAAGAAGTTGACTTCTTCTCAATTGGTACAAACGACTTGATCCAATACACAATGGCAGCAGACCGTATGAACGAACAAGTTTCATACCTTTACCAACCATACAACCCATCAATCCTTCGTTTGATTAACAACGTTATCAAAGCAGCTCACGCTGAAGGTAAATGGGCTGGTATGTGTGGTGAGATGGCTGGTGACCAACAAGCTGTTCCTCTTCTTGTAGGAATGGGCTTAGATGAGTTCTCTATGTCAGCAACATCAGTACTTCGTACACGTAGCTTGATGAAGAAACTCGATACAGCTAAGATGGAAGAGTACGCAAACCGTGCCCTTACAGAATGCTCAACAATGGAAGAAGTTCTTGAACTTCAAAAAGAATACGTTAATTTTGATTAATCAAAAAGTCCTTGCAACCCAGTTGCAGGGATTTTTTTTAAGAACTTTCAAGAAAATCTTTGTTATATAAACTCCATTCTAGAGAAAGTAGCGTTGAAGAATAAAAAAATACTTAACTGGTTCATAAAATTCTTGACAAGTTGAAAATTTAGGAGTAAACTATTAACCAGTTAAGTAATAGAGAGGAGTTTCTGCAATTTAGAAATGAATTGCAACTAGAAATATCAAAAAAGAAAGTGAGTTTCGATGAAAATTAATAAAAAATACCTTGCTGGTTCTGCGGCAGCTTTAATTTTAAGTGTCTGTTCTTATGAATTGGGACTGTATCAAGCTAGAACGGTCAAGGAAAATAACCGTGTTTCCTATATAGATGGAAAACAGGCTGCGCAAAAAACAGAGGATCTGACTCCTGATGAGGTCAGCAAAAAAGAAGGCATCAATGCCGAACAAATCGTCATCAAGATAACAGACCAAGGATATGTTACTTCGCACGGCGACCACTATCATTACTATAATGGCAAGGTCCCTTATGACGCTATCATCAGTGAAGAGTTGCTGATGAAGGATCCAAACTACCAGCTCAAGGACGAGGATATTGTCAGTGAAATCAAGGGCGGTTATGTGATCAAGGTAGATGGAAAATACTATGTTTACCTTAAGGACGCATCCCATGCGGATAATGTCCGTACGAAAGAAGAAATCAATCGGCAAAAACAAGAACATAGTCAGCATCGTGAAAGAGGGACTTCAGCAAACGATGGTGCGGTAGCCTTGGCACGTTCACAGGGACGCTACACCACAGATGATGGTTACATCTTTAATGCATCCGATATCATTGAAGATACTGGTGATGCTTATATCGTTCCTCATGGCGACCATTACCATTACATTCCCAAGAGCGAGTTATCAGCCAGCGAATTGGCTGCAGCAGAAGCCTTTCTATCTGGTAGAAGTGGCCAATCAAATACGCCTACTTATCGCCGTACCAATAACAACAGTGCTAGCAGCGATGTAGATAGATGGACTCCATCCTATAATAATCAAGGCAACAGCTATACGAACACGAACACAGCTAACAACAGTAGCGACGATAACCAAGCAAGTCAGAGTGATGAGGATATTGATAGCCTTCTGAAACAACTTTACGCCTTGCCGCTCAGCCAACGACACGTAGAATCTGATGGTCTTGTCTTCGACCCAGCACAGATTACAAGTCGAACAGCTAGAGGAGTTGCTGTGCCTCATGGGAACCATTACCATTTCATCCCTTATTCACAGATGTCTGAATTGGAAGAACGAATCGCTCGTATTATTCCTCTACAGTACAGTTCGAACCATAGGGTGCCGGATTCAAGACCAGAACAACCAAGTCCACAACCGACTCCGGAACCTAGTCCAAGCCCGCAACCTGCACCAACTCCTCAACCAACTCCAAGCAATCCAATTGACGAAAAATTGGTTAAACAAGCGATTCGAAAAGTAGCTGACGGCTATGTCTTTGAGGAGAATGGAACCTCACGTTATATTCCTGCCAAGAAGCTTTCAGCAGAAACAGCAGCAGCAATTGATAGTAAACTAGCCAAGCAAGAAAGTTTGTCTCATAAACTCGGAGCTAAGAAAACCAATCTCCCATCTGATGATCGAGGATTTTACAATAAGGCTTATGATTTACTAGCAAGAATTCATCAGGACTTACTTGATAATAAAGGGCGCCAAGCTGATTTTGACGCTTTGGATAAACTGTTGGAACGTTTAAATGATGAAAGCAGTGATAAAGTCAAGTTGGTGGATGATATCTTGGCCTTTCTAGCACCGATTCGTCATCCAGAACGTTTAGGAAAACCAAATGCGCAAATTGCCTACACTGATGATGAGATTCAGGTAGCCAAGTTGGCAGGCAAGTATACAACAGAAGATGGCTATATCTTTGATCCTCGTGATATCACCAGTGATGAGGGGGATGCCTATGTAGCTCCACATATGACCCATAGTCATTGGATTAAGAAAGATAGTTTGTCTGAAGCCGAAAGAGCGGCAGCCCAGGCTTATGCTAAAGAGAAAGGTTTGACTCCTCCTTCAACAGACCATCAGAATCCAGGAAATACGGAGGCTAAAGGAGCAGAAGCTATCTACAACCGCGTGAAAGCAGTTAAGAAGGTGCCGCTTGATCGTATGCCTTACAATCTCCAACATACCGTGGAAGTTAAAAACGGTAGTTTAATCATTCCTCATTATGATCATTACCATAACATAAAATTTGAGTGGTTTGACGAAGGACTTTATGAGGCACCTAAGGGGTATACTCTTGAGGATCTCTTTGCGACTGTCAAGTACTATGTCGAACATCCAAACGAACGTCCGCATTCAGATAGTGGTTGGGGGAATGCAAGTGACCATGTTCAAAGAAACCAAAATGGTCAAGCTGATACCAATCAAACGGAAAAACCATCAGAGGAGAAACCTCGTACAGAAAAACCTGAGGAAGAAAAACCTCGCGAAGAGAAACCTCAGAGTGAGAAACCAGAATCTCCAAAACCAACTGAGGAGCCAGAAGAAGAATCACCAGAGGAACCAGAAGAACCTCAGGTTGAAACTGAAAAGGTTGAAGAAAAACTGAGAGAGGCTGAAGAGCTACTTGCAAAGATCCAAGACCCCATTATCAAGTCCAATGCCAAAGAAACTCTCACTGGCTTAAAAAATAACCTGCTATTTGGCTCCCAGGACAACAATACTATTATGGCAGAAGCTGAAAAATTATTGGCTTTGTTAAGGGAGAGTAAGTAGTTGTAACAACATTTTCTAACTCCTAAAAACAGGATAGGAGAACTAGAAAAGTTAAAATCGAAAATGAGAACAGAATGTAAGTTCTAGTTCTCATTTTTTTCATGAAAATATGTAAAATATCTTGACATATAGTGTAAATAAAGATAAACTATTTACTAGTTAATTAAATGGTTAAATACTAGTTAAGGAGTAACGATGAAAAAAAGAACATTTCTATTATTAGTGGTAGGTCTCTTGGTTCTTGTCTTAGGAGCATGTAGCCAAAAAGAAAAACAAGAAGCAAAAGGGATGAAGATTGTAACAAGTTTTTACCCAATCTATGCCATGGTCAAAGAGGTATCAGGTGACTTGAATGACGTACGGATGATTCAGTCAAGTAATGGGATTCACTCCTTTGAACCGTCAGCAAATGACATTGCTGCTATCTATGATGCAGATGTCTTTGTCTACCATTCTCATACGCTCGAATCTTGGGCTGGAAGCCTAGATCCTAACTTGAAAAACTCAAAAGTTAAAGTTTTAGAAGCTTCTGAAGGAATGACCTTGGAGCGTGTACCGGGCTTAGAAGATGTAGAAGCTGGTGACGGCATCGATGAAAAAACACTCTACGACCCTCACACTTGGTTAGATCCAGAAAAAGCAGGTGAAGAAGCTCAGATTATCGCTGACAAACTTTCGGAGATTGATAGTTCTAATAAGGAAACGTATCAAAAGAATGCTAAAAACTTTATCGCTAAAGCCCAAGAATTGACTAAGAAGTACCAGCCTATTTTTGAAAAAGCGAGTCAAAAGACCTTTGTTACACAACACACAGCCTTTTCTTATCTCGCTAAACGCTTTGGTTTGAAACAACTTGGTATAGCAGGGATTTCCCCTGAACAAGAACCAAGTCCGAGACAACTAACAGAAATTCAGGAATTCGTTAAGACCTATAAGGTTAAAACCATCTTTACTGAGAGCAATGCTTCTTCTAAAGTCGCTGAGACCTTGGTCAAATCAACAGGAGTTAGCCTAAAGACACTCAATCCTTTAGAAGCAGATCCTGAAAATGACAAAACTTACTTAGAAAATCTAGAAGAAAACATGAATGTTCTTGCAGAAGAATTAAAATGAGGAGATGATGAAAATGAAGAAGAAATACCTTGCAGCAGGATCGGCTCTTGTCCTTTCCCTAAGCCTTTGCATCTATGCATTGAACCAACACCAGGTAGAAGGAAACAAAGATAATAACCGTGTGTCTTATGTCGATGGGAAGCAAGATTCTCAAAAAACAGAGACCCAGACACCAGATCAAGTTAGCAAAAAAGAAGATATTCAGGCTGAACAAATTGTCGTGAAAATCACCGATCAAGGTTATGTGACTTCACATGGTGATCATTTCCATTATTACAATGGTAAAGTTCCTTTTGACGCGATTTTCAGCGAAGAACTGTTGATGAAAGATGCCAATTATCAACTGAAAGACGCTGATATTGTCAACGAAATCAAAGGTGGCTACATTATCAAGGTTGATGGTAAGTATTATGTCTACCTTAAAGATGCGGCTCATGCTGATAATATTCGTACGAAGGAGGAAATTGAGCGCCAAAAACAAGACCATACTCACGACGCACCAACTTCTAATAGTGCAGTGGCGCTTGCTCAATCTCAAGGTCGCTATACAACTGATGATGGCTACATCTTTAATCCTTCTGATATTATAGAGGATACTGGAGATGCTTATATCGTACCTCACGGTGGACATTACCACTACATTCCAAAGAGTTCCTTGTCTGCTAGCGAATTAGCTGCTGCCCAAGCCTACCTCTCTGGAACTAGAACTCAGCAGAGTGTGACTAACTATCGTCCTAGTCCAAACGAAACTGGTCAAACTACCAACCAAAGTCAACAGGCTGAAACACCAAGTAATCAAGCTGAGAGTCTTCAGAGTCTATTGCAACAGCTCTATGCTCTTCCAAGTAGTCAACGTTATGCTGAATCAGATGGCTTGATTTTTGACCCTGCTAAGATTTCAAGTAGAACGCCGAGTGGTGTGGCGATTCCTCACGGAAATCACTATCATTTCATCCCATATACAAAACTTTCTGCCTTGGAAGAAAAGATTGCGCGTATGATTCCTTTATCTAGCGACGGTGGGAAGCCAACACCTTTGGAAAATCCAAGCAAACCAACAGAACATCCAGCTCAACCAGATCATCATCATGACCAAGACGGTAACCATGGAAGTCAGGATACCAACCACGAAGATCATGACCATGATGGAGAGGAGCATGACCATCACCACGGTGAAGAACATGATCATGGTTTTGCAGCTGACCGTGTTATTAGTGAAGATGAGCAAGGGTTTGTAGTTTCTCATGGAGATCACGCTCATTATTTCTTTAAGAAGGACTTGACTGCAGCCCAAATCAAAGCTGCCCAAGATCACTTGAAAGAAAATCATCAGTCTGAGCCGGTTCAACCACTTGCAAAGACTGTGGAAAGTTTCTCAAGAGATGCTAGCGATGAAGAAAAAATCAAGTATATCTCACAGACCTACGGAGTACCGCTTGAAGCGATTCGCATTTCAAATGGATTCTTTGTCTTTGGAAATCCGGATCAAGCCTATGATCCAACCCATATCCATCCCTATGCTGTTCGAAAAGAACATGTTCGTATTCCTCTCCAAACTGGGAACCCAGAACTGGATTTCCTAAATGAACTGTATACGACTGCACTACGTGATGGGGTGTCTCCTTATAGTTTGCAAGTAGAAAATGGTAGTTTTGTGATTCCTCACGGAGACCACAATCACTATATCAAAGTTCAAACTAAGGGCTATGAAGTAGCTTTGAAAAATAAGATTCCGGCCCTACAATCGACCTATCAACCTGGAGCATTTGATGAACAAACAGTTCTATCTAAGGTGGATCAACTGTTAGCAGATAGCAGAAGTCTCTACAAAGACCAGCCAATCATGCAGAGACGGGTTGAACTTGCTTTGGGGCAATTCACCGAAAATATGAAAAAACTGGCAACAAACTCAACTGCTGGATACCTAGCAGCCTTGGATCTCTTTGATAAACAGTATATCCATGTGG
Source organism: Streptococcus oralis (assembly GCF_019334565.1). Classification (NCBI taxonomy): domain Bacteria; kingdom Bacillati; phylum Bacillota; class Bacilli; order Lactobacillales; family Streptococcaceae; genus Streptococcus; species Streptococcus oralis. The sequence continues at coordinate 1,025,658 of NZ_CP079724.1, read as the reverse complement.
ATCAAAGTATGGCACCGGTTGAAACTTCACCTTTAGATAAGAAGTATCAAGCCCTTGTAGATAAGATCAATACACTGGATACAGATACTTATGGCTTGCCTAAGAAAGATCTTTTGGTACATTTGCAGGAAGCAAAACTAGCACAGGATGAGACAGAGTTGACTGCGATTGAAGCGAAACTGCAGGCCTTGCAAGATTTCCGAGATCGGACAGGGGTTACAACAGTAGAGTACATCAAGTACTTCTACGAACATGTGTCTGATGGTCGTTTGAGAGAAGAACTTCGGAACCGTGTTGCCAAGTTGACATGGGAACTTTACCAGTCACAATCTTTCCTCAAAGCAACCGACTTGAACAAGTTATTCCCAACTATTTACCAAACTAAGTTAGAAGTAGAAGAAGCTCTCAAAGAAGAACCCGTTTCTACAAAAGTTGGTAAGACTATTCTAGATACGGAAAAAGTAGATAGTCAAACTGCTAAGACCGCCATCTATGAATTCCTAAAAGAACTCTACGGTGATTTTATGCCAGAAGAGCGGGTTAGTCATGTTAAGAAGGAAGAAGTGGATGCTCTCCTAACTAAAGCTGCTCAACTCCTAGCACGTGTCAAAGAAGATGGTGTCAAACAATCCCTAGCTGAAGAAGCAGCTAATATCAAAGCGGCTACTGAAAAGGAAAATGCAGACCTTGACGAAGCTAAAACACAACTTGAGGATCTCTTGAATCGTATTGCAGCGACTATCCAACGAGAGAAAAAAGAAGCAGAACAAGATCCACAAACGGTGATTATCTACCAAAAACTCTATAATATCTTGCTCTCTCTTCACAAGTACTTAGAGGATAACAAAGGATCCGATGCTGACTTTGAACGTGTTGATGGCCTATTTGATCAACTTGCAGCCAAAAGTAGTGATAAAGAAGGCCTCCTCACTCTAGCTAAAGAAATCATTAGCTTGAACCAGGAACTCCGTTCAAAAGCAAGTAAAACTGATAGCCAATCTAAGTCTGAGAAAGACAGTGAAACAGCTGCTTCTAAACCAACAGAAAAGCAAGCGCAAAGTGAGTCTGAGACAAGTGCTCAACCAAATGAATAAAAAGAAAGGCGAAGTAGCTGAGCTACCTTGTCTTTTTTAGTCTTTATAAGATACAATGCCAATGATGGTATCCACCGCACGCTCCATAGTCTGAAGGCTGACGTATTCAAAACGTCCATGCATGTTTTCACCACCAGCAAAGATATTTGGAGTTGGGATACCCATAAAGGAAATCTTAGAGCCATCTGTTCCACCACGAATTGGTTCAATAATTGGCGTGATACCTAAATCTTCCATAACATCCTTAGCAATGGTAACGGGTGTCATGTCTTTCTCAATGACTTCCTTCATATTGTAGTACTGGTCTGTCAGAGTCAAGCTAACGCGATCATTCCCAAGCTCTTGATTCATCTTATCAGCAATAGACTGCATAGCTGCTTTACGAGCTTCAAAGGAATCCTTTTCAAAGTCACGAATGATGTAGCTTGTACGCGCCTCCTCTACACTACCTGACACATCCATAAGATGATAGAAACCTTGGTAACCATCTGTTAGTTCAGGTCGGTCATTCTCAGGAAGTTGATTATGAAAATCAATCGCTAGCTGAAGTGCATTGACCATCTGACCTTTAGCAGTACCAGGATGGACATTGCGCCCTTGGAAATGAAGCTCAGCAGCTGCTGCTGAGAAAGTCTCGTACTGAAGTTCTCCTAGCGGACCACCATCAACAGTATAGGCAAAGTCAACGTCAAAATCTTCTGCATCAAATTTGTTAGCTCCAACGCCAATTTCTTCATCTGGACCAAAACCAACTCGAATCTCACAGTGTTTGATTTTGGGATGAGCAGTCAGGTATTCGATAGCAGTCATAATTTCAGCAATCCCAGACTTGTCATCAGCACCCAGCAAGGTCGTTCCATCAGTTGTGATAAGCGTTTGGCCTTGATATTTCTCAAGGCTCTTGAAATCAGCAGGATCGAGTTTAAATCCAGAATCACCCAAGTCGATAGCTCTACCATCGTAATTTTCGATGACTTGCGGATTAACTCCCTCAGCATTAAAATCAGCAGTATCCATGTGGGAGATGAAGCCAATCTTGCGTGACAAGCTTGGATCGTTTGCTGGTAAGGTCCCAATAGCAAAACCATTTGGAAGGTAGTAAACGTTTTGCAGACCGACACGTTTCATTTCAGGAATAAGAACATTGGTCGCAAAATCTACCTGGCTTTGCGTACTTGGAGTAGTAGTAGAGTATTCATCAGAACGCGTATTAACCTTAACGTAAGTCAAGAAACGATCTAAAAGGTTCGGATAAGTCATAAAAACTCCTTTAACAATCATAAAATAGAATGCAAACTTCGGAAAAAGCCTCATTCTGAAAATTTCACGAATTTTGAAAAAATATAATAATTCAAATTCAGAAGACTTTCAAATGAAATCTTGGATATTTTAGATTAAAATATATGCATTGATATTTTATGAGATTTTTTTATTTTTTTTCATTTTACCATAGAATAGTTTGAAATACAAAGAAGAATCATACTCTTTTATTAATTAACATAATATAAAATCAATCATATTAATTGACACTGCGTGAACTTTATTGTACAATTATCTTGTAAACGTCCTAGATTGATATAGTAATAATATTAGTACATTCTAGTTAAGGAGAATAAAATGAACATTCGCTTCGATTTTAAGAAAGTTCAAATTATTGCACGCCGTTTAGTTACACTGTTAGCTATTCTCTTTTTGTGTGCTCCGATAAGTTTGTTAAATGCTGATTTTACTACAGAACCTCAGACAACCCTTCATAAAACAATTACTTCGATATCAGGACAGGATGACAAGTATGAGTTGTCATTGGATATCACTTCCAAACTGGGAACGGAGACCCAAACGGATCCCTTGGATGTTGTTTTAGTAGCAGATCTTTCAGGAAGTATGAACAAGAGAGATGTTCCTTCTTCTACTGGCCGAACAATTACAAGATTGGATGCTTTAAAAAATACTCTTAAAGGAACTCGAAATCGTCAAGGATTAATTGATACCATTTTATCCAATTCAAATAATCGGTTATCCATGGTAGGTTTTGGCGGAAAGATTGATAATAAGTTTGCGGAACAAGCATGGAATTCCTACTACCGAAAATGGGAGTGGGGGTATCGGTATTGGCCGTATGAAGCGAGAACAGCATTTTATGATGGTGTGTCCCCATGGGATGATGCGGAAACGATTTTAAATTGGAATAACGATGCTAGTGGTTCAAAGACTGCAGTCAGTAATATGAGAATTGCTGGTGGTCAATCAATAGGGACTGAATCAGGAATCGGTACAGGAACCAATATTAGCGCGGGTATTCGTATTGCTAATCAATTGATAGATAGTGCAAGACCAAATGCCAAGAAGGTTGTTATTGTTCTATCAGATGGTTTTGCCAATATGTATTACAACGACAGTGGTTATACAGTTTATAACTATAATAATCAAGATGGATCAGAAACGGCACCAGATTGGTTCTGGAATAATTTAGATGTATCTATCAATAATCTCGCCTATAGTCTCGCTCCAAAACTAGCTGGTTTTTACTCTATTAAGTTTCGTTATTCAAATAATGTCGATAGTATTACCAGTTTGCAGTATTATATCAGGTACCACAATTCTTCCATTCCTAATGAAATCCTATCCGCAAACAATGAAGACCAGTTACGAGACAGTTTCAAAGATATCACTGATAAGATTCTGCCACTGGGAATCCACCACGTGACCATTAAGGATGTTCTTTCTAAGTATGTCCAGCTATTACCAAACGGATCGTCAGAGTTTCGTGTAGTGAAAGAAAAGGCTGGTAGCAGTGAAACATTAACCGAAAATCAAGTAACTTTTGATTCCAAGACAACGTCAGAAGGATTAGTGGAAGTTACAGCTAAATTTTCTCCTAATTATTCTTTAGAAGATGGGGCTAGGTATGTCCTCAAATTTACTGTTACATCAAGCCAAGATGCCTTAGATGCTATTGCTGGTGATAAAAAACTAGAGACTGGTGATGCTGAAGGTTCTGATGTCAATAAACTCTACTCCAATAAAGGTGCCAGTGTCACCTATTCCTATGGAATAGGCACCTCTCAAACCAAGACCAAAGAATACTCTGACAACCCAACATTTAAGCCTTCGGATCCATTAACGGTTCCGGTGGAAGTGAAGTGGGAAGGTGTTAATGGAAGTAGCACAGTAACAGCTAGTCAACCTAAGGCTTTAGATTTTAAATTAATTCAAAAGAGCAAGAGTGCTGGAACAGACAAGAATGAATACAGGAAAACTAGTGTTGGAGTAAAAGCAGGTGAGCTAAGTAAAACTTCCAATTTTGAAAAAGTAGCTAAGGGTTATCAATATGATCTTACAGCCCCTGATGTTCCAGGTTTTACTAAGGAAGTAAAAAAAGAAGGAACGGACCAATCGCCAACCTTTAAAGTATCTTATCGTCAATTACCTAGTTTGACGATAAGAAAGATATTAGTCCCTGAAGATACATCGAATAAGAGTTTTAATATTAACATCGAGCTAACTGATAAAGAACGAAATCCTATAAATGGTACTTTCGGTGATATCAAAGTTACTAATGGACGTGCTCAAATACCATTAACACATAATGCCGAAAAATCTCTAAAATATCTCCCGTATGGAACTCATTACAAAGTTGAAGAAGACGTGGCATCAACGAACGGTTACCACGTTACATATGAGAATCAAGAGGGTGATCTGAATAAAGACGAAACCAGTATTGTCACAAATCACAAGCTTCCAAGTTTATTAGTTACAAAAAAGGTTACAGGTGTATTTGCCAACCTATTAAAATCCTTCAAGATTACCATTAACATCAGCGATGCTCAGAATAGTCCACTGAATGGAACCTATAATGCAACGGTGAATAATAAAAGAACCCCTCTGCAATTTACGAATGGTCGAGCGTCTATTGATCTAAACAAAGATCAAACCATAAAAATTGATGGACTTCCACTTGATAGTCACTATACCGTAGAAGAGGAATCAAACTCTTCTCGTGGATATCAGGTATCTTATGAAAATCAAGAAGGCAAACTGGATGGGGATAAGTCCGCGACAGTCACGAATAACAAGAACAGTGTACCTGAAACCGGAGTTGACTTCCTCAGCAGTACACTCGTGTTAGGAATAATCCTTCCTCTAGGAGGAATCTTCTTTACAATCCTACTCGGATATCTAGTGGTACACAGGAGAAAATAATGCTACTTAAAAAGAAACATAAGAAAACAGTAACACAAGTCAATCGGGATAAGTCTCCGCCGAGTGTATGGGGAGATATCCTCTACTTAGTCAGTAAGCTTCTGATAGTTGGGTTTGTACTGGCCACCCTTTACTTTTTTGTCTTTGGACTATTGAGATACAATGACGATGGCATGAAGCCAGCCTTAAAAGATGGCGACTTGGTTGTCTACTATAGGTTGGATAAACGTTATTCGATTGGTGATCTGCTTGTCTATAGTTATAAGGGTAAGGAAAGAGTGGCGCGTGTCATTGCAACCGAAGGAAGTACAATCGATATAAACGAAAATGGTCTCATCATCAACGGTTCTCCTCAACAAGAGCAGGATATCTACAAAGAAACGCTGCTCTATAAGGAAGGGGCTACCTTCCCAATGAAAGTCCCAGCAGGACAACTCTTTGTCCTCGGAGACAATCGAACAACGGCTGTAGATAGTCGTGCTTTTGGAACCATTCCTATACAGGATACCCATGGCAAGGTGGTAACAGTCCTAAGGCGACGGGGCTTTTGATGACAATTTATGAAAAAAGAAATTAAAAAATAAAAGGAATAATCACGAAAAAAACATTTTTGAAAAAATTAGTTACTGCAAGTATTGCAGCTGTAACCGCCTTGTCGGTCTTTAGAGGAGTGCCAACATTTGCGGATGATAATGATGTGGCAACTGCTAAAGCAACTGGTGAAACAAGTGCAAAAGTTTCTATTAATAAGGTGTTGAATATTGCGGAAGGAATTACAACACCTGAAGCAACTTTTACTTTTACTTTTACCCCTAAAACTGGTACATCATCAAATGGTGCACCTTATGAAACGATTTCTGATTCAAATGGAAAAATAGCTGCAAAGAATGTAGTTTATTCTAAAAGTGATCTTTTGCAACCAAATCAAACTAGTATTAAGAAAGATACTGGAAATATTTTCGAAAGCGTAACCTACACACACGCCGGAGAATATGTTTATACTGTAGCAGAAACTCAAAATGTTGGTTGGGCACAAATTCTGAAAAATAGCGTAGCAATTGATTCTATGACATATGATAATCGTAGCTATGAAATGCACGTTATTGTAAAAAATAAGCAAAGCTCAGGTGTTTATATTTCATCTGTATATTTCAAACTAGTGTCTACAAGTTCTACTGCTAAAGTAAAACCATCTGAGAAGGGCGAACTTTATAAATATGATTTATTTGTAAATACTTACAGGAAAAATGCGGGTAAAATCACAAATCCAAATGAACCAACACCAAATAAACCTAAACCAGAAAATTTCAATCCAGGAGCAAAATCTTTAGTAATCAAAAAATTGGTAGAAGGTGATTCGGCTGATAAAACAAAAGACTTTACCTTTAAGTTAACTTTTACAAAAGCTTCAACAGATGATCAAGGTACATTTGTCGGACAAGTTGGTTCCACATCTTATACATTTGAGAATGGGAAAGAAAAAACAATTACCCTTCACCATGATCAATCTTTGGTATTTGACAATCTACCTGCAGGTACTCGCTATAAACTAGTTGAATCAGGATCTCAAGGTTATAAAGCAACAGCCTCATATAATGAAAATGGAGTTATAAGGAATCAAACAGGTACAGCTTCAGCTGATTTTACTCAAACTAGTATTTTAGTTGGTGAAAAGACAAATGATAATACCATTACAAATAGCTTGCCAAATGTTACCCCTACTGGTCTCTTGATTGACAACCTTCCTTTTATCTTGATGATTGGTCTTGGTTTGGCTGGATTTGTTGTTTTGTCTAAAAAACGCAGACAAGCTTAGGCAAGTGGTTTGACCGATGAAAATCAAGCGTGAGAAACCAAAAAGGAGTTTGTCTAGGCGTCTGGTCCTTGCTGTAGATGCATTTATGAATCATATCTTGCTCCTCTTGGCAGCCTTAGTCTTTCTCTTTGGTTTCTACGCCCTTTGGGATGCCAATCAGGTCTATTCGCAGGCTTCATCAAGTGAGTATGAGGCCTATAGACCTGTTAGTACCAGTGAGAAAGATGAGCTTGCTAGTTTTTCTGGCTTTCACAAGCTACAGCAAGTCAATCCAGAGGTTCTCGGCTGGATCAATGTCTATGGCACCAATATCGACTACCCCTTAGTCCAAGCCAAAGACAATGAAAAATACCTGAACAAAGATTCCAGGGGAGAATTTGCAGCTACAGGAGCTATTTTTCTTGAGGCTCGAAATGAATCCAAGTTCGAAGACTTTAATACCATCATCTACGGACACCATGTAGAAAATGGGGTTATGTTTGGAGATGTAGCAAAGTTTTCTGATAAGGAATTCTTTGACCATCATCGCTACGGCAGTATTTACTATAATGGCGTTGAAAAAGGTCTTGAGATCTTTGAGATGCTCGAGGTGGACGCCTATGACTTTAACATCTACGATCCAGGTATTAATGGAGATGATCGGCGCCAAGAATATATCGATCACTTACTCTCAGTTGCCATCCACAAACGAGACATTACACTGGGGCCCAATGACCATATCATTCTTCTCAGTACCTGTTTCCTAGACGTAACAAATGGGAGACATATCGTAGTTGCCAAGATTACGGATACGGTTCCAAAGAACACCTTCCATACGAAAAAATCAAAACCATTTCCTTACAGCGTCTTTGATGATTCGTCGCTCGGACGATTTCTCTCATCGATTCCTTTGTGGATATGGTATATCATCTTATTTATCTTGCTCTTGCTATTGATCTTCTTGCTCATCATCCTCTACTTGATCTTGCGTCGTAGAAGAGAAGCAAAGGAAGAAGGGGCAGATACCATTACTGACTAAACTACCAATAAAAGAGAAAGGGACAGCCTCTCTTGCTCTTTTATTTTCAAGGCTAGAAAGGAGAAAGAAGGAAATATGAAAACAAGTACAAGTCGCGAAGCCATAAAGGCCATTCTATCCCTCTTTCTAGCTTTTTTCTGTCTTTTTACAGCTGATAGAGCTCTTGCGAGCGACTACGATCATTATAATCCCATTGAAAAGGATGCCAGCAGTACGGGCTTTGAAACCTTGCAACACCTCAACAAGGATGTTTGTGGTTGGATTAGCCTCGATGGGACCAAGGTAGACTATCCTCTCTTACAGAGTCAGGACAATGTCAAATACCTTGACCGCAATGCCTTTGGCGATTATACTGTGTCAGGTTCTATATTCCTAGACTATCGTTTTAACCCAAATTTTACGGACTTTAACACCATCATTTATGGTCACTCCATGGCTTCTGGTGCTATGTTTGGGGAGATTCAAAAATTTGCGGATCAAGATTTTTTTGAAAAGCATCGTTATGGCTCTATCTATTATAACGGCCGTGAACGAGGGCTTGAGATATTTGGAATTTTAGAAGTAGATGCCTATGACACGGAGATTTACCGAACTTTGAGTTCCAACGATGAGGAACACCAGGCCTACTATCAATATTTGCTAAGTAAAGCCAAGTACAAGCGAGATGTTTCCTTGACCTCAACGGACAAGATTGTTTTATTAAGCACCTGTTTCCTTAATATTACCAACGGACGGCATATCCTCTTAGCTAAAATAACGGATGCACCAGTAAAAGCAGCCCAGGATAAAAGTGGGGAAGCAGTAGGGACGCGGTATTTCGATCAAGGCCTACCAACGCATTGGATTTATATCCTTGCCTTTCTTCTCCTGATTATCGTTATTTTACTCCTTGTCGTTATCATCCTAATCATAAGGCGAGATAGAAAGACAAAAGAACAAAAGAAATAGTAGACGTCGGAAGCGTTTACTATTTTTTTCTTTCATGATAGAATAGATAGTGAAAATAATATCATAAGGATGATAACATGAAAAAAGCTATATTAATGATGACCTTTGGATCCCCAGAGGAGATTAGTTTTGAAGGAGTAGCAGAATTTTTTACAAATATTCGTCGTGGTGTTAGACCCCAAGACCACGAGATTCAGACTCTCTATGACAACTATGTCCTTATCGGTGGGACGCCCTTGCAGCGGATTACACGTGAGGAGGTTGATTTAGTCAAGGAACGTTTAGGCGAGGAGTACGGTATCTACTTTGCCAATAAGTTTTCTCGGCCCTTTATCCCTGATGTGATCAAGCAGATGGAGTCTGATGGTATTGAAGAATGTATTTGTTTGATTTTGGAACCTCATTATTCCTTTTACTCAGTCATGGGGTATGAAAAGTTTTTGGAAAGCCAGCAGATCCGATTTTTAGTTATTAAGGACTGGTATCAGCAACAGCCTTTGCTGGACTTCTGGACAGATGAGATTAGAAAAATTTTACGAAACCATGTGGGAGAAGAATCTTTCAAGGTAATCTTTTCAGCTCACAGTGTTCCCATTTTTGCCTTGGATTATGGAGATCCTTATATCGATCAGATTTTCGATAATAGCAAGCTCATTGCTGAACAACTCGGCCTAACAACCGACCAGTATACCAATACTTGGCAGAGCGAAAGCGATATTGGAATCCCTTGGATCAAGCCAGATGTCTTAGAATATTTACGAGAACAAAAGCAACATCCAGAGCATTATATTTTTGTCCCGATTAGCTTTATCAGTGAGCACATCGAAGTCTTGTTTGATAACGATGTGGAATGTTATGAGTTGTGTCAAGAATTAGGTGTCACCTACCATCGTCCACCTATGCCCAATACAGATAGCCGTTTAATTGACGCTTTAGTTGCTACTGTACGAGCCAATGAAGACAAAGAATTTAAAGCTTTTCTCCCAGAAGAAGAAACCTTCGATGAGTTAGCGCCTTCGGCAACTACAAAGGACATCATGGAGGAGACAGACGACCTTCAGATGCCAGAATTTGTCAAAAAACTCATTGAGAAAAAAGGCCGTGAAAATGTGAAGATGCCTTACTTGATTAAGAAAATGCTCGAAAAGGCTGGGAAGTTACCAAAAGAGTAAAGAAAAAAGGATTTAGCTTTAAGCTAAATCCTTTATCTGTTTTATTTTTTCTCAAGAAGAGCTTTGATTTCTTGAAGAACTTCAAGTTCAGTTGGAGCAGCAGGTGCTTCCTCAACCACTTCCTCTTTCTTACGAAGGTTTTGCGCTTTTTCCATAGCTTTAATAACGAAGAAAAGCACAGTACCTACAACGAGAAAGTTGATAATAGCACTCAAGAATTTACCATATGTAACACCATTCCATGCAAGCTCAGCGATGTTTTGTACTTTCGCAGCTTCCAAAGCTGGGTTCAATAGAAGTGGAGTGATGATATCGTTAACAAATGAAGTAACGATAGCACCAAATGCAGAGGCAATGATCACACCGACAGCAAGGTCAACGACATTACCACGAAGCAAGAATTCTTTAAGATCCTTTAACATTTTCATAAATTCCTTTCCTAATTTTCTAATTTATTATATCCTAAATTGTGACAAAAAGCAACTTGAACGCTCAAAGTGGTCAGTTGTTCCCTTTAAAAATATAGATTTTACTGAAAATATAGTTTAAAATGATGATCAAGATTTGTGCTAGAATAGTTTCAATCGTATTAACCCTATCTATATTAAATTCGATAAACTGGCCAATAATATCAGGGAAAGTTGTAACAAAGATATAAGTTAAAAGAACGTCAAGACCAAGAGTAGAAAGACGAGCTAAGAAAAACTTAGCCAGGCGGGTTGGCCAATTCCTTCTCTCTTGTTTAAAGACGATTGTATCATTTGTGAGAAAGGCAAAGAGAATCCCGATAATATTTGCGAGGGCAGTTGCGAGGATTTCCTGGTGGCTGATATGGTAAATAACCAAACGTGATACAATAGAAACCAGAGTAGTAGCGCCACCAAAAAAAAGATAGGCAAGGATTTCATTATCAAAGAAAGCTTTTATTTGATTTTTCATGATTTTAGTATAGCATAAAGTCATATATTGTGCTATACTGGTAAGGTTGATAACCTCAACCCTTGGTGCTTAGCTTCTTTCACCAAGCATATTTTACGCGGGAAACCGCTAAAGGAGAAAACATGAAAAAATTAACTGTTCGTGACATGGCAGACATCGCTATCGTTGCTGCGATCTATGTAGTTTTGACTATTACGCCACCAATCAATGTTCTTAGTTTTGGGGCGTATCAGTTCCGTATTTCAGAAATGTTGAATTTCTTGGCCTTTTACAACCCTAAATATATCATCGGTGTGACAATTGGATGTATGATTGCTAATTTATTTAGTAGTTTTGGCCTAATAGATGTCTTTGTCGGTGGAGGTTCTACCCTAGTTTTCCTTAGTCTAGGGGTATTGCTCTTTGCAAAATACAGCAAAGATTACCTCTTTAACGGATTGATTCGAAAAGATCATTTCTTCTTTTCAATTCTCTTCTCCATTTCAATGATTACCATTGCAGCTGAACTCCATATCTTGACAGAAGCTCCCTTCTTCTTCACATGGTTCTCTACTGGAATTGGTGAGTTTGCATCACTTATAGTGGGAGCGATTTTGATTGGTAAACTGGGACAGCGAATCGATCTAACAAAATAAGAAGTTTATAAGCTAGATTCTTGATAAGTCTAGCTTTTTTCATTCCATAAATTAAAAGAGAGCGCTTGACAAGAACATAGAACTATAGTATACTTTTTAGGTAAGCTGATTTAGCTCAGTTGGCAGAGCGCATCCATGGTAAGGATGAGGTCGCCGGTTCAATCCCGGCAATTAGCATTAGATAGACAGGAAAAGCCCTTGATTTACAAGGGTTTTTGTTATGTCTGCCCCAAATCTGCCCCAAATTTTTCAAAGATATTTCTTATGCACCTGTATAAATGAAGTAAAGCGTTTTGGCTGTTGACAAAAGTGACTCTATCTAGTAGAATAGTAGATGCGATGAGTCGATAGGTAGTCTTCGGACTACTATTGAGCATAAGGAGGTCATAACGCAGGAGCGGACCTTGATGAGTTGTGTGAACCTGCTCATCACATGGAGATGCCTCTTAGTCCCTGGTCAATGACTGGGGATTTTTAATTTTCAGAAAATATAACCCAAAAATGCTTTTCAATTTCTTGAAAAAGTAGTATAATACATCTATTATAGAAATTTTTAGAAAATTCCGAAAGAGGTTATTTATGGGATATACAGTTGCTGTAGTCGGCGCGACAGGTGCTGTCGGAGCTCAGATGATAAAAATGTTGGAAGAATCAACACTTCCAATCGATAAAATTCGTTACCTTGCTTCTGCACGTTCAGCAGGCAAGACTTTGAAATTTAAGGACCAAGATATTACGATTGAAGAAACGACTGAGACAGCTTTTGAGGGTGTTGATATTGCACTCTTCTCAGCAGGTGGTTCGACATCAGCTAAGTATGCACCATACGCAGTTCAAGCTGGAGCTGTAGTAGTAGATAACACATCTTATTTCCGTCAAAATCCAGATGTTCCTTTGGTTGTTCCAGAGGTCAATGCTCATGCACTTGATGCCCACAACGGGATTATTGCCTGCCCTAACTGTTCAACAATCCAAATGATGGTGGCTCTTGAGCCTGTTCGTCAAAAATGGGGCTTGGACCGTATCATCGTTTCAACTTACCAAGCGGTTTCAGGTGCTGGTATGGGAGCGATTCTTGAAACACAACGTGAACTTCGTGAAGTCTTGAATGACGGTGTGAATCCACGTGATTTGCATGCGGAAATCTTGCCTTCAGGTGGTGACAAGAAACACTATCCTATCGCCTTTAACGCTCTTCCACAAATCGATGTCTTTACTGACAATGATTACACTTATGAAGAGATGAAGATGACCAAGGAAACGAAGAAAATCATGGAAGATGATAGCATCGCAGTGTCTGCAACATGTGTTCGTATTCCAGTTTTGTCAGCTCACTCTGAGTCTGTTTACATCGAAACAAAAGAAGTGGCCCCAATCGAAGAAGTGAAAGCAGCTATCGCAGCCTTTCCAGGTGCAGTTCTTGAAGATGATGTAGCGCATCAAATCTATCCACAAGCCATCAATGCAGTTGGTTCACGTGATACCTTTGTTGGTCGTATCCGTAAAGACTTGGATGCAGAAAAAGGAATCCACATGTGGGTTGTTTCAGATAACCTTCTCAAAGGTGCTGCCTGGAACTCAGTTCAGATTGCAGAAACGCTTCACGAACGTGGATTGGTTCGTCCAACAGCAGAGTTGAAATTTGAATTAAAATAGTCATATCGTTTAGGAGTTCAGATGAACTCCTTCTTTGAAATAGAGAGGTGTTTCTCATGTCTTATCAAGATTTAAAAGAGTGTAAAATCATCACAGCCTTTATTACCCCTTTCCATGAGGATGGTTCCATCAACTTTGATGCCATTCCGGCCTTGATTGAGCATTTATTGGCCCATCACACAGACGGCATTCTTCTAGCTGGAACGACTGCTGAGAGTCCAACTTTAACCCACGATGAGGAGTTGGAACTCTTTGCGGCTGTACAAAAGATTGTTAATGGACGTGTTCCTTTGATTGCGGGTGTAGGTACCAATGATACACGTGACTCGATTGAGTTTGTCAAAGAAGTAGCAGACTTTGGTGGTTTTGCTGCTGGGCTTGCTATCGTACCGTACTACAACAAACCTTCACAAGAAGGAATGTATCAACACTTTAAAGCGATTGCAGACGCTTCAGACCTACCTATTATCATCTATAACATTCCAGGGCGTGTAGTTGTTGAATTGACTCCAGAAACCATGCTTCGTTTGGCTGACCATCCAAATATCATCGGTGTTAAGGAATGTACTAGCTTGGCTAATATGGCTTACTTGATTGAGCACAAGCCAGAAGAATTTTTGATTTATACTGGTGAGGATGGAGATGCTTTCCATGCTATGAATCTTGGTGCGGATGGGGTTATTTCTGTTGCCTCCCATACAAATGGAGATGAGATGCACGAGATGCTCACTGCCATTGCAGAAAGCGATATGAAGAAAGCAGCAGCTATTCAACGTAAATTCATTCCTAAGGTCAACGCCCTCTTCTCTTATCCAAGTCCTGCTCCAGTTAAGGCTGTTTTGAACTATATGGGATTTGAAGCTGGACCAACTCGATTACCTCTAGTTCCAGCACCAGAAGAAGATGCTAAACGCATTATCAAAGTTGTCGTAGATGGCGACTACGAAGCAACTAAGGCAACTGTAACAGGTGTCCTTAGACCAGATTACTAATAAAGACAATAAAATCCATGACCGCAAGAGCGATCATGGATTTTTCTTATTTTCCTAAACAGAATTGGCTAAAGAGTTGGGTAATGAGTTCATCAGGAGCTGCATCACCTGTGATTTCTCCGAGAATTTCCCAAGTACGAGTCAAGTCAACTTGAAGCAAATCAACTGGCATCCCCAGTTCCAGACCTTCGTTAACAGCTTGTAGGCTTTCAACGGCCTTTTCAATCAAGGAAATATGACGGGCATTAGATAGGTAAGTAGCATCTTGCTCAACCAAACCAGCATTTTCAAAGAAGAGGTTGTTAATGCGTTCTTCAATCTTATCGATATTCTGGTTTTTAAGAACTGAAATACGGATGACATCTTCTGGAAGTTCAGAAGTTTCAATCGCTTCAGGTAGATCAGTTTTGTTAAGAAGAATAATGCGGTTGGTATCCTGACTGATTTCTAAGAGTTGACGATCTTGGGCGGTCAGTGGTTCACTAGCATTTAGCACTAGTAGTACTAGGTCAGCTTCTTTGAGGGCTTTTCTCGAACGCTCGACACCGATTTGTTCGACGATGTCATCTGTTTCCCGGATACCGGCTGTATCAATCAATTTGAGAGGAACCCCGTTAATGTTGACGTATTCTTCGATAACATCTCGGGTAGTACCAGCGATGTCTGTTACGATGGCCTTATCTTCACGCAGGAGATTGTTGAGAAGACTGGATTTCCCAACATTGGGACGACCGATGATAGCAGTTGAAATTCCCTCACGAAGGATTTTACCACGACGAGCTGTTCTAAGGAGATTGGTTAGCAATTGTTCAAACTCCATAGTCTTCTCGCGGACGACAGCAGTAGTAGCTTCCTCAACATCATCATACTCAGGATAGTCGATATTGACCTCTACTTGGGCAAGCGTATTGAGGATTTCTTGGCGAGTATTATTAATGAGGTCAGAAAGGGAACCATCTAGTTGTTTGACAGCAATGTTCATAGCCTTGTCTGTCTTGGCACGGATGATGTCCATCACCGCCTCAGCCTGTGTTAAGTCCACACGACCGTTTAGAAAGGCACGCTTGGTAAATTCACCCGGTTCAGCCAATCGAGCTCCTTCACGGATAGCTAGTTGGAGAATTTCATTGGTTACCGCAATCCCGCCGTGGGTGTTAATCTCGATAATATCCTCACGAGTGAAGGTCTTGGGAGACTTCATAGCTCCAACCATAACTTCGTCCATGACCTTCCCAGTTTGAGGGTCAACGATGTGACCATAGTTGAGGGTATGGCTTGCAACCTTGCTCAAGTCTTTTTCTTTAAAAATCTTTTGCGCGATGGCAAAGCTATCTGTTCCGCTCAAGCGGACAATACCAATGGCTCCTTCACCTAGTGGAGTAGAGATAGCAGCGATGGTATCAAATTCACGTGTAATCATACTAATTCCTTTTGTATTTCTTTTCTTAGGATATGTATCCAAGCATCTCTTCAAATTGTAACAAAATTAGACTATTTCTTCAATGGATGCTACTTGGAGATTGAAAAAGCCTAAGCAATTCTGCTTAAGCTAGATTATTTGGTGCGCATTTCCCCTTGAGGGAAGTAGGTTCCTTCTGGCATGTCGTTGATGATGACATGAACAGCTGATTGAGGTGCTCCAGTGTTGCGGACAACAGCTTCCGTTACTTCCTTAGCCAGAGCTTTCTTTTGCTCGAGCGTGCGTCCTTCAAATAAATCGATGCGTACAAATGGCATAATAGCTTCCTCCAGTAGTTTTTGATTTCTTCTATTTTACCACATTTTGCCGTTTAAAGCTTCAGAAAATTATGATATACTAGAATGTAGCAAAAATTTAGAAATGGACGTGAAATAGAAGCATGGCACAGTTGTATTATCGTTATGGGACCATGAACTCTGGTAAGACGATTGAGATTCTCAAGGTGGCCTATAACTACGAGGAGCAGGGAAAGGGAGTTGTGATTATGACTTCGGCTCTGGATACGCGTGACGGTGTTGGCTATGTGTCGAGTCGAATCGGCATGAAACGCCCAGCCATTGCGATTGAGGAAACGACAGATATCTTCGGTTATATCCGTGACTTACCTGAAAAACCTTACTGTGTGTTGGTCGATGAGGCCCAGTTTCTCAAGCGTCACCATGTTTACGACCTAGCTCGTGTTGTTGATGAGTTAGACATACCTGTCATGGCTTTTGGTTTGAAGAATGACTTTCGTAATGAATTGTTCGAAGGTTCAAAATACCTCTTGCTCTTAGCAGACAAGATTGACGAAATCAAGACCATCTGTCAGTATTGTAAGAAAAAGGCGACCATGGTGTTGCGCACGCACGATGGTGTGCCAGTCTATGATGGTGAACAAATTCAGATTGGTGGAAATGAAACTTATATCTCAGTCTGCCGTAAACATTATTTTGCGCCAATGATAACATCTAACCAGGAGAACAACTATGACAATTGAACTGAGAGATGTTACAATGGGAAATTATTTTGATGTTTTGAATTTGGATGTCAAGGAATATCAAAAACAATTCATTGCAACCAACGCAATTAGTTTAGCTGAAGCATATGTCTACACCAAAAATGGAGATTTTGTAGCTCCATTGGCAGTTTATGATAATGATGCAATTATAGGTTTTGTGATGATAGCTTATGATAAAAAGATCGGAATTAGTAGTGGAAAATATTTACTATTTCGTTTTATGATTGATAAGAATTTTCAAAATCAAGGATATTTTAAGCCAATTATGGATAAAGTGCTGGACTATGTTCGGACAGCGCCAGCAGGTTTAGGCAATAAACTTTGGTTGTCTTATGAGCCAGAAAATGAACATGCAAGATCTTGTTACCTCAGTTATGGATTTAAAGAAACTGGGGAAATATTTGAGAACGAAGTAGTAGCAATCTATGATTTAACAATTGAGGAATAAGGAGAAAAAATGAACATCTATGATCAACTACAAGCTGTAGAAGACCGTTATGAAGAATTAGGAGAATTGCTCAGTGACCCTGAAGTGGTATCTGATACCAAACGCTTCATGGAATTGTCCAAAGAAGAAGCTGGGACACGTGATACGGTAACTGCCTACCGTGAGTACAAACAAGTCCTTCAAAACATCGTTGATGCTGAGGAGATGATTAAGGAATCAGGAGGAGATGCGGACTTGGAAGAAATGGCCAAGCAAGAGCTCAAAGATGCCAAGGCTGAAAAAGAAGAATACGAAGAAAAATTAAAAATCTTGCTTCTTCCAAAAGATCCAAACGATGACAAGAACATCATCCTTGAAATTCGTGGAGCGGCTGGTGGTGACGAAGCGGCACTTTTCGCCGGAGACCTTCTAACCATGTACCAAAAGTATGCGGAAGCCCAAGGCTGGCGCTTTGAAGTTATGGAAGCGTCAATGAACGGCGTAGGTGGTTTCAAAGAAGTGGTTGCTATGGTTTCTGGTCAGTCTGTATACTCTAAACTCAAGTATGAGTCTGGAGCCCACCGTGTGCAACGTGTCCCTGTGACAGAAAGCCAAGGTCGTGTTCATACATCAACTGCCACAGTTCTTGTCATGCCTGAAGTAGAGGAAGTAGAATACGATATTGATCCAAAAGACCTTCGTGTTGATATCTACCACGCATCTGGTGCTGGTGGACAGAACGTCAATAAGGTTGCGACTGCCGTGCGTATCGTTCACTTGCCAACCAATATCAAGGTCGAGATGCAGGAAGAACGTACCCAGCAGAAGAACCGTGAGAAAGCCATGAAAATCATCCGTGCGCGTGTTGCTGACCATTTTGCTCAGATTGCCCAAGATGAACAAGACGCTGAACGTAAGTCTACTATCGGTACTGGTGACCGTTCAGAACGGATTCGTACTTATAACTTCCCACAAAACCGTGTTACAGACCACCGTATTGGCTTGACCCTCCAAAAACTAGATACCATCTTGTCTGGTAAATTGGATGAAGTTGTGGACGCCTTGGTGCTCTATGACCAAACACAAAAATTAGAAGAATTAAACAAATAATGAAATTAGCTCAATTATTTTCAGGTTTTGAAGAAGAGTTGATAAGACAAGGAGAGGAAGCTGAAAGCCTCTCTTTTGTCTATCGTTGCCTGAAAAATCTCTCTTTTACAGACTTTGTCTTTGCCCTCCAGCAAGAGGTAACAGAGGCCGAAAAACAATTTGTAGAAGAAATTTTCCAGCAGTTAGCGGCCCACAAACCAGCTCAGTATATCATTGGTCACGTAGATTTCTTTGGGATGCAGTTAAAAGTAGATGAGAGAGTTTTGATTCCTCGTCCAGAGACAGAAGAGTTGTTGGAACTCATCCTCACAGAAAATCCTGAGGAAAATCTTAAGGTCCTAGATATCGGGACTGGAAGTGGCGCCATAGCTCTTGGATTAGCTAAATACAGATCAGATTGGTCAGTGACAGCAGCAGATATTTCCCAAGACGCTTTGCAGCTTGCATCAGAGAATGCTAGAAATCAAAATCTTAATATATTTTTTAAAAAATCTGATTGTTTTGCAGAAATTTCTGAAAAATATGATATAATTGTATCCAATCCACCCTATATCTCTCGTGAAGATGAGTCAGAGGTTGGTTTGAATGTTTTGCATTCAGAGCCTCATCTAGCTCTTTTTGCAGATGAGGATGGCCTAGCTATTTACCGCAGAATTGCGGAAGATGCAAAAGACTATCTCACAGATGGTGGTAAGATTTACCTTGAAATTGGATACAAGCAAGGTCAAAGTGTTCCTGCGCTTTTTAGGAAACATCTTCCTGAAAAACGGGTACGAACACTCAAGGACCAATTTGGTCAAGATAGGATGGTTGTAGTTGATGATGGACAGGATTAGACAAGAGTTGGAAAAGGGCGGAGCTGTTGTTTTGCCTACAGAGACAGTTTATGGTCTTTTTGCCAAGGCCTTAGATGAAAAAGCTGTCGACCATGTTTACCAACTCAAACGTCGTCCTAGAGATAAGGCACTCAATCTTAATGTCGCTTCTCTAGAGGACATCTTGCACTTTTCAAAGAATCAGCCAACTTATCTACAAAAGCTTGTAGAGGCCTTTTTACCGGGTCCCTTGACCATTATCCTCGAAGCCAATGACCGAGTTCCCTATTGGGTCAACTCTGATCTTGCAACTGTTGGATTTCGGATGCCGAGTCACCCTATTACACTGGATTTGATTCGAGAGACAGGACCCTTGATTGGGCCGTCTGCCAATATCTCGGGTCAGGCGAGTGGAGTGACCTTTGCTCAAATTCTAGAGGATTTTGACCAAGAGGTTTTGGGTCTGGAGGACGACGCTTTTCTAACTGGACAGGATTCGACTATTTTGGATTTGTCTGGAGACAAGGTGAAAATCTTACGCCAAGGGGCGATTAAGCGAGAAGATATTCTTGCACAGTTGCCAGAGATTTCTTTTGAGGAGGAATGAGATGCTAAGAGATTTGCAAGAAACAGATGTGAATGCTATATGTGAGATTAACCAAGAGGCTTTGGGCTACTCTTTTAGTCCAGAGGACACAGCTAGTCAACTAGCTAGACTGTCTCAGGATTCTCATCATTTCCTACTTGGTTATGAGGATGAAGTCAGCCATGTCCTACTTGGATATGTCCATGCTGAAGTTTATGAATCCCTCTATTCCAAAGCAGGATTTAATATCTTAGGCTTAGCGGTTTCACCTCAAGCACAAGGGCAAGGTATCGGTAAAAGCTTACTGCAAGGGTTGGATCAAGAAGCAAAAAGACGGGGTTATGAGTTTATCCGCTTAAACTCTGCTGATCATCGTCTGGGAGCTCATGCATTTTATGAAAAAGTTGGTTATACTTGTGATAAAGTGCAGAAACGGTTTATTCGCATCTTTTAGTTTATTTTCTTATTGAAAAACAAACTAAAGGACCAGTCACACTATAAAGGAGAAGACCTATGATTTTTGACAAAGACGATTTTAAAGCATACGATGCTGATCTATGGAATGCTATTGCCAAAGAAGAAGAACGCCAACAAAACAATATCGAGTTGATTGCTTCGGAAAACGTGGTTTCCAAGGCTGTTATGGCAGCTCAAGGGTCTATCTTGACAAACAAATATGCCGAGGGTTACCCAGGACGCCGTTATTATGGTGGAACTGATGTAGTAGACGTGGTAGAAACTTTAGCTATTGAACGTGCAAAAGAAATTTTCGGTGCTAAATTCGCCAATGTCCAACCTCACTCAGGAAGCCAAGCCAACTGTGCAGCATATATGGCTTTGATTGAGCCTGGTGACACTGTAATGGGAATGGATTTGGCAGCAGGTGGACACTTGACCCACGGAGCTCCAGTTAGCTTCTCTGGTCAAACCTACAACTTTGTTTCTTATAGTGTGGATCCTGAAACGGAACTTTTGGACTTTGATGCTATCTTGAAACAAGCCCAAGAAGTAAAACCAAAATTAATTGTAGCTGGTGCTTCAGCCTATTCTCAAATTATCGACTTCTCAAAATTCCGTGAAATCGCAGATGCCGTTGGTGCTAAGCTCATGGTCGATATGGCTCATATCGCTGGTTTGGTGGCGGCCGGACTTCACCCAAGCCCAGTGCCATACGCTCATATCACTACAACAACGACCCACAAAACTCTTCGTGGACCGCGTGGTGGTTTGATTTTGACAAATGATGAGGACCTAGCTAAGAAAATCAACTCAGCTATTTTCCCAGGTATTCAGGGTGGTCCTTTGGAGCATGTTGTGGCGGCTAAGGCGGTTTCCTTCAAAGAAGTTTTGGACCCAGCTTTCAAGGAGTATGCTGCTAATGTCATCAAAAACAGCAAGGCTATGGTTGAAGTCTTCTTGCAGGATCCTGATTTCCGTATCATTTCTGGCGGTACTGAAAACCACCTATTCTTAGTGGATGTTACTAAGGTTGTTGAAAACGGAAAAGTGGCTCAAAACTTGTTAGATGAAGTTAATATTACTCTAAATAAAAACTCAATTCCATACGAAACCTTGTCACCATTCAAGACAAGTGGTATTCGTATCGGAGCAGCAGCCATCACTGCACGTGGATTTGGTGAAGAAGAAAGCCGTAAAGTGGCTGAACTCATCATTAAAACCCTTAAGAATGTAGAAAATGAAGCTGTCTTAGAAGAAGTGAGAAGTGAAGTCAAAGCGTTGACAGATGCCTTCCCACTATACGAGGACTAATACTTTTATGGACATTTATATTAAGAAAGCCATTATCCATCAGTTCAGTCCGGATGATACCGAGCTGTTTCTAGCGGATAAGTTTCTCAATATCACTCCAAAAATCGAGGAATACCTACGTAAAAAAATCGAACGCGTGTATTCAGATGAAGCCAAGACTGGGATTTTCGAAGAAGAAAATCCCTTCTTCAATCACATCACAGATGATTTGTTGGAGACATCAGTAACACTGGCTAATCTCTGGAAAGAGGAGTTTAGCATTTCTGAAAAACTCAAGACCAATGACTTGGTTTTTGTTCAGTTTTCTAAAGAAGGCGTTGAACATTTCGCTTTCTTGCGAATTGCTCTACGTGAGACCTTGACCCACCTCGGTGGAGAAGTTGATAATCCAATCAAGCTGACTCAGAATAACCTGCCTGGATTTGGAACGGGGGCTGACGAGGCCTTGGTGGTTAATCTACAGAGTCGCAAGTACCACCTCATCGAAAAACGTATCAAGTACAATGGGACTTTCTTGAATTATTTTTCAGATAATCTCTTAAGCGTTGCACCTAAGATTTCACCAAAGAAATCCATCAAGGAACTGGAAAAAACGGCTCAGAGAATTGCTGAAACTTTTAACACAGATGATTTTCAATTTCAATCTAAGGTCAAATCAGCGATTTTTAACAATCTGGAAGAAAACAATGAACTGTCACCTGAAAAATTGGCTAATGACCTTTTTGACAACAATCTGACAGCTCGTTTGAGCTTTATCGACCTAGTCAAGGAAGCCGTACCAGAACCAGTCCAGTTCGATGAAATTGATGCTAGTCGCCAATTAAAGAAATTTGAAAATCAAAAACTTTCCTTGTCAAATGGAATTGAACTCATCGTTCCAAATAATGTTTACCAAGACGCAGAATCGGTCGAGTTTATCCAAAATGACAATGGCACCTATTCTATCTTAATCAAAAATATCGAGGATATTCAAAGTAAATAATGTTTAAATTTATAAGAAGAGTGCTTGTGCTAGCAGTCTTCCTTTTCGCAGGATACAAAGCTTATCATATCCATCAGGATGTTAAACAAGTCATGACCTACCAACCCATGGTGCGAGAAATACTCAGCGAAAGAGATACTCCAGCAAATGAAGAGTTGGTGCTCGCCATGATTTATACCGAAACGAAGGGTAAAGAGCGGGATGTCATGCAGTCTAGTGAGTCTGCTAGTGGCGCTACCAATACCATCAATGACGATGCCTCTAGTATTCGCCAAGGGATACAAACACTAACAGATAACCTCTATTTGGCACAGAGCAAAGGAGTAGATGTCTGGACCGCCGTTCAAGCCTATAATTTTGGACCTGCCTATATCGACTTTATCGCTCAAAATGGCAAGGAAAATACTCTGGCATTAGCCAAGCGTTACTCCCGAGAAACGGTCGCTCCAATCCTTGGTAATACTACAGGGAAGACCTACACCTATATTAACCCTATTTCTATCTTTCACGGTGCCGAACTCTATGAAAATGGTGGAAATTATTACTACTCGAGACAGGTTCGCTTTAATCTCTATATCATGAAATTCTTTAATTTCTTCTAAACATCTGGTTTGACCAGGTGTTTTTCACTATAAGTTTTCTTTAAGATTGTTTTATTACCCTAGAAAGGTAAAGGAGGGAATACCCCATGAGAAAGAAATTCTTTCTAACAAGTGCTGCAATATTGTGGGCCGCAACAGCTATGACGAGTGTCCACGCAGCAACTGATGTTCAAAAAGTAATCGATGAAACCTATGTTCAACCTGAATATGTTCTAGGTTCTTCTCTATCTGAAGACCAGAAAAACCAAACTCTTAGCAAACTTGGCTATGACGCATCAAAAGACACCAAAGATATCAAAACTATGACACCGGATGTCTACTCGAAAATTATGAATGTTGCTAATGATGCTAGCCTACAGCTCTATTCGTCAGCTAAGATTCAAAAGCTGGGGGATAAGTCGCCTCTAGAAGTCAAGATTGAAACGCCTGAAAATATCACCAAGGTGACGCAGGATATGTACCGTAACGCTGCAGTGACACTGGGAGTGGAGCATGCCAAAATCACAGTTGCAGCACCTATTCCAGTTACAGGAGAGAGCGCCCTAGCAGGGATTTACTACTCGTTAGAGGCCAATGGTGCTAAAGTACCGCAAGCCAATAAAGACTTGGCCCAAGAGGAGCTAAAAGCCTTATCAGATATCAATGCTGAAAACAAGGACAAGTCAGGCTACGATGCCAATAAACTCAATGTCGCTTTGGCAGATATCAAGGCAGGAATTGCAAAGGCAAAAGAAGCCAAAGGCAATCTGACAGAAGAAGATGTCCGCAAAATTGTAGAAGACACACTAAAAAATTACAAACTCGATCAGGTTATAACAGGAAACCAGGTCAATATCATCATCAATTTTGCACTTAACCTCTCAAAGAGTGACATTTTGAACAATGCTGATTTCACCAAAACCCTAAATGATCTCAAACAAAGCATCGTTTCCCAAGCTGGAGATAGTTTTAAAAATATCAATCTCAATTTTGATGCCAATAAAGCGCTAGAAGAGGGTGGCAACTTCTTTAGCTCTCTTTGGCAAGCCATTGTCAACTTCTTCAAGAGTTTTGGTGCTTAGGTCATTTCATGATATAATAGATGGTAACAGAAATGTTGCCGTCTTTTTTGTCGGCCAATAGAAAGTGAAGAATATGTTAAAGAAAAATGATATTGTAGAAGTTGAAATTGTCGATTTGACCCATGAAGGGGCAGGAGTTGCCAAGGTAGATGGTTTGGTTTTCTTTGTAGAGAATGCTCTTCCGACTGAGAAAATTCTTATGCGTGTCCTTAAAGTCAATAAAAAAATTGGCTTTGGGAAAGTTGAAGAATACCTTGTTCAATCACCTCATCGTAACCAAGATTTAGATTTGGCTTACCTGCGTTCAGGAATTGCTGACTTGGGGCATCTTGCCTACCCAGAACAGCTCAAGTTTAAAACCAAGCAAGTCAAAGACAGTCTCTACAAAATTGCTGGCATTAGAGATGTAGAGGTCGCTGAAACGCTGGGTATGGAAAATCCAGTCAAGTACCGTAACAAGGCGCAAGTTCCAGTTCGTCGTGTCAATGGTGTCTTGGAAACTGGCTTTTTCCGTAAGAATTCCCATGATCTCATGCCACTGGAAGATTTCTTTATCCAAGATCCTATGATTGATGAGGTAGTAGTGGCCCTACGCGACTTGCTCCGTCGTTATGATTTGAAACCTTATGATGAAAAGGAACAGTCTGGCTTGATTCGAAACCTCGTTGTGCGTCGTGGTCATTACTCAGGGCAAATCATGGTCATTTTTGTGACAACTCGTCCAAAAGTTTTCCGTGTTGACCAATTGATTGAACAATTAATCAAGCAGTTTCCAAATATTGTGTCTGTCATGCAAAATATCAACGACCAGAATACCAATGCGATTTTCGGTAAGGACTGGCGCACCCTTTATGGACAAGACTTTATTACTGACAAAATGCTCGGCAATGACTTCCAAATTTCTGGACCAGCCTTTTACCAGGTCAATACTGAAATGGCAGAGAAACTCTATCAAACGGCTATTGACTTTTCAGAATTAAAAGCAGATGACGTGGTTATCGATGCCTACTCAGGAATTGGAACCATTGGCTTATCCGTTGCTAAGTATGTCAAGGAAGTTTATGGTGTTGAAGTTATTCCAGAAGCAGTAGAGAATAGCAAAAAAAATGCCCGACTAAACAATATCTCAAACGCCCACTATGTCTGTGATACAGCTGAAAATGCTATGAAGAATTGGCTCAAGGAAGGTATCCAACCAACCGCTATCCTAGTCGACCCACCAAGAAAAGGCCTCACAGAAAGCTTTATCAAGGCAGGTAGTCAAACAGGAGCAGACCGCATTGCCTATATCTCCTGCAATGCTGCAACCATGGCGCGTGATATCAAACTCTACCAAGAGTTGGGCTATGAATTGAAGAAAATCCAGCCGGTGGATCTTTTTCCTCAAACGCATCATGTTGAGTGTGTGAGTTTGTTAGTGAAACGCAGTTAAACCTCAAAAGGTTCACCCAAACCTTTTGAGTCCCACAAACGCATCATGTTGAGGCGGTATCACTGTTGTACGAGCTGAGGCATCAGCGAAGTAGGAGTAGATGCTCCACCCATGGGATAGGACTCGTAGAATGAGGAGGGAAACCGACGAAATGATACGGTAAGTCCGAACCGCTGAGTGCATGGCTCTGCTCTTCCGATCTGAGACAGTCGAAAAGTAGAAGGGGATGGTATTGGTATCAATCAATGAGTAACAAAGTAACAGCATGATTCGAAACATTTGCTTGTGATTTGCGGAGGAACATCAATATGGATGGAATAACAAAAGATTCTATAAAAACGGCTAAATTAATAAAACAATTATGGCCCCAATTGACCGATAAAGAAGCTTTTGATGAAGTAAAAAAATATACGAATGGCAAAAATACTGCAATCTTTACTGAAGTTGAAGGTGACACAATTGTAGGTCTAGCACTATGTTCACTCAGATTTGATTATGTTGAAGGTTGTAAATATAGTCCTATTGGATTCTTAGAAGGGATTATTGTCGACGAGGAATATCGTTTAAAGGATATTGCTAAAAATCTCTGTACAAAATGTGAGGAATGGGCGAAAAATAAAGGATGTAAGGAATTTGCAAGTGACTGTACTTTAACGAATACGGATTCTATAAGATTTCATCTCAATATTGGATTTCAGGAGGCAAATAGAATTATTCATTTTAAGAAAAAATTATAATTTAGAAACGTGAATAAACTTGTTAAACTTTATGTATCTTTAGAAAGTGTGTTAACTTGAAAAAACAAATTTTTTTGATGGGTGGGAATCCCCCAATAACGAAATATAGCATTGTTGATAAAATTGTATTATCAAGCAAGATTGAAAGAATTGTTATTTTTACGGTTTTTCGAGATAATTGGCAACCCTATATGAAAAAGTACACAGAAGTTTTCCAAAGTCAATTTCCTAATCTAAACACTGATTACTTACTTTTGGACACTGAGCAGATTGATTTTGATAGCTATTTAGATGCTGATCTAATCATCATTGGTGGAGGAAATACGGAAAAATATATAGCTACTTATGTCAATCAGGAGTTCAAAAATTATATCGATCATATGCTTAATAAAGGGGCAAAAGTTATAGGGTTTTCTGCAGGAGCCCTATTATTAGGAGAAAAAGTATATGTCTCACCTAATGATAATTCAGATCATCAGATAAAGATAAAAAATGGATTAGGACTCTTTAGTCAGTTTTTAATTAGTGTCCATTATGATTCCTGGAATGATAAAGCTAATAAGGATAGAGCAGAAGAACTTGTCAGTGTTCCCATAATTCCACTAAATGATCATTCCTGTCTTGTATTGGATAGACTTGGAAACATTATTGAGAAAATTGACTAGTTTTAATCATGCGAATCTGAATCTACGAAACTAAAGTATTGACGAAATGAATAGTGAAAAGCCTTGATTGTAAGGCTTTTTTGTGTTTTTATGATAGAATATAGGTAGTTATAATCGATAGCAACTAAGAAGCAGTAAAAATATTATTCATAAAATAATCAAGATTAGGAAGAAAAAAATGACAGAAATTGATAAAAGGAATTTAAAAAAATATCTTTGTTTTACATTTGGAATTACTTATATATCTTGGGGGCTTCTTGCCATATTTACACAATCTTATATTTTGGGATTAGAGACACTTATAGGAAGAATATTACATATAGTTGGTGCACTTGGACCAGCTATTGCAAGTGGCTTTTATTTAAAAAGTAATAATATAAAATTTAAACATTTTTTATTTAATAAGATAGAAAATAGTAGTATTTATTTCATTTATCATATGTTAGCAATTTTGATACTATTTTCTGTATCTTCCTTAGAATTAAACGGAGTATCAATTTATCTGATGCCATTATTCTTTATACAACTAATTTTTTTTGGTGGTGGACATGAAGAATTAGGATGGAGAGGAATATTACAACCATTACTTGATAAAAAATATACTTATTGGCAATCTAATTTGATTGTAGGATCAATTTGGGGAATATGGCATCTGCCTTTATGGTTTATAGTTGGAGAAAGTCATCAAGGATTTCCTTTTATTTTATTTTTTATATATACATTATTTTTAAGTTTTGTTTCAGGGCTTCTTTACTGTCAAACGAAATCTGTGGGATACTGTGTATTATTTCATGCATTCGCAAATTTGTTAAATCTCTATTTTGTGTTAAAAATTAATCTTATTTTTATTATCATTTTTATTGGTTATTTGATTTATACTATATTGGCGAGTAATAGAATTAGTAAGGAAACAACATTTTAAAATTTAGATCAGGATATCCATTATTGAAAGTAACGTGTGGTCATTCTAGATAATCAATGTTAGAGACTTTTCTATTTGATGAGACATCACTGCTTGTACGAGCTGATTAAACATGGGTGTAGCTAGTGAAAGTTCTACAGTAAGGAGTTTAAACATGAAATTCCATGAATTTGGTGATAAGAATTTGCCTCCTATTTTACTGATACATGGTGGTGGAAGTTCTTGGTGGAATTATCTTCGTCAAGCACGAATCTTGTCAGAAGAATACCGTATTATTCTACCCACTTTGAATGGCCACGGCGAGGAATATCGACTTGATTATGTTTCTACTGAAGATTCTGCTTTGGAGATTCTAGACTATATCAAAGCAAACTGTGGTGGGAAATTATTTGCAATCGGTGGTGTTTCACTTGGTGGTCAAATTACCATGGAGCTTTTGTCTTTAGACAGTGAAATTGCTGAGAAGGCCATCATAGATGGAAGCCTCTGCATTCCTCAACCAAGGTTAGCTAAAATCAGCATCTTTCTAGTGTCTCTATTTGGTAAACTGATGTTCAATAAATTCTCTTGCAAACTTCAGTTAAGCATGATGAACAAACTCTATCCTAAACTGGCTTATCCAGAGGAAATAAAAGCTTATTATTTGGAGGATTTGCCAAGGACGCCTATCAAAACATTGGTGACCATTTACAAAAACTATATGGGATGTTACAAGCTGAAAGATATGATTTCTGCTAGCAAGGCTCAGGTTCTGTATATCTATGGTGAAAAAGAATTGAACTGTGTGAAAGAATCAGCGAAATTATTTCATCAGCTACATTCAAATACAATTTTGTATGAAGCAAAGGGCTATAACCACTGCTATTTATCAGCTTACTTGCCTTATGAGTGGATTGATTTGGTGGTGCCATTTTTAAAGAGTGATTCATTAGAAATGTGTAACGAATCTGATATGCCATAAGGAGGAAACGTATGCTAGGAGCAATAGTTGGAGACATTGTAGGTTCAGTTTACGAATGGAACAATATCAAAACGAAGGATTTTTCTTTATTTTGTAAGGATTGTTTTTTCACGGATGATACGATAAGTTCGAAACGCTGAGTGTGTAGCTGTGCTGGTAAAAGCGTAAAAATCTTATAACAAAAGAACTTAAGAAAGTATTGAAACAAAGGCTTTTGCCGTAAGAGATATTTTAGTATTATGCCTGAAATTAAAATAGGCTAAGAGTAGATTTGTGAGTTTTGAACAATTTTTCCTAGCATACTTAGGAATGGAGAGATAAGATGACATGGACTAAGGAATATTTTTCTAAAATTGAATTTATTATTCATTGTGGTTGTGAAATTTTTGGTTATTTTGAGTGTAATCTGATGAACTCTGAACTGTCCTACCAAGAGTGTGGGAATACTGGAATGATCGTTTTTGAACATAGTCAGAAACTATCCGAAAAAGCCTTATCTAAACTCATGAAATATACGCGACTTATTGATTTTGAGAAATATAGAAAGGGGAACAATTCAAATAAGAATGATAAAGTTATTGGTTATAGAGATGCATTTTCGATAACTTTCAAGGGCTATAGTCAAGATGGACAAGCTTTATTGATATATAATATGGACTATGTTTACAAGGATTGGTACAATAGACCCGTTGATAACTTGTACAGTTTTATAAGCGAAACCTATTTTTCAGATTTTCAAAATAATAGATGTTTTATTGCTCAAGGCTGATGGCTGGTGTACTTCGTTTTAGGTATAATATGAAGATGTAGTACATAGTGAAATCAAAAAAGTTTTTTAATTATAATTTGATTAGATGAATACCTATAAATTATACAAAATTCGTTAATAGATAATTTTAAAACTATAGTTGATGGTCAAATTCCCGATATCTTACAAGGAGGAATCTTATGGTAGGAGCAGTTATTGGAGATATTGTAGGTTCAGTTTACGAATGGAATAATATCAAAACGAAGGGTTTTCCTTTATTTCGTGAGGATTGTTTTTTCACGGATGATACGATAAGTTCGAAACGCTGAATGTGTAAGCTTGTTAGTGAAATGTAGCTAATCCTCAAAATAAAGAAGCCAAAATTCCATTATTTTGAGATGAAAACCTAAACTGTTTTTAAGGAGGTGAAATATTGATAGAAAGCAGACCTATGTTTGAAAAAATCTCATCCTTTGATGAATTTAATAAATACTATTGGTATCGTGATGAACTCTCACAGATATGCAAGTCATTAGGACTTGAAAATAGAGGTACAAAACAAGAACTCAATCATATTATTGAGCAGTACTTTAAGGGCAATTTGATTAAAAAATCATCAGTAAAAAGGAAAAAGAAACGAGTAGAAGTCGTTACCTTAGATACGCCCTTGCTTGAATGCGGGTTCTCCTTTAACGCACACTTTAGAGAATATTTCTCAACTTTAACAGGTGTTTCCCCCTTTAAATTTACTGCTGATATGGCCACTGCTTGGAGAAAAGTAAAAAGAGAACATGATTTAAGTTTTACCATTCAAGATATGTTAAAAATTTATTATGGAAATTCAGATTATGCCAAGTATGATCATTCGGTTTGTCAATGGAATCAATTTCTAAAGGATTTCTGTGCAGACGAAAATAGTGCCAACTACTCTAATAAACTAAAAGTAGCTTCTATTCTTTGGAAAGAAGTTAGAAATTCAAGTAATGAAAAAATTTATTCAAAAAAACTTTTAACTGAATATGCTGATAGAATAGACGAGTATGAAAAGTAGAAATGTCAGTCTCAACCAATAGTTTGTAAGGAGGAATACCATGCTAGGAGCAATAGTTGGAGATATTGTAGGCTCAGTTTACGAATGGAACAATATTAAAACAAAAGACTTTCCATTATTTCGTGAGGATTGTTTTTTCACGGATGATACGGTTATGACCTGTGCTGTTGCAGAAGCCATTATGAATGGCGGTCAGAAGGATGACTTTATTGACGCCATGAAAAAATATGGTAGAATGTATCCCGATGCAGGTTACGGTGCAAGATTTGGGAATTGGGTTGATGGCGACGATCGAGAACCTTATAATAGCTTTGGAAATGGCTCAGCAATGCGTGTTTCTCCATGTGCCTGGACCATGGATTGTAGTTTCTGTGCACGAACGGGAGTCTGGCCGTCCAGAAGAGCAGTTGCACGACTTTCTGCAGAGGTGACTCATAACCATCCAGAGGGTGTCAAAGGAGCTATGGCGACGTCTGATACTATATTTATGTGTCGTTATTACTTTGGAGGTTACAGTGGTGACTATGGAAAACCGATCAACGATAATCCTACAGAGTGTAAGAGACTTATCAAGGAGCATATAGAACAAGAGTATGGATATAATCTTTCTCAAACACTAGATGAAATTCGTCCTACTTATCGTTTCAATGAAACTTGCCAGAATACGGTACCTCAAGCTATCATTGCCTTTCTTGAAAGTACAGACTTTGAGGATGCTATCAGAAATGCCATCTCCCTTGGTGGCGATAGTGATACTCTTGCTGCAATAACGGGGAGTATAGCTGAGGCGGCATATGGCATTCCGGACTGGATCAAGGAACAGACCTATTCCTATCTAGACAACCCGTTAAAGGAAGTCATTGAACGATGGGAGCTTTTCATAGCAGGAAAATGATTGTTTAGTTAAGTAGGAAGGTGGCAACGATGGAATTACTTGATATGTATAAAAAAGAAAAAGTTATAGAGGTTATCACAAATATTTTAAAGGCTATTCACCTGAAAAAATATGAAGACATTATGAAGTATGTCGATGAATCAGAGATTGACGATTTAAACGAGTTCTTTAGTTATGTTGAAAAGACATTAGAATTGAATGATTTTGACACGATTGATGAGTATGGTGTGGAGTGTCATTTCAATCCGCCTTATGAGTACTCTCAATTGGAAATTTATGATTATGACGACCAGACTGGGTTTGCTGTTGATTATGATTTGACTTCAAATTCTGAATTAGTAGATATGAGATTGCAAGTAGAGTTTCTATATACCGACAATGGCTATACAGTAAGATTTCTTGATGTCGATCCTGGTTAGGAGAAGTTTAACAAGCAATATCCTTGATATACTATTTATACAGGCATTTAAGATTTTCTTGAATGTCTTTTTTTGTACAAGAGTAAGGTCAAAGCTTTTAAACTATCAAGTTTTCCTATCAATAGGTCAATTGTCTTTAAATGCATTTTATGAATGAATCTAAATGGTTATAGAAAGTTATTTCTAGTATGTTCGTGCTATAATAGTTTTAGACTTTTTATTTTTGGAGATTTAAATGAAAAAATATAAGCATTTATTATGGCTTTCTGGCCTGGTCATCGTTTTGATTTCGCTATCTTCATTGAATGCTTGTAGTTTGGGTGTTGAAACTATTCCCCAAAATAGAACAAAGGAACAGTACGAGTTTGAGAAAACGTTTGATCTCATGTTTAAATTTTTGGAACAAGAGCAGAAGGATTTTAATGGGCTGGAAGCTTATAAAAGTAGCGTCTATATAAAAAATGGTGACGAAGTCAAAAGATATGAAATTGACCTAGATATTACCAAGGCAGATGGTAAGGGTGACTATAGAATACAAATCGGAGAAAACAAAAAAACGGTTCCCGTTAGTTATTCTAATGGCAAATTGCATTACGATTCGGAGATAGACCCTTTATTTGATGAAGAGATTCTTAATTTAGTTGTCAAAAGAGATGTTTTTGAGTCCTTGAATATAAAAAGAACGTTAAGAACTGGAACAACAGAGCTTAGTGAAATTATCTACCAGCCAGAAAATAACTCTGACCTCTTTCAGAAACTGAAAAGCAAATATGATCTACCAGAGGAAACAACGTGCCAAATTAGAATAGATCACTCAGATAAAACAAATTATGGGATTACAATACAGTTAACATCGAAAGAGATGTCTGTCAAAATTGGTTTAACTATTATTAAAAAACGGGGCTAACGATTTAGGAATGTTATTGAAAAGAGTTTTTTAACTCTGAGAAGGATTTAAAGGTGACTATGAAAGTAAAATTTAAAGAAACGAATAAAGTATTTTTCAAAATAGTAGAAGTAGAGGGAGAAAAGTATATTCTAGATTTGACGACTGTTAGACCAAAATCCTATTTCTGGGGTTCTCTTCCCGATGAAATTACTGCAAAAATGCAAAAGTTAGATAAAAGAGATATGCGTTTTGAGAGTGTAGCTCCAACTATGAGTAAATCAATTGGGGTTGCAATTGGAACAGCAATAGGGGGTTCTGGCTATCGGCTTGTGACAAATTTTTTTAGAAACAATGGGATTAGTCACAACCTTCCTTTAAAGATAGGATTATATGGCTTGTTCATCTTCCTAGCTTATCTTGCTTTCTGGTTCATTGCCATAAGAGCTCGTCATAGCGTCCAAAAAAGACTTGAGAATAAAGCTTCAAATTATCAAATAACCTTTAAACCAGTTGGAAATAAACGTCAATTAAAACATTACAAACTTCTTCCTTTTATCCTTGTTCCGACTCTTGGATGTTTTGCATTCTATCTATATACTATTAACGGAACAGAGGGAGCCTTACTTGTTATTAATAGTATTCTATTATTGGGATTTTTTACAGTGATTTTAGGCATGTCACCACTCCGAGAAAGTGTCGAAAAGCAAGAGATTATTTTTGATAGAATAGAGAAGTTATAAGTTAAGATGAAGGATGTTTTATAATTTTCTTATGCAGGTCATATGGTTCAATTCATCAAAAAATTAGGGAATTAATTAGAAAGTGTTTTGAGGAATAGACGTGGAATTAAAATTTAAGTATTCGAATATAGCAGTTTTTAGAATCGTTGAGTTTAAGAGTAAAAGTTATATCTTAGATCCTACCACTATAAAAGGCAAATCCTATTTCTTCGGTTCACTTCCGAAAGAGGTCACTGCTGAGATGGTTGAGCTATCTCCATCTAATGATAGTTTTAGAATAAAATCGAAGACACCAATAGGTGCACCTACTGCTTTAGCTATCATGATTCAGCCATTGGTAGGTATCTCGTATAAACTCATAGAAAAATCATTCATTGATTGGGGTATAAGTCAACAGCTTTTTTTGAAATTAGGTGTGTTTGCATTCTCCTTATTCTTGTCTTATCTTATGGCTGTCTTCTATGAAAAAAGTGCGGTTGGAAAGTTTGAATCAAGAATTCCCAAAAACAGTAAACGTTGTCGACTTGTTTTTGAACCCAAAGGTAAACGAATGATTGATTGGTATGTAATTTTAGCAATTAATATT
Source organism: Streptococcus oralis (assembly GCF_019334565.1). NCBI lineage: Bacteria > Bacillati > Bacillota > Bacilli > Lactobacillales > Streptococcaceae > Streptococcus > Streptococcus oralis. The sequence goes on along the minus strand of NZ_CP079724.1, from coordinate 991,307 downwards.
GTCTGTTTAATGTTTTTTATGGGAACTAATGATGGCTCAGAAGGAGTCTTGTTGATTATTAATGGCATAATTTCTTGGTTTTACTTTGTAATGATGAGAATGCCACAAGTTCCCTCATACTATAAGACACTAACATTAACTGAAATTGAAGAGCTATAAATACAGAATGCCGAGAAGTTAGAAATGACATTGATTTCGGTATTAAATCAATTCAGAAAGTGTTTGGGTGGTAATTTTGAAAATTAATTTTAGAGGATTAGATGTTGCTTATTTTGATGTGTTAGAGATGGGAGAGAAAAAGTACGTTCTTGATTCCAACTCCACAACACCAAAGAGTTATTATTGGGGACTTTCCCCTGAAACCCTTGAAGTTGATTTGATAGAACTTGATAGTCAGAATAAAAATTTTGACAAAAAGATTAAAATGGGTCCTTCAGGAATGCGTATGGTATCTATTGGTTTTGGTCTTCTTTCGTATGAAGTAGTAACATCAATTTTTAGATATTATGATATTAGTCATAAACTATATTTAAAAGTATCTTTATTTCTCATATCTATTTTGGTAGCCTATATTGTCTATCAAGGTATTTTAATCAAATCAAGGAAGGAGATTTCAAGTCGTTTATCGCAGGAAAAGAAGAGGTTTAAAATAGTCTTTCAGAATAATAAGAAAAAAAGACAATTCCATGCCTATTTATTTCTCATTTTACATACAATTGCTTTCTCTATTTATATGGGACAAGATAATGGAACAGAAGCTGCAATTCTAGTGTTGAATGGTTTGTTGACCTATCTATTCATTTGGATTGAATCTGGCGTTATTCCATTGACTTATGCTTATCAAAAGAAATACCTAGAATTTAAATAACTGAAAAAGCTATAATGTAACTTATAACGAAATTCAGAAAGTGTTTGGGTGGTAAATGATTCATTTAAAGTTCAAGACTGCTTATATGATAGTACGGATGCAGTTAAGGATGCTTTAATAAAAACAACGGATGCAATTGGTGAAGGCTTGAAAAAATAGGAGGGTAGTTTAGTTAATGGTGAAGGTGAATAGGAAAGACAACACAAAGATTTCTAATATACAAAGAGAAAGATACCATGGTCCTTTGATTACACATGGTGTTAGTTTAGTTTATATTAAGTTATATCCATGGATCGCTTTAGCATTAACTGGTTTTATGTATTTAGTTGGAAGTTATGAAGATAATATAGGTATCTTTAAAGGGCTTTCTTTGCTTTGCGGTGTTGTGAATATATTTGGCATTATCATTTCTTTTATTCCCTATTTTGTTAACACCTGGAAGACTTTAACATATTATTTAATAGCCCTCACAGTGTTAAGCTTAGTGATAGGTTTCGATTTTATTGGTTTATTAATGATTATTTCAGACGGCAGTCCTATAGGAGCCAAGGAGATATATCAATCCCCTCTCACTCCATTTTATGTTATCTTTATATTACTTCTTTTTATCTTTGCATGTGGTCTTTATGCTTGGCACTATCTCCCAAAGAATCAGGGGAAAGTCTGGGCCTTTAATCAAGTAAAAGAGGGAGATAGAACGAAAACATGGTGGAATAATTTTGCTATAGCTTTTGCTGGGGCAACAATTATTCCCTCCCTCCTAACAGGTTATATTCAGATTGCTTTTGGTGTTTTATTGGGAATTTTGTTGACCTTGACTTTGCCGGCCGTTATGGTAGATGCGGTTTATGCAGCTATTTATGTAAAAAAGCACAAGCACCCTGATAGTGATGAATTAGCTTAAAAAGCAAAATGGTTAAGAAATATGGAAATAAGACCTAAAAAGTTAGTTCTTCATAATTAATTTGGTTATGAAGAAAGTTTGTGTCAATTACCATATTCGATTCAATTCTCAGCCTATGTCAACGATAATCCTAAGCAGTCTTTAAAAGCGGAGTTGTATTTTCCAGATGCAAGCATTTCAACTTTTACTTTGATCAAACCCGATCCTTTTAAAGACAAAAAGAAGAAGATGTCACGATGGTCTATAGGTGAGATTGAGTTGTCAGACGACCCATCTTGGAGAAAGGAGTAAAAATGAATTATTTAGAAATACGCAAGAAATATGGATTTTATAGAAAAATCGTGATTGTTTTGGCTGTTCTTCTCAGTCTTTTTGTAGCTTGGATGGTGAAAGATAGGACTATTCAAACCCTTTGTATTTTATTCATAAGTGCACTCTTATTTCTTTTCATTGCACTAATCAGAAGAGGGTATGTAAAGAGTGGTACTAAGTTACTGCATATGGACTTAGATTTACCATCTTGGAAGCAATACATTGAATTGAAGAAAGATGCAAAAAGAGCTATTATAAAAATGGATGTGACACTAACATCTGTTGGCTATTCCTATATGATTGGTGATTTCGATGCTGCCATTAAGGAGGCTTCTGAAGCAATGACTGATCAAAAACTGAAGCCGAAATATAGGGATTTCTTTGAGAGTTACCTCGTTCGCTCGACAGTTCTTGCAAATCCAAACCTGACCAGGGACCAGCTTGATCTTATGCTAAACAAAATGTCCATATCAGATTCCTCTCTAGCTGAGAAAACAAAAAGCGTTAGTATTGCGCTTTACGATTTAACAATTGCTCATCAATTCAATGATTATTTTGAAGAATTGGAAAACGAATTTAAATATCAACAATTGGAAATCACTTACTATCAAGCCTTGAACTCTAAATTAAAAGGAGATATGACTAGGGCGAATGAGTTGTTTAAAAAACTCGCTCAAGAAGATGAACAGCTCTATATCGTCCAGAAGTCTAAAGAATTTTTAAAAAGTGAATCTATTAATTAGCGATGAATAAGTACAGATAAGGATTTAATATGAAATCAAACAGTTTATTTTTTTTTAATGGAATTTTTGCTTTAACGTGCTCTCCCATTATTGCATTTGCATTTTTCTATAGATGGGAGATAAGATTTATCAATGGGGCTCTTCGTTTTGTTGATAAACCAGCATGGGCTTTTTCAGTAAATTTAATTAGTTTTATATTTCTTGTTTGTTCTATACTTGCAATTTTCATTTATAGAAAAGAATCAAATGGTCGTAAGAAAAGCTTTTTGTTTCTTTTAGTTGCATCTATCACAGGTTTTATCCCCTTCCTTTCATTTTTTTCAGCAATTTTTGCTCTTATTGCTGGAATTTTATATTTGGTTGATTTTAATCGATTGGTAAAAGAATAAACTAGAAGGTATTTATCATTTTCAGCATATCCAACCTTTTTTAGAACTGATTCTCTCAATCTCCAGTACGTCTGATTTCTATTTTCTGAGGTTTCATTATATAATAGCATTATATGTGATGACTGATGTAGTTACACTAACATTTCTATTTAAAAATTAAGGAGTATTATCAATGAAAAAAGCAATGTTAATTATCAACCCTACCTCTGGTGGGGAAAAGGCTTTGGATTATAAGGTCAAACTGGAGAATAAAGCCAAAGATTATTTTGAGCACGTTGAAACCAAAATTACCGAAAAAGCACTGGATGCAACACACTTTGCTGAGGAAGCGTCTCGTGAGCAGTACGATGCAGTGGTTGTTTTCGGTGGAGACGGGACTGTCAATGAAGTCATTTCGGGTATTGCTGAGAGAGACTACATTCCTAAGTTAGGGATTATTCCAGGCGGTACGGGCAACCTCATTACGAAACTGTTGGAAATCAATCAAGACATCGATGGTGCGATTGATGAACTCGATTTTAATTTAACCAACAAGATTGATATCGGTAAAGCAAATGATAACTATTTTGGTTATATCTTTAGTATCGGTTCTCTTCCAGAGGCGATTCACAATGTGGAGATCGAGGACAAGACAAAATTCGGTATTTTAGCCTATGCTGTAAATACTATGAAGTCTGTGATGACGGATCAGGTCTTTAACATTAAGGTTGAGACAGAAAATGGAAATTATGAAGGTGAAGCGAGCCATGTTTTGGTTCTCTTGACCAATTACTTCGCTGATAAGAAAATCTTTGAAGAAAACAAGGACGGCTATGCTAATATTTTAATTCTAAAAGATGCTTCAATATTCTCTAAATTATCCGTCATTCCTGATTTACTAAAAGGAGATGTTGTTGGAAATGATAATATTGAGTATATCAGAGCACGTAATATTAAAATCTCTTCAGATAGTGAATTGGAGTCAGATGTTGACGGCGATAAGTCGGATAACCTACCTGTAGAGATTAAGGTACTGGGCCAGCATATTGAAGTCTTTTCACAACCGAAAGAGTAGAAGATAGAAACAAGTTTGTCTTTCACTGCTAAAACTGGTTTCATGTCAAAGATTGGAGGAGGAATGAATTCTCTATTTGATGAATTCCGAATAATTTGTTCTCATTTAAACCAAGTCGGAATCACACCAACGCTCATGGGGTCTTTGGGTTTTGAATATCGTTCAAATGAAGAATGGCAGCCGTCTGACATTGACATTCATGTTTCTGGAGATCCTAGAGGCTGGGAAGCGCCCGATCATCTCAGGATTTATGACTGGGACAAGATATTGAAAGTGATGAATCTCTTAGGATATACCTTGGTAGATATTCACGAGCATGAATTCCAAAAAGATGGCGTGAGCGTTGAATTTGGAAGTATCAATTCATTACCAGATTTTGCAGGAGTTTCAGAATCAGATATAGAGTTGATTCATCTCGAGGACATCACTTTTCGTGTTCCAAGTTTAGAACAGTATTTAAGCATTTACAAAGCTTCTTCCCAAGATTCCTATCGAAATGACCACAATAACAATAAGGATTTTAAAAAGATAGAGTGGCTGGAAAGGCATTTGTAAATCATCAATCAGAAAGTAGTAGGTATTAAGACTTACTGCTTTTTTATATTCTCGAAAACAATCCACTCAAAACTACGGACTAGTCTTGAAAATAAAATTTTAAAGTAGTATACTAGAATCAAGACTTTGAAAACGTTTGCGCAGCAAGATGAATAAAAGTAAACTAGGAGACAGAACAATGGAATTAACAGCCATTTACCATAGACCAGAGTCGGAGTATGCTTATCTTTATAAGGAAAAGATAATGCATATTCGTATCCGGACTAAGAAAGATGATATTGAAAGTATCCATTTGCATTATGGAGACACTTTTATCTTTTTAGAGGACCATTATGAAGCAAGCAAGGCGATGGTCAAAGTAACTTCCGATGCCTTATTTGATTACTGGCAAGTGGAAGTTACGGTTGGCTATGCGCGACTCCAGTATCTCTTTGAACTCAAGGATAAGCAAGGTCAGAGTATTTTTTATGGCGATAAGGGATGTGTTGAAAACACGCTAGAAAATCTTCATTATGAAGGAAATGGATTTAAAATTCCTTATATTCATGAGATTGATGCTTGTCATGTTCCTGACTGGGTAGCAAAGACGGTATGGTACCAGATTTTCCCAGAACGCTTTGCTAATGGCAATCCTGAGATTTCTCCAGAAGGGGCTCTGGCTTGGGATTCCTCTATCAAACCAAAGACGAGCGATTTCTTTGGTGGTGATTTACAAGGTATCATTGACCATCTGGATTACTTGCAAGACTTAGGGGTCACAGGACTTTATCTCTGTCCGATTTTTGAATCCCCAAGCAATCACAAGTATAATACGACGGATTATTTCGAAATTGACCATCATTTTGGAGATAAGGAAACCTTTCGTAAACTGGTGGAGGAGGCCCATCAGAGAGACATGAAAATCATGCTGGATGCTGTTTTCAATCATATCGGGGATCAGTCTCCACAGTGGCAGGATGTCCTCAAGCATGGTGAAAAGTCGGAATATAAAGACTGGTTTCATGTTCAGGAGTTTCCAGTGAGCAAGAATAAGCTGGGAAACCCAAGAAAACTTCCTTATCATACCTTCGCTTTTGCCAGCTATATGCCCAAGCTCAATACGGCCAATCCTCAAGTGAGGGACTATTTGTTAAAGGTTGCGACCTACTGGATTGAAGAGTTGGGTATTGATGCTTGGCGCCTGGATGTGGCAAATGAAGTAGACCATCAATTTTGGAGAGATTTCCGTAAGGCTGTCTTGGCTAAAAAGCCTGACCTTTATATTCTTGGAGAGGTCTGGCACACTTCTCAGCCTTGGCTAAATGGAGATGAATTCCACGCAGTCATGAACTATCCTCTCTCCGACAGCATCAAGGATTATTTCTTGCGAGGGACTAAGAAGACACCTCAATTCATCAATGAAATCAATAGCCAATCAATGTACTATAGACAACAGATTTCGGAAGTGATGTTTAATCTTCTAGATTCTCACGATACGGAACGCATTTTGGCTACTGCCAAGGGAGATGCCCAACTGGTTAAGTCTGCCCTAGCTTGCCTCTTTCTACAAAGAGGGACACCGTGTTTCTACTATGGAACGGAGTTGGAGTTAGATGGAGGACCAGATCCAGATTGTCGTCGTGTCATGCCTTGGGAACGTGTTTCAGACAGTAATGACATGCTTAGTTTTATGAAGAAGTTGATTCAGCTTCGTAAGGATGTTTCAGGCATTATCCAACATGGCACCTATAGTCTGCAAGAAATCAAGCCAGATGTTCTAGCTCTAGAATGGAATTATGATGGAAAAAAACTCCAAGCTATTTTTAACCAATCAACTGAAAACTATCTTTTAGAAGACAGTGATGCTGTAGCGCTAGCCAGTCATTTCCAAGTATTGGAGCAGCAACTGGTGATATTGCCTAAAGGTTTTGTGATTTTTTACTAGGGAGAAATTAAAAGTGAAAAGAAAATTCTAGTATAGAAAGCATTTTACAAACAGACTATTTGGTGTCTTGCTACAACTGATATATAATTTAACTTAGAGAGAATAGGAGGATTAATCAGATGGAATTAAAAGATTTTACAGAAAAAGAACAGGAAATGATTAAGAAAGGGCTGACTACGTCTAAGATTAGTGACAAGGAAACTGCTGAGAAAATTCTTGCGCTTGTCCCACAAGACTTGATTAAGCGCATCCCTTTTTTTTGTCAGAAAACATGCTACAACACGTACTATTAAACGCATTTCAATTGAACACCCTGAACTCTACGCTGCAGCCCAAACAAGTGGTGAAATCCCAGAAAAAGAACGTGAAGAATTGCGTCAGATTATCACGACTATCTTTGAACAAAAGATGAATAAGCATAGTATTAATTAGAGAATGAAAATATATTTTATTGGCGGTTTGGGAAGTAATGTCTGTCATAGCAAGGATTTTCTTCAAGAGCTAGACTCGATTGCTTGTTTTATAAATCCATATGAAAAGTATTTTAGAGATGAAATAGAGTTGAAATCATGGTTTAAAAAGGAGATAGTTGGGGAAGAATCTATCTGTCTGATAGGCCATTCTCTCGGAGGAGATTTGGCTCGTTATTTCGCATCGGAATTTCAAGAAGTGAAAAAACTGATTCTTTTGGATGGTGGCTATTTAGATTTAGATAAGATTTTACCTTTAGATACAGAGTTAGAGGAAACCAAAAACTATATCAAGTCTCAAAACCTTTCTGACATAGATATTCTTATTTCTAAAGAAAAATCTGAAGCAAAGCATTGGTCAAAAAATATGGAAGAAGCTGTAAGACATTCCTATCATTGGAATGTGCAGTATAATAGATATGAGTTAGCTATAAATTATGAAAATATAGAAACGTTACTACAGCTACGGAGAAAAATACAAGCGTTTAAGAGAAAAGTGGGAAATACCTTGTTTATTAGTCCTCGATATCCTAATGAAGTAGCATGGAGAGAAGAGGCTCTAAAAGAATTGCCAGACTATTTTGATACTATTTTTCTAGATAACTTTGATCATGAGCTTTATACTCAAGCACCTAAAGAAATTGCTTCTTTGATTAATGAGTGGCTCTCTTATTCTTAGCGAACGATTGATTGAACTATGATAATTAATATAAGATTACAGTCTACTCAGATTCAATAAAAATCGTACACCTGATGATTTGTCTGGTGAAGGAAATATTCCACAGTACAGTCGGACGGAATAGATAGAAATTGGTTATAGAATTTGTAAGCATAATAGATTTTAAACTTTAAGATGGAGGATTAAAGAGATGGGAAAAATTGAATGGGAAAATGCAAAGACACGTTTAGATGCCTTACTTGTCATTGATGAGTATCGGACAGATCCAAGTGAGGATTGGCTCAGACTCGTGATTAAGACTGAGGAAAACTATGGACTCCGCTACCTTATTGACAATGGCTCTGGTGATTCTCTAGATGTGATTTTGACTGATAAAATGATCCTCATAAAAGGTTTTGATCATGAAAATAGTTTAAGTCAATTTGCTGCTGACGAGTGGAATCAAGACATCATAGACGGATTTTATAGAGGACTAGATGAAAAGTATCAAAACCTTTACTCAGAAGAGCAAAAAGATGAAACAACCTTCTTTATCTGGTATGACGGTCAAGAGCATCAAAATACCTACAAAGAGCAGGACGGTGGCGAATGGTTGTTATCCTATTTCTTTGACAGTTTTGAGAAATTTCATGAGTTTGTGACGGATTACTATTCAATTACCGTAGATGAGGACTTACTTAGAAAACTTTACAATCAAGGACAGCTTTCAGAAGTAGAATTGGAGCAGTTGATTCCCACTTCCTAGCTGGAAATATTTATGAAATCTGATGAAAAGAATTGATTTTCAATATCAAGTTATACTTTAAGATTATTGAAGCAGCTAATGGTTGTAGTTTCTTTTTTCTTATTCCTATGACGTTTTAAAGCGATTTCCTTTTATAGTTCAACAGAATTTGACGAACAAAAAATAAAATTCTTTAAAAAAGTTTCACAAAATCCTTTACAAGCTCTTATAAACATGATATAGTTATTAGGCTTAGAAAATGAGATGATGTTTTCTAGCAAATATAAACCCGAGTAAAAAATGCCTACGGACAGGCAGGGTTGAATGCCGAAGCGTGGTTAAAAAGCCACATTATTGATAGGGTTAAAAGCCTACTTTTATAAGTTGATGTTAGGACGTTTGTCCTAATTCATAAATTTTAGTGTGGTGAAAGCACACGTCATCTTGTGAAACGATCAATAAAGTACGTAATATTTGCTACTAGAGAGTTAGGAAACATCGGGAACAGACATACTCAACAGAAACCAAAATAAACACGTCAGAAGATTGCAGAGCAGGTGAAAACCTGCTCTTTTTTCATAAGTCAACCTTTAGTCGCCTTTATCTTCTTGAGGTGCTAAAAATACGGTAAAGGAGTATGTCTTGAAGAAGTTAGATCAAAACCAAGCCCCAATTTACGAGGCCTTGGTCAAACTACGCAAGAAAAGGATTGTTCCCTTTGATGTGCCAGGTCACAAGCGTGGACGAGGAAATCCAGAACTTGTCGAACTGTTAGGAGAAAAATGTGTTGGCATTGATGTCAATTCTATGAAACCCTTGGATAATCTCGGCCATCCTATTTCGATTATTCGGGATGCAGAGGAGTTGGCAGCGGATGCTTTTGGAGCGGCGCATGCCTTTCTCATGATTGGGGGAACAACCTCATCAGTTCAAACTATGATTCTTTCGACTTGTAAGGCAGGAGATAAGATTATTCTGCCACGTAATGTTCACAAATCTGCTATCAATGCGTTGGTTCTATGTGGTGCCATACCCATCTATATCGAGATGAGTGTGGATCCTAAAATTGGCATCGCTTTAGGTCTTGAAAATGACCGTGTTGAACAAGCTATTAAGGAGCATCCAGATGCTAAAGCTATCCTAATCAACAATCCTACCTACTATGGGATTTGTTCGGATCTGAGAGGATTAACAGATATGGCTCACGAAGCTGACATGCTTGTTTTAGTGGATGAAGCCCATGGAGCGCATTTGCATTTTACAGACAAATTGCCATTGTCAGCTATGGACGCTGGCGCTGATATGGCGGCGGTCTCTATGCATAAGTCTGGTGGGAGTTTGACCCAGAGCTCCATCCTTCTTATCGGGGAGCAGATGAATCCTGAGTACGTTCGTCAGATTATCAACCTGACCCAGTCAACATCAGCATCTTACTTGTTGATGGCTAGTCTGGATATTTCACGTCGTAACTTAGCTCTTCGTGGCAAAGAGTCTTTTGAGAAAGTCATTGAGCTATCCGAATACGCTCGTCGTGAAATCAATGCTATCGGTGGTTACTATGCCTACTCAAAAGAGTTAATAGACGGAGTGTCCGTCTGTGATTTTGACGTGACCAAGCTGTCCGTTTACACTCAGGGAATTGGGCTAACAGGGATAGAGGTTTATGATCTCTTGCGAGATGAGTACGACATTCAGATTGAGTTTGGGGATATTGGGAATATCTTAGCTTATATTTCAATCGGTGACCGCATCCAAGACATCGAACGTTTGGTCGGGGCTTTGGCGGATATCAAGAGACTCTACTCAAGAGATGGAAAAGATTTGATTGCTGGAGAATATATCCAGCCCGAGTTAGTGCTGTCTCCTCAGGAAGCCTTTTATTCAGAGAGAAGAAGTTTAACATTGGATGAATCTGTTGGACAAGTCTGTGGAGAATTTGTCATGTGCTATCCTCCAGGGATTCCAATCCTAGCACCAGGTGAACGCATTACACGAGAGATTGTGGATTATATCCTGTTTGCCAAAGAACGTGGTTGCTCCCTCCAAGGGACGGAAGATCCAGAAGTCAATCACATCAATGTCATTAAAAGAAAGGAGAACTAGATGGATTTATGGTTTTCTGAAGTTCATACTCCAGATGTGAAACTGTCCCTGAGAACAGCTAAACAACTCTACGCTGGAAAAAGTGAGTGGCAGGATATCGAAGTCTTAGATACGCCAGCTTTCGGAAAGATATTGATTTTAAATGGGCATGTTTTGTTCTCAGATGCGGATGATTTCGTATACAACGAAATGACTGTTCACGTTCCCATGGCTGTTCACCCGAATCCAAAGAAAGTCTTGGTTATTGGGGGTGGTGACGGTGGTGTTGCCCAAATATTGACGCTCTATCCAGAATTGGAACAAATCGATATTGTAGAACCTGATGAAATGTTGGTAGAGGTTTGTCGTGAGTATTTTCCAGACTTTGCTGCGGGGCTAGATGATCCTCGTGTTACCATTTACTATCAAAATGGACTGCGATTTTTGAGAAACTGTGAGGATGATTACGATATCATTATCAACGATGCGACGGATCCATTTGGACATACGGAAGGGCTCTTTACCAAGGAATTTTACGGGAACAGTTACAGAGCCTTGAAAGAAGACGGCATCATGATCTATCAGCATGGGAGTCCCTTCTTTGACGAGGATGAGTCAGCTTGCCGAAGCATGCACCGCAAGGTCAATCAAGCCTTTCCAATCAGCCGGGTTTATCAGGCCCATATCCCAACCAGTCCTGCTGGCTATTGGTTGTTTGGATTTGCATCGAAAAAATATCACCCTGTTAAAGATTTTGACAAGGAAGGCTGGAAAAAACGCCAGCTTTTCACAGAATACTATACTGCAAACTTACATGTGGGGGCCTTTATGTTGCCCAAGTATGTAGAAGACATTTTAGAAGAAGAGGAAGGAAAAAAATGAGTCGTTTATTAGTTATCGGATGTGGAGGCGTTGCCCAAGTTGCTATTTCAAAGATTTGCCAAGATAGCGAAACCTTTACAGAGATTATGATTGCTAGCCGCACCAAGTCGAAATGTGATGACTTGAAGGCTAAATTAGAAGGGAAAACAAGTACAAAGATTGAAACAGCTGCTCTTGATGCTGATAAGGTAGAAGAGGTCATTGCCTTGATTGAAAGCTACAAGCCAGAAGCTGTTTTGAACGTGGCACTACCTTATCAAGATTTGACCATTATGGATGCTTGTTTGGCGACAGGTGTCCACTATATTGACACAGCCAACTATGAGGCTGAGGACACAGAAGACCCAGAATGGCGTGCCATTTATGAAAAACGCTGTAAGGAACTTGGTTTTACAGCCTACTTTGACTACTCGTGGCAGTGGGCTTATCAGGAGAAATTTAAAGAAGCAGGCTTGACAGCTCTTCTTGGATCTGGTTTTGACCCAGGTGTGACTAGTGTCTTTTCAGCCTATGCTCTCAAACACTATTTTGATGAAATCCACTATATCGACATTTTAGACTGTAATGGTGGTGACCACGGTTATCCATTTGCAACAAACTTTAACCCAGAAATCAATCTCCGCGAGGTTTCTGCGCCAGGTTCTTACTGGGAAGATGGGAAATGGGTTGAAGTCGAAGCTATGTCTATCAAGCGTGAGTATGACTTCCCTCAAGTTGGACAGAAAGACATGTATCTCCTTCACCATGAAGAAATTGAATCATTGGCCAAGAACATTCCCGGTGTCAAACGCATTCGTTTCTTTATGACTTTTGGTCAATCTTATTTAACGCATATGAAATGCTTGGAAAACGTTGGTCTTCTTCGTACGGATGCTATTAACTTTAACGGTCAAGAAATTGTACCAATCCAATTCTTGAAAGCCTTGCTTCCAGATCCTGCCAGCCTTGGCCCACGTACAGTTGGTAAAACCAATATTGGATGTATCTTTACAGGTGTCAAAGATGGTCTTGAGAAGACCATCTACATCTACAATGTTTGCGATCATCAAGAATGTTACGCTGAAGTTGGCTCACAAGCAATTTCTTATACGACAGGTGTTCCAGCCATGATTGGGACAAAATTGGTTATGAACGGAACTTGGAAACAACCGGGTGTTTATAATCTTGAAGAATTGGATCCAGATCCATTCATGGAAGCTTTGAATGAGTACGGCTTGCCATGGGTTGTGGTTGAAAATCCACAAATGGTGGACTAATGAAGTTAGAACAAGTACCAACACCAGCTTATGTCATTGACTTGGCAAAGTTAGAAACCAACTGCCGTATTTTACAGCAAGTTCAGGAGGAAGCCGGTTGCAAGGTTTTACTGGCCCAGAAGGCTTATTCCCTCTATAAAACCTATCCCTTGATTAGCCACTACCTATCTGGTACAACTGCAAGTGGTCTCTATGAAGCTAAGTTAGCTAGAGAAGAGTTTCCGGGGGAAGTCCATGTATTTGCACCTGCTTTCAAGGATGCAGACTTGGAGGAATTGCTGGAGATAACGGACCATATCGTCTTCAACTCGGAGAGACAGTTGCGTAAACATGGTGCTCGTTGCCGAGAGGCTGGTATCAGTGTCGGTTTGCGCCTCAATCCACAGTGTTCAACTCAAGGAGATCACGCGCTCTATGACCCTTGTGCTCCGGGATCTCGGTTTGGAGTTAGCCTAGACAAGATACCGAGTGATTTGTTGGATTTAGTGGACGGACTTCATTTTCATACTCTTTGTGAGCAAGGTTCAGATGATTTAGAGACAACTTTGAAAGCTGTAGAAGAACAGTTTGGACCTTATTTACATGAGGTTAAATGGCTCAATATGGGGGGCGGACACCACATCACAAGAGAAGGTTACGATGTGGATTTGCTGATTTCTGAAATCAAGCGTATCCGAGAAACTTACCATCTTGAGGTCTATATCGAGCCCGGGGAAGCCATTGCGCTCAATGCGGGTTATCTAGCAACTGAAGTATTGGATATTGTCGAAAATGGTATGGAGATCTTAGTTTTAGATGCCTCCGCGACCTGCCATATGCCAGATGTACTTGAAATGCCCTATCGTCCACCTTTGAGAAACGGATTTGATGCGCGTGAAAAAGCCCATACTTATAGGCTTTCTTCTAATACCTGTCTGACGGGCGACGTGATTGGAGATTATAGCTTTGAAAATCCAGTCCAAATAGGTGATAAGCTTTATTTCGAAGACATGGCAATCTACTCCTTTGTTAAAAATAATACCTTTAATGGTATTGGCTTGCCAAGTCTCTATCTCATGGACGAGCGAGGTGACTGTAGTCTAGTCAAAGCCTTCGGCTACCAAGACTTTAAAGGGAGATTATCATGATAGAAACTCCGAAAAAAGCAGGCTATCGTATGCCAGCAGAGTACGAACCACACCATGGTACCCTCATGATATGGCCGACTCGACCAGGTTCATGGCCCTTCCAAGGAAAGGCTGCCAAAAGAGCATTTAGCCAGATTATCAAGACCATAGCAGAAGGGGAAAGAGTCTATCTTTTGGTGGAGCAGGATTATCTATCTGAAGCCCAATCCTATCTAGGAGACAAGGTTGTTTATTTAGATATTCCTACTAATGATGCCTGGGCGCGTGATACTGGGCCGACCATTCTCATCAATGATAAAAAAGAAAAGTTGGCAGTCGACTGGTCTTTTAATGCATGGGGTGGCGCTGTAGATGGTCTTTATCAAGATTATGAAGAGGATAACCAGGTAGCCAGTCGTTTTGCTGAGGCCTTGGAAATGCCTGTCTATGATGCTAAACCTTTTGTACTGGAAGGCGGAGCAATCCATAGCGATGGTCAAGGAACCATTCTTGTGACTGAAAGTTGCCTACTAAGCGCTGGTCGCAATCCTCATCTCAGTAAAGAGGAAATCGAGAGAAGATTATTGAACTATCTTGGCGCTGAAAAAGTTGTCTGGCTTCCTTATGGTATTTATCAGGACGAAACCAATGAACACGTTGATAATGTTGCAGCCTTTGTCGGTCCTGCAGAGCTTGTCTTGGCTTGGACAGATGATCAAAATGATCCTCAGTATGCCATGTCAGCAGCTGATTTAGAGCTTTTAGAGAAGGAAACGGATGCAAAAGGGCGTACCTTCACCATTCATAAACTGCCAATTCCAGCTAATCTACAAGTCGTTACTAAAGAAGATTTACCAGGCTATACTTATGAAGAAGGGGAAGAGGAGCGTTATGAGGGCGAGCGTCTGGCAGCTTCTTATGTCAATTTCTATATTGCCAACAAGTCTGTCTTGGTTCCCCAGTTTGAGGATGTCAATGACCAAGTGGCCCTAGATATCCTCAGCAAGTGTTTCCCAGACCGTAAGGTCGTAGGAATTCCAGCCAGAGATATTCTATTAGGTGGTGGCAATATCCACTGTATCACCCAACAAATCCTAGAATAGGAGAAAAAGATGAGAAATGTTAGAGTTGCAGCGATCCAAATGCAATGCGCCAAGGATGTGGCAACAAATATCCAAACCGCAGAGCGTTTAGTACGTCAGGCTGCAGAACAAGGCGCACAAATTATTCTCTTGCCCGAGTTGTTTGAACGTCCGTATTTTTGTCAGGAACGCCAGTATGACTACTACCAGTATGCCCAGTCGGTGACAGAAAATATAGCCATTCAGCATTTTAAGGTGCTTGCTAAAGAACTACAGGTTGTTCTACCGATTAGTTTCTACGAAAAAGATGGGAATGTCTTATATAACTCTATCGCTGTCATTGATGCTGATGGGGAAGTGCAGGGCGTTTATCGGAAAACCCACATACCAGATGACCATTATTATCAAGAAAAGTTTTATTTCACGCCTGGTAACACTGGTTTCAAGGTCTGGGATACTCGTTATGCTAAGATTGGGATTGGTATCTGTTGGGATCAATGGTTCCCCGAAACAGCGCGCTGTCTTGCATTGAATGGTGCTGAATTGCTCTTTTATCCAACAGCCATCGGTTCAGAGCCAATTCTGGATACAGACAGTTGTGGGCACTGGCAACGTACGATGCAAGGGCACGCAGCAGCAAATATTGTCCCAGTCATTGCAGCCAATCGTTACGGTCTGGAAGAAGTCACTCCTAGTGAGGAAAATGGCGGACAGAGTTCCAGTCTTGACTTCTACGGTTCCTCCTTTATGACGGATGAAACAGGAACTATTCTAGAGAAAGCTGAAAGGCAAGGAGAAGCTGTTTTGTTAGCCACTTATGACCTGGACAAGGGAGCAAGCGAACGCCTCAACTGGGGACTGTTTCGTGATAGAAGACCAGAAATGTACCAACGAATTACGGACTAGAAGGTAAATTTCATATTAAACTTTTGATATTCACGCCTGTCTTACAAAAATGTAAGATAGGCTTTTTAAATGTAAGATGGGTGTACGATTATACGTAGAAATGTATGCTATACTCTATGTAGATCAAAAAGAAAGAGGTTTATTATGAAAAAATGGAATGCGACACAGTTGAAGTATCTGATGGCGGCAGTAATGGTTCTAGACCATATTCCGCATATTACCGGAATCGTTTCTCCTTTGTGGGAAGGTATCTTTCACGCTATGACCCGTTGTGTGGGAGTTTGGTTTGCCTATATGGCTATGGAAGGCTTCATCCATACTCGAAATTTGAAAAACTACCTCATCCGTCTTTGGAGTTGGGCGCTGATCATGTTTGCTGGAAATAGCCTTCTCAATGCCCTATTTGCATCCAAAGGAGTAATGGTCAATAATAATATTTTCTTTACTTTGGCTATTGGTGTCACCATGCTTTGGATTGGTTTTCCAAGAAAAGAGCTGGATAAAAAAGAGAAGTTGTGGCGTCGGATTGGGCTTGCTAGTCTCTTGATTTTCGGGTGTCTTTTTACTGAGGGTGGTATCACCATGCTACCATTTCTCTTGATTAGTTACTCTTGTCGAAATCGCAAGGGCTTGCGAAATCTCCTCTATGCCTTTCTGTGGGCCTTCTTGTTAGTGACTTCCATCCAAATTTACGACACTTGGCACCAAACACTGGAAATGATGCTTTTCAATTCTGACTGGCTCTTTGTCACCGTCTTTCCTTTTATGGCCTTGTATAATGGACAGCGAGGAAAAGAAACTAGTTGGAGTAAATATTTCTTTTACATTTTCTACCCAGCTCATCTATGGATTATAACTCTGATTGCTTATTTGGTTAAGTAGATTCAATATTCATTAGCTCCTTCTTGCTTAAAATGCGAGAGGAGCTTTTCTGTATCTGGAATTCCTAACAAAACATGTTATAATAGTTTTAGAAAGGACGAGGTTTATGGCGAGCATACTTGTAATTGAAGATAATAATGAAATCCAGGAAATCTTAAGAACCCTTCTTGCAGAGGAACACGAGGTAATCCAAGCCTTTTCTGGTACGGAAGGTATCATGCAATTTGACAAAGGTGGCATCGATCTCGTCTTGCTAGATATCATGCTCCCTGGGAAAAATGGCGACCAAGTCTTGCAAGCTATTCGACAAACTAGTCAGACTCCGGTCATCATGCTCACTGCTTTAGGTGATAAAAAGCTCATCAGCCAATATCTACTAGACGGTGCCAATGATTATGTAGTAAAACCTTTTGATTTGGACGAAGTCTTTGCCAGAGTCACTGTGCAATTACGCCAAAGTGGTGAACATCAGTCAGGAAATCGAAGAGAAATTGATAACTTCGTACAAAACTTTAAAAATATCCAGTTCGATGCGGATAGTTTTGAAATAAGTAACGCAACTGAAACCATTCGTCTTGCAAAGAAAGAGTGTCAGATTCTCCAAATGTTGCTCCAGTATCCTAAAAAGATCTTCACCAAAGAAGAACTCTATGAATTGATTTGGGAAGAAAGTTACCTGCCTGGAGACAATACGCTCAACACTCATCTAAGCAATCTCCGTAAAAAACTGCATCAACTGGATCCAAATCACGAGTACATCGAAACCATTTGGGGAGTTGGTGTTCGATTAAAAGGAGACAAGCAATGATGTATATTTTGATATCTATATTGCTCCTCATTAACATCATTTTGGCGATTTCTTTGATTCGCTATCATATAGCAATTAGAGATTTAAGCAGACAAATTGAAGAAAAGATTCGCTCTGGTAGCATGAAGAGGATCGGTGTAAATTTCTTTTCAAAGACCATTTTGCGTCTACATAACCAAATTGAGAATCTATTTCAAGAAGTGGAGCAAAATCAGCTAATCATGAAGCGTGAAAAACGCACCCTAGATATGGCAATCAGTAACATTGCTCATGATATTCGCACACCTTTGACAATCGCTTCAGGATATACTCAGCAACTAATAAAACACCCCGATAATAGTCAGGAAACTTTAAGCAAAATAGCCCATCATCAGGATTTGGTTTCCAAACGGTTGGAGGCCCTCCTTGAATACCGTCATTTGATGGAAGGAGCAGTCAAACCGAAACTGGAAGAACTTGATTTATCAACTTTTATAACTAAAAAGACTTTAGCTTATTACGACGTTTTTCAATCTTCACATATTCTTCTTGATTTTAATGTTGAACCAGGATTGAAAACGACGACTGATGAGGACTTGCTTGATCGAATTATACAAAACCTCCTTGGAAATGTTCTCAAGCACGGCAAGGAGAAGGCTCGACTTTCTTTGAAAAAGGAAGAAAATAGGCTTGTTTTGGAAATTGATAATCTTGTCAAAAAATCTATCAAGAATATAGACAATCTCAGCAATCGTTTTTATTCTGAAAATATGTCGGATACTGAAGAATCCTCTGGTTTAGGTCTCTATATTACTGAGGAATTGGTTCATCTTCTTGGAGCGGAAATGAAGCTAGCCACTGATGGAGAATGGTTTTCAGTCTTTATTTATCTTTAACAGAAGAAACCTCCTCTATATCCTAGAGGAGGTCCTTTTTATAAGCTTTTCTTCTTGAAAATAATCAGTCCACTGAAAGAGAAGAAAAGTATGACTGTTACGCAAACCGTGATGGTATAGAGAATAGCTTGACTATTAGTAGTCATAGCATAGGCAAAATCTAGAATTAAATATCGTAGAATTTCAATGTCTGGGAAAACAAGAATTGGAATAGAAACGACAATAGAGCTAATCAGATAACCAATAAATACGGCAAGATAAGAATGAGTTAGGTAGAGAATAAAGGAAACAATCGAAAGCCAAGCGAGAAGGCAGAGAAATTGAAGGGAAATCGTCAAGAGGAGATTGGTAACAAAACCATCAGGCATTGTACCAAGTCCATTTAGTAGAGTCGCGGGAATAAAGGCAATCACAAGACTTGTGATGAGTTGTAAGAGAGCGATACTTGCTAGTACAAAGAATTTAGCAAGGAAATATTCTGTACGAGAAACGCCAACTGTCAAACTATTTTTATAAAGCTTGCCGATTAGATCGACCCCAAGAACTAAACACACTAGAATAATACAGAGGAAAACGAGGTTTGAACCGTTATTTGACGCGTTGATTAGAGCTTCTATCCCATTCCAACCATGGGTATGAAGCTCAGGTGGTGCTGGCTGAACTGACATTAGATGCCCTGTAGCGCCAATAGTAGCACCCAGTAACATAAGTACAAAGAGAATGAATTCTGTAATCCAGAATCCTTTGGAGCGGAAAAGACGGTAAAAATCTGCTTGAATGGTATGTATCATGATTTTTCTCCTATTCTACCAATTGGGTGAAGTATTCTTCTAGGTTTTGACGGGCAAAGTAAATCTCATCAATAGCAACATCGGACAAAGTTAGTTGCTTAAGAATCTGTTTGACATCTTGTTCATTTCCAAAGATATGGATTTCATTTTCAGGGTTCACAACCTTAAACTGGAGCTTGATTTGTTCTTTCAATACCTGACAAGCTCTTTCTTTATCACTTGTTTTAAGCACAATATAATCCTCACTCAGTGTTTCAAATTCAGCTTTACTGATTTCACGGATAATCTTACCTTGATCCAGAATACCAAAGCGATTAGCTAAGAGATAGAGTTCTGACAAGATATGACTAGAGATGAGTATAGTTATGCCTTTTTCTTGATTGAGTCGCTGGATCATGAGACGAAATTCTTTGATTCCAATCGGATCGAGACCATTAATAGGTTCATCAAGAATCAGGAAGTCGGGTTTTGTTAGGAGGGCAATGGCGATACCAAGTCTTTGTTTCATTCCTAGTGAGAAATCACGAAAGACTTTTTTACCTGTATCTGACAAGCCAACATAGTCCAAGGTCTCCTGAATCACCTTATCAGCATTTGGAATATGACGTATCATACAATAATATTTAAGGTTTTGATAAGCTGTCAAGTGATTGTGAGCTACAGGTGATTCGATAACTGAACCTACTCGAGATAAGGCCTTGGTCCACTCATTTTGTTCTTGGCTAGAGAAGAGGGAAACTGTACCTTTGTCCGCAAACAATAATTGAGTAATTATTTTGATAAGAGTAGTTTTACCTGCTCCGTTTTTTCCAATTAGACCATAAATATCTCCCTCTTTTATGGTTAGACTAAGATCTTGAAGAATAGCTTGGTTAGCAAATTGTTTGGTCAGTCCATGAATTTCGAGTACTGTTTTCATGATTTTCTCCTTTTGATTTATTTTTCTAACTTTAGTATAAGGTATAGAAATCAAAGAAACATCAAGTAATTCTAAAGAGTTTCTAAAGTTTTGTAATTCTTAAAAGAAACAAAACCCAGTTGATATGAACTGGGTTTCTCAATTATAAAATATACTTCTCAATGGCGCGTGCAACGCCTTCTTCTTCATTGCTGGCTGTAACGTCATTAGCAAGGGATTTGACATGGTCACTGGCATTTCCCATAGCAATGCCAAGCCCTGCAAACTGAAGCATTTCGATATCGTTATTGGCATCGCCCATGGCCATAATCTCTGAGGGCTCGATCTTCAAAATCGCTGCTAGTCGAGAAAGAGCAGTAGCCTTAGTAGTCCCAAGTGGCATGGCTTCATAAATGACAGGCTGTGAACGAACTCCGCTAAATCGTTGGCAGAGTTCCTCAGCAAACCGCTGCTCAAAATCGTCTGTTTGCTCTTTTGTTCCTAAAAACATGCCTTGGAACATGCGATATTTGCCACTAGTGGCTTCCTCAAGGGAAATTTCAGTCAGGTCTGAAAAAACAAGTTTGGCATCATTTTGAACGATTTGATTAGGCTTACCACCGAGAACAAAATAATGTTTCTCATCAAAAAGAGTCAACTGGACGTTGCTTTTTTCTGCTAGGTCATAGAGATATTCGATGTCAGCTGGACTAAGTTCCTGCCAGTCAACTAGCCCCCAGTCACTGGTCTGGTGAGTTGAACAACCGTTATTAACAATGACATACTCATTCTGGAGGTCCAGTCCCAGTTTTTTGTAGTAAGGAAGAACACCAAAAAGCGGACGACCTGTACAGAGAACCAGTTTGACACCTTTTTCAATAGCTTGGTGAATGGCAGTGATGTGGGCTTGCGGGATTTCCTTGGCTTCATTGAGGAGGGTTCCGTCCATATCCAAGGCTAGTAGTTTAATCATAAGACTTCCTTTTCTAGGTGTTTTGCTTTTATTATAGCATATAGACTATGAAATGTCCGACAGAATTGTAACATTTGACTTTCCTTTTCTTGAAAAACAAAATAAATTCTTATATAATATGTATACTTAATATTTAAGGAGAAATAATGTCAAAGTATCAATTTAATTCAATTTACAAAAATGATGAAACAGAGTCTACAGGTCTTCTTTTCATTAAAGTTTACAACAAGTGGGAAAGTAACTTAAAAAGAGTCTTGAAATCAGTTGGTCTTACTTTGCCTCAATTTATCGTTTTGACTTCGCTTTTGTTTCTGTCTAATAGAGAGGAATATGTAACGCAAGTTGATATTGCTCGGTTCTCTGGTATGGATGTCATGACGGTTTCCCAGATTGTTAGGCTACTGGAGAACAAGGACTACATTAAACGCGATCAACATCCAAAGGATAGTCGGGCAAAACTGGTCTCAGTGACGAAGTCTGGCGCAGAGAAGGTCAATCAAGCTTTACCTTTAGTAGAAGGTGTTGATGAAGAATTTTTTGAAAAACTATCTAACGATAGAGAAGTTTTTAATCGTTTGTTAGTAGAGTTGGAGGATAAAAATGCCTAGATATTGGGTCGGAGTTGTTTCAAAGAACCATGTTTTAAGAGGAGTTGAAGGGAATTTTTGCCAGGTCTGTCATGGAAAGGGTGGCCCCTTAAATCGTATGAAAAAAGGTGACTATCTTTTATACTATAGTCCGAAATACGATATGAACGGTCAAGATAAGTTACAGGCTTTTGTGGCCGTAGGTAAAATTACAGATGACAAAGCCTATCAAGTAGAGCAGTTCGAAGGATTCTTTCCCTTTAGACGAAATGTCGAGTATTATCAACCAGTCAAAGATTGCTCCATAGAAATAGCTAGACAACATCCTGAATGGAAAGACTATACTTCTCGACTTCGTTATGGACATTTTGAAGTTTCCAAAGACTTTTTCCTCTATATCTTTCAGCATATGAAAGTGGATGATGAAGGATGATTGATTTGCTAATTAAATGATTGTCAACTAGAATTTTGGATTTGGACTGTGAAGCGAACTTTGCTATAATAGAGTAAGAAACTTTGATAAAGCAAACGAGGCAGAGATGAAATTACTTTATACTGATATACGGTCTTCTTTGACTGAAATTTTAACAAGAGAAGCGGAAGAGCTAGTTGTCGCGGGCAAGCGGGTCTTCTACATTGCCCCCAACTCTCTTTCTTTTGAAAAGGAACGCGCCGTGCTGGAATGCTTGTCCCAGCAGGCTTCTTTTGCGATTACCGTCACGCGTTTCACTCAAATGGCTCGTTACCTGGTTTTAAATGACTTGCCGACTAAAACTAGTCTAGATGACATCGGGCTTGGGATGGCTTTTTATAAGTGCCTTGCGGAACTCGATCCCAAGGACTTACGTGTTTATGGTGCAATTAAGCAGGATCCTCAATTTATCCAGCAGTTGATTGAACTTTATCATGAGATGACGACTGCTCAGATGAGCTTTTTGGACTTGGAAAGTCTGACAGATGAGGATAAGCGAGCAGATTTACTCTTGATTTTTGAGAAAGTAACAGCCTATCTCAATCAAGGTCAGTTGGCTCAGGGAAGTCAGTTATCTCATTTGATTGAGGCTATTGAGAATGACAAGGTAAGTAGTGATTTCAGTCAACTTGCCTTAGTCATTGACGGATTTACCCGTTTTTCTGCCGAGGAAGAGCGTGTAGTGGATCTACTCCACCGAAAAGGTGCCGAGATTGTCATTGGGGCCTATGCAAGCAAGAAAGCTTATACCAGTCCGTTTACTGAAGGAAATCTCTATCAAGCCAGTGTGGAATTTCTTCATCATTTGGGGGCAAAATACCAAACACCTGCTCAGGATCGTTCTCAGACACATGAGAAAATGGATAGTTTTGACAAGGCCTCTCGTTTGCTGGAGTCTTCTTATGACTTTTCAGAATTAACATTGGAGGTTGATGAGAAAGACCGTGAAAATCTGCAAATTTGGTCTTGTTTGATGCAAAAAGAGGAGTTGGAGCTGGTGGCTCGCGCTATTCGTCAGAAATTACATGACCATCCAGAATTAAGTTACAAGAATTTTCGTATTCTCTTGGGTGATGTGGCTTCTTACCAGTTATCGCTGAAAACCATTTTTGAGCAGTACCAGATTCCTTTCTATCTTGGTAGAAGTGAATCCATGGCCCATCATCCCTTAACCCAGTATGTCGAATCTATTTTGCGTTTGAAACGCTACCGTTTCCGTCAGGAGGATTTGATTAATCTCCTCCGAACTGGTCTGTATACTGACCTTAGCCAAGCGGATATTGATACTTTTGAGCAATATCTCCGCTATCTTGGCATCAATGGCTTGCCAGCTTTTCAGCAGACCTTCACAAAATCCCACCATGGAAAATTTGATTTAGAGCGTTTAAATTCTCTTCGGCTGCGAGTTTTGGTACCACTTGAAACCTTATTTGCCAGTCGGAAGCAAAAGACTGAAAATCTCTTGCAAAAGTGGAATACTTTTCTAAAAAATGCTGCTTTAAGCAAGCAGATGCAAGAATTGACAGCTACCATGGAAGCTCTTGAACAGGAAAGACAAGCCGAAGTTTGGAAAGCGTTCTGTCATGTTTTAGAACAATTTGCGACGGTTTTTGCTGGTTCACAAGTTAGTCTGGAGGATTTCCTAGCCTTGCTCCATTCTGGAATGAGTTTGTCCCAGTATCGCACCATTCCAGCAACTGTTGACACCGTTCTGGTGCAGAGTTACGATTTGATTGCGCCCTTAACGGCTGATTTTGTCTATGCCATTGGGCTGACTCAGGATCATTTACCAAAAATTGCGCAAAACACCAGCCTGTTAACAGACGAAGAAAGACAAAGCCTAAACCAAGCGACTGAAGAGGGAGCACAATTACTGATTGCAAGTAGTGAAAACCTCAAGAAAAATCGCTACACCATGCTTTCCTTAGTCAATGCTGCCCGTAATCAGTTGATTTTGTCAGCTCCAAGTCTCCTCAATGAAAATGAGAGCAAGGAATCGGCCTATCTTCAGGAACTGGTGAGTTTTGGATTTAGCCGAATAGAGAAGAAGATTCATCAAAAAAGTCTGTCTAAGGATGATATGGGTTCATATCACAGCCTTTTGTCTAGTCTGGTTGCCTATCATCAGCAGGGCGAGACAAGTAATACTGAGCAAGATTTGACCTTTGTCAAGGTTCTGGCGCGTGTGATGGGGAAAAAACTTGACCAAAAAGGTCTTACAAATCCAGCACTCCCAACTAGCCCAAGCAGCAAGCCATTAGAGAAAGAGACCTTGCAGGCTCTCTATCCCGCTGACAAAGAGTTTTACCTGTCTACGTCTGGTTTGACTGAGTTTTACCGCAATGAATACAGTTATTTCCTCCGTTATGTCTTAGGTTTGCAGGAAGAATTGCGGCTTCGTCCAGATGCTCGCAGTCACGGGAATTTCTTGCACCGCATTTTTGAGCATGCCTTGAAACTACCTGCTGAAAATCCATTTGACCAGCGTTTGGAGCAAGCTATTCAAGAAACTAGTCAAGAACGGGAATTTGAAGCCATTTATCAAGAAAGTTTGGAAGCCCAGTTTACCAAGGAAGTTCTACTTGATGTCGCGCGAACTACGGGCCACATCCTTCGTCATAATCCAGCTATCGAAACCATTCAAGAGGAGGCAACATTTGGTGGTAAAGATCAAGCCTTTATTCAATTGGATAATGGTCGCAGTGTCCATGTGCGAGGCAAGGTTGACCGTATTGACCGCCTGAAAGCTGATGGAGCGCTAGGAGTGGTGGACTATAAGTCTAGTTTGACCCAATTCCAGTTTCCTCATTTCTTTAATGGGCTTAATTCCCAACTGCCTACCTATCTTGCTGCCCTAAAAAGAGAAGGGGAGCAGAACTTTTTCGGTGCCATGTACTTGGAAATGACTGAGCCTGTCCAATCTTTATTAGCTGTTAAAAGTCTGGCAGGAGCAGTAGCAGAAGTCAGCAAGTCTATGAAATACCAGGGACTCTTTTTAGAGAAAGAAAGCAGTCACTTGGGAGAGTTTTATAACAAAAACAAGGCCAATCAGCTGACAGACGAGGAATTCCAGCTCCTACTAGACTATAATGCCCATCTGTACAAGAAGGCAGCTGAGAAGATTTTAGAAGGCCAGTTTGCCATCAATCCATATACAGAAAACGGCAGAAGTATTGCTCCATACGTCCAGCAACACCAAGCCATCACAGGTTTTGAAGCAAATTACCACTTGGGACAAGCCCATTTCCTTGAGAAATTAGAGTTGTCTGACGGCAAACGTCTGGTCGGAGAAAAACTCAAGCAAGCTTGGTTTGAAAAAATAAGAGAGGAGTTGAATCGATGAAGCCCATTTCCTTTTTAACTGAGGAAGAAATTCAAAAACTGCAAAAAGCAGAAGCAAGTTCGAGCAAGGAACAGAAGAAAACAGCCGAGCAAATCGAAGCCATTTATACCGCAGGGCAAAATATCCTTGTTTCAGCGTCTGCTGGTTCAGGGAAGACCTTTGTCATGGCAGAGCGTATTCTGGATCAGTTAGCACGTGGTGTGGAAATCAGCCAACTCTTTATCTCGACCTTTACCGTCAAGGCTGCTACAGAACTCAAGGAACGTTTGGAGAAAAAAATCAGCCAACAAATACAAGAAACCGATGATGTCGATCTCAAACAACACTTGGGACGCCAGTTGGCAGATCTACCAAACGCTGCCATCGGAACCATGGACTCCTTCACGCAAAAATTCCTTGGCAAACATGGCTATCTGATTGATATCGCACCGAACTTCCGTATTTTGCAAAATGAAAGTGAACAGTTACTCTTAAAGAACGAAGTTTTTCATCAGGTTTTTGAAGAGCATTACCAAGGTGAAAATAAAGAGAAATTTAGTCGATTAGTGAAAAACTTTGCTGGACGTGGCAAGGATGAACGAGGTCTGCGCCAGCAAGTCTACAAAATCTATGATTTCCTTCAATCCACCAGCAGTCCCCAAAAATGGCTGAACGAGTCTTTCCTCAAAGGGTTTGAAGAAGCTGACTTTGCAAATGAAAAAGACAAACTAACTGAGCAAATCAAGCAGGCGCTTTGGGACTTGGAAAGTTTCTTCCGTTATCATCTGGATAACGATGCCAAGGAGTTTCCAAAAGCTGCCTATTTAGAAAATGTGCAGCTGGTTCTGGATGAAATTAGCTCCTTAAATCAGGAGTCCGATAGCCAGGCTTATCAAGCAGTGCTTACGCGTGTTGTCGTCATCTCTAAGGAGAAAAATGGTCGAGCTCTGGCTAACTCCAGTCGTAAGGCCGATTTAAAGCCACTTGTTGATGCCTACAACGAAGAGAGAAAGGCCCAGTTTGCTAAACTAGGACAACTGGCGGACCAGATAACGATTCTCGACTACCAAGAACATTATCATGAAGATACTTGGGATCTAGCTAAAACCTTCCAAAACTTTATGAGTGATTTTGTGAATGCTTATCGTGAACGTAAACGCCAGGAAAATGCCTTTGAATTTGCTGATATCAGTCATTACACCATTGAGGTTTTAGAGAATTTCCCACAAGTCCGCGAGGCTTATCAGGAACGATTCCATGAAGTCATGGTCGATGAGTATCAGGATACCAACCACATTCAAGAACGAATGCTGGAATTGCTGTCGAATGGTCACAATCGCTTTATGGTGGGAGATATCAAGCAGTCCATCTACCGGTTCCGTCAGGCAGATCCTCAGATCTTCAATGAAAAATTCCAACGCTATGCGCAAAATCCCCAAGAAGGCAAGTTGATTCTCCTCAAGGAAAATTTCCGTAGTAGTTCAGAAGTTCTGTCAGCAACCAATGATGTTTTTGCACGCCTTATGGACCAAGAAGTCGGAGAAATCAACTACGATAGCATGCACCAGCTTGTTTTTGCCAATACCAAACTGACTCCTAATCCTGAGAACAAGGCAGAGTTTCTCTTATACGACAAGGACGATAGTGGGCAAGAGGAGGAAGAGAGCCAAGCAGAAACGAAACTCACTGGAGAAATGCGTCTGGTCATCAAGGAAATCTTGAAGCTCCATCAAGAGAAAGGTGTAGCCTTTAAAGAAATAGCCCTTTTGACTTCCAGTCGCAGTCGAAATGACCAGATCCTCCTAGCTCTGTCTGAGTACGGAATTCCAGTTAAAACCGACGGTGAGCAAAACAACTACCTCCAATCCCTAGAAGTACAAGTCATGCTGGACACCCTGCGCGTCATTCACAATCCCCTGCAAGACTATGCCTTGGTAGCCCTTATGAAGTCTCCTATGTTTGGTTTTGATGAGGACGAGTTGGCACGTTTATCCCTCCAGAAAGCAGAAGATAAAGTCCAAGAGAATCTTTTTGAGAAACTGATCAATGCTCAAAAACAAGCAGCTAGGCAGAAAGAGTTAATTCATACAGCTCTAGCGGAAAAATTAAATCAATTCATGGATATCTTGGATTCTTGGCGCCTGTATGCCAAAACTCACTCTCTCTATGACTTGATTTGGAAGATTTACAACGACCGTTTTTATTATGACTATGTTGGGGCTTTGCCGAACGGACCTGCTAGACAGGCTAATCTCTATGCCCTAGCTCTACGAGCTGACCAGTTTGAAAAGAGCAATTTCAAGGGCTTGTCGCGTTTTATCCGTATGATTGACCAAGTCCTAGAAGCCCAGCACGATCTCGCAAGCGTAGCCGTCGCACCGCCAAAAGATGCTGTAGAACTTATGACCATTCACAAGAGTAAAGGACTAGAGTTTCCTTATGTCTTTATCCTCAACATGGATCAGGACTTCAACAAACAAGACTCGACGTCAGACGTCATTCTCAGTCGTCAAAATGGGCTTGGTGTCAAATACATTGCCAAGGTGGAAACAGGAGCAGTGGAAGCACACTATCCTAAAACCATTAAACTCTCTATTCCTAGCTTAACTTATACGCAGAATGAGAAAGAACTGCAACTGGCTAGCTATTCAGAGCAGATGCGTCTGCTGTATGTTGCCATGACGAGAGCTGAGAAAAAGCTCTATCTTGTCGGCAAGGGTTCTCGTGAAAAGCTAGAAGCAAAGGAATATCCATCAGCTGAGAGCGGAAAATTAGATAGCAATACCAGACTGCAAGCAAGAAATTTCCAAGATTGGATCTGGGCTATCAGCAAAGTATTTGCCAAGGAAGATCTCAACTTTAGCTATCGTTTTATTGGTGAAGACCAGCTGACCAGAGAAGCTATTGGTCAATTGGAAAACAAGAGTCCTCTACAAGATAGCTCTCAAGCAGACAACCGCCAGTCAGAAACCATCAAAGAAGCTTTGGAAGTGCTGAAAGAGGTGGAAGTTTATAATACTCTTCACCGTGCAGCCATTGAGCTTCCTAGCGTTCAAACCCCAAGCCAAATCAAGAAATTCTACGAACCCGTTATGGATATGGAAGGGGTAGAAATTACTAACCAAACTCAATCAACAGAGAAGCCAATCAGCTTTGATTTACCCGATTTTTCAACTAAAGAAAAAGTAACTGGAGCTGAGATTGGTAGTGCCACTCACGAACTCATGCAGAGAATTGACCTTAGTCAGCAACCAACACTTGCTAGCCTGACAGAAACTCTCAAACAAGTTCAGACTAGTCCAGCTGTGAGAGACAAGATTAATCTTTCTAAAATCCTTGCTTTCTTTGACACACCACTTGGTCAGGAGATTCTTGCTAATACAGACCATCTTTATCGCGAGCAACCTTTCTCTATGCTCAAAAAAGATCAAAAGAGTCAGGAAGATTTTGTTGTTCGTGGGATCTTGGACGGCTATCTACTTTATGAGGACAGAATTATTCTTTTCGACTATAAGACAGACCGTTACGATCAACCAAGTCAACTCATAGACCGCTATCGTGGTCAGTTAGCCCTATACGGAGAGGCTTTATCACGAGCCTATTCGATTGAAAACATTGAAAAATACTTGATTTTGCTCGGTAAAGATGAGGTTCAAGTTGTAAAAGTATAATTTATACTCTTCGAAAATCTCTTCAAACCACGTCAGCTTCACCTTGCCGTAGATATGGTTACTGACTTCGTCAGTTCTATCCACAACCTCAAAACTGTGTTTTGAGCAACCTACGGCTAGCTTCCTAGTTTGCTCTTTGATTTTCATTGAGTATTAGAAAGGAGACCTCGTGACACTTCCAGTTAGAAAATCCCTGCACGATGCGGTTTTACAGGCTTCAAAAGCCGATACTTGGGATCAAGCTACCAAGGAATGGAATGAAGTTTCCTTGATTTTTAATGGCATTGGCCGTAGTAATTGTGTTTGTGGGAACGCCATAAAATACGCCTACGAACTCTTTAACGGAGTTACAGGCCAACGTCTCTTCCCTATAGGAAGCGACTGTGTTCGCCATTTTCATCGTATTAGCCTCGATCAGCAACTAGAAGAGGAAGAAAAACTACTCAGAAAAGTTGAAAACCTAACTAGAAAGGCTCAGAAAAAGGAAAAAATCAAGGTTAATAAAAGCGATTTTGACGAACGACTTCTAAAATGGTTTTGGGAGAAAGGTGTTTTCAAAGCCAATCGTGGCAATCAATTCGCGCCTGAGAGAGACTATCAGCTCTTCCTAGAGGTCTTTCAAGGCGGAAGTTGGACCAAGGCAGATCCAAAGAAGAAGGCTCGTATGGAAGAAGTCCTTGAAAAATATATCAAACCATTTCTACTTGGTAAGACCGATGACCAACTCTACCTTGTCAAACTAGGCAAGGAGAAAATCGACTACGAGCAGCATCTACGGATTCAAGCAGAGAAAGAACGCAAGAAAAGAGATAAAATCGCCAAGCAATACGCTGACAATCTCATTCTTGCCATGGGACCGGCAGAACGAGCCTATCAAGATTACTTTGGCTTTACAGAAACTCTCACCCAAGAAGAACGAAAGTGGGAGAAAATCCTCTTTGGTAAGAATAGAGAAGAACGGGCTATCAAGGCTAAACAAAATCAGAAAGAGCTGGAAAAGGATCAGCGGATTGCAAATCAAGATCCTATTGAACGAAAGCAGAAGCAGACTTGGCTTCTTAATTCCTATTTTCGGGATTTACCTGATGAAAAAGCTAGATTTTCTCGACTCTTATTAGAATTTCGAAAAAGTGGAGAAGTAGCCTTTTCAGATGAATACTTATCTGAGCATCTCATCGATTTTTTCTACAAGATGAAAGCCTTTGAGTTTGAAATTGCACCAGAACAAGTCCGCGATTTTCTAAAAGAATGCCTTCAGGCAGAACATCTATCATCTGCACAAGAAAACTGGATTAGAGGAATTCTTCTCAATTGCCTTCACCCGTTCTTAAATAGGTTACTCATATAGAAAAAATCCTACCTTGTCTATGCATGGTAGGATTTAAGTATCTCCAAAGATGTACTGGTAAAGTTGGACAACTTTCTGAAAACACTGCGTGTCCATTCTTGTTATTTTTTGAGCATTACGCATCCGAAAATCAAAGGTATACAGTTGAAATGGATTGACAGCACCATCTACCTTGTCCGATGAGACAGGAACGAGCAAGCCTTTTTCTGCCAAACGATGTTGGCCATGAGTGATAGGACAGACAGCCACAAATCCAGTTTGCAAGGCATATTCTCTCCTAGAAACTACCAAGGCAGGTCGCCTTTTCTGAATCTCCCGACCGACTGATGGATCAAAGTCCAGCCAAATGATATCCTGCTTTTCAGGAATATAGTCAGATTTCGCTATCAAGTGATCTTACCCCTTCAAAATCATTTGTCATTCTCAAATCAGTAATCCCATCAAAAGGATCTTTCAGTTTTGGAGCTAAGACAATGACTCCGTCAATCCCTTTGTAGACAACCATTTCTTGACCTTCTGTCATACCTAAATTTTTAGGAATGGTCACAGTGAGAGAATTCCCTACCTTCCGAGTCTTTACTGTATTCATCGCTCTACCTCCACGAAATAGTATACACCAAGTATATACCTGTTGGCAAAAAAAGTCAAGTAAATCCTGACCGGCATCAAGGATGTTTCGCACCAATACTATTTGTCATTTATTGTGGTCAAAGCCTGTGCAAAAGTTCCTCATTTATGATAGAATAGGTAGTAAGAAAGAAAACGTTTTTACTACGTTTTTTTTAGTCGGAAGGGGAAAATATTATGGCTACTATTCAATGGTTTCCGGGTCACATGTCTAAGGCTCGGCGGCAAGTTCAGGAGAATCTAAAATTTGTTGATTTTGTAACGATTTTGGTGGATGCTCGGCTACCTTTATCTAGTCAAAATCCTATGTTAACCAAGATTGTGGGTGATAAACCTAAACTCTTGATTTTGAACAAAGCTGACCTAGCAGACCCAGCAATGACCAAAGAATGGCGTCAGTATTTTGAATCACAGGGAATCCAAACTCTGGCTATCAATTCCAAAGAGCAAGTGACTGTAAAAGTTGTTACTGATGCTGCTAAAAAGCTCATGGCTGATAAGATTGCACGCCAGAAAGAACGCGGTATTAAGATCGAAACCTTGCGGACTATGATTATCGGAATTCCAAATGCCGGCAAGTCAACTCTCATGAACCGTTTGGCTGGGAAAAAGATTGCGGTTGTCGGCAATAAACCAGGTGTTACCAAAGGACAACAGTGGCTCAAAACCAATAAAGACCTTGAAATTTTAGACACGCCAGGTATTCTATGGCCTAAATTTGAAGACGAAACCGTCGCTTTGAAACTAGCCCTGACAGGAGCCATTAAAGACCAGTTGCTTCCTATGGATGAAGTGACCATTTTTGGTCTCAATTATTTCAAAAAACATTATCCAGAAAAGCTAGCTGAACGCTTCAAACAAATGAAGATAGAAGAAGAAGCACCTGTTATCATCATGGATATGACCCGTGCCCTTGGTTTCCGAGACGACTACGACCGCTTTTACAGCCTCTTCGTCAAGGAAGTCCGTGATGGAAAACTCGGTAACTACACCTTAGATACATTGGACGACATCGATGACGACGATTAAAGAAATTAAAGAACTTCTTGCCACTGTCAAAGAATTAGACAATCCCCTTTTTCTTGAACTGGAAAAGGATAGTCGCTCTGGAGTTCAAAAAGAAATTAACAAGCGTAAAAAAGCCATACAGGCTGAACTGGATGAGGACCTTCGTTTGGAATCCATGCTTTCCTATGAAAAAGAACTTTACAAGCAAGGAGTGGCCTTAATTGCAGGTGTTGATGAGGTCGGCCGTGGTCCTCTGGCTGGACCCGTAGTCGCTGCAGCTGTTATTTTACCTAAAAATTGTAAGATTAACGGCCTCAACGATAGTAAAAAAATCCCCAAAAAGAAACATCTGGAAATTTATCATGCTGTTCAAGACCAAGCCTTAGCAATCGGCATTGGAATCATGGATAATCAAGTCATTGACCAAGTCAATATCTATGAAGCAACCAAACTAGCCATGAAAGAAGCAATCTCCCAGCTCAGTCCGCAACCTGATCACCTCTTGATAGATGCCATGAAACTGGATTTGTCGATTTCCCAAACAGCAATCATCAAAGGAGATGCCAACTCCCTCTCAATCGCAGCTGCATCTATAGTGGCCAAGGTGACACGGGATGAATTGATGAAGGAATATAACAACCAATATCCTGGCTATGATTTCACAGCTAATGCAGGCTATGGAACAGCTAAACACCTAGAAGGACTGGAAAAATTAGGTGTCACCCCAATTCACCGAACCAGTTTTGAACCAGTCAAAACACTGGTTTCAACTAAGAAAGACAAGTAAGAGGAAATGATTATGGAGGAACAGTCAGAAACACTCAGTTCCAAGAAAGAATTTGCCTTTGCCTCAAGCACCATATTATCCCAAGTTGGGCGAGGAGTCATTGTTGGTCTCGTCGTCGGGCTAATCGTCGGATCCTTTCGTTTCTTAATCGAAAAGGGCTTCCACCTGATACAAGGACTCTATCAAGAACCAGCGCACCTAGTGCGCAATCTTTTTATCATTGGTCTATTTTATTTAATAGTTTGCTGGCTTAGTGCGAAACTAACTCGGTCAGAAAAAGATATCAAGGGTTCAGGAATTCCTCAAGTCGAAGCCGAACTAAAGGGACTCATGACTCTTAACTGGTGGAGTGTTCTCTGGAAGAAATATGTATTAGGAATTCTTGCTATTGCCAGTGGGCTCATGCTAGGTCGAGAAGGGCCAAGTATTCAACTTGGAGCAGTTGGTGGTAAAGGTATTGCCAAGTGGCTCAAATCTAGCCCAGTAGAGGAACGTTCCCTGATTGCCAGTGGAGCTGCTGCAGGATTAGCAGCTGCCTTTAATGCACCAATTGCAGGTCTCCTCTTTGTTGTAGAAGAAGTCTATCACCATTTTTCCCGCTTTTTCTGGGTCTCAACTCTAGCAGCCAGTCTCGTAGCAAACTTTGTCTCACTACTCATATTTGGCCTAACACCCGTACTGGATATGCCAGACAACATTCCTCTCATGACCCTAGACCAGTATTGGATTTATCTCCTTATGGGAGTTTTTCTCGGGCTTTCTGGTTTTCTCTATGAGAAAGCTGTACTCAATGTTGGTCGAATTTATGACTGGATTGGTCAAAAAATTCATTTGGATAAAGCTTATTATCCAATCCTAGCCTTTATCCTTATCATACCAGTCGGGATTTTCTTGCCACAAATCCTTGGGGGTGGAAATCAGCTTGTTCTTTCCCTAACTGAGCAAAATTTTAGTTTCCAAGTCCTATTAGCTTACTTTTTGATCCGCTTTATTTGGAGCATGATTAGTTATGGGAGTGGCCTCCCAGGAGGAATTTTCCTACCCATTTTGGCGCTTGGTTCCTTACTCGGTGCCCTAGTTGGTGTCATTTGTGTCAATCTTGGGCTTGTCAGTCAGGAACAATTCCCTATATTTGTCATTCTGGGAATGAGTGGCTACTTTGGGGCAATTTCCAAGGCTCCCTTAACTGCCATGATCCTCGTAACTGAGATGGTTGGGGATATTCGCAACCTCATGCCACTGGGCTTAGTGACCTTAGTCGCCTACATCGTCATGGATCTGCTCAAGGGAGCACCAGTCTATGAGGCCATGCTCGAAAAAATGCTACCAGAAGAAGCAACAGACGAAGGAGAAGTCACCCTCATAGAAATCCCTGTGTCTGACAAAATCGCTGGAAAACAGGTTCACGAGCTCAACTTGCCACATAACGTACTCATCACCACCCAAGTCCATAATGGCAAAAGCCAAACCGTTAACGGCTCAACTAGAATGTATCTGGGTGATATGATTCACCTGGTGATTCCAAAAAGTGAAATTGGAAAAGTCAAAGATTTGTTGTTGTAAGCTTTTGTTTACATAATTTATTTTACGTAAAATATTATTGAAAGGATTCTCAATGAAAAGAAATAAGGCAATTGCGGTATATTTGCTAGGCACATTTAGACAAATAGTATCAGTTTGTCTCCTTTTCTTTCTCTTGAATCATTTTTCTGTTCAGTCCAATCTATTATCTATTTTAGGAATCTTTCTAGGTGGCATTTCTTCAGCACTTTGGGGAATCATTGTTGCAAATCACTTTTTTCATATTCCTTTTAAGAAGATCGTTAACGATTTTTTGAACATTCATACCAGTTATAAACACTATTTATTATCTTTTTCCCTAATTATCCTTGATTTTTCTTTTCTAATGTTTGGTGGGAAAATGATAGAATTTAGCTGGTATCTCCCATTTTTGATATTCTTCAAATTTATTGTCTTTGGTGGTATAGAAGAGATTGGATGGCGATATGTCTTTCAACAAATTTTACAAGAGAAGTTGCCATATTTTTACTCAACAATCCTAACCTTTTTCAGCTGGGCGATTTGGCATCTGTTGTTCTTTTACATAGATGGCTCCCTAGCAACTCTGCAAACTCTACCGTTTTTATTTGGATTGCTGACGAATTCTTTCATACTCTCAGCTCTTTATATCAAAACAAAAAATCTCTGGATTTGCGTTATGACACATTCTATCATTAACGTCTTGTCTCAGCTAACCATAGACACTGATCGATACGAAACCTACCTGATTAGAATCTTCATCATCTTGGTATCCTGCTATATGGTAGTACATAAAAAAGATGTGCATAGTCGGTAGCTGATTTTGTTGGAAACAGTATTATTCTTTGGAAAAGTTATTTGCTAAGGAGGACATACATCATAATGAAAATACTTGATGTTTTATATAATTTTTATGGTGATTTTGATTTCATTGAAGAAAAATACAATGAAAAATACGAAGGTATTCTTATCAAGATAAAGGAAGAGCAAGGGTATAAAAGATGCCGCTTGGCAAAAAGAACACCAAAAAAAGAAGGATATTTTACAGTTTTTTGGAAAAAAGACCAAAACAACAAGAACATTCCTTATACCAATGAGGACTTAGGAAATGAACTTATAATCGTTATCATTGATAATGATAAGAGGGGACTATTCGTTATTCCAAACGAGGTGGCTATTCGTAAAAACATTCTGTCGACAAAAGATAGCAATGGAAAAATGTCTATGCGATTTTATCCTCCTTGGTGCTCAAATTTAAATACAACAGCTCGAGCAACACAAAAATGGCAATTGCAATATTTTAGAGAAATTAAAATATAAACATATTGCCGGATTACATACACACAAAAGACCTGTTTCTTATGATTGTGGAACCAGGTCTTTGTTTTTTCTAGAATCCATCAAACACTTATAGTATCTTTCCGAAAAACTATAATTTTCTTGAAAAATATATAAGTCTATGCTATACTACTAGTAGATTAATTTATGGAGAAAATACATGAAACGTGAGATTTTACTGGAACGAATCGACAAACTAAAACAAATCATGCCCTGGTATGTTCTGGAATACTACCAATCTAAGCTTGCTGTGCCCTACAGTTTTACAACCTTGTACGAATACCTCAAGGAATATGACCGATTTTTCAGCTGGGTTTTAGAGTCTGGGATTTCAAATGCTGATAAAATGGCTGATATTCCTTTATCGGTCTTGGAAAACATGTCAAAGAAAGATATGGAATCCTTTATCCTTTATCTACGAGAACGACCTTTGCTGAATGCTAATACAACCAAACAAGGCGTTTCACAGACAACCATCAATCGAACCTTATCAGCACTTTCTAGCCTTTACAAATATCTAACTGAGGAGGTTGAAAATGACCAAGGAGAACCCTATTTCTATCGTAATGTAATGAAGAAAGTTTCAACTAAGAAAAAGAAAGAAACCCTTGCTGCAAGAGCTGAAAACATCAAGCAAAAACTCTTTTTAGGTGATGAAACAGAAGGTTTTCTAACTTATATCGACCAAGAGTACCCTCAACAACTCTCAAATCGCGCTCTCTCATCATTCAATAAAAATAAAGAACGTGATTTAGCCATTATTGCCCTTCTCTTGGCGTCTGGTGTCCGCTTATCTGAAGCTGTTAATTTGGATCTAAGAGACCTTAATCTCAAAATGATGGTTATTGATGTCACACGTAAGGGGGGGAAACGTGACTCGGTTAATGTCGCTGCCTTTGCCAAGCCTTATATAGAGAATTATCTCGCCATTCGAAATCAACGCTATAAGACAGAAAAGACGGATACAGCTCTCTTTTTGACACTCTATCGAGGTGTTCCTAATCGTATTGATGCTTCTAGTGTTGAAAAGATGGTTGCTAAGTACTCTGAGGACTTCAAAGTCCGTGTAACTCCCCACAAACTCCGCCATACCTTAGCAACCAGGCTCTATGATGCTACTAAATCGCAAGTTTTGGTCAGCCACCAGCTAGGGCATGCTAGTACACAAGTCACTGACCTCTATACCCATATTGTCAATGATGAACAAAAGAATGCTTTGGATAGCTTATAAAATACATAAAATTATTTATGTAAAATATCACTCATAAAAAGAAGCTGCTAAAACAAGCAACTTCTTTTTGATTTATTCTACTACTGCTTCAGCGATTTCTTCACGGCTGATACCAGCAAAGTAGCGTGTAATATCAATAGTTTCTAAGGCCTTAAGAACATCTTCGCGTTCGTATTTCACTCCACGGAGGACATCTTCTACTGCAGCAACATCTTCGATACCAAAGAAGTCACCATAGATCTTGATATCTTGGATTTTTGATTCAATGACGTTGGCAAAAACTTCAACCTTACCACTAGTGAATTTTGTTCCACGACGGACGTTAAATTCAGGTGATTTACCGTAGTTCCAGTCCCAAGTACCGAACTTGGTCTCCTTGATGCGGTTGATTTCCGCCAATTCTTCCTCAGAAAAAACGTATTCTGTCATTTCTGGGTACTCTTTTTTCATGTATTCCAATAGCAAATCTCGGAATTCTTCAACTGTAATTTTTTCTGGTAATTCATTGACAATATTGGTTACACGGGCACGAACGGATTTCACACCTTTTGATTCAAATTTGTCTTTTGAAACCTTGAGGGCGTTAGCAAGGACTGATAAATCAACGTTAAAGAGCAAGCAACCATGGTGCATAATACGTCCATTGATATAAGCTTGGGCATTACCACAGAATTTTTTGCCATCAATCTCAAGGTCATTACGCCCTGTAAATTCAGCTTTAACACCGAGTTGAGCCAAGGTATTGATAACTGGAGTTGAGAAGCTCTTGAAGTCAAAGGCCTTGTTTTCATCTTCTTTTGAAATGATGGTGTAGTTGAGGTTGTTTAAATCGTGATAAACAGCTCCACCACCACTGATACGGCGGACTACCTCAATACCATTTTCGCGAACATAATCACGGTTGATTTCTTCGATAGTATTCTGGTGACGACCAACAATGATAGAAGGTTTGTTAATCCAAAGAAGGAAGATTTGATCCTCATCCAAAAGGTGTTTAAAGGCGTATTCTTCCAAGGCGATATTAAAAGCAGTGTCGTTTGAATGATTGATAATATATTTCATAGTATTTCCAAAAATTTAGTTTTTAAATTCTGTTCATAGCAATCAAATTTTCTAAAGTGGTAAAAAGAAATGTAACGTGTTATCGTTACATTTCTCGGAAAAATTGAGACAAGAGGCTCAATTTTTAGGCATGGAACTCTAATAGAGGTCGCTGCCGTCCGTACTACTTTAAGAAAATTTAGTTGAAAAACTTATTTATTTTTTCTTAGGTGAATGGATGGCCATTCCTAGAACATCCGCAAACGCTTCGTACATCACTTCAGAGTAGGTTGGGTGTCCGTGGATAGTCTTCAGCATTTCTTCAACAGTGATTTCCATTTCGATGATACTTGATGCCTCGTTGATCAATTCTGCGGCTGCAGGACCAATGATGTGCACACCAAGGATTTCCCCGTATTTCTTATCAGCGATAACTTTTACGAAACCTTGAGCAGCATCTGATGCAATAGCACGGCCGTTAGCTGCAAAGTTGAATTTACCGATGGCTACATCGTATTTCTCACGTGCTTGTTCTTCAGTTAGACCTACTGCTGCTACTTCAGGAAGAGTATAGATGGCTGCAGGAGTCAAGTTCAATTTGGCAACAGCATGATTTCCTTTGAGGGCATTTTCAGCGGCAACTTCACCCATGCGGAAGGCTGCGTGCGCCAACATCTTCGTACCGTTGATGTCACCAGGTGCGTAGATTCCAGGAACAGAAGTTTCCATATATTCGTTAACCTTGATGCGACCACGATCCAATTCAAACTCAACATCGCCAATACCTTCAAGGTCTGGCACACGACCGATTGAAAGAAGAGCTTTACTTGCGATGATATCATCTTTTCCTTCAACCTTGATACGAAGTTGACCATTTTCCTCGATGATTTCTTGGAGCTTAGTGTCAGTTAAGATGGTCATACCTTTGCGCTCAAGGATCAAACGAAGGTTCTTAGAAACTTCAGCATCCATAGCTGGAACGATACGGTCCATCATTTCGATGACAGTTACTTTTGAACCAAATGTCATGAATGCTTGGCCGAGTTCGATACCGACAACCCCACCACCGATGATTACGAGGCTTTCTGGAACTTCGTTCATTTCAAGAATATCATCGCTGGTCATCACAAGTGGAGATTCCATACCAGGGACGTTAATCTTGCTGACTTTTGAACCACCAGCAAGGATGATTTTCTTGGTTTCAAGCAATTCAGAACCATCTACCAAGACATTCTTATCTTTAGTGATAGTACCAACACCCTTATGAACTGTAACTCCGTAGCTGCGAAGAAGACCCGCAACGCCACCAACCAAAGTATTGACAACCTTAGATTTTGTCTCTAAAAGTTTATCCATATCTACAGTGAAGTTTGGATTTTCGATGACGATACCTCGGTTTGCTGCATGACCGATATTTTCGATGATTTCAGCATTGTGAAGGTAGGTCTTCGTTGGGATACAGCCACGGTTCAAACACGTTCCACCGAGTTCAGATTTCTCAACAAGGGCAACCTTCCCACCGAGTTGGGCAGCTTTAATGGCTGCAACATAACCAGCAGGACCTCCACCAATCACAACGATATCAAAGGCATCATCGCTTTTACCATCGTCGTTTGAGGCACTAGCTGCAGGTGCAGGTTTTGATTCTGGCGCAGCTGCTCCAGCTGTTGGGATGTTTTCCCCTTCTTCTCCAAGGTAACCGATAACTTCAGTTACTGGAACAGTTTCACCATCTCCTTTGAGGATGGCAATCAAGTATCCATCTTCTTCGGCTTCCAATTCCATGCTGACTTTGTCAGTCATGATTTCCAAAAGGATTTCTCCTTCTTTTACAAATTCTCCGACTTTCTTATTCCATTGGACGATTTGTCCTTCTGTCATATCCACGCCGGCTTTTGGCATAATTACTTCTAAGGCCATGTCTTACTTCCTTTATCTATATCTCTAAAAATAAATACTGTATTTTTAAACCAACATTGAGATTGGGTTCTCAATTAAGGCTTTCAAGTCTTTCATAAACTTAGCACCAGCCATACCATCTACGACACGGTGGTCAATAGTTAACCCCAGGCTCATGATAGGACGAATAACAATCTCACCATTGACAACTACAGGTTTCTCAACTGTTGAGCTAACCCCGATGATAGCTGAGTTTGGTTGGTTAATAATCGGACCGAAGGACTGAACGCCAAACATTCCCAAGTTACTGATTGTGAAGGTTGAATTTTGCAGTTCGCTTGGAGCCAATTTACCGTCCAAGGTACGACCAATCACATCCTTAAAGGCTACGACCAACTCTGACAAGCTCATTTTTTCAGCATTATAGACAACAGGTGTCATCAATCCATTATCCATACCAACCGCCATCGCAAGGTTGACATAGTTATGAGTGATAATGGTCTTGCCGTCTTCTGTCAATGAAGCGTTGATGTAAGGGTGTTTCATCAATGTTTTTACAACAGCGAGTGAAAGAAGGTCTGTTACAGTAGTCTTCTTACCAGTTGCTTCCATAATTGGCTCAAGAACCTTCTTACGAAGAGCCAGCATTTCAGTCATATCAACTTCATAGTTAAGTGTGAAAGTTGGCGCAGTTAGGTAAGATTCAACCATACGTTGCGCGATAACCTTACGCATTGGTGTCATTGGAATACGCTCAATCTCACCATAAGGAGTGATATTATCTGGAACTTCTTCCACTTTTTCAATCTGAGCAGGAGACTTGATGGTGTCGTTTTCGATATTTTCAGGAAGCAAGGCCAAAACATCCTTCTTCATGATTTTACCACGATGACCTGTTCCTTGGATTTCCTGCCAAGCAATGTTATGTTCGAGGGCAATTCGTTTTGCAAGTGGCGAAATGCGAACCACATTTGTGTCTTTATAAGTTTCCACGTCTTCTTTGTGGACACGACCGTTTGCACCTGAGCCAGAAACGTCGTAGAGGTTGATCCCTAGATCATCCGCTAACTTTCTAGCCGCAGGAGTCGCTCTTAGCTTGTCATCAGCCATGACCTCTCCAATTCTATTTATGATGCAAAGGGCGTTTAAAAGCGACCGAAAAATAGGAAATCAACGCAGACTTCGATGAAGTCAAGGAGATTTATCTTTTTTCCGAGCTTTTAGCCCGTGCTCTAATCTATAATATCAAGGACGAAAAGAGTTCTGCACCTAAAAGATACAAAGTTTCTCGTCTTTTTTATTTTATTTACATAACTTATATTATGTATTATTCTTTGTTATATGTCTTACGGATGGCATCTTTGATGCTTTCAACTGTTGGAATCATTGCATTTTCAAGGTTTTGCGCGTAAGGCATTGGCACATCTTCTCCGGCGCAACGGCGGATTGGCGCATCTAGATAATCAAATGCTTCTGATTCTGAAATAATAGCTGAAATCTCTCCGATATAGCCACTTGTTTTGTGGGCGTCGTTGACCAGAACGACCTTACCAGTCTTCTTCACTGAGTTAATGATGATATCCTTATCAAGTGGAACGAGGGTACGTGGGTCCACAATTTCAACTGAAATTCCCTCTTCTGCTAATTCTTCAGCAGCTTGAACCACACGGCGAAGCATTTTACCATAAGTAACGACTGTTACATCTGTTCCTTCGCGTTTGATTTCCCCAACCCCAAGTGGGATTGTATAGTCTGGATCAACTGGCACTTCCCCTTTTTGGTTAAATTCTGACTTGTATTCAAGGATGATAACAGGGTTGTTATCACGGATAGAAGACTTGAGAAGTCCTTTCATGTCAGCAGGTGTACCTGGAGCTACAACCTTAAGACCTGGGATGTGTGTAAACCAAGACTCTAGAGACTGAGAGTGCTGAGCTGCAGAACCAACTCCGTTACCAGCTGCACAACGTACAGTCATTGGAACCTGACCTTTCCCA
Source organism: Streptococcus oralis (assembly GCF_019334565.1). NCBI lineage: Bacteria > Bacillati > Bacillota > Bacilli > Lactobacillales > Streptococcaceae > Streptococcus > Streptococcus oralis. The sequence continues at coordinate 949,277 of NZ_CP079724.1, read as the reverse complement.
CCAAACATATAACGTGTTTTAGCAGCTTGGTTGACGATATTGTCCATGGCAATAACCGAGAAGTCCATGAAGGTCATATCGACGATTGGACGAAGTCCTGTCATGGCTGCTCCTGCTGCTGCTCCAGAGATGGCAGCTTCAGAAATCGGACAGTCACGGATACGTTCTGGACCAAATTCTTCGAGCATTCCGACAGAAGTTCCGAAGTCTCCTCCGAAGACACCGACGTCTTCTCCCATCAAGAATACATTTTCATCGCGACGCATTTCCTCAGACATAGCAAGGATAATGGTGTCACGGAAGGACATTGTTTTTGTTTCCATTTTTATCTCTTTCTCCTTAGTCTGCGTAAATATCTTCAAATGCTGATTCTAGTGGTGGGAATGGGCTTTCCTCTGCAAATTTAACAGAAGCTTCTACTGCTTCCTTGACTTGTGCTTGAATTTCTTCCAATTCTTCTGCACTTGCAATATTGTTTTCAATGAGGTATTTGCGAAGGTTTTCGATTGGGTCTTTTTGTTTCCACAATTCCACTTCTTCGCGCGTACGATATTTACCAGGATCAGATGATGAGTGACCAAGCCAGCGATAGGTTACACTTTCGATCAAGACTGGGCCATTGCCACCACGAACATGATCTACAGCTTTCTTAAATCCTTCATAGACATCGATGACGTTGTTCCCATCTTCGATAAACATTCCAGGAATTCCATATGCCGCACTACGTTGATGGATATGCTCCACATTGGTCATTTTCTTGATATCCGCAGAAATCCCATAACCGTTGTTAATGCAGTAGAAAATAACAGGAAGTTTCCAAATAGAAGCCATGTTCACTGCTTCGTGGAAAACACCTTCGTTGGTCGCCCCATCTCCAAAGAAACAAACAACGATTTTCCCAGTATGTTGCATTTGTTGACTGAGGGCTGCACCGACAGCGATACCCATACCACCACCTACGATACCATTGGCACCGAGGTTACCAGCATCAAGGTCAGCGATATGCATGGAACCACCTTTTCCTTTACAAGTACCGGTGTACTTACCAAGGATTTCAGCCATCATTCCGTTGAGGTCAATCCCCTTAGCAATAGCTTGCCCGTGTCCACGGTGATTTGAGGTAATCAGATCATCTGGATTAAGAGCCAGCATCGCTCCAACGTTAGCAGCTTCCTCTCCGACAGAAAAGTGAGTCATACCGGGAACTTTCCCCTTTTTCACTAACTGAGCAATTTTTAAGTCCATGCGACGGATTTCTTCCATCTTACGGAACATCTCTAGCAAAAGATTCTTATCTAAAGTTGACATAATCTTGCCTTTCTAACTTTGTACTTACCTTACTATTTTACCTTTTTTAGTATACACTGTCAAAGTATATGGCTAATAAAATTTCACAATTTAAAAAAATAAACCCCTGTTAAAACAGGGATTCTCTCTAGTTAGAGCATTTTTTCACAAAGTTGTTTTTCGGGATAATTTCTTAAAATTAGCTCAATCTTTTCATTACTGTTTTCAAACGCCATTGATACAAACAACCAGAAACAATCAAGCTGGCAATCAACCCAATCCAGTAGGCAAATGCCCCTAAGTCAGTTACCTGATCTAGTAGATATCCTAGAGGTATCGCTACTCCCCAATATCCGATTAGGCCAAGATAGAAAGGAACGATAGTGTCCTTATACCCTCTTAAAATTCCTTGGAGCGGAGCCGCAAAGGTATCAGCTAACTGAAAAAAGAGACTGTAGGTTAGAAATACAGCAGTTGTTTCAATGAACTGAGGGTCATTTCCATATAGATTTGCAACACGATCTCTAAAAATGTAGAGAAAAGACAGGGTAAGACCTGCAAAAATAAGGGCGGTTACTCTCCCCAGACGAGCATAGGTTTTTGCATCCTCATAACGTTTAGCCCCAACCTCGTAAGACACAACAATCGCCATAGCAGAGGAAATACTCATGGGAAAAGCGTACATGAGACTCGAAAAGTTCATAGCTGACTGGTGACTTGCGATGATGAGCGATGAAAACTTAGCCATGATCAAGCCAACCACAGAAAAGATAGCTACTTCAGCAAAGACGGTTCCCCCGATTGGTAGACCTAGCCGAACACCTTCCTTGATTTTATCTATATTGAGTGGAATCCGTTTTTCAAGATGTAACGCTTTTAATCTTTTTTGTTTGAACAAAACAAGCAGGGAAATGCCCAATAAAACCCAATAGGCTAGCGAAGTTCCTAGCCCTGCTCCTGCACCACCAAGCTCAGGAAAACCGAATGCTCCATATATCAAGAGATAGTTAAAACCACTATTGAGCGGAAGTAATAGGAGCATCAGATACATCGATAGTTTGGTCAAACCAAGAGAATCTAACAATGACCGAATGACACTAAAAAGCAACAAGGGAATAATCCCGATAGACAGGTACCAAAGATAGGAAACTGCAACTGCCGCCACTTGAGCTTCTAGTCCGATGTTGTTTAAGACAGGTGGCGCTAAGAATACTACCATGCCAAGCAAGACCAAAGACAGTCCGAAAGCCAAGTAGATAAATTGGTAAAAATCAGATGCTACTTCTTCCTTTTTGCCCCGTCCCAGATGATGGCCTATGATGGGAACCATGGCCGAAACAATCCCTGTTAAAAAAGTAAAGAAAGGATTCCATAGACTCGTTGCAGTTGATACTCCTGCCAAGTCCATGGTATTGTACTGCCCAGTCATGGTTGTATCAACAAATGAGGCAGAATAATTGGCAAACTGATAAATCAGGATAGGGAAAAATATCTTAAGAAATAAGACAAACTTGTCTTTAAATTGATGGGTTGGATACATATACGCTCTCTATTCTTATAGTTTATAGAGCAGAATCCCATCTAGTTTTGATAGACGATTTGTCCCTTACAGATAGTATATTTGACCTGCCCTTTTAAAGTTTCCCCAATAAATGGAGAATTAGCTGATTTTGAAGCGAAGTTTGGACCAATAGTACGATCAGCCTTGGCATCAAAGATAGTGATATCTGCTGGACCATTCTCAGCCAAGTAACCTGCTTCAAAGTTGTAAAGCTTGGCTGGATTGACAGTCATTTTTTCAAGCAATTCCATCAAGCTCAACTCACCAGCTTCCACCAAATAAGTCAAACCAAGAGAAAGAGAGGTTTCCAAACCTGTCATACCAGATGGCGCTTTGGTGATGTCTTCTACATTTTTCTCATCTGCATGGTGAGGTGCGTGGTCTGTCGCAATAACTGTGATAACACCTGACTTAAGACCCTCAATCACGGCACGACGATCTGATTCCAAACGAAGCGGCGGATTCATTTTGGCATTGCTTCCTTGAGTTAAAAGAAGAGCTTCTGTCTTAGAGAAATGTTGTGGTGCTACTTCTGCTGTGACTTGCGCACCCAGACCTTGAGCGAATTCCACTACCTTGACACTTTCTTCCTTAGACAAATGCTGGATGTGAACATGGGCCTTGGTTGCGTAGGCAATCATGACATCACGCGCAATCATAGCGTACTCAGCCACCCCAGTCGCTCCACAGATATGAAAATGTTCCTTAGCGATATTTTCGTTAAATCCAAGAATCCCATTCAAACCTGGATCTTCCTCATGAAGACTAATAAAAGTATTAAGTTTTTTAGCTTCTTCCATGGCTTCCTTGACCACTTTACTGCTCTCAAGCGGAATACCGTCATCAGAAAAACCAACCGCACCTGCTTCTAAAAGCGCCTTAAAGTCTGTCAAGTCTTGTCCATTAAAGTTCTTGGTAATAGTCGCAACTGTCTTGACATTGATTTTTTCCTTGGCAGCTGACTGAAGAACTTCTTGCAAAGTTTCTACGTCCGAAATGGTTGGACTAGTATTAGCCATCATAACAACCGTTGTAAAACCACCTGCAGCAGCCGCTAGTGCCCCAGTATGGATGTCCTCCTTGTGGGTCTGACCAGGTTCACGGAAATGAACATGGATATCGACTAGTCCAGGCGCAACTACAAGACCAGTAGCATCAATTAGCTCTGCTCCTTCTTCCTTGATTTCGGCAGCTATTTTGACAATTTTTCCATCTTGGACTAAAATATCACACACTTGATCCAAACCAGACTTGGGATCCATTACACGACCATTTTTGATAAGTAGCATCTGCTTTCTCCTTTATTCATAGAAATCGACTTGGGTATCCAATAATTTATCCCCATCATAAACAAACTTGGCTGAAAAGAAGGGTTTGTCCTCTAAAAGCCACTCAACAAAGGTGTGGTCACCTTCCCAAGTTGGCTTGCTCAAAACCTCGTCATAGGGAACCCATTCCAGCGTCCCCTCATTGCAGTCAATCAAGTCACCCTCAAACTCTGTCACCTTAAAAACATAGGTGTACCAGTCTAAATCTGGTGTGAATTCTGGAAAAGTGATAACACCTTTAAGTACTGGCTTGGCTTTGAGGCCTGTTTCTTCGAGGATTTCACGCGCTGCGCACTCCTGAGGTGTCTCCCCTCGCTCTAGCTTACCACCCACACCAATCCATTTGCCTTCGTGGACATCATTGGGTTTCTTATTACGATGGAGCATGAGCAGTTCTTTTCCGTTATCAATGTAGCAAATAGTCGCTAACTGAGGCATATTCTCTCCTTATCTAAGCCAATCGATTGGCTCTTGTCCTATCTCTTTTAAGAATGCATTAGCCTTGGAAAAAGGCTTGGAACCCCAAAATCCTCTATAAACCGATAAAGGACTAGGATGGGCTGATTCGATAATCAAGTGGTGAGGATTGGTAACCAAGGCCTTCTTCTTGCGTGCATAAGCACCCCAGAGTACAAAGACTATCGGTCTGTCTAGATTATTGACAACCCGAATCACGGCATCAGTAAAAGGCTCCCATATCTGACCAGCATGACCATTGGCCTGACCAGCAGGGACCGTCAAGCAAGCATTGAGAAGTAAGACTCCCTGCTCAGCCCAAGCCGTCAAATCATGGGATTTCTTAACGCCGATGTCATCTGACAATTCTTTCAAGATGTTTTGCAAGGACGGTGGCGCTGGGATAGAGTCAGGTACAGAAAAACTCAAGCCCTGCGCCTGACCTGGCCCGTGATAGGGGTCTTGCCCTAGAATCACCACCTTAACCTCTTCAAGCGGTGTAGTCAAGAGAGCCTGAAAAACCTTCTCCTTAGATGGATAAACAGTTCCCTGAGCATAGACCTGCTCCATAAATTGATTGATTTTCCCAAAATACCCCTCAGGTAATTGCTCCTTAATCAAAGCATGCCAAGATGAGTGTTGCATCGCCGACTCCTTCGTTTTTACTGCCTCTATTATAGCAAAAAGTGGCTATCTAAACCACTTTTTACAGTTCTTATATATACTGTTATTGACCCTATTATTTGACATGAGTATTGACAGTATCAATCAGCCATTAAAAACTTTTCGATTGTATCAATAGCATAGGAAAGTTGATTATTTACAGACTTCATCCGTTCAAGATTAGCGTCCATATAGTAGAGTTCAGATAAACCACCCCTAGGGAGAAAGAGTGAATAGTGGATATTCATCTTCTCTCGAGTACTTAACTCTATATGATTGCTTATGATATACTTTAACTCTTTTAACGAATTTACTTGAGCAACCACACCTTTTAACTGATACTGCTCGATGAGGTTTAGTAAATTGTCAATCTCTTCAATGACTTTAGTTTCCATATCATCCCCTCTTAGGAAAAGCACTACATAGCATCCAAACAATCTAGTAAGTCTTGGTAAGAATGGACTTCATAAGTTGGCTGGGCTTGTGTGTGATTTTCAAGGTGATGAGGGTTGTACCAGATAGTATCTATGCCAGCATTATTGCCACCTTGAATGTCAGCTGTTAGGGAATCTCCAATCATCAGTGCCTTTTCTTTATCAAATCCAGCAATCTCTTGACCGATTTTTTCATAGAATAGTGCATCAGGCTTTTGTGTTTGCAACTGTTCAGAGATAAAGACTTGGTTGAAATAGGGAGCCAGACCAGATTGAGCCAAACGCCCTGTCTGAATGGCAGTAATGCCATTTGTCGCAGCATACAAGTCATAATCACGCTCAATGAGACAGTCCAAAAGTTCATGAGCTCCCGAAAGGGTTTGTCCTTGCTGGGCTAGAAAAAACTGGTAACGCTGAGCAAGTAACCTACCGTCTTCCTCCTGTCCAAAATGGGCAAATAAACGAGAAAAGCGCGTGTTAATCAGTTCTTGTTTACTGATTTTCTTTTGCTCCAAGTCCTTCCAAAGAGCCTTGTTCATAGGAACGTAGTATTCTTTATAGACTTGAATATCCGCAACTCCTTCTTCCTTTAGAAGTTGCGTCAAAGCCACATCCTCAGCAGCATCAAAATCAAGAAGAGTATGGTCAAGATCGAAGAGTAGAAATTTGTAGGGCATTGAGTTTCCTTTCTGAATCAGTAAATTTATCTTTCAATATATCATACTGCATCAGAACGATATATTATTTTTTGAAAGTTCAGATAATCCATCAAGTTAATAACTTTATTTTTTTCTGGCACTTCTGAGATAGTGTCAGTTTCAAACCCATTTACTTTAGCAAATTGAATTGTATAATCATATACAAAATCAAATAACTCATCAATTTCAGAGTCAAGTTTCAAAGTAAGTAGTTCTTTTTGATTATCCTGTAAAAATTTCAAGAAATTATCGACCTCTTCCTCACTTACTTTCCCCTTTTGAGCTAATTGAATGAAATGAAGTAGCTTTTCTATAAGTTGCTTTACAATCTTTTTATATCTATTAGAAATAAATGCATAATAAGCAACACCACCAACAGCTAGAATAGTTGCACCAATAGTAGTTACTAACACATACTTATTTTTTGCAAGGCCTTTAACGACCTGTTGAGCTGGTTCTCCTACCTTTACTTCTTTTAGATGCTTTACTATATGGCCAGACGAATTTCTGATTATCGAACCATAACGTTTATAAATTCCAGAGTCTAATCCTTTCTGAATATTTAATGGAATTTCTATTGTAACTTGATTTAATGACATAATTAAAACTTACCTCTTAATTCTATCGATCTAGTTTATTCAAAAATAAAATCAGCAATTCGTTTTGCAGCTTTTTCAGTTGCCAATTCAATGTCAGCTTTAGTCCAAGTGTCATTTACATAATTAACAAGAGATTTAGCTATTGGGAACTTACTACCTATATAGCCATGACCACTTGTGATTGTATTCTCTCTTTTTGTTCTAAACCAAGCATCTCCAATTCCACGATTAATTTCGGATTCAAGGAGAATCTTATTACCAAGCTTCTCAGCATAATCCCTGAATTCTTCCTGGCTTTCTAATCCAGCATCTGACATAATATTTTCTCGATTTAAACCACTTTGTGGCATAATATGTTCAATATCAATATTTCCATCTAAATTAAAGTCAATACCTTTTTCCAATGCAAATAGGAATTCATTTACATATAGAATCGAATTTGAAACACCACTTTCAGTCAAAGTTTGTTTAACATCTTCATAAATAAAATTGTTATGAATATGGTTTCTTATTTTTGAAATAAGTTCGTCTATTGAAATTGAATCGACTTGACTATACAACAAATTTATTTCTTCTAAGAAGCCTTTAAAAAGTTTATGGCTATACGAGAGTTCGGATAATTCAATTAAAACTCCAAGTCTAAGTAAGTATTCCAGATATGTGTTGTCTTGTCTGAAAAATAGATAACTACTAACAAAAGGTCTTAAATTACCGTTTAATTTGTTTATCAATTGACCATTGATAGTATCAGATACTCGTTCAAAATTGTTTATGATTGTATTTAGATCAGAAGTAAACAGAATATCTTCATTCAATAGATGCTTATTTTTTGAGAAAAAGGCTCTTATACCAGGATTTCTTCGATCAGCACCGTTTTGTTCTGAGAGTTTTACGAAAATATAATGAGTAATTAACGCATTCAAATCTAATCTAGATGAATCGGTACGTTGTACAATCTCTTGCCAATTTTTTTCGAAGTTCTTCCTATCTGATGCATTTGCAGTGGTCTTAGATACGATTACTTCAATTGGGGTCAATGGGACACCAGTCCCATTTAAAGAATTGAAAATATTTATTGCTTGATCGGTATTATAACTTGTAATGGTGATTACTTGGCAGTTATCAATGAAATGGTTAGCAAAATTGATGAGTTTAAAAACATTCAAATCATCACACATATTATAAAAATATCTAAAGTTTTTATAATAATTTGTATAACGATTATCTTTTTGACGACGATAAATTTGATAAACTTTCTCTTTAATCGAAGTGAAATCTCTACCTAACAAGATAGTAGTCATCTCACTAGCATATTTTTCCGAGATTGAATGATTTAGATACTTTATCCTATCCTTACTAGGATAATACAATCCATCAACGAAATCATCTTTTTCGTCATCTGAAACATTGAAAAGCATTGTAACAATCTGCTCTTTAAGACCATTAAGACGTTTCACTAATCTGCGTGCATCAGTATCTAGAGTCGGTTGAAGTTCAAGCTCCTTATCAATCTTCAATAAGATTGCCTTAAGAAGTAGCATAAATGTCGTTGTTCTTTGCTGGCCATCAATCAAGGTTACTTCATGCTCTTCTCCAGATTCTTGAGCAATGAGAACAGCTCCAAAGAAATAATTGTCTTGAGAACTATCATCGAAATTTTCCATATGAAGATTAATATCTTCAATGAGTTGTTCACATTGTGGTACTTGCCAAGCATAGGGTCTCTGATAGGTAGGAATATAAAATTCTGATTTTTCAAAATAAGATTTTATTGTTTGTAAAGCCGGTTGAATATCGTTTCTCATTCAGATTCTCCAATAATTTATTCTGATAATATTATATCACGAAAACACTGACAATAAAAATCAATACAAGTTTGAACGAAGGTAAAATTTTGTATAGCGATAACATCAAACTTACTTTTTCCGCACAATTAGTAACTTCATTTTCAATACTCTATAAAATCCTTTGGAAGCAATAAATTTCAAAGAATCAAAATTTGCAGGGCATTTAGTTTTCTTCCTGAATATTCATTAAGAACATTATAGTATAAATGAAAATTTCAAGGTAACATTGTTTGAATAACTTAAACTCTCCAATACTACACTCCCCTACCCCAACTCCTTGGCTATTCTGCTTTTTTCAAGTTTTCCCTTGGCAATTCTTTTCCATAAAACAAGTGGGTTCAAACTATAAGATAGGCGTACAATGTAGTAATTAAGCCATTCGATAAAGGCAAAAAGCTCTATCAACGTGGCTAAGACAGCCACTTGGACACTTTGCGTGTTCCAGACAATAAAAGGAAAGCCTGAAATAAGTAAAACAAGGTCTAGTATTCTGAAACAACCATATATTTTCCGCACATTTCCACTTCCGAACTGAGGTTTCGACAGCCTTCTAATCAAAATTGCCCAATAGATTGAACCTTGAAGCAAAATAAATGTCAGTAAAGACAAAGGATAAAGAATAGAGATCAAACCATTCCAATCGCCAAGCCTATTTTTCAAAAGGAAAAAACACAACCAAAAGGATAGAACGGCTGCAAGCTCTCCCAAGCAGAGGGACACCAACTCTTTTCTAACTTTCTCTTTTTGTATGCTCATCATCTCACCCATCTATCTATCATCCTATATCAGAAAAAAAGCTATTCGAATGATTTTCTAGTCAACAGTTCTCAGAATCAAGCTATTCTAAGCATCGAACAGCTCAATTCCTTTAATATCAGTGTAATTCGAAACTTAGAATTACATTGATATAAATGTTTTGGTGCTATTCTAAGTTTATGACAAACCTAAATTTTAATTTTAGAAGGATTCTAAAGCTAGAATGGCTCAAAAATCACGAGAACTATGCTATTCGAAACTTAGAAGAACCTTTTCTAAACCTCATGAGCACTTCAATTAACGTTTCTTACAATTTTTCTGATGAGCTTTGAGTTTTTTCAGAGCCCAGTCATAGTGACTGGAGGTGCTACTGACAAAGTAGGAACCTAGACTTGTCCCACCCGTCCATTTATAGGTACCTTTTGTGAACAATTCGTCATTGCTGAAGCCTTCCATTAACTCTAAAACCTTTTTATGCGATTGATTGAGGAGTTTGGTCGCTTCTTCTACGGACGTTTTCTGATGCTTCTTCCAAATAGCGACATTCATTTCCCCATAAGTTTTCCAATTATAAGGTTCAGGGAGAAAAGTTCTTTCTTGACCTTTTTGATTAGAATGTACCCAAGTTAAAAGTAATTGCTGCCATTCATATAGATGGATCAAAACATCCCGTAGATTTTTATCTCTATTCCAGTGAGCTTCTTTTTTCTTTTGGTCTTTTGAAAAATCAAAAGGAGTCTGTAGCTCCTCTTCACTTAATTTAGATATAAAGTGATTGAGCTTTTCATAGTTTTCCTTAGAGGCTAACACTAGCTCCTCTTTCGTTTTTGGTCTAGGCATGGGCGTTCTCCCTTCATTTTCAAGTAGAATAAGATATTTCCTCACTTCATTATACCATAATCAAAAAGCAGTTCTTCGTTTTACGAAAAACCGCTTTTACTTTCCATTTTATAAAAGTTAGGAGCGCCCCTAGACTTACTTATTTACATATAAAACTCTAAAGCGACCGTCTACTTCTGCTATCTGATAGAGCAAGTGGGACAGTTCTTGGTAATCTTCTTTTAAACATGAAAGGTGGGCTTGGCCAAATAAAGAAGCCAATTTCTCTTTTAATCTTGCCCCTTCGGGATCATGGTTTTTTAAGAATTTACTGAAGTATAGATTTCGAACAGCCGCAAGTTTGAAGCTAAAATACTGGTGCAGTTGTTTTTGCTCCGTATTTAAGCCGTTTTCAGCAACTGCTTTTGCATAGCATTCCAAAACACCACTTTGACCATTCAGATATCGGTTTTTCATAATCCTTGCTGTTTCCTGATAGATTTCAGTCTGACTCGGACTCTTGACCTTCTTAAAATTTCCCCACATGGAGTAGGCTCCGCGCTTATAGTCAATACCCTCTGCCTTCCAGGCTTCTAAAATGTCGTTAAAAGCAACCTTCATACAGGCAAAACCAGCTGGATCATGCAAATAGAGATACTGACCATCAAGAGCATACACGGTTACAAAGTGATCCACACCATAAAGGATTGTGTGATTGGGATTGTAGGTCAGATGCCCCATATCAAGAGGCCCCAGTACGACAGGCCCATTGGACAGAAAGGTTTTCAACTTTCTTCTAATCTCTTCCAAATCTACTTCCGCTCCATCCTTTAGATAGAAATCCTCATAGTCAAATCCAAGTATTTTTAAAGAATGAGAGATTGAAAGATCTGGCATTCCATTATCAAAAAACACTAGAGGGTGTCGTTCATCTTCCTTTACAATACTAGCGCCATTTCCCATCACCATGATTGCCTCTAAAAAGTCTGCTTTAAAGTCATAACCATAGCTATCCAGTGCCATTGCCAATGAATAGCTATAGCAAAGTGACACATCTCCAAAATACATCTGCATATCCATGCCTCCTTATCTTCTATGGGACTATTATACCGAGAAAACTATTCGCATGCCCCATAAAATCCAAACAAAAAATATGGGTATTTGTGATCTATAGTCATGAATTTCAACAAGAAAACTGGCTGTTTCTCTCAACAACCAGTTTTCAATTTTTAAGCTAATTTTTAACTGTTTTTCTTATGAAAGAAAAGCGAGGCGATAGCCAAAATACCAAAGGCTAGGCCGACATACCAGTAAGGTTGATCTAGGGTCGTTGAACGACCTGATAGATTGACAATTCCTCGAAAAAGCATTCCAGCTGTTAGAATTGCAACTGCCGAGTTCCACAAGTTTAGGCTGATTCGTCCTAGGTTTGGCATGATTTTCAACAATAATGCTAGAACGATGCCCCCTACTAGAGGGACTGCAAAGAGATAGTGCATATGAAGCGAGATCTCCCCAAAACTAAGGGATTCGTAGATACGGCTAAATGCAAAGAAGAAAATAGTGAGAAGACTATAGCTAACGAGTGTCTTTTTGAGGCGTTTGTTTTTTGATTTTAGTAACCGATGTAGACAATATCACTCACCGCCCTTTCTGATATCTTGCTTCCACCCGTGGTCGGTTTATTGATTACCTGACCGTTAAAGTAGAGAGTTGAGGATCCACCACCATCAAGGTTATAGGCCGTCTTCACTCCGTAAGATTTCATCACTTCTGCCATCTGGTAAAGAGACAACCCCTTGCTTTCAGAGGTACGACCATCCGAAACGATGATGATGTAGTGATTTTCATCGATAATCCCGATAGCTGTACGAGGATTCGATGACATGGCCTGACCGACTTCTGTATTGGTATCAACGGATATTTCTCCGTTCTCAACTAGAGATGGACCAAATGCCAGTAGATTGACAACACCGTCCTGAACCAACTGATCGGCTGAAACTTGGTCCTCGTAGATGATTTTAAAGGAGCCGTCCTTGTAAATGGCAAGGTCACCGTTACTAGCATCTTCACGGACACTGTCCCGATAGACAACTCCATTACGGATAACATAACCAGAGCTATTGGCACCATAGTAGTCTCCATTGACAGCTAGAATAGCATTGTTTTCAGCGGCTGTTACAGAGGTTTTAGCTATGACGTTGGTTCCATAGGAGTTTTGAGCTAGAGCTGTTTTCAGATAGTCCGATGAACTGAGGGTTATATCTGCCACATAGACCTGAGTTTCTTCCACAGTCTTTTCAGTGAGAGTGACACTGATATTTCCATCTGAATAGCTAGTATCCGTCACCTGGGCATTTTTTGCTGCCTGACTTGCTGCTGTGGTGTTAGAGGTTGAGCCGGTATTAGATACAGTGGAAATCGTTTCAGCGAGTACAAAGGTCTTCAACATTGAATAGGTAAAGGAGCTTGTCAGGAGCAAGCCCAAGACCGAGGCGTATAGATAGGGTTTCTTTAAAACTTTCATAATGGGCTACAAGTCCTTTCTTTGAAAATAAAGCGAGTTTGAACTGTCCAAGAGAGAATAAAGAGCATGATTCCGACAAGAATCTTCGCAATCAGCAAATTGACTCCAAAACCTGAATTAAAGAGACGAATCAGGATGGTGTCTAAGATAAAGAGACCAACTGCTAATCCAAAATAACCTGATCCTGTTTTAAAACTGCTCGCCTTGTTCTTAAAGACCAATTTTTTGTTGGTAGAAAAGTTAAAGATGGAGCTAGTCACACGTGCCAAACCATTTGAGAGGAGAACACGCAAACCAGTCGGAATAAAGCTCAAGCATAGAATAGAGAAAGCGTAGACCACATAATCTACGATAAAACTACTAAAAGACGAGAGCGCAAACTTTAAAATATTCTTATAAATCATCAAGCCATCTCGAATAGGTCGGAAGTGAGAAGCCTCATTGTCGTTGATATAGACTGTTTCAATCGGCACTTCTAAGATTGGGTAGACTTGACTTGCTTCGAGGAGCATGTTCATCTCGTATTCATACCGTTGTCCTTCTACCTTGAGCATAAAAGGGATCATATCCGTTGAAAAGGCACGTAATCCTGTCTGTGTGTCGGATACAGCGACACCTGTCTGCAGTTTAAACAAGATACGAGTCAAGCTGTTTCCAAAACGACTACGCAAGGGAACCTTGCCAGTAAAGGCACGGACACCAAGGACAAGTGTATTAGGATTTTCATTTGATTTGGTCAAGCTACGAAAGATGTCCCAGATCCTGTGCTGTCCATCTGCGTCTGCTGTAACCACAGTCCCTGGCTTATTGAGAGACTGAATGTACTCAAAGGCTGTTTTCAGAGCTTGACCTTTTCCTTGATTGACCTGGTGGCGAAGGACTATCGCAAAATCCGCTGCTCGAGCAAAAATGTCTTGGCATTCTGCCGAACTTCCATCATCAATGACGATGATGTAAAAATCGCTCTTATTGTGAATCTTTTCAACCAATTTAATAAGATTGTAGTCAGGTTCGTAAGCTGGGATAACTAGATAGTTCATATTTACACCTCTTTCTTTGATGATTGGAAAAGTATACAAGTAAATGCTTAAAAATTCCTTATACTTAAATTTAAGTAAAATCAAATTTATTGTTCTTCTCATAAATTCGTGCAATCAAAGAAAGAAAAACTCTGTAAAAGCTATCTTCTACAGAGTTCGATTTGCATCTTTATAAAATGTCAGAAAATGATCTAGTACTTAATCACTGGTATCCAGAGTTCCATTTGATAGTCAGGTGACGACATGTCTCCTTCAGTATAGACTTCAAAGTCTGGTGCTCCTGAGTGGCGATAGCCTGTTTCAGGGAAAAAGACCTCCAAGACATATTTCCAAGCATTGTGAATGCTAGCTGGTATAGGACCTTTGACTGGTACGATAGCATATTCAGCGGCTGGGACATCTTTGATGGACAGACCTAGTTCTTCTGCTTTCGCTTTATCCGTCACATCATAAGCAGCCATATAGTTGATGATTTCTCCTTCTTTGACATCCGAACAGATGCCGAAGGATTGGCCACTACCTAGACTCTCTAGGCTTTCCAAGCTGTAATTGTTATAGAGATTCTCCCAAGCAGACGGGCATTTGCTATTGTCAATAGCTTCCAATAGGATACCTGCAACGGTAAATGCAGGCTTCTTTTGAATCTTGATATCCATGTTCTTTCCTCCTGTAATCTTTAAGGATAATTGAAGTCTAGGAAAGATCCGATAAGGTTTTCCATTTCGAACTTCTGAGGGAGTTGCCCCATGGAATTTCTTAAAGGCCGCACTAAAAGCATCCGCAGACTCATAGCCGTATTTCAGTGCTATGTCAATGACTTTCTCAGAGCCTTCCCGCAAGTCTGTCACAGCTTCTGACAACCTGCGATTGCGTAAGTATTCTGCTAAAGTCATATCTGCTAGGATGGAAAAAAGCCTGCTAAAGAGAGCATAAGAATAGCCTGATAGCTGCTGGAATTTCTGCAAATCCACTTCTGCGTCCAACTTACTTTCCAGATATTCCATGGTTCGATTGAATTGATGCATCATATTCTTTTTCACCTCACAAAAGATACTAAGACCGTTAAAAGCAAAGTGAAAATTGGAAAATTGACGGAGGGGCTCCTGCTCCGAAAAAATTTCATCTTTTTCACACAGCTTTTAGGCCGTGTTCAATTCTAACTATAGTCTAACAGATATAAGATACTTCCGCCCCAGAATTTTTGTACAAGATTTAAAGGTGTAAAATCTATAACTTATCTTTTAATTTCTCAACAAAGAGATAGGCTGCTGGGCAGGTCAAGGTATTCTTAATCGTCAAATAGTTGATTTGATGGATCTTTTTCCGATCTGTATGGGGGAATTCACGACAGGCCTTGGGACGAACATCATAGATGGAGCAGAGATTGTCTCCTCCTAGAAAGGGGTAAGGCATGGATTTGAAAACCTTATCCCCGTCTTCATCTACCTGTAAAAACTCTGCTTCAAAGGCTGGTAATTTCATCTTAAAGTACTTAGCGATACGGGTAATATCTGCTTCTTTAAAGTCGGGCCCCAAAGTCTTGCAACAGTTAGCACAGGCAGTACAATCAATCTCAGCAAAGACTTCTTGGTGAATCTGCTGCGCAATCTTATCTAAGTTTTTAGGAGGTTTTTTCTTTAGATTAGCTAACACTTTGCGGTGCTCCTTCTGCTTTTGCAGTGCTAGTTGGTGGTAATACTCAATATCAATCTCTTTAGACATAATTTCTTCCTAATACAAGTGTTTTTGTCTATTATACCATAAACACTGCCCCCTTTTTGCTCCCTGAACAGAAAAAAGCCCTTCGGAAAAAATCCGAGGGGCTTAAAACGTTGTTAAATCAACGGCCGAACTTTTGAATTTCAAGGTTCGGGATAAAATAGTTCACTGAACTATTTTATTTTTTCAAGTTGTAGAATGATTTCAATCCACGGTATTCAGCTACTTCACCAAGTTG
The DNA here is from genome assembly GCF_019334565.1 of Streptococcus oralis. Classification (NCBI taxonomy): domain Bacteria; kingdom Bacillati; phylum Bacillota; class Bacilli; order Lactobacillales; family Streptococcaceae; genus Streptococcus; species Streptococcus oralis. The sequence continues at coordinate 933,305 of NZ_CP079724.1, read as the reverse complement.
GTCTTCGATACGAAGCAATTGGTTGTATTTAGCGATACGGTCTGTACGTGAGAGTGAACCAGTCTTGATTTGTCCTGCGTTTGTTGCAACTGCGATATCAGCGATTGTTGAATCTTCAGTTTCACCTGAACGGTGTGATACAACAGCAGTGTAACCAGCTTCTTTCGCCATTTCGATAGCGTCGAATGTTTCAGTAAGAGTACCGATTTGGTTAACTTTGATAAGGATTGAGTTAGCAGCACCTTCTGCAATACCTTTTTCAAGATAAGAAGTGTTTGTTACGAAGAAGTCGTCACCAACCAATTGAACTTTACCACCAAGACGTTCAGTAAGAGCTTTCCAACCGTCCCAGTCGTTTTCGTCCATACCATCTTCGATAGTGATGATTGGGTATTTGTTTACCAATTCTTCAAGGTAGTCGATTTGTTCTGCAGCAGTACGTACAGCAGCTCCTTCACCTTCGAATTTAGTGTAGTCGTAAACTTTACGTTCTTTATCGTAGAATTCTGATGAAGCACAGTCAAATCCGATAAATACGTCTTTACCAGGAACATATCCAGCAGCTTCGATTGCAGCAAGGATAGTTTCAACACCGTCTTCAGTTCCTTCAAAACGAGGAGCGAATCCACCTTCGTCACCTACGGCAGTTTCCAAACCACGTGATTTAAGGATTTTCTTAAGAGCGTGGAAGATTTCAGCACCCCAACGAAGAGCTTCTTTGAATGATGGTGCACCAGCAGGTACGATCATGAATTCTTGGAAAGCGATTGGAGCGTCTGAGTGAGAACCACCGTTGATGATGTTCATCATTGGAGTTGGAAGAACTTTAGTGTTGAATCCACCAAGGTAGCTGTAAAGTGGGATTTCAAGGTAGTCAGCAGCAGCACGAGCTACAGCGATAGACACACCAAGAATTGCGTTTGCACCCAATTTACCTTTGTTAGGAGTACCGTCAAGTGCGATCATAGCACGGTCGATAGCTTGTTGGTCACGTACATCGTAGCCGATGATTGCTTCAGCAATGATGTTGTTTACGTTGTCAACAGCTTTTTGTGTACCAAGACCACCGTAACGAGATTTGTCACCGTCGCGAAGTTCAACTGCTTCGTGTTCACCAGTAGAAGCTCCTGATGGAACCATACCACGTCCGAAAGCACCTGATTCAGTATAAACTTCTACTTCAAGTGTTGGGTTACCGCGTGAGTCTAGGACTTCGCGAGCGTAAACATCAGTAATAATTGACATTTTTTACTCTCCTTTGAGTTAAATTTTTTACACCTCTATGATACCTTAAAAATAAGCGTTTTTCAAGAAAAAACGTTATCTTTGTGCAAATTTTCCTTAACTTTATAAAGTAATCGCTTTCTTTTGTCTGTTTTCTTACGATTTTTGTGATATACTGTTTTTATGACAGATTTATCAAAACAACTACTAGAAAAAGCTCATGGTGGGCCGAAATTAAACCCTGACGAACAACGCCGCTATCTCGGGACTTTCGAGGAAAGAGTTCTTGGCTACGCTGATATCAGTACTGCCAATAGTCCTGAATTAGAACATGGATTTTTCTCTATTTTAGAGGGGTTTCAAGAAAAGGTAGAGGCACTTTTTGTGAAGATTTCACCAAATATCGAGTTTGACAAACAGGTCTTTTACTTAAAACAAGCAAAGGAAAGCAACTGTCAGGCGACTATTGTTTCAGATGATCATATCACCTCTCCTTTCGGTCTTGTCATTCATACAAATGAACCTGTTCAAGTAGACGAAAAGGACCTTAGACTTGCATTCTCAAGCCTCTGGGAAGAGAAAAAGGCAGAGCCACCTAAAAAATCCATCTGGAAAAAATGGTTTGGTTAATGATTTCTCATATTTAATAAACGACCAATATTAGTAGATGTGTGCTCCAAATAGAGTCTTGCATTTTTCAGACTGTCTTCCAAAGGTTCACTTTTTTCTAAAATAGAAAAGGCTCCTTGTATATTTTCGAATGGCAGGGAAGGTAAATCCTCGGAAAGACTACCACAAATAGCGATAACTGGAACTCCGTTAGGGGTTCTTTTTGCTACGCCTATAGGCGCTTTCCCAGCAAGGCTTTGACTGTCCAGTCTACCTTCTCCAACGATAACCAGGTCGACACCTGCAACTTTCTTGTCAAAGTCAATCAAATCCAAGCAAGTATCAATCCCAGATACGATACAGGCCTCAGCAAAGGCGCAGAGCCCAGCAGCAATGCCACCACCAGCTCCTGCTCCTTTAAGAGATAGGGTGGAAGGTGAGAATTTTTCATAGAACTCCTGTATAGCCAGATCTACCGTCTCAAATAAAGCAGGATCCAAGCCCTTTTGTTTTCCAAATGTATAGGTTGCCCCTTGAAGACCACATAGAGGGCTCACGACATCTGCTAAAATGCGGATTTTCACATCTTCAGGTATCCTATACAACTTGCTATTTGAAACTGACTCGAACTCAAGCAAAGTCTGACCGCAAGCTGGTAATTCTTTTCCATTCTTATCATAAAAACAATAACCCAGACCAGCTGCAATGCCAATTCCACCATCATTACTTGCCGTACCACCTACACCGATATAGATTTCTTTCATTCCAAGATCAATGAGATGGCGAATCAACTCTCCGATACCTCTGGTTTGGATGTGAAGAGGGTTTCGTTTCTCCCGCGGAATCTTTCCAAGACCAACCAAGTCAGCAACTTCAAAGAGCGCTATTTGATCTTTATAAAAGTAGCGCATGGCTTCTTTTAGGCCAAAAGGTCCTGTCACTTGGAACCATTTTTCTTCTAGTTCAAGAGAATGGCGAATAGCATCTACAGTTCCTTCCCCACCATCACCTACAGGGCAAAGCAGACATTCTACATCTGCTATTGACTGTTCAAAACCCCTTTTTATAGCTTGAGCGACCTCTTCTGCCGTCAAACTTTCTTTAAAAGAATCGGGTGCAATTACAATTTTCATAGTTCCCTCTCATTCTAAGAAATCAATCAAAGGTAGAACTTCCATAAAATCCCTCGTATCTACATGACAAGCTATCTCTGTTTTTACGACCTCTTTGGCACAAAATGCAATACCACGTCCTGCTGACTTTAACATCAAGAGGTCATTGGCACCATCACCGATGGCAATCGTTCTTTCTTTGGGAAGTTTCAGTTCTTTTTTCCATTTCTCAAGAGTATCTTGTTTTACTTGACCTGTCACAATTTCACCAACTAATTTACCTGTTAAAAATCCGTCTTTGACTTCCAACTGGTTGGCGGAGAAATAGGAGATACCAAGGGATTCTGCTAATCTCTCAACTATTGGTGTAAATCCACCAGACACTAGACCGACTAGAATGCCCTTCTTTTGAAGTATGGAGATAAATTCTTGGGCATTCTTGGACAGATGAATGGATTTGATGACAGTATCAAAGACCGAAACCGGAAGGCTTTTTAACAAAGCTACCCTCGCTCGTAAACTTGTTTCAAAGTCCAATTCACCTCGCATTGCCTGGCTTGTAACCTGCGATATTTCTTCTTCACAACCTGCTTCTTTTCCTAAAAGATCAATCACCTCTTCTGCTATCAGGGTGCCGTCAATGTCCATGACACACAAGCCTTTTTCTTGAGACATAAGCTTTCCTTTCTAAACAGCCCAAAAATCGTATGAAAGAATCATACGATTTTATCTATTAGTTGACTAAACTATGGTACAAGTCAAGATAAGACTTACAAGCTGTATCCCATGAGAAATCACATTCCATAGCTTGTTTTTGTAGATTTCTCCAAACGTCTGGCTGGTTCTTATAAACATCCAAGGCTGTTTGGAAACTCCAGTTAAGCCAGTAAGGTGTTAAATTATCAAAGCTAAATCCAGTTCCAGTTCCTTCTATCGGATTGAAGGATTGAACCGTATCACGCAAGCCACCAACTTCATGAACCAATGGTAGAGTTCCATAACGCATCGCCATCATTTGAGACAAACCACATGGTTCAAAACGACTCGGCATGAGGAAGAGATCACAAGCTGCGTAGATTTCTTGAGCAAGTTTGACATCAAAAGTGATATTTGCTGATAACTTGTCTGGATAGACTTGTGCAAACCAAGAGAAGGAATGTTCAAAAGCCGGGTCACCTGTTCCTAAAAGGACTATTTGAACGTCCTCCTGTAAGAAACGATGCAAGCTTTCTACAACGACATCAAAACCTTTTTGGCGCGTCAATCGAGAGACAATCCCAACTAGAGGAACATCTGCTCGCACTGGCAACCCCACTCTCTCTTGCAATTTTGCTTTGTTTTGTGCTTTTCCAGATAAATCTTCCTTATCAAAATGATAGTCTAAAAGTGGGTCTGTTTGAGGATTATAAAGATCTGCATCAATACCATTGACAATCCCTGAAATCTTACCTGACTCCATGCGAAGAATCTGGTCCAAACCGCAACCGAACTGACTGGTCATAATCTCATGCGCATAGCTAGGAGAAACGGTTGAGACACGATCTGCATAGAGAATACCAGCTTTCATCCAGTTGAGACAATCATTCCAGCGAAGGGTGCCATCAGCATAGCGTTCAAAGCCAACACCGAACAAATCCCACAGCATTCCTTCAGAAAATTGACCTTGGAATTCCAAATTATGAATAGTTAAAACGGTTCTGATTCCTTGATATGCCTGAATCCAATGGTACTTTTCTTTTAACAAGAAGGGAATCATGGCTGTGTGGTAGTCGTGGACATGGAGAAGGTCAGGGATAAAGCCGATGCGTTCCATGGCTTCAAGAGCAGCCAGTTGGAAAAAAGCAAAGCGTTCACCGTCGTCAAAATCACCGTAGACATGACCACGGAAGAAATAATACTGATTATCAATGAAGTAGAAGGTAACCCCATTCAAGACCGTTTTTTTAATACCACAGTACTGTCTACGCCATCCCACACTAACTTCAAAGTGGAGAACATCCTCTATCTGGTCACCGAACTTAGCTTCTACCATATCATAATAAGGCAAGAAAACTGCAACTTCGTGCCCCGCTTTTACAAGTGATTTGGGAAGTGCGCCAATGACATCGCCCAAACCACCTGTTTTTGAAAAGGGTGCTCCTTCTGCCGCTACAAATAAAATTTTCATGAATAAATGTCCTCTGTTACTGTTTCACCCTTCTTAACTACAACTGGATGTTCTGCCGTTCCTCGAATGACAACACCGTCCGCAACTTCAACGCCCTTGTCCAAGATAGCATATTCAACTCGGGCACCTTGACCAATCACAACACGAGGGAATAAAATGCTGTCCTTCACCACACTATCCTTGTGAACATAAATGTTACGAGATAGGACTGACTGAACTACCTCACCCTCAATGATACTACCAGAAGCAAATTGAGAAGTACTTACTTTTGAAGTATTCGCATAGTAGGTTGGTTCTTCATTCTTAACTTTGGTATAAATCTTTTGATTTGGTGAGAAAAGTGAGTAGAACTTTTTAGATTCAAGCATATCAATATTTGCTTGATAATAAGACTGAACAGAATGAATGTTTGCTAAGTAACCTGTGTATTCGTAAGCAAAAGCACCTTCTTTTACAGCTAAATCGCGGAGAACATAGCGCAACTTTTCAGGATATTCTTTCTGAGCCTCCTCTTCAAGTCGTTCAATCAACCAAGGAGTGTCCACAACAAAGATATCTGTAGACATGTTGAAGAGTTCATCTGTAGATTTATTATCAAGGAGTTTGTGCGAACGAACATGGTCAGTTTCATCGATTTCCAAGATAGCATTCACATCTGAAATGTCTTTCTTTGGAAGTTTCTTATATACAACTGTGATCGGACCATTTGTTGTATTGTGTAGGTGGAAGACTTGATTCAAGTCAATATTCACCAGCACATCGCAGTTAATCGAAACGGTTTGGTTTGAACCCGAACGTCTCAAGTAGGTGAGAAGCTGTTGGTAATACTCTTTTCCAACTGTACTGCTTTCAACACGAGTATTGTAAATTCCTAGATAGTAGTGACTTAGAAGGGTTGACAAGCCCCACTCACGACCTGAACGGATATGGTCGAAAACTGAGCTGATATTATCTTGTTGGAAAATACCAAAGATACTACGAACACCTGCATTTGCAAGACTGGAAAGGGGGAAGTCAATCAAACGGTATTTCCCACCGAAAGGCAAGCTAGCCACCGGACGGTGTTCTGTTAACGTTGACATATCATGAAAACCAACTGTGTTTCCTAAAATGGCTGAATATTTATCAATCTTCATCTGTTGCTACCCCCACTACTTCATTGTATCCTACTACTTGTACTTCATCCGTTCCGTCAATCTCTACGCCGTCTGCAATGATGGCACCCTCACCAATAATAGCACGAGTAATCTTTGCTCCATGGCCAATAATAGCCCCGCTCATGATGACAGAATCAACGACCTCAGCACCTTCACGTACTTGTGCTTCTGTTGAAAGAATCGAACGTTTAACAGTGCCATCTACAAAACAGCCATCCACGACCAATGAATCTTCAACGTGTGCATGCGCACCAAAGTAGTTTGGTGGTGAAATCAAGTTTCTAGAGTAAATTTTCCACTGACGATTGCGACTATCCAAGGCATTTTCTGGTGAAATGTACTCCATATTGGCTTCCCAAAGTGACTCAATCGTACCAACGTCTTTCCAGTACCCATTAAATTCATAGGCATAGACACTTTCACCAGACTCGAGATAGTTAGGGATAACGTTCTTACCAAAGTCTGACATATCCACATTGCTCTTTTCAGCAGCAACAAGCATATTGCGAAGCCGTTTCCAGTCGAAAATATAAATTCCCATAGAAGCCTTTGTAGACTTAGGTTGCGCAGGTTTTTCTTCGAATTCAACGATACGGTTATTGGCATCTGTATTCATGATACCGAAACGGCTAGCTTCTTTGAGAGGTACGTCTAGGACAGCTACTGTCAAACTGGCATTATTATCCTTATGGGACTGAAGCATATCATCGTAGTCCATCTTGTAGATGTGGTCACCAGAAAGAATCAAAACATACTCAGGATTAACACTGTCGATGTAGTCAATGTTTTGGTAGATAGCGTGACTAGTCCCTTCAAACCAACGGTTTCCTTCGCTGGCTGAATAAGGTTGTAAAATAGAGACACCTGAATTGATACCATCCAATCCCCAGCTAGAGCCATTTCCGATATGGTTATTCAAAGCAAGAGGTTGGTACTGAGTAATCACACCAACATTATGGATTCCAGAGTTTGCACAGTTGGAAAGAGCAAAGTCAATGATACGGTAGCGCCCACCGAATTGCACTGCCGGTTTGGCAATGCTTTGAGTGAGTTTTCCGAGACGTGTTCCTTGCCCACCCGCAAGGATCAAAGCTAGCATTTCATTCTTCATTTTCTACTCCTTTATAAAGACATATGAACGTTAAAATCGAAAGAAGGTCGGAAGTCAAACTTTTTTATAAAAATAATAGGAAATCCATTTCTCTTGTGTTTCAAGTCCAATACAAGTACATCCGGTTTTAAATTCTAAAAAATTGTAATCAACAGCTCATTATTCTTTTTTCTTAGTTGGTTTCAAACGACGCTTGATTTTCCAGATGCTTGCTCCCATGGCAGGCAAGGTGAAGGTCAAGGTCTGCTCATAATCTTTCCATAAGCTTTCTTGAGTCTGAACTGTTTGATTGTGCTCTTTCCACACACCTCCCCATTCTTCTAATTCTGTATTCCAAACTTCTTCGTAAATACCTGCAACAGGTAAACCAATCGTAAAGTCCTTACGTTCAACTGGTGCCATGTTAAAGACACAGACTAACATTTCGTCTTTCTTGCCCTTACGAATAAAGGAAAGGACACTCTGATCTCTATTATCAGCATCGATAATCTCGATACCATCATAACTAGTATCAATTTCCCAAAGACAGCGATGGTCTTTATAGAATTGATTGAGTTGAGAAGTAAAATGCTTCATCTTGGCATTCATCGGATCTTCTAGATTAGACCATTCCAACTGCTCCTCAGACTTCCACTCTAGGAATTGCCCGTACTCACTACCCATGAACAAGAGTTTCTTACCTGGATGACAAATTTGATAGGTGTAGAGGTTGCGCAGACCAGCGAACTGATTGTAGCGATCTCCCCACATCTTATGCATCATACTCTTCTTACCATGAACGACTTCATCGTGTGAGAAAGGTAGGAGATAGTTTTCATTGAAAACATACATAAAGCTGAAAGTCACAAGATTAAAGTCATACTTGCGATAAATCGGATCTTCCTCGTAGAAACGGAGAATGTCGTTCATCCAGCCCATATTCCATTTATAGTCAAATCCAAGGCCGCCCATTTCTTTCATACCAGTAATCTTTGTTGCTGATGAACTTTCTTCTGCAATCATCATGATATCTGGATGAGCTAACTTGATCACTGTGTTCAACCGTTGAAGGAAATAATAACCCTCGTAGTTAAGGTTTCCACCATCTTTGTTTGGAGTCCAAGGAGCATTATCATAATCTAGATACAGCATATTGCTCACTGCATCGACCCGAATACCATCTAAGTGGTAAAAATCAATCCAAAATTTAATACTTGAAATCAGGAAAGACTGGACCTCATTTTTTCCGAGGTCAAAATTCAGTGCACCCCAACCGTAGTTATGAGCCTTGTTGTGGTCTTGGTATTCAAAAGTTGGTGTACCGTCATAATATGCCAATGCATCATCATTAATAGTGAAATGACCTGGAACCCAGTCGACGATAACACCGATATTATTTATATGACACTCTTCAACGAAATCTTGGAATTCCTCAGGTGTACCATAGGAATGTTCAAAAGCAAAGTAACCCATAAGCTGATAGCCCCAGCTCAATCCAAGTGGGTGAGCCATTAAAGGCATGAACTCAATATGTGTATAGTTCATCTCAACTAAGTATGGAATCAACTCGTCTTTCAGTTGTGAAAACGTATAGGGACTACCATCTGGATTTCTCTTCCAAGATCCTGCATGGGCTTCATATATATTAACTGGTCTCTCGAAAAATCCCAGACGTTTGCGACGTGCTAGCCAAAGGCCATCTTTCCATTTCTTTTCACGGATATTGGTCAAAACAGCTCCTGTACCCGGTCTAGCTTCAAAATAAACTGCCAACGGATCGATCTTCATAATCTGGTGACCATTTGCACGCGTGATATGATATTTATAAATCTGACCTTCCTGGGCTTGACTTGTAAAGACTTCCCAAACACCTGCTTCATTACGAACCATGGGAATCTGATTCTCAACCCAATTAGTAAAATCACCAACTAGATGAACTGCTTGTGCATTAGGGGCCCAAACCCTAAAGGTATAGCCTATTTCTCCGTTTTTCTCCTCTCTATGCGCTCCTAAATAATGCTGGAGGTGAAAGTTCTCACCTGTAGTAAAGGTTCTTAATGCTTCTTGATTATTCATTCAATCCCCTTTCTTTTGTAAGCGTTTTCTATAATTCTATTATACACTCTTTTAAGATAACTTTCAAGTAATTTACGAAGGAAATCATATTTTTTTATGAAAGCCTTCAAAAAATTACCTAGCATTTTAAAAAAGATATCCAGAAAATAGAACACGAAACAATTTCCATATATTTTTTTATTATAATACCAGAATATTCGTTTTTTATCAATTTTCTACTGTATTTTTTTGAAAAAAACAAAATCAGGAAGTATTTTTCCTGATTTTATAGATTATTTCACATCAAAAACAATGGATTTAACATTTGTCATCGCTTCGATACTATATTTAATTCCTTGTACTCCTGCACCAGAACCTTTTACACCAAGGAATGGGAAATTATCTGGTCCACGTTGTGTTTTATTATTAATATGAACGGTTCCAACTTCAAGTTTTTCAGCAATTTCAAATGCCTTCTTAAAGTCATTTGTAAAGACTGAAGATTGAAGACCGAATTCTGATTCATTAGCAATTTCTACCGCTTCATTGGCATCTGCAACTCGAATAATTGGAAGAACAGGTCCAAATGGTTCTTCCCAGGCTAATTTCATATCTCTTGTGACATAATCAAAAAGTCCAGGCCAAATGAGGTTGTTTTCACGTTTGATTAGGCTGAGCGCCTTAGCACCCTTTTCTTGAGCATCTTCAATCAATCCCCAGATGAAATCAGCTGAAGCATTATCAATAACTGGCGTGATATCTGCATTGTCAAATGGATCACCGACCGTTAGCTTAGCAACTTCAGCTTGGAGCAATTCAGCCAATTTGTCAGCTACGCTTTCCACAACCAAAACACGTTTGATAGCGGTACAACGCTGACCAGAGTAGCTAAACGCACCACCTACGATTTGCTTAGCTGCATTTTCTAAATCTGCATCTTCTAAAACAATTGCTGCATCTTTCCCACCAAGCTCCAGCATAATCGGGCGCATACCAGCTAAACGACCAATACGCTCCCCAATCGGTGTTGAACCTGTAAAGTTAATGAAGTTCACTTCCTTGTGTTCGATGATGTAGTCACCGATCTCAGAACCACGTCCAGTGATGGTGTTAAAGACACCTGCTGGGATTCCTGCTTCGTCAAATGCTTTAGCCAACAAGAGACCAGAAATAGACCCTTGTGTTGGTGGTTTGAACATAACGACATTTCCTGCAATCAAAGCTGGAGCAATCTTAGATCCAGAAAGGTTGACTGGGTAGTTAAACGGTGCAATAGCTAAGACGACTCCAACTGGCTCACGACGGACAACGGCTAGTTTATTTTTACTTGCAGCTTCAAAACCGCCACCTTCCATTGCTTGTCCAGTGATACGGAGACCTTCCTCAGCAGCAAAACGAATCAATTCTGCTGTACGTACTACCTCTCCAATGGCTGCTTTAATCCCTTTTGCAACCTCTTTGGCAAGAATGGTACCAATTTTTTCTTTATCACGTTCCAAAATGTCTGCTGTCTTATGCAAATAGGCTGCACGCTCAACGGGTGCTAAATCACGCCATGCTGGGAGAGCTGCACGCGCAGCTTTCATAGCCTCATCTACTTCAGCCTGACTCATAGCGGGTACTGTACCCAGCTTTTCTTGATTGATGGGAGAATAGATGGCAATTTCATTCTCCGATGATTTCCATTTTCCATTCACTAAATTCTGATAATTTGTCAAATTCTCTTCCTCCTGAAAATGATTAAAACTTATTTTATCAAATTTTCAGAAAATTACAACCCCTTTTTGGAAAATATTGATATTTTTTTCACAAACTTGATTCTTCAAATTATTTGAAATTTATTCCTATTAGATATTGGTTTTTAAATAAAAATCAAAAAAGGTCTAGCTTTAACTAAACCTTTTTGCTGCATTTACTATGAAAGTACCTTCAAGACTGCAACGCTGATATCATCAATCACATTAGACTCTTTAGAACGACTATTGGACACCAGCATTTCAAGATTTCCCGCATTTTCAAAGTAGAAGGAAGTTCCCTTGGCATTGAATACCACCAATAAGTGCTCTGCTCCGCCGTGAATTTCGTAAACAATCCACCCACTATTTTCAGCAGCTGTATGGACGAAGACATGACGATAAACTTCTTCGTATGTAGGATAAGAGAAAGCACGTGTTTGTGTTTTTAGGCGAATAATCTGGCGAATAAAGTCAATGCTCTCTTGTCTCTCATTGATTAAATCCCAGTTGATCTGGTTGACACTATCTGGAGCATTGTAACTATTCATGGCCCGTTCTCTATCTGCCGGAGTCAGCTCGCCATTTTCTCCTGTAGCAAGGAGTTTGGTACGACCAAATTCTTGCCCCAGCTCTATAAAGGACATCCCTTGCATAAGAATGCTCATCGCTGTTGCTGTCTCGACCTGACGCATAATCTTATCTGAACTGTGATCTGGGTGAAGGGTTGCTAACAAATCATGCAAGTTGTAATTATCATGGGCTTCCACGTAGTTAAGAACTTGGTTTGGACTAAGATATGAACCCAACTCTCGGCTACCAAGAATAGCTTTGGCTACAATCGGCTCTGTAGCTGCACCACTAACAAATCCTGCCTTGATTGAGCCATAAACTTCTCCTCCTTTGATCGCATCACGCTGATCATCGTTGAAGAAGCCGATATTTGGCATTTGGTAGGCATTGTCCTTCTTGGCCTTGTCATAAGGTGCAAGACCTGTTCCCATATCCCAGCCTTCTCCATAAGTTATAATACGGGGATCAACCTCATCTAGCGCCCAACGAATTGCCTGCATGGTTTTGACATCATGAATACCCATCAAGTCAAAACGGAATCCGTCAATATTGTATTCTTTCACCCAATAAAGGAGTGAGTCAATCATATACTTGCGGTACATTTCGGGTTCGCTTGCGGTTTCATTTCCAACACCTGTGCCGTTTTGGAAGGTTCCATCTGGATTCATACGATAGTAATAATCGGGAACAGTTGTTTGGAAAGGTGCATCAACCGTTGAGAAGGTATGGTTGTAAACGACATCCATAATGACACCGATTCCCGCATCATGATATGCTTGAATCATGGTTTTAAGGTCTCGAATAACCTGTCCAGGATCATCTAGATTGCTAGAGAAACTTGGTTCAGGAGCATTGTAGTTTTGAGGATCATAGCCCCAGTTATAGGTTACATTTCCATCCTCGTCATATTCCTTATGGCGATCAAAGATTGGTTGGAGTTGAACATAATTACAGCCGAGTTCTTTGATATAATCAAAGGCTGTTGCTTGACCATACTGGTTAACCGTTCCAGTCTGGGCAGCTCCAAGGAAGGTCCCTCGAAGATTTTCTGGAACTCCAGATGTCGGTGATTTTGTAAAATCACGAATATGCATTTCACAGATAACGGCTTTACATGGATTTTCCAAACGCCAAAGGGCGTCTGTCCCATGTTTGACTTTAAATCCTTCCACCTGTCTATCTTGCTGAGAGAGGATGACAGAACGTTTCCCATCAGGACTTGTAGCGATAGTGTATGGGTCTCGTATCAAGGTCTGGTGGTGCGGAAACTCAATCTGATACTGATAGGCTTTACCTGCAAGATTTTCATCCAGGTCTACACTCCAAACACCAATGGTATTGTACTTATGGCTATATGAATAGCTATTCCCACGCTCAAGATTAAAGGTTTTCCAAATCGGAGCATCGTTGCTGGTATTTTCATAGACAACCACCTGTACAGCTGTAGCTGTAGGAGCCCAGAGTTTAAAGCTTGTCTGGTAGTCAGAGATACTATAACCCAACTCTCCTTGGTATCCCCAATGGTGATCAAAACTTTCACTGTGAAAGGCTTTATCAAAAGCAAACGGGTTTCGATCTTTATAGCAAGGACTTGCAATGGCTGGATTTTCAGAATAATAAACCGTCTCATCACCATCCAAAATCCAAACCTCAGTCAACAGTGGATAATAGTTAAACCGTAGGATATAGTCTTTTGTCTTTCCATCTATTTCGACAGAAAAGGTCAAAGTATCGAGCCTTTCTGTACTTGTGACTGTAAAGGAGAATTTTGCTCCAAAATAGTCATTATCATAATACAAATTTTCTTTAACATCTGCCTGTTTTCTACTGAATGAACAAGCATCATAATCCCCATTTTTTCGGTGAAAATGGATGACTACTGGGTATCTATACATTTCTTTTCCTAATTCCTAATTTCAATTTTAATTTTTTTATGTGGTGCTGAAGAATTTAGCGGGAATTTCAGCACAATAGAGAATAACATTAATAGATATAAAAATACATCAGGAGAGATAGTTTCAGACTATCTAACATCTAGTTTTCAACTATTCTTTACAAACTTTCTAGCCAAGCTTCATCACGAACTTCGATACCAAGTTCTTGTGCTTTTTGGAGCTTGCTTCCTGCATCTGCTCCTGCTACGACAAGATTCGTTTTCTTAGAAACACTGCCTGTGACTTTGGCACCCAGACTTTCGAGTTTGCTTTTGGCTTCTGAGCGCGTGAGACGTTCCAATTTTCCTGTTAATACAACTGTCAAACCTGACAAGGCTGCATCTGCTACTACTGTCTGTCCTTTGTAGTCCAGATTAACTCCAGCTTCTTTCAACTCGTCTAAGAGAATCTTCGATCCTTCTGTAGCAAAATAAGTCTGAAGACTTTGAGCAATCACACTACCCAAGCTCTCGATACTTGCTACTTGCTCAGGATCAGCTTGGGCTAGATTTTCAATAGAGTGGAAATGTTGGAGCAAGAGTTGGCTAGCCTTGCTTCCGACATGGCGAATTCCCAGACCAAACAAGAGCTTTTCAGCAGAGTTTTCCTTGGACGCTTGAATGGCCTGATACAGTTTAGAAGCAGACTTTTCCTTGACACCTTCTAAAAGGAGGAAATCTTCTTCTTTCAAACGATAAATATCTGCCACATCCTTGACTAAATTGGCAGCAAAAAGCTTTTCAACGATAGATGGACCAAGTCCTGTAATATTCATGGCATCTCGAGAAGCAAAGTGAATCAAACCTTCCATGATTTGGGCAGGGCACCGTGGATTGATACAACGAAGAGCCACTTCATCTTCAAAATGAAGCAAGTGACTGTCACAGCTTGGACAGTTAGTCGGAATATCTAGTTTTTCTTCAGAAACACGCTTGGACTCTACCACACGCAAAACAGCAGGAATGATATCTCCAGCCTTATAAACAATAACCGTATCGCCCTTTCGGATATCCTTTTCGGCGATATAATCTACGTTGTGCAGTGTTGCACGACTAACAGTGGTCCCAGCAAGCTGAACAGGTGTTAGATTGGCAGTCGGGGTCACAACACCCGTACGACCTACTGTCCAGTCAACTGAAAGGAGCTGGGCTTCTTTTTCTTCAGCGGGAAATTTATAGGCGATTGCCCACTTGGGTGCTTTAACGGTAAAACCGAGTTCTTCTTGACCTGCTAGGTCATTGACCTTGATTACCACCCCATCGATATCGTAAGGCAGTTTCTCCCGTTCTTGTCCTACTTCTTGGATAAAATCCCATACTTCATCTATACTTTCAGCCAGAATTCGCTTCGGATTAACTACAAAACCAAGCTGTTCAAGATGCTTCAAGACCTTTTCTTGGCTATCACGAGTAGAAGGGCTTGCTTCTTGATAGAGGAAAGTCGAAAGATTACGCTTGGCCACTACTGCTGTATCCAACTGACGGAGGGTTCCTGCTGCTGCATTACGAGGATTGGCAAATTCAGGCTCTCCATTTTCTTGACGGACTTGGTTGACCAGATCAAACGAAGCGCGTGGCATGTAACACTCTCCACGAACAGTGATATCAAGTTCTTCTGGCAAGGTCAAAGGAATATCCTTGACACGCTTGAGGTTTTCTGTGATATTTTCTCCAATAGACCCATCACCACGTGTGGCACCGACTACCAAAATTCCCTTTTCATAAGTTAGCGAGATAGACAAACCATCGATTTTCAGCTCGCAAATATAGGTCGGTTGGGGTAATTCCTTTCGAACACGCGCATCAAAAGCTTCTAACTCTTCACGTGAAAAAGCATCCTGCAAACTATAAAGAGGATACTGATGACTGTATTTTTCAAAACCATCTAAAACCTTACCACCAACACGATGGGTCGGACTGTCCGCTAAAACTTGATCCGGATAGGCGGCTTCCAATTCGACCAACTCTCGGTAGAGGCGATCATACTCACTATCTGAAACCGAGGGATTGTCACTCGTATAGTACTCGGTCGCATAGCGGTTAAGTAAGGCAACTAACTCATTCATTCTTTCATTCATAATCCCATTTTACCACAAAGCAAGCCCTCCTCACAATAGAGAAGGACTGAAAAATGGTTTGTAGTGTAATATTTTCTAAAAAAGAGAAATTATAACTCTTTTTCAAAATGACTTCGCACATAAACGAGGGATAGACAAGACAGGACAATAACCCCGCTTCCAATTATCAGAAAAGAAGAGAGATCGACACTTGGTAGCACCGTCATAAAGCCTTTTGCAATCGGCATAAATAGGATGGCTAAGGTAAAAATGGTGCTTAGTACTCTTCCCAAGTATTCCCCCTCAACCTTGGTTTGCACCTGAGTAAAAAAGTGAATATTAAATATCGTCATAAACAGTTCACAAACTAAATTTCCAGAAAAGGAAAGAAAAGTTGGCAATGGTAACCCCATCATAAAAACTCCAACTCCAGTCAAGGCCAATAGAATCAAAAGATTATAAACACCTGCCTTTATTTTGCTAGCTAGAAGAGCTCCGATAATCGAACCAATAGCGCCCATAGTCAAAATAGTTGCATAAGCTCCTTCTACCCCGTATAGTCGATTTGAAAAAGGAAGGAGAAATTCAAAAGCTGCAAAAAAGAAATTAACACTAGAAGCTACTACCAAAAGGAAAAAGATCTCTTGCTGGCGCCAAATATAGCGAATCCCTTCTTTCATATCAGCAA
This sequence comes from Streptococcus oralis, assembly GCF_019334565.1. Classification (NCBI taxonomy): domain Bacteria; kingdom Bacillati; phylum Bacillota; class Bacilli; order Lactobacillales; family Streptococcaceae; genus Streptococcus; species Streptococcus oralis. The sequence goes on along the minus strand of NZ_CP079724.1, from coordinate 916,907 downwards.
AAATATTTTTCCAGCTGAGAGTCCTTTTCACTTGTTCCTTAGCCTCTTTTTTGGGGAGGAAAGCTACTAAGATAAATGCGATGAAAAAACTAATGGCATCTAAAACGAGTGTCATATGGAGACTGGCAAATTGTAAAACGATGAAAGAAAGTACAGGGGAGCTAACGCCTACAACCTGCAAAACTAACTCCAAGCGAGAGTTATAGGTCACTATCTCGTCTTTCTCTACAACCTCAGTTATAATGGCTTTGTTGGCTGTACGAGAAAATGCAAAGGCAACCGCCTGAACAATATTTGCGAAGATCAGAGCAGCAATCATCAAGCTATCATTTCTGATGAAAGAAATAGCTAAGCAAAGAACGCCACAAATTAAGTCTGTCGTCATCAAAATTTTGCGACGCGAAAAGCGGTCTGAAATCACTCCGCCAAAGGGATTGACTAGAATCGATGTAACCAACTCAGAAATCTGGTAAATCCCAAGAACAGTCTGTCCTACCGTTCCCATTGATGCTAACCAAACACTATTTCCATAATCATAGAGCATATTCCCTATCTTATTAATAGCCCCACGACTAATCAACTGGATTGCATGTCGATTCATATAAAAAGCTCCTCTCAAATTTTGAAACTATTGTATCAAAACTGAAAGGAGTCTCTTTATTTTTCCCTTATTTGGGAAATTTAAGCATTTACAAATTTTTCATAATGTTCCTGATAGTAGGCCACTTGCTCTGGAAGTCCAAGTACATCAAAAATATGCATGGCTTCCTGCATCTGACAACAACCTTCTTCTTTCAAGTCTCTCTGGTAGAGGGCAAAACCTTTGAGATAATGGAAGATATTGCGCTCATAAAGCTTGATACCATTTCCAATCAACTTCTCCACATAGGCCTCAAAATAGTCCGCATTCGCAAAAGAACGGTTCTCCAAACAATGCTGGTAACAGTTAAGAGCTAAAATCAAAACGAGTTTACGATGCCGACCAATTTCCTTGTAGTACTCTTCTCGCTCCATAACTTCTCTGCCAATCCGAGCTACATAGTCCACATTGTAGAAAGTATAGAGATTACCGAAAAGAATCAACTCATACATAGTCCATTCTTCTGTTTGAAAAAGATAATCTGCTACCTTTTCCAAATCACTCTGACTCATCCTGTAATGAGCATCTCTTTGACAAATCAGACCTTGTAGCAGAATCCAATTCAGCTCAAAATAGAGGGGATTGGTCGAACTCTTTGCTTTCTCAAGCTGTTCCTTTTGAAGCTTTTGAAAACCTGCAATATCATTTGAGTAGTAAAGCGGAATAATCTGTGCCATCAAGGCAACATGTTCATGATTTTGAAAATCTCTAGCCTTGTCCATGAAATTTTCAATAGTCACATGAATATTGTCCAAAATCTCAAAGAAACGAGAAACTGCTAGATCAGACTCCCCAAGCTCGAAGCGAGATAACTGAGAGGTTGAACATGATTCACCTGCCGCCTCTTTTAAGGAGTACTTCCCACTTGTTCGAAATTCACGAAATACCTTTCCAAGATGTTCCATTTCTTACACCTGCTCTGATAATTCTTCCCACTCAAGCATAGCTTCTTCTTGACGATGGCTAATTTTGTCCAGTTCAGCCTGCAATTCCATGAGCTTTTCAGCATCGTTGGTTTCCAGCATTTGTTCAGAAATGGCTTGACTTTGAGTTTCTAACTCTTCAATTTCAGCTTCTAGATTTTCGATTTGTCGCATGAGCTTACGGGCTTCTTTCTGACTTTCTTTCTGAGCTTGGTAGTCATTAACTGGACTTGTTTCTTTTGCTTGATTACTAGTTGAAGCTTCTTTTGTCTGAGTCATTTCTACTTCTGCTTTCTTTTCAACATAGTAGTCATAATCTCCAAGGTAGAGGGTTGAACCACTCTCGGACAATTCCAAAACATGAGTGGCTACACGATTGATAAAGTAACGGTCGTGACTGACAAAGAGCAAGGTCCCATCAAAGTCAATCAAGGCATTTTCCAACACTTCCTTGCTATCAATATCCAAGTGGTTGGTTGGCTCATCCAAAATCAAGAAGTTATTGTTTTCCATTGAAAGTTTGGCAAGAAGCAAACGAGCTTTCTCGCCCCCAGACAGCATGCCTACTGATTTCTTAACATCATCACCAGAGAAGAGGAAGGCACCAAGGCGGTTGCGGATTTCAACTTCTGGTGTCAGTTTAAAATCATTCCAAAGTTCATCCAGAACAGTATTACTTGCTGTTAGCTTACTTTGAGTCTGGTCATAGTAGCCAACCTCAACATTGGCACCAAAACGCTTCTCTCCCTTGATAAAAGGGATCTGGTCTACTATTGACTTGATAAAGGTTGACTTCCCAATGCCGTTTGGTCCGACAATCACAACAGCATTCATCTTACGGAGGTCTAGGTTGATAGGTTCTGACAGTATTTCCCCATCATAACCAATAGCTGCATTTTCAACTGTCAAGACAACATTACCAGATGTTTTTTCCGACTGGAAGGTCATGTTGGCTGATTTCTTGCCAGCTTCAGGCTTGTCCAAACGCTCCATTTTTTCTAGTTGTTTACAGCGAGATTGAGCACGTTTGGTCGTTGAAGCTCGGACTAGATTGCGATTGACAAAGTCTTCTAGAGCAGCGATTTCCTTTTGTTGCTTTTCATAGTTTTTTGCCTCAGTAGCTAGCTTTTGCTCCTTCAACTCAACAAAACGAGAATAATTGCCCACATAACGATCCAAGGAATGCTTAGTCAAATCCAGTGTAACCGTCGCAACCTTGTCCAAAAAGTAACGGTCGTGACTGACAATAATGAGGGCACTGCTATAGTTCACCAAGTAATTCTCTAGCCAGGCAATGGTTTCAATATCCAAGTGGTTGGTTGGCTCGTCCAAGACCAAGAGATTGGGCTTTTCAAGGAGCATTTTAGCCAGTGCAAGACGAGTATTTTGACCACCTGAAAGCTCAGCAATTTTCATCTGCCACATAGACTCGTCAAACTTGAAACCATTCAAGATAGCGCGGATATCAGCTTCGTAGGTAAAGCCACCAGCCTGGCGGAAATTCTCTGATAAACGATCATAATCCGCCATCAGTTTATCTAAATCTTCACCAGACTTTTCACCCATCTCCAACTCCATCTGACGCAGTTGTGTCTCTGTCCGACGCAAGTCATCAAAGACGTAAAGCATTTCATCGTAGATGGTATTGTCAGACTCAAAACGGCTATCTTGGGCTAGGTAAGACAGAGAGATATCTTTTTTCTTATAAATTTCTCCACTAGTTGGCTCCTCTTCTCCAACCAAAATCTTTAAAAGAGTAGACTTACCTGCACCATTTTTCCCAACAAGAGCAATTCGGTCTCGTTCATCTACCTGCAGATTAATATTATCAAAAAGAACCTCACCAGCAAAAGATCGTTCAATTTTATTAGCTTGTAAAATAATCATATCTCTATTTTACTATCTTTTTCTCTTTTGCACAATTGCAACGAAAAAAGTTCGAGTCATAAACTCGAACCTTTCATCTTAGTATCCAATGCCTCCACGGAATGTGCGAGCCATATCTTTCAATTCATAGTTTTTAGAAGAGGTATCGATGGTCCATTTTCCATCTTTCTTAGTCATTTTAATTTCATAACCCTCTTTCTTCATGTTATCACTAGTGTCTAGAGGAGTTGAATCAAATTGACTTGGTGCATTTTCTAAAATGTATTTTTCACCAGCTTTCATAGCTTCAGAGTAGTTGCTATATTTACCTTTGTTTTCTTCGTAGAATTTACGGCTCAATTCATAAACATTCAAGTTATCCAAGTCGATTGTTTCTGGTCTAACATAAACAACAGCATAGTCTGGCAAGTATGTCTTCACCTTGTAATCAACTTTTGCTCTCTTAGCATTTGCTTTGATGTAAGCATCTGCGAATGTTCTAAGTTCTGAATCAGACGGTTTGTAGTTATAGAAGCCTTTTCCGAACGATTCTGTAAATTTCTTGATAAACTCTTCTTTATCAGCTTTCGCATCGTTTGTGAATTCAGCACTATTATCAGAAGATTTTTTATCATCAGCAAGCGCAACAACTTGTGACTTATTATCAGTAGCACTTAGGTTCGTTCCACCACCAGAACTTTCCCCATTAAGGTAAACAGCATCGACATATTTTTTCATTACATCTTTCGCTTCATCAATATTGTCTTCATACTGACTTGGATCCACCTTGATTGCTACATCGTTATTCTTTTTAGAATTTTCTTTGATGTCATCGTAAAAGCTAGGTGCAAAGTGAAGTTCATACTTAGCATTCTTATCGACTTCATACACTACATAACCAGCAACGCTCTTTCCTTTAGAAAGACTGTCACCATATGACATAAATTTCGTTTTACTGTCGCTTTCATAAACTTGAATTGGTTGTAATTTTTCATCCTTTTCATTGTATAGCGTGATATCTTGGCTAGTAAAACTAAACTGTTTATCACGATTGTTCTTGATTTCGACTTGAAGTGCAAGGTATGTTGATGATGAATCCTCATCTTTAGGCAATACATACATACCGTCTTTTACAGAAACCTCAAAGTTAGAGTTTGAAGCTGTACCATTGTCGCTTGCTTTTTTTTGAGCTCCACAGGCAACCAGTGCTAAAGCTGATAAAAGCAAGGCAGAATGCTTAAGAATTTTTTTCATAATGGATTCTCCTTTAATGATTTACTATATTTTACCATACGCAGAATAAAAATCAAAACAGAAACCAGATATTTTCAAAATATCTTAAATTTATAGAGTTTTAACTTAAATTTTTCTATCTGTTCATTTGATGCATTAAAGGATTCTTTATAAAAAGAATAGAATATAACAATATTTTTGATTTTTTTCTTCAACAAACCTACAAAATGAATTATAAACTTTCATGTTATAAAGTATCTAATAATTAATTTTCATCCCTAACTTAGTATAAGTAAGCACAGTCCCCACCATTTTCCCGCTAAAGTGCAAAAGTTAATTTCCTACATTTTAAGTTATGCTAACGTTTTACTAAAATGTCAAATCGTGATATAATGAAAGCGATTAAAGCAAATAAACAAAGGAGACACTCTATGACTTACCAAGAAAATTATCAAAAATGGGTCGATTTTGCTGACCTTCCAGACTACCTTCGTCAAGATTTAATCAATATGGACGAAAAAACAAAGGAAGATGCCTTTTATACCAATCTTGAATTTGGTACCGCTGGTATGCGTGGTTTGATCGGTGCTGGTACAAACCGCATCAATATCTACGTTGTTCGTCAAGCTACCGAAGGTTTGGCTCGTTTGATTGAGTCAAAAGGTGGAAACGAAAAAGAACGTGGTGTAGCAATTGCCTACGATAGCCGTCACTTCTCACCTGAGTTTGCCTTTGAATCTGCGGCAGTTCTTGCTAAACACGGTATCAAATCTTACGTATTTGAAAGCCTCCGTCCAACTCCAGAACTGTCATTTGCAGTTCGTCACCTCAACTGTTTTGCAGGTATCATGATTACTGCCAGCCATAACCCTGCTCCATTTAACGGTTACAAGGTTTACGGTGAAGACGGTGGACAAATGCCTCCACATGACGCGGACGCTTTGACTACTTACATTCGTGCTATCGAAAATCCATTCGCTGTGGAAGTTGCCGATGTAGAAGCGGAAAAAGCTTCTGGCTTGATTGAAGTTATCGGCGAAGCTGTTGATGCAGAATACCTTAAAGAAGTTAAAGACGTAAACATCAACCCAGCCTTGATCGAAGAATTCGGTAAAGACATGAAGATTGTCTACACACCACTTCATGGTACGGGTGAAATGTTGGCTCGTCGTGCTCTTGCTCAAGCAGGATTTGACTCTGTTCAAGTTGTTGAAGCACAAGCAACTGCTGATCCTGACTTCTCAACTGTAAAATCTCCAAACCCAGAAAGCCAAGCAGCCTTCGCCCTTGCTGAAGAACTTGGTCGTCAAGTTGGTGCAGATGTGCTTGTTGCAACTGACCCTGACGCTGACCGTGTTGGTGTTGAAGTTCTTCAAAAAGATGGTAGCTACCTTAACCTTTCAGGTAACCAAATCGGTGCTATCATGGCTAAATACATCTTGGAAGCCCACAAAAATGCTGGAACTCTTCCTGAAAATGCAGCTCTCTGCAAATCCATCGTATCAACTGACTTGGTAACGAAGATTGCTGAAAGCTACGGCGCAACCATGTTCAACGTTTTGACAGGTTTCAAATTTATCGCAGAGAAAATCCAAGAATTTGAAGAAAAACACAATCACACTTACATGATGGGATTTGAAGAAAGCTTCGGTTACTTGATTAAACCATTCGTACGTGATAAAGACGCCATCCAAGCCGTTCTTGTCGTTGCTGAGCTTGCTGCCTACTACCGTTCACGTGGTTTGACACTTGCTGACGGTATCGAAGAAATCTACAAAGAATACGGCTACTACGCTGAAAAGACTATCTCTGTTACCCTTTCTGGTGTTGATGGTGCAGAACAAATCAAGGAAATCATGGCTAAGTTCCGTAACAATGCTCCAAAAGAATGGAATGCAACAGCTATCACTGTCGTAGAAGACTTCAAGGCTCAAACTGCTACTGCTGCTGATGGTACTGTTACAAACTTGACAACTCCTCCAAGTGATGTGTTGAAATATACACTTGCTGACGGTTCATGGATTGCAGTTCGCCCTTCAGGTACAGAACCAAAAATCAAATTCTACATTGCTGTTGTGGGTGAAAGCAATGAAGATTCACAAGCTAAGATTGCCAACATCGAAGCAGAAATCAATGCTTTTGTAAAATAAAGCTCTAAAAAAGATGAGACCAACCAGTCTCATCTTTTTTTCGTATCAAATCTAAGCATTTTTAGAAACTTTATGGCATACTAGACTTATCAATGAAAGCGAGGTAATCTCATGGAACAATTTTTAGAAAACATTAAAGACCTTGAAGTCACTACAGTTGCGCGTGCACAAGAAGCACTCGATAATAAAGAAACAGCAACCTTCTTTATTGGCCGTAAAACTTGCCCTTACTGCCGTAAATTTGCTGGCACATTGGCAGGTGTCGTAGCTGAAACTAAAGCCCACATCTACTTCATCAACAGTGAAGAACCAAGCCAACTCAATGAATTGCAAGAATTCCGCTCACGTTATGGAATCCCAACCGTACCAGGATTTGTTCACATTGCAGATGGCCAAATCAATGTCCGTTGCGACTCTTCCATGTCCGCACAAGAAATCAAGGACTTTGCTGGATTGTAAAAATATATAAAAAAGAAGGCACTCGCCTTCTTTTTTACTTATATTCAAAATATTTATCTACCAATTCTTGGATTTTCCCTTCTTTAGCTGCAGGGATTGTATCTTCTAGAACAAAGTTCTTTCTACTGATCCCTTGGGAGAGATTTCCAAAGATAAAGTTAGTGGAAATATTATAGATTATTTCTGAAGGTGCAAATCCATAAACTTGATTTTCTAGGATATGTTTTAAGCGTTCTTCAGGACTTGGAAATGCTTCTCGTAAACCATTGCTGTTATATAGCCGCTTAACAAGCTCTGCAATATAAAGGCCTGACTTCATGTACAAATCAATGAATGTCTTAGATGGATCATCAAAGATTCCTGGATTTTCTTTTTCAAGGTCATTCACCATTCTCTTCACCACACGTTTAGGAGTAAAAATCTGATTGGTTTTCTGTGGTGGAATATAGTCGAAAATATCTTCTTTCTGATCTCTAAAATAATCTGCCAACTCCTCTTTCTTGCGAAGAAATTCCTGGATGGCTTCATCAAATGTTGCTCGATCAAAGAGATGTCCTGCAAAATCCTGCCCACCATCTCTCAAATAACGAAATTGGTCAATCGTAATACCAGTCACTTCAAAGAAGACATGCTCAGGAACAAAGGTGTCAAAATTATCAAGTGTTAGAGATTGATCGCCGTAGGCCATGATGAAACTTGGAATTGTTCGTGCAAATCCTCGAAGATGGTCCCGAATCTCATCTTGAGCAGATTGTTTCAACTGTTCAACACGTTTGACCTCAACCTGCTCGATAAACTTCTCAGGCATTTTTTCCACTTCTTTTTTGAGTGTTTGTTCTAGTTTTTCTTTATGAATGAGATTATTTTCTTCTAAACGTTTTTCAAGAACTTCTTGAATCTTATCTTTTTGCTCTTTATCATTTTCTTCCTTGAGCTGTTGTTGCAACTCTTCCTTGATATGAGCTTCAGAAATTTTACGTTCTATCTCATTTTTTCGAACTTCGTTCTCAAATGTTGCTACAATTTGTTTCTTGATCTGGTCTGTTTCCCGAGTTTTCAGATCATATCCAGCCTTCAATTCTTCTACAATTACTGAAGAAACGGTCTTACTCAAGTCATTGACCAGCTGTTTTTGAGTTCTTTCTTCATCTTTTGTGACTAACTCAGCAACAGACTCACCAAGCCCATAAACTTTTTCACCAAAAAGTCGTGCTTGTTGATTGACCACGATTTCATGGTCAACCACTGCATTGCCCTCATCATCCACTTTAACACCTGAAAAGTCTAGTAAATCAGAAGGTGTTTGTAACTTGCCTTCCTTTTCAACTGGTAGTTCATTTAAGATGTCTAGAACGGTTTGACTGGCTTGGAAAATACCGCTGATATTATCAAATAGGAGGTTAGACATAAAGCCACGTTTGAGGACTTCCCTAGCTTTTATTTGACGCGGTATAGTCAGAACTGCCTTAGCATCAATTTCAACCATCTTACCTGCACGGTCTTCTGCTATGACAGGGAAGAAATTTAAGAGTTCTCTGATGTTCTCTTCACGAGTTGCGGAAGTTCCACCACCTCCTGCAGTCGCAAGTGATAAGTTGTTTGCAAACTCATCAAAGAGAATCAGGGTTCTTTCTGGCGCAAAGTCAAATACATAGGCTCTTTCTTTGCGGAAGTGATTTCCTTTGTTATCGGTCCATGAGTAAGGGTTTTGTGCACGGAAGGCAGCTTGCATATAAATGGCAGGTGATTTCAAGTTTGATAACATCAATACGCCTGTCCATTCAGGGATCGTCACACCTGTCGTCAATTGACCGACGGATAGGGTAATGGTTTTGTCATTCTCTGCTATCGCTTTTCTAACCAAGTCTAGGGATTTGAGTTTAACCTTATCATCTTCCTCAGACATACGCCCGTCACCAGCAGCTAACACAATCTCATAGTTTTCATAGATGGGATGTTCCTCTAGCAGTGCTTTTAAGGCTTTTGCTGAGGCTACACGTTCTAAGAGCCAAAAAGTATGCTTGAGTTCGTTCCGAAGTTCTTTGGTTGAAAATGGATATTTCTCATTGCTTGATAGAGTATCTAACCAATTTCTGACATCTTGCTCATAGATAAATTTCCCTTTATCATCTGTAGCGAAAAATTCACTCAAGTCAAAAGCATAGTCGATATTTTCGCCGTCTAGTTGAGCACCTTTTTCTAACTCCTCACCAATCATCTGAGACATTTGATAGGTAAAGAGATTTAACTGAGGCAAGCTCCCATATGGATTCTCCTCTTCTTGCTCAGGCGACCAAGTAGTTTTAGCTGCCTGCTCATCCGCATAAGACCAGTTGTAGATCTGCTCCTCGGTAAATTCTCCCTTGGCTAATGCCTTAAATGGAGTTCCTGATAGATGCAAGGTAAAGTTTCGACGAATCTTATTAAAGGCTTGGTCTGTCTTGAAGGTAGCAACTCCTTCGTGCGCTTCATCGATAACCAACAAATCCCAATGTAGATCAGTGACCCATTTGAGTTTATTGTGCTCTCCACCAAGATAAGCAGAGCCTTTCAAGTCTTGGAGACTGATAAAAGCTAGCTGTCTTACATCGTCATCTAAAATACCAACAAATTCTTTTCGTGACAAGGTTGGCCGATTTTTAAGACTGTCTGTTTCTGAAACAAACTTGTAAGTCGTTTGGCCTGCTATGAACTTTTCAAAATCATCGTACCATGAGTTGGCAATGGCAGGTCTGTTTGTTACAATCAGGACATTGACAGCATCCATCCGACGAGCTAAGTCATAGGTAGATAAGGTTTTACCAAAACGTGGCTTGGCATTCCAAAGGAACTTACCTCCTGGATGATTTTTGAAATAATCTAAGGTCTTAGCAACTGCTTCTTCTTGCTCTTGTCGCAAAGTATAGTCCTGTCCTTGGCCAGGCTGATAACCAGACAAATCATGTTGAACAAACTTATCGAAGAGATTTTTAGATTTCTCAGGTGTCCCATTAAAGTAAAACCATTCCGTCTTAGGACGACGCTCCACATCATGGAAAGAAAGGAAATGGTGGAAATCATGGTCCTTAAATGTCTTTCCCTTATCAGGTTCTTCCGTATAGGCTGCATCCCCAGTCCATAAGACATCTGTATCTATATGAGCAGTATGCGTTTGTTCTTTAATCCGTTGTGTAACATCACGCTCTGTATAACCAATCTTAATCCAGCCCTCATTGCTTGTTACCGTAGGGGTGGTGTAAGCATAGATTTTAGGATGAATCTCTTTAGAAGTTTTAATTTCTACCATCAATCCATCTCCCTTACATGCGTCTCAATAAAGGCAATTTCCTCAGGAGAAAGGTCATATTTTTGATAGAGCTGACGGTCAACATCAGCCACTGATTGTGTCCAATCAATGTCCGAATTGACCGTAAAATCTTGGAGTGGGACGTAATACCAAGTTTTTCGTGAGTTATGCTGAGTAACTTTCAAAACACCTAATAATACTCTAGCAAATTTAGTTTTAATAAATTTAATACAAGCATCGGCTTCAAATTTTGTTTTAAAATTACCAATAGATAAAAAAGTATCCGTATGCCCGATTAGGGGTTCCCCGATTAGGGGTGTTGATAAGACCTCACCTAAGGCACCGCTTCCATTAGCTTCTGGTACAAAAACATTGTAATTTTCAAATGTTTCCGGTAAATCTAAATATTTTTTATTAATATATCGATAGACACGTTCAGACCCGATTCTTCCAAGTAAAGCCACATGGTCTTTTTCTTCTACGTTTTTAAAAACGAAATCTAACTGAGTCAATGATTTCGAAACAATTTTATTTTTTGTCCCTTTTCCTTGCAACTTTTCAGCATTTGGATAATCAGAAAAAAGTTCATCTGAAAATCTATAAATACCTTGAGGATAAACTAGATCAGAAAATGTTTCAAAGTCTGGATGTTTTTCAATTTTTTTTACAATACTATTCAAGGCTTCAAAAATAGTAAATACTCCGATTGGTCCCAAAACTTTATCAGCATCACGATAAGTTATTGCTACTCCACCCTTGATATCCGTTCCTGTAAACACTTTACCGCTTTTAAGTTCATAGAATTGAACTTTTAAATGCTTGTCTTCAAGCATCTTTTCCATCCAATTTTTAGGAGTTTGACCAGCTTTAAATAAAAACCTTGCTGGGGTGATTAATATAGATTTATCTGCGATTTTAATAGCTTCATCAATAAAAAAGTGATAAATTGGTTCATCTCTAGCTTCTCCTGTTTCCTGATACGGCGGATTGCCTATCACGACATCAAATTTCATTTCACTTTCCTCACTAGATAGGCGCTCAAAACCTATCATCTTATTCTTTTTCCAATCTTTGATTTGAGTTTTAGATTCTTCTGCTTCTTGAACTTCTAGCTCATCTGAAAACAAGCTTAGCTGTTGAGATGGACTTTGTTTAGCTGAGTAAGGACTAGTTTTTTTCAGTCCATCCATCTGAAAGACATTGTAGGATATAATAGTCGCAATTTCTTTCTTTTGCTCTAAGGTCGGTTGATTGCCAGTCTTTGCAAGATAGTAGTCCTCAAATGTTGCTAAAAGATTTTCACGCGCCAAAAGCAGCGAATCTCCTTGATACTCATATCCATAAGAAGATCGATAAGCTTTTTTTACAAGCTTATAGAAGGTGGCTTCATCTGAGACCTCACGACTAATGCGTTGCAATTTTCTATCAAGAAAACCAACTCGCTCAGATAATGGAATTTCCTCACCAGTCACTGCATCATAGCGAGCAACCATATAAGGTGCTTCACCACAGGTTATTTCTAGCCAGCGCACTTGGATATAATCTTCAAGATCCAGAGATTCAAGTTCAGCTTCAACGTAGCCATTTTGTTTTTCAACTAAACAAGTTGGCGTAAAGACTTCGGCTCTAATCTTGGTTCGGTCTTTTTGCTCATACTTGGACTTTTCTGATCGGGGTTGAATCAAGTTTGCATAGGTTCCCGTCACCTTACTTGGAGTAATGCGGTCACTTGGAGCAAATCCCTTTCCCAACAATTCATAAGAATGCGTCGCCCAAACAATATTTTTCTTGGTCGTTCGATCTTTTAAAAGAATTTTTAATAAGTCAGCAGACTCCATAGCCAACTTTTCTTCACTAATATCTATCGTCATAAGGCAACCTTTCTCGTACTATAAACCTTATTATATCATATTTTAGATGGTGTTTGGAGTAGAAAATAATAGCTAAGCATAAGAAAAGAAGGCACTCGCCTTCTTTTTATATATCTGTTAATGGTGTTGCAGTATCTGGTGAGGTATCATAAACTTTAAAGTCTACTCCGACTCCCAGATCCGCTTGGGCTAGCTGGTTGACCATAGTCATATGAGCCAGCTCCTTGATATTGTTCTCTTTGGATAAATGCCCAAGATAGATTTTCTTAGTCCGATTTCCCATTGTACGAATCATGGCCTCAGCACCGTCTTCGTTAGAAAGATGACCGAGATCCGATAGAATTCGCTGTTTGAGACGCCAAGCGTAAGATCCTGCTCGCAAAATCTCTACATCGTGGTTGGACTCGATGAGGTAACCGTCAGCATTTTCGACTATTCCAGCCATACGGTCACTTACATAACCTGTATCGGTCAACATGACAAAACTCTTGTCATCCTTCATAAAGCGGTAAAACTGTGGTGCTGCCGCATCATGGCTAACCCCAAAACTCTCAATGTCGATATCGCCAAAGGTTTTGGTTTTGCCCATTTCAAAGATATGCTTCTGCGAAGAGTCCACCTTACCGAGGTACTTGCTATTTTCCATAGCCTGCCAAGTCTTTTCATTGGCGTAAAGGTCCATGCCATATTTGCGAGCCAAGACACCGACTCCATGAATATGGTCTGAATGCTCATGCGTAATCAAAATCGCATCCAAATCTTCAGGTTTACGATTGATTTCACTCAAAAGACTTGTAATTTTCTTACCAGACAGGCCTGCATCTACTAGGATTTTCTTTTTTGGGGTTTCCAGATAAAAGGAATTTCCACTGGAACCTGATGCTAAAATACTGTATTTAAAGCCTTTTTCACTCATTCTAGTCTTCTATTTCGTCCTCCCATATTTCTTCTTTTACGGCATCCTTATCATAAGGGAGCACTATGGTAAAGGTTGAGCCCTTACCGTATTCACTTTTGGCCCATATAAAGCCATTGTGTTGTTTGATGATTTCTTTTGCGATCGCCAGACCTAGACCAGTTCCACCTTGAGCCCGGCTTCTTGCACGATCCACACGGTAGAAGCGGTCAAAAATCTTAGGCAAATCTTGCTTTGGAATACCTAGACCTTGGTCTTTGATGGATAAAATCATCTGGTCATCAGTAGTTTTCATGCTGACAGTGATTTTCCCACCATCTGGTGAGTACTTAATGGCATTGTTAAGAATATTATCAATCACCTGAGTCATCTTATCGGTATCAATCTCGATCCAAACTGAATTAATAGGGTAATCTCTGACAAGCTCATATTTTTTCTCGTCATCCTGACTTCTCATCTTATCAAAGCGGTTGAGAATAAAGGTGATGAATGCTGTAAAATTAATCAATTCCACATCTAGCTGACTTGTCGTATTATCAATACGAGAGAGATGCAAGAGATCTGTCACCATCCGCATCATACGGTTGGTTTCATCGAGTGAAACCTTGATAAAATCAGGAGCAACAGGATCATACAGGGCTCCCTCGTCCAAGGCTTCAAGATAAGATTTAACACTGGTCAAAGGAGTTCGCAACTCGTGACTCACGTTAGAAACAAAGAGTCTTCGCTCACGCTCTTCCTTCTCCTGTTCGGTCGTATCATGTAAAACGGCAACCAAACCAGAGATAAAACCTGACTCACGGCGAACCAGAGCAAAACGTACACGAAGGCTTAGATATTCACCATTCACATCCTGGGAGTCAATCGTCAACTCAGGAATCTGTGTAATCAGGTCACGCAACTCATACTCATCTTCTATCTTAAGCAATTCGAGGATGCTTTTATTCAGAACATCTTCTTTCTGCACACCGAGCTGTTTCTTGGCCATATCGTTGATCATAGTAATCTGGCCACGGCGATTGGTCGCAAGAACGCCATCTGTCATGTAAGAAAGAATACTGTTCAATCGTTTACTCTCTTGTTCCAGATTTTCTTGGGTCAAACGAATAACTTCTGACAAATCGTTCAGATTATTGGTGATATTGGTGATTTCTGTACTTCCTTGCAAGTCCAAAACTTGAGAATAATCACCTGCAATCAAGTCCTTAACCTTTTGATTTATCTCCTTTAGACGGATATTATCCCGACGATTTTCCAGTAACAGCAAGGTCACCACCAGGATAAAGCCAAGTAAAATCAAGATAAAGATAAAATCACTGGTCAGAATAGTTTGTCTAATATCTTCAATCATTATTTCTCATATAGTATCCAACACCACGACGTGTGAGAATGTACTCTGGACGACTTGGAGTGTCTTCTATTTTCTCACGCAAGCGTCTAATGGTCACGTCCACAGTACGAACATCACCAAAATAGTCATAACCCCATACAGTCTCAAGCAAATGTTCACGCGTAATCACTTGACCAATATGAGACGCCAAGTGATACAAGAGTTCAAACTCACGGTGGGTCAAATCTAATTCCTCACCATATTTCTTCGCCACGTAAGCATCTGGAACAATTTCCAAATCACCAATTTGTAAAGGTTGCGTCTTCTTCTCATCAGACTCTTGGCTATCCACAGAAACCAGGTCTGTACGACGAAGCAGGGCCTTGACACGAGCCTGCAATTCACGGTTTGAGAAAGGTTTTGTAACATAATCGTCTGCACCTAACTCTAAACCAATAACCTTGTCAAACTCGCTATCCTTAGCTGATAGCATGATAATCGGCACGCTACTAGTCTTACGAATAGCTTTAGCAACTTCTAAACCATCAATTTCAGGTAGCATCAAGTCGAGGATAATAATATCTGGTTGCTCTGCTTCAAATAGCTCGATTGCCTCACGACCATTGAAGGCTGTAACGACTTCATAACCTTCCTTGGCCATATTAAACTTAATAATATCTGAGATTGGTTTCTCATCATCTACAATTAATATTTTTTTCATTTTATCACCTTTTCTCTATCTATTATAACAAAAAAATGCAAAGAAGGCACAAATGGCTACTGTAGGCCTTTATCTCCAAAAGTTGTTTTATAAGCCTTCCAAATTTTTTGTTGAGGTTTCGCAAGTGGATAGTCAGAAAACTCCTGAGGAGAAACCCAACGAATTTCTCTGTCTGAAAACTGTTTTGTTTCTGTCACCTGACCAGCTAGGATTTGAATGTGCCATTTCCGATGACTAAATACATGCTTGACCTGGTCAAATACTTGCTGGGACCAATTCACTTCTAAATCATAATCCTGCTCAAAGTTTTCTTGAGGACTTGGTCCAAATGCTCTGCTTTCCTCTTTGACTTGAGAAAAGAGATCTATCTGATCGTCATCACTTGAGAAATCATCAACTTCAATCAATGGAAAATGCCAAAAACCGGCTAGTAGTTTCTCGCTTTCATTTTTCTCAAGTAGATATTGACCACGGTCATTGCGTACAACCAAAGCCTTGAGATAAATTGGGAGAGGCTTTTTCTTGGGTTCTTTAATCGGATATACATCCATGGTCCCATTCTGATAGGCTGCGCTAAATTCCTTAACAGGGCTTTCTTCTGGTCGAGGGTTAACTGGTGCCTCTATGTCAGAACCTAAATCCATCAGAGCTTGGTTAAAATCACCTGGTCGTTTCGGGTCAATCAAGATTTCCATCATAGCTTGGAAAATCTTTCGATTGCTGGGAACTCCGATATCATGATTAACCTCAAACAAACGTGCCAAAACTCGCATGACATTGCCATCGACCGCTGGCTCAGGCAAATTAAAAGCGATACTGGAAATAGCTCCCGCAGTATAAGGGCCAATCCCTTTTAAACTAGAAATTCCTTCATAGGTGTTTGGAAATTGACCACCAAAGTCAGCCATAATCTGCTGAGCTGCAGCCTGCATATTGCGTACTCGAGAATAATAGCCCAATCCCTCCCAAGCCTTCAACAAACGATCTTCAGGGGCATTGGCCAGACTTTCTACTGTTGGAAACCAGTCCAAGAATCGTTCGTAGTAGGGAATAACTGTATCCACCCTGGTCTGCTGGAGCATGATTTCAGATACCCAGATGCGATAAGGATTTTTACTTCTCCGCCAAGGCAAATCTCGCTTGTTTTCATCATACCAGTTGAGGAGTTTTTCACGAAAAGAAATGATCTTCTCCTCTGGCCACATGACGATATCGTATTCTTTCAAATCTAACATATATCTAGTATAACATAGAAGCTTCTAACTGTCCTTTTCTCAGTACTAAAAAGCCTCTTCCCATGGGAAAGAGGACTAAATCTTATTGATGAACTGCTTGAGCTGCTGTGATAAGGGTCAACTTGTACACATCATCTGCATTACATCCACGAGAAAGGTCGTTAACAGGTTTGTTCAAACCTTGTAAAACAGGTCCGACAGCCGCAAAACCACCAAGGCGCTCAGCCATCTTGTAACCGATATTTCCGGCTTCGATACCTGGGAAGATAAAGACATTTGCTTGACCAGCTACGATACTTCCTGGAGCTTTAAGAGCTGCAGTTTCAGGAACAAAGGCAGCGTCAAATTGCAATTCACCATCAATCTCAAGGTCAGGGCGCAAGTCGTGAGCAATTTTTGTAGCTTCCACTACCTTATCAACACTTTCACCAAATCCTGAACCTTTAGTAGAATAGCTTAGCATAGCAATTTTAGGTTCAATACCAAACATCTTAGCTGTAATTGCTGAGTTGATCGCAATTTCAGCCAGGGCTTCTGCATCTGGATTGATGTTAATGGCACAGTCTCCAAATAGGTAACGTTCCGTACCACGTACCATGAGGAAGGCACCTGAAGTACGCGTTACATTTGGGCGAGTTTTGATAATTTGAAGGGCTGGGCGAACTGTTGAGGCAGTTGAGTGAATCGCACCAGATACCATACCGTCAACCAAGCCCAAGTAGACTAGCATCACACCAAAGTAGTTGACATCTTCAACCAAAACTTTGTGCGCTTCTTCTTCAGTCATTTTGCCCTTACGACGATCTACCAAGGCAGCAACCATTTCTTCAAATTGAGGATAATGTTGAGGGTCAATGACTTCATAACCATCCATGATCCCTTCGATTTCGAGATAAATTTTAATTTTTTCAGGGTTTCCAAGCAAAACAGGAATCACTTCTGTTTCTTTTACCAAGCGTTTTGTTGCTTGAAGAATACGAGGCTCTTCCCCTTCAGGGAGAACGATACGAGCATTTTTGCCAACCAGGTTGGCTTTGAGACTTTCAAAAACTTCCATGAGTTTTCTCCTTTAAGAAAATAAATTATACTCCAAATAGTTTTTAAAGAGTATTAGTTGATAACTGAGTAATAAGATTGCTGAAATCATCCGGCAAGGGACTTTCTAGTTGCAAATCTTGCTCTAGAAAGGGATGATAAAAAGATAAATAATGGCAATGCAAGGCCTGACGCTGAATGCCGTCGTCTAAACTTCCTCCATAGAGATCGTCTCCTAAAAGAGGAAAACCGATGTGAGAAAAATGCACTCGGATCTGATGAGTTCGCCCAGTATGAAGACGAATATCGACTAGGTGAATATTTCCATAAGACGCGACAACTTTATATGATGTATGGGCGTATTTCCCACCCTTGGCAACTCGTCTCGTGATAATGGAATCTTCATCACGCGCAATCGGGGCGATAATCTCCCCTTCAGGCTCCAAGACACCAGCTCCTTTAACTAAAGCAAAGTAACGTTTTTCGATAGACTTTCGTTGCAGTTGCTTGTCTAAACGTGCATGAGCGTAGCCGTGCTTGGCAAAAAGCATCAAACCAGATGTATCTCTATCAAGCCTAGTCACGATGTGAACTTGCTGGTTTTCATATTCTTGTTTGACATAGTAGCCCTTAATAAAATTAGCAATGGTATTGGAATGATTAACACTGGGGATGGAAGCTACTCCATAAGGCTTATTCAAAACCAGAAAATGGTCATCCTCATATAAAATATCGAGTGGTCGATCAATAGTTTCAAGGCTCTCAAAGCCTTCCTCTGCTGGAATGTCAATAGTTACCCTGTCTCTAATATCTAAGAGATAAGTCGCATTTTGAGGTTGGCCATTGACCAGAATAGCCCCGCCTCGAAACTTAATCTTAGCCAAAAGTCCCTTGGAAACCTCATGTTTCTTGAGGAAATTTTTGACTTTGACGTGCTCATCTGCGGTAAATTCGAACCTCATTCATCCACCTCGCCGATGAAGGCATCTTTAACACGATTCCAGAAACTAGTGTGGCTTGGAGTCGCTACGAAGTGAATCTTGTGATGGTCGATTTGATACTCTATCCGTTCGATATTACGGAAGGAATAGACGCTGTTATCGACTGATATCGTATGGTAATCATTGCGTGTCGGCAAAAGTTCAATCTTATCTTTTTTGGGAATAATGATCGATGATCCCAAAGTGCGATAGACTCTATTATTAAGGCTTGCTATTTCCGTCAACTGCAAGGCTTCAATGGTAGGATGTAAGACAGCTCCACCCAAGGATTTGTTGTAGGCGGTACTTCCCGTCGGCGTTGAAACAGTCACTCCATCTCCACGAAATCTCTCAAACGGAACATGGTTAATGATGATATCCGCAACCATGGTGCGGTCTGATCGACGGATACTCGCTTCATTTAAAGCACGGAAGATTTTCACCTCTCCATTTTCAAGCGTTACCTTAACATTCAAGACTGGATAAGAAACTTTGGCTCCAGTATCTAGTAAAAGATTGGTCACCAATTGATCCAGCTCAAAATCACGATAATCTGTGTAAAAACCCAAATGCCCTGTATGAACACCTACAAATCGAACCTTGTCTAACTGATTCTCATACTTGTGAAAGGCAGACAAAAGCATCCCGTCACCACCAATGGAAATGACGATATCGGGATTGGTATCGTTCAGTATAAAATGTTGTTTCTTTAGTTTTTCCCTTAGCTCATGCAAAACCTTCTGACTCTGTGGTTTTCTATTTGCTATGAGGTCAACTCGTTTACCTGTATTCTTCATCTGTATCGTCACTATTTCCTACACCATCGTTTAGTTTTCTGCTCAATGGATCAAAGAGAGCCTGCGCTTCCTGGATATCATCACGAATCTTACCCATTTCTTCATCCAGTTGATAGGCTATTTTCGCTGTGATTTCCAGTCTTTTTCTGATTTCTTCTGGAAAATCACCCTGATACTTATAATTGAGTGAGTGTTCAATCGTAGCCCAGAAATTCATGGCCAAAGTCCGTATTTGTATCTCCGCCAAAATCGTCTTCGCCCCGTTGATCGTATCAACCGTGTATTCGACAACCACGTGATAAGAACGATAGCCCGAAGCCTTACGATGAGTGATATAATCTCGTTCCTGAACGATTCTCATATCTTGGCGTTTACGTAGAATCTCAACTACCTCTTTAACGTCATCAACAAACTGAACCATGACACGTAAACCAGCAATGTCTTGCAGATCGTGTTCTAGACTTGCATAAGTTATTCCTCGACGAGCCATTTTTTCTTTGATACTTTCAATCGGTTTGACACGACCCGTTACAAACTCAATCGGAGAATGCTTGTTTTGCTTACGATACTGTTTGCGAATCCCCCGAAGTTTAATCTTCAATTCACCAACAGCCTGAATGTAAGGATCTAAAAAATCTTCCCATTCTATGGTCATACTTTCTCCCTTGTAATGTTTGATTGCTCTGTCGAAAATCTTTGATTTTTTCAGTACATTCGTATACAATAAATACATTGTCCATTATACCATAAATCGCTTTCAAAGATATAGAAAAGGTTGAAAAAATGAAACATTTAGAAATAGAATTGAAAACACTTCTGAAAAAAGAGGAATATGATCATCTAAAAAAACAGTTTTCCCATATCCAACCCGTTCTTCAGAAGAACTACTACATTGACACACCAGATTTCCAATTGCGTGAAAAGAAGGTTGCCATGCGCATTCGCACTTTTGCAGATTGGGCGGAATTGACCTTAAAAGTGCCTCAAACTGTAGGAAATATGGAATACAACCAGAAACTAACTCTTCCAGAAGCTGAATCGTACCTAGAAAAACCAAAACTACCTCAGGGTCTCGTTCTAGAGAAGCTCTCTAAGATTGGCATCGAAAGCCATGACTGGCTTGTTCTAGGTTGCCTTTCCACCCTTCGTTATGAAATGAAAACTGAGATTGGCTTAATGGCCTTAGATGAAAGTCAATACTTTGACCAGACGGACTATGAACTCGAACTTGAAGTCACCGACCATGAAAAAGGGAAAGAAGATTTTCAGAGATTTTTAGATGAAAATCAGATAACCTATCAGAAAGCTCCTTCAAAATTAATTCGTTTTATTAAAAGCATGAAAAAAAGCTGAAATAATCTCCTTTTTTTGGTAAAATAGAAAAGATAAAAATAAAAGAATCTGGCTTTGAAAAACAAAACTTTCTCAAAGAAGATTCACAAAGTTTACAGAGGACGGTCTATAATGTCAGATAGAAACAACATGAAACTTTTCACCCTAAACTCTAACCATGAAATCGCTCAAAAGATTGCGGATACAGTTGGTGTACCTCTCGGGAAATTATCCTCTCGTCAATTTTCTGACGGCGAAATCCAGGTCAACATTGAAGAAAGTGTCCGTGGTTACGACGTCTACATCATCCAGTCAACCAGCTACCCTGTTAGCAACCACTTGATGGAGTTGTTAATCATGGTTGATGCTTGTGTACGTGCAAGTGCTCATAGTATCAACGTTGTCCTTCCTTACTTTGGTTATGCGCGTCAGGATCGTATCGCTTCTTCTCGCGAACCCCTCACTGCGAAACTGGTTGCCAATATGCTTGTCAAAGCTGGTGTAAGCCGTGTTCTAACGCTTGACCTCCACGCTGTTCAGGTCCAAGGTTTCTTTGACATTCCTGTAGACAATCTTTATACTGTTCCTCTATTTGCTAAGCACTACTGTGATAAAGGGCTTCTTGGTTCTGATGTTGTTGTTGTCAGTCCAAAGAACTCTGGTGTTAAACGTGCACGTAGTTTGGCTGAATATCTTGATGCTCCTATCGCTATCATTGACTACGCCCAAGACGATTCTGATCGTAACGAAGGCTATATCATTGGGGATGTTGAAGGCAAAAAGGCTATCTTGATTGACGATATCCTAAATACTGGTCGTACTTTCTCTGAAGCAGCCAAAATCGTTGAACGTGAAGGCGCAACTGAGATTTATGCAGTATCTAGTCACGGTTTATTTGTTGAAGGGGCAGCAGACCTTCTTGACGCTACAAACATCAAAGAAATCCTTGTGACAGACTCAGTAGCGACCAAAGAAAGGACTCCAGAAAATGTATGTTACATTACTGCTAGCGAATTAATCGGAGATGCTATCGTCCGCATCCATGAAAGAAAACCAGTCAGCCCACTCTTTGCTTACAACAAAAAGAAATAAGGTGATTCTTTGATTTATTTGGACAATGCTGCTACAACTCCTATGTCAGCAGTAGCTATTTCTGAAATGACCAAGGTCATGCAAGAAACTCATGGTAATCCTTCTAGTATTCATAGTCATGGTCGGCAGGCTGGCAAACTCTTGCGAGAAGCTCGTCAAGACTTAGCCCACTTACTAGGAACCAAACCTCAACATATCTTTTTTACATCTGGCGGTACAGAAAGTAACAATACAGCCATTATCGGCTATTGTCTCCGTCATCAAGAACGTGGAAAACATATCATTACTACAGCTATTGAACACCATTCTGTGCTTGAGACTATCGATTATCTGGTTCAACATTTTGGTTTTGAAGCAACTATCATCCAACCAGTAAATCAAGAAATAACTGCCCAGCAAATTCAAGAAGCCTTACGTGACGATACCATCCTCGTTTCCACCATGTATGCTAATAATGAAACAGGTAGCCTCTTACCTATCGCTGAGATTGGACTTATTTTAAAAGATCATCCTGCTGCTTATCATGTAGATGCTGTTCAAGCTATCGGAAAAATTCCTATCCATCCCGAGGAATTAGGAATTGATTTCCTCAGCGCTTCTGCCCACAAATTCCATGGACCAAAAGGAGTGGGCTTTCTTTACGCATCTACTGGAGACTTTGATTCCTATCTTCACGGTGGGGACCAAGAACAAAAAAAACGGGCTGGAACAGAAAATCTCGCTGCCATTGTAGGCATGGTCGCTGCTCTCAAAGAGGATTTAAATGACCAAGTTGAGCATTACCAAAAACTAAGCGCACTTAAATCTACTTTTTTAGAAGAAATTGCAGGTCTCGACTACTATCTCAATGAAAGCAATCACCAACTACCTTATGTTGTCAACATTGGCTTTCCTGGTCAAAAAAATGATTTGCTCTTGCTACGGTTAGACCTTGAAGGAATTTCAATTTCTACCGGTTCAGCTTGTACTGCTGGTATTGTGCAAACCAGTCATGTGCTTGAAGCATTTTATGGACCAAATTCACATCGTTTGAAAGAATCTGTCCGTATCAGTCTCTCTCCTCTTAACACTGAGGTTGAACTGAAACAACTCGCACAAACCTTAAAAAATATTATTGGAGATTAATCTAATGGCATTCGAAAAAACCATTAAACTACAAAACTGCCGCTACGACTACACACTTAGCCCAACTGTCAAAAAGTTCACACTGAAAGACAATACTTTCTTTGAAACAAAAGTTGGAAACTACGAACTGACTCGTCTACTTGAAAAAGTACCCAACAGTGGTGAAGGTTTCAAGCTAAAAATCATCATCAACAAAGACCTTACAGGTGCTAAACTCAACATTACTGACAAGTCTGGCCTTCGTTTGGTTAATATCTTTAAATCAGAAGACCACCACATTCATCAGGAAAAATTCTACTTCCTCATGGACAGTTTAGTAGAACGCGGTATCTTCACTAAAGAAGAAAGATAATTGACTATGTATCGACTTACCTATCAAGATAACTATCACGTAGAACGTACACTTGAATACAAGGATTACGAAGAGCTCATGTTATCTCTATCAGGCTGTGTGACCCTACCTGATACTCTCCTAATCAGCTCCTTAACGCTTAATGATAAGGTGATTTATCAAGGATTGGTTGGCGATCTCTACCGTTTTCTATCACAAGCTCATTTTTCAGATAAAAACTAAGAAATTTCTTAGTTTTTTCTTGTTTTTGTTGATTTTTTCACAATGTTTCTATAAAATAGAAGAATAGAAAGGTTGTGATTTTGTGAAAGATAAACAGTCTGCTATTCCAAAAGCAACAGCAAAAAGACTCTCTCTTTACTATCGAATTTTCAAGAGATTTCATGCAGAAAAAATCGAACGTGCCAACTCCAAGCAAATTGCAGAGGCTATCGGTATCGATTCTGCGACCGTCCGTCGTGATTTTTCCTACTTTGGTGAACTAGGTCGTCGTGGTTTTGGTTACGATGTCAAAAAATTGATGAATTTTTTTGCTGATCTCCTAAATGATAACTCAATTACAAATGTTATGTTGGTTGGAATCGGAAATATGGGACATGCCCTTCTCCACTACCGCTTCCACGAGCGTAACAAGATGAAAATTATTATGGGCTTTGACCTAGATGACCATCCAGAAGTTGGAAGCCAGACACCTGATGGGATTCCAATCTATGGTATCTCACAGATTAAAGAAAAAATCAAAGAAGCAGATGTCAAAACTGCTATCCTAACAGTTCCAAGTGTTCAATCACAAGAAGTTGCCAATCTTTTGGTTGATGCAGGTATAAAAGGTATTCTCAGCTTTTCCCCTGTTCACCTTCACCTCCCAAAAGATGTGGTCGTTCAGTATGTCGATTTGACAAGCGAACTCCAAACTCTCCTCTATTTTATGCGTAAAGAGGATTAGAAAGCGAAAGCATTTATGAAAAAACCAGTTATTGGGATTACAGGAAATGAAAAGGCTCATCCAGATGATGACATCATGATGAGCTATGCAGCAAAGGGCTTTGTTGAAGGAGTCAAGGACGCTGGCGGAATTCCAATCATCCTACCGATTGGTGATCAAGAAATGGCTGCCTATTACATCAGTATCATTGATAAGCTCATCCTAACGGGTGGGCAAAATGTTGATCCAAAATACTATGGTGAACCAAAGGCTATTGATAGTGATGACTACCACCTTCAAAGAGATATTTTTGAACTAGCACTTATCAAAGAAGCGATTAAGCAAAAGAAACCAATTTTCTCTGTTTGCCGTGGTACTCAGCTTTTCAATGTCGCTATGGGAGGTACGCTTCACCAAGATATTGAGGATCATTGGCAGGACTGTTCAGCCGAATACACGACACAACGCCTCGTAACGGAACCTGACACCATTCTCCGAGAGATCTATGGAGAAATCTCCCATATCAACTCCTTCCACCACCAGAGTATTAAAGATCTAGCGCCTAATCTTAAGGTTGTAGCACATGATCCTAAAGATGGAATCATTGAGGCTGTGACAACTACGGATGGCTTTCCTTACCTTGGTGTCCAATGGCATCCAGAATTTCTATTTGAAAATCGCCCCAAAGATAAAACGCTATTTGACTATGTTGTTAACGAACTCTAAATCAGATCCGTCTTTTCACGGTAACTAAAGTAATCCGAGTGCGAGACAATCAGGTGGTCCAAGAAAACGATCCCCATCAGTTCGCAGGCTTCCTTGACTAGCTTAGTGACATGGTCGTCGTTTCGACTAGGAGATACAGCACCAGATGGATGATTGCGAACGAGAATCACCGAGGTTGCCATATGCTTCAAAGCATAGTGAAGAATTTCCCGTGGTTCAGCAATGCTGCGTGTCGCAGATCCGATAAAAATAGTTTGCTGATGGATGATTTGATTTTGAGTATTGAGATAGAGCGCCACTAGGTGCTCTTGTTTTTTGTCGCCAAGTTCCTGTTGCATTTTCTTGGCTAGTTTTTGACTACTGAGAATACTTTCCATCTCAAGGGTTTCATGTTTGTGAATGCGATGTCCCAGTTCAATCACTGCTTGTAGTTCAATGGCCTTAATCCGTCCAATACCAGACAGACTCTGCAATTCCTGCAGGGTCATTTTCTTTAAATCAGTTAGACTGTTAAGACTATCCAAGACTTTCTGAGCAATTTCAAATACATTAGCTTGACGCGTTCCCGTTCTGAGCAAAATAGCTAACAACTCTTGATTGCTTAGAGCCTCTACTCCTTCTTTAACTAGTCTTTCTCTAGGCAAGAGTGAATCTTCTTGGAATGAAATACTGTACATAAAAATCCTCCTCACTTTATTATTCGTGAGGAGGATGAAAAATTAGATTTTTTTCTCAATTGGAGCAACGCTGGCTAGGAGTTTTTTCAGACCCACTTCTGGGAAATTGATTTTCAACTCCTGAGTATCACCGCTACCAGAGACTTCCAGAACAGTTCCCTCTCCCCACTTCTTGTGGAGAGCAATATCCCCAATAGACCAACTTGTATCAGTCGAATCTTTTTTATTTCCGGCTGCTAACTGTCCAAATGGGAGACCACTTGACTGGATAGAACTTGGTGCAGCATTGCGTTTCCGTTCTTGAAGGGCCTGAGCTAAGCTCATACCTTGACCGAAAGCAATCCCACCACTGCTATAAGAGGCTTTAAAGCTAGTATTCGCTGGACGGGCCAAACCTTGATACTCGAGCAAGTCCGAACTGATTTCATTGATGAAACGTGTTGGACGGTTATAATTTGTACGACCGAAAAGCAAGCGAGAGTTGGCATTGGTCAGATAGAGGATCTTTTCTGCTCGTGTGATACCGACATAGGCCAAACGGCGTTCTTCTTCCAGTTCATCTGGATCTTCAGCTGCACGGCTAAGCGGAAAGACATTTTCCTCCATCCCAATGATAAAGACAACTGGGAACTCGAGTCCCTTAGCAGCATGGAGTGTCATCAAAGTCACCTCAGATGTCTCCTGACTGCCCGAATCCGTGTCCGCAATCAAAGCCAAGTCATTCAAGAAACGACTGAGTTTGTCCAAACCAGTTTCTTCTTCCTGACTATCAGGGTTGTCATCAAAGTTTTTGGTCACAGATAGGAACTCTTCGATATTTTCAACCCGAGCCTTGCTTTCTAAGGTCGCTTGGGAATTGAGAATATCGATATAACCTGTTTTTTCTAGAACAGCCTCCACCAGCTCGGTGATAGTTAATTGATCCAGTTTTTCTCGTAAATCCAAGATCATATTGGCAAAGTCCCAAATTGACTGTGCTGCTTTTCCTTTGATGCCAGACAACATGATATTGGCTGAAGCATCCAGCATAGACATGTCTTGCATATTTGCAAAGTCGCGAATTTTCTCAACGGTTCCTGGGCCAATTCCACGTTTTGGTTCGTTGATAATGCGCTCAAAACTGATATTGTCACTCAGATTAGCAATAAGATTGAGGTAGGCAATAATATCACGGATCTCCTTACGGCTGTAGAACTTGGTTCCGCCGACCATAGTATAAGGGATATTGGACTTGAGGAGGGCCTCCTCAATAGTACGAGATTGCGCATTAGTCCGATAAAGAACTGCAAAGTCTTTGTGAAGAAAGTTTTGGCTACGACCAAGTTCATCTATGGTTTTGGCTACAAAAACAGCCTCATCTTGTTCGTCATTTGCACGATAGTAAATAATCTGCTCCCCAACAGCATTCTGGGTCCAGAGATTCTTGGGGCGGCGATTTTTATTATTTTTGATGACGTCGTTTGCTGCTTGAAGAATAGTTTTGGTTGAACGGTAATTTTCTTCTAATAAAACCACCTTGGCGTTAGGGTAATCTTTCTCAAAATCCAAGATATTCTGCATATCAGCCCCACGCCAACCGTAGATAGACTGGTCCGCATCACCGACCACACAGATGTTTTTAAAGCGTGAAGCTAAGAGTTTGACCAGTTGGTACTGGGCATGGTTGGTATCTTGGTATTCATCAACGTGGATATATTGGAATTTTTGTTGGTAGTATGTTAAAACATCAGGATTCTGATCAAAGAGACGCAAGGTCAGCATAATCAAATCATCAAAGTCAACAGACTCAGACTGACGAAGCTCCTTTTGATAGGCTGTATAACATTGAGCCACGATTTGTGTGTACATATCACCAGCTTGGGCAGCATAAGCCACATCATCAATCAAGTCATTCTTAGCATTGGAAATAGTCCCCAAAATGGTCCGTTCATTCCATTTTTTCGGATCTAAGTTTAATTGCTTGAGAATGCGTTTCATGAGGGTTCGCTGTTCTCCGGGATCTACAATGGTGAAGTTCCGATTGTAGCCAATATGATCCGCATCACGACGTAGGATACGAACACACATGGAGTGAAAGGTCGCAATCAGACAGTCCTGAGTAGCTGGATTAAGGCTATAGGCACGCTCCTTCATCTCACGCGCCGCCTTATTGGTAAAGGTAATAGCTAAGATATTCCAAGGATTGACCATTTTTTCATCAATTAAATAAGCAATACGGTGGGTCAAAACACGAGTCTTTCCAGAGCCAGCCCCCGCCATGATTAACAAGGGGCCTTCTGTCGTTTGCACCGCCTCAGCCTGACGGTCATTCATTCCATTCAATAATGCGTTCATTTTTTCTTCCTTACTCTTGAAGTCAATGTTTCTATTATATCAGAAATCAGGGAAAATATCTTTACCTAGACTGATTGCGTCTAGAAAGTAACTCTATTATCAGCTGACGACAACGCCTCATATCTAGACAAGAAAATGAGCTTGGAAATCTTTTCCAAACTCATTTAAATCAATTGCAATTTACTAGAACAAGCCTAGAACGGTCCCGTCACTTTCAACATCCATATTGAGAGCTGCTGGTCGTTTTGGAAGGCCTGGCATAGTCATAACATCACCAGTTAGAGCAACGATAAAGCCTGCACCTAATTTCGGTACCAACTCACGAATGGTAATTTCAAAGTTTTCTGGGGCTCCGAGTGCATTCGGGTTGTCTGAGAAACTGTACTGAGTTTTAGCCATACAGATTGGCAATTTGTCCCAACCATTCTGAACGATTTGGGCAATTTGCGTTTGGGCTTTTTTCTCAAAGTTCACTTTGCTACCACGGTAGATCTCAGTAACAATCTTTTCAATCTTTTCTTGGACAGAAAGGTCATTGTCATAAAGACGAGTGTAGTTGGCTGGATTTTCAGAGATAGTTTTAACAACCGTTTCGGCAAGTGTTACACCACCTTCTGCGCCATCAGCCCAGACACTAGCCAATTCTACTGGTACATCGATTGAGGCACAAAGTTCCTTCAAGGCTGCGATTTCAGCCTCTGTATCAGAAACAAATTCATTGATAGCTACAACTGCTGGAATACCGAACTTACGGATGTTCTCAACGTGGCGTTTCAAGTTAGCAAAACCTGAACGAACTGCTTCTACATTTTCCTCTGTCAAAGCGTCCTTAGCTACACCACCATTCATCTTAAGGGCACGAAGGGTTGCGACGATGACAACTGCATCTGGAGATGTTGGCAAGTTTGGTGTCTTGATATCAAGGAATTTCTCAGCACCAAGGTCTGCACCAAAACCAGCTTCAGTAACAGTATAGTCAGCCAAGCGAAGGGCTGTGCTTGTTGCCAAAACAGAGTTACATCCATGAGCAATATTGGCAAAAGGACCACCGTGTACAAAGGCAGGTGTACCGTAAATTGTCTGAACCAAGTTCGGTTTGATAGCATCTTTCAAAATCAATGCTAAAGCCCCCTCTACCTGTAAATCACCAACAGTAACTGGTGTACGGTCATAGCGATAGCCAATAACGATGCTAGCCAAGCGCTTTTTCAAATCTTCAATATCAGTCGCCAAGCAAAGAATGGCCATGATTTCTGAAGCAACTGTAATATCAAAACCATCCTCACGAGGAATACCGTTTAGAGGACCACCAAGTCCAACGGTTACATGACGAAGGGCACGGTCATTCAAGTCTACTACACGTTTCCAGAGGATACGACGTTGGTCGATTCCCTGCTCATTTCCTTGGTGTAAGTGGTTGTCAATCAAGGCAGAAAGAGCGTTGTTAGCAGTTGTAATGGCATGCATATCCCCGGTAAAGTGAAGGTTGATGTCTTCCATTGGCAACACTTGGGCATAACCACCACCGGCTGCACCACCCTTAATCCCCATTACTGGGCCAAGAGACGGTTCGCGGATGGCAATCATCGTTTTCTTACCAATCTTGTTCAAAGCATCCGCAAGACCAATGGTAATAGTTGATTTCCCTTCACCTGCTGGTGTTGGATTGATGGCAGTAACCAAGATCAATTTCCCAACTGGATTGCTCTCAACTGCACGAATTTTATCAAAGCTGAGTTTAGCCTTATACTTTCCATATAATTCCAAATCATCGTAAGAAATGCCCAATTTCTCAACAACATCAACGATTGGTTTCAATTCAATACTCTGTGCGATTTCAATATCTGTTTTCATTCAAAACTCCTCTAACCTCTAATGTGATAATTCATTATAACACAAAACAAGATTTTTAACATCCATAAACTCTCTAAACGTTCGTAAATATCCTGATTTTCAAGATTTTTAGGGCTCTTTTAAAAATTTTATATGGCTTTATAGTTTTAGACTATAAAGAATGTGAAAATAATCTAGTCAAGAAAGAAATTATCAATTTCAGACAAATCATGGAGAATTTTATTATCTTCAATTTCTAAACTTTCTGCCATCTCAATAGAGTACTCAAACCTAAGTTTAGTATTTATTGACAAATCAAACGAATATGCTTGTATTTCGCCCAATTTTTTATACTTTTCTATAATTTCGTTGTAAATGACAAGATAATTTTCGTCTAAAGTTTTTATGTAACTATTCAGATTTTCTTTGTAATCTTGAATTATCCTTTGTTCTCTTTCATTTAATATTCCCTTACCTATCTCCCAAATTATTGAAGTAGATATTGAACCAACTACAGAACCAAGAACAGGTATTGGAATCATGATCTGACCAATACAAGCACCAATTGTTGCAAAGGAAGTATCCATTACATTTAATGTCAAAAGATTCATAAATTCATCTTGGGTTATTTCTGTAGTTCTATACTTTAGAATAATGTCTATCATTCCATAAGTTGCCATAACTAAAGCACTAGCATTTGGAGCACTAATACCAAAGACATTTGTTAATCCGTAAATGGAATAACCAGATATTGCCCCCTTTACAACTCCTTCAGCTGTGTCCAATCCACAATCTAACCAATCTGATTGTTCGAATTCAAAAATACTTTTTCCTTCTTTGTATTTCCCATACACAGTCGACATTAATGCTAAACCACCCTGTAAAAAAGCTGCGTTTCTTGCAACCTTGTTAGCTTCTTTTAAATTTGGTAATGCATGTTTTTGGGCCACTAATCTTTTTTTATTTAATTCTTCTTGTTTTAGTCTGACTGTTTTACGAATATTCTTCTCTTCAGAATCTATAAGAGAATGAATTGAATTTTTTTGAGCGTCTTTATAATCTAGAGCAGAGGATTTCATCCAATATTTGTATGAAGTAAGTCCCTTGCTTTCAGTGATATCATTAATCATTTGGCGTATATCCGTAATTTGTTTAATGGATAATCTCTTGCCATTCACTTCAACTTCTTTTGCTCCAGCCATTATTTTTTCAAATACTTGAACGTGATCTTTTGGAAACATCATTTTCATTTTTGAACTGTAATGAAACGATTGAGCTAGTTCATCACGTAAATTACCATAAAACTTCATTTGAATGGTATTTCTACCAATTAATAAATCGGCTGGTCCATTATCATTCAATACTTCGAC
Source organism: Streptococcus oralis (assembly GCF_019334565.1). Lineage (NCBI taxonomy): Bacteria > Bacillati > Bacillota > Bacilli > Lactobacillales > Streptococcaceae > Streptococcus > Streptococcus oralis. Next base: position 885,699 of record NZ_CP079724.1, on the reverse strand, counting down.
AATAGGATTTAACCCTTCAATGGCTCTCCTCGCATTTACAATCCCTGCTTCTGCAAATTCAGCGATAAAGCCGTGACCACCATAATCTCCTCCACGCTTCTTTAAAATAACGTCTTCAATATTGTCTCTCGTATAGTTTAAAATCTTTGAGGCATTGTCCTTGTTTAAGATGACTCTGCGTGCTTCATCCTCTATGATTTTCATAGCATTATGTAAATCTTGAATTCTCAAGTTATTTAAACAATTGACATATGCACTAATACCTTGGTTAAAAGCTTGATTAATAATCTGGTTACTCATTTATTCTAATTTCCTTATTTACCATAGCAGTCAATGATAGAGTTGAATTCACTAAAGCACCTGCTTGATATTTTTCGTCATCAGTAAATAAGCTATAGTCCATTCCAGTTAAAGATAAATTAGCTAAATAAATTCCTTCTGTTTGTTTTTCAGTTAGTTCTATTAATTCCGTAACTTCTATTACTTTTTCTTTAAGTTGTCTAGCCAACAATTCTACCTTTTTCTGTTCCTCTATAGCCTCTTTTGCAACTTCTTCATTTTTCCTATTAGCTACTACACCAGCGCCAACAGAAGCGGTCAACATAGCGCCTGCAATTCCCCAACCGACAGGACCAGCCAATGCCAAAAATGCGTTACCGGCTGCCACTCCACCGCCACCAGCTGCTACACTTCCACCACCTAACCAAGCCAGAGCGGCGCTATTTGCTGCAGCACCTGTCAAACTTGAAATTGCAGTACCTGTTGATGCAACACCAAATGTAGTTGCAACACCCATAGCGGCAGTAGGCCCTAAAGTTGCAACTGTTACTCCTAATGCGCTAAGTGAAGCCGTAGCCGCTGTGCTACCACTTGCTAATTCAGCTTCCTTAATTGACTGTGAAATAGCAATTTGCTTATCTTCAAAATTCTGAATTTCAACATCAATTGCTTCTAATTTTGTTTCAAACTCTTTTGGTTTATTTGCTAGTTTGTTAATTCTTTCTTCAACAATTTTTACAACTTTGATAGCTTTATCCCTAACCTGATAAAGCTCTATTGATTTATTAGCCAAGCTATCAGCTTCCTCATTATAACAACTAATAGCTTCATTATATCCATCAACAGCTTCTTGTCTTAGTTTAGAATTAAAAAGGTCTACCGATTCAATTTGTTCTTTTGTATTATTCGCTATTTTCCCAGCTTCGTTAAATGTTTCAGAAGTCACATTTGTTATCTGATGTGCTACATCTCCGGCAACTCCAACAGCTTTCACTGAGACATCTGAGACAACATTACCAACTTGGCTTGATACTTCACCTATAGTTTTTACAGATTCAGTAATAACTTCTCCAGTAAATTTACTCGCTTCATTTAAAGCTTCGCTAGTAGCAGAACCGACATCATTCAATACTTTACCAGCTTCCTTTGCAATGTTGTCTGCAAATTTAAAAAAATCCATAATAATACCCCTATTAATTTACTTAGATTCATTATCTTATTTATTACTATAAATGTCAATAATAATATATTTTTCTTTTAAATGCTTTTCTTTGACTTGCATATCATTTTTGTGTACAATAGTCCTATGAAAATTTTAGTCACATCGGGCGGTACCAGTGAAGCTATTGATAGTGTCCGCTCTATTACTAACCATTCTACAGGTCGCTTGGGGAAAATCATCACAGAAACCTTGCTTGCTGCGGGGCATGAAGTTTGTTTGATAACGACAAAACGAGCTTTAAAGCCAGAAGCTCATCCCAACCTAAGCATTCGAGAAATTGATAATACCAACGACCTTCTAATTGTGATGCAAAAACTTGTTAAGGAATATCAGGTCTTAATCCACTCAATGGCTGTGTCTGACTACACTCCTGTTTATATGACGGGACTTGAGGAAGTTCAGGCTAGCTCTAATTTAGAAGAATTTTTAAGCAAGCAGAATCATCAGACTAAGATTTCTTCAACTGATGAAGTTCAGGTTTTGTTCCTTAAAAAGACTCCAAAAATCATCTCTCTAGTCAAAGACTGGAATCCTTCTATCCATCTGATTGGTTTCAAACTGTTGGTTGATGTTACTGAGGATCATCTTATTGAAGTTGCTAGACAGAGTCTTATCAAGAACCAAGCAGACTTGATCATTGCAAATGACCTGACTCAAATTTCAGCAAACCAGCATCAAGCAATCTTTGTTGAGAAAGAGGAACTCAAAACCGTTCAAACCAAAGAGGAAATCGCAAACCTCCTCCTTGAAAAAATTCAAGCATACGATTCATAGAAAGGAAAGCCATGGCAAATATTCTCATCGCAGTGACAGGTTCCATAGCCTCCTATAAAGCAGCTGATTTAGTCAGTTCTTTGAAAAAACAAGGCCATCATGTCACTGTCTTAATGACCGAGGCGGCAAGAGAGTTTATCCAACCGTTGACACTACAGGTCCTCTCTCAAAATCCTGTCCACCTTGATGTCATGAAGGAACCTTATCCTGATCAAGTCAATCATATCGAACTAGGCAAAAGAACTGACCTTTTTATTGTAGCCCCAGCTACTGCTAATACCATTGCAAAGTTAGCCCACGGATTTGCGGACAACATGGTGACAAGTACAGCACTTGCCCTGCCAGGCCACGTCAAAAAGTTAGTCGCACCAGCCATGAATACAAAGATGTATGACCATCCGGCAACTCAGGCTAATCTAAAAAAATTAGAGACCTATGGTTATCAGATTATCTCTCCAAAAGAATCTCTACTAGCCTGTGGCGATCACGGCAAAGGCGCCCTAGCTGACCTGAATACTATTTTAGAAAGAATAAAGGAAACCCTCAATGAACAAACGCTCTAACATTGCTCCAATTGCTATCTTTTTTGCAGTTATGCTCGTTATCCACTTTTTGAGTTCTCTCCTATTTAACCTTTTCCCATTCCCGATTAAACCAACTATCGTTCATATTCCAGTCATTATTGCTAGTATCATCTATGGCCCTCGAGTTGGAGTTACACTTGGTTTTCTTATGGGGCTACTTAGCTTAACAGTAAACACGATTACCATCCTTCCAACCAGCTACCTCTTCTCACCATTCGTACCGAACGGAAACATCTATTCCGCGATTATCGCTATTGTCCCTCGCGTTTTGATTGGTTTGACACCTTACTTGGTTTATAAATTATTAAAAAGCAGAACGGGTCTCATCTTTGCTGGTGCTCTCGGTTCCCTTACCAACACCGTCTTTGTCCTTGGGGGAATCTTCTTCCTTTTTGGAAATGTCTTCGATGGAAATATCCAAAAACTCCTAGCAACTGTCATCTCTACAAACTCAATTGCCGAGCTTGTCATTTCTTCCATTCTAACAGTAGCAATTGTCCCACGTCTCGAAATCTTGAAGAAATAAAAAATTAACTCCACTTTCATCCTGAAGGTGGAGTTTAGCATTTAAAACATGAGAAACACCAATAGAATGTGAAAGCCAAAGCGCAGGAGATGATACGAAAGAGGTGTAGGTTGCTGGCTTTTCTGGCTATCCAAATATAGGGTTAGAGATAGAAAAATCAAACCAAATGCAATCACCAATCTGACGAAATAAGCAATTTCGAGTATTGCTGCCATCAAAAGAAAACCTAATAAAGGAAGGCTGAAGAGTGAAACAGCCAGGCCACTTGCTAATAGAGAGAGTAGCGAAAGGACCAATAAACTATAAACTAGGAAGCGAGTCCAACCTGAGACTACTTTCCCTTCACTTTTCTGTTTTGACATCATCACGATTACCACGATTAGGTAAACAAAAAGTATCATCACAATTTATCCTCAGTTCCTATTATTCTTTACCACATTTTAACCAAATTTTCCTGAAAAATCAATAATACTTCTTGACTTGATTGGCGATTTATTGTACTATACTTGTGTATATACAGACAAATGGAGGTTCTTATGGATATACGGAAAAAAACGCAGTTTATGACTATGACTGCCCTACTCACTGCAATAGCGATTTTGATTCCAATCATTATGCCTTTTAAAATCGTTATCCCACCGGCTTCTTACACCTTGGGAAGTCATATCCCCATCTTTATCGCCATGTTTCTTTCGCCTTTGATGGCTGCTTTTGTGATTATTGCTTCTAGTCTTGGTTTTCTGATGGCAGGCTATCCGCCTGTTATTGTACTCCGTGCCTTCTCTCACATTGTTTTTGGTACTTTGGGGGCTTTGTACTTAAAGAAATTCCCTGAAACCTTGGATAAACCAAAGGCATCTTGGATTTTTAACTTTGTTTTGGGTGTTGTTCATGCTATTGCTGAAGTAATAGCTTGTATCATCTTTTATGCTACTTCAGGGACAAATGTTGAAAATATGTTTTATGTTCTCTTTGTCCTAGTTGGTTTTGGCACAATCGTCCATAGTATGGTAGACTATACATTAGCACTAGCTGTCTATAAAGTGCTTCGAAAACGTCGCTAAAAGGAAAAACTATGACAAAGGATCGCAAACAAGCTCTTCTCAAACTGTTAAAAGAGGCGCCAAAAGCTCTCAATGGTCAAACCTTGGCTGAGCACTTCCATGTTACGCGCCAGGTCATTGTACAGGACATCGCTATTCTCCGAGCAGATGGAGCTCCTATCCTATCCACCAATCGTGGCTATATCTACAAAGAAAATGATGCCAGCCCCTACGTGCACAAACTCTTTAAAGTGAAACATGAACTGGAAGAAATCGGTCAGGAACTACTAGCCATTGTAGATAATGGCGGACGCGTTCAAAATATCTTAATCGATCATCCAGTTTATGGAGAAATTGAAACCCTACTCAAACTCACCTGCCGACGAGATGTCCAGCATTTTCTCGAACAAGTCGAGAATTCAGACTTTAGACCCCTTTCTGAATTGACAGACGGCATCCATTACCACCTTGTTGAAGCCGAGACACAACAAGACCTCCACTATATCGAGGAGGCCTTGGATCAGTTAGGTTATTTAGTAAAAGACTAGAAAATTTCTTTTTCCCAGCCGTCCTCTGTGCGGTGGCGATAGAAGAACTCAGACTTGTCAGGTGCTTCCATCATTTCCATCAAAGGCAACATATCATAGGCCAGTTCCAAGTTTGGAATCTGGTCTTTTTGTACCCAAGATACTTCTCCTTCATCTGAAGATTGGAGATTCCCAGTAAACTCTGTCGCCTTATAACAAAAAACGATGTAGCGCCCACCTGTATCTAAGGGCCAATTTTTAATGCCGACCAGTTGGGGATTCTGAATGGTTAGACCTGTTTCTTCATAAATCTCACGAATGACAGACTCGGCAAAGGCCTCGCCATTCTCAACATGTCCTCCTGGAAAGGCATAGCCAGACCAGCGATTGTTTTCGGGTGAACGATACTGCATCACCACACGCTGGGTTTCGAGGTCTTCAATCAGACAGATATTGGTTAAAATAGTTGCTTGGGCACGGGACATAGATTTGCTCGCTTTCTAAGTTATTAAAATGTATCTTCGTTGTATTTTACTTCTGCCTTCATGATAAAGGGATTGATCAATTCATGATGTTCATAAGTAGTACGGGCCAAAAAACCTCTAGCAATGATGATTTCCTTATCTTCTATGCGATAGTCTATATTGATAGGGATGGCTGGATCCGAGATAACTGATAAAACAAAGAATGCTGCAAACCAAAGGTAAAATGTCACCAATCCACTAAATATTTGAAAAATAAGGTGATACCATTGAAAATCTCTTGTTCTATAAAAGATTCTCCAGGGGTGGATTAGGAAGGTTAAACAAAGAATAAAAAACCAACTATTCCACAAAATCGGAGTAAAAGATAGTCCAAAAACCAACAAGATCAAATGAAGAACCACAAAGGTCAGCAAAGCCAAATAGAGTGTTTTAAATGAAAATAACTTAGTTAGATTTTCTTTTGTCATGATTATTCCTCTTTTTGTCCTTATATTTCAAAATGACCATTAATATCGCTGGAATGATGAAAAAGATTAGATAGGTAGTAATTGGAAGCCAGATGTAGCGATAATCGATAGATAATAGGGAAGGAATTTTTTTAACATTTCTCCCTTTCACCCCAACAATTAAGTGGAGGAGAAAAATAGGTCCGTTTATGAATAGAAAAGTTTTTAAAAATCCTTGTACTGAAGCCTTATTGCTAAAACCATCTCTAAAAATACCTTGATAAAGTGTGTGCACCAAAAAGACAAAATTCATAATAATTGGCAAGACATAGGACATTTCTTGATACGGTTTCGGGATAAGTGACGTCCCGAACAACACATACATGATACCAAAAATAGATAATAATATTATACCACCATCCATAAAAGAAACAATCTTTGAATGTCTTTCCAGCCACAATTGGACGTGAGCTATCAAAGAATACTTTTTCTGGATATTTCTCATTTTTCTGTCCTGTTGTTTGACCTTCTTTTTTCTCTTAATCTTTCGTTCCATTTACGCCTCCTTCTTCTCTTTTCTATCCGTATAATCAAAAGCAGAATGCCCAGCCCCAAGAAAAAGAAAAAGAGATAACTTACAATAGGGACCCAGACATAGGCTGGATCCATAGAAATTATGGGAGGGAAATTCGTTGACTTACGACGTCCTAGCCAATTCAGACCTACCAAGAGATGAAAGGGAAAAAGAAGACCATTGAACCCAATAAATCCCCATGAAAAGTAACGCCATTTCTGAAGTTTATCACTACTAAAACGAAAGACAAGGAAATAGGTTGATAAGATCAGAAGGATAAGATTGAAGCTTAAGGGGGAAAGATAGTTCATGTTCGGTAATAGATAACTAATGTAAGAGGCGGCAAGAAATGATACAAACATAGATCCAAATAATACACTCGTATCCAAAAGTTGACCAATCCTTCTGTGCCTTTCCAGCCAAAGAAAAATCCTCTTAGTCCAAGAAGACTTTTCTTTTGTCTTGTACTTCATTTGCCTACTCATCTTCATTTTCATCTACTCCTTTTTTTGAGCCTTTAGAGAGAAAGAAGATTGCCAAAGTTAACATCAAGACCAGAAGGTAGACGACAATAGGAAACCAGATATAGGATGACTCCAGTGAAAACAAAGGTGAGAGAACAACTCTTCCTCTTTTTCTGACGCCAATCAGTTGAAAAATGAAGCTAAGGACATTGATATAAATAAAGGGTTCACAGAATTTTTTAAGGGTCTTTTCTTTTTTTGTTTTCACTGGTAAAAAGAAAGCATAGAGTCTATAACCCAAGATAAAAAGATTCAATTGCAAGGGAAACAAGAGTTCTCTGTACCGAAAATCAGCTGGAATGCTTTTGTTCTGTGATGTTGTGAATTCTATAACTAGGAACAAGATGATATAAAAGACAATATCAAGCATAAATTTGACAAATCGATGCCCTTGTAACCAAAAACGAACAGAATCTAACCATGTTGACTTCTTATACTTCTTCACTTTCAAATTCATAATAACTTCTCTCTATTTAAAAATATTATCTAAAACATGATTGTTTGTTCATTGCGTAATCTGAAAACAAAATCGCAATTCTACCAGTATTTAACTCTCAGATTTTGAGGATTTCTTACGTACCATTCTAATTTCAGTGATAGGTTTTCCAAGGTCAAGTATTTTTTCTTGCCCATCAAAAGTAAAACCCATTTTTTGATAGAAAGCAATGGCTCGCTTATTCTCTTTTAATACCCATAAAAATATTTCAGAGAACTGTTCAAGAGTAGTCAGAGCTTCCTTCATTAACTTCTGAGCAATACCTTTTCCATAATAGTCTTTTAAAACATATAAGGCAATAATTTCGCCAGCTTGAATAGTCTCATCACGAAAGTTTCCATAACTGATAAAACCAACTATCTTCATGCCATCTATCGCAATCAATGTATTTTTAGGATATTTTTGACTAAAGAATCGACATCTTTCTAATGTCATCGTCTCCTGAAATTCTGCAGGTAAAAGATCATCATAAGCCTCTCTCCACGTTTGCCAATGAACGAAGGATTTAACTTCTATCTCTTCAGGAGTTTCCATTTGTTTGATAGTTAGGTTCATTTATTTTACTCCATTCTTCTCTCAGAATACCATATTTAATACTATCAAAATATTTGCCTTGGTAATAACGAACTTTTGGAATATGAGCTTCTTTTTTCATTCTTAATTTTTCAGCAAGTTTTACCATACCAAGATTTCCTGACCAAGTTGTCAAACCAAGATGCTCCAACACCAAGTAATCCTTAAATGTCCGATCTATCCATTGTAGCATAGCAGCTTTTCCAATGCCAGAGTTCCAAAATTTGTTATCATAAATACAAATCCCCAATTCCATCCATCTTGTTTGTTTACATACCCAGTAGCGCGAAACAGTCCCAACTAATTTATCATCAACAAAAATACCAAGGCGATTTGAGTTGTTTAGAGTAGATTCTGATTTTTGTAGTTTAAATTCTTGAAAATTAGGAAAATGCTGATAATCGTCATAATAGGGAGCATCATACTGCTTCCAAATTGGATTAGATTGTGAATAAGCAATTTCCCACAAAGACACCAAATCTTCTTCAATTAGTTTTCTTAAATAAACCATACTTTTTCCTAATCCAACGCCTTGACTTCCTCAGCTACTTTTTGTAGATATTTTTGTCTTGTAGAATTTGTATTCACCTCACGCCCTAACTCACCCAAAATTGAAACTTTCTTTGTTTTGATACCGCAATGATTCAGGACAGCATTCTTTAATACTGATATTCCATAACTGTCTGGAATACTGATAGAACCTGAAAATACTTTGTACCACCATGTTGGTGCCATGGATGTTGCGTAAATACTAGCTGTTTTTCCTTTTAGTAACTTTTTAAACTGCTGACCCCTTAAGTAGTTTAAAATAAAACTTCCTTGATTATTGGCAGAGTATGCAATTCCTGGCGTGAAAACACGATCAATCCACCCCTTCAATAAACTAGGCATACTACTCCACCAAATTGGATAAACAAAAATGAAATGATCTGCCCACTGGATTAATTCCTGAGAGCGAAGTATGAAGGAGTCCTCTTCCATCCGTTTTCGATAACCATAACGCAATACAGGATCAAAATCTATCTCATTTAGGTTAATAGATTCAAGCTCATTATGATTTGAGTCAATATTTTCTACAATCGTTCGAAAAATTTCTTGACAGAAACTTCCCTTGTCAGGATGTCCATTGATGACTAAAATTTTCATTCGTTTTCTCCTATCTAATCCAACGCCTTCACTTCCAACATCATATCACGTATCTGAGCAGCCAGTTCAAAATCAAGCACTTCGACGGCTTCTTGCATTTGTTTTTCGAGTTTTTTAACGAGTTCCTTGCGCTCTTGTTTGTTGAGGCTATTGATATCGACTTCCTTGTCCTCTTCCTTAGAAACTGCCTTGGTCACGGCAATAAGATCACGAATTTCTTTCTTAATGGTTTGTGGGACGATACCATGCTCTTCATTATAAGCCATCTGGATTTTCCGACGACGGGCCGTTTCATCTATGGCACGTTGCATAGACTGAGTCATCGTGTCCGCATACATGATGACATGTCCTTCGCTATTACGGGCAGCACGTCCAATGGTCTGGATGAGGCCACGTTCGTTACGAAGGAAACCTTCCTTGTCAGCATCTAGAATAGCAACCAAGCTTACCTCGGGAACGTCAATCCCTTCACGAAGAAGGTTAATTCCGACCAAGACATCAAAGACACCCAAACGTAGGTCACGGATAATCTCCGTCCGCTCCAAAGTCTTGATATCCGAGTGCATGTACTTGACCTTGATGCCCATTTCCTTGAAGTAGTCGGTCAAGTCTTCTGCCATTTTCTTGGTCAAAGTGGTGATAAAGGTTCGCTCATTCTTTTCAACACGAGCATTGATTTCACCTAGGAGATCATCAATCTGTCCCATAGTCGGACGGACTTCCACTTCAGGATCCAAGAGCCCTGTCGGACGAATGATTTGCTCAATCACTGTCTCGGTCTGTTCATTTTCATAGTCGCCTGGTGTTGCTGAAACGTAAACAATCTGATGCACATGGCTTTCAAACTCCTCCCGACGGAGAGGACGATTATCCAAGGCTGACGGTAAACGGAAACCATAGTTTACTAACATTTCCTTACGCGAACGGTCTCCATTGTACATACCCTTGATTTGCCCCATGGTCATGTGACTTTCATCAATCATAATCAAGAAATCATCTGGGAAGAAGTCGAGAAGCGTATAAGGAGGCTCGCCTTCGCTCCGTCCATCCATGTGACGAGAGTAGTTTTCAACACCGTTGGTATAGCCCATCTCACGTAACATCTCGATATCATACTCTGTCCGCTGTTTCAAACGCTGGGCTTCCAGCAGTTTGCCTTCCTTCTCAAAGACAGCTAACTGCTCTTCTAACTCTGCTTGAATCTTGGCAATAGCAACTTCCATGTGATCGTCATTGGTCACAAAGTGAGTGGCAGGGAAAATCGCCAAATGATCTACTTCTCCCAATACCTGACCTGTCAAGGCCTCAACCTCACGGATACGGTCAATCTCATCCCCGAAAAACTCTACTCGAAAAGCGTGCTCATCACGAGAAGCTGGGAAAATCTCCACCACATCCCCGCGAACGCGAAATCTTCCCCGTTGGAAATCAATATCATTGCGTTCAAACTGAATATCCACCAAGTCATTCAAGAGTTTATCACGAGAAATCTCCAGACCTGGACGGAGACTAACGACACTATCAGCATATTCCTTTGGCGAACCCAAACCATAGATACAAGAGACAGAAGCCACGACGATGACATCATTGCGCTCCAGAAGGGCTGAAGTCGCTGAGTGACGGAGCTTGTCAATCTCATCATTGACCGAGCTATCCTTTTCAATATAGGTATCACTAGAAGGGACATAGGCCTCGGGTTGGTAATAATCATAGTAAGATACGAAGTACTCAACAGCATTTTCAGGGAAAAATTCCTTGAACTCCCCATAGAGCTGACCAGCTAGGGTTTTGTTATGGGCAATGACCAAAGTTGGTTTATTGACTTTGGAAATGACCTGACTCATGGTATAGGTCTTCCCTGTACCCGTCGCCCCCATCAAAATTTGGGCCTTCTCTCCACCCTCGATATTGTCAACCAACTGCTCAATCGCTTGGGGTTGATCTCCTGAAGGTTCATATTTTGATACTAGTTTAAATTTATTATCTGTAATTCGATTTATCATGATTGCCTCATCTGCATTTTTCTATCCTTCTATTTTACCATAAATTTACTTTTCAGACTCTTCTCTAAGTTGATAAGAGCTAGTATTTCATGTTACATTTTCTTACATAAAATCCATAAAATTTGCCTTTTCATTCATTTTCTGATATAATGGGAAAATATTCGGAAAAGGAGACTAAAAATGAAGAAAAAAATACTAGCATGTTTGCTCATTTTATTTCCCATTTTCTCACTAGGTATGGCAAAAGCTGATACTGTTAAGATTGTGTCTGATACAGCTTACGCACCTTTTGAGTTTAAAGATTCAGATCAAACCTATAAAGGGATTGATGTTGATATTATCAATAAAGTCGCAGAAATCAAAGGATGGAACATCCAAATGTCTTATCCTGGCTTTGATGCAGCTGTAAATGCAGTGCAGTCAGGTCAAGCAGATGCTATTATGGCAGGTATGACAAAAACAAAAGAACGTGAAAATGTCTTTACCATGTCTGATACTTATTATGATACAAAAGTTGTCATTGCTACCACAAAGGCAAATAAAATCACCAAATATGAGGAACTTAGCGGGAAAACAGTTGGAGTTAAGAACGGAACTGCCGCTCAACGTTTCCTCGAAAGTATCAAAGATAAATACGGTTTTTCTATTAAAACCTTTGATACAGGTGATTTGATGAATAACAGTCTAAGTGCTGGTGCTGTAAATGCCATCATGGATGATAAACCTGTTATTGAGTATGCGATTAACCAAGGACAAGATCTCAGCATCAATATGGATGGTGAGGCTGTTGGAAGCTTTGCTTTTGGTGTCAAGAAAGGGAGCAAGTATGAACACTTGGTTACCGAGTTTAACGAAGCCCTAGCACAAATGAAAAAGGATGGTAGCTTGGAGCAAATCATCCAAAAATGGACCGCTTCTACAACTACGGCAAGCCCAACGACAACTACTGCTACTGGACAAAAAGCTACTCCAGTGAAAAGCAAGTACATTATTGCCAGCGACTCATCTTTCGCCCCATTCGTTTTTCAAAATTCAAGCAATCAATACACCGGTATTGATATGGACCTCATCAAGGCCATTGCCAAAGATCAAGGTTTTGAAATTGAAATTACCAACCCAGGATTTGACGCAGCAATCAGTGCTGTTCAAGCAGGACAAGCAGATGGTATCATTGCTGGTATGTCTGTAACAGATGCCCGTAAGGAAACCTTCGACTTCTCAGAATCATACTACACAGCAAATACGATTCTCGGTGTGAAAGAATCAAGCACGATAGCTTCTTATGAAGACCTCAAGGATAAAACTGTCGGTGTTAAAAACGGAACTGCTTCCCAAACATTCCTTACTGAAAATCAAAGCAAATACGGCTATAAGATTAAAACCTTCGCAGATGGCGCATCAATGTATGACAGTCTGAATACTGGAGCTATTGATGCTGTGATGGATGATGAGCCAGTTCTCAAATATTCTATCAGCCAAGGTCAAAAATTGAAAACGCCAATTGCTGGAACTCCAATCGGTGAAACAGCCTTTGCGGTTAAAAAAGGAACAAACCCTGAATTGATCCAGATGTTCAATAACGGACTTGCGAACCTCAAAGCTAACGGAGAATTCCAAAAGATTCTTGACAAGTATCTAGCTAGCGAATCTTCAACTGACTCTACAAGTACGGTTGACGAAACTACTATCTGGGGCTTGCTTCAAAACAACTACAAACAACTTCTTAGTGGACTTGGAATCACTCTTGCTCTTGCGCTTATTTCATTTGCAATTGCCATTGTCATCGGTATTATCTTTGGTATGTTTAGCGTTAGCCCATACAAATCTCTTCGTCTAATCTCTGAGATTTTCGTTGACGTTATCCGTGGTATTCCCTTGATGATTCTTGCTGCCTTCATTTTCTGGGGTATTCCAAACTTCATCGAGTCGATTACAGGCCAACAAAGTCCAATCAATGACTTTGTAGCTGGTACTATTGCCCTCTCACTCAATGCGGCAGCTTATATCGCTGAAATCGTTCGTGGTGGGATCCAAGCTGTTCCAGTTGGGCAAATGGAAGCCAGCCGCAGTCTTGGTATCTCTTATGGAAAAACCATGCGTAAGATTATCTTGCCACAAGCGACTAAATTGATGTTGCCAAACTTCGTCAACCAGTTCGTTATCGCTCTTAAAGATACAACCATCGTATCTGCTATCGGTCTGGTGGAGCTTTTCCAAACTGGTAAGATCATCATCGCCCGTAACTACCAAAGTTTCAAGATGTATGCAATCCTTGCTATCTTCTATCTTGTAATTATCACGCTTTTGACTAGACTAGCGAAACGCTTAGAAAAGAGGATTCGTTAATGGCAAAACTAAAAATTGATGTAAATGATTTGCATAAGTATTATGGAAAAAACGAAGTTTTAAAAGGCATTACTACTAAGTTCTATGAAGGAGATGTTGTCTGTATCATCGGTCCTTCTGGTTCTGGTAAATCCACTTTCCTCCGTAGCCTTAACCTTCTCGAGGAGGTAACGAGTGGCCACATCACAGTAAATGGTTATGATCTGACTGAAAAATCAACCAATGTCGACCATGTTCGTGAAAACGTGGGAATGGTCTTCCAACATTTCAACCTCTTCCCTCATATGTCCGTCCTAGAGAATATCACTTTTGCTCCTATTGAACACAAACGGATGACCAAAGAAGAAGCTGAAAAATTGGGGATGGAGTTGCTTGAAAAGGTAGGACTAGCAGATAAAGCTAATGCCAACCCAGATAGCCTTTCAGGTGGTCAGAAACAGCGTGTAGCTATCGCTCGTGGACTTGCCATGAATCCTGATATCATGCTCTTTGATGAGCCAACTTCTGCTCTTGACCCTGAAATGGTTGGAGATGTACTGAATGTTATGAAGGAATTGGCGGAGCAAGGCATGACCATGATCATCGTAACCCACGAGATGGGATTTGCACGTCAGGTAGCCAACCGTGTTATCTTTACGGCTGATGGTGAATTCCTGGAAGATGGAACTCCAGATCAAATCTTTGACAACCCGCAACACCCTCGTCTAAAAGAGTTCTTGGATAAGGTCTTAAATGTATAAAACAAAACTGTAAGGTTCTCCTTACAGTTTTTTAATTGCGTATTGGATTTTTTGTTTTTTTTGAAAATTATGATAAAATAAAAACTATGATAATGAGGAAATCTCATCCCTAGTCCAACTAGGAAAAAATATAGAAATTAGGTAGCTAGATGTCATCAAAGGTTATTGTTACAATTTTCGGTGCGAGTGGAGATTTAGCTAAACGCAAACTCTACCCTTCCCTTTTCAGACTCTATAAATCAGGCAATCTCTCTGAGCATTTTGCTGTTATCGGAACAGCTCGTAGACCTTGGAGTAAGGAATATTTTGAATCTGTAGTTGTCGAATCCATCCTTGATTTGGCAGATAGTACCGAGCAAGCCCAAGAATTTGCTAGCCACTTCTACTATCAAAGCCATGATGTGAACGATACGGAACATTACATTGCTTTGCGCCAATTACAAACTGAGCTGAATGAAAAATACCAAGCTGAACACAATAAGCTCTTCTTCTTGTCTATGGCACCTCAGTTCTTTGGAACTATTGCCAAGCACCTCAAATCTGAAAACATTGTTGATGGCAAAGGTTTTGAGCGCTTGATCGTTGAGAAACCATTTGGTACAGACTACGAAACAGCTAGCAAACTCAATGAAGATCTCCTTGCAGCCTTTGATGAGGAGCAAATCTACCGTATTGACCATTACCTAGGTAAAGAGATGATTCAGAGTATCTTTGCTGTTCGTTTTGCCAACATGATCTTTGAGAATGTTTGGAATCGCGAACACATCGATAATGTTCAGATTACCTTTGCGGAACGCTTGGGTGTAGAAGAACGCGGTGGCTACTATGATCAATCTGGTGCCCTTCGTGATATGGTGCAAAATCATACTCTTCAACTCCTCTCTCTTCTAGCCATGGACAAACCAGCTAGCTTTACAAAGGATGAGATTCGTGCTGAAAAGATAAAGGTCTTTAAAAACCTCTATCATCCAACTGAGGAAGAATTGAAGGAACAGTTTATCCGTGGTCAATATCGCTCTGGTAAAATCGATGGCATGAAATACATTTCCTATCGTAGCGAGCCAAACGTCGATCCTGAATCTACAACAGAAACTTTCGCATCTGGCGCCTTCTTTGTAGACAGCGATCGTTTCCGTGGTGTTCCCTTCTTCTTCCGTACAGGGAAACGTCTGACTGAAAAAGGGACTCATGTCAATATCGTCTTTAAGCAAATGGACTCTATCTTTGGAGAACCGTTAGCGCCAAATATCTTGACCATCTATATCCAACCAACTGAAGGCTTCTCTCTCAGCCTAAATGGGAAGCAAGTCGGTGAAGAATTTAACCTGGCGCCTAGCTCTCTGGATTACCGTACAGATGCAACTGCTACTGGAGCCTCACCAGATCCATACGAGAAATTAATCTACGATGTTTTGAACAACAACTCAACCAATTTTAGCCACTGGGATGAGGTAAGTGCTTCTTGGAAATTGATTGACCGTATCGAAGAGCTCTGGGCTGAAAACGGTGCACCACTCTACGATTATAAAGCTGGAAGCATGGGACCACAAGCTAGCTTTGACTTACTTGAGAAGTATGGAGCCAAATGGACCTGGCAACCAGATATCGCCTATCGAGAAGATGGCCGTTTAGAATAGCAATAATATCCTGCAAGATTGACTTGCAGGATATTTATTTTGTATTAAATCAAGCCTTCTAAGAGACCCTTCATAAAGTTTTCTGAGTTAAATTCCCCTATATCATCGATTTTTTCACCGAAACCAATCAATTTTACTGGGATATTGAGTTCTTCGCGGATAGCCAGAACAACACCACCTCGGGCAGTTCCGTCAATTTTTGTCAAAACAATTCCAGTCAATGGTGTTATCTTAGAAAATTCCTTAGCTTGCACCAAGGCATTCTGTCCAGTTGAAGCATCAAGGGCAAGGAAGGTTTCATGTGGCGCCTCTGGCACGACACGCTTGATGATGCGACCAATCTTTTCCAACTCAGCCATAAGGTTGTCCTTGTTTTGCAGACGACCTGCTGTATCAATCATGAGAATATCAATCCCTTCAGCTACAGCACGTTCCATCCCATCAAAGACCACACTAGCAGGGTCAGCCTTTTCTGGTCCCGTCACAACAGGAACATCCACACGTCGACCCCATTCAGCTAGCTGGGCCACAGCACCCGCACGGAAGGTATCTGCTGCAACCAGCATGACTTTCTTGCCAGCTTGATTGTAGCGATGAGCCAATTTCCCGATAGAAGTTGTCTTCCCAACACCATTAACACCAACAAAGAGCATGACGGTCAAACCATCTTGGAAGTGGATTTGTTCATCGTAGTTGCCATCCTTCTCATAAAGTTCAACCAATTTCTCGATAATAACACGACGAAGTGCGTCAGGCTTCTTAGCGTTTTCGAGTTTAGCTTCATAGCGTAGTTCTTCTGTTAAGTTTGAAGCGACCTGCACACCGACGTCGCTCATGATGAGCAGTTCTTCCAATTCCTCGAAGAATTCTTCATCGACAGAACGGAAGTTGGCAAAGAAGGCATTCAAACGAGCACCGAATCCTGTACGGGTTTTCTTGAGACTGCGGTCATATTTTTCCTGTACGGTTTCTTCAACCTGAGGAAGTTCTTCTTCTACTACTTCAGAAGCTAACCCTTCTTCGAACTCTACAGTTTCTTGGTTCTCTTCTTCTAGAATTTCTTCCGGCTCTTGGAATTGTTCCAATTCATCAGATTCTAGCTCAACCTCTTCCTGAGCAGTTTCTTCGACTGCTTCTGGTTCAATCACTTCTTCTGTTGAGACTTGAGGAATTTCTTCTTGAGCGGGTGTTTCTTCCACTTTGTCTCTTGCTGTCTCTTCCTGAGAAGTTTCTTCGACTGCCGTTTGGTTCTCTTCAACCTCTTCTGACAAATCAAGATTTTCCAGTGCTTCTTTTACAATATCTTCGATTTTCGGCTCTTCTTTTTTTCCGAATAGACGGTCAAATAATCCCATATTTTAGTTCTCCTTTAGCACGTATTCTTCGATAGCCCAGGCAACGGCTTCCTCGTCGTTGGTCATTGGGGTAATCACATTGGCAACTTCCTTAACTGCTGGAACAGCATTTTGCATAGCAACTCCCAGACCTGCCCATTCAATCATGGAAAGGTCATTGGCCTCGTCCCCACAAGCCATGACTTGACTTTGGTCGATTCCCAAGTGTTTAATTAATTTCGCTAAACCTGTTGCCTTGTGGACGTTTTTCGGCGACCATTCCAATAAGAGTTCACGCGATTTGAAGATTTCATATTGGTCAAACAATTCTGGAGAAATCTGTTGAATCGCTGCATCCAAAGGTTCTTGGGCAAAAGCAGTCACGCATTTATTATACGTCATCTGACTAGATAGATCTTCAAAAGCGACAGGTACGAAAGTCAGGGCTGGGTTGAACTTAGCATAGAGACTTTCTTGGTCTGACTGGATTTGATAGACGGTTCCTTCTGAAATAGCATCTAACGGTAATCCGAGTTTTTCAGTTTCCTCGTACAAGCGTGCCACATCGTCGATTGAAAAGACGGTTTTATCGAGAATCTCCCCTGTATTTTTCTGTACTAGACCACCATTAAAGGTGATGGTGTACTCATCCTCCTGACCATCAGTCCCTAGCTCATGGAGAAAGAAATCCATAGCCTTCAGAGGACGTCCCGTTGTCAGAACGACCTTGATGTCACGGTCACGCGCAGCTTTGAGGACCGCCTTGGTACGATCTGTCAGCTTTTTATCCGTTGTCAGCAAAGTACCGTCCAAATCCAGTGCAATCAATTTAATATCTGCCATTACAAACCCTCCATATAAGCCATCACTGATTGGTCCTTATGGTGGCCAATCACTGCTTCTGCTAATTCTAAAATTTCTGGTCGCGCATTTTCAGGAGCGATGGGGTGCCCCACTACCTGCATCATGTGAAGGTCATTGAGATTATCGCCAAAAGCCATAACCTGATCCATGGTCAGACCAAGTTTTTTTGCCAGCTCAACAATAGCTACACCCTTATCAACATAGTCCAAGACAATATCAATGGATTCAAAACCAGTTGTCATGGCTTTCACACCAGGAACATTTTCATTTACCCAGGCCTCACCAGCTTCTATCGTATCTTCTGTGAAGTTAGTGGTGAATTTAAAAATCTCATCCGTGATCTCTTCCAAACGTGCTATTTTTTGAATATTTTCATTGTAGTGACTACTTAACTTAAGATAAGTTTCATCCACTGTGTCCAAAACATAACAAGCTTTTTTCCCAGTCAGTAGCATTTTTCTTTCATCAAAATAGGGCGATTTCTTTAAAGCTTCAAAAGTGTTCAAGTAAAAGTCGCGAGGCATAGTAGCCTCATACATATCCTCACCATGAAACTCAACATAGCTCCCATTTTCAGCTATAAAAATCACTTCATCACGCACATCAGCAAACAACTTTTTCAGGGACAGGATACCACGACCTGAAGCCACTGCAAAATAAATCCCCTTTTCCTTGTAGGAAACAAGTACGTTTTTGAGGCGTTCCATATCAAACCGACCCTCTCCATCTAGAAAGGTTCCATCCATATCGGTTGCTACAAGTTTAATCATAAAATCCTTCATTCTCCAATTGATAAATCTACCTTCTATTATACCATAGATAAGCTAAAAAAGGACTTGTACAGTAGGATTGGCAACTGTATTGCCGTGCTTTTTCGGTAAAGTCGAAAAGGGCTTAAAAATTAGAATCGTAGAACTTTTTTCAGATAGTTTAAAAAGTTTGTATTCCCCTACCCTTTTCTCTATAATGGAGAGAAAGGAGATGACTATGACAGAAATAAAACATGAAATTGATGCTAACTTTGCAGGCCGACTCAATATCCTACGCGCAGGTGTTCTAGGAGCCAATGATGGAATTATTTCCATTGCTGGAGTCGTTATCGGTGTTGCCAGTGCGACAAGCAATATCTGGATTATCTTTTTATCAGGATTGGCCGCTATCCTTGCTGGTGCTTTTTCTATGGCAGGCGGCGAATATGTCTCTGTATCCACTCAGAAAGACACGGAAGAAGCCGCTGTTGCTAGAGAGCAATTACTCTTGGATAAAAACATCGAATCTGCAAAACAATCCCTCTATGCTGCTTACTTACAAAATGGTGAGTGTGAAACGTCAGCCCAACTCTTGACCAACAAGGCCTTTTTAAAGAATCCACTCAAAGCCTTGGTTGAGGAAAAATACGGTATCGAGTACGAAGAATTTACCAATCCTTGGCATGCTGCAATCTCTAGCTTTATCGCCTTTGTACTGGGAAGTCTTCCTCCCATGCTTTCGATCACTGTCTTTCCAAGTGATTATCGCATTCCTGCTACTGTTTTTATCGTTGCCCTTTCCCTTCTCGTCACTGGCTATACCAGTGCTAAACTAGGCAAGGCACCTACGAAAACTGCTATGATCCGTAACCTCTGTATCGGACTTCTCACCATGGGAGTGACTTACCTGTTTGGACAACTCTTCAGCATTTAAGATAAAGAAATACCTCGATGAATATCGAGGTATCTTTTTTTTACATTTGCACAATCTTGCGATAGCTTCTTGAGGTAATCATAAAGATTAAGACATAGACGATGAGGAAGATAGCACAGATGGATAAAGTGACAGTCAACATCATGGTCGCATCTAGCACCCCAATTACTTTTAGGATGAGGCTAAGCATATGATAGGCAAAGGCAAGGTGTAGGAAGGCAAAGAGCAATGGGAGGAAGAAAACAGTTAGGACCTGTTTATTGATGGTTTGCTTGATTTGCTTTTGATCGAGACCGACTTTTTGCAAAATGATAAAGCGTTCACGATCTTCATAGCCTTCAGAGATTTGTTTGTAGTAGATGACAAGAACCGTTCCCACCATAAAGATGATAGAGAGGAAGATACCGATGAAGAAAACTCCACCAAAGAGAGCACTCATCTGCGCACTACTATCAGCCAGATTGCTTCCGTAAACATAGCTTCCTTCTTTGTTTAGTTCTCTATTAAAGTTGTTAACGAATTTTGAATAGTCATCTGCAATTTTAAGCTGCTCTTCCTCACTAGCCGTTACATTCATACCACCATAGTATTGATTAAAGATGGAAGAATTAGGATGCTGGTCAAGAAAGGCTTTCAAGTCAGGAACAACCAAATAGTTATAATCCGAAGTTAGAATATTGTACTGATTTGGGACATGTTCAAGAATAAAATCTTTTTTGATTTCTTCTTTGATCGTGTAGGTCTGGTCATTCAGAGTCAGTTCTTTTTGACCTTGAAGTTGCTTGTTTTGAGCAAACAATCCAACTTCCTTACCTGAAAGTGCAAGTTTCTGTCCTGTCATATTCTCATAGTCTTTTTGGTCAAAGACCATAAAAATAGTTTTCGGTTGAACACGATTTTGACCTTTCTCAAAAATTGTCAATTTCGTACCTTCTTGATTTGCCACACCAAAGTTACTGTATGTAAGGACTTCTTTCTTTGTGACAGTCAATCCTTTTTCACTAGCATACTGGCTCAAGAGTTTTTCGATATCTTCTTTTTCAACATTCTGTCCTGTAATCCCAAAATCATGTGGATTCATGACCTTCTTGAAGTTTTCTGATGCCTTAAAGATACTTGTTGCAGCAGACATAGTCACTAAGACCATGGTTGAGAGAATAGCAATCGTCGCCAGACCAACCGCATTTTTCTTCATACGGAAAATGAGATTGGATACGGAAATCATGTTGTTGGGTTGGTAATAATAACGCTTGTTTTTCTTTAAGATTTGTAAGAAAACTGTAATCCCTGCATTGAAGAGAAGATAAGTTCCCAAAATTACTAACAAAACTGCTACGAAGAAAATCAGAACAGCAGAAAGTGGGTTTTCGACTGTTACTGCTAGATAGTAACCCGCTCCCAAACTAATCAGACCTAGAATGGTTTGGACACCTAAGAAACGTCCTTTTTTCTCACCACTGGCCTTCTCACGAGAGAGCTGAAGGGCATTCATGCGTGCAATACGAAAGGCATTGATAAAAATCAGACCTAGGAAGATAGCTCCAAAGACGATGAGAACTAGGATAAAGACAATTGGTTGGAAAGTCGAAACGAGCTCCACTTTCATCTTCATCAGCTTCAGAAGAAGGGCGAAGATTAGCTTATCAAAGAGAGCTCCTAGACCGAGACCAGCTGTCAAGGTTAAGGAACCAAAAATAAGAAGCTCCTTAAAAACCATACTGATCAAATGGCGCTTTTCGAGACCCAGCATACCATATACACCCAGCTCCTTGGAGCGGTTCTTCATGACAAAACTATTGGCATAAAGTACAATAATTCCAGAAGCGATGGTAACAACCACCATACCGAGGGCAAGCGTCATAGAGATAGTTTCTCCCCCTCGGATCTTGCCAATGTTAGGATTAAGCGACAGTGAGTAAAAGAGATAGGTGATGGTCACTGCTAAGAGAACAGCTAAAGCAAAGGGATAGTAGAGTTTGCGGTTTTTGATCAAGTTGGATACCGCTAACTTATTGGTTAATCGGAACATACTAATTCACCTCGCTTGCCATAACAGTCAAAGTATCAGAGATTTCTTGGAACATCTGACGCTCTGTCTTGTCTCCACGGTAGATTTGGTTGTAAAGAATGCCGTCTTTGATAAAGAGAACGCGCTTGGCCCTGCTGGCTGCTGCCGTTGAGTGAGTTACCATGAGAATGGTTTGGCCACGTTCATTGATTTCATCAAATACATCCAGAAGTGCTGCAGATGACTTGGAGTCAAGGGCTCCTGTTGGCTCATCGGCAAGGAGAATTTCAGGTTCTGTGATGATGGCGCGTGCTACTGCTACCCGTTGCTTTTGACCACCAGAAATCTCATAAGGGTACTTCTCTTGCAATTGGTTTATGCCCAAATTTTCAGCTGTTACCACCAATTTCTTCATCATCTCCGTGATGGGTTTTCGTGATAAAACTAGCGGAAGCAAGATATTGTCCTTAACAGATAAGGTATCTAGCAAGTTAAAGTCTTGGAAGACAAATCCCAACTTCTCACGACGGAAACTCGAAGCCTGTGAATTTTTAATAGTGGCTGTGTCGGTTCCATTCAGGTAAACCTGCCCACGAGTTGGTTTATCCAGCATAGCTAGAATGTTGAGCAGGGTTGACTTTCCTGAACCAGACTCTCCCATGATAGCCACGTAGTCACCCTTTTCCACGGTAAAGTGAATATCCTTGAGGGCCTCTACTTGGTTGCCTTGGAAACGTGTTTTGTAGATTTTTTGAACGTGTTTTACATCTAAAAGTGTCATGATTTTCTCCTTCTTAATATCCCATCATTTGAAACTGTGCTTGCATCATAGCGCATCCCAGTTGAACACGCTCGATATCTTTTTGACTTAGTTTTCTTGTTTTCTTTTGTAAAATTCTTTTCATGGTTTTGCTCCTTTGTTCTTTATGAGTCTAGTTTATCGCAAAAAAAAATTGCTTGCCATAACCTAACCTTACAAAAGAGACTTTAATCTTACATTTTTGTAAGATTGAAGAATATTTATGAAAATAGCTACTATAAAAAGCCATAGTATTGCTTGTTTTATCCTTAAAATAATAGTAAAATTAAACTATGAAAAGGCTTTCTTTGACGTCTTGTAAAAGAATTAGCTTTCTGATAATTATTTTTAAAAGTGCTAAACTATCATTCGTATCGCTGCTATAAGGAGGGAGGTTCAGCCCCTCTTTTTTAGAAAGAGGTTCCTATGAAACGTGTTTTTCTCTTTATCAGCAATCTTCTTTTAACTTTCTTTCTCATTGCCACTCTGTCCTTTTGGAAAGACTCTCTTCCACAAATCCTGTTCCCGGGTGCAGCAGTATTAAGTGGGCAAGCAGATTATTCTACCGTTAAAGAAGAATTAAATAGTCTTGCTAAAGAACATAATAGTCATATCGCAAGAACCATTTGGGAAGTAGATAGTGATGGAAAATCACAAACTTACTACGAAGTTTTTGGAGATGGGAAACTCCCAGACTGGATGCCTCCAGCAAGTCAAGAAAGCATTCACAAGAGCGATCTTCTCAACAACTACAATATTATCAGCGGATCCCTAACTAGTCAAGAATTGGCCACTCATCTGAAAGAACTTGGACTAGAAAAAGCGAATGCATTTGAAAATGACAGAGTATCCTTTGTACTTGCCCTCTTTACCCAACCTAATCAGCTTACCAGTATGTTAATCTTTTTGCTGACTTTCTTAGCTTTGATTGTTATTGGCCAAATTCAATCTCTCTCTCAGTCAGGGATTCGATTGATTTCTGGAGAACGACTGAGCCATCTCTTCTTTCGTTCTCTCGCAAGAGACGGACTTGATATCCTTCTTTTTGGTCTACCTGCTTTGCTGATAGCAAGTGTCTTGCTCGTTTCCCTAGGATATCCTTATGAAGTTCAGACTTTTCTAGGAATACTTTTTATTCTTTACAATAGCCTACTTCTCTTACTTAGTCTTCTAATTGCCTTTCTTTTTACCATTTCTTTAAAAAAAGTCCATCTCCTCTCTATCATCAAAGGAAAATTACCAATCAAGTCAATTCTACGCATTCTCTACTTTGGTCAGGTACTTGCCATTCTACTGGTTATTGTAGGATTTGGACGTATGTCTACTTACTATCATATACTTGAGAAAAATGAGGCTGGACAAGCTACTTGGGAACAACGCTCCAATGTTGTTACTCTTCAAACAGGGCGTTCCAGTCAGATGAAAAATTTAGATGAACTGCAGACAAATGCTGATAAATGGTTTGACTTTATTCAGCATGCTATAGATAATGAGAATGCCTTCCTTATTAAACATAATCTAGTTGAGCAAGCTCTTAAGCAAGCTATCTCAAATCATAATGAAACTGAAAATAACCCTTATGGTGTGGAAGGAAAAAATATTCTCTATGTAACACCTAACTACTTCAAAAAAGAAGGTATAAAGTTAACATCAGAAACCTTTCAAAAAATCAACACCCTCAAAGATGGACAGATCCTTGCCATACTCCCAGAAGAACTACAAAAAAATGAAAAAGATATAAAAGCAAACTTGCAACAAGAGTTAACCAACCGATTATACAGTAGCAAGTCTAATCAAACTGTCGAAATTAGTATAGCTTATACCAATAAAAATAATGATGTATTTCTCTATAATACCACCCATATCGCTTATGATCAATGGTTATCAAATCCCATCTTTCTTGTGCTTTCTCCTAAAGCACTTGGTAAGGCTTCCTCCATCTTCTGGTTTACAAATCTAGAATATCTCTATTTTACAGACCTCCACCAGACACAAGAACTTTTAAAACACTATCAACTTGATCAAATGGTCTCAGGGCTATCGTCTGCTAGGGAAACCTATCTCCAGTTAAATCAAAAAATTAAAATCGAAATTTTTAGTAACTTAGCGAGTGCTATGTTTGCTATTTTGACTTCAATTTTGCTGTTTACAAGTTTAAATCTGCTCTATTTTGAAGCCTTTCGCAAAACCATATTCTTGAAAAAAATAGCAGGCTATTATTTCTTTGAATTACACAGTAGATATATCACTTCTCAAATAGCAGCTCTCTTTCTCGGAAGTGGTCTAGCTTTCATTATTTCTAAGAATATCTGGATTACCCTAATCCTATTTTTCAGCTTTTCAAGTTTAGCCGTTCTTCTATTGAAAATCTGTGATAAGAAGGAAAGTAAAACCTATGCTAGCATCATCAAAGGAGGATAGTATGATTGAATTACAACATATTTGGAAACAATTTGGTTCTCGTATTATTTTTTCAGACTTGAATCTGAATTTTCAAAGTGGTATGGTATATGCTTTGATAGGAGACAGTGGTTGTGGAAAAACCACTTTGCTCAATATGCTTGCAAAACTAGAGACTTTCGACAAAGGAGAAATCATTTATAAAGGAAAGTCTTTGACTTCTCTAAAAAATGAGGAATTCTATCGTAACGAGCTAGGTTATCTCTTCCAGAACTTCGGACTATTAGAAAGTCAGACCATTCGAGAAAACCTTGAGCTGGGACTGATTGGCAAAAAACAGAACAAGAAACAAGAAAAAGAGAGACTTCTTCTTCAAGCACTACAAGCTGTCAGACTAGATTATCTAAGTCTCAACCAAAAAATCTATGAATTATCTGGTGGTGAAGCTCAACGCGTAGCGCTTGCTAAGATTATCCTGAAAAATCCTCCTTTAGTTTTAGCTGATGAGCCTACCGCCTCGCTAGATCCAAAAAATTCCAAGGAAATTATGGAAATTCTCCTTGAACTTCGTAATGCTAATAGAACAATTATCATCGCAACTCACAATCCTAGTATTTGGAAAATGGCTGATCAGGTAATTCATCTCTCTCAAGATGGAAAAGAATATACTTAAATATCAAAATCCCTTGTGGCTAAATAACCACAAGGGATTTTCAGTCATTTATGCTGCTTCTTTTAAGTAACATAGTGCAAATAATAAATTTTCCCTGTTAAATCTCACCAAAACCAGCCATCATTGTCTTCAATGGCTTGGGCTTCCTTACGTTTGCGTGGTCCTGTTCCGTACATTTCGGCTTCGATTTCTTCCTTAGTTGGCAGGATAGAGGCGAGGATGATGTAAATAATCACACCAATTCCAAAATTTGCTACGGTAAAAATGGCGAAGAGAAAGCGGACTAGGGTTACATCAAAATTCCACTTGTCTGATAGCCCAGCTAAAACTCCTGACACCATACGATTTCGTCTCATTTTATAAAATTTTGTATTCATGATTGTTTCCTCTTTCGGTATTCTTACAAGTAGTATAGCATGAAACAGGTTCACAAACATCAGTCCTTAGGCCGATTTAAGATGACGAGTTTGCCACGGCAGACGCCACAGCGATAGCGTTTTGTATCAATCCTACGCTTGCGCTGATAAGTTTGCTGACAGGATTGACACCGATAAACTAGGTAGGTACTTTGGTCTTTCAGAGGGGGGACAAAGCGTAGCCCATCCACTTCTTTCAAAAGTTCTTTAAAATCTCGGTCCTTATGTCGATATCCTTTTTTCTGAAAATAAAGGTGATAGTGACAGAGTTCATGGCGCACGATTTTCCGAAAAACTTCCAAACCAAGTTCATTATAGACCTTGGGATTAAAATCCAAATGCCCATCCTTAGGGAAAAATCGCCCACCTGTCGTTCGCAGACGAGAATTCCACTGGGCTTGGTGTATAAAAGGTCTACCAAAGTCTTCGAGGGAAACAGACTGAACGTACTCAGTTAGTTTCATCTGGAGCTAAGAGCGACAGATTAACTTTTTCACGTTCAGTATCGATTTTCTTGACCCAAACCGTTACCAAATCTCCAACAGACACCACTTGACTAGGATGTTTGATAAATTTGCGACTCATGTGGGAAATATGGATCAAGCCATCCTCGTGAATCCCAATATCAACGAATGCACCGAAATCAACAACATTACGCACCACACCTTCTAGCTTCTGGCCGACTTTTAAGTCCTTGATATCCAGTACATCTTGACGGAGAACAGGTGCATCAAAAGAATCACGGAAATCTCGACCTGGTTTGAGAAGGTCGGAAATGATATCTTTAAGGGTTTCTGGGCCAAGATCTAGTTCTTGCGCCATCTCCTTGACTGAAAGGGATTTAAGCTTATTTTGTGCTTCTTCATTCAAGTCCTTGATATCCAAGCGTTTGAAAAGCTCTTTGACGGCAGCATAATTTTCTGGGTGAACTCCTGTATTATCAAGTATATTGCTACTTTCCGGGATACGGAGGAAACCGGCAGCCTGTTCAAAGGCTTTGGCACCGAGGCGAGGAACCTTTTTGATTTGGGCGCGCGAAGTGATTTTTCCTTCTTCTTCACGGTATTTTACGATATTTTCAGAGATAGTTTTATTGAGTCCAGCTACATGGGAGAGAAGTGCTGGGCTGGCTGTATTGACATTGACACCGACTTGGTTGACTACGGTATCGACGACAAAGTCCAGACTTTCAGACAGCTTCTTCTGACTGACATCGTGCTGGTATTGACCAACACCGATTGACTTGGGATCGATTTTGACCAATTCAGCAAGGGGATCTTGCAAACGACGAGCGATCGAGATAGCCGATCGTTTTTCAACGGTTAATTCTGGAAACTCCTGACGAGCAAGTTCACTAGCAGAGTAGACAGAAGCGCCACTTTCATTGACAATAACATAGCTGACCTCAGGAAAATCTCTCAGAACTTCCGCTACAAAGGCTTCACTTTCACGGCTTGCAGTACCATTTCCGATGGCAATAATTTCCACGCCATACTGACCGATCAAGTCGGCTAAGTCTCGCTTGGCTTCTTCAATCTGACGAGCTGAGGCTGGTTTAACGGGATAAATGACTTGAGTCGTCAGCATTTTCCCTGTTGCATCTACGACAGCAAGCTTGGCACCTGTACGAAAAGCAGGGTCAAATCCTAGAACCACGCGCCCTTTCAGCGGAGCAACCAAGAGGAGATTGCGCAGGTTGTCAGAAAAGAGTTGGATAGCTCCTTCTTCTGCCTTCTCAGTTAATTCTGTCCGAATACGGCGCTCGATAGCAGGCAAGACTTTTTTCTTAACAGATTGCTGGACAACTTCATCTATATAGGCATTTTTCACCTTGAAACGAGCAGCAAAGAAAGATAGAATACGGTCCGTCGCATGTTCAAAACCAACCTTCAAAATACCTAATTTTTCCCCACGGTTGAGCGCCAAGGTACGATAACCCTGCATATTGCCAACAGTCTCTGAGAATTCGTAATAAATCTGAAAAACTTGTTTTTCATCAAGACTCTCATCCTTGACCTGCGAAGTGATTTTAGAGTGTCTCAACACTTCCTGATAGGTCATAGCACGTAGATTGACATCTTCGGATAAGGCTTCGACCAAAATATCAACCGCACCAGCCAAGGCTTCTTGACCAGTCGCAAATCCTTCACAGACAAACTTCTCAGCTTCTTTCTCCAAGTCAGCTACATCCTGCAAAATCAAGCGAGCAAGAGGAAAGAGTCCAGCTTCACGGGCAATAGTTGCCTTGGTTCGACGTTTTTCCTTATAAGGAAGATAGAGTTCTTCAACGTCTGCTAATTTTTCAGCTGCCAAAATAGCTTCTTCCAATTCCTTGGTTAATTTGCCTTGTTCTTGAATCTTAGCTAAGACAGCTTCTTTACGGTCGTTGAGATTTGTCAGACTTTTATCCAAGTCGATAATGGCCTTAATCGCCACCTCATCCAGACTACCAGTCATGTCCTTGCGATAACGTGCGATGAAGGGAATTGTCGCCCCTTCTGCCGTCAGACTTAGAACAGTATCGATTTGCTTTAAGGTTACACCCAAATCCTGGGAGATTTTTTCATATTTTTTATCCATAAACCTATTATACCATAAGGAACATCCCTTGTTTCGTCCTACCCTTTTTTACCTCTTTGATTATCAAAATAATCCCTTTTCCACAAAATAATAGTATAATAGAGGTAGAATGTAGAAAAGAGGTACACCCATGGCTGTTAAATTTACAAAAACGGATGACTTGGACAAGATGTTTGAAGAATTTGCCAAACTTCCTGACTTAACACAAGTCACTTTCCCAGATGACAAAGACAAAAAAGAAAAAGTTGAGAAGAAAAATAGATGACGATTTTCCAATCTCTTCCTCCTAGCATCTTACAAGCGGGGGCTATTTTTCTCTCCATCATGATTGAAGCCCTTCCTTTTGTCCTGATTGGGAGTCTTATTTCGGGATTGATTGAGGTCTATATCACACCTGATAAAGTTTATGAGTTTCTTCCTCGCAATCGTTGGGGGAGGATCTTTTTTGGTACCTTCATTGGCTTTCTCTTTCCATCCTGCGAATGTGGAATCGTTCCAATTATTAATCGTTTTTTGGAAAAGAAAGTGCCCAGCTACACGGCCGTTCCCTTTCTGGTGACTGCTCCCATCATCAATCCTATCGTTCTTTTCGCTACTTATTCTGCCTTTGGCAATTCAATAAAACTTGCCTTCTTGCGAGCGCTGGGAGCTATTGTGATTGCTTTGATGCTTGGAATTTTCCTAGGATTTTTCTGGAAGGAACCCATTCAGAAAGAGAATCATATCGCTTGCCATGAACATGACTTGTCACACTTGAGTCCTGCTAGAAAGGTCTTTCAGGTCTTTATACAGGCTATTGATGAGTTTTTCGATATGGGGCGTTACTTGGTCTTTGGTTGTCTCTTTGCAGCCATCGTGCAGGTCTATGTCCCGACTCGGATTCTGACCTCTATCAGCGCAAGTCCAGTCCTTGCGATTCTCTTACTCATGTTTCTAGCCTTTCTCCTCTCTCTTTGTAGCGAGGCGGACGCCTTTATCGGCGCTTCTCTCCTCTCGAGCTTCGGCCTAGCGCCAGTCCTTGCCTTTCTGGTCATTGGCCCCATGCTTGATATCAAAAATCTCCTCATGATGAAACACTATCTCAAAGCGCGCTTCATCTTGCAATTCATGGGTATCGTGACAGTGCTTGTCTTGCTTTATTCTTACATGATAGGAGTGATGCTATGATCCGATTTTTCATTTTACTGGGTTATTTTGCCCTAACTCTGTATCTGCAGCTATCTGGCAAGCTCAGTCACTACATCAACCTCCACTATTCCTATCTAGTCTATATCTCCATGATCCTTTCTCTTCTGTTGGCTCTGGTCCAATTCTATATCTGGATCAAGAAAATCAACTTTCACAGTCATTTGGAAAGCCGTCGAGCTAGACGAATCAGCATCCTGTTACTGTCACTACCTCTGTTTATTGGAGTTGCCTTTCCGACAGTAAGTTTGGACTCGAGAACCGTATCTGCTAAGGGATATCATTTCCCACTTGCTGAGGGAATCAACACAGCCATTCAGGCAAGCGATGGAACATCCAGTCAATACCTCAAACCCGATACCAGTACCTATTTTTCCAAATCTGCTTATGAAAAGGAAATGAGGTCTACAGCTGATAAATACCTCACCCAACCAACCATTCAAATTACAGACGATAACTATATGGAGGTCATGGAAGTTCTCTATGACTATCCTCAAGAGTTTGAAGGAAAGAAAATCGAGTTTACAGGCTTCGTCTATAACGATCCTAGCCATGAAGATAGCCAATTCCTCTTTCGCTTTGGGATCATCCACTGTATCGCAGACTCTGGTGTATATGGACTCCTAACTAAGGGAAACTCACGCCAGTATCCTGACAATACCTGGATCACCGCTAGAGGAACCCTGACCCTCCACTATCATAAAGAACTCAAACAAAAACTCCCAACACTAGAGGTTGAGAGTTTCACAAAAGTAGATAAACCAGAAAATCCTTATGTCTATCGCGTGTTTCAATAAAAAAGTAGCCTGACAAGGCTACTTTTTTTGTCCATTATATGAATTTCATTCTATCTACTCTTTCGAATTGATAGAAAACTCTCACTCTCCATCCTTCCAGTTTCGAGCAATCTCTTCGTCTTTCTGGAGTTGGTCTACCAGTTCCTCTACGGAGTCGAATTTGACCATATCGCGGACACGGTCCAGCCAGTAGACCATGACTGTCTCACCGTAAATATCATCTGAAAAGTCGAAAATATTGACTTCAAAACGTGGTTCTTCACCATCAAAGGTAACATTTTTTCCAACACTTGCCATTCCACGATATCTCTGACGTTGCACTTCGATATCGACTACGTAAACACCGTCTGCCGGCATATAGGTTCGGTCTCTTAGGACCAGATTGGCTGTTGGATAACCGATAGTACGCCCACGAGCATTTCCATGAACGACCATTCCGCGAGATGGGAGCGGAGTGCCGAGCAGATGATTGACTTCCTTTACATCTCCATCAAGAATAGCCTGACGAATCCGTGTAGAACTAATCTTGCCCTTTTCGTCTTCGACCGGAGGAACAATGATGATCTCTCCATCAAAATAATCCTTCAGGTCATCCGCAGTTTTCTTATCAGAGCCAAAGGTGTAATCAAATCCTGCTACGATAATGGCTGGTTTTAAAGCTCTAACATAAGTATCAAAGAATTCTTGACCCGTTAAACTAGCAAATTTGCTACTAAAGTCGAGTAAGAATAGAGCCTCTACTCCATGCCATTTCATCTTGTGCTCCCGTTCTTCGTGATTGACGATATGGAGCATGAGTTCAGGTTGGTAAGGTTGTAAGGCAAGTTTTGGCGATTCTGTAAAGGTCATCACGACAACTGGCAGATAATCCTTCATAGAAGCCTTGCTAGCTACTTCAAAGAGTTTCTGATGTCCCTTGTGGATGCCATCAAAATAACCTAGTACAAGGACTGTATTACCTGGTACTGCAATATCTTTTTCGTTCTTAATAGGTACTGTTGTAATCATGAAACTATTATATCATAGAGAAAGTCTTTTCGCTAAGAGGAAATCCCAAATGTCGTTTTTTGCGCCTGAACTGACCTTGATGGACAATTCAAGCTATGAGTTTTAAAAAATAGCACCTCCTAAGAGATGCTATCATTTGATAACTAGTCTACTGTTTCTTCCAAGTCTTTTAACTTAACCGAAACAATCTTAGACACACCTGATTCTTGCATGGTAACTCCATAGATAGAATCCGCTGCCGCCATCGTTCCCTTACGGTGGGTCACAACGATAAACTGACTATCCTTGTCAAAACGATTGAGGTAATCCCCAAAACGTTTGACATTGGCTTCGTCCAGTGCCGCCTCTACCTCATCCAAGATAACAAAAGGAATAGTTTTGACTCGAATGATAGAGAACAACAAGGCCAAAGCCGATAGGGCTTTTTCACCACCACTCATGAGGTTGAGAGACTGGATTTTCTTACCTGGTGGTTGAACAGAAATCTCCACACCAGCTGTTAAAAGGTCGCCTTCAGTCAATATCAAGTCTGCCTGACCTCCACCAAACATCTGTCTAAAGGTCACTTTAAAGGACTCACGAATAGCTTCAAAGGTTGATTTAAAGCGTTCCTTAACCTCATCATTCATCTCTGTGATGGTCTCAAGGAGCAGGTTTTTCGCAGACAAAATATCATCTCGTTGACTATTTAGGAAATCCAAACGATTGTGGACTTCTTCGTACTGGTCAATAGCTTCTATATTGACAGGACCGAGTGAGCGAATAGCCTTCTCAAGATCTTTAACCTCTTGCTCTGCCAAAGTGAGATTTTCCAGTTCATGAGCCTTTTCTAGAGCCTCTGTGTAACTGATCTGGTACTGGTCTGTTAATTGAGCTTGTAGATAGCGCAAGCGTTCGCTGACCTTTTCCTTCTTAGCTTCAGCACGTGTTTGTTTACGAATCCACTCTTCGTTCTGCTGGCGAGCCTGATCCAAATGGCTGGCAATATCATCCAGCTGACCTTCGATATCATCCAACTCAAACTGCTTGCGAATCAAACCTTGTTGGAGGTTTGTTTTCTGAGTTTTGGCCTCTTCCACCTGCTGACTTAGCAGATCCGTATCAACCTTCTCAAGATTATCAACCTTTTCTTGGAGGAGACGTTGGATTTCCTCTTGTTCGAGATTGAGGTTATCCAATTCCTTACCTAGGCGTTCAATATCAGTCACTTCATAGCGCTTTTGTCCTTGCAGTTCTGACTTAAGCAAGCGCGCTTGAGAGATCTGTTCCTGCAAGTTTTGATATCGTTCTTGAATAGCGTTTTTATTCGACTTAATCTCTTCAATCTCAGCTTCTAGATTTTGCTTTTCACTTGCGATAGTAGTAAGGCGCTCTTGGCATTTTTCCTTATCCGCTTGCCAATCTCCTTCAGTAAGGCGATTTAATTCCTCTTCTTGAAGTTTCCAAAGCGTTTCCAGTTCTTCGACCTGCTGATTGGTTTGTTGATAGGCTAGGTACAAACCTTGCTCCTGAATACGAGCTTGCTCGCCTTGAGATTTGATAGCTTCTAATCTTTCTGCCAATACCGCCATCTCATCTTGCAATATCTTCAAACTTTCTTCTTCTGATCGCAAACTAGCTTCTTCTTCAGCAATTTCTTTTTGTAATTGCTCCAGCTCTGGCTTGATGAAAATACTATTGTTTTGACGATTAGCACCACCCGCGTAGGAACCACCTGTACGCAATTCGGTACCATCAAGCGTCACCATGCGAACCTGATAACGAACTTGGCGAGCTGCCGTACGCGCATGTTCTACGGTGTCAAAGATAGCCGTCGTAGCTAGCAAATTCTTAAAAATGGCTTCTAATCTCTTGTCAAACGACACCAACTCATCAGCCATACCAAGGAAGCCTGGACTTGCTGCGATAGCATCTTGATTCTGACTAGAAATCGTACGAGCCTTGATAGTCGTCAGTGGAAGAAAGGTTGCACGACCAGCTCTGTTACGTTTGAGGAAATCAATCGCCTTGGTTGCCGCATTTTCATCTTCTACGATGATATGCTGACTGCTAGCTCCAAGCGCAATCTCTAGGGCAGTTTGATAATGCACATCAAAGGTCAAATGTTCACTGACTGCACCAATGATCCCACCAAGACGGGCTTTTTCTTGAAGAACACTCTTAACACCCGCATAAAAATTACTATGATTTCTTAGGATGTTTTTCAAACTCTGGGCTCTAGCCTGCTTGTTTTTGAGACTGTCTAGACAATCAAAGAGTTGGCTCTGCTGGGCTTGGTAAGAAACTTTCTGCTCCTCTTGTTCCTTGGCACTAGCTTGGTAGTCTGCCAATAATTTCTGAACTTTCTCCTTGGCAGTTTCAAGCTCAGCCTGTTGTTGACTGGCCTTCTCTTTAGCTGTAGCCAGTTGTTCTTTCAGTTTCTCAAGTTGATCTGCTTGTTTTTGAGATAACTGACGGCTGTTCTCTAGTTCATTCTCGATGCGGGTCAACTGGTTTGAGACATCCGCTTCTTCTTGTAAAAGAGCCACAAAACGTTCACGCAAGAGCTCAATCATTTGGTCAGGATCATCTGAAAATGCCAACAACTCCGCTTCTAAACGATTGAGTTCCTTGTTGTTTTCAGCTAGACTTTCCTCTAACTGTTCCAAATTCCCTTCTTTTTCAGCCTTTTCCTTACTTAGAGCCTTCCTCTTATCTTCCAGAGTCGCCAAACGTGCTTGCGCTTCTTGTTGATTAAGGGCAACTTGCTCAGATTCCAGTTTGGATAGGGCTAGTTTTCGCTCTAAGTCACTGATCAAACTAGTCAAATCCATTAAGCTCCCTTGGTCTTTAGCCATTTCAGCTTGCAGATCCTGACGTTTCTTTTTAAGACTTTGATTTTCCTCTTCTAACTCTTCACGTTTTTGGTAATAGCTAGTCAAAAGTTCCTGAACCTGAGTTAGTTCTTCCTCGGTCAGCTCCAGTTCAGCCTTGTTTTCCTTGATTTGGGCAACCAGTACATCCAAATAAATCGCCTTGCGTTGACCATCCAAGTCGAGAAACTTACGAGCATTCTCGGCTTGTTTTGCAAGGGGCTTGATTTGATTGTCTAACTCATAGATAATGTCTTCTAAGCGGTCGAGATTGTCTTGAGTTTGTTGCAGTTTGCTTTCTGTTTCTTTTCGACGAGTCTTGTATTTTAAAACTCCAGCAGCTTCTTCAAAAATAGCTCGGCGTTCCTCTGGCTTGGAATTAAAAATCTCCTCAACCTTCCCTTGAGAGATGATGGAGAAGGAATCCCGTCCCAAACCTGTATCCAAGAAGAGGTCATGAATATCACGCAAGCGCACTTTCTTGCCATCAATTCGATACTCGCTATCTCCACTACGATAGATATGGCGTTCTACCTTAATGACTTGCCCTGCATCCTTGATGAAGCCATCTTCATTGTCCAAGGTCACGATAACAGAGGCATAATTGAGTGGTTTGCGGCTTTCAGTTCCAGCAAAGATAACGTCGGGCATCTTGCCTCCACGAAGACTCTTGACACTAGACTCTCCCAAGGCCCATCGCAAACTTTCTGTGATATTTGACTTCCCAGAACCATTGGGCCCAACGACAGCTGTCACACCTTGGTCAAAGACGACCTTGGTCTTGTCAGCAAAGGACTTGAATCCCTGAATCTCAATCTCCTTTAAATACATGAATCCAGCCCTTTCTCAACTGCATTTTTGGCGGCCTCTTGTTCTGCCAATTTTTTAGAACGGCCTTGACCTTTTCCGATACTCTTGCCCTCAACCAGAACTTCTACATCAAAAACCTTGTCATGGGCAGGCCCCGTCTCAGAGGTCACCTGGTAGCGAATATCCACATCTCCATTGACCTGTAGTAACTCTTGAAGGTGCGTCTTGTAATCCTTAATCATTTCAAAGTCACCTGCTTCAACCTTGGGAATCATGACCTGATAGATGAACTCTTTTACTCTAGCAACATCCTTGTCTAAAAGCAACGCTCCCAGAAAGGCTTCAAAAGCATCGCCAAGAATGGTGTCACGATTGCGCCCACCAGACTTTTCTTCTCCTTTTCCTAGCTTGATAAACTGATCAAACTGGCAATCACGCGCAAAACCAGCCAAACTCTCCTCACGGACAATCATAGCACGGAGTTTAGACAAATCTCCCTCTGGTTTCTTAGGATATTTTTTATAAAGATATTCTGAAATCAATAATTGCAGAACAGCGTCTCCTAAAAATTCCAAGCGCTCATTGTGTGAAATTTTTAAGAGGCGGTGCTCATTGGCATAACTCGTATGAGTAAAGGCCGTTTCCAGTAAGTTTTTGTCTGCAAATTCGATTGCAAAACGCTTCTTTAGTACAGTTTGTAATTCTTTCATACCAACCTCTTTCTAACTGATAAAAGTCTCTTTTATTATATCAAAAAAAGCCCCCTGAGTCACTTTAAAACGGGAGTGAAGGGGATTTGAGCATTTTTTAGAATAAACTTTTCAATTTTAGGGGCAAATTTGGGGCGAGATAAAGAAAAAGCCTTATTTAAGGCTTTCTTAGGCTATTTACATCCACCCTGAGGGAATCGAACCCCCATCTCAAGAACCGGAATCTTACGTGATATCCATTACACTAAGGGTGGAAACTTGTCTTATTATAACAAAAATTTGCTCTAATAACAAGTTTTTTATGGGTAGACTAAGCGTCCATTAGTGGGAAGCATCCCCGTTCCAGATAGAGTTTTTCACGATCACATAATCAACGTGTTTGAGGTCAGCAACCTTTCGTCCACCTGCATAAGAGATAGCACTTTGCAAGTCCTGCTCCATCTCAGTAAGGGTGTCTTGCAAATGCCCTTTAGCAGGCAGTAAGATTCGCTTACCTTCCACATTTTTATAGGCTCCTTTTTGATATTGAGAAGCTGAACCATAGTATTCTTTGAACTGTTCGCCATCGACTTCAATCGTCTTTCCTGGGCTTTCGATATGTCCTGCAAAAAGGGAACCAATCATGACCATGCTGGCACCGAAACGGATAGACTTGGCTATATCACCATGAGTACGAATCCCACCATCAGCAATGATCGGTTTACGCGCAGCTTTAGCACACCAACGTAGGGCAGCCAATTGCCAGCCACCTGTACCAAAACCAGTCTTGACTTTGGTGATACAAACCTTACCAGGACCGATTCCAACCTTAGTAGCATCCGCACCAGCATTTTCCAGTTCACGCACAGCTTCTGGTGTTCCCACATTCCCAGCAATGGCAAAAGTATCTGGTAATTCTTTCTTGATGTGTTGAATCATAGAAATCACACTATCCGCATGACCATGAGCAATGTCAATCGTAATATACTCAGGAGCATCAGCCTTGAGTCGGCTAACAAAATCATACTCGTAATCCTTGACACCGACAGAGATAGATGCAATAAGGCCTTGATCGTGCATGCGTTTGATAAAAGGAATACGCCCTGCCTCATCAAAACGATGCATAATGTAAAAGTAACCGCCTTTAGCAAGTTGCTCTGCTACGTTCTCATCCAAAATCGTCTGCATATTTGCTGGCACAACAGGTAGTTTGAAAGTGTGATTTCCAAGTGTGACACTCGTGTCTGCTTCTGCACGGCTTTTAATGACACATTTATTTGGGATCAACTGAATATCTTCATAATCAAAAATTGGAAATTCATTTAACATATCGCTGTCTCGTTTCTTTTGTAATGACCTACCTATGCTTGCGCATCCCTACGTCTTTTCCGACGTTTCCTTAATTAATTATAAACAAAGGTACAGTTTTTGTCAAATATTTTTAACAATCAAATTATATCGTTCGGGAATTACTTATATAAATAGCAAAAAAAGCGAAGAGATTACTTTCTCCCCACTTCTTCATCAATAATCGCTTTAAAATTTTCTTCTGAATTTTCCATCATTTTACAAAATGCACTATAGGATGAGGCATTCTGAGGGATTTGGATAGACCACTTCTTCAATTGAGCTCCATAGCCAGCTAGTTTTCCTATTTCACTATTTACTGACTGCTCCATACTAGGAAAAATCAGTCCAGCTTTCTCAGCTTCTAAAATATAAGAATAGGAAATCAGCTGGAACAAGTCCTCGCGGTTAATTCCTTTTTCAGTGAACTCCAGTTTTTTATATTTTGCATCTAGAACAGTCTTTCGTTCTCTGTCATAAAAATCTGGATATACTTTTCGTTTCCCAACAGAAAATACTGAAATTCCATCCGTCTTATCCTTATTTCTGGGATGTACAAAATATTTTGGCAACAAGGTGTAGACATACTCTTCCCAAAGCCAGGCAACATCAAAGAGAATACCATGGATTTTTTGCTCTTGATATCCTAACCCATGCTTCTCTCTATTTAGGATCATCAGGCAAAGCTCCTGTAACTTTCTGTACTCTCTGAAGTAGGCGTGTCGGATGGGTTTGATTTTATTCATTCTGATAATCTTAGCACGATCAGCTAGTTTATAAGATGGGGTTACTCGCACGATTTCTGCCACATTTTCACGACTAGTTAAGAGATTATCAAGGATCTCTTGCCCAATGCTTTTCTGATTCTTAATGTATTCAGTAGTGTGACAGATCAACTGCATGAGGGGATTATCATAGGTAAACTCTCTCGTTGTGTAGGCGATATTTCCTATAAAAGGAACATTCCTCTTAAGATGATTTCCTACATCTATCACTCCCTTCACATGACTATCGTTATGGAAAAATAGCTGGTATTCCTTATAAAGACCTTTTCGGAGAGCTGCATGCAGATATTTGGGAAAGAGGTAAATCAAAAGCTGATAGAGTTTATCCTCTTGAGATAGACCGATGTCTAAACTAGTCAGATTGATATTGAGAACCTTTTGTAAAAGATAATGTAAAAAATGATCGTTACTTTCATTAGAAAAACGAGAGGAAATCGTTAATCTTTCCTGACCACACCCCAGAAAACCAATCACATTTCCAGTCTTGATTTTCTGATTGACTGTTTCAAAAATCTTTTGGTCCTTATCTAAGTCAGGAGAATATTGCAGGTCATTTGGAAATATAAAGATACGGTCCTCTCTAGAAAGCTTATCCAGTGTTCTATCAAGAAGAGCTTGACTTAGTTTGGGATATTCAGCGACAAAGTCTTCTTTAGCAATTCTATGCTGATTATCAGTTATCCGCATCATCATCACCAGTCTCTTGCCGAACTGTTTGCTCGTTATTTGTCAGATCAAATGCTTTTTTCAATGTTTGCAGAGTTTCATCTTCTTCATAAGAACCACGCAAGTAGTCTTCTAGGAGCGGTTTAATATAATCAGACCAGAGTAACTCATAGTCAAAATCCACATCCTTCAACTTAAGGAAATAACTTGGTCCGATATGATAATGACTATTTAGCTCTTGAACGTTTTCGATAGCAGCATTCAAGTTTCTTAGACGTTTTTTCGCTTCCTCCTCATGTCCATCTAGTTCGTTATCTAGAATGTATAACTGACTTTCAGCAGTAACTTCAACAAAACGGAAACGACGACGCATAGCAAAATCAAAGGTATCTACTGAACGGTCAATATCATTCATTGTTCCGATGATGTAGACATTTTCAGGGATATAAAATTTATCATCAGTCTCATGTAAATTAGCATACTGGGTAGAAACACTTCCCTTTTCACCACGATAGCCAGGGTCGATAGAGAAAAAGAGTTCACCAAAAATCTTAGAAATCTCCCCACGGTTGATTTCATCGATGATGAAGACGAATTTCTTGTCTGTGTCAATCGTTGGAGATACATAATCACATAATCCATAACTTTCTTTCATGTGATCCAAAACAATGTTTTGATAAGTTTCGTACTTTAAATTAGTATCTTCACCCTTGTACAAAAGATACACTTTTTCTTTGGTAGCAACAGGAGAATCAAACTTCACATTCCCTTGACTATTTAAACTAGCTGGAACAGAACTACGAGGGAAGAAGTATTGTCCTTGTTTTTCATTGATAGCATCCGTTAGCTTACCCCACGCTTCCTCAAAATTATCTTGTCCTCCAGTTTTCTGAGCTTCTTTCGCTCTCTGACAGAACTTCTTAAAAATACCATCCTGTAATTTAAACTCAATAGCTCCATCCCCATTTGATACCGGTCTTAAACCCTCCACAAAATCCGTATAATCATAGGATGGGTGAAATTGTACAAATCCGATTTGGTCTTCGTTACCATCCGTTAATTCTTTAGCAATTTCTTTAGCAAGATAAGTTTTTCCTGTGCCAGGTGCACCACGGAGGATGAGGTTTTTGGATTTTTTTAATTTATCTAAATAATCGTTAATATTTTTATCCATAACAACTTTCTCTATATTTTTTCTGTATGTACCATTTATAATAGATTTATATAAATTGATACGTTCTGAATTTCTATCCCAGTTGATGGTTTGTCTTGTACCTTTTTTACCTTGGTATTCCCATCCACCATCTACTTTCAACCAATTAACACCAATACAATGTTTAAACTCTGTTTTTGTTTCATCAAAGTAATATGTTTTCACACATTGTCCAATACCTAAAATTTTGTTAAATCCTGAGGTAGCTATTATATAATCATTTATTTTTATGTCATGTGCAAACTTCCAAATAAATAAATTGCTCCGCTTTCCTTGCTTCAATTCTTCAGGATTATTGTAATCTAAAATATTAGATAAACTAGAATCGAAATCTATACAAGCTATATTCTCTTCTTTGAATAAAGACCAAACTTTTCCACCTCCTCCTGCAACTATCATCCAATAATTTAATTTTTCTTCCATTTTGTAGCTCCATTTTCATATTATAGGCTAGTTAGTATTTAATATTTCAAAACCCTATTTCATATATAGAATATCATATCTATTTAAAAAAGAAAAGAAATTCTAAAAAAAAAGCCCAGTGTTAGGAGCTTCAATGTCTCTTAACACTAGACTTCTTTTTTATCCTAATAATACTCCCCTTGACGATAATCCCATGAGTTAAAGGTATCTGACAAATGAATCATGATTTTATCAATGTCAAGCCCTTTACGGATAACGACTGGTGCTGGTGAGATTGAACGTGCTCCTCCTTGTTCTGGGATGAGTTTTCCGTCCTTATCGACCATAGAAACCATCACACCTTGCTCGTAGCGAGTTTCAATCGTTTTGTCTGGTTGGATTGAAGCAACGTAGTCATCTGCTTCGATGACAAGGTCCACTGCTCCTTCGATACGTTCTCCGATTCCTTCTACCTTACCACGGTTTCCTTTTCCAGATGGGTTGGCTGATGAGGCGTAGACCATCTTGCCTTCTTCCCAAAGTTTAGCAGCCAACTGTTCACCAGCTTTACCAAATTTGATGACAAAACAGCTAGTACCACGAACGTCTGTCATGAGTTCTTCACGACCATCCCCATAAGCTTCGAGTTTCTCAAAGGCTTCTGGTTTCCAAGGAAGGATACAACCGAGAAGAATGTCTTCGTCCCAATGTTTTTGGTAGAAGGCTTCAATTTCTGGATTGAGTTGTGCTAAAGCGCGAAGCTCATCCATGCTACCACAAAGTACAACACCTGGTTTGTTACGGTTACGTTCTTTAGCTTCAAATTTGCGTTCAAGTCCTGCCTTATCGCTCGTCATGATAATGTAACCAACTTTTGTGGGGCAAACGATACATCCGCCCTCACCTTTTAAAATGTCATATCCTTCTTGTGAAAGTGTTCCGTTCCATTGAATGTGTTTTGTCATAGTTCTATAGTTCCTTTTCTATATTTATTCTAATCCTGCCAGTAGGCTGGTCGTTGTTTTTCATAAGCAGCAATCAAGTCTTCATACTGCAAAGTAATACCGATATCATCTAAACCGTTTAAGAGCTTGTGTTTCCATTCACTATCGATTTCGAAAGTGAATTCTCCAACTGGTGAGATGATTTTTTGTTGTTCCAAGTCCACAGTTACCTGGTCAGTTGGTTTGAGCTGGGCTAGTTTCTCTCTAACCTCTCTGGGCTGAACAATAGGCAACATGCCATTATTGAGTTCATTATTGTAATGAATATCCCCAAAAGAACCTGCAATCACGACCTTAAAACCATAGTCGGCTAGAGCCCAAGCTGCGTGTTCCCTTGAAGAACCTGCCCCAAAATTATCCCCTGAAATGAGGATACTGGCTTTTCGGTATTCAGGTCGGTTAAAGACAAAGTTTGGATCCTCTGTGTAGTTATCGTCCAGATAACGCCAAGCATACATAAGGTACTTACCAAAGCCTTTCTTATCGATTAACTTGAGAAACTGCTTGGGGAGTATTTGATCGGTGTCGATGTTATCATTCATGAGAGGAACGGTCGTTCCCGTATAAACTGTAAATTTCTCCATATCCTCTCCTTACTGGGCTTCTGGCATCTGCCGAACATCTACGAAACGCCCTGCTATAGCTGCCGCAGCTGCCATGGCTGGACTGCAGAGATGGGTCTTAGCACCAAATCCTTGTCTGTCTTCAAAGTTACGGTTACTAGTTGAGGCGCAGTGAACACCATCAGGCACCTTGTCCGGATTCATCCCTAAGCACATAGAGCAACCTGGGTCTCTCCACTCAAAGCCAGCGTCTAGGAAAACCTTGTCCAATCCCAACTTCTCAGCAGCTCGTTTCACAGGACGAGAGCCTGGAACCACGATAGCCGTTAAGTTAGGAGCTATTTTCTTCCCTTTGACAAATCGAGCAGCCAATTGCAAATCGCTGAGACGAGCATTAGTACAAGACCCGATAAAGATATAACCTAGTTCAATGTCCGCTGGCTTTTGACCAGGTTCCAAGTCCATGTAATGATAAGCTCGTTCATCATTCATATCCTTAATTTCTGGAAAACTACTGTCAAAGTCAACGCCCATAGCAGGATTGGTCCCCCAGGTCACCATGGGAGCCAAGTCTGAGACATCCATCTGGATAACCTTATCGTAAACAGCATCATCATCACTGACAATTGTTTTCCAATCCGCCACAGCCTCTTCGAAATCCTCTGGAACACATTCTCGTCCTTTGAGATAATCATAGGTGGTCTGATCCGGATTCATGATCCCCATCTTAGAACCAAACTCGATGGACATATTGCAGATGGTCATTCGCTCTTCCATGGTCAGAGCATCAATCGCTTGCCCACGATATTCCACCACATAGCCTACACCACAAGCAACGCCATACTTGGCAATCAAGGCGAGAATGTAATCCTTGGAATAAACTCCTTTTTGAGCAACACCAGTGAATTCTACCAACATTTTCTTGGGTTTAACTTGCCAGAGGGTCTGGGTAGCGAAGACATGCTCGACCTCACTGGTCCCAATCCCAAAGGCGATAGCTCCGAAAGCTCCGTGAGTAGCCGTATGGCTGTCTCCACAGACGATGAATTTTCCTGGTTGGGTCCGTCCTGTTTCTGGACCTACCATATGAACAATTCCCTGCTTTTCAGAACCGTGGGCTGCGTGTTCAATCCCAAACTCCTCAACATTTTCAGCAAGCTTATCAATTTGAGCCTTGGAAATGACATCTCGAATATCATAGATATTGACAGTCGGGACATTGTGGTCAAAGGTTCCAAATGTCAAGTCTGGTCGTCTCAATCTGCGACCTGCGTCTCGTAATCCTTGAAAGGCTTGGGGACTGGTCACCTCGTGAATATAGTGCTGATCTACATACATGAGTTGGGGTTGCCCCTCTTCTCCTGTGATGACATGGCGTTCCCATAATTTATCAAAAATCGATTTTCCTGCCATCCATTACCTCCAAATAAAATATAAGGCTACTAGTGTGGTTACCATCCCAAGAAACCAAACTGTTTTAAAATACCATTTTCTAGTCTTGTGGTGAAAGGCGATTCCTGCTAAACAAGCACCAAATCCACCACAGACAAGTGCTATAGTCAAGAGAATTTTCTCTGGGATGCGCCAAGCACCTCTCCTTGCCTTGGATTTGTCAATGCCATAAATCGAGAAAACCATGACATTCCAAACCAAAAGGACTAGAGTAATTTTTTCATCTAACTTCATAACCTTGCAATAATAGCTTCCGTCATTTCCTTGGTCGAAGCCTGCCCTCCAATATCTCTCGTTAAAATTCCTACTGCCAAACTGGCTTCCACTGCATGTTCGATACGCTCCGCATCCTCATAACGTCCAAAGCTATCTCTCAACATCATGGCAACTGACAAAATCATGGAAATAGGATTGGCAATTCCTTGA
The DNA here is from genome assembly GCF_019334565.1 of Streptococcus oralis. Taxonomy (NCBI): domain Bacteria; kingdom Bacillati; phylum Bacillota; class Bacilli; order Lactobacillales; family Streptococcaceae; genus Streptococcus; species Streptococcus oralis. The sequence goes on along the minus strand of NZ_CP079724.1, from coordinate 841,818 downwards.
CCTGCAATATCAGGTGCCGAACCGTGAATGGGCTCATAGAGACTTGGGCCATTTTCAGAGTGACTAGCAGATGGCATGACTCCAAGTGTGCCAGATAGAACGCTTGATTCATCTGATAGAATATCTCCGAAAAGATTTTCCGTTACAATAACATCAAATTTAGCAGGATTGGTAATCATAAGCATAGCAGCTGAGTCCACCAACTGGTGTTCCAAGGTCACATCTGGGAAATCCTTGGCAACCTCCTCAGCTACTCTCCGCCAGAGTTTTGATGTCGCTAGAACGTTTTGCTTATCGATACTAGTAACGATTTTTCTGCGATTGCTTGCGATTTCAAAGGCTTTACGAAGGATCCGCTCCACTTCCTCATAACTGTAGTCGTTGATATCACGCGCTTTGCGCTCTTCAAGGATATGATCTCCAAAGTAAATCCCCCCTGTCAACTCACGTACCACGAAAAAGTCTACCCCAGCAATTCGTTCCGGTTTGAGAGGTGACAAATGCTTGAGACTGTCAAAAATCTTAACAGGCCGAATATTGGCATAGAGATTGAGTTCCTTACGGAGAGCCAGCAAGCCTTGTTCAGGCCGAATCGCTGCCCCATCATACTGGGGACTACCGATAGCCGCTAGGAGAATAGCATCTGCTTCTCTAGATGCCTTGAGGGTTTCATCAGGTAAGGGATGCCCCACAGCATCAATACCCGCACCTCCAAAGGGGCGTCTTTCTATCTCATAGTCAAATCCTGTTTTTGAAGCTAGAGCTTCCAGAACCGCTAAACCAGCTTCCATGATTTCTGGACCGATTCCATCCCCTGCTAGAGCTACTATTTTCTTTGTCATAGCCTTCTCCTTTACACACTAGGCATGTCTCGGTAGGAAACGCTATGCCCCATCTCACCTGCATTCTCTTTTTGAACAAAAGTATTGGCATTGATATAGGCAATAGCGGAAGCCTTCAATACATCGAAATCAAGACCTGCTGCGTTAAAGATGGTTTCTGTATCTCTGTTTTCAACAGTGACCAAGACACGAGCTTGGGCATCGATTCCATCTGTTACCGCGTCAATAGTGTAGGACACCAAGCGGACAGATTGGTTAAAGAACTTATCGATAGCGTTAAAGACCGCTTCAACAGAGCCTTGCCCTGTTGCATTAAATTCGACTTTCTCACCATCCATATTGGCTAGGGTAACAAGCGCTTCAATGTCATTATCTGCATGAGTTTGAAGTTGTAAATCATCAAAATGGAAGCCTTCTGGATTTTCAACCATGGTTCCAGCTACCAGAGCTCGAATATCTGCATCTGTGATTTCTTGTTTCTTATCAGCCAGAGCCTTGAACTTAGCAAAGAGTGGCTTGATATCCTCTTCTGTAAAATCTAGGGCCAGTTCTCTTAGTTTCTCGACAAAGGCATGGCGACCTGACAATTTTCCAAGCGGAAGGCTATTACTCTTGACACCAACCAATTCAGGTGTGATAATCTCATAAGTGAGAGGATTTTTAAGGACTCCATCTTGGTGAATGCCCGATTCATGAGAGAAGGCATTGCCACCAACGACAGCCTTATTTTTAGGAACTGGAATACCTGAGAAGCGAGAAACCATTTCAGACGTATTCATTGTTTCATCCAAAACAATATCACTAGTTGCTTGAAAGAAATCCTCACGAATCTTCAAAGCAACAGCTACTTCTTCAAGAGCAACATTACCTGCGCGTTCACCAATACCATTAATAGTTCCCTGGACACGTCCAGCACCGTGTTTAATTGCTGTCAAAGTATTTGCAGTTGCCATACCGAGATCATCGTGACAGTGGACACCAAAGACAACTTTATGATCTGATTTAATATTTTCAGTCAAGTAATCAAAGATAAGTGCAAACTCTTCTGGAGTCGTAAAGCCAACTGTGTCAGGGATGTTGATATAAGATGCACCTGCATCGACCGCTGTTTGAACGACTTGTAAGAGGAAATCCAACTCTGTTCTAGTCGCATCTTCAGGAGAGAATTCGACGATTTCAAACTTAGAACGTGCATAAGAAACATGTTCCTTGATAGCTTCTAAAATCTCTTCCTTGCTCTTATTGAGCTTATACTTGCGGTGAATCGGACTAGTAGCAATAAAGACATGAATTTGAGGATACTTGGCATCCTTAAGAGCCTCATAACAAGCATCAATATCAGATTTTACAGAACGAGCTAATCCTGTCACTGCTGTTTTTTTCATGGCTTTAGCAATTTCTTGAACAGCTATAAATGAATCTGGACTAGCAGCCGGAAAACCAGCTTCAATTACAGAAATTCCCCATTTCTCCAGCTGTCTTGCAATGGAAACTTTTTCCTTTATTGAAAAGTTAACACCAGGTGTTTGTTCCCCATCACGAAGGCTTGTATCAAAAAATTCAACTTTACGCATAAGATTTCCCCTTTTCCAAATGTGGTTTTAAAAAAACATCTCGCTCAGAAGCCCAAGCGAGATGTTGATTTACTCCCGCTTGGTAAGCCAAACAGGACTAATGCTTTTGCACTAGCCCGAGTACCTCAACAACAAAGCAAATTGATTAAACTTAGCTGTTTTCATGTTTGACTTTCTCCTTCGTTTGATATCTTGTTTAGTATTTTAGCATAGCTAAAAACACTTGTCAAGAAAAAATCCATTATTTTCTGAAAATTTCTTCAGTAAAGAATATTTTGCTAATTGAAAGTATTTGAAAACTCAATCGAATTTTCTTATTTTTTCACAGTCAAGTTCCAACTTTTTTCGATGAGTTCTATCACTTCTTCATCTTGCAAACTATCATCAAGTGCCAGACTAAGCCAGTAGCGTTTATTCATATGAAAGGCTGGATAAATACCCTTTTGTGAAAGCAGGTCAGCTACTTGGTCGTGTTTGAGGTTGACTGCTTCGACTAGCCCTTCTCTTCCCTTTTCCAGCTTATCCCATGGGATTCTCATCACAACAGCATACCACTTTTGATTGCCTTCATGGCGCAATACAGCTGTATCAGGAGACTTTTCCCACAGATACTCCAACTGATTACCATACTTTTCCTGAACTTGAGCCATGATACGCTTAGTCTGAGGGCAGATAAAATCCTGTACATCAAAGCAAGCCTTCCGAATCTGGTAGAGAGTCTCCAAACAAGCCTCACGGACACTTCCGACAAAACTTCCCCGCATACTTTCCATATGTACTTGAGGATAGAGATCACCAGTTTCCTGGTCAAAGACATGAAATCTCACATTATCAGGAGTGATAGAGACTGTCATGTAAAAGTCACCCTGCAAAATCTGGCAACTATAGGTCCAGACTTCTCCATTTTCTACAAAACCATAGGCATGAGCTTTTTCTTTATTAAACTGATAGGATTTAAAAATTTCAAACATAAGTGAAAACTGCTACCAAAAGCTAGCAGTTCCTTTCTATTTTTTAAAAGACAACCTTAGTTCCATGCAATTGTGTCACAGCCAGCTGGTCGATAAAGGTTTGACGGTTATCCAAGTCAATCCCCCCACCTGGTAGAATTTCAATTTTACCTTTAGCATGTTCCAAAATTCTGTGATAATGAGCGAAACGTTTCTCTAGCGAGTCTCCAGACACACCAGCACGAGTTAAGATACGAGTGACACCAGCTTGGCTGAGCCAGTCAATGGCTTCTAACTGGTCTTCATCACTCAATTCATCAAAGGCCATGTGAAAGACAATTTCCATTCCTTTAGATGCGGCAATCAGCTTCTCAAGATTAGGCTTATCTAACTTTTTATCAGCAGTTAATGTCCCAAATACAACCCCTTGACTTCCAGCCTGTGCAGTCAAACGAATGTCTTCTAGCATGATCGCTATTTCAAGATCAGTATAGACAAAGTCGCCACCACGGGGACGAATCATAGTCATGATGGTGCTATCATAATTAGCTGCCAATTCAACCGCTGCCTTGGTCACTCCATAACTTGGCGTTGTTCCTCCTACAGCTAGATTATCACAAAGTTCGATTCGACGAGCTCCAGCCTGCATCGCTTTTTCAAGCAAGGTCACATTTTCAGCGCAAAATTCGTAAATCATTTGATTCTCCTTGATGTTTTCTTTGAATTTATTATATCATATTATTTTAAATATGCTTTCATTTTTATCAAGGCAAATAACTACTATTTTTATCTATTCTTTGTCAGGAATGACTTTAAAGAGATAGTAGGTGATAAAGATAGTCAGGGCTCCCAGGCCGATTTTGACTGGCAAAAGAGGGGCAAAATAAATAGAAATCCCCATCAAGATATAGATAGATACGATGATTTTTTTCTTTCGTTCTCGCGCGATTGACTTGGTTTCCCGAAAGTCCGCTACATAAGTCTGATAAAGCTTTGTATGATAAAGCCAGACTTCAAAACGCTTAGAAGATTTTGAAAAGCAAGCGATAGCTAACAAAAGAAAGGGTGTTGTTGGTAAAAGTGGTAAGACAACTCCAATAACAGCTAAAGCCAGTGAAATAAAGCCAATACAGAGATAAATGATACGCATGATTTCTCCTAGATAAATTACTCTTCCTCTAGTTTCGCACACAAGGGGGAAATTTGTCAAGCTTCAAGTAAAAAGAGCCTGAAATTCAATTTCAGGACTCTGCATTTTATTTAATTTTCTCTTCTTCGTAGTCGCTATTACTACATACAACCTGCTTGCCTCCACCACGGACTTTTTTCTCCACAAGGAAGTGTCCGCATTTTGGACAGTCACGGCCAATTGGTTTGTCCCAGGAAGTAAACTCACATTCTGGGTAACGATTGCAACCATAGAAGATACGATTGCGCTTGGTTTTTCGTTCGATGATTTGTCCTTGATGACAGCTTGGACACTCGACTCCAATCTCTTTGACAATCGCTTGTGTGTGACGGCAGTCTGGGAAATTACTACAAGCATAGAATTTACCAAAACGTCCTAGCTTAATCACCATCGGACTACCACAAACTTCACAGTCAAATCCAGCTGGCTCATCCTTGATCTGGATTTTTTCCATTTCGGATTCAGCCTTTGCTACTTCTTTGGAGAATGGTTTATAAAATCCGTCAATAACACGTTGCCACTGCTCTTTTCCAACCTCGACATCATCCAGTTTTCCTTCCATCTCAGCTGTGAAGGTCACGTTTACGATATCTGGGAAATATTCAACGATGAGTTTATTGACAATTTCTCCCAGTTCTGTCGGTTCAAAACGTTTAGCTGCCAGACGAACGTAGTAACGTTTTTGGATGGTTTCAATGGTCGGAGCATAGGTTGACGGACGTCCAACTCCATTTTCTTCCAAGGTCTTGATAAGAGTCGCTTCCGAATAGCGAGCTGGCGGTTGAGTGAAATGTTGTTCTGGCTTGCTATTAACCTGTTTGACCATATCCCCAACTGCCATATCTGGCAACATCTTGTTTTTGTCAGAGTCATTGTAGATAGCAAGATAACCATCAAACTTAACTTGGCTTCCATTTGCCGCGAATTGGACTCCATTTTGAGAGAGTTTGACAGCCATGGTATCAAAGATAGCTCCCGCCATCTGGCTAGCCACAAAACGGTTCCAGATAAGAGTATAGAGCTTGAGCTGGTCTTTGTCCAAGTACTTAGCGATGCTTTCAGGTGTATTAAAGACACTAGATGGGCGAATGGCTTCGTGGGCATCTTGAGCACCTGAGGCATTCTTGACCTTGCTACCATGCTTGGAATACTTGCTACCAAAGCGGTCGTTAATATAGCTTGCCGCTTCATTCTGAGCTACTGGACTAATACGAGTCGAGTCTGTACGCATATAGGTAATCAAACCTTGCACGCCCGATCCGATATTGATCCCTTCATAGAGCTGTTGGGCTACCATCATAGTCTTTCGAGTACGGAAATTGATTTTGTTAGCAGCATCCATCTGCATGGTTGAAGTCGTATAAGGTAGGGGCGCATTACGTTTGCGTTCTTTCTTATCTACCTGGTCTACTGTGAAATCTTTGCTAGTCAAATGGGACAAGACTTCTTTGACCTCTTCATTGGTGGTCAATTTCATCTTTTTGCCATTCATACCATAGAAAGAAGCCTGAAATTGCTTGGTTCCCTTCTTAAAGACACCATCAATTGTCCAGTATTCTTCCGGTTGGAAGGCATTGATTTCATTTTCACGGTCAATGATGAGCTTAAGGGCAACTGACTGCACGCGTCCTGCTGATAAGCCCTTCTTGACCTTTTTCCACAAAATTGGCGAAATCGAATACCCTACCAAGCGGTCTAAGACTCGACGAGCTTGTTGGGCGTCGACCAAGTCCATATCAATCTTACGAGGTTCTTTAAAGGCATTTTTTACTGCGTCTTTGGTGATTTCATTAAAGACTACACGGTTGGCATCATTCTCATCCAAGTTGAGAATGTGAGCCAAATGCCAGGAAATTGCTTCTCCTTCACGGTCCGGGTCACTCGCCAGAAAGACTTTATTGGCCTTTTTAGCTTCTTTTTTCAGATCATTGATGAGAGGGCCTTTGCCTCGGATATTGATATACTGTGGTTCATAGTTATTTTCAATGTCGACTGACATACTGGATTTTTTCAAATCACGGATATGTCCGACACTGGCTAAAACCTTGTAATTTCTGCCTAGATATTTCTCAATCGTTTTCGCTTTAGCAGGCGACTCCACGATGACTAAATTTTTTTTAACTGTTGATTTTTTCTTCTTTGTTGCCGTAGCCACACTATCACACCTTTTCAAAGTAATAAACTTTATAAAGTGTAAACCATTTTTCTATAGCTGTCAAGACTTAACTCCTATATATAGAAGAAAAGTTTATCTGTGTGAACAGATTTCTCCTTAAAATTCAAACTCAGCCAACACATCTTGACCACTGCTAATCAGCTTTGCTCCCTCTTGGATCAGGTGGTGACAGCCATCTGAATGGCCATCTAAAATGTTTCCTGGAATGGCAAAAACATCACGCCCTTCCTCCATAGCTCGCTCACAGGTGATAAGACTACCAGAACGCATCCTTGCTTCTGCTACAATCACACCACGGCAAAGGCCAGCAATGATGCGATTACGAGCTGGAAAGTGAAATTTCAAGGGTTCTTCACCAGGTCCATACTCGCTAAGTACCAAATGGTGATTGCCAATGTGTTCCTGCAAACGTTTATTGGCTCGGGGATAGAAAACATCCAATCCTGTTCCAATGACAGCAATTGTTCTTCCTCCATTCTGGAGTGCAGCCATATGGGCAGCCGTATCAATCCCTTTGGCTAAACCACTAACCACGATTAACTCGTTTTCTAAACCTTGGATAATTTTCTGGATTGACTTAGCACCTTGGCTCGAACAAGAACGGCTCCCTACAAGAGCAACCTTGGGAAATTTCAATAAGTCCAGATTCCCTTTGTAAAACAAAAGAGCTGGAGGGTCATAAATCTCACTCAGATCCCAAGGATAACAGTCGTCTAGAATCGAGAAGGATGGAAATTTTTGAAACTCCTTCTCCAACTGCGCATCATCAATCTGGAAATAGCGTTCCATAAAGACAGCAGGATTGCGACAACCAGAGATTTCAGCAATATCTCCTAACAAAAGTTCCTGCTCCACAGTTTCGTCATATTCAAGGACAGTTAAAATCTGTTGATTGGTCAAACCTGCTTTTCTTAATTTGTAAATCTCATAATTTGTGATTTTCATATACAACTCCATTTCTTTTGCTACTCATCTATCTATTCGTAAAAATCATAAAAAGAAGACCAAGGATCTTCTTTTTTTCATTTATTCAGATTTAGTAGTTGACCAGCTACTTTCAACCATCGGTAAGATTGTTTTTAAAGTTTCCCCATCCCCTTCAAGTGAAACATAGCGGATTTTACCATCATTTGATCGGAAAACCCAGGTAACGAGGTATTTCCCTGACTTAGCAATTGCATTGACAACATAGGCTTCATAGCCTCCAATGGTCGATTTGGAGCCCCAAACCTTACTGAAATCAGAGCTTTGTTCTTTGGAAGTTAAAATACTAGATGAGACAGTCACAACATCCAGTTTAGCATATTCTTCTTCGCTGATATTAAACTGCTCAGCCTTGAAGGTATTCAGCGTAACAATGTTGATATCTGTTCCATCACTATACTGTATATCATTTCCACCTTCTACTTCATGGAATCGAACCCATGATTTGGGTACCTTGACAAAACCATATTCATTCGAGCCGATGATTTGCGTCTCTTCCTTTTTCGCTTCAGAAACAGCAGAGCTAGAGCTACTCGTTTCCTGACTGCTAGAAGAACTAACAACCGCAGTCGAACTTTCTTCGGTTGCTGTTTGCGATTTATTAGAGCATGAAGCTAAAAAAACACTAATAGTAACTACAGTACCTAAAATTAATAATCTTTTCATCCTACCACCTTTCCATCTGCATTATAAGAAAAATAAGGACTTCTGTCAAATTCTAACCTAATCGATTCAGTTAGTTTACGATTTTATAGCTCACATTTAAAGCAAAAACTCTTGAAAAATCTTCAAGAGTTTTATTTTATAATTCTATTCTTCATCCATGCTCAAGACGCTAAGGAAGGCTTCTTGTGGGACTTCTACTGATCCGATGGCTTTCATGCGTTTCTTACCAGCTTTTTGTTTTTCAAGCAGTTTGCGTTTACGAGAAACGTCACCACCATAACATTTGGCAAGTACGTTCTTACGAAGGGCCTTGATATCTGTACGAGCCACGATTTTGTGCCCAATAGCTGCTTGGATCGGCACCTCAAATTGTTGACGAGGGATGATTTTCTTGAGCTTATCCACGATGAGTTTCCCACGTTCGTAGGCAAAGTCCTTGTGAACGATAAAGCTGAGGGCATCCACCTTATCACCATTGAGAAGGATATCCATTTTGACCAGCTTAGATGGGCGGTACTCTGACAATTCGTAGTCAAAACTTGCATAACCACGCGTTGAAGACTTGAGCTTATCAAAGAAGTCAAAGACAATTTCAGCAAGCGGAATTTGATAGATAACATTGACACGATTATCATCAATATAGTCCATGGTCACAAAATCCCCACGCTTGCGCTGAGCTAGTTCCATAACTGCTCCGACAAACTCCTGCGGTACCATGATTTGCGCCTTGACATACGGTTCTTCAATGGTCGCAATCTTAGTTGGATCTGGAAATTCAGAGGGGTTAGACACATCCATAGATTCACCATCAGTTTGGTTAACCTTATAGATAACAGACGGAGCTGTCATGATGAGGTCAATATTGAACTCGCGCTCTAAACGCTCTTGAATAACATCCATATGGAGAAGCCCAAGGAATCCACAACGGAAACCAAATCCAAGGGCCTGAGATGTTTCTGGTTCAAACTGCAAGCTGGCATCGTTGAGCTGCAATTTTTCTAGGGCTTCACGAAGGTCATTGTACTTATTTGACTCAATTGGATAGAGACCAGCAAAGACCATAGGATTCATCTGCTTGTAGCCATCTAGCGGTTCTGCTGCAGGATTACTTGCTAGAGTAACTGTATCACCCACGCGCGTATCTTGAACTGTCTTGATAGAAGCCGCAATATAACCAACGTCACCAGTTGCAAGAAAATCTCGCCCTACTGCTTTCGGTGTGAAAATACCAACTTCCGTCACATCAAAGGTCTTATCATTGCTCATGAGCTGAATCTTATCGCCAGGTTTAACCACTCCGTCCATAACACGCACTTGGAGGATAACCCCACGATAAGCATCGTAAACGGAATCGAAAATCAAAGCTTTTAATGGAGCTGAAACATCACCAGTTGGAGCTGGCACTTTTTCAACAATCTGCTCAAGAATTTCTTCAATACCAATACCAGCTTTGGCTGAAGCTAAGACCGCTTCGCTGGCATCCAGTCCGATGACATCCTCAATCTCTGTACGTACACGCTCTGGATCAGCTGCTGGTAGGTCAATTTTGTTAATGACTGGCAGAATTTCCAAATCATTGTCCAAGGCTAGATAAACGTTGGCAAGTGTTTGAGCCTCAATCCCTTGGGCCGCATCAACCACCAAAATCGCTCCTTCACAGGCCGCTAGCGAACGCGACACTTCATAGGTAAAGTCCACATGCCCTGGTGTGTCAATCAAGTGGAAAATATAGGTCTCGCCATCTTTTGCAGTGTAATTCAGCTCAATGGCATTAAGTTTAATGGTAATCCCACGTTCACGCTCAAGATCCATACTATCCAGAAGCTGGGCTTGCATTTCACGACTAGAAACGGTCTCCGTCTTTTCCAAAATGCGGTCTGCCAGCGTTGATTTCCCGTGGTCAATATGGGCGATAATAGAGAAGTTTCGAATCTTCTCCTGTCGTTTCTTCAATTCTTCTAAGTTCATGATGCTCTTCCTTTCAGGGTATCTATTAATTATAAATTGTTTTTAACATTTTGACAAGACCATACCCTGCTAGGAGTACTAATCTTCGGCAATAAAACCATCATTCTCGATAAAGTGGTGTTCTGTCATTCCTTGGTCAGTAAAGACGATCCCATGAAGGACACCGCCATAGACAGCTCCTCCATCCATGCCAATCTTGCCATCTTCTGTCATCCAAAGCTCAGCAGTACCTCGGTCTTGCTTCAGTAAGCCATAAACTGGTGTATGCCCAAAGACAATGATTTTCCCAGTATGATTTTCGGCTTCGTGGAATGGCTTTCTGAGCCAGACTTTCTTGTAATCAGTCGTTTCATGCCAATCATCCAAGGTCAAGTCAATACCCGCATGAACAAAGATATACTTGTCTGTCTCTACTACAAATGGCATTTGACGAATAAATTCGACCAAGTCTGCCGCTTCAGTCGCAACGCGCTTGGCATCTTCTACGCCATCAACTGGTGCATCCAAGGGACGACCTAAAATTGAGTTAATGGTTGTATCACCACCATTGCGACGATAATGGTCATAGCTTTCTTCTGGGTCATCGAGCCAAGTCAAAAACATATACTCGTGGTTTCCTGATAGACAGATAGCCCCTTGATTGTCCACCAAGTCCTTGACCATTTCTAAAACACGGCGACTATCTTCACCTCGGTCAATCAAATCCCCTAGAAAAAGCAACTGAGTTTGACCATCCCAGGTTTTGAGCAGATTTTCTAGCATACCTGCCTTTCCGTGAACGTCTCCAATTACATAATAGTCTGTCATTTATTTCTCCCTCGTTTGCAATAATTCTCTCGCTTGGGTAAGGGCTGCTTCTGTTACATTCTCTCCTGCTAACATCTTAGCAACTTCCTCTACTCGTTCTTCAAGGGTAAGCAAACGAACTGTGGAAACAGTTGAATGCTCATCGCTAATCTTTTCAATAAAGAATTGATAATCCGCGATCGCAATTACTTGAGGTAAGTGAGAGATTGCTAAGACTTGGCCATGCTGACCAATCTTATGAATCTTTTGAGCAATGGCTTGGGCCACACGACCTGAAACTCCCGTATCCACCTCATCAAAGACAATACTAGTCTTACCTTCTTTGCGAGAAAAGGCGGATTTAATAGCTAGCATGAGGCGGGATAATTCCCCACCAGATGCAACTTTGACCAAAGGCTTAAAGTCCTCACCTGGGTTGGTGGAAATGTAAAATTCGACTGCTTCATTTCCTTCACGGCTGAACTTACTCTTACTAAAGCGAACCTGGAACTGTGCCTTCTCCATATAGAGATCTTGCAGTTCTTGTTTAATCTCTGCCTCAAGCTGCTGGGCCAAGTCATGACGAGCAGATGCAAGTTGCCCTGCCAAATCAACAAGATTAACTTCCAATTTCTTAAGCTCTGCTTCCATATCTTCGGAAGAAAGATTATTTCCAGTCAAGAGATTGTACTCATCCGTAATCTTGGCAAAATAAAGCAAAACGTCGTCCACAGTTCCACCATACTTGCGGGTAATAGTATTCAGAAGGTCTAAGCGATTTTCAACCTGCATGAGACGATTACCATCAAAATCCAAGTCATCAATAATATCTTCCAAACGCTTGGTAATATCTTCTAAAACATAGTATGTTTCTGATAGAGAACTTGAAATTTCACGGTATTCAGGGTCATATTCTTCGACACTTTCCATGTCATTCATTGCTGAACGGACATTAGCAAGACTGGAGAATTCCTCATTGTCCAACATAGTGTAGGCATTAGTTAGCGTATCCGCAATATTTTTATGATTGAGGAGTTTATCTCGTTCTTGGTTGAGAGCCAAGTCTTCACCAGCCTGCAAGTTTGCAGCCTCAATCTCTGCCATTTGAAATTCCAACATCTCAATACGAGCCTTGTGTTCCTGCTGGTTTTTCTTGACTTCCAAAACCTGCTTACGCATTTTGCGATAGGCATCAAAGCTCGTCTGATAGGTCTCCTTCAAGTCCAAGAAAGCAGCATCACCAAACTCATCCAACATCTGAATGTGCAGTTGAGGACGCATTAACTCTTCTTGGTCATGCTGACCATGGATATCCACAAGGTGTTGCCCAATAGCACGCAAGACAGAAAGATTGACCATCTGGCCATTCACGCGACTAACACTACGACCATTTTGCAGAATTTCACGCCGGATGATAATTTCATCACCCATTTCCAAACCTTGCTCATCAAAAAGTTCCTGTAAAAGGCGACTATTTTCAACTGAGAAAAGCCCCTCAATCTCTGCCTTAGGAGCACCGTAACGAATAACGTCTGTCGTTGCACGAGCCCCCAACATGAGATTCATAGCGTCGATAATAATAGACTTTCCAGCACCCGTTTCCCCGGTTAAAACAGTCATACCCTTTTCAAAATTGAGGGAAATCGCCTCAATAATGGCAAAGTTTTTTATCGAAATTTCAAGTAACATACTGACCTACCATTTTTTGACTTGTTCAACAATTTCCTCAGCTGCCTCTGCTGTTCTAGCTACAATTAAGATAGAATCATCATCAGCTAGACAGCTAAAAATCTGTTCAGAGAATGCCTCAACCAACTGACTCTTCACAAAAATAGTATTTCCAGGAATGACAGCAAGATTAATCATATTTCCCATTAACTCAGAACTCACAATATTGTCCTCAGCCAACTGCAAACTTTTGACGATTGATTTTGGCAACTCATAGATATAGGTGTTGTTCTTCAAAGGAATTTTAACAATCCCAAGCTCCTTGATGTCCCTTGAGACAGTGGCCTGCGTAGCAGAAATACCTGCTTCCTTCAAATGCTCAACGATTTCTTCCTGAGTCCCGATTTGATAATCCGTAACAAATCTTCTAATTTTTTCAAGTCTCTCTTTTTTATTCATCTTTAAATTCTCTATGTGCTCTCTCTACAACTTTTTCTATTTCAGGGGCAACTTGATTACTTGCTCCCTCTTCCTTTTTCAAATATGCCAGAAATTCGATGTTTCCATGTCCACCTTGGATGGGAGAAAAGTCCAAACCAAGCACTGAAAAACCTTGCTCAACTGCCATAGCAGTGACAGATTCAAGGACAGTTTGATGAACCTTAGCATCTCGAATGATTCCATTTTTCCCAATCTGCTCACGACCTGCTTCAAACTGGGGTTTGACAAGTGCCACCACCTGACCTTGATCAGCCAAGACACGATGCAAAGCAGGCAAAATCAGACTGAGGGAAATGAAACTCACATCAATACTGGCAAAGCTTGGTTCCTGCTCAAAATCAGTCTTTTCAGCATAACGAAAATTAAACTGCTCCATGCTGACAACCCGCGAGTCTTGGCGTAATTTCCAAGCCAACTGATTGGTGCCAACATCGACTGCAAAGACCAACTCAGCACCATTTTGCAACATGACGTCAGTAAATCCTCCAGTGGAAGCACCGATATCAATCGTGGTCGCTCCATCAACTGACAACCCAAAGACCTGCAAGGCTTTTTCTAATTTCAAACCACCACGGCTAACATACTTGAGTTTTTCACCTTTGAGTTTTAGCTCAGTGTCATCTGGGATTTTCTCTCCTGGCTTGTCAAAACGCTCCCCATTGAGGACTGCTACAACTAGACCAGCCATGACACCGCGTTTAGCCTGTTCTCGTGTTTCAAACAAGCCCTGTTTATAAGCTAGTACATCCACTCTTTCCTTAGTCATTGATTCTCAAACTTTCTACTACTTTCACAATCGGCGCTGTTTCAAAGCTGACTTGCTGGGCAATTTCTTCTAATTTAGCCTCGGCTTGATCCAAAGTTTGGTTACAAAAGGATATAGCCTCCTCCAAGCCCAACAAGGCTGGATAGGTCGACTTTTCTGCCTGTAAATCCTTTTGCGGAGTCTTGCCGATTTCCTCAAAACTAGCGGTCATATCTAACACATCATCTCGAACTTGAAAGGCCAGCCCAATCAATTCACCCACAGTTTTTAGTTTTGCTTGGATTTCAGGCGTTAATTCTGCTATGATAGCTGCTGCTTGGAAGGGATAGGCTAGCAATTTTCCAGTCTTATTGGCATGAATGGTCTGAAGTTCTTTCAAGGACAAGTGCTGGTGTTCGCCTTCCATATCTAAAACCTGACCTGCTACCATGCCTAGACTTCCTGAAGCAAGGGATAGGTTGGCAATCAGGTCCACCTTGATCCGACTTGGCAAATCTGCCTGCGCGATCAAGGCATAGGGATCTAGGAACAAAGCGTCTCCTGCCAATATTGCCATCGCTTCGCCAAATTTCTTATGATTGGTTAAACGCCCTCGACGATAATCGTCATCATCCATGGCAGGAAGATCATCATGAATCAAGCTTCCTGTATGAATCATTTCCAAGGCCGCAGCTACCTGCGCGTGTGCTGGTTTAATAGCGACTTGCAAGGCTTCCAGAACCTCCAACAAGAGAAAAGGCCGAATACGCTTGCCCCCAGCATGAATGGAATAGAGAACGGACTCTCGCAAACTAGAGGCAAACTGCTGGTCTCCATAAAAATCTTCCAAGGCAGACTCGACAAGAGCTAATTTTTCTTGCTTCTTCATTCAAAATCACTTTCTGTTCCGTCTTCTTGCATGACCTTAACCAAGGTCTTTTCAGCCCTGTCCAGCGTCGCTTGGAGCTCTTTTGACAAGACCATTCCCTTTTGAAAGGCGGCAATCGCATCTTCCAAAGCGATTTCACCATTTTCTAAACTTTGGACAATGGTCTCCAGTTCTGCTAGATTTTCCTCAAATTTCTTTTGTTTTGACATCTTTAACCTCTAATTCTACTTGACCATCTCGCATCAAAAGCGTCACTTGGTCTTTTTTCTTCAAACTCTCAACCGAGTCTACTACGGACTCTTCCTTTTTGACAATAGCATAACCACGCGCCACGATTCGACTGGTATCCAACATCAGCAGAGCTTCTGAAAGTCGCTTCACTTCAGCAACCTTGGCATCATAAACCAGCGCCATTTGGCTACGTAGGAGCTTGTCCAACTGGCTTAAGCGATCTTGATAGCGTTGGATTTTGGTAACAGGTGATAATTGGACTAGTTGATGCGTCCTTGCTTGAACTAGCTGTTTATTATCAGAAATCTGTGTTCGCAAACTTTGTTTTAAGCGTAGTTGTAGTTGATCTAACCGTTGCAAATAACCATCATACAAGCGCTCTGGCTGTCTAAAAATCACAGACTGACTGCATTTTTTCAGAGCTTCTTGTTTCTTAGATAGGACATTTCGGACTGCTGTTGACATCCGTTTTTCTTGATTTTGCAAATGAGTCAAAAGATCCAACTTGGTTACAGGTGTTGCCAGTTCAGCTGCAGCTGTTGGCGTCGCAGCACGACGATCGGCCACAAAGTCTGCCAAGGTCACATCCGTCTCATGCCCAACACTAGAAATAACTGGCAAACGAGATTCAAAAATAGCCCGTACCACGATCTCTTCGTTAAAAGCCCAGAGATCCTCGATGGAACCCCCACCACGACCAATGATGAGAACATCTAGGTCCTCACGTTGATTGGCACGCGCAATATTTCGAGCAATTTCCTCCGCAGCTCCATCACCTTGTACCTTGGTCGGATAGAGAAGGATATCAACACCTGGAAAACGTCTGCTGACGGTCGTGATAATATCTCGAATAACAGCTCCACTGCGACTGGTTACCACACCGATTCGCTTAGCAAATTGGGGAAGAGGTTGCTTGAATCTCTCTTGAAATAGACCTTCTTCCGTCAATTTTTTCTTGAGTTGTTCAAACTGAATCGCGAGCGCCCCAACCCCATCAGGCTCAGCTTTTTCAATGATGATAGAGTAGCTCCCGCTGGGTTCATAGATTTGCACACGCCCAATCACATTGATTTTCATTCCCTCTTCGAGGTCGAAACCCAATTTTTGATAAATCCCTGACCAGATGGTCGCTTGAATGACTGCATGGTCGTCTTTTAGGGAGAAATATTGGTGAGTAGGTCGTTTACGAAAGTTGGAAACTTGACCAGTTAAATAGACCCGTTCCAAGTAAGGGTCTTTATCGAATTTCATTTTCAGATACTTGGTCAAAGTTGTTACCGATAAATACTTTTCCATCTCCACCTACTATTCATTTTCTTGCTTTTCCATGGGTATTATTATACCAAAAACATGCTTAAAAATCACCTTTTTCCTACTGAAACTAAAGGAAAAATAGAAAAAGGAGGCTAGGCCTCCTCATCTGATTATTTACTGTTTCGCGCTTCTTCCAAAATCTTTGCAATCTTGGTCGTCAAAAGGTCGATAGCAACGGTATTGCTGACTCCCTCAGGAATGACGATATCGGCATAACGCTTAGTCGGCTCGATAAACTGGTGGTACATAGGTTTAACTACACCTAAGTACTGCTCAATGACACTGTCAAGGCTACGTCCACGCTCCTCCATATCACGCTTGATCCGGCGAATAATACGCACGTCATCATCTGTATCCACAAAAATCTTGATATCCATCAAATCGCGCAGACGCTTGTCCTCCAAGACCAAAATTCCCTCAACGATAAAGACATCTTGAGGCTCCTGACGATAGGTCTTGCTACTCCGTGTATGCGCTGTATAGTCATAAGTCGGGATGTCCACCGGGCGCCCTGCCAACAATTCCTTAATTTGCTCAATCATTAAGTCTGTATCAAAAGCAAAAGGATGGTCGTAGTTGGTTTTGACACGCTCTTCAAAGGTCAAGTGAGACTGATCCTTGTAGTATGAATCATGCTCAATCATGGAAATCTTTTCATCAGGAAAATGCGATAAAATGGCTCTTGAAACACTGGTTTTTCCTCCACCAGAACCACCTGTCACTCCGATAATGATTGGTCTATTTTGCATGCTATCCTCCGTTTTTTTATCCGTCGTCTATTCTATCATATTTTTTTCAAAATTTATAGTCTGGTTTGGATAGTCTAGGGGAAACAAATCCATCCCCACACTCCAGTTAGACTAGCCAAAAACCTTTCTTGGTTTGTAGAAATTGTCCCTTTTTTCTAAAATGGCAAGCAATTTATCACCTTCAAAAGCAGCCAATTCTTTGTCCGTTTGGTCTAGCTCGATAAAACGACCAAAGCGCACTTCTGTAGCCTCTTCTGGACTTAGGAAAACTTTGACAAGGTCCCCTGTACCAATCTCAAGAGGGTGGAGAAAGTCAAGTTGACCAGCCTCAACTCTTTCGGCAATTTCTTCCAAGGTAAGAGCCTCATCTAACTGCAAACCTGCAGCACTGGTACGTGTTAGGTGAGACATATGGGCCGCATAACCCAGCTTCTCTCCCAAGTCAACAGACAAGATACGGATATAAGTCCCCTTACTACATTTCACACGAAAAGTGAATCGTGCAAGTTCGCCCTCATAAGAAATCGGACTCGTCCGCTCAAATTGATAAATGGTCACCTGACGTTCTGGACGCTCCACTTCCTGACCTGCACGCGCATACTCATAGAGCTTGCGACCATTGACCTTGACAGCCGAGTACATAGGTGGAATCTGAGTAATAGGCCCAGTCAGACTCGCAATCGCTTCATCGACAGTGGTTTCATCCAAGGGCGACAAAACAGGAGTTTCTGCGACTACTTCCCCACTAGCATCCTCGGTCGTCGTTGAATAGCCGAGAGTGATTTCCCCCTCATAGACCTTGCCCTCATCCTGCATAAACTCGACCATGCGGGTCGCCTTGCCCACCGCAATAGGCAAAACACCCACTACATCCGGATCCAGGGTCCCACCATGACCGATTTTCTTTGTTCCCAAAATCTTACGCAGTTTAAAAACCGCGTCATGCGAAGTCATCCCCGCTTCTTTTTTTAAGTTAATAATACCGTTCATCTGTTGCTTTCTCACTCTCCCTTCAGCGCATCAAACTTGGCTTTCATAGTTGGGTTTTTTCGGGTCAATTTTTTTACTGAAACATCTTCCAATTTGTTATTGGCGAGGCGGAGTTGGTTTTCGGATGTGGTTAGGAATTTCTTAACCTCTTCCATGCGTTTGATAGCCTTATCAATTTCGTCGATGGCTTTACCAAAGTTAGTTGAAGCTGAATTGTAGTTCTTGGCAAAGGCTAGTTTAAAGGCATCCAAATCTTCCTCAAAGTGAGTGATATCAATGTTTTGTTCACGGACAAGTGCCAACTCTTGCTTATATTTCAAAGAATTAAGCGCAGCATTTCGCAAGAGACCAATCAACTGGATAAAGAACTGGGGACGAATCACATACATCTTTTCATACTCATGACTGACATCAACAATCCCTGTATTAAAGTAGTCGTTATCTGCTTCTAGCATGGTCACCAGAACCGCATATTCGCAGTTTTTCTCCCGACGGTCCTTGTCCAATTCCTTGTAGAAGTCCGCATTCTTGTGCCTTTTCTCTGTCCCATCCGCTTCGTTTTTCATCTCAAACATGATGGAAATAATTTCCACTCCATTTTCATCACATTCACGGAAGATAAAGTCTCCCTTAGATCCACGCGCAGAGACCTTGTTATCCTTCTCAAAGTAGGCATTTGGAAAGGCAAAACTACGAACCTTGTTAAACTCACTCTCTGCATACTGTTCCAAACTTTCCCCGATAGCTTTTGTGGATTGTTGGGCTTTGAAATTCTTATAGAACTCGACCTGTTCACTAGCTGCCTTGAGCTGAGCTTCGTAATTTTGCTTAACAGAAGCCAAAGATAACTCATTTTCCTTTTCCTGCAAGAGGAGCTGGTTTTTGACCTGATCACGCTCTCTTTCTAAATCAGAGAGAGTCTTTTGCAGTTGGTTTTCATGCTCTAAACGCAAGGTCGCCAATTGGTTTTCCAAGGCCTGCACTTCCTTGTCCTTTGCTAATAAGGCCTGATGACTTGTCTGTTCAACCTCTTTCTTAGCCAACTCTTGCTCTGTATCAAAGTTTTGGATTTGACTCTGCAGTTGCGCGATTTCTTGGTCTTTTTGAGCTAGTTTAATCTGTTGCTCATTCATAGCCTTTTGCTCAGCCAAGGCTAGCTCCTGCTTCATGCGATCGTGCAGTTCCTTATCAAATTCTGCCGTTCTCACTTGAGACAAGAGTTCGGCATACTGACTCTCATTTACTGTAAAGACTTCCCCACAGTTGGGGCATTTGATTTCGTTCATAGGGGGTACCTCGTGTTATTCAAAATAAAATATACCTAATCTACTTCTTTAGGGTCTTTTTCATATCTACCGTATTGCTTCTTCTAATAAATTTGCTTCATAAGGAATCAAATTCCTAATTATAAGAGATAAATTTCTTCTTAGATATTGTATTATATGAGAATCTTCAATAAGATTATCAGGTATATTTCTAATTTTTTTTACAGCTGAGCTTGGTACACCATAATCAATTAAAAATTGTAATCTTTCATCAATCTGTTCATTCTCTAATAAAGAGGCAAATACAGAATAGTCCCCAGCAGGCAAACCTAATTTATTGAATACATGTCTTTGTATAGAATCAATCACAGATAAAATTTTAGGTATTTCGTACCCAGCTTCTGTTTTTTGAAATTTCAAAACAAAATCAATGGCACTATTTAAAGGATCTTTTCTTTTTTCAGACAAATAGTATTTATACTGTTCTTCAATAACTTTTCTTAATGATAGATTGACAAATTTAAGCGACATTACAGCTCTACTTTGTACAAAACCGATTCTATCATTTGATTTCAAAAATTTATATCCTAAGTAAAGAGTTTGCCATAATTTATCATAACTAGGTATACCATCCCACCTTAAATAATCTATTCCACCAGTTTTTTGCTCTTTTTCTATAAAGCGATACAAAGACTTCTGACCTTCTACTGAAATAAGATTATTCTTAATAATTTCTAAGATTTCATTATCTAAACCATCTTCTAATCTCTGTTTTCGTTCAATATCTTTCACTTCGTTACTTGAAATATTAATTAAAATTTCATCTGACACAGGATTCTGATCAACACTAGGTACATCAATAGTGAGATGTTCATCTGCAATTTCATCAATAAACACATAAACATTTCCAGTGAAATGTTCATTCATTCTACCAGCCCGACCACGTATATTTGCAAAATCAAAAAAGTCAATTTTATTATCACCTTTATGTTGACTATATACAAACATATTTTTCGCAACTGTGTTCACGCCTTCAATCAATGAAACCGTTGCAAAAAGTACTTTAATTTTCTTTTTATTAAATAAATCAATTTCTGAAGTTACTACATGCCTTGGGAGTGCTCCGTTGTGTGCCCCTACACCATGTTCTAACATTTCTTTTAATTGCCAATTAGGAGATATATTATTATCAATCCATTCAAATATATCTAATTTTTTATTTTCAGTCTCAATCTTATTCTTGCGTAAATAGTCTACATATTCTTTGGCAAGTTTATAGGCTTCATTCGGAGATTTTACATATACAATACTTGATTCTTCTTGTTTATATAGCATTTTAAATAATTTATTTTTTTTAGAGTTACCAGATAATAAATTATTATTTCTATTCCTAACCTCGATGACATTAGTATTTACTAAAGCATAATCTGTTTTAAAAAAAGCAACTTTATACCTTTCTCGGAAAGCCTCCGATAAAGAATCTACAGTAGGAGTTAAGAACATTGCTTGGGTATTATGTTTCATAACTCTTAATAACGCAACATTCAAAGAATCAATTCTACTATCATTTAGACGATTACAAATTTTATAAAATTCATCAATGACAAAAAAATCTATATTGGGAAGATTTGGAAATTCTAACACTCGTTCAGCTGTTAAAATAAAAATATTTTTCTCAAGAACTATTTGACGAGTATTAATTATTAAATTATAATCTCCTTTATACTTTGATAGTTTTTTTCTTGTTTCATCAATTAATGCAAGAGTTGGTTGTATAATTAAGATATTACAGAATTGTTTTCTTGCTACAATCTCTTCGATAAGTAAGCTTTTTCCAAAACTAGTTGGCGCGCTTACAGCTATATTATTTCCATTGGATAAAGCTATTTCTATTTCTTTTTGCTGTTGATGAAAATATATATTTGGAAGATAATCAGATTTAAAAAATTCTGTTTTTATTTGATCCTGAAGTGACAGAGTTAATTGCTCTTCTTGACAAACTTTTTCAATATAATACGGATAAAATCCTGCTCTTCCAATCAAATCAATCCACATTTCTTTTGCGTTATTATTTACATTTTCCCAAATATCTAAGATATGAATTATTACTTTTCTAGCATCAGATGTATCAATAATACTAGAAATATATTTAATAAGTTCAAAATTTTCTTCATAATTTTTTAACTCAGAATATTTTAGAATTTCTTTAATATTTTTCATCCTTGCTGCGCCCCTTTTAATTTTAAATGTAGATCTTTGACAAATTCTTTTTTGTTGTCAATGGGAAATAAAAATAAAAAAATATTTAAATGCTCATTCCACGGATGCTCTTCTATTTTTTTTAACGCTTTTTTTTCTAAAATATTAATCTCTGATTCTAATTTTTTCTTAAATGACTCTTCATCTTCAAACTCTTGCAATGACTTGCTATCAAATCCAGCAAATAATGCAATATTGATATTAGCAAGTTTATCTAAAACTTTTGTTTGGGGATTAATTAATTTTTTCATAAAATCATCAAGTTCTATGTCGCTATCATGAACACGATTTTCTATAATAACAAACTCAGAATCAAAAAATGATATTCTAAAATGTTCTTCTAAATCTTTCATCAAAGCATCAATAGCAGAACTAGATTCAGAATATAATTTAGATTCTCCAATCCACAAGATTTGATTATCAGAATCTACGTGAACTGCATCAAAACCATGCGCTGGTAGCCCCATGCTATCCTTGAAATAGATTTTTGAAATTAAAGCATCAGCATTAAAATATTCATGTAGCAGATGATATAAAAGCAATTCTCCAAACTCACCACGCTTAAGATACTTATCCTCTACTAAATCTGATTCAAGATAGTACCTACTAGCTTCTTGTAATTCTGGTATATTATACATTTTTCTCAATGCTTCCCTCTGAACTTTAGAAATATCCTGAGGTTCTTTGATTCTCTTCATTACATTATGTGATCCGAAAGCAAAAGAAGCAATGTCGTCAAACAATTCGTCATAAAACTTCTTTTTTACTTGTGAAATCTTGCCAAAATCATCTAAATCAAATCCGATATAAAATGTATGAACATTATTACTAATTTCTTTATGTTCAGAATGGCAATGGCTCATTTAGAATTTCTCCTTTTATTTATAATTATTTTTTTCAAAATCAAACTTTACTTTTTAACAATTTCACATAATCACTCTTAACACAACACCATTAAGTGATAAAACGGGAAACTTTCCAACCATTCTAAGTTCTTAAAAATTTTTCATTTTATTTGAAACTAATTGATTTAACTGAATCTTATAAGTCAAATTCAGGACTAATTTCTTCTACATCTATAATTTAATTCTGATTAGCTCCATTTGATTATTATTACTATTCCTGAATCAAACGTCCATCCCCTAAACCTTCTTGAGTTGAAAAAGAAAGTTAATTTTTAGAGACAAGTAGTTTCCTTGCCTTTCTTAATGATTCTATGTTCGTCTTAAAGTTTACTTAATATTCTCTAACAATCTCATAACAATAATACTAATCATATTTTAAACTATTATAGCAAAATAAACTATATAAGACTAGATAGTACTAGCCTTATATAGTTTATTTAATAATTAGTTACGAATTATTTATCTGTCTTACTTTATACTTTTTCCAAGGCTAAACGCAAATCTTCAATCAAATCCTCTACATTTTCAAGACCGATAGACAAGCGGATTTGGTTTGGTGTGACACCTGCTGCTTCTAGATCTTTTTCTGACAACTGACCGTGAGTGGTTGTCGCAGGATGGACAACAAGAGATTTGGCATCTGCAACGTTTGCAAGGTCAGAGAAGATTTCCAAATTATCAATGACCTTGCGTGCTTCTGTCTCTCCACCTTTGACATGGAAGGTAAAGATTGAACCAACACCTTTTGGCAAATATTTCTCAGCCAAGGCATGATATGGACTGTCAGCAAGTTTTGGATAGTTGACTTTTTCTACCTTAGGATGGTTGACAAGGAAATCAACAATTTTCTCTGCATTTTGCACATGACGTTCAACACGAAGAGAGAGAGTTTCAAGCCCTTGGAGCAAGAGAAAGGCATTAAATGGTGACAAGGCAGCACCTGTATCACGAAGCAATTGAACACGAACAGCGATAATAAAGGCTGCAGCACCCACGTCACGAGTATAGCTCAAGTTATGGTAGCTTGGGTCTTCCTCAACAAATTGAGGGAACTTCCCTGAAGCTGCCCAGTCAAAACGACCGCTATCGACAATCACTCCTCCAATAGTCGTACCATGTCCACCGATAAACTTAGTCGCTGAGTGGACTGAAATATCGACACCGTGAGAGAAAACGTTAATCAAATATGGTGTGGCAAAAGTATTGTCAGAAACGAGAGGAATCTGGTGTTTATGCGCAATCTCAGCCAATTTTTCCAAGTCAGGAATGTTAATCAAGGGATTCCCTAAGGTTTCAATCAAGACAAGTTTGGTATTGTCACCGATAGCTGCTTCTACTTCCTCCAAATTATCCACATCGACAAAGGTGGTTGTGATTCCATAACGAGGAAGGGTTTCTTTCAAGAGATTGAAAGTCCCACCGTAAATAGTTGACGCAGCCACCACATGGTCACCCGCATGAGCAAGGGCAAGAATTGTATAAGTAAGTGCAGCCATACCAGATGCTGTCGCTAGTGCTCCAACACCACCTTCAAGAGCAGCGATTCTTTCCTCAAAGGCTGCTGTTGTAGGATTTGTGATACGAGTATAGATATTGCCTGGTTTTCTCAAAGCAAACAAATCTGCACCCTCCTGCGTGTCATCAAAAACGAAGGATGTTGTTTGATAAATCGGTACTGCACGAGACTTGGTCGCTGGATCAACGACTTGCCCTGCATGCAATTGTAGGGTTTCAAATTTAAAATCACGAGTCATAAGACGACCTCCAAATAGCTTCATTAGGTATATTGTATCATCTTGGGTTAGCCTTTTCCAATACAGTTTTTCTATATTTTGATATAAGGAACAACTATGACTAGTCATACACATCAAACAAAAAAGCACGATTAACTCGTGCTCATTTCTTTAATCGACATAAGTATCTTCGTTTTTATTGAGGAAGGCGTATGGTAAGCCCATCAAGAGACCTCCTCCGATAAAGTTTCCGACAAAGGTTATACCCCAGTGACGAAGGATGTTCGGAATGTCAAAGTTTGCGATAGAATCAGCTGCAACACTAAACTTAACAATCGCAAAAGAAGCAAAGTTCGCAGCAATGTGTTCGTTTGTTAAGAATACAAACATGTAAATCGCTGATAAGACAAGCCAAAGTTTGGCGCCACCGTCTTTCACCAAAACGAATGAAAGAATGGCAATGTTTACAAAGATATTGGCTAAAATACCTTCAAGCAAGACTAGCTCATTGGAACGACCTAACTTCATCTCAACAACCCCTGAAATGAAGCTATCATGTGTTAGATTTGCATAGGCTGCTGAGTGGGCAAAGCCCCAACCTGCTATCAAAGCTCCGATAAGGTTGAATAAGGTACAGTATAGTAAAATCTCAGCTGTTTTTCTCCATGAGATTTTTTTCAAGAAACTACCAGCTGTCAAAAACATCATATTTGAAGTTACTAGCTCAGCATTCAAGAAAACAATGTAGGCCAATCCCCAAGCAAAAACGAATGGGAAGAGGAAGCGTCCACTGCCTGGTGCGATCTTATTAATCAAGTCAGCCCCAACTGCACCCGCAGCCGTACTAAATGTTAGAAAAGCACCTGCAAACATGGAACGAATCGAATACTTAAACTTACTTTGGCTATAAAGACTTTCTTTCTTCTTACAAGCAAATTCAATCTTTGAAATAAATTCTGAAGAGACCATAAAAAACTCCTAAACTTTTATTTGTGATAATTATAACATAATTCTTGTTTTCTAGAAAGCGTTTTCTGTAAAATTCTAAAATATTTATTTAAAAATCTTTATCCTAAGCCTTCTTATCCTTTTTCACAAGAACTATTTTGAACCTATTTGTTGACATAAAAAACCAGTGAAATAGCACTTCACTGGTTCATTCATTCTTAATAACGTTGTCTATACGGTTGATTAAAGGCCTTCAAAATATCCTCAGAAGTCTCAGAATAAGCTTTTGATTCTTTAAAGATTCCTTTGACGATTATACGTTCAGTCGCATTATAATCAACACAAGTAACCAAAGTAATCTCCTTTACGCCATCACGATCTTCGATTTCATCTACACGGTCTGGTGTAACACGTTTAACTTCTGTAATCACATAAGTATAAACTTTATCCTTATCCGTCAGGTAAATTTTCATACCTGCTTTGGCATTGACCAAAGGTGAGAAGAGCATTTGACTGGCATTTTCAGCAGTAAAGATATGGTGACTGGCTAGAGAATAGTTCCCTTCTCCCATTTTTTGGTCAGGTTTCATGGTCCCTGCTCCATAGAACAAGTTTACATTATCCAAACCTTTGAAAATAGGCAGGTTGATTTCTACTTCAGGAATAGCAATGCCACCGATAACTGGAAGCTTTTGGGCATCCCATTGAGAAGCCAATACAGCTTCAGATGAAATAGACTTAACAGAGTCAAAATCAAAATTTCCCTCGGATTTTAAATTTTCATCTATATTTTCCTTAGTGACTTGATTGACTTGGTATTTATTGGTATTCCAGATCAAAAAGATATCGCGAATCTTTGAATTAAAAATCAAGGCTAGGGAAAGAAGAATTAAGAAACCCGCTAAAATATTGATAAATAGATTTCTGCGCTTATTTTTCTTACTCTTTTTATTTTTCGTTTTTTTATGAGACATTATTCTGCACCTTCTGTTTCAATTTCAGTCCCAACTTCTTCTTTTTCTGCCGCAGCAACCGTTGTAAAGGTCACAATCTTGGCATCTTGGTCTAGACGCATCACCTTAACTCCCATAGTTGAGCGTCCTGTTTGTGAAATATTGGCAACGTTTGTTCGAATCATGACCCCTGTATCCGTGATAATCATCAGGTCTTCATCCCCCTTAACAGTGAGGAGACCTGCCAGAGGACCATTCTTCTCAGCAACATTGGCTGTCTTCATCCCTTTACCGCCACGGCCTTTAGTAGGGTATTCAGTAGCAAGTGTACGTTTACCATAACCTTTTTCAGTGATGATAAGGACCTCATCCTGATCAGTGATGACACTAGCACCAACTACAGTATCTCCTTCACGAAGGTTAACTCCTCGGACACCTGTCGCGATACGGCTCATGCCACGAACAGCTGACTGATTAAAGCGAACAGAATAACCAAACTTGGTACCAATGATGATATCGGTATCTTCTTCTGTCAGCAAGACATTGATTAATTCATCCTCATCCTTGAGATTCAAGGCTTTAAGTCCATTTTGACGAATATTAGCGAACTCTTTAACACTGGTTCTCTTCACAATACCGTAACGAGTTGTAAAGAAGAGATAGGCGTCATCACTACGTTCAGACTCAACATTGATGATGGTCTGAATGCTCTCACCTTCGTCCAACTTCAAAAGATTGACAACTGGCAAGCCCTTAGCGGTACGACCGTATTCAGGGATTTCATAACCTTTTAGTCGGTATACGCGTCCTTTATTAGTAAAGAAAAGCAAATGATCATGGGTGCTGGTCGAAACCAACTCACGTACAAAGTCATCATCCTTTACACCCGTACCTTGAACTCCACGACCACCACGTTTTTGAGCAGTAAACTCACCTTGGTCCAGACGTTTGATATAGCCCTTGTTAGATAGGGTAATCAAAACATCCGTTTCTTCAATCAAATCTTCATCTTCAAGAGTTAAGACTTCTCCGATCATCAACTCCGTACGACGCTTGTCACCAAACTTGCGTTTGACTTCGTCCAATTCTTCTTTGATAATTTGCGCCACACGCTCAGGTTTGGCAAGAATATCAGCCAAATCTGCAATCAAGGCAATCAATTCATCATATTCAGACTGAATCCTATCACGTTCCAATCCTGTCAAACGACGAAGACGCATATCAAGGATAGCTTGACTTTGACGTTCAGAAAGCTTGAACTTGCTCATCAACTCAGCTTGCGCTTCCGCATCTGTTTCACTGGCACGAATGATACGAATCACTTCGTCGATATGGTCAAGTGCAATTAAAAGACCCTCTAAGATGTGCGCACGCGCCTCTGCCTTTTCCTTGTCAAAACGAGTACGACGAACGACCACTTCTTTTTGGTGCTCGATATAAGCATCCAAAATTTGACGAAGGGACAAGATTTTTGGCACACCATTTTGAATCGCCAACATGTTGAAACCAAAGTTGGTTTGCATCTGGGTCATCTTGAAGAGGTTGTTAAGGATAACGTTGGCAGACGCGTCGCGTTTAACCTCGATTACAAAGCGAACGCCTTCACGATTGGACTCATCACGTACAGCTGTAATTCCCTCAATTCGTTTTTCCTGAACCAAGCGAACAATATGCTCATGTACCTTGGTTTTATTAACCATATAAGGGAATTCCGTTACAACAATACGCTCACGACCCGTCTTAGTGGTTTCAATCTCTGTACGAGAACGAAGGACAATAGAACCTTTACCGGTCTCATAAGCTTTGTGGATCCCTGATTTCCCCATGACAAGAGCACCAGTTGGAAAATCTGGACCAGGCAAGACTTCCATCAAGTCCTTAGTCGTCACTTCAGGATTGTCCATAACCAACTTCACTGCATCAATGGTTTCACCCAAGTTGTGAGGTGGAATATTGGTTGCCATCCCAACAGCGATACCAGTTGCCCCATTGACCAAAAGGTTTGGAAAACGAGCTGGCAAAACCAAGGGTTCACGTTCGTTAGCATCGTAGTTATCTACGAAATCAACTGTGTTTTTATTGATATCACGAAGCATTTCAAGAGCAATCTTGCTCATACGTGCCTCAGTGTACCGTTGCGCGGCAGCACCATCCCCGTCCATAGAACCAAAGTTTCCATGCCCATCAACAAGCATGTAACGGTAGCTCCACCACTGGGCCATACGAACCATGGCTTCGTAAATAGAGGAATCTCCGTGCGGGTGGTATTTACCCATAACATCCCCTGTAATACGGGCTGATTTTTTATGAGGTTTGTCTGGTGTAACACCTAGTTCATTCATTCCGTAAAGAATACGACGGTGAACAGGTTTTAAGCCATCTCGAACATCAGGAAGGGCCCGCGCGACGATAACGCTCATGGCGTAGTCGATAAAGCTGGTCTTCATCTCCTTTGTCAGATTGACATTCACTAAATTTCTATCCTGCATTCATAAATGCCTCATTTCACTATTAGTAATTAGATATATTATACCATAATTTGTCCTTCATTTCAGCCTTTGGAAATCGCTAAAACGTTTACATCGATAACCGAATAGAATATTCGTGACAAAGCTTTTTAAAAGTGATAGAATGAAAGTGTCTGGGGATTCCCCTAAAAAAAATGAAGGAGATGTTTAGATAATGACTTCAACTAAACAACACAAAAAAGTGATCCTTGTTGGTGACGGTGCCGTAGGTTCATCTTACGCTTTCGCACTTGTTAACCAAGGAATTGCACAAGAGCTTGGAATTATCGAAATTCCTCAATTACACGAAAAAGCTGTAGGTGATGCGCTTGATCTTAGCCACGCCCTTGCCTTCACTTCACCTAAAAAAATCTACGCTGCACAATACGCTGACTGTGCAGACGCTGACCTTGTTGTTATCACTGCAGGTGCTCCTCAAAAACCAGGTGAAACTCGTCTTGACCTTGTAGGTAAAAACTTGGCTATCAACAAATCAATCGTAACACAAGTTGTTGAATCAGGTTTTGATGGTATCTTCCTTGTTGCAGCTAACCCAGTTGACGTTTTGACTTACTCAACTTGGAAATTCTCTGGATTCCCTAAAGAACGTGTTATCGGTTCAGGTACTTCACTTGACTCAGCACGTTTCCGTCAAGCACTTGCTGAAAAATTGGATGTTGATGCTCGTTCAGTTCACGCCTACATCATGGGTGAACACGGAGATTCTGAATTTGCGGTTTGGTCACACGCTAACATCGCTGGTGTAAACCTTGAAGAATTCCTTAAAGACACTCAAAACGTTCAAGAATCTGAATTGATTGAATTGTTCGAAGGAGTTCGTGACGCTGCCTACACAATCATCAACAAAAAAGGAGCTACATACTACGGTATCGCTGTAGCACTTGCTCGTATCACAAAAGCAATCCTTGATGACGAAAATGCAGTACTTCCACTTTCAGTCTTCCAAGAAGGTCAATACGGTGTTAAAAACGTCTTTATCGGTCAACCAGCTGTTGTTGGTGCGCACGGTATCGTTCGTCCAGTAAACATCCCATTGAATGATGCTGAAACTCAAAAAATGCAAGCATCAGCTAAAGAATTGCAAGCTATCATTGATGAAGCATGGAAAAACCCTGAATTCCAAGCAGCTTCTAAAAACTAATGAAAAGAAGGTTCTCATACGTGAGAACCTTTTTCTTTTTTTTGCCCCAAAAATACCCCAAAACAACAAAAAAAGCCTATCGACCAAGCAATGAAGCTTGATACAATAGGCTTTTTTAAATTCATTATTTAACAGCGTCTTTAAGAGCTTTACCAGCTTTGAATGCTGGAACTTTAGAAGCTGCGATTTTGATTTCTTTACCAGTTTGTGGGTTGCGACCTTTACGTGCAGCACGCTCACGAACTTCAAAGTTACCGAAACCGATCAATTGAACTTTTTCTCCAGCTGCAAGGTATTCAGTTACTGCTGCAAATACAGCGTCAACTGCTGCTGCTGAATCTTTCTTAGTCAATTCTGTAGCTTCTGCTACTTTAGCGATCAAATCTTGTTTGTTTGCCATGTTAACAAATCCTCCAAATAATTTCTAATTAACAAATATAATCATATCCTAAAATCGACTATAGGTCAAGTCAAAAACACTATTTTGACCATTTTTTCTCTATTTTTTTAGGAATTGTAGCGAATTAGAATCGCCCAAGCATTCTCTCCAGTATGAGTTTGAATAATAGAGCCAGTTTCCAATACAGATATTGGCTTCTCAACATAAGGTTGTAATAATGCCTTCATCTCATTCGCCCATTCGTTCGTTCCAGCGTAGGAAATTCCAATCTCAGCAACTGATTTTTTGGAAAGAGTCTCGGTTAATTCCTCAAGCCACTTTTTGAAAGTTTTCGCTCCACGTCCTTTGACGATTGGTTGGAGTTCGTGGTTTTTCATCTGCATTACTACACGAATATTCAAGAGTGAGCTTAGTAATCCTGTCACACGTCCAATACGACCACCCTTAACTAAGTTTTCTAGCGTCGAAACACCGATATAGAGTTCTGTATGATTTTTGACGTCCTCTACATGAGCTAAGATCGTTTCTAAATCTTTACCTTCTTTAGCAAGTTTTGCGGCTTCAACAACTTGGAACTTCATTGCTTGATCTGTAAAAGAACTATCAATAACCGTTACATCAGCAGTTGAGAGGCTTGCCCCTTGGCGAGCAGCTTCTACAGTTCCAGACAAGGCATGGGACATGTGAATGGCGATAATTTGACTGCCATCTTTACCTAGTTCTTCAAAGACCTCAGCAAACACTCCTACAGGTGGCTGGCTTGTTTTAGGCAGATTCTTACTTTGTTGCATAAGATGAAGGAATTCTCCCTCTTTCAAATCTGCATCCGAATAAAGCACACTATCAATCATAACTGATAGAGGGACAACAGTGATATTTAATTCTTTAACTACTTCTGGTTCGATAGTAACAGAAGAGTCCGTTACAATTTTTACTTGTGTCATAATTCAATCTTTCTATTCTTCTCGATAGGATTGGGATTTTCTCCTTTATTATATCAAAAAAATGATAAAAAATCATAAGTGATCCGATGAAAAGAACTGAATTTTTGGTATAATCTATCTATAGAAAAGTGAGGAACAGCCATGATTCGAAAACTTCAACCGATTATCACTATTATTTTTGGAGCTGCTATCTATGCCTTCGGTCTTACCTACTTTGTTGTTCCTTATCATTTATTTGAGGGAGGGGCGACAGGTATTACCTTGATTACCTACTATCTTTTTAAAATCCCTGTCTCATTGATGAACCTCTTAATCAATATCCCTTTATTTATCCTGGCTTGGAAGATATTTGGACCTAAGACCCTCTACTCCAGTCTTTTAGGATCTATTTCACTTTCCGTTTGGCTAGCAATTTTTGAGCGCATTCCTTTGCACATCGACTTGCAAGGGGATCTCATCATTGTCGCTTTAGTCTCAGGAGTCTTACTGGGGGTTGGTTTAGGAATTATCTTTAATGCTGGTGGAACCACTGGTGGCTCTGATATCGTTGCCCGTATCCTCAACAAATACACCAATATTTCGATTGGTAAATTGCTTTTTGGGATTGACTTTTTTATCCTAATGTTGATTTTGATTATCTTCCAGGACCTTCGTCTAGTTACCTATACCCTCTTATTTGACTTTATCATCGCTCGTGTTATCGACTTGATCGGCGAAGGAGGTTATGCTGGTAAAGGATTTATGATTATTACCCAATATCCTGATCAATTGGCCAAAGAGATTAACGATGAACTCGGACGTGGCGTTACCTTTATATCTGGTCAAGGCTACTACAGCAAAAAGGATTTAAAAATTATCTACTGTATCGTCGGTCGAAACGAAATCGTTAAAATGAAAGATATGATTCACAAAATTGATCCTCAAGCCTTTATCACCATCACTGAGGCTCATGAAATTCTGGGTGAAGGATTTACTTATGTGAAAGATTAAAAAAGCTGGGAATTCCCAGCTTTTATTCTTCTTCTGCGAGGGTTGAATGGCGGAACCCGTAAGTAAAGTAAATGACTAGACCAACTAGAAGAGCAATGCCAAAGGCGATCCAGGTATCTAGACTATATTGAAGCATAAAGGAAACACAGATAAGGATGGAAAGGATTGGCAAAAGTGGTACCAAAGGAGTTTTAAACTCTCCCTCTTTTGGCATACCCTTATCCTTTCTGAGTTTTATTATTCCGTAGGCTAGCAAAATGAGATAAGCTAGCGTACAGATATTTAAGAAGGCTGCAATACTGGCTAGAGGAAAGACTCCTGCAGCAATGGCTGAAGCAACTCCTGTTAAGAGGGTCGCATTTTTAGGAACGCGACTAGTCTTGCTTAATTGTTTGAAACTTTGAGGTAAAAGTCCATCACGTGCTAAGCTATAAATCATCCGAGACAAAGCATAAGTCATGGAGATACATACGGTTATCAGGGTTAGAATGGCTACAAGCGAAACATAATTTGCAGCCCAGCCGATACCAATACTCCGTAATGAAAATGCTACTGCATCGTCCACATTGAGCTTACTGTAGTGAACAATCCCTGTCAATACTAAGGTTACCAAGGCATAGAGAATGGTGACGATTGTCAGAGAAAGCACAATTCCGCGAGGAATATTTTTTTGCGGGCTTTGAATTTCATCAACTGCCATGGAAATAGACTCAAATCCTAGAAAACCAAAGAACATCAAAGATGCACCCGCCATAATCCCAGTACTTCCACCATATAGTTGACCAAAACCAAATGGAGCAAAATTCGTCCAATTTTCTGGCTTGATGTACCAAATACCAACTAGAATAAATAAGGCGAGAGCTGAGAATTTCAAGACCACTAAAAGCGAATTAAATCTCAAAGCTGCCTTAGAATTTAATAAAACCAATCCCGTTACCAAGGTAAGTACTAAAATAGGCAGAAGATCTATATAGGTTCCTTGTTCAGGGTTAAAGGTTCCATTCAAGGCTTGGGGCATGGAGATACCATAATTACTGAGCAATCCCTTAAAGTAAGCTGCCCAGCCAGACGCCACACCTGAAACAGCCGTCATGAATTCCATGATGGTCAGCCAGCCAGCAATCCAGGCTGGCAATTCTCCTAAAATCGCATAGAGGTAACTATAAGCACCACCAGTAGCAGGCACACGAGAGGCAAATTCTGCGAAAAAGAGGGCTGATAGAGAAACACACAGAGCAGAAATCACAATGGAAATCACTAATGAGGGACCAGCTAGGGTAGCCGCTGCTGTTCCTGTAATGGTGAAAATCCCTGTCCCCACCATGGCACCAATCCCTAGAAGAATCAAATCCCACAACTTCAAATGGCGGTGCATCTCTGTCTGTCTCAGACTAACATCCTTGGTTCTAAAAATATTCATACTTCATCTCCACTAAATGTAATTGTTTTATTTTACCATATAAAAGCAGTTTTGTGAATATTTATTAGGTCCTTTTTTGAAAAAAATTCTGAACAGAAAGGATTCCTGTTCAGAATTTGCATTTTTACCCACTGATTCTTTCAATTTGTTACTGATCAAGCGAGTAGGCTCAACAGTATACTCCATTGAAAGTTTTTTAGGGATTTGGGATTTTTTAAACTTCAAAGTAAGGGAACGGACGGTCACTATCTAAAGGACGATTGGGAACTTCTTGTTCCAAAATAGCGCGCCAACCTGATACCAATTCTTCAAAAGTCAATTGGGCTTCTGGAGAAGCTGTTGTCAGCTTCCGACCAAACCAAGCCATGGTTGCAGTTTCAAACTGAAGCATAGCGTACTGGAATACTGGTACATTTGCCTCTTCATAATTTTCATTTACTGCACGCGCTACTTCTGCCGCTTGCGGAAGGAGTTGATTGCTGATTTTATCAACAACAGTCGCATCCATCTCTCTCCATGAAAGAAGTTGACCATTTACCTGATAAAAGAGCTCAAAGGTTTCTTGATTTTCCTTGATATTAGTAAGAACAAAAGCACGTTCCACGGCCTCAGGACCACCAGCAGCTTTTACAGCGTTTATCAAGAGGTTTTGTTCCATTTGTCGCCAATAATCATCTGCTTCTTCTGCTAAATCAATTGTAAAAGGTGGAACAATTTCCTCGACAGGAATTTCACCTTTATTCGCTTTTTCAACATTACCGAATAATTTTTTTAAAAATCCCATTTGCTTCTCCTTTTTGGATTTATCCGACTGAACCTTCCATTTCATAGCTAATCAAGCGGTTCAGCTCAACTGCGTATTCCATTGGAAGTTCTTTAGTGAAGGGCTCTACAAATCCCATAACGATCATCTCAGTAGCTTCAGATTCTGACAAACCACGACTCATGAGGTAGTAGAGTTGTTCCTCTGAAATCTTAGATACCTTGGCCTCGTGTTCCAAAGCAACTTGCGAGTTGTGAATTTCATTAAACGGAATGGTATCTGACGCTGATAAGTCATCCATGATAATGGTATCACACTCGATGTGAGAAACAGATTTCTTAGAGTTCTTGTTAAAGGTTACTTGTCCACGATAGTCCACCTTTCCTCCGCCTTTAGCAATGGATTTAGACACGATAGACGAGCTTGTATGTGGAGCGTTGTGGATCATCTTGGCACCCGTATCTTGGTGTTGCCCTGCATTGGCAAAGGCGATAGAGAGCATGGTTCCACGCGCTCCTTCTCCATCAAGGTAAACAGACGGGTATTTCATGGTTGTTTTAGCACCCAAGTTACCATCAATCCACTCAACAGTCGCATCTTTCAAAGCTTTGGCACGTTTTGTTACCAAGTTATAGACATTATCAGACCAGTTTTGGATGGTTGTATAACGCATATAAGCTCCGTCCAAAGCGAAAATTTCTACAATGGCAGCGTGCAAGCTGTTACTTGAATAAGTTGGCGCTGTACAGCCTTCTACGTAGTGGACGCTTGCTCCTTCATCAACAATAATCAAGGTACGTTCGAACTGACCTGTATTTTCGTTGTTGATACGGAAGTAGGTTTGAAGTGGAATATCTACCTTGACACCTTTTGGCACGTAGATAAAGGTTCCACCCGACCATACTGCAGAGTTGAGGGCTGCCAACTTGTTATCAGTCGGTGGTACCAACTTCGCAAAGTATTGTTTAAACAAGTCTGGGTATTCCTTGAGGGCAGAATCCGTATCTGTAAAGATAATACCCAATTTCTGGAACTCTTCCTTCATGTTATGGTAAACCACTTCTGACTCATACTGGGCAGAAGCTCCTGCTAGATAAGCACGCTCAGCTTCTGGAATCCCAATACGTTCAAAGGTTTCTTTGATTTTCTCAGGAACTTCATCCCAAGAACGGGCAGGTTTATCAGAAGGTTTTTGGTAGTAGATCAAGTCATCAAAGTCAATCTCTGACAAGTCTGCTCCCCAGGTTTGCATAGGCATTTTTTTGAAGGTTTCATAAGACTTCAAACGGAATTCTAACATCCACTCAGGTTCACCCTTAGCAGCAGATAATTCACGAATAACACCTTCGTTGAGTCCTTTTCCTGTCGATAGGACAGGCTCTACATCGTCATGGAAACCAAATTTATATTCACCAAGGTCAATTGGTTTTGGTTCTACTCTTTCTTCAGCCATAATATCCTTTCTTTCATTCTTCATTTCTACTGATTCGTAAGACAAAAGAAACTTGTCTTACTGTTTTTCTTGATCTTCAATTGTTTTCTTAAGGGCATTCCAAGCCAGGGTTGCACACTTGATTCGTTGTGGGAATTTGGCAACACCTGACAAGAAGGCACCATCCCCGAGTTGGTCTTGACGGTCATCCTTTTGACCTTGAACCATTTCAGAAAAGATAGTTGCAAGTTCTAGAATTTCTTGTTTGGTCTTGCCCAAAACAGCATCTGTCATCATACTAGCAGAAGCAGTTGAAATCGTGCATCCTGAATTTAGAAAAGCAATATCTTCCAAACGGTCCTCTGCATCAAACTTGACAGAGAGGTTGATAACATCCCCACAGGTTGGATTATTGAGGCTGATTTGCTCAGCATCTTCCAGCTTCCCTTGGTGATGTGGATTTTTCGAATGGTCTGCCACCACTGCCATATAAAGGCTATCTAGTTTAGAAAGTGCCATTGAAAAACTCCTTTGTCTTTTGTAGGGCATCGACTAGCTTGTCACAATCTGCCTTGGTATTGTAGATATAAAAACTTGCACGAGCTGTTGCTGGGACTTCCAAATACTGAAGCAAGGGTTGGGCGCAATGGTGACCAGCACGAACAGCCACTCCTTCATAATCCAGAGCCGTCGCAAGATCGTGGGGATGAAGATCCCCTAAGTTAAAAGCAATGACACCCGAACGTTGAGCCAAGTCCTGCGAACCATAAATGGTCAAACCTTCAATGGCCTGTAATTTTGGATAGACGTATGCAATCAGTTCTTGTTCATGAGCTTCAATGGCGTCCATGCCAATCTTTTCCAGATAATCCACTGCTGCAGCAAGTCCAATAGCACCTGCCATATTTGGCGTTCCAGCCTCAAATTTCCAAGGCAATTCCTTCCAACTAGCAGATTGCTCATAGACGAAATCAATCATCTCACCACCAAATTCAACTGGAGACATTTGTTCCAGATACTTTTCTTTACCGTAAAGCACACCGATGCCTGTAGGACCAGCCATCTTGTGACCTGAAAAGGCAAAGAAGTCCACATCCAAGTCCTGGACATCAATCTTCATATGTGGCGTAGACTGAGCACCATCCACCACCATGATAGCCCCAACTTGGTGGGCTAATTGAGTGATTTCTTTGATAGGATTAACCACACCAAGGACATTAGAGGCATGAGCTAGCGAAACAAACTTGACCTTGTCCGTCAATTTAGCGCGCAAGTCATCCATATCCAGAGCTTCGTCCTTGAGATAAACATAGACAAGCTCTGCCCCAGTCTTGCGACAAGCTTCCTGCCATGGAATGATATTGGAATGGTGTTCCATGACAGAAATCAAGACCTGGTCTCCCTCAGTCAGGATTTCCTCCGCGAAGCGTGCCACCCAGTTAAGGCTGGTTGTCGTTCCTCTGGTAAAGAGAACTTCCTTTGTAGAACTTGCATTGATAAACTTACGAATGGTTTCACGAGCAGCTTCATAAGAAGCTGTCGCCCGCTCCGCCAAGGTATGAACCCCACGGTGAACATTGGCATTGTCCTGCTCATAGTAGCGGTTGATTGTTTCCAGAACTGCTAGTGGTTTTTGTGTCGTCGCAGCATTGTCCAGATAGACCAGAGGTTCATCGTTGACAATCTGGTCTAAAATTGGAAAATCCTTGCGAATCGCTTCTACATCTAACATAGGCTTCCCCTTAGCGTCTTGACAATTTTTCTTCGATGGTTGCAATCATTTCATCACGAACTTCTTTGACTGGAATCTCAACGATAACGGAACCAAGGAAACCACGAACAACCAAACGCTCAGCAGTCGCCTTATCCAAGCCACGGCTCATGAGGTAGTACATATCTTCTGGATCCACCTGACCGATAGAGGCCGCGTGACCTGCAGTTACGTCATTTTCATCAATCAAAAGAATTGGGTTGGCATCTGAACGTGCTTGGTCTGAAAGCATGAGAACACGGCTTTCTTGTTGAGCATCTGCTCCCTTAGCCCCCTTGATAATGTGGCCGATACCATTGAAGGTCAATGTTGCTTTTTCAAGGATAACCCCATGTTGGAGGATATTTCCGATTGAATTACAACCATAGTTAGTCACTCGAGTGTCAATCCCTTGAACCTGACGGCCACTTGAAAGAGCTACAACCTTGAGATCTGCATGGCTACCGTTACCAATCAAGTCGCTATCAAAGTCAGCAACGACGTTTCCTTCGTTCATGACACCGATTGCCCAGTCAATACTTGCATCGTTGCCTAATTTACCACGACGGCTAATATAGGCAGTGACGTTTTCACCTAGACGGTCAATAGCAGCAAACTTCACTTGCGCACCAGAACGAGCAATCACTTCGACCGTGATATTAGCAGTTGCCTTCGCACTACCTTCACCTCGTGACTCTAGACGTTCAAGATAACTAATCTTAGAATTTTTACCAGCGATAATCATAATATGCTTGTTAAATGGCACATCGCTATCACTGTCTTGGTAGAAAATTCCTTCGATTGGCTCTGTAATCTCAACATTATCAGGAATGTAGAGGACAGCACCACTGTTAAAGTAAGCTGTATGGTAGGCTGCCAACTTGTCATCGTCATACTTAACAGATGACATGAAGAATTCCTCGATAAGTTCTGGAATTTCTTCTAAAGCTGAGTGAAAGTCTGTAAAGATTACTCCTTGTTCAGCCAATTCAACTGGAGTTTGTTCAAAAACAGTCTGCGTTCCTACTTGCACCAACTTCAAGTGATTATCTAGAGCTGTGAAGTCTGGAACATTTGCTGAAGGCTCACTTTCTGTGATGGTTCCATCTCCCAGATTCCAGCGGTGAAATTTGACACGCTCAATGACTGGTAATTCCAAACTCTCAATCTTATCAAAAGCTTTTTGACGGAGGTCAGCCAACCAGCTTGGTTCAGCGTGCATTTCTGAAAAAAGTTTAATAGTTTCTTTAGACATTTACTTCTCCTAAAAGATACGAGGGAATTACAATTCTTCCTTGTAGTCGTAGCCAAGTTCTTCAGCTAGTTTTGCGTATCCTTCACGTTCCAAACGGGCAGCCAATTCTGGACCACCAGAAAGGACCACACGACCTTCCATCATCACGTGGACCACGTCAGGCGTGATGTAGTTCAAAAGACGTTGGTAGTGAGTGATAATCATAGCACCAAATCCCTCGCCACGCATAGCATTCACACCTTTCGATACAACTTTAAGGGCGTCAATATCAAGACCTGAGTCAATCTCATCCAAAAGGGCAAAAGTTGGTTCCAACATCAAGAGTTGAAGAATTTCATTACGTTTTTTCTCACCACCTGAGAAACCTTCGTTGAGGTAACGCTCTGCCATTTCTTCTTTCATGTTGAGCAATTCCATTTTCTCGTCTAGTTTAGTGATAAACTCACGAACTGAAATCTTTTCATCATCTTCTTTACCAGCATTCATAGCTGCACGAAGAAATTCAGCGTTGGTAATTCCTGGAATTTCAGATGGGTATTGCATAGCCAGGAAAAGTCCCATACGCGCACGCTCGTCCACTTCCAACTCAAGAATATTTACGCCATCAAACAAGACCTCACCTTTGGTAACTTCATAGTTAGGGTTCCCCATGATAGCGGCAGAAAGAGTCGATTTACCAGTACCATTTGGTCCCATGATAGCTGCGATTTCTCCTGTTTTCAGAGTCAGATTGACTCCTTTCAAAATTTCTTTTCCTTCAATCTCAACGTGAAGATCTTTGATCTCTAATACTGACATGATAGTTCCTTTCTTTTTCTGGCCTACTTCCTTTATCATTAGAGAAATCACTTACATTTCTCTAAAAAATACAAGAAAAGGTCCATAAATATACTCTACTAGTATAACAAAAAAAAGCCTAAAAGGCTTTGATTTTGTTTAGAAGCTAGTGACTAATCCTTGCGGTTTAGGTGCTGATCAATGGCATCTACTATTTTCCCCATTACATAACTTAACCTAAAATTTCGAAAAAGTAGAATGGCCCAAAAGGCTGCCATGAAATAGCGACCAGTCATCCAAGCTTCATTGAAAAAATAAGTCTCAGCAGCGGTAAATAGTGCTATCACGATAAATTGTTGTCTAGTCATAGGATTATTGTACCATGAAATCCACTTTTAGTCTTCTTCGACCATGACTTTATCAGCCAGAAATTCGAATCCCTCTGGAATTAGACTTTCTTCTTCTACCTCTTGATCTGCTTGAGAAGACTTGTTTTTAGCTGAAAATGCTGCACGAACCTCTTTCCATTCCTCTAGGGAAATTGCCAGGATTTCAGGTGAAAATCCAGCCGCTTGGCTAAGAATATTGCCAAACATGGTATTGAGGTTGTCCCGTTTCATGGTTTGTCCAGCATTGAAATTAGATTCAAAAGCTAAAATAGCATGGTGTTCGTTGGCTGCAACTGGTTGAGAACCAACAAGCAGAGCCTTATCAGGACCAGCTAAGCTTTCGATTACTTCTCCCCATGCATTCTGGAGGCGAATCAAGTTTTGCCGTGCCAATTCAGGATTTTCAACAGCTTCTTGTAGGATAGCCTGAACTTTATTACGGTCTACTCGATAGACAGTCTTGGAAGTTGCTGGACGGCTAGGGACTGGCGCCACTTGTTTAGGAGCAGTTCCAACATTGGCAAGTTCTTGTTTAAGACGAGCGACTTCCTGTCTCAGTGCAGAAATTTCACTTTCGACAGCTTCTGAAAGCATTGGTTCAGGCTTAATCTCCGCTAAACGAATGGTCATCATCTCAGCATAAATCTTAGGTTGTAGACTAGCTTTCATATCTGGCAAGCTCACAGTTGCTATTCGAATCATTTCAAAGAGACTTTCCTGAGAAAGAGCTAGATTGTCCATAAAAACTGGACTATGATGAGTATTTTCGCCACCTGTCTGAACAACTAGTAGATCACGCAAATACTGCAAGAGATCCGTCACAAAACGAGTCATGCTCTTGCCATTTTCAAACAAAAGATTCAAAGAATCAAGCGCTTTTGAAACATCCTGCTGAGACAAGGCGGCTACATAGTCATCTAGTGCTGATAGACTAATGGTGCCTGTAATCTCCTCAGAGATAGCAGTCGTGAGCTCATTTCCCTGTGTCAAACTCAAGGCTTGGTCCAGAATAGACAAGGCATCCCGCATTC
The DNA here is from genome assembly GCF_019334565.1 of Streptococcus oralis. Taxonomy (NCBI): domain Bacteria; kingdom Bacillati; phylum Bacillota; class Bacilli; order Lactobacillales; family Streptococcaceae; genus Streptococcus; species Streptococcus oralis. Next base: position 800,713 of record NZ_CP079724.1, on the reverse strand, counting down.
CACCTTCAGCCCGTCTAGCAATGATTTCCACAGCCTCTGGTTCAGAACTGATATTTTCTTTTTCTAAAATATGATGAATATGTGCCGTGATATCTTGAGTTCTAATCGATTTAAACTCAAAACGTTGGACACGCGATAAAATAGTTGCTGGAATCTTGTGCAATTCGGTAGTCGCCAAGATAAAGACAACATTTTGAGTTGGTTCTTCTAGCGTCTTTAAAAGCGCATTAAAAGCTCCTGTAGACAGCATATGAACCTCGTCTATGATATAGACCTTATAACGTGCCAAACTAGGAGCATAGGTGGATTTATCACGAATTTCTCGGATTTCATCAACTCCGTTATTCGAAGCCGCATCCATTTCGATAACATCTTCTAAGCTACCTTCTGTCACTGCTTGGCAGATATAGCAGTTATTACATGGTTCTCCGTCCACTTGGTTCGGACAGTTCATAGCCTTGGCAAAAATCTTGGCTACACTGGTCTTCCCAGTCCCACGAGGGCCTGAGAAAAGATAGGCATGACTAATCTTTTCCTGCTCGACCGCTTGTTTTAGGGTTTTAGCCACAACCTCTTGTCCGACCAATTGTGAAAAAGTTTGACTCCTATATTTTCGATAAAGTGCTTGATACATTAGGCTTTCTCCTCAAACATCGTAAAGTCCCATTCTGTCTTCTCAAGCAAAATAGCGACAAATTGTTCCAAGTAATCACGGTCAACGGCATTGTAATCATCAATAAGTGAAGAATCCAAGTCTAAGACACCCAGCAATCGACCATTCTTGAGCATGGGAACCACGATTTCACTCTTGGCCATACTATCACAAGAAATGTAGTTTGGATAGGTGCTCACATCGCCAACCAAAACAGTCTCTTGAAACTCAGCAGCTTCTCCACAAACGCCTTTCCCAAGCGGAATGCGAATACAAGAAACACCACCCTGAAAAGACCCTAAAACCAACTCGCTACCATCAAACAGATAAAACCCTGCAAATACAGTATTTGGAAAGCGAGATTTTAGGAGGGCACTAGCATTCGAAAGATTGGCAAGAACATTGCTCTCACCTTCAAGTAAATAAGAGAGTTCCTCATTTAACAATTGATATTGTGATTGTTTTTCTGAATCTAACATAGAACTATTATATCAAAAATGGGAAAGAGACAAAAGAAAAATCCCTTGTTTTAAACAAAGGATTTTGTGATTATCAATTTGATTAAAGTTCGATATCACCGAACAAGTCAGCCATTGAGAATCCTGTTTGTGTTTCTGGAAGTTCGAAATCACGTTTTTCTTGACGTTTTGGACGACGTGGACGAGCAGCACGTTTTTCTTCTTTTTGTCCTTCTTCTTGAGCTGGACGTTCTTCAAGAGCTTTGATAGAAAGTGATACACGTTCTGCGTCAGCGTTAACATCAAGGACTTTAACAGTAACTTCTTGACCAACAGTAAGAGCTTCTTTTGGATTTTCGATACGTTTGTGTGAAATTTGTGATACATGAACAAGTCCATCGATACCTGGCAATACTTCAACAAATGCACCGAAGTCAGTCAAACGTTTAACTGTTCCTTCTACTACATCACCTTTAGCCAATTTTTGCTCAACGCCATCCCATGGTCCAGGTGTTGTTGCTTTAAGTGAAAGTGATACGCGACCTTCTTCTTCGTTAAGATCAAGGATCTTCACTTCAATTTCTTCACCAACAGTTACAACTGATTTAGGTGATACGTTACGTTCGTGTGACAATTCAGTCAAGTGGACCAATCCGTCAACACCACCAAGGTCGATGAAAGCACCAAAGCTAGTGATACGAGCAACTTTACCAGTTACGACATCACCAACAGCCAATTTACCGAATACTTCAGCACGAGCTGCTGCAGTAGCTGCTTCAACAACTTCACGACGTGAAAGGATGAAGCGGTTTTCTTTAGGATCAACTTCTTTGATTTTAGCATCAAATTCTTGACCTACGAAACGTTCAGTGTTACGTACGAAACGAGTATCCAACATTGAAGCTGGGATGAATCCACGAACACCTTCAAATTCTACTGAAAGTCCACCTTTAACGGCACGAGTTCCTTTAACAGTAACAACTTCTTCTTCGCGTCCTACAAGTTTGTCCCATGCTTTGCGAGCTTCAAGGCGTTTTTTAGATACAAGGTATGTAACTGTATCAGTATCTTTACCAACTACTTGACGAAGTACAAGAACATCCAATACTTCTCCTACTTTCACAAAGTCATTAATATCTGCATCGCGATCGTTTGTCAATTCGCGAAGAGTCAAGACACCTTCAACACCAGTCCCAGAGATTGCAACGTTAGCTTGAGTCGCATCAACTGTCAATACTTCAGCACTAACAACATCACCAGGCTCAACTTGGCTAACGCTATTTAGCAAATCTTCAAATTCGTTCATCTAAAAAATCCTCCAACAATCAAGTTTTTCCAAAAACTTGACATACTTATAATTTTTTTCCTAAGCACCCGCAAAGACATGTTCATATCGTTCACGTCTTTCAATTATAAAAATAAAATACCCTAAGATATTTTTCTTTTTATCTTGAATTTATTACCTAAGAACTGGGGTAGCTGGATTCGAACCAACGCATGAGGGAGTCAAAGTCCCTTGCCTTACCGCTTGGCTATACCCCATTGATGAATGGAGAGAGAGGGATTCGAACCCCCGAACCCGAAGGAGCGGATTTACAGTCCGCCGCGTTTAGCCTCTTCGCTATCTCTCCAATGTTTAACGAGAACTATTATATCATGAAATTTTCAATAAAACAAGTATTATTTTGTCAAATTATAGTTTTCAATCAAAATTTCCACAGCTTTTTCAAGTTTTTTATAAAAACTATCGACATTTCCATTCTTTATGATGGCAAATTGACTATCTAATTCGGCAATTTCACCAATAACCTTTTTTCCAATCGTCAAAATGTATCCTTCATAGCTGTCTTTTCCAACAGTCACTTTTGCATCGGTTAATTGGATTTCAATTTTCTTATCTTTTTTACTCATACTTTACCTCTTTTCACTTTTTCTATTGTACAAGAAAATGCTCAAACTAGCAAGAAAAAACTCCATTTCAGCTATTACAACTGCTATGGAGTTTCTCTTTACTTCCAGTCTTTTAGTCCACTTTGACAATCCATCCCTCTGGTGCATCCACATCACCAAATTGGATACCAGTCAATTCATCATAGAGTTTGCGTGTAACAGGACCTACTTCTGTTTCACTATAGAAAACATGGAAATCATCGCCATGTTGGATACCTCCAATTGGAGAAATAACTGCTGCTGTACCGCAGGCACCTGCCTCTACAAAACGAGCCAAATTATCAATTGGGACATCGCCTTCAATCGGTGTCAAGCCCAAGCGGTGTTCTGCCAAGTAAAGCAAAGAATACTTGGTAATAGATGGCAAGATAGATGGACTCAATGGCGTAACAAATTTATTGTCGGCCGTGATTCCAAAGAAGTTGGCTGATCCGACTTCTTCAATCTTTGTATGTGTAGATGGGTCTAGGTAGATAACATCTGAAAATTGGCGTGACTTGGCCATTTTACCTGGGAGGAGACTAGCAGCATAGTTTCCACCTACCTTGGCCGCACCTGTACCATTCGGAGCTGCACGGTCGTATACATCCTGAATCAAGAAGTTGGTTGGGACTAAACCACCTTTAAAATAGTTACCAACTGGCATAGCAAAGATGGTGAAAATATACTCTTCTGCTGGTTTAACCCCAATAATATCCCCAACACCAATCAAAAGTGGACGAAGATAAAGGGTTCCACCTGTTCCATATGGTGGGACGTATTCTTCATTTGCACGCACAACTGCTTTACAAGCTTCTACAAACATTTCTGTCGGAACTTGTGGCATCAAAAGACGGTCACAAGTACGTTGCAAACGCTTGGCATTTTCGTCAGGACGGAACAATTGAACACTGCCGTCCTTGGTACGATAAGCTTTCAATCCCTCAAATGCTTGCTGTCCATAGTGGAGACTTGGAGAAGACTCTGAAATATGCAAGGTTGCATCCTCTGTCAATTCTCCTTGATCCCATTGACCATTTTTGTAGTGAGCGATATAACGGTAAGGTAGTTTCATATAAGCAAAGCCAAGATTTTCCCAATCAATTGCAACTGTCATGTGTTTCTCCTTTATACTATTCAAACTATGTGTTCTATTCTACACTTTTCTAGTAAAATTTCAAGTATTTTTTGTAATTTTCTGAAAATTTTTCAACACAAAGAAATCAGCCCTCTGGGCTGATTCTTTTTACGAACTTGCTTTGTCCTCTTTAAAGACTTCTTTGAGGTAAGCATCGAAAACTTCTTCATCTGAAATCGTGTCTGAAATAAAGCTTCCATTGCTAGTACGTTCTGACAAGTTGAGGTCTTGCAATCGGCTTTCATAGATTGTTCCCTTGTTAGATTGGACAAGTAACGTTTGGTCGTTTTCTTCTACTTCTGTACTAAAAAGATCACCAACGAATCCTTGCTCTGCAACTGCTCCAGCCAAGAAGACACGGTGCGGTTTGTTTTTCAACTCACGCAAGACTTGTAGGCCTCGTTTGGCACGGCTGGTCGCCGGAATTTCCTCACAAGAGACACGTTTCAAGCTACCACGTTGGGTCAAGAGGTAGAAGGATGAAGTGTTACAGATAAAGGCGGATTGGAGGACATCATCTTCTTTCAGGTTCATAGCCTTGACACCTGCAGCCTTGGCACCGACAACGGGAACCTCTTCGATATTGAAACGAAGGGCATAACCATTTTGACTAATCAAGAGAACATCATCTAGTTTAATCGGTGCCACTGCTACAATCTGGTCTGTCTCATCTTTTAGCTTAGCATACTTGACAGACTTCGACTTGTAGGTCCGCCATGGAGAGAATTCTTTGCGTTCTACGCGTTTGATTTGACCAAGGCGAGTTGCTGCAAAGTAGGTTGTCGCATCATCAAACTGATCCACTACTTCTGCATAAAGGATTTCTTCGTTAGTTTCAAAGTTTGTAATCGTTTGGCTCAAGTGCTCTCCGATGTCCTTCCAGCGAATGTCTGCCAATTCATGGATTGGTCGATAGATGACATTCCCAAGAGTTGTAAACATCAAGAGGTGCTGGGTTGTCTTGGCAGTTTGTACAAAGATCAAACGATCATCATCACGCTTGCCAATTTCTTCCAGAGTGGATGCCGCAAAGGAACGTGGGCTAGTACGCTTGATATAGCCTGCCTTAGTCACGCTGACATAGGTATCTTCCTCAGCAATCAAACTAGCTGTGTCAATATCGATTGCTTTCGCAGTATCTTCCAAAGTACTCAAACGTGGTGTCGCAAATTTCTTCTTGACCTCGCGAAGTTCTTTCTTCATGAGATTGTACATAGTCCGTTCATCACCGATGATAGCCGCAAGCATGGCAATCTTTTCACGCAATTCTGCTTCTTCTTCCTGCAAGACAACAACGTCTGTATTGGTCAAACGGTAAAGTTGTAAGGTCACGATGGCTTCAGCCTGCTCTTCTGTAAACTCATAGCTGACCTTGAGGTTTTCCTTGGCGTCAGCCTTGTTCTCAGAGGCACGGATAAGGGCAATGACTTCGTCCAAAATTGAAATTACGCGAATTAAACCTTCAACGATGTGAAGACGTTTCTCAGCCTTTTCCTTGTCAAAGCGTGAACGAGCCAAAATCACTTCACGACGGTGGGCGATGTAGCTAGACAAGATTGGAACAATCCCGACCTGACGAGGTGTGAAATTGTCAATCGCTACCATGTTAAAGTTGTAGTTGATTTGTAGGTCGGTGTATTTGAAGAGATAGTTAAGAACAAGCTCGGTATTGGCGTCTTTCTTGAGTTCGATAGCAATGCGAAGACCATCACGGTCAGACTCATCACGAACCTCAGCAATACCAGCCACCTTGTTATTGACACGAACATCATCGATTTTCTTGACCAGATTGGCCTTATTGATTTCATAAGGAATTTCAGTGATAACGATTTGTTCCTTACCACCTTTTAGCTTTTCAATCTCCGTCTTGGAGCGAACGACCACGCGCCCTTTCCCAGTTTCATAGGCCTTCTTGATTTCGTCACGCCCTTGGATGATTCCTCCCGTCGGGAAGTCTGGTCCAGGCAAAAATTCCATGAGTTTATCCACCTTGGCAGTTGGATGATCAATCATGTAGACTGTCGCATCGATAACTTCGGCCAAATTATGAGGTGGAATATCTGTCGCATAACCAGCTGAAATCCCGGTTGAACCATTAACCAAGAGGTTTGGAAAGGCTGCTGGCAAAACCGTCGGTTCTTTCTCGGTATCGTCAAAGTTCCATGCAAAGGGAACTGTCTTCTTCTCGATATCCTGAAGAAGGTACCCAGCAATTTCAGACAAACGCGCCTCGGTATAACGCATTGCCGCTGGCGGATCTCCGTCCATAGAACCGTTATTACCGTGCATTTCAACTAGAATCTCACGGTTCTTCCAATCCTGAGACATACGGACCATAGCATCATAGATAGAACTGTCACCGTGTGGGTGGAAATTCCCCATGATGTTCCCGACAGACTTGGCCGACTTGCGGTAGCTCTTATCAAAGGTATTGCCATCCTTATTCATCGAATAAAGAATGCGACGCTGAACCGGCTTCAATCCATCACGAATGTCTGGCAAAGCCCGGTCTTGAATAATGTATTTGGAGTAGCGACCAAAGCGCTCTCCCATGATGTCCTCAAGGGACATGTTTTGAATGTTAGACATAAGATACAAAGGGACGATTCGGCTTGCCGAAAATTTCTGTAGAAAAATAGGAAATGGATGCAAGGTTCGATGAACCTAAGGCGATTTATCTTTTTTCCTAAGAAATTAGTCCCGTGTTCAGTTACCTCTAGTAACCAAACTATCCTTTCTGTAGTTTAAAATACGTTTTAAAAAATGCGTCAGGAGTTTTCACACAGCATTTAGGGCGTGTTCAACTCCTTTCAAAGAATGTAGAGAAGGTTTTTACATTAAAATTGGTATTAAGAAAAATATTTTTAGATACTATTTAAGTCATTCACAAACACTTATTTAGATTAAGCAAAGGCAACTATTTCCTATGGATTATTCTTTCTTCTTTGAAGTGTGTACAAATATTGACAAGGTAAATAAGAAACTATAGCAGTTGATATCAGCAAGATATTAAACATAAACTTTTGCCCTCGAAATAGCTCCTCCCAATGCATTGTATTAAGATAATGAAAAATTAAACCGAATAAATAACAGATACTGATAGGGAAGACTCTCCACTTGATTGATTTGTATAAATAATATAAGCGTATTGAGTGATAGAGTGTGGAAGAAATAAGCATAGGTAAACAAAAAGAAATTAGAAAGAACGAAAATCTTAAAGCATCATCAAAAAGCTCTGTGCGATCTATTGAAATAAGCCAAATATTACACATCGTTATAATAATCGGGAAAAATAATCCATACACCCTTTTATGTAACTTATTTCTTTTGATAGCTAGAAATATAGAGGACACCAATACTAAAATTTGTACTCCTGGGAATCCCATAAAAAATGTAGCAAATACATAATCTAACATACTAGTTCAACCTCTCCTCAGTATACTTAATCATCTTCTCAGCCACTTCCTTATCGTAGTCAAATCCCATCATTTGAGCAAGGATTTGAGCTTCTTGGTGGAAAAGTTTCATCGTAGCAAATAAGGACTGAGTAAGTTTCTCTACACTTGAAAAATCAAGCAGATTTGAGAATTCCTTCTCCTTCTCTGCAGGTAAATACTGAAAAAGATACTTGTAGTTCTTGCCAATATCAATCGTCCCCTTATCTGCTGCAACTCGCCAAGCCAAGACCTTCAAGAGTTCTTGTTGACAAATTCCGTAGAGATGATCCGTGGCATAGATGGCTTGCTTGCGACAAATCCCTTTAACCACGTAGGCTGACACCCACCAAAATTCATTGCAGGCTTTTTCGAAATCTGTCTGACTAGCTGGATTTGTCCAGTAACGTTGAGGACTTGTAGTATAGGACTCAAACAAGCCTTTCTCATCTTTCAAAACTGTATAATCAGCTTCACTATCCACCCACTCTTGAATGTGGTCTTTGGGGCAGAGGGTCAAATCAATCCGATTTCCATCTTCAAATAGCATCAGATAAAGTCGACGGTTGCCTAGGACATTATGCTGCTCAATAATACGTTTGCCAAACTGGTCTAACCAAGAAAGGTCACTCGTCAGATTATCTAAGTCGTCCACGACATAAACAACATCATAGTCTTGAAACTCGTCTTTTGGTGCTTTTGGATTTGTCCGTGAACCAGACATGGCGACAGCTTCTACTTGTATATTTTCGGCTACCTGTAAAATCAATCTCAGCATTTGCACTTCACTTCTATATTGTCTGCACATATCTTTTATAGAATTATTTTTCATTGCCGTCTAGCTCCTCTTGTTTTTGGATGCCTCGTATTCTTTTCATCTCAAGTTCGCCTACTATCAATTGGATAGTTGAACAAATCCCCGAAACGATTAAAATAAAATAAAACAAATTCATATCGTTTTTATGATATATTTGAAAGCTTCTCCATAATACAAAAGTATTTACTAATGAAAGAAGGAAAAGTAAAATAGCATTGAATCGAAGTATTATAGCAAACTTACTCTTAAAATACCTATAATGTTTTCCAATCCGATAGAGAGTATATAGTGAAAAAACAATCATCAAAGGGGTGAAGGCAAGTGCATAAAATAAGATAAACCCTATTCCTGAGTATGGTTTACTTTCCATTGGTAGATCTAATAGACAGATACCAATAGTGAGGATGTTCAATATAAACAAAGATACTGTGCGAGCACACTCTTTTCTCCCTTTACTGGTCGTTAAATCATATATAATTCCAAAAATGGCTAGGAGAACAAGGAAAAAAGGCAACATTAATAACGTAATCAATACCGCACCTCCAATAGTTTTAGCGATTGTTTACCTACAAAAGATAATCATCACCTTTACTTGAATTTTACAACTCCCCTGTCTGGTATAGGTTATACCCTTAAAGAAACGGGTCTGAGTAAGGTCATCCGTCAGATTATTGAGGAGGAGATACTTGAGTTCCTACCAGCGTCAACTTTTAAAGTTTTAACTGTCCCTAAAATCAGTCCAAGTATTTCCTGATCAGTTCTCATATTTCAATTCTTCATCACTTAGAGCTGTTTGAAATTGTTTTTCATTATAAATCGTAAACCATTTGCCATCTCTGACATAATCTAAGTAATTAATCACTATACCCAACCAAAAAGTATTCTATGTCTTACTGATTTCGTTTGGTGTAATGGAGATAGAGAGGAGGAAGATAGGAAACTAGAATCATCAAAATCATTACCAAGAATGTCAACAGATGGATCTGAACTAAATTTACCACATACCATCCCAGAATACCTACAGATAGGGGACCTAAAATATAGGATAGGAAAATCAAAAAAGCCTTCCACCGTTTCTCCGGATAGACATAACACAATCGAATAAGTGTGTAGATTAAGGCTCCTGCTATCAAAGGAAAACCAAATAAAATCATGACAAAGGATGCCACTAAAGAACCGGATTCTGACGAATCCATATTGAATAAAAGCATCAAGATCATAAACAAGGTAAATACAATCGGTGCATATAAACCTTGGAAACTTTTTTTTCGACTGTTAATGTAGAATGCAAGAATAGCCGAGGGTAAAGAAACTAAGAAAACCAAACCCAAGTAACTACCAAAAATCGAATATCCTGAATCAACCATTATTCATGCCCCTTAAAACACAGTCGCTTCCTCAAGCGTAAACTTGACATTATCCTCAATCCACTTACGGCGTGGTTCGACCTTATCTCCCATAAGGACATTGACGCGACGTTCAGCGCGTGCTAGGTCTTCGATAGTGACACGGATGAGGGTACGCGTTTCTGGGTTCATGGTTGTTTCCCAGAGTTGGTCTGCATTCATCTCACCAAGACCTTTATAGCGTTGGAGCGTAGCGCCTTTACCGAACTGCTTGCGAAGTTCTTCTAACTCACCATCCGTCCAAGCATAGGCCACTTCTTCTTTCTTACCTTTCCCTTTGGACATCTTGTAAAGTGGAGGAAGGGCGATATAGACATGGCCTGCCTCAACTAGCGGACGCATATAACGGTAGAAGAATGTTAAAAGAAGAGTTTGGATATGGGCACCGTCGGTGTCGGCATCGGTCATGATAATAATCTTGTCATAGTTGGCATCTTCAAGTGAGAAATCTGCTCCAACACCAGCACCGATGGTATAAATCATGGTATTGATTTCTTCATTTTTGAGGATATCCGCCATCTTAGCCTTGGCTGTATTGATAACCTTGCCACGAAGAGGCAAGATAGCTTGGAATTTACGGTCACGACCTTGCTTGGCAGAACCACCGGCAGAATCTCCTTCGACTAGGTAGAGTTCATTCTTTGCAGGGTTTTTAGACTGGGCTGGAGTCAATTTACCAGAAAGCAAGCCCTTGTCTTTTTTATTTTTCTTACCATTTCGGCTCTCATCACGCGCTTTGCGAGCTGCCTCACGAGCATCACGCGCCTTGATAGCCTTGCGAATGAGATTGGAAGCCAATTCTCCATTTTCCATAAGGAAGAAGGTCAACTTATCAGCCACAATTCCATCCACAACCGGACGAGCTAGTGGACTCCCCAGTTTATCCTTGGTCTGACCCTCAAACTGGAGGTGTTCTTCAGGAACGAGAATAGAAAGAACGGCTGCTAGTCCCTCGCGGTAGTCTGACCCTTCAAGGTTTTTATCTTTTTCCTTGAGAAGTCCTGTCTTGCGCGCATAGTCATTCATAACCTTGGTAATGGCAGACTTGAGTCCTGTCTCATGTGTTCCACCATCTTTAGTACGAACGTTATTGACAAAGGATAGAATGTTATCTGAAAATCCATCATTGTACTGGAGGGCAATCTCCACTTGGAAACCATTGTCTTCGCCTTCAAAGTATAGGACTGGCGTCAAGGTTTCCTTGTCTTCATTGAGGTAAGAAACAAAGTCTTGTACCCCGTTCTCATAATGGAATTCGATTGCTTCATCTGTTCGCTTATCTGTTAAAGACAAGGTCACATTTTTTAAGAGAAAGGCTGACTCATTGAGTCGTTCTGAAATGGTATTGTATTTGAAGTCAGTCGTAGAGAAAATCGTCGCGTCAGGCATGAAAGTGACTTTGGTACCGGTCTTAGACTTGGGTGCTGTACCAATTTTCTTCAAGGTTGTGACGGGTTTCCCGCCATTTTCAAAACGTTGCTTGTAGACTGTACCGTCACGGGTAATTTCAACTTCCAACCAACTTGAGAGGGCATTAACAACCGAAGAACCGACTCCGTGAAGACCTCCAGATGTCTTATAGCCACCTTGACCGAATTTCCCTCCAGCGTGGAGAATGGTAAAGATAACTTCAACAGTTGGAATTCCCATGGCGTGCATTCCCGTTGGCATCCCACGTCCGTGGTCTTGAACCGTTAAACTCCCGTCCTTATTAATCGTCACATCGATGCGATCACCAAATCCAGACAAGGCTTCGTCAACCGCATTATCCACGATTTCCCAGACTAGGTGATGGAGACCTGCTCCGTCGGTCGATCCAATGTACATCCCTGGACGTTTACGGACCGCATCCAACCCTTCTAGCACCTGAATGGCGTCATCATTGTAGTTATTAATATTGATTTCCTTTTTTGACACAAGGAACCTCCTATTTGTTCATCTTTTCTATTTTACAGGTTTTCTAGCGATTTTGCAAAGCTTTTCCCTTTCAGCTGTCACAATTTCACAGGATATTCTCTGACTTTCTATACCATTTCATGGTATAATAGTACTATGATGACATTTGTATTATTAATTTTAGCTTATCTGCTAGGTTCGATTCCGTCTGGTCTTTGGATTGGACAAATCTTCTTTCAAACAAATCTGCGTGAACATGGTTCTGGAAACACCGGAACAACCAATACTTTCCGAATTTTAGGTAAGAAAGCGGGTATGGCAACCTTTGTGATTGATTTCTTTAAAGGAACCTTGGCCACTCTCCTTCCAATCCTTTTCCACCTTCAAGGTGTATCACCTCTTGTCTTTGGTCTTTTGGCCGTAATTGGACATACCTTTCCTATCTTTGCAGAATTTAAAGGTGGCAAGGCTGTCGCAACCAGTGCTGGAGTGATTTTCGGATTTGCGCCTGTTTTCTGTTTTTATCTAGCAATCGTATTCTTTGGAAGCCTCTATCTAGGTAGTATGATTTCACTATCAAGCGTTACTGCTTCTATTGCAGCCGTTATCGGAGTTCTCCTATTTCCACTATTTGGATTTATCCTGAGTAGCTATGACCCTCTCTTCATTCTGATTATCCTAGCACTTGCTAGCTTGATTATCATTCGTCACAAGGATAATATCATACGTATCAAAAATAAAACTGAAAATCTTGTCCCTTGGGGATTGAACCTAACCCATCAAAATCCTAATAAATAAAACGCCAGTTTGAAACTGGCGTTTTTTTGTATGCTTATTTTGACTTGATGTAGTTGATACCATCTGCCTTAGGCGCAACTGCTTTTCCAAAGAAGGCTGCCAAGACAAGAATGGTCAAGACATAAGGCGCGATTTGAAGGTAAACCGCTGGAACTCCTTGTAGGAAAGGTAATTGAGAACCGATAACTGCCAAACTTTGTGAAAGTCCAAAGAAAAGACTAGAAAGCATAGCACCAATTGGGTTCCATTTACCAAAGATCATCGCAGCAAGGGCGATAAATCCAGGACCGATAATAGTTGTCACTGAGAAGTTAACTGAAATGGATTGAGCATAAATTGCTCCCCCAATTCCACCTAGGAATCCTGAAATAATAACCCCAAGATATCGCATCTTGTAGACATTGATCCCCAAGGTATCCGCTGCCTGAGGGTGTTCACCAACAGAGCGAAGGCGAAGACCAAACGTGTCTTAAAGAGAATAAACCATGCAAGGAATGAGAAGGCAATCGCGATATAACCTAGCAAACTTGTTGACTTGAAGAAGATATCTCCAATCACAGGGATATCAGCCAAAACTGGGAAATCAAAACGTCCGAAAGTCTGGCTTAAGTTATCCGTTTGCCCTTTGTTATAAAGAACTTTAACCAAGAAAACTGCTAGGGCAGGAGCCATCAAGTTCAATACTGTACCACTGACAACATGGTCTGCACGGAAATGAACTGTAGCGACGGCATGGATGAGGGAGAAAATAGCTCCCACGATACCAGCAACTAACAAGGAAATCCAAGGAGTCGCCGCTCCAAGTTGTTCTGCAAACTCAAGGTTAAAGACAACCCCAGAAAAGGCTCCCATAACCATAATTCCTTCAAGACCGACGTTAACGACACCACCACGTTCAGAGAAAACTCCTCCGATACTCGTAAAAATAAGTGGTGCTGAGTAAATCAGCATAGAAGAGACCAAGAGGGTGAGTAATGTTGTAATAGACATCCTTACTTACCTCCTTTAACTTGTTTTTTAGGTTTGACAAAGCGTTCGATAATGTAGTGAACGCTGACAAAGAAGATAATAGACGCTGTTACAATGCTGACAAGCTCAGACGGAACTTGCGCTGCGTTCATACCCGGTGCACCAACTTGTAGAACACCAAATAAGAAGGCTGCAAAGAGAATTCCAATTGGTGAATTTCCAGCAAGCAAACTAACTGCCATCCCGTTAAATCCGATAGCTAATGATGATCCCTGAACGTAAACGTTTTGGAAGGTTCCAAGACCTTCTACCGCCCCACCAAGACCAGCCAAGGCACCAGAGATAATCATTGATAGAATGATTGTACGTTTTGCTGAAATACCAGCGTACTCTGAAGCATGGGGATTAAGACCAACTGCACGAATTTCAAAACCGAGAGTCGTTTTCTTGAGCAAGAACCAAATCACAGCTACAGCAATGATTGCAAAGAAGATTCCAATATTCATACGGGAATTTCCAGTCAACTCTGATAACCATGGTGTCTGGTAAGTAGCATTGGCACTAACACGAATCGTTGAGTCTGTACTTTGCATAATATCTTTCGGAAAGGCATGAATAAAGGCATTTCCCACATACAATACAATGTAGTTCATCATGATGGTCACGATAACCTCTGACGTACCGAGATAGGCTCTGAGGATACCTGGAATCGCACCAACAATTCCACCTGCGATCAAAGCAATGATCACTGTCAATGGAATCAAAACGAGACGAGGCATATCTGGATTTGACAAGGCAAACCAACCACTGAGAATCCAGCCTGCAAGTGCTTGACCAGGAAGTCCAACGTTAAAGAAACCTGCTCGACTGGCAACTGCGAAACCAAGACCTATCAAGACAAGAGGACCCATGGCACGGAAAATTTCACCAACTCCACGAAGACTACCGAAAGCTGTATAGAACAACTCCTCATAACCCCAGATAGCATCATATCCGAAGATCCACATGACAATGGCTCCGAGCAAGATTCCTAAGAATACGGAAATCAAGGGAACCGAAATTTGTTGTAATTTTTTAGACATCACTCTTCTCCTTTCCCAAGTTTCCACCTGCCATCAAGACACCAAGTTCTTGTTTGTTAGTTGTTTCTGGCGATACAATACCTTGAATTTTACCATCGTGAATAACAGCAATTCGGTCTGAGACATTTAAAATCTCATCCAATTCAAAGCTGACAACAAGGACAGCCTTCCCGTTATCACGCTCTTCAATCAAACGTTTGTGGATATATTCAATGGCACCGACATCCAAACCAAGAGTTGGCTGGCTGACGATAAGGAGATCAGGATCTCGATCAATCTCACGAGCGATAATCGCTTTTTGTTGATTTCCTCCTGAAAGAGCTGCTGCTGGAACAAATTCGCTTGCCGCACGGACGTCAAATTCTTCCATCAATTTCTTAGCATGTGAAGTGATATTTGCATAGTTTAAGATACCATTCTTGCTGAGTGGTTCTTTGTAGTAGGTTTGAAGAGCGATATTTTCTGAAATCATCATCTCCAAAATCAAGCCATCACGGTGACGGTCCTCAGGAACGTGCCCCACGCTTAGTTCTGTAATTTGTCGAGGATGCATCCCTACGATTGATTTGCCTTTTAATTCAACGCTACCTGACTCAATCTTACGAAGACCTGTAATGGCTTGAATGAGTTCAGATTGACCATTGCCATCAATACCTGCAATACCGACAATCTCCCCAGCACGAACATCCAAAGAAAGATTCTTCACAGCTGGTACACCGCGGTTTTCATTGACAACCAAGTCTTTGATAGACAAGACCACTTCTTTGGGTTGTGGTGCTTGTTTTTCCGTTTTAAAGGAGACTGAGCGTCCAACCATCATTTCTGCCAAGTCCGCATTTGTTGCCCCTGCGATTTCAACTGTCTGGATTGATTTCCCACGACGGATAACCGTCACTCGATTGGATACCGCACGAATCTCATCCAGTTTATGGGTAATCAAAATGATAGACTTCCCTTCTTTGACAAGGTTTTTCATGATTGCCATCAACTCATCAATCTCTGAAGGAGTCAATACGGCTGTAGGTTCGTCAAAGATAAGGATATCAGCACCACGATAGAGTGTTTTCAAGATCTCTACACGTTGTTGGGCACCAACGGAAATATCCGCCACCTTAGCAGCTGGATCCACTGCCAAACCATAACGTTCAGAAAGAGCCTTAATTTCTTTAGTAGCACCAGCTATATCTAGAACACCATTTTTAGTGACTTCACTTCCTAAAATGATATTCTCAGCTACTGTAAAAGCCTCAACCAACATGAAATGTTGGTGAACCATCCCAATTCCAAGACCAGCGGCTTTAGATGGTGAGTCTAGTTTTACAACCTGACCATTCACCACAATTTCACCACTCGTTGGTTCAAGAAGTCCTGCCAGCATATTCATCAGAGTGGATTTACCCGCTCCATTTTCTCCTAAAAGTGCATGGATTTCACCTTTTCGCAGTTGCAAGTTGATTTTGTCGTTTGCTACAAATTCACCAAACACCTTGGTAATATCCCGCATCTCAATGACATTTTCGTGTGCCATGTGCTCTTCCTTTCAGAGGTTTATTTTATTTCAATAAAACCTGCTAATCACATTAACAAGCTTTATTGAGACAAAAATTGCCTCAATTCTTAAAGAAGCGACCGATGGCCGCTTCCTAAGAAATGACTTTTATCCATTATTTTTCAGGAACTTTTACGCTTCCGTCAAGGATTTTAGCTTTTGCATCTTCAACAGCTTTTTTACCTTCTTCTGAAAGGTTTGTTACTGCTAGCTCAACCCCTTTATCTTTCAATGAGTAAACAATCACTTGTCCACCAGGGAATTCACCTTTTTCTGTTTTGTTGGCAATATCTTTTACAGTTGTACCAACTTGTTTCAATGTAGATACAAGAACGAAGTTAGATTCTTTACCATCTTTAGAAGTGTATTTACCTTCTGCTGCTTGGTCACGGTCTACACCGATAACCCAAACTTTTTCGTCTTCATTTTTGTTTTCATTTAATGATTTTGCTTCAGCAAAGACACCAGCACCTGTACCACCAGCTGCTTGGTAGACAACGTCTGCACCGGCAGCGTATTGAGCTGCTGCGATTGTTTTACCTTTGGCAGCATCACCAAATGAACCAGCGTAGTCAACTTGGACTTTGATAGATGGGTCTACTGACTCAACACCAGCTTTGAATCCAGCTGCAAAACGTGAAATAACTTCAGATTCGATACCACCTACAAAACCAACTTGTTTTGTTTTCGTAGTTTTCGCTGCTGCAACACCAGCAAGGTAAGCTGCTTCGTTATCCGCAAATCTTACGCTCGCAACATTCTTTTGACCTTCAATCACATCATCAATCAAGACATAGTTTAGGTCAGAGTGGTCTTTTGCTGCTTCCTCAACTGCATTGTGAAGGGCAAAACCAACACCGAAGATCAGGTTGTAACTTCCAGCCGCTTGTTGCAAGTTGTTAGCATAGTCTGCTTCGCTTGTTGATTGGAAGTAAGTATAACCTTTATCTTTAGAAAGATTGTGTTCTTTACCCCAGTCTTGCAAACCTTCCCAAGCTGATTGGTTAAATGATTTATCATCAACACCACCAGTATCTGTTACGATTGCTGCTTTGGTCTTCATTTCTGATGAAGATGAAGCTGCGTTACGAGAAGAGCGGTTACCACATGCAGCAAGTCCAACTGCTGCTACTGCAACTAGACCAAGGCCTAGCCATTGTTTCTTGTTCATTACTGAACCTCCTAAATAAGATGTGCAACGATGTTGCAAGTATGGATTGGTTGGCCACAAGGACCGCGTCACTCAGAGAGTGACTCAGACTAGTTTAAGTCTGTAAATGAGTATGGAAGTAACTCCCCGACCGTCATCTCGACCGTCGATTTATCTTTAGCGACTAAAGTCACTTTTAGATCTTGTTCAAAAAATTCAACCATGACCTGGCGACAAGCACCACATGGCGAGATGGGTTTTTCAGTTTGTCCGTAGACAATCAATTCTGAAAACTCTCGTTGCCCCTCCGAAACTGCTTTAAAAATAGCAGTACGTTCTCCACAATTAGTCAAGGGATAACTAGCATTCTCGATGTTCACACCCGTATAAATACTACCATCCTTGGCTACTAAAACAGCACCTATGGGAAAATGAGAATAGGGGACATAGGCTTGTTTGCTGGTTTCAATTGCTAGTTCAATTAACTCAGTAGTCGCCATCTGCCAATTCTCCTTTTAAAATCGCTACACCAGCAGATGTTCCGATACGGATAGCGCCTGCTTCCACAAAAGCGACAGCATCTGCATATGAACGAGCTCCACCAGCTGCCTTAACTCCCATATCTGGCCCGACTGTTTCACGCATCAACTGAACATCCTCAATAGTGGCACCACCAGTTGAAAATCCAGTTGATGTTTTGACAAAGTCAGCGCCTGCTTTCTGGGATAATTGGCAGGCCACAACCTTTTCATCGTCTGTCAACAAGCAAGCTTCGATAATGACTTTCACCAGCTTGTCACCACTTGCTTCTACGACAGCACGGATGTCCGATTCAACCAAATCCAGATTGCCTGATTTGAGGGCACCGACATTGATAACCATATCAATCTCATCTGCACCATTTTGGACAGCTTCCTTTGTTTCAAAAGCTTTCACAGCTGAAGTTGTTGCTCCCAAAGGAAAACCTACTACTGTACAAACTTTTACATCTGAGCCTTCAAGCCCTGTTTTCGCATGTTTAACCCATGTGGGATTAACACAAACGCTGGCAAAGTCATACTCACGCGCTTCAGATAGCAAACGATCAATTTGTTCTTGGCTTGCATCTTGCTTTAAAAGCGTATGATCAATATATTTATTTAACTTCATATTCGGATTCTCCCTGGTTTTATGAGATAATTTCTATAATTTCTCGTAAACTTTGCACTCCATCATTTATTTTAACATATTTTTGAAATTCTGTAACTAGTTCAGAAGAAATTTTTCCATTTGTATAAACTTTTGCAACAATTTCACCCTTTTGAACGGAATCTCCAACTTTCTTTTCAAAAACAATCCCTGTTTCATAGTCCAAGTCATCAGACTTGACTGCACGACCAGCTCCTAGTCTCATGGCATAGAGCCCAAATTCCATAGCTGGAAGGGCTGAAATAACACCCGTTTCTTGAGCATGGATTTCCACCACATGGGCAACTTTGACGGGGCGATAGAGATCTTCTAAATCACCGCCTTGTGCTGCTACCATTTCTTCAAACTTAGCCAGTGCTTGGCCATTTTCCAGGTGTTGACGGATTTCCTCGATCGTTTTCTCAACATCAGCCAAGCCAAGCATAATCTGAGCTAGCTCGCAGATAAAGTGACTAATATCTTCTCGGCCTTTTCCTTGAAGAATCTCGATTGCCTCAAGGATTTCGAGACGATTGCCAATGGCTCTTCCCAAGGGTTGGCTCATATCGGTAATGACTGCTACCGTCTTTCGACCAACTGCCTTACCAAGATCCACCATGGTTTGAGCTAATTTGCGCGCCTCATCAACCGTCTTCATGAAGGCACCCTCACCGACCGTTACGTCTAGCAAAATAGCATCCGCCCCAGCAGCAATTTTCTTGCTCATGACAGAACTAGCAATCAAAGGAATCGTGTCGACAGTTGCTGTCACATCTCGGAGGGCATAGAGAAGTTTGTCTGCTTTAACCAGCTGATCTGACTGCCCAATGACAGATACACCAATGTCCTGTACCTGACGAATAAAATCTTCTTGACTTCGCTCGACTTGATAGCCCTTAATGGACTCCAATTTATCAATTGTTCCACCAGTATGGCCGAGACCACGACCACTCATTTTAGCAACGGGCACACCGAAACTCGCAACAAGTGGAGCCAAGACTAAGGTCACCTTATCACCTACACCACCAGTAGAGTGCTTATCAACTTTAACCCCATCAATAGCTGACAAGTCAAACTCCTGACCTGTCTTGACCATATTCATCGTCAGATCAGAAATCTCACGTGTGGTCATTCCTTTAAAATAAACAGCCATAGCAAAAGCAGACATCTGATAGTCTGGAACAGTTCCAGCCACATAGCCTTCTACCAACCATTTGATTTCAGCTGCAGTCAGTTCTTGACCATCTCGTTTCTTTTGGATTAAATCAACTGCTCTCATGCTTTCACACTTCTAAGGATATAATATCCCTTATCTTTCTTTACGATTTCACAATTGCCAAAAACATCTTCCATCTTATTTTTAGCACTTGGAGCTCCTTGCTTTTTCTGAATGACGATGGTTAAATCTCCTCCGTCTTTCAAGAAATCTCTGCTCTTTTCGATAATCTCATGAACAACCTGTTTACCCGCTCGAATCGGCGGATTGGAAATAACATGGTCAAACTTCCCTTCAACTTGTTCATAGATATTGGATTGGAAAATCTCCGCTTCTACTCTATTTCTTTCGGCATTTTGTCGTGCTAAGTCCAAGGCGCGATTATTAATATCAACCATGGTCACCTGAACTCCATAAGCCTTGACCAATGACAAACCCAATGGCCCATATCCACAGCCCACATCAAGGACCTTCTCTCCTTCATTGACCTCTAGGCACTTGAGCAAGAGCTGACTCCCAAAGTCAACCATTTTCTTGCTAAAAACCCCCGCATCCGTCAAAAAGGTCATGTTTTCTCCCAACAACTCCACTCTCAACTCATGAATGTCGTGAGCAGCATCAGGATTTTCTGCATAATACATTTTACTCATAAAACTATTTTACCATAATTTGGCTTGAATTGTAAATCGTTTACAAAGTGATGATAAAGTGAAAAAGACTGAAGAATCTTAGTCAAAAAACCTTTTCTTCAATCTCTTTCAATTATCAGAAATACATTACAATCTATCAGGAACTACAAATTATCATAGTCAGGAAAAAACAGTTCGTCTGCAATCAGGCGCATTTTTATTACTATTTCTTAACCTTAAAATACTTTATTATCAATAGGATTCCCAATATGATGTTTAGATAAAAACCCAACTGATAAGTTTGTGTCAAGATTTCCAAACTTGTCCAAAGTCGTATCAAATCATCTAGTGACATACGGAATAGATATCCTTCTGTAGCAATCCACAAAATCAAAAATAGATAACTACCAGCAGCAAGCCATTTTGTCCACTGCTTTTTTACTAGCCAAGCAATCAAGAGTGAACAGATAAAGACAACTGTTACAAGGAGATGATCCATTAAGAAGGTAAAGCCGTAGTAGGTTTCTACAAAGCGTCTCCCATTATCCGCATTTGCTCCCCTTATAAAAGGTAGTGTAAAACTTAAAATAAAACAGAGTTCCAATATGTAACATCTCAAAATTTTCATTGTATACCTCCTATAAGTTGCGAACTAAAAATCCCACTTTTAATAATTGATAAGTCTTCAGAAACAATTCCCTATCTCATCATTAAATTATTCAACCTCCATCTACCTCTATTATACGATATTGACTTACTACCATCAAGAAACCGCTTTATTTTTTTAGCTTTTTATGGTATGATTAACAAAATATCTAGGGGAAAACAAATGACCAACGAATTTTTACATTTTGAAAAAATCAGTCGCCAGACTTGGCAATCATTGCATCGCAAAACAACCCCTCCCTTGACAGAGGAAGAGTTAGAATCCATCAAGAGTTTCAATGACCAGATTAGTCTGCAGGACGTAACGGACGTCTATCTTCCCCTTGTTCATCTTATCCATATTTACAAGCGCACTAAGGATGATTTGGCATTTTCAAAAGGAATTTTCCTCCAACGTGAAAGCAAATCCCAACCTTTTATCATTGGGGTTTCTGGAAGTGTTGCTGTCGGGAAATCGACTACTAGTCGCTTACTTCAGATTCTTCTATCACGTACTCTCCCAGATGCTACTGTAGAATTGGTGACAACTGACGGTTTTCTCTATCCCAATCAAATCTTGATTGACCAAGATATCTTAAATCGCAAAGGTTTTCCTGAAAGTTATGATATGGAAGCCTTGCTGAATTTTCTTGATCGCCTAAAAAATGGCCAAGATGTCGATATTCCTGTCTATTCTCATGAAGTGTATGACATCGTTCTTGGGGAGAAACAATGTGTCAAAGCTGCTGACTTTGTCATTGTAGAGGGGATTAATGTCTTTCAAAATCCTCAAAATGAGCGTCTTTACATCACTGATTTCTTTGATTTCTCCATCTATGTGGATGCTGCTGTCGAGGATATTGAAAGCTGGTATCTGGATCGTTTCTTGAAACTGCTCAGCTTTGCCCAAAATGATCCCAACAGCTACTACCACCGCTTTACGCAAATGCCAATTGGAGAAGTTGAATCCTTTGCACACCAGGTTTGGACCAGTATTAATCTCACAAATCTACAAAACTATATCGAACCAACAAGGAATCGCGCCGAGGTCATTCTCCACAAGACTAAAAACCATGAAATCGATGAAATTTACCTAAAAAAATAATTTCCCCTTGTCAAAACCTAAGTTTTCATATATAATGGTATAGTTAGTAAATATGGAGGTAAGAACATTGGCAAACATTAAATCAGCTATCAAACGCGCTGAATTGAACGTTAAACAAAACGAAAAAAACTCAGCTCAAAAATCAGCTATGCGTACTGCTATCAAAGCTTTCGAAGCAAACCCTTCTGAAGAACTTTTCCGTGCTGCTAGCTCAGCTATCGACAAAGCAGAAACTAAAGGTTTGATTCATAAAAACAAAGCAAGCCGCGATAAAGCTCGTCTTTCAGCTAAACTTGCTAAATAAGAAACAGTCCATAGAGGCTGTTTTTTTGTCCTCTAATCAGAAAAGGTAGAAAATGAAAATCGCAATCATAGGATATTCTGGAGCTGGCAAGTCAACTCTAGCTGAAAAGTTGTCAAACTACTACTCCATCCCCAAACTGCATATGGATACACTTCAATTTCAACCTGGTTGGCAAGACAGTGACCGCGAATGGATGTTGACCGAGATGAAAAACTTTCTCACAAAGCACGAAGCTTGGGTCATCGACGGCAACTACTCTTGGTGTTGCTATGAAGAAAGAATGCTGGAAGCTGACCAAATCATCTTTCTCAACTTTTCCCCATGGACTTGTCTCTTTCGAGCCTTTAAACGGTATCTCACATACCGAGGTAAAGTCAGAGAAAGTATGGCAGCAGGCTGTCCTGAACGCTTTGACTGGGATTTTATCCGATGGATTCTCTGGGATGGGCGGACAAAACATGCTAAAGAACGCTATCAACGGGTTCAAGAAACCTACCCTGAGAAAGTAATTGTCCTCCGGTCGCAAAAGGAGATGGATTACTTCTTAGAAAATCTCGCGCATAACAAGAAAAACCAACGTGTATAACGTTGGTTTTTTGCTATTAGCCAATCACACTTCCGTTTGGTACAGCTGGATCAACTGTGAGAAGGGTTAATTTGCCTTCATGTTCAGCTGAGAGGATCATTCCTTGACTGACATATTTTTTCATCATCTTGCGTGGTTTGAGGTTGGCAACGATTTGGACCTTCTTGCCGACCAATTCTTGTTCGTTTGGATAGTATTTGGCAATTCCTGAGAGGATTTGACGGTCTTCGCCATCACCTGCATCGAGGCGGAATTGGAGCAACTTGTCAGAACCTTCTACTTTAGACACTTCTTTGACCTCTGCAACACGGATTTCGACCTTATCAAAGTCTTCAAACTTGATTTCTTCCTTGTTGAGTTTGAGTTCAACTTCATCTGGATTCCATTCTTTTTCGACGGCTGGTTTGTTGCCTTCCATTTGTTCCTTGATATAGGCAATCTCTTCTTCCATGTCGAGACGCGGGAAGATTGGTGTTCCTTTGGCAACAACAGTCACACCTGCAGGGAAATCTGCCAAGCTCAAGTTTTCTAGGCTAGAAACTTCTGCTAGACCAAGTTGTGCCAATACAGCGCGACTAGTTCCCATCATAAAGGGCTCAATCATGTGAGCTACGACACGAAGGCTGGCTGCCAAGTGGCTCATGACACTTGCCAATTGGTCACGGTGCTCTTCATCCTTAGCCAAGACCCATGGGGCTGTCTCATCTATGTATTTGTTGGTACGTGATATAAGAGTCCATACTGCTTCTAAAGCACGTGGATAGTCAACTGCTTCCATGTGTGTATGGTAGTCAGAGATAGATTGCTCTGCAACCTCAGCAAGAGCATTATCAAATTCAGTCACACCCTCTACATAGGCAGGGATTTGCCCATCAAAATACTTGTTAATCATAGAAACCGTACGGTTAAGGAGGTTTCCAAGGTCATTGGCCAATTCATAGTTGATACGGCCAATGTAGTCCTCAGGAGTGAAGGTTCCATCTGAACCAACAGGAAGGCTACGCATGAGGTAGTAACGAAGTGGATCCAGTCCATAACGCTCTACTAACATTTCAGGATAAACGACATTCCCTTTAGACTTAGACATCTTGCCGTCTTTCATGACGAACCAACCATGGGCAATCAAGCGGGCAGGCAATTTCATATCCAACATCATGAGAAGGATTGGCCAGTAGATGGAGTGGAAACGAAGAATGTCTTTTCCGACCATGTGGAAGACCGTTCCATTCCAGAATTTATCATAGTTAGCATGATCGTCTTGACCGTAACCAAGAGCAGTCGCATAGTTAAGAAGGGCATCGATCCAAACATAGACAACGTGTTTTGGATTGGAAGGGACTGGCACACCCCAGGTAAAGGTTGTACGAGAAACTGCCAAATCTTCTAAACCTGGCTCGATGAAGTTACGCAACATTTCATTAAGACGACCATCTGGAGTAATGAAGTCAGGATGTGATTTGAAAAATTCAACCAAACGGTCTTGGTATTTGCTGAGGCGAAGGAAATAAGACTCTTCTGAAACCCATTCAACCTCGTGACCTGATGGAGCAATACCGCCTGTC
Source organism: Streptococcus oralis (assembly GCF_019334565.1). Lineage (NCBI taxonomy): Bacteria > Bacillati > Bacillota > Bacilli > Lactobacillales > Streptococcaceae > Streptococcus > Streptococcus oralis. The sequence continues at coordinate 776,221 of NZ_CP079724.1, read as the reverse complement.
ACATTTCCAGCTTCATCACGGAAAACTTCCGCAAGCTGACTTTCTGTAAAGAATTCCTCATCTGAAACTGAATACCAACCAGAGTATTCACCCAAGTAGATATCATCTTGAGCAAGCAAGCGCTCAAAGACCTGTGCTACCACTTTTTCATGGTAATCATCAGTTGTACGGATAAATTTATCATATGAGATATCGAGTAATTTCCAGAGTTCTTTGACGCCAACTGCCATGCCATCAACATAGGCTTGTGGTGTGATGCCAGCTTCTTCCGCTTTTTGTTGGATCTTTTGACCATGCTCATCAAGACCTGTCAGATAAAAGACATCGTAGCCCATGAGGCGTTTGTAGCGAGCTAGGACATCACAAGCGATGGTTGTGTAGGCAGAACCGATATGAAGTTTACCAGATGGATAGTAAATCGGTGTTGTAATATAAAAATTCTTTTCAGACATAATTTTTCCTTTCCAGGCAAATGAAACCTGTTTTTCTAACACTTCATTATATCATATTTTTAGTGATTTTCGATAGGAAAATCCATACAAAAACAAGACAGACAAATGTCCATCTTGTTTTTTTCTGTTCTATATCTTATTCATAACGAAGGGCTTCAATCGGATCAAGCTTAGACGCTTTATTGGCTGGCAAGACTCCGAAAACCATCCCAACACTGGCTGACACAGCCAAGCTAAAGAGAGCGATTGGGAGGGAAACCCCAACTTCAATACCTGCAATCATGTTTTGAAGCAGTACTCCAGCTAACATGGTCATTCCAGCAGCAATCCCAAGACCGATGACACCACCTAGCAAGGTCAAGATCATAGACTCAATCAAAAACTGTACCAAGATATTAGCCCGTGTAGCTCCAAGCGCCTTACGTAGACCAATCTCACGCGTGCGTTCTGTAACCGAAACTAGCATGATATTCATAACACCAGTTCCCCCGACAAAGAGAGAGATTCCTGCAATGGCACTGATAATGGTGGTCATAAAACCAAATAGTTGTTGTACCTCTTGGAAGGCGGCAGTTGCATCCGCAACTTGGTACTCCCCTTGTTGAAGACCTGCAATCTCGGTCAGTTTTCGAGCCAACTCTGGTCCCAAGGTCTGCGTTAGACTAGTATCATTGACACGAAAGACGATATTCGAGATTTCATCAGTATTAAAATTGGCTGCGAGAGAGATATTGGTCGTAATTGGAAGACCACCAATCCCAAAGGCTTTAGCAGTTTTAGCTTCATTGCTAGTATAAACGCCAATCACACGGTAACTAAATTCATTGACAGAGATGACTTGATTAACCGCAGCTTCTGGACTATCAAACAAACTCTTGGCTAATTCTTCATCCAACAAAATCACACTGGCAAATTCCTTGTAGTCTTGCGGTCTTAGACTTCTACCCGCAACGATTTCATTTTCAACTGCGTTCATGTAGGTACTATTTCCGCCTGTCAGAGTCGCGCGTTCAACCTTCTTATCCTTATAAGATAGGGTGACGTTGGTCGAGTTGGTGACATAGTAACTGTCTACTCCTTTAAGTTTAGCAGCTTCCTTGACCCAGGATTCTAGTGGTTTTGGTGGTTCAACATGAACATCCTCTTCTTTCCCGCTGACTGTCAAAGCGGATTGTTTCTGCGTGAAGGAACCGTCCTTGCTTTTAATAGGAGAGAAAAAGACATGGATATCCTTCTGTGATTTGGTCATATTTTTATTGACCTGACGAGACATGGAGTCTCCCAGAGCCATGATGACAACGACAGACGAAACTCCGATGATAATCCCAATCATAGTCAGGAAGGAACGCATCTTGTGGGCCATGATGGATGAAAAGGCAAATTTCAGATTCTGCATCTTAGTTTTCCTCCTTTTCTACCTGAGCACTGTCAGACGAGATGACCCCATCACGAATGACAATTTGGCGTTTGGCATAGGCAGCAATCTCAGGCTCGTGCGTGACCATGATAATGGTCTTCCCTTCCTTGTTTAGCTCCACCAACAGCTGCATGATTTGATTTCCTGTCTTGGTATCTAAGGCTCCTGTAGGTTCGTCCGCTAGGATGATAGAGGGATTATTTACCAAGGCACGCGCAATCGCTACACGTTGCTTTTGACCACCTGATAACTCAGACGGCAAATGATGACTGCGCTCCGTCAGCTCAACCTTTTCCAGAAACTCCTCAGCCAATTTCCGACGTTTTGAAGCCGAAACACCCGCGTAAATCAAGGGCAATTCGACGTTTTGAAGAGCATTAAGCTTGGACAAGAGAAAGAACTGCTGAAAGACAAAGCCGATTTGCTGATTGCGGACCTTGGCCAGTTGTTTCTCTCCAAGACCTGCAACTTCTTGTCCTTCAAGGTAGTACTCTCCACTAGTTGGTGTATCCAACATTCCGATGGTATTCATCAAGGTAGACTTACCAGAACCAGATGGTCCCATAATGGCAACAAACTCACCTTCATGAACTTCTAGATTGATATTTTTAAGGACCTGCAGTTCTTGGTCACCATTTCGATAACTTCTACAGATATTTTTGAGACTAATTAGTTTCTTCATCAGCCTTCACCTCTTTTCCTTCTTCCAAGGAAGATGTTGGATTACTGATGACCTTGGCACCGTCTGTCAAACCTGAAGTAATTTCTTGGTTGTCTGCATCCGCATTCCCCAAAGTAACTTCCACTTTCTTGGCTTTTTTCTGGTCGTCAACGAGCCAGACATAGTTTTTGTCATTTTCGGTAACAACACTTGTCAGAGGAACAAGGATGGCCTTACTCTTATTTTTGACTTCCACACTGACAGAGAAGCCTTGTTTCAACTCTCCGATATCGCTGGTCACATCAACAGTATAAGGGTACTTAGAGCCAGTATTTCCTCCAAGGGCTGCATTTGCTGCTTCTCCGTTGTTTTTAGGATAATCAGAAATATAGCTAATCTTACCTGTCCAGCTCTTATCTTGATAAACCTTCGAAGTAAAGGTAACTTCTTGTCCAACAGAAAGATTAGCAAGGTTGTATTCAGACAACTCTCCTTTGACCTGCAAGTTTTCATTACTTACGACATGTACTACCACTTGGCTATTACCTGTTGGCGATTTGGAAACATTACGATTAACTTCAACTACAGTCCCTTCTAGTGTACTGAGGACAGTTGCTGCATCTAATTGTGCTTGAGCCTTATTGAGCTGAGCCACAGCATCTGCACGATTATCCTTGGCATCACTGATTTGAGAATCAATAGAAGATACTGAAGAAGTCGCTGCTTGCGCCTGTTCTGGGAGTCCAGCTTCTGTTGGAACCTGTGGAGAAGCTGGTGCAGCTGATGCATTTTCACGAGCTTTTTTTAACTCCTCGATATGACGGTCTGCCTTTGCAACTGCACGTTCTGCTGCATCATAGGCAGCTTGAGCATCCGCACTGCTGTATTTGACCAAAGCTTGCCCTTCTTCGACCTTGTCTCCAACCGAAACGAGAATTTCATCTAAATCTCCCTTACTAGCATCAAAATAAACGTATTGTTCATTTTTTGCTGTAACCGTACCTGACAAGAGAACCGATGAAGCAACGGAACCTTCCTTAGCAGTAACGATATGAGAGGTTTCATCCTTGACTGCTGACTGGGAAGGTTGTCTAAAAATCAAAATTCCCGCAGCACCGATAACAATAGCACTGGCAATACCAATCGCTGTGTATAATTGCCATTTTTTTGCCTTCTTATTTCTTTTCATTTTTAAGCTCCTTTATATTTTTGCCTTACAAAAACCATTATATCAGAAACACCAAGCCCAAACAATAACAGTTCAGATGGAAACAATGACAATTCAGGATCATTATTTCGTTCGGTATTCGTTTATTGAGTTATTGTTCTAGATATAGAATACAATAACTTTTTGAGTTTGGCAAGCGTTTTTATAATTTTTTTATCGTAGCAGATTTTTGCATTCAAAAAATAAAAACGATAGAATATGACTATCAAAGCTATAAGGAGTTTTCTATGAGAGAATATGATATCATCGCCATCGGTGGAGGGAGCGGTGGCATTGCCACCATGAACCGAGCTGGCGAACACGGTGCTAAAGCAGCTGTTATCGAGGAGAAAAAATTAGGTGGAACCTGCGTCAATGTCGGCTGCGTTCCTAAGAAAATCATGTGGTATGGAGCGCAGATCGCTGAAAGCTTCCACCACTACGGTCCTGACTATGGGTTTACGAGTTCAGATATTCAATTTGATTTCGCAAAACTTCGTCAAAATCGTGAAGCCTACATCGATCGTGCCCGCTCGTCTTATGATGGAAGTTTCAAGCGCAACGGTGTTGATTTGATTGAAGGTCGTGCTCATTTCGTTGATTCCCACACAGTCAGCGTTGATGGTGAATTGATTCGTGCCAAACATATCGTAATTGCGACTGGTGCTCGCCCAAGCATCCCAACTATCCCTGGAGCTGAACTCGGTGGTAGCTCAGACGATGTCTTTGCTTGGGAGCAACTTCCTGAATCCGTTGCGATTCTTGGAGCTGGCTATATCGCCGTTGAATTAGCAGGTGTTCTCCACGCGCTAGGAGTAAAAACGGATTTGTTTGTCCGTCGTGATCGTCCCTTGCGCACGTTTGACAGCTACATCGTTGAAGGTCTTGTCAATGAAATGGAAGAAACAGGTCTACCTTTGCACACACACAAGGTACCCGTCAAGCTCGAAGAAACGGATCAAGGTATTACCATTCATTTCGAAGACGGTTCTAGTCACACTGCTAGCCAAGTTATTTGGGCTACCGGTCGCCGTCCAAATGTAGATGGTCTTGAGTTAGAAAAGGCCGGCGTTACACTCAACCAACGTGGATTTATCCAAGTGGATGAGTATCAAAATACTGTTGTAGATGGTATCTATGCCCTTGGAGACGTTACTGGTGAGAAGGAACTAACTCCAGTAGCCATCAAGGCTGGACGTACCCTATCTGAACGTCTCTTTAATGGGAAAACAAGTGCTAAGATGGACTACACGACTATCCCTACTGTTGTCTTCTCACACCCAGCAATCGGAACAGTTGGTTTAACTGAAGATCAAGCTATCAAAGAATACGGCCAAGATAACATCAAAGTCTACAAATCAAGTTTTGCATCTATGTACTCTGCCGTTACAAACCATCGTCAAGAATCACGCTTCAAACTCATCACCGCTGGTGCTGATGAAAAAGTTGTTGGCCTTCACGGACTCGGTTATGGAGTGGATGAGATGATTCAAGGATTCGCTGTTGCCATCAAGATGGGAGCAACCAAGGCGGACTTTGATGCTACAGTAGCTATCCACCCAACTGCCTCAGAAGAATTTGTGACCATGCGCTAATTATCGTAAGAGACCTCTTGAGGTCTCTTTTTACATGCAAAATCGGCTGTCACAAAATTGTTACCTCAATTTCAAAAATAGGTTGACTTTTGTTTCTGAATTAGTATAATAGTTACTATAATTTTGAAAAGAGGTTAACAGTTTTGAAAAAAGCTCATATTTATGCTATCCCTGCTATCGGTGCTGCTCTCATTGCCGTATTGGCACAAATCAGTCTCCCTATCGGTCCTGTCCCCTTCACTTTGCAAAACTTTGCAATTGGTCTGATTGCTACTGTTTTTAGACCCAGAGAAGCTGTTCTATCTGTAGCTCTCTATCTCCTGCTGGGTTCCATTGGTTTACCTGTTTTTGCAGGGGGAGGAGCTGGATTTCACGTTTTAGTCGGTCCAAGTGCAGGCTATCTTTGGTTTGACCTTGTCTATGCAGGACTTACATCTTATCTCATCCATCAAAATAGTGGCTACATTCGCATTTTCCTAGCCAACCTCTTGGGTGACTCCCTCGTCTTTGTCGGAGGTATTCTCAGCCTCCACTTCCTTGCTGGGATGCCATTTGATAAGGCACTAGCTGTCGGTGTCCTTCCCTTTATCCTTCCTGATCTTGGTAAGATTATTGCCATTAGTTTCATTGGTCGTCCCCTCCTAGAACGATTGAAAAGCCTTCCATATTTTTCAAGATAAAAGAATAGTCCAGAATAATTGTTCTGGACTATTTCCTTTCTAAGAATCAACTGTACTCTATTTAGCTACTTGACTATTCTTATACCGGTATGAATATTAATCGTTTTATTCTTCAAATTAAAGCTATTTACGATATGCAAAGTAGAAAAGTATTCTAATTGATTCAAACCAAATAAGCTTCCATTTATTTTGGAAGGTTAATAATTGTATACTTTTCAGAAAACGCATTTTCACTGATAGAACTATATTTAATAAATTATTTGTGATACAATAGAGCTACCTAAAAGATTCAGTAAATTTAATGTTCATTGATTATTTATATTAACTTGAACATTTTGATTTTTCTTCATTCAAAAATAACTGTAAATAATTATAAACAGAAAGGTAATTCTATGGCAAAGAATACTCGTGAGCTAATCATTGGTTCTCTCATCACACTAGCTAAGAAAAATCCTCAGCGTAGTTCCTTTACAATGACTGAAATTGCTGCTGAAGCTGGTATCTCACGACAAGCGATTTATCAAAAGCATTTTAACAACTTTGAAGATATTATTGAGTACATTCATGAAGAAACCAATCAGCACATTTTTAACGTCTTTAATAAGTACTGTCCTAACAATGACGGAGATCCTATCAGCTTTTTAGCAGACTATATACTTCCGCTCATATACGAAAAAAAAGAAATTGTTAACACCTTGTATACCACACAAGTCGACCCATGTTGGAAGGAGTTTCTGCGTGGAACATACTCTGAGTGGGTACTAAAGAATGTCAATTACCAACTGAAATATAATTTTAGTAAAGAAGACATCGCTTATATCATTACGACCATGGCAATCTCTTTCATCGAAGTCTGGATTCGTAAAGATAATCCAATACCACCTGAAGAGTATAGAGAGACTTTCATTCAATTGTCTAAAACTTCTTTGTGTGACTACATTGTGTCCTAAAAAAAGAATCTTGAGCTGTACTCAAGATTCTTTTTATTGTCCACCTTTAAAGGCATCAACCATTACCTGAAATTCTTCATTGGAAAGGGTGATTCCTTTGCCCATTTTGGTATGGTCAGGGCTCCAAGTTCGAATGTCAAACTTTGCTGGCGCACCATTAAAGCTAACTCGATTTAGTTCTTTTGTCCAGCCTTTTTCATTTTCAGACAAGGTCAGTAAGTGTTCTTCGATTTCAAATGTAAATTCTGCCATTTTAACTCCTTTATGTGGTATGCTTTCTATAGTTTATTTGTAAAAATCTTGTGGTTTTTAGGAAAATTTTATATAATGTGGATATATAAGAAGGGAGGATTCTATGAGACAGACATTCAAACTAGTTCTAGATAAACTACATGGTTTTCTCAATGGGAATGATGATCATCCTCAAACCGAGGACAACTCCCTCACTGCTATGATTGAACAAGCCATCCAGAAAAAGACGGCTGTTCATGTCATATTTGCTGAAACAAGTTTTTCGGGTGATATTGTTAAACACGATGCTAATCGCCAACAAATTATCGTCAAAAATTTTTCAAAAAACGTGACCCGAATCATTCGTATCAGTGACATTAAGCGACTTCGTTTCGTTCCCTCAACTGTACAAAAAGCTCAGAAAAGTCTATTTAAGAAAGAGTGAGATGTTCTTTGCATCCCACTCTTTTTCTTAACGGATTTGTTCAAAATGAAGATGAACTGCGATATGGTCACCATAGCCACTTCTCTCCAAATCGCGTTGCAAGCGATAAGAGATATAGTGTTCTGCAATGGTAATGTAGCCAGCTCCAAGTAAGCGGTGTTCAACCATTGATTGGATCATGCTGATAGTGGCACGTTCTACTTTTGCTTCTTCCAAGTCCAAAACGACTTTCTTAGTAACTTGAGCTAAGTTTTGACGTAAGTCATCAGTCAAAACATAAACTGTTTGAGCTGCTTTTAGGACAGCTTGGTAAATTTTATCTGGATCAAATTCAGCAATTTCTCCATTACGTTTGATTACTTGCATAAGGTTCTCCTTTATTCTTTGTTTTCTTTGATTTCAGCCAGCATCTTTTCTTCTTCGGCTGTCAGTTGATAGTTTTCTAGCAGGTCAGGTCTGCGCTCGTAGGTTTTCTTTAGACTCTCATACAGTCGCCACTGGCGAATCTTCTCATGATGTCCACTCATGAGCACATCTGGAACGACCATGCCTCGATAGTCATAAGGGCGTGTATACTGAGGATATTCGAGAAGACCTGAAGAAAAGCTATCATCTTGGTGGCTAGACTCCTTACCAATCACTTCTGGTATCAAGCGCACAGTCGCATCAATCATGGTCATGGCCGCCAACTCACCACCAGTCAGGACATAATCTCCTAGGGAAATTTCATCGGTTACCAAGGTCTTGATGCGCTCGTCATACCCTTCGTAGTGACCGCAGATAAAGATCAGTTCCTCTTCTTGAGCCAAATCTTCAGCGTAGGCTTGATCGAACTGTTTCCCAGCAGGATCGAGAAGAATGACGCGGGGATTTTTCTTTTCAATGGCGTCAAAGGCGTCGAAAATAGGTTGGGCACGGAGCAACATTCCTTGACCGCCTCCGTAAGGTTCATCGTCAACATGACGGGCCTTTTCGGCGTAATCTCTAAAATTATGATACTGGATATCCAAGAGCCCTTTTTCTCGAGCTTTCCCAACGATCGAGTGCTCCAGCGGAGAAAACATCTCTGGAAAGAGGGTTAAAATATCAATCTTCATCATCTAACCCTTCTAAGATTTCCACTTCGACCCGCTTGTCTGGAATATCAACATTGAGAACTACTGGCGGAATGTAAGGTAAAAGCAAATCACGCTTACCTTTTCGTTTGACCACCCAGACATCGTTGGCACCTGGTTGTAGGATTTCCTTGATAGTTCCAATCAAGTTCTCTCCCTCGTAAACTTCCAAACCAATAATTTCATGATAGTAGAATTCACCATCATCTAAATCGTTCAAATCTTCCTCAGCAACCTTGAGGCTATAACCCTTGTACTTCTCAATCGCATTGATATGGTACATGTCTTTGAATTTGATAATGTCAAAATTCTTATGCTTACGGTGGCTAGCGATGGTCACTGTTTGGACAAACTGATCTTTTTCATCAAATAAAGCCAGCTCTGCTCCCTTTTTAAACCGTTCTTCAGCAAAATCCGTCACAGACAAGACTCGCATCTCACCCTGCAGACCCTGCGTATTAACGATTTTCCCAACATTAAAGTAGTTCATCTTGTCTCCTGTACTCTCCTTCTTTCCATCTTATTCTGACAATTCTCGAATGATGGCTGCAATTTTTTCTGATTCTGACCATTGTAAATAATGGTGATTCCCTCCTAAAATGAGCTTAGTATTGGAAGTCCAATACTCTGATTCTCTATACTCTTTTTCTCTATAAGCCTGACAAAAAATAAAAACGGGAATATGAGCTTCTATAGATACATTCTCAAAATCTTTCTCAGTAATCTCACAATATATATGAAATTCTGGAACTTGTCTTTCCAACTCTGAATCTTTTTCTTGCACTAAATCCCAGATTTCTTCATTAGTTTCAGAGCTAAATGCTGCTTGAGTTATGTTCTTAAAATAAACTTCGGGGCCACACTCTTCAATCAGTCTCATCTGCTCTTCCATTTCTGGATAAGGATTTTCTGAAAAATCAGGAAACATTACTTTTTTAGTTGTTGGTTCAATTGCTACTAAAGCCTGACACTTAATTGATTTGCTCATCAATTTGCAAGCCAAAATTCCACTCAAACTATGTACACAAAGTATATATTCAGAAATTGCCAATTCTTCAAGTACTTCATAAACCGCGTCTACAAGATTGTCCAGATTTTTTCCAGATTGGTCATGAATCGGACTCCTACCTGTGTTTGGAAAATCAATTGTCAAATAACCAATTGTTGAAGGAAGTTTTTCAAGTATAAGTGAAAAATTTTCATAACTTGGTAGCAAACCTGCGCCATTTAAACAAACAAGCACTTTCTTTTGCTTTTTATAAGTAACAGAGAGACTGACAATTTTTGTAGTTACTTCAAACCGTTTCATAAAGAAATCCATTCATTCTATAACAATGATTTATTAAAAACCCTTATCCTTTATTTTATCACGTTCCAGGGATTTTCACAAGTTGGATAGGTTCTATCTTACAAGGCTACTACTTCTTCAAAAAAATCACCAACTATCTGATTAAACTCTTTAGGATGGTCATTCATCGGTTGGTGTTTGCTGTCTGAAATCGTTACTTGACGCGCATTGGGATTTAAAGCAATGATACCATCATAGATTTTTTTTAGGTGTTTGGGAAAATCATTTTCGCCTCTTACTAATAGCATGGGAGGATTTCCTTTATATCCTTCTATCTCATGAACTGCCAAGAAACCTGTGATTCCAAGGTTCAAGAAAACATCTCGCCCAGTTTCTATAATGGCCGTCTTGACCAATTCTCTTGTGATAGGATTATCACTACACATTTTTGAGTTTTTATCAGCAACCACCTTCCAAGGAATCGTTTTATACATAAGAGAACTATATTTGATTCGACCTCTTTCTTTCTCTGATAGGTAACGATGCTGTCCCCAACTATCTACCATGACCAAGGCTAGGACTCTTTCTGGATGGCGATAGGTGTACTCTTGAAGTGGATTTCCTCCACAAGAATGACCAACCAATATCACCTTATCTAGCTGGAAATAGGACAAAATAGCATCTACATCTTGAACAGCGCCTTCCAAGTCGGGAAGGCCAACTTTCATAGGTGATTCACCCTGTCCTCGAACATTGACAAAATAGAGGTCAAATCCCTCAAAGGCATCATACTGGTTGGCCCACATCTGACTACGGCCACAAGCTCCATGATAAAAAATAATGTGTCCTTTACTTGAGCTTCCAGGGCGATGATAAACAACCAAATCACAATCTAATACTGGTATAAGGTGACGTTCCAACACCTCGGGTTCTCTGTTATAAAAAGCAATAGCTTCAGCAATATCATTTGGCTTCATTTCTACACTCTCTCCTCTTTATCCTGATATCATTCTTTTTATCTATTTTATCATGCTATATTAAAATCATCGTTTTCCAAGCTTAATTTCATTAAAAATTTTGAATTTTCTGCATCATTTAGATAAAGAAAAAGACTGCTAAACAATCTTTACTTTTTTCTCATCAGATTCATGCCTAAGATTCCAGCAATAATCAGAGCAGCTCCAATCACATGATAATTATAAATTGGTTCGTGGAGAATAAGAGCTCCAGCTAGAATGGTCAAAACTGTTCCAAGATTGCCAAAGACACTGACGGTTGATGCCCCGAGGCGAACGATAGCATAGATAGAAAGACTACCAGTAACTATAGAGGCTAGTATTCCCAAATAGAGGATGGAAAGCAGATAGGGCAGCTGTCCAAACGGCGCAAAGTAAGCTAATATGTTGCCCTCTAGATAGTGCGAGGTCAGACTCAGCGTATTAAAGGTGACGAAGCCAACAAATATCACAACAGCTGTCATATCCATGGCCCGATAGCGTCCTCCTTTAGCCTTACTGAGGATATTGTTTATCGCATTGGCGAGAACAGATCCCAACATCAAGAGAAAGCCCAAGCTAGCAGTTTCAGTGCTAAAATTCGCTCCTTTGCTAAGAAAGATGAAAACTACTCCTGCTACGGATAAAATTAAAAAGAACTTTTGCAGCACACTTGTCTTCTCCTTGAGAAAGACCGATGCCAAAAGGAGAGTAAAAATCGGGACAAGCGCTTGTAAAATTCCCGCTTCAGAAGACGATATATACTGTAAAGCAAAGGATTGGAAAATAAAGAAGAGGAGTGGATAGAAAAGACTCATAGGAAGAATAGAAAGAATATCTTTTCTACTTAAACTTACATTAATAAGTTTTGTTTGATGAAGGATGACCAATACCAGAGCAGCGATTGTAAAGCGATGTGCCAAGTTTGTAAGAGGACTGGCATAGCTCAAAGCAATCTTTGTAAATAAAAAAGAAAATCCAATGATGGCTGAAAAGGATAAGGCTGCTAGGTAAGCTTTTGTTTTCTCGTTCATAGACTGTTGCTCCCTTTAAAAATAGCTATTCTCAAGATTGATTGGCTAGAATTCTTTGAGACTGCCTTTCCATTGTAGCATAGTAAAATCCTAGATGCTATTTCTAGGATTAGTATTTTATGCCTTCTTTCACCGTTTATCTATTACATTAGCTAAAAAGGATTCAGCCAGTCTGATCTGCTTTTCTCGTTCTTGTCTCACAAGTTCTAACTTATCTGCCTCTTGGAGATTCCTTACTTTAATAGCATAATCCGCGGAAACGATGGCGTGTCCTCTCATATGGGCTGTTGAAATAGCTTGTACAAAGACTCTGGCAGCGTACTTAGCGATTTGATTTTGGGCATTTTTAGAGAGGAGATTTGCTGCGAAACCTGCTTTTCTCAACTCATGAGGTGAGAACTCATTTCTCAATCGTGCATCAAAAGCCTCATAAGCTTGCCGAATTATTTTATTTTTCTCACCTTCATCACCGATATCAATTAAAGATAAGAAATCTCGCGAGTTCTCTAATGCCCATCGAGCTAGTTCTTTCTGAGGAAGTCTATCCAGTATTTGTTCTAGTTCCAATCTTTTCTCAGAGTCGTCCCAAATGACAACTTTGTAAGGACTGGGTAGGTGATTCATTTTGGTCTTATAGGCAGTTCGTTCGAACTCGTTCCATGCATAATCCTCTTGTCTCATTGATTTCTCATTCTTTCTTACTAGCTAGCGTAATCTAGGAGAAACCTTTCATATTAGTGAAAAGAGATTACTCCTAGTTCTCTTGGAAGTTATCCAAAAATTCTTCCAAATCACGTTCATGTTGATACTTAATGGCCGCTTTTTTATCTTTATCAAAGATAGTTTTGGTTAGGTCAATATCGTTGATAGCCGCGATTGCAACCGTGTAGTGAATGATATCAGCCAGTTCTTTGGCTAGTTCCTCATTTGAGTCCTGGACACCCTCTTTTCGACCAGAGCGCCCATTCAAGACCTCGGCTACTTCTCCGACTTCCTCCACTAGCTTGATAAAGAGGCCTTCCTCAGTTCGAGATTGCTGGTAATGTTCGAGTAAGTAAGCTTGTAATTGTCTAAAGGTTAAATCCTTCATCTTCTCCTCCTCACAAAAAAGCGAGACATCTGTCCCGCTTTTTTATTTTTCATCGATAACGATTCTTACTTTTTTGTCTTCAGTTGGGACAGAGTAGACAATCGTTCTTATCGCTGAGATAGTGCGACCCTTACGACCGATAACACGACCGACATCGCTTTGGTCAAGATCCAAGTGATACTCCAAAAACTCTGGTGTGTCTTTAATCTTGATAGTTAAGGCATCAGGTTGTGAAATCAAAGGTTTCACAATCGCAATAATGAGATTTTCAATCGTATCCATCTGTCAACCTACTTTAAACTTATTTTGAGAATTTAGAATCGTGGAATTTTTTCAATACGCCTTCTTTTGAAAGGATGTTGCGAACTGTATCTGAAGGTTGAGCTCCATCAGCCAACCATGCAAGAACGCGGTCTTCTTTCAAAGTTACTTGGTTTTCAGCAACAAGTGGGTTGTAAGTCCCAACTGTTTCGATGAAACGTCCGTCACGTGGTGAACGTGAGTCTGCTACGTTGATACGGTAGAAAGGTTTTTTCTTAGAACCCATACGAGTCAAACGGATTTTAACTGCCATTTTTTAATGTCTCTTTTCTTATTTTTTATTTCGGTGAAATAGCTGAGCTATTTAGCACATGTTCTATTATAGCAGATTTCTGACAGGTGTCAAGAAAAAAACTTGACAGAGTTTTAATTTTTTTTACTACTAGAAATTTTTAGTAAAATCTTTTACATTTGAAATCAAACTCCTTTTAAGGTACAATGGTAGAAATGAATTTTTGAGAGGTTAACAATGAAAAAACTAGCAACCCTTCTTTTACTATCAACTGTAGCCCTTGCTGGATGTACTAGTATCCAACGTGGTCTCCGTGGTGATGAATATGTCGACTCCAGCATCTCAGCTGAAGAAAGCTCAAAAGCAGCTGCTCAGGCTGCCAAAGATTTGAATGACGCATTGACCAATGACAATGCCAACTTCCCTCAACTTTCTAAGGAAGTTGCTGAAGATGAAGCTGAGGTCATTTTACACACAAATCAAGGCGATATCCGTATCAAACTCTTTCCAAAACTAGCACCTCTTGCGGTTGAAAACTTCCTTACTCACGCTAAGGAAGGCTATTATAACGGCATTACCTTCCACCGTGTCATTGATGGATTTATGGTCCAAACTGGAGATCCTAAGGGAGATGGTACAGGGGGCCAATCTATCTGGCATGATAAGGATAAAACAAAGGACAAGGGAACTGGTTTCAAAAATGAAATCTCTCCTTACCTATACAATATCCGAGGAGCCCTTGCTATGGCTAACACTGGTCAACCAAACACCAACGGTAGCCAGTTCTTCATCAACCAAAACTCAACAGATATTTCAGCTAAACTCCCTACTAGCAAGTATCCAAAGAAAATCATCGAAGCCTATAAAGAGGGCGGAAATCCTAGTCTAGACGGCAAACACCCTGTCTTTGGTCAAGTCATCGATGGCATGGATGTTGTTGACAAGATTGCCAAAGCTGAAAAAGATGAAAAAGACAAACCAACGTCTGCTATCACCATTGATAGTATCGAAGTGGTGAAAGACTACGACTTCAGTAAAAAATAAGCCATCAACAGATAAGGAGACGATGACATGATTTTATTTTGGGGTTCTAAAGGTTATCAGAAAGATTTGGGACATACGCAAACAGCGATCGAATGTGGTCATTGTAACAATGTCGACACTTGGGAAATCGTAGAAACTGGGCGCAAGTTCACCCTTTACTGGATTCCACTTTTTCCTTATGGTAAAAGTTACTTCGTTTCTTGTCCGATTTGCCACTACGGTAAAGAAATTGAGAAATCTGAAGTTGAAAGCTTTTTAAATTACTAGTCAAAAAAGCCAAGTCTAAATGACTTGGCTTTTTTACTGCTTTTAAGTTAGCTTGTTAAAGTCCCAGATTTGGTCCATCCAGCCTTCATAAAAGTCTGGTTCGTGGCAAACCATAAGAATGCTTCCTTTGTATTCTTTAAGCGCCCGTTTGAGTTCATCCTTGGCATCTACATCCAAGTGGTTGGTCGGCTCGTCCAGCACTAAAACATTGTTTTCACGATTCATCAAGAGACAGAAACGCACCTTGGCTTGTTCCCCACCTGATAAGACCTGAATCTGACTTTCGATATGCTTAGTTGTCAAACCACAACGAGCAAGGGCTGCACGAACTTCTGCCTGATTGAGTGCTGGAAAGGCGTTCCAGACCGCTTCTAGAGGCGTCTGACGATTGCTACCTTCTACTTCCTGCTCAAAGTAGCCAAGTTCTAGGTAGTCACCACGTTCAACTTCCCCAGCGATTGGTGGAATAATGCCCAAGAGAGACTTCAGGAGAGTTGTTTTCCCGATACCATTTGCCCCAATAATAGCAACCTTTTGATTGCGTTCAAAGGTGAGGTTTAAAGGCTTGGTAAGGGGATGGTCATAACCAATCTGCAAGTCCTTGGCTTGGAAGATAAAGCGCCCAGGTGTACGAGCCGGTTTGAAATCAAAGGATGGTTTTGGCTTCTCACTTTGAAGTTCGATGATATCCATCTTATCGAGTTTCTTTTGACGAGACATGGCCATGTTACGTGTTGCAACACGGGCTTTGTTTCGAGCGACAAAGTCCTTGAGGTCCGCAATCTCTTTCTGCTGACGTTCATAGGCCGCTTCTAACTGAGATTTCTTCATAGCATAGACTTCTTGGAACTGGTAGTAGTCTCCAGAATAGCGAGTCAACTGCTGATTTTCCACATGATAGACGATATTGATTACGTCGTTGAGGAAAGGAATATCATGTGAAATAAGGACAAAGGCATTCTCATAGTTTTGGAGATAACGCTTGAGCCAGTCAATATGTTCAGCATCCAAGTAGTTGGTTGGCTCATCAAGCAACAAGATATCAGGCTTTTCAAGGAGAAGTTTAGCCAAGAGTACCTTGGTTCTTTGTCCACCTGACAAGGCTGTTACGTCTGTATCCATACCATAGTCCATGACACCGAGGGCACGCGCCACTTCATCAATCTTAGCATCCAAGGTATAGAAATCACGACTCTCCAAACGGTCTTGGAGTTCGCCAACTTCTTCCATCAGCGCATCGATATCTGCGCCCTCTTCTGCCATCTCCATATAGAGTTCATTGATACGAACTTCTGCTTTAAAAAGCTCATCAAAGGCTGTCCGCAAAACATCGCGCACAGTTTGACCTTCTTTTAGCACAGCGTGCTGGTCTAGATAGCCAGCAGTCACGTACTTAGACCACTCCACCTTTCCTTCATCTGGCAACATTTTACCAGTCACGATGCTCATAAAGGTTGATTTTCCTTCACCATTGGCACCGACTAAGCCGATATGCTCTCCCTTGAGGAGACGGAAGGAGACATCTTCAAAAATTGCACGGTCACCAAAACCGTGACTCAGATTTTTAACTTCTAAAATACTCATTTTAATTCCTTTGTAAGTTTAGTTACATTTAATTTTCTGTAGAGAACCCAAGCTAGATAGCCTCCCAGGGTATTGATCCACAAATCATCAATCTCAAAGACGCGATTAAAGTCGAAGAAAAAATCTAAGACCAGCTGCGTACATTCAATTCCTAAGCTCAGAAGAAAACTGAGAAATAGGATTTTTTTCGTTTTTCGTAAGTTTGGATAGAGGTAGAGCAGTTGAAATACCAGCGGGAAGAGCAGGAGGATATTTAAGGCATTTTGCAAAAATATCCAGAATAGCTGCAGAAGGCTAGTCACTTCACCCAGTTTCCAAAAGGAGTTAAAAGGCGTCAAAAGAAAAACCAGGCGTCCAAAAGTTTGAATACCTGGAGTTTCCACTCCTGTAGGAAGTTGAGGCTGGGGAGTAAAACAAAAACAGACAATGCATAGACTGTAAATAGCCACTCCCAATCTCAAGATTAATTCTCTTTTTCTAGTCATTTTATGGATTTACCGCTGCGACTGCCTTCTGGCGGTCACGTTTCATTGTATTAGAACGCAATTGTCCACAAGCTGCATCAATATCTGTACCGTGCTCTTGACGGACAACACAGTTAATCCCTTTTTTCTTGAGGGTATCATAGAAGGCCATCACACGCTCTTTAGGACTACGGCTATATTGGTCATGTTCACTAACTGGGTTGTAGGGAATCAAGTTTACATAAGACAATTTCTTGATATTCTTGAGCAACTCAGCCAACTCCAAGGCTTGTTCTACTCCGTCGTTGACTTCATTGAGCATGATGTATTCAAAGGTCACACGGCGATTGGTTGTTTCGATATAGTACTCAATAGCTGCAAAGAGCTTTTCAATCGGAAAGGCACGGTTAATTTTCATGATGCTTGAACGCAATTCATTGTTGGGTGCGTGAAGGGAAACAGCCAGATTAACCTGTACGCCTTCATTAGCAAAGTCACGAATTTTATGGGCCAAACCTGAAGTTGAAACAGTGATGTGACGAGCACCGATAGCCATCCCCTTGTCATCATTGATGGTACGGACGAAATTCAAAACATTGTTGTAGTTATCAAATGGTTCACCAATTCCCATGACAACAATATGGCTGACACGTTCGTCCTGCCCACGCTCATCAAAGTATTTCTGAACCAACATGATCTGCGCTACGATTTCACCGTTATTAAGGTCACGTTGCTTCTTAATCAAACCTGATGCACAGAAGGTACAACCGATATTACAACCGACCTGAGTGGTCACACAGACTGACAAACCGTAGTGTTGACGCATCAACACAGTCTCAATCAACATGCCATCTGGCAACTCAAAAAGATACTTAACAGTACCGTCAGCTGACTCTTGTACAATTCGTTGTTTCAAAGGATTTACGACAAACTGCTCATTGAGCTTGGCAATCAAACCCTTGGAAAGGTTGGTCATTTCTTCAAATGACTGGACACGTTTACGGTAGAGCCATTCCCAGATCTGATCTGCTCGGAATTTCTTTTCTCCTTGTTCTAATACCCATTCTTGCATGGCTTGACGTGTTAAACTATAAATAGACGGTTTCATCTCTTCTCCTTATTCTCTATCTATTTCTGACGAATGACAAAATGGCGCTGTCCCTTGTCCTCTTTCTGAGACTTTTGGTCCTTATGACGACGTCTATTTCTCTTATCCGCATTTGGCTTTCTCTTGTTTTGCGAAGGTTTCTTTCCTCTTCTAGGAAGGTTTTCCTCTTCCTTTTTACGCATTTTCTTGTCAAATGACGCACGCTTAGGTGCTTGATTCTCTAAGACAAAATAAGCACAACCATAACTACAGTACTCCAAAAGATAATCTTGTAAGCGACTGATTTTTTCAATTTTTTCCTCTGTTCGATCGTCTTTGTAAAAACCGCGAAGGCGAAGCTGTTCATTGCTCCAGTCCCCCACGACATAATCAAACTTGGTCAACACTTCTGAGAAGCGCTGATTAAAGACGGTTACATCGAAAGCCTCCTTGATATTTTCAACCAAGGTAAAAGCAATCCCTTCAGTCTCAACCTTATCCCCATTTACCTGAAATTCTGGGCCAGGAAACTTGTTATAATTGTATAATTCAGGTGCAATTTCTTTACGCATAGTCTTCCTTTTCCACGATTACTTAACACTCTATTTTACCATATTTTCTATAAGTTGGCACGAATATCCTGAAAATGAAAAAAGTCTGACGATTCTGTCAGACTTCTGCTCTATAACCTTAAAAAGAGAAGAACAATTCTTCCCTCCATATTTTATTATTTAGCTGCTGCGTAAAGCTCGTCTACTTTGTTCCAGTTAATCACTGAGAAGAAAGCTTTGATGTAGTCAGGACGCACGTTGCGGTATTTCACGTAGTAAGCATGTTCCCAAACGTCCAAGCCTAAGATTGGTTTTTTACCTTCTGAGATTGGTGTATCTTGGTTTGCTGTTGAAGTCACTTCAAGTTTCCCTTCTTTGTTAACAACCAACCATGCCCATCCAGAACCGAAACGTGTTGTTGCTGCCGCAGTAAATGCTGCTTGGAACTCTTCAAATGAACCAAATGTTGCATCGATTGCTGCTGCAAGTTCTGCTGAAGGAGCAGTCTTTTCAGGAGTCATCAATTCCCAGAAAAGAGCGTGGTTCAAGTGTCCACCACCGTTGTTGATAAGCGCTTGGCGGATATCAGCTGGGATAGATTCTACATCAGCAAGCAAGGCTTCAAGGTCTTCACCGATTTCAGGGTGTTTTTCAAGAGCAGCATTCGCATTGTTAACGTAGGCTTGATGGTGCTTGTCATGGTGCAAGTGCATTGTTTCAGCATCAATGTATGGTTCCAATGCGTCATACGCGTATGGAAGGTCTGGTAAGATAATAGCCATCTGTAATACCTCTTTTTCTTTCTATATGAAAATGATAACACAATCATCCTCTTTTTTCAAGTTTTTTGCTCAATTTGCCTCTGTCGCAATCTGCAAGAGTGCCTTTTCAAACAAGTAACTTTTTTCATAGACACCTGTCTTAATCTGGTAGTCTGTTTCAATCAAATAAGAAATCGCTCGCTTAAGAAAATCTAAGGAAATCCCTCTCGAATCTCTTAATGCAAACTTGATTTGATAAGGATTAGGATTGCGCCCCAAGTAAGTTCCCAGACTGCTTACAATCTGCGATTCCGTCTGACCAGATTCTGATAAGATTTTCACTTGGGTAAAGGTTCGGAACTGTCCTAACATGACAGCTATGAGCTTGATTTCGTCTTCCCCTTGCAAGGTCAAATCTCTAACCAAGTCACGCGCCTGATCAATTTTCTTAGCTAAGATAAACTGAGTCAAATCAAAAATATTGTCTTGCAAAGTCTTTGGAATGGCTTCGATAATATCCTTTTCCTCAATCAGGCCGTCTGACTTGTAAGACTGTAAAAAGAGGAGATTTTTCTGGATTTCGTTAAACTGAAAACCAGACTTGACGAGGAGATTTTCAAAAGATTTTTCCGCAAACTGCAGACCTTGTTTCTGGCTCCATTTTTGGAAATACTGGCGGAGTTCTTGTTCCTTGGGTTCAATAGCATCAAATACTGTCGCGTCACGTTTGAGCAGTTTAACCAATCGTCTTTTGCTGTCCAGTTTTCCTTCTGCAAAAATTAATAACTTGGTTGTCGGTGAAGGATTGTCAAGGTATTCTTCAAACGACTTGAGCTCATCATCTGTTAAAAACCGTTTCTTGGCTGTTGTGATATCGACAAAATGGTCTAATATCACGATTTTCTCATCCGCAAAGAAAGGGAGACTGACCAGCTCCAGCTCTAAATCCTTATAGGCTACTTCTTTCATGTCAAAGTAGGCAAAATTGAGGTCGGCTGGATCATAGCCGATCTGTTTCAGCACCTGATCCTTCATAACTTCAAACTGACCTTGGTCCGAACCTGTAAATAAGGTCAGACTAGATAAGTTTGATAAAGACAAATTTTGACTCTCTTCTATGGCTAGCATCTTCTCTCCTTTCTTCTTGTTTTTCTATTTTGTTTAGTCAATATAGCGCAATTTCCCGCGGAAATCTTCTAGGTTTTCGTACCCTTTTTCCGTCATGATTGCTTTTAGTTCATTGGTAATACGCTCAAAAGCACCGACGCCTTCCTTGTGAAGGGTGGTTCCCACCTGCACCATGCTGGCACCACAGAGGATATGTTCAAAGGCGTCGCGACCTGTCAAGACACCACCTGTACCAATGATTTGAATTTGAGGATTGAGACGTTGGTAGAAGGCATGTACATTCGCTAGAGCAGTCGGTTTGATATACTCTCCACCAATCCCACCAAAACCATTTTTAGGGCGAATCACGACCGACTCATCTTCAATGTAAAGGCCATTTCCGATAGAGTTGACACAGTTGACAAACTTGAGTGGATACTTGTTGAAAATTTCTGCTGCTTGGTCAAAGTGGACAATATCAAAATAAGGTGGCAACTTAATTCCAAGAGGTTTGGTAAAGTAGGCAAATACCTCTGACAAGATACGGTCTGTTGTCTCAAAATCATAAGCAATCTGAGGCTTTCCTGGAACATTTGGACAAGAGAGATTGAGCTCTGTCAATCCTTTAAACTCACTCTCTTGGACTTTTTTCAAGATGGTATGTGTTTCCTCTGGAGACATGCCAACCAGAGATAGGAAGAAAGTATGGTTTGGCTCTTTTTCCTGCAAGTCCAAAAGATATTCCAGATAATAGTCTAAACCATTATTTGGCAAGCCCATAGAGTTGATGGAACCAAGTGGAACATTTTGGTAACGAGGTTCAGGATTTCCCTGACGGAAGTCCAAGGTTGCTGTCTTAGTGACAAAGGTTCCTGCTACTGAGTCTTTGACACCTTCCAACTCAGCTATTGTCATACAAGCTACACCTGCTGCGTTCATCAAGCAATTGTCAAACTCAAAACCAGCAATTTGAGTTTTTGTTGATACCATGATTCTAATCCTCCAGATTCCTTTTATTTCTAATATTATACCATACTTTCAGATTTTCTCTTTGAGAAAGTTGTTTTGGCAGAAAACGTTCGTTTTTTGACAAGTCACTCCGTATTGACCGAATGTAAATTGAGAGAATTTTTAGAAAATTTCCGTTTTTTTCTTTACACTGAAAAAAAATTCTGCTATAATGTCTCACGTAATAAAATAGGACAAGAATAAAGGAGAACGATATGACATCTGCTAAAGACTATATCCAAAGCGTGTTTGAAACTGTAACAGCTCGTAATGGGCACGAGGCTGAATTTCTCCAGGCGGTTGAAGAATTCTTCAGTACCTTGGAGCCTGTCTTTGAAAAGCACCCTGAGTATATCGAAGAAAATATCTTGGCACGTATCACTGAACCTGAGCGCGTGATTTCTTTCCGTGTTCCTTGGCTTGATCGTGATGGAAAAGTACAAGTCAACCGTGGTTACCGTGTTCAATTTAACTCAGCTGTTGGACCATATAAAGGCGGACTTCGTTTCCACCCAACCGTAAACCAAGGAATCTTGAAATTCCTCGGATTTGAACAAATCTTTAAAAACGTTTTGACTGGACTGCCAATCGGAGGCGGTAAAGGTGGATCAGATTTTGATCCTAAAGGCAAGACCGATGCTGAAGTCATGAATTTCTGCCAAAGTTTCATGACTGAATTGCAAAAATACATCGGACCATCACTTGACGTACCTGCTGGTGATATCGGTGTTGGTGGACGTGAGATTGGTTACCTTTACGGACAATACAAACGTCTCAACCAGTTTGACGCAGGTGTCTTGACTGGTAAACCTCTCCCATTTGGTGGTAGCTTGATCCGTCCAGAGGCTACTGGTTACGGTTTGGTCTACTATACGGAAGAAATGCTCAAGGCTAATGGAAATAGCTTTGCTGGTAAAAAAGTGGTGATTTCAGGTTCTGGTAATGTTGCCCAGTTTGCTCTCCAAAAAGCGACTGAACTTGGCGCAACTGTCATCTCAGTATCCGACTCAAATGGTTATGTTATTGATGAAAATGGTATCGACTTCGACCTTCTAGCAGATGTGAAAAATAAACGTCGTGCTCGTTTGACTGAATACGCTGCTGAAAAATCTACTGCTACTTACCACGAAGGTTCTGTCTGGACATACACTGGCAGCTATGACATCGCTCTTCCATGTGCCACTCAAAATGAAATCAATGGTGATGCAGTAAAACGCTTGGTTGCTCAAGGTGTTATCTGTGTATCTGAAGGTGCTAACATGCCAAGTGACCTAGATGCCATCAAAGTCTACAAAGAAAACGGACTCCTTTACGGACCTGCTAAAGCTGCCAACGCTGGTGGTGTAGCCGTTTCAGCCCTTGAAATGAGCCAAAACAGCCTTCGACTCTCATGGACTCGTGAGGAAGTTGACGGCCGTCTCAAAGACATCATGACCAATATCTTTAATACAGCTAAAACAACTGCTGAAACATACGGTCTTGGTACTGACTACCTTGCAGGAGCCAATATCGCTGCCTTCGAAAACGTAGCCAACGCTATGATTGCACAAGGCGTGGTATAAAAAACAAATTACGGAAACTGACTGCCCATAAGGGCAGCCAGTTTTTTCATTGAACAAAAAGAAAAACCACTACTCCTAAGAATAGCGGTTTATTCATGTTTTTAAGCTACTAATAAGGTTTTAAGACATATATTCAATCTTTACAAGCTGAGGTAGACGGTTACGACACTTTAGTCGGAATTGGTCTTAGAAAGTCTCTGGAGTTCATCATCAAAGATTTTTTGGTCCATAAATTCCCCGAAAAAGCTGATGAAATCAAGGTAAAACCGTTAGGAGCTGTCATTAAAGATTACATCGATGATCAAATTCTACAAAAGCTCGCTCAAGCCACTTCGTGGATAGGAAATGATAAAACTCACTACGTACGAAAACATACAGACAAAGATTTACAAGATTTGAAAA
The DNA here is from genome assembly GCF_019334565.1 of Streptococcus oralis. NCBI lineage: Bacteria > Bacillati > Bacillota > Bacilli > Lactobacillales > Streptococcaceae > Streptococcus > Streptococcus oralis. The sequence continues at coordinate 752,671 of NZ_CP079724.1, read as the reverse complement.
TTTTTTTTAATGCTACCATCCGCTTTATTGAATACCAACTAACTATTCTGGACGCTCAAAATCTTGTAGATCAGATTTATCAAGTTTAGACTCCAACTCATCCAACTTCTCTGCAATATATGTCACGGTCCTCAATATCTCATTGAGGGCTGTTCTTTCTAATTCGTTCATTCTACTCCTCCTACTCCAGCACTTTGCCACCAACAGATAAACGTTTAACCACAACGTCAACTTCTTTAAAATCAGCATTTTCTGCACAATAGCGAACACTTTCGCTGATGATGTGGCAAATAGATACACCGTATTCGTTGGCTAGTTCAGTAGCGGTATCCCATGCATCTTTATTAATTCTTGTTACTTTTTGAGCTGTATTATTCATTTCCTACTCTCCTAAATCAACCCAGCTTTCGTCAATGCCCAGGACATCGCACACTCGGTTTTTCAATCTGTCGCTACCTTTACCATATTTCAGTAATTCTGAAATGGTAGGTTTCTTCACTCCACAAGCACGGGCAAGATGTGTTTGTGTCATTCCTTCTGAATTCAATTTGTCTTTGACAATCTGAATCCATTTTTGATGTTGTTGACTCATATATTTTCCTTTCTAAATTTGGTATAATTAAAATAAAAATTTGAGGTTAAATATGCTTAGCGATATTATTAATATTATTTCAATCATTGCTTCTACATCAGTCAGTATTGTATCGATTTACTACTCACACAAAGCTGTCAAAATAGCCAGTGATGCCAATAAACTTACATCAGAGATAACTGAAGAAGCAAATCGTCCTGTTATTGTTGCTTATTTAGATACTATAGAAATCAATGATTTCCATAAGTATCTCGTTATCAAAAACTTTGGGAACACTTCTGCAACTATCCTAGATTTGAAATTTTCAAAAGATGTTGACACACTAGGTTTTAATATGTCCTCCCTAATTGGTTATACCATGGCTCCCTCACAAAAATTTATGCACATACTAGACAATGACTTAAAAGATACCATTGCTGTTAACATCATTTATAAGAACCAAACAGGCAAAACATATGATGAAGAATACCTAGTAAAAACTGATGCAACATCAAAACTCTTATGGATTGGTAGTAGTGATACTGATAAAACAAGCAAACTTTTAAAAAACTCGGTTGAGGCTATTATCAAAAGCCTTAAATAATTATTCTGGCAACTGTGAGTAGTTCGCAATCGTCTCAATAGTTTCAGTAAGAACCGCCTTAGCAAGCCCACTGTTTAAATCATAACTACGAAGAACTTGCAAAAGTTCTTTTTTTTATTTCTGCCACGTCCTCTTCAGTTAGATATTCTAAAGACATCATCATCCACCCTCCTTTTTAAAAATATTATCTAAAAAGTTAGCGAATTTCTTGACAATTTTAAATGAATGATTTAAAATCAAGACATAGAAAAAAGACTTACTAAAAAGTAAGGTTTACCTATTCAAAACGGACGCCAATCAGTTTTTTAGGTTTTTATTTTTTAGTTTTCTATTTCGCTAACTCTTTAGCTTACGAATATAATTTTAAATTATTTATTTAATTTTGTAAACGGTTTTAATCATATAATTTAAAATATTTTTTCGTAATGCTTAGAAAGGTTGATAAAACAATGTTTCTGACATTTGAAAGAATTAAAGAACTAGCAAAAAGACAAGGTCTCTCTTTAAATGCCTTGGAAGAAAAGCTAGGATATAGTAGAAATACACTTTATTCATTAAAAAAACAAAAAGCTAGCACTGAAAGAATGCAAGAAATTGCTGACTTTTTTAATGTTTCTTTAGATTATCTTCTAGGCCGTACTGACAATCCTGCTATTTCAAGCGACCTTGTCACTACTGCTGACGGCCGTGTGGTCGACTTGTCTAATCTTCGTGAACGTGTGGTTCTCTTTGATGGAAAACCACTATCAGATGAGGATGTAGACAAGATTGCGCAGATCATTAAACTCTCTTTGGGGTTGTCCGACATTGAAAGTGAATGAGTTACTGGATGAATACCAGGTCACACTCTATCTCTTCTCAGAAACCATGTGGGTGCGTAGGGGCTTCTATTTCCCTGATGAGCGCATTATCTACGTCAATAGGGATTTTATATCCCTAGAGGAGCGAGAAAAGGTCATCCTGCACGAATTAGGGCACATAAACCACAATCCAGCGCATTACAAGAGACTACTTTACAAATACGAGAACGAAGCAGACCGCTTCATGATTCGACATCTCATCTCTGAAGAACTCGCGCAGTATGAAGTATCAGACTTCAACTGGCTCCAGTTTGCAGAAAGACACAAAATCTCAACAATCTGGGGCGAGGATATGATCCAGGAAGAGTTTAAGAAAATAGAAGGAATATAAAAATGGTCTATATCAAAGAACTTAAAATAAAAGATTTCAGGTTGATAAAAGAATTGTCTTTCCAACCATCAAAATACGTCAATATAATTTCAGGAAAAAACGGAACTGGTAAATCTACTATTCTTGGAATGATTGCCCAAGGTTTTTCATACAATAATAAAGTCATTGAATTTATTTCTCCAGAGTGTCAAGAACTTAATAAAACAAAATTTTCTAAATTAGACTCTGAACTAGATTCAGAACTTATAACTGAGTATAATTCCATTCTTACTCATTTTGGAAAACCATTCGAATCCTCTTCAAATGAACATTTTAAACTGTCTGAAAAAGATGTCAGAGAAACAGAACATATCAATGTAATTTTAGATAATGAGGAATGGTTCAAAGTTGAAACTACAAATCATACAGACAGAATATTGCCTCGTTTTGTAACTAGACGAGATAATAATGAATCCGCCAATTATATCCATCCTGTTATTTATCTTGGTCTTGATCGATTAACACCATTAGTCAAAACTAAAAATAAAAGTTATAGTCTCGAAATTTCAGAACAAGATAAGAAAGATATTCATATTTTATATGAATCTATATTGCTTAAACAATATCCGGATAATTTAACTGCCACTGAAACTAATACAAAAAAACAAACTGCAGCATATATCGATTCTGAACGGACAATAGAGATGATATCCTCAGGAGAAGATATTGTTGGACAACTATTACTTGCATTGTATTCATTTAAAAAATTAAAAGATAATTATCCAAATCATTATAAAGGTGGAATTTTATTAGTTGACGAAGTTGATGCAACACTATATCCTGCTGCACAAAATATACTTCTCGATATCTTTTTAGAAAAAGCCAGAGCGTGGAATATACAAATATTCGTAACCTCTCATTCACTTACTCTTTTAGAACATCTTGAAACAGAAAAAATAAAAAACCAAAGAATAAATCGTGATGTTAAAATCTTTACAACTAATGAATCTGATATTTCAGATATCAAATTAACTGAGCTTGACTTTTTATATAAGTTTAAAAATGAATTGCTAGCCCAAGTAAATCAAGAACTGATATTGGATAAGGTAAAAGTTTATTTTGAAGACCCTGAAGCATATTTTGTTTTTAAAAATCTAATTAAAGGATTTAAAGATAGTGATAATTTAGCTGTTTCGAAAAGAATCAAGCCTATCAGTAGTGTAAGTATTTCCTCTAGCCAATATCAATCACTTCACAAACATAAAGTTCCTGAATTTACAAATAACTCCATTATATGTTTAGATGGTGATCAAGAAATCGACAATAGTAAGTACAAAAATTTTATTACCCTACCGAATCATGGATCAAAGGCTAATCCTGAAGAATTTGTTTTTGATATATTAAATAACCCAGACTCTGAATTTTGGGAGCAGACTAGTGACAACTACAATTTTCCTATTTTCATGAATAATTCCAAGTACCGTGTTCTACAATCCATCAAAAACGGTACATATGAAGAACAATATGAAAATCAGAACGGTACATACAAAAATACAAAACCTAGAGTAGTTTGGAAGACTTGGTTTAATGATGAAAAATCAAATTGGAAAGGGCAAAATAATCCAATAGTATATTGGAAGAAGAAAAATCCTGATTCTGTTAATGAATTTGAAAAATTATTTAAAAAAGCATACGATTTTGTGGCCAAAAATAATAAAATACCTAGATTATAAAACTGGCCAAAATTTTTGAAATAGTGTATTATAAATAGAAAGGAGGAATGAATTATGAAAAATATTAGTCCTTTAAGGTATCCAGGTGGAAAGTCTCAAATTTACGAATATGTTAGAGAGCTCGTTGTATCTAACAATGCAACAACTTATATCGAACCTTATATGGGCGGAATGGGGATTGCCTTGAAGTTACTTCTTAATAATGATGTAGAAAAAATCATGGTGAATGATTTTGATAAAGCAATTTATGCTTTTTGGTATTCCGTGTTAAATTATACTGAACAGCTGATTAAAAAAATTGAAACCACACCTATCACTATCGAAGAATGGAAAATTCAAAGAGATATCCAGAATAATAAAGATAATTGTGATGATTTGCTTTCTCTAGGTTTTTCAACTTTATTCCTCAATCGTACAAATCGTTCAGGTATTATAAAAGCTGGTGTAATTGGTGGTTTAAAACAAGACGGAGATTACAAACTTGATTGTCGATTCAATAGAGAAAAAATTATTGAGAAAATTACATTGATTGCATCTCTAAAAAAACGTATTAAACTTTATAACATGGATGCTGAAAAGTTTATTCGTTTAAATATTTCTAGAACAAAAAATTCTTTTACATTTTTTGATCCACCTTATTATAAAAAAGGACCTGGATTATATACAAACTTCTATAATCATGAAAATCACCTTAGTTTAGCTAAATCCATAAAAAAATATATGTCTAATAAAAAATGGATTCTTACATATGATGTTTCTGATGAAATTTTTAAAATGTACAGTAACCTTAGGAATGAAAAGTATTATCTAAATTATTCTGTGACAAAACCTAGTAAAGGAATTGAATATATTTTCTACTCGAAACAATTAATTATTCCAATTGAAACACAATATTTGAAGAAAGCTTAAATAAAAAATCCTCACACTCTCCGACCGCCAAGTTTTTGAGTGTGAGGATATCCTGTATAAGAAACAACCATTCAAAAGGTCGTTTTCTTATACCCATTTTAACAAAAAAGTGAGGTAAAATCAATGTGGATGGAAGAACTTTCCAACAGAAAATATAAATTTTTCGAGCGATACAAAGACCCATACACTGAGAAATGGAAAAGAGTTTCTGTTACTCTGAACTCTGGATCATCCAGAGCGAAAAAAGAAGCTCAAAAGCTACTAGATGAAAAGATAGTTGAAAGGTTACAAAGCTTGACTACTACTGATATGCTTTTCGAAGACGTGCTAAGCGACTGGTGGGAACTCCATAAAATATCCATCAAAGCATCTACTATAAAAACAATGGTCTATGCGGTTGATGAAGTAAAAAAAGTTTTGCGCCAGGAATAAAAATAAATAACATCACTACTAAATATTCTCAACAATATTTTACAGACTCAGAAGACAATCATATCAAATTAAAAAAGCACAAATCCGTACTAAGTATGGTATTCAAGTACGCTCAAGATTTAGAGTTGATTGATAGCAATCCTATCCAACTGGTAAGGCTACCAAAGGGAGTCGTCACATACGAAACAATGGAGCGTATTGAAGACAAATTCCTTGAACAAAGCGAATTAAAAATATTGTTAAAAGCCATGAAAAAATACAATAGAGGGTATCATGTTGCTCGTATGGCTGAATTTATGGCTTTGAATGGTTATCGAGTCGGTGAAGCTGGTGCGCTTAAATTTGAAAATTACGATAAGAAAAACCGTACTATCACTATCAACGGAACTTTAGATCCAACTCGTAAAGGTTTAGAAGGTGTCAAAACAACTCCTAAAACCTTATCATCTGTCAGAGTGGTTGATTTAACGAATAAAGAAATTGAGATTATTGAAGAATTTATAGAGCTGCATGAATTAAGAAAAAATACGAATCCAGCCTATAAAGATATGGGATTTATATTCGTTTCTTCTAGCGGTATTCCAATTCATAAATCAAGCATCAGTAAGTTAATGAAGAATGCTAATGCAACTCTAAAGAAACCAATTAACAAAAAATTGCACCCTCACATTCTAAGACACACTCTTATCAGTACGCTTGCTGAAAACAATATCCCCTTAAAAGCAATAACTCAGAGAGTTGCCCACAAAGATAATGGTAAGACAACCATGGAAATCTATACTCACGTTACCAAGAACATCAAGTCAAAAGTTGTTGATGTCCTGGATAAAATTTACAAATAGTTTGCCCCTTTTTTGCCCCCTCACGAACAAAAAGAAAAACCGCTACTCCTAAGAATAGCGATTTAATCATGTTTTTAAGCTACTAAAGTAGTCGCTCTATTATTTAAGAGTAACTGAAGCTCCAGCTTCTTCCAATTTAGCTTTGATTTCTTCAGCTTCTGCAGTTGGAACGCCTTCTTTGATGACACCTGGTGCACCATCAACAAGTTCTTTAGCTTCTTTAAGTCCAAGACCAGTGATTTCACGTACAACTTTGATAACGCCAACTTTTTTGTCACCAGCAGCTGTCAACTCAACGTCAAATGAGTCTTTAGCAGCACCAGCGTCAGCAGCACCAGCTGCAGCAACAGCTACAGGAGCAGCTGCAGTTACACCAAATTCTTCTTCGATAGCTTTTACAAGGTCGTTCAATTCAAGGATTGAAGCTTCTTTAATTTCAGCAATAATGTTTTCAATGTTCAATGCCATTGTTATTTCCTCCAAATAAGTTTTTAATTTTATAATCGTTTTTCCGTAGCTAGGCTACGCTGCGTAGCTTAAGATTAAGCTGCGTCTTCTTTGTTGTCTGCAACCGCTTTGACTGCAAGAGCAACGTTGCGCACTGGCGCTTGAAGTACAGAAAGGAGCATAGAAAGAAGTCCTTCGCGGTTTGGAAGAGTTGCAAGAGCAACGATTTCTTCTTTAGATGCGACAGCGCCTTCGATTGCACCACCTTTGATTTCAAGTGCTTCAGCGTTTTTAGCAAAATCGTTCAAGATTTTCGCTGGTGCGATAACATCTTCGTTAGAAAATGCTACTGCAGATGGTCCAACAAATACTGATGCAAGATCTTCAAGACCAGCTTTTTCAGCTGCACGACGCAAGATTGAGTTTTTAATGACTTTATACTCAACTTCGCTTCCACGAAGCTCACGACGAAGAACTGTATCTTGCTCAACTGTCAAACCACGAGCGTCTACAACGACGATAGATGCAGCAGCTTTCATTTTTTCAGCCACTACGTCAACTAGTTCCGCTTTTTTAGCAATAATTGCTTCACTCATTAGTGTGTTCACCTCCGTAATTATTTTGCTTGGGGAATTTTTCCAAAAGAAAAACGCGCCCAAACCTAGACACGAAAGTACAATACGCTTCTTTTTACATGATACGTTTTGTCCTCGGTAGGATCTTTATGAGTCGAGCTCCCCTACTGTCTTAGGCAGTTTTTTCAAACCGTATATAAGTATAGCATAGACAAAAAAAGAATGCAAGATTTTTGCAAACTTTTTTTAAATTTTTTTAAATCTCTACTGTCAAAACTTTGCCTTGCTTAACCACCTGTTCTCCAGCGATATAAACATCATCAACATCACTGGATTTGACAGCATAAACCAGATGAGAGAGCATATTTTTCTGAGGTTGAAGATGGATTTTTCCTTGTGGTTGAATGACCAGAAAATCCGCTTGCTTGCCAACTTCTAGGCTTCCTATCTGCTTTTCCATTCCTAGAACCTTAGCTCCTTCGATCGTCAGTGCCTTAAGGGCTGTCTCGATAGGGAATTGGCTGGCATCTCCACTCTTCATTTTCTGAAGAAGGGCTGCGGTCCGTCCTTCCTCAAACATATCTAGATTATTATTGGAAGCAACTGAGTCAGTCGCAATTCCGACTGCTACTCCTGCTTTTTGCAGTTGGATGATTGGAGCGATCCCTGAGGCCAGTTTGAGGTTACTGATAGGATTATGGGCGATTGCCACATGAGAAGTTGCCAAGCGTTCAATTTCTCGCTCGTTTAGCTCGACCCCATGAGCAAAGACAGACGGATGATCTAAATAACCCAGTTCTTCTAGAAAGGCGAGGGGACGTTTGCCATAGCGTTTGAGGATAATTCCTGACTCTTCCTTGGTCTCTGCCACATGGATATGGAGAGGGATATTTAGCTCTTTTGCCATATCTAAGCTCGCTTCCAGCAAGTCTCTACTACAGCTGTAGGGAGAATGTGGAGCTACCATAACCTTGAAATTTGGGTTTTCATATCCTAAGATTTCCTCTATGATGGCTCGGGTTCTGCTTATGGTCTCAGCAGTTGTTTCTGCCTCTGAAGAAAAGAGGGTCGGTGAGAAATAACAACTCATCTTGGAAGCCTTAACTGCCTGATAAATTTGCTGGATATCCACACCATTGGGATTATACATATCGTTGAAGGTTGTTGTCCCTGACTGGAGCATCTCTGTCAGAGCTTCTTTGACCGCCTTGGTAGTCATATCAGGCGTAAATCCTGCTTCTGCAGGCCAGATATAGTCATTGAGCCATTCATGGAGATTGCTATCATCTTGGATCCCTCTCAATCCTGTCATAGCTGAATGGGTATGGCAATTGACCAAACCAGGCATGATCCAGGCTCCCTGATAGTCTATAATCTGCTCAGCTTGCTCTAAAATCTCTGGCTCCTCTTGGCCGACATAAATGATTTGAGAGTCCTTAACGGCTAAGATACCATCCAAATAAACATGGAAATCTTGGTCACAAGTCACGATATTTACATGCTGATAGACTTTCATTGTTTTCTCCTTCCAAGGCCTTGATTTTTTCTAGCTATTGTAACAAAAAAGTCACCCGAAGGCAACTTTTTTCGTTCATAAGATTTTAAAATAGAAAGGATTATTCAGAGCGAAAAGCTGCAGCTTTCTGCATTTGGTAATACTTGCCCTTTCTAGCCATGAGATCCTGATGGTTACCATGCTCAACAATGTCACCATCCACCAAGACTAGAATCAGATCCGCATCCTGAATAGTTGACAAACGGTGAGCAATGATAAAGCTTGTGCGCCCCTTCATCAGTTTGGCAAAGGCATCCTGTACCAGCACTTCTGTCCGTGTATCGATGGAGGAAGTTGCCTCGTCTAAGATAAGAATCTTTGGGATAGCTAGAAAGACTCGGGCGATGGTCAAGAGCTGGGCTTGCCCGACAGAGAGAGATTCTCCTGCATTTTCCAACTTGGTATCGTATCCCTGTGGCAACTGTTGGATGAAAAAGTCTGCGTTGGCTGCCTTTGCAGCAGCAATCACCTGCTCCCGGCTAGCATCAGGATTTCCAAAGGCAATATTGTCATGGATGGTTCCTTGCTTGAGCCAGGTTTCTTGGAGAACCATCCCAAACTGCTGTCTCAATGAAGCTCGGGTATAATCATAAATGGATTGCCCATCTAGCAAGATATCTCCCGAGTTAATAGGATAAAAACGCATGAGGAGATTGATAAGAGTTGACTTACCAGCACCTGTCGGACCAACGATGGCTACCTTGCTACCAGCTGGGATATCGATGGATAAGTCCTTAATCAAGATCCTTTCAGGATGGTAGCCAAAAGAAACATGTTTAAAGGAAATAGCTCCCTTGACTTGGTCACTGGTCAAGACTTCCTTACCTGTTTCAGCAACCTCAGGACTTTCTAAGACAGCATAGACACGCTCTGCGCAAGCGAGAGCACTTTGCAACTCAGCTAGCACTGAAGAAATATCGTTAAAGGGCTTGGTATACTGTTGGACATAGTTCAAAAAAGTCACTAAACGCCCAATGGTCAAGGTTGAACCCATCATGATACGATAGGCTCCCACTCCAGCAAGAAGGGCATAAATGAGCGCATTGACAAAGCGAGTTGAAGGATTAACCGTTGATGAATAAAAGATGGCTGACTGAGAATAGCCTGCATAGTTGGCATTCGCCTCGTGCAGTCTTTGGATAAACTCTGTTTGAGCATTGAAGGACTGGATAATGGTCTGCTGGCTAAGCGACTCTTCAATCAACTGAGTCTGAATCCCCCTGGTCTCTGTTTGCTTCTGGAAGAGATGATAGGAGCGTTTGGCAATAAAGCGTGAAATCACCATGGACAGCGGCGTCAACAGCAAGACCAAGAGGGTCATGAGGAGATGAATTTGGAGCATGGCTAGAATACTAACCAAAATCATCAAGACACCAATGAAAAATTGGTTAAAAATCATGGTCAAGCCAGCTGCCAACTGTTCGATATCCGTGGTTACACGACTAACCATTTCCCCACTACCTTGTCTATCTACAAAGGAAATCGGTAAACGATGGAGTTTATGAATGATTCTCTCTCGCAAGTCTTTGGTATAAGAGAAGATTAGACGATTATAAAGAAGAGGATTGGCCCATTGTACCAGTGTATTTCCTATGACCACCAAGATCATCTGGATGAAAATCTGCCAAAAAACTGGTGAAGAACCAGTTACGAGGACCTGGTCAATGACCTGCCCAACCAAGATAGGTAGGTAGATCGATAAAGCAACTTGGGCAATAGTTCCTAAAAAGGCTAGGAAAAGGAGGAAGGGATGGTTTGCTAAATCTACGGTCAAACGCTTGAGAGTTTGGTTTGCAGTTTGTCGTTTCATGCTAGTCCTCCTTTCCATGTTGGGATGCATTGATTTCGCGATAGACTTGGCTAGTCTTCATCAATTCCTCGTGCTTGCCAACAGCTAGTAACTCACCTTTTTCCAAGAGGAGAATCTGGTCAGCCATCTGAAGTGTCGAAGTCCGTTGAGAAATCAAGATTAAGCTCGTATTTGGCAGATTTTCTCTAATAGCTTTCAAGAGCTTGGACTCGGTAATGGTGTCGAGGGCCGAGGTCGCATCATCTAAGATGAGAAATGGAGCTTGGCGCAAGACTGCTCGGGTAATAGATAGCCTTTGTTTTTGTCCGCCTGAGAAATTTCGACCTCCTGCCTCAACTAGGGCATCCAAAAGTCCTTCCTTTTCACTGACAAAATCCTTAGCTTGCGCAATCTCCAAGGCCTGCCAGAGTTGCTGGTCAGACACTTCTTGATTTAAACCTAGAGTCAAGTTAGAACGAATAGTTCCTTTAAAAAGTTCGACCTTTTGGGGAACATAGGCAATCCAAGACCGCCACTGCTCAAGATTAAGAGGACTACGTCCATTTCGATAAAGGTCAATGCTACCCTTGTCTGCTGGATAAAGACCAAGTAAGACTTGCACCAAGCTTGACTTACCAGAACCCGTTCCCCCAATGATACCAAGGATTTGCCCTTGAGTCATATTAAAGGAAATGTCTCTCAGAGAAGCTTGAGCCGCATCGGGATAGGTAAAGGTTAATTCTTTGACTTGCAAAACCCGATCACCGGTAGCTTGTTTTTGTTCTAATTCTGAAAAAGTATCTTCTGGAGCTTCGGTAAAAACTTCCTCAATTCGCTTGGCTGAGATATAGGATTGGTTGAGGGAATTGATCAGCATAGCTAGCTTAACCAATTCCACCAAGATCTGCAAGAGGTAGTTGATAAGAGCAATCAGGGCACCTTGACTGAGTAAACCTCCTTGAATTGAAATATATCCCTGCCAGATAATGACGAGGAGAGTTCCATTAACAATCAGATAGGTCAGAGGTGTTAACAAACTTGACCAGAAACCTGTCTTTTCTTGCAATCTGGCATAAATTTGGTTAAGGGTTTGAAAAATCTGTAACTCTCGTTTTTCCTGACCAAAAGCACGAATAACTCGCATCCCTTGCAATTGCTGGCGCGTTTCCTGAACCAGCTGGTCCGTTTTCTTTCTGAGACTGCTGTAGAGAGGATTGACCAGCCGAGATAGGCCGACAATGACAATCGTCAAAATGACAACCATAACTAAGAACCAGAAAGTCAGCTCAGCTGAGATTCTATAGGCCATAAAAATGGCTCCAAAAACGATAATAGGCGCTCTCAAAAAGAGGCGCAGGAATTGATTGATACCAGTCTGTATCTGGTAGGTATCCGAAGTCAAGCGAGTCACCAAGCTAGAAGTTGTCAAACGATCTCTGCTGTCCTTGGGTAAGGAAAGAATATGACGATAAAGGTCGTCTGTCAGTTCTTTGGCAAAACCCACCGCAGCCTTAGCTGAGTAAAACTGGGCTACCAAGGCCACTAAAACACCAATCACTGCAAAGATAAGGAGCAGGCCAATCTGCATCCAGAGATGCCCTTGATCTCTCTGGGGCAAGGACTGGTCAACAATCCCAGCAATCACCATGGGAACCAAGAGTTCAAAAACAGCTTCAAGTAGCTTGAACAAGGGAGCTAAAATGGATTCTTTGATATAGGATTTGAAGTAAGATAGTAAGTGTTTCATAGATCCCTTCTATTCATATTCTAGAAATGAAGAAAGTGGGAAGCCCCACCCTCTCAGTTTTATTTGTTTAAGTAAGGTAATAGATAGCCATATCCTGCTTTTTCCATCTCATCCTTGGCTATAAAGCGTAAGGAAGCAGAATTAATACAGTAACGGAGGCCACCTAACTCCTGAGGTCCATCTGTGAAAACATGACCCAAGTGAGCATTGCCTGAGCGAGAACGAACCTCGATTCGCTCCATTCCATGGCTCAGGTCCTTGTAATAGTGAATCAACTCCTTAGAAATCGGACGACTAAAACTTGGCCAACCACAACCTGAGGCAAACTTATCCTTAGCAAAAAAGAGTGGCTCCCCTGTCGTGATGTCTACATAAATCCCCTCTTCAAAAGTTTGGTCATAAGCATTACTAAATGGAGCCTCTGTAGCAGCTTCTTGCGTAACACGATAGGACTCTTCAGTTAAGCTTTCCTTTAACACCTCTTGACTAGGCTTTTCATAGTTAGAGGCGTCAATCAATGGCTTATCAGCATCCGTCACATCGATATGACAATAACCGGAAGGATTTTTCTTGAGATAGTCTTGGTGGTAGTCTTCAGCCAAAATGTAGTGGCGAAGTTTCTCCACTTCTACTGCAATCTTTCGACCAAGCATGCGTTCCTGCTCCTGCACCACTGTGTAGATAGCTGGCAAGTCTGCTTCATCTTGGTAATAAATACCAGTACGATATTGGCGACCACGGTCATTCCCCTGCTGGTTAATAGACAAGGGATCAATAACACGGAAATAATAAAGCAAAATCTCTCTGAGTGACACTACTTTCTCATCATAAATCACTTGAACAGTCTCTGCATGGTCTGTTTCCTTGAGTAGCTGGTAATTGGTCGTTTCGACTTGACCATTAGCGTAGCCGACACTGGTTGCCAGCACTCCAGAAATACGTGAAAAATACTCCTCTAGGCCCCAAAAACAACCACCTGCTAGATAAATTTCTGCCATCTTTATTTCTCCTTTATCAAGTTTTTAACTAATACTCTTCGAAAATCTCTTCAAACCACGTCAGCTTACATCTGCAACCTCAAAACAGTATTTTGAGCTAACTTCGTCAGTTCTATCCACAACCTCAAAACACTGTTTTGAGCAGCCTGCGGCTAGCTTCCTAGTTTGCTCTTTGATTTTCATTGAGTATAAACTTCTTTTCAAAAAAAGGATAGGAAGCCCCCTAGTCGAGACTTTCCCCATCCTATCCTCTATTTCTTTACTTTGTTTCGACACGGACACCTTGGGTATCCACTTTCAAGTCATGAAGTTTGCCTTTGAAAGACTGCTTTTGCAATTCTGCCTTAATCGCCGGCATCTTGTCATGAGAAGCCAAGACCATAACTGTCGGCCCTGCTCCAGAGAGATAGGTCGCATAGGCACCATTCTCTTTGGCTACTTGCTTAATCGTCGCAAATTCACGGACCAGACTTTGACGATAGCGCTCGTGGAAGAGGTCCCCCTCGATTGCTTGTCCAGCTGTCACCATGTCTCCTGCTAACAAGGCTGCAACCGCCACATTGGCAATTGAACTAGCTGCAACAGCTTCCTTGTAGGACAATTTCTTAGGTAAGACACCACGACTGTCGCGAGTGCGCAATTCATAGTTAGGAATGTAAGCTAGAAAATCACATTCTGGGAAGTCTGCTACGATAGCAGAGACTTGACCTTCAACGGAACTCGCAATAACAAGATTTCCATAGATAGCTGGAGCCACATTGTCAGGATGCCCTTCAATCTTGGTAGCCAACTGCAATTTGTCGTGGTTAGATAAGTTGAGATTGCCCAGTTGGTTAGCCAGTTCAATCCCAGCAACGATAACAGAGCTAGAAGAACCCAAACCACGCGCCAAGGGAACATCGCTGGTCATTTTCAAACGTCTCGGTTGCAAGTCAGGCGCAATTTGCAAGGCAATCTTAAGCAAAAGATTACGCTCGTCATGGGGAATCCATTTACCAATCTGATGTTCAATCAACCACTCATCCCGTTCTTCACAGACCTCAATTTGAAGATACTTGGTTACAGCTACACCGACCGAATCAAAACCTGGCCCAATATTGGCACTGGTTGCAGGTACAATAATCTTCATCCTATTCTCCTAACACCTTGAAGGTATTCAAGAGGTCAAATTCTGAAGCTTTGGCCAACTCAGCTGAAACATTCTCAAGTTGTGCTTTATTGATCTTATGTGTAATAATGACGACACGCGCCTTGTCACCCTCTTTACCATCTTGGAGGATTTGCTTGAAGGAAATATCTTGAGCGTTGAAAATCTCAGCCAATTTCAAGACCTGCCCTTTTGAGTCTGGAGCCAAGATTGAGAAATAGTAGTTTGCTTTAACATCTTCTGGATTTGCCAAGACCAAGTCACGGCTATATTCGTTGAAGTCTTTGCCAATGGTACCATCATTCAAACGACGAACGATACGGACAATGTCCGCTACAACACTTGTTGCAGTTGGTTTTTGACCAGCACCTGGTCCGTAGTACATCGATTCACCGATACCGATAGATTCTACAAAAACAGCGTTCATTACCCCATTCACACTGGCAAGTGGATGTGCTTTAGGTAGGAAGGTTGGAGTCACTTCTGCAGCAATGCCTGAAGGAGTTTCCTCGATAGAACCAACCAATTTCACTACATAGCCCAAGTCTTGGGCTACAGCTACGTCTTCTGGCGTGATGTTGCGGATTCCCTTGTGGGCTACATCGTCAAAGGCAACCTTCATACCAAAAGCAAACTGGCTCAAAATCACCATCTTGTAGGCTGCGTCAATCCCATCCACGTCATTTGTAGGGTCGCTTTCTGCAAATCCAAGTCTTTGAGCTTCAGCCAGAGCATCATCGTAAGACCAGCCTTCTTCCACCATCTTGGTCATCATGAAGTTGGAAGTTCCATTAACAACGCCAAGAACGCGCGTAATTTTGTCAGAAGCCAACGAATTTGCCAAAGTACGAAGAATTGGAATCCCACCAGCTACTGCTGCTTCGTAGTAAAGTGCTACGTTATGCTCTTTAGCGATTTCTAGCAATTCTGCTCCATGGACAGCCAAAAGGTCCTTATTAGCAGTAACAACGTGTTTCCCAGCTTCCAAGGCACGAGTGATAAAGGTTTTAGCTGGTTCGATACGCCCCATCAATTCCACTACAATGGTAACATCTTTGTCTGCTAAAATATCGTCTACATTGGTTACAAAGTTAAAGTCATTTCCTGCTGCAAGCAAGCGGTTCTTTTCATCTTCATCCTTGACCAATACCTTGGCTACTTCAATCTCTGAATGAGCTGACTGAACGATTTTTTCTCCATTTTCCTTTAGGAGGAAAGGCACGCCACTTGCAACGGTACCAAATCCGAGTAAAGCAATTTTAACTGTCATGTTTGTCTCCTAGAAATTTTCTGATATAGCCATTATAACAGAATTTTATGAAAATTCCTATTATAGTAAATCACTATTTCGGTCTAGAAAAGAAAAAACGAATCCCAAGATTCGTCTTTCCTGATAAATGAAAATTGATTTTAAAAATTATGAACGAATCTTTTGCAGACCGAGAACTGCGTCATGGTTAATCAATATTTGCCCATACTCTTGCAAGACTGAACGACTGATGTCACTGTCGTCTGCAAACTCACGCATACGAGCCAAGAGCCAAGCCGGATATGGACTTGGATGATTTTCCACATCGACTAAGATTGTCAAATAATAGTGTCCATTCATCTTATAGAGTTCAGATGTTTCCATCTGGTAGTTAACCGTCTTTGCAAAAGCAACTAAGTCAGCAAGGCTTGCAAAGCGCAGGATATAGTAGATATAAGGTTCTTTCTTACTCTCAGTCTCCTTGTCTGCCTGCTCTTGCTCTTCTTCCTTTGCTTCGACCTGCTCTAGAGATTGGATGGCCTCAATATCGTCCTTGGTTTTATCTGCAATACTCTTTTCCAAGGTTTTGAGAAATTCATCTGGCGACATTTGGGCTAATTCTTCCATGTCTGGTAGATCCGCCAAATCTTCAAAATCCAGAGTTTGGTCAATCTTGGATTTGGTCACAAAGACGTCCACCTTATCAGGTTTTGGCGTCACGCGGAAACTCAGCATACCACTATCCAAGAAATTGTCTGGCATCTCTAACTCATCTAAAATAGCATAGAAAAACTCTTCGGTTTTTTCCTGAGGAACGAGAAAGTCTGCAATCTCCATTCCTCTATCCATCAAATCATCTAAAGTCATCGTGATTTTCAGTGTTGTATCACTAATTTGTTTCATCTTCATATCTAGTAACCTCATACTTTCAGTCTATCTATTATACTAGATTTTTACGATTTTATCAAAAGAATGAAGCGAGAATGTGATATAATACTAGATATGATTTTAGATTTAAGAAAGAAAGTTCAATGAAAAATATAAAAGTAAATGCCTTGGCCAGCTTGCTGGTCAATATTCTCAATATCGTTTTTCCACTGATAACCAATCCTTATCTGACGCGGATTCTCAGCAAATCCAATTACGGTTATTTCAATACAGCCAATACCTGGGCAAGTTTCGTTATTCCACTAGCTGCCTTTGGAATATACAACTACGGGATTCGAGCTATTAGTAAGGTCAAGGATGACAAGAATAAAATCAACTACGTCTTTTCTAAGTTGTTTTATATCTCGGTTTTCACTTCCCTCCTGACCACTGGTATCTACTTCCTCATTATCTTCTTTGACACCAACATTGAGAATCTGAAAGTTCTCTACTACATCCTAGGAGCCCAAGCACTCTTCCAATTTCTCAATATCGAATGGATGAACGAGGCTTATGAAAACTATGCCTTCATCCTCTACAAAACGTTAATTATTCGAATTACCATGCTGGTCGCTATCTTCGCCTTTGTTAAAACGGCAGATGATATTGTTCCTTATGCTATCGTTATGACAGCGACCACTATCCTCAACTACCTGCTCAGTTTTCTTTGGATTAAGAGAGAAGTTTCTTTTGTTAAGATTGGTTTCGTCGAATTAGCTAAAGCTTCTAAACCGCTCTTCACTATGCTTCTCTTAGCAAATGCTAATATGCTTTATACCTTGCTAGATAGAATGTTTATCACCAAGGGACCAGATGAAAACTACATTTCTTATTATACAATTGCCTATAGTATCGTCATGTTGATTGCCAGTGTCTTGAGTGGAGCTATCAACGTCAGTATTCCACGCCTTGGCTACTATCTCGGTAAAAAGGATTACAAGTCCTATAATTATCTCGTGAATCAAGCGGCATCCTTATTCTATTTCCTTATGGTTCCAACTAGTATCGGGATTATGATATTGGGACGGTACGCAACTGTTATTTATTCATCTGAAAAATATCTTGAAGCGGGTATCGTAACTAGCGTCTTCGCTTTTCGTACCATCATCTGGGCTATAGAGTTGATTCTTGGTAAACAGATTATCTTTATCAACGACCATGAAAATCGCTTAACTGCCTTCTACTTCCTTGGTGGTGGTGCCAATATACTATTAAATAGCATCTTGTATTTCAATAATATTTTTGCACCTGAGTATTACATCGCTACGACCATTATCGCAGAAACTATCGTTGTTTTACTTGAAATTCATTTTATCAAGAAACACCAACTGATTAGTTTAAAAGAAATTTTTATAACCTTAACACGTTATAGCATTATATCCCTTGGTTTTATCCCAATCTTCTATATTTTCAAGATGATTTTCCAAATCAATTCCTACACAGTAAACTTCAATATGATTCTCATGGTTCTGTCTACCGTAGCAACTTGTGGTATCTATTACCTCTTGACCCTCTTTATTACCAAAGACAAAACACTCCACTATGCACTGAACCTTGTACTTGCTAAATTAAAACGAAATTAAAAAAATCCCCTACTGATAAATTAGTTGCCAGTAGGGGATTTCTTCTTTATTCTTTTTCTTTCTTTTCAGAAGCGTTGGCTTCTAGATTTGAATCTTGTTTAGGTTGTTCAACAATAGAGGAATTAGCTTCTTGTTTCTGTTCTGGCTTGACTGCATCGCTATTTACAGCAGCAACAGCCTGTTTCCAGATTCCTTCTTCGTTTACTTTGTAACCATCAGGTGTTGTTGCGTTCTTCAACAAAGAACCATCAGCTTGGAAATAGTACCAATTACCATCAAGCTGTTTCCAACCTGTCTGCATAGCTCCTGATTCATCAAAGTAATAATGATCACCATTTACTTTATGAAGGCCAACCAACATGATACCATCTTCAGGATTTAGATAATACCAGACACCTTTGTCTTTTATCCAACCAGTTTTCATGGCTCCATTTGATTCAAAGTAACGGTAATGATTATCAAACCATTTCCAGCCAGTTTGCATGGCTCCAGATTTGCTAAAGTAATATTGCTTACCATCTACTTGATGGAGGCCGACTAACATAACGCCTTCCTTACCTTCAAGATAATACCAGACATCACCATCTTTCAACCAACCAGTTTGGAGTGCGCCCGACGTAGCGTAGTAATGCCAAGAATCATTTGACCTCTGCCATCCAACTTGCATAGTACCTGCTGAGCTGAAGAAATAGTTCTTACCGTCAATCTCTTTAGATCCTACAGCCATAATACCAGTTTCTGGATCCAAATAATACCATGATTCTTTATCTTTCAACCAACTAGTTTTCATAGCACCTGAGTTCGTATAGAAGTACCAGCTATTGTCTTGCCACTTCCAGCCAGTCTGCATGGCACCACTAGCATTCAAATAGTAACGAACACCATTTATATCTTGTCTGCCAGTTAACATGATGCCATCTTTATCCAGATAATACCATGTTTCCTGATCCTTGACCCAGCCGGTTTTCATAGCTCCAGAACTTGCAAAATAGTTCCAGTGACCATCAACAAAGGCCCAGCCAGTTTGCATGATACCTTCTTGATTAAAGTAGTATGTGCTTCCGTTGATATTCTTTTTACCGATGGTCTTTAGCCCATCCTCATCATAGAAATACCAATTTGAATCAATCTTTTGCCAAGTTGAAGGCTTACCTGCTGTTTGGAGTGCACCACTTTCGCTAAAGAACATCTTCTTGCCATTATAGACTTGATGTCCTGTTAGCATCTTGCCATCTGCCGCAAAGAGATACTTTTTCCCTCCAATTTCAGAGAGCTCGCTAAATCGTCTAGCACCATTTGATTGGATATAATACCAAGAGTCATCTAGTTTGAACCAACCACCAGTTTGCATTTTACCATTTTGGTTCAGATAGTAATCATTCCCTTTGGCATTTTCTCCCCAGTCGTCGTTAAGGTGAAGCCAGCGACCTGCTTGCATTTGTCCTTTTCCATTAAAGAAGTAAGTGGCTCCGCCAATCTCTCTCCAGCCGATAGCCATTTCTCCGTCAGTCAAACGATATTTCCAATAGCCATCTTCTTGATACCATTTTTCGTCAACTACAGGGATATCAGGGAAGGTATTTGAAACATTAGCAAATCCTTTATCGCTAATATCAAAAACGGTAGCATCTTGAGTTTGGCTAGCAGCATGAAGAACCTGAATATTTTTCTTCTGAAGGTATTCTCTGGTTGAAGCAACATTAATATCTCCACCAGTTGTCTGAATAATCATCTTTGGTGATAAGTTTTCAAGAAAATTAATCGTATTTGAAATTGTCGCATCATAATGGTGGTTCCATTTCATCATATCAACCTTACCGATAACTGGACCTAACTTATCTTCTGCTCCTTCGGCATTATCCAAATCTCCACCAAGATAAATTCTCTTTCCTGCCACAGTCACTACTGAAACGATGGAGTTGGAGTTATCATCTCGAACTTTTTTCAGATTCCCTTCAGCATCATATTCATTCTTATAGTTGTAGAGTTGGATATCCATATCACCTAATTTTAGATGGCTATCCTCATCTGAAATATTCTGGATAAGAGTAACTCCTCGTTTTTGAGCTGCTCTCAAAGCATTATCATAATTGAAAAGATTATCCCATAGTCCCCAGTTTGCTGTGATCCGATCATCTGAATATTTTTTCAAATAAAACTTACCGACTTGATATCGATTGAGTATTTCGTCCGCTCCACCAATATGGTCACTATGGACATGAGTTCCTATAATAAAATCTAATTTTTTTACACCTATCTGATCCAAGTGGCGAATCAATCGATCCTCCAATACTTGATAATTTCTCATAGAAATTCCCCAGCGGCTTGGATAGCGTGGGTCACTCCCATCAGGGAAATCATAGTCTTCTCCCATATCAATCAAAGCATAGTGACCATTGCTTTCCAGAAGGATGGCGTCACTCCCAGATTTTGCTTTAGTATTTATGAAATGGATACGATTGCCCGAACCTGCAGAGATAGTATCTGCATCTACTCCTTGCGATAACTGAATAAGTAATAGAAAGAATGCGAGAACACTATAGCTGACTGATTTTAATAACCATTTATTTTTCACCTTGAAAACTCCTTTATCTTAACATTAAGCAACTTTTAAAAATCTAATCAATCCAGTAGTTTTTATCCCCTCCTGGGACTTGTTGCTCAATAGGAGGTGGAGTCATATAGTTTTCTCCAAATTCGTAGACAAGTATTTCATGGTATTTTCTCGGAACCTTGAGCACAATGTTTTCATAAGGCATATCAATCAAATCATAGAGCCATTCTTTTTTTATACCATTTGGATAATAAGGGTCATAGATAGTACAAGTAAGATCTGTTGCTTGATCTACACTATACTTCAAAGCAAGACTCTCTAATTTTTGATTCCATAGCTGTGGGGAAGTTAATCGGAAAATAGCTGATCCCATATAACGAGGGAGGTTTTTAAGTCCACCATTCTCAGACTTGATCCCTTTAAAATTCAAAGAAGAAAGGCGAATGAAATATTTGTAGAGCCTCATTTTTTTACGGTCACTTTCCTCTGTGACGACACCATCATATGGAAAAATGTCAACGCAAGTTCCCAATACGACCGTTGGGTCTACGAGGTTAGCATCTCGACGAGTCCTTACATCATAGACTCTCATATAACTGTATGGGTATCCCTTTGTTTCTCTGAATGAAATCAATTTGTAGTAGGGATGATTTTCATTTTGTAAAACCTTATACAGTTTTTCAAATTCATCACGCGCCAAGGAAATATCTGTATCATCATCCCAAGGGATAAATCCTTTATGGCGTACAGCTCCTAGTAAGGTTCCAAAATCAATAAAGTATTTGATTTGATGTTGTTCACAAAGATCATGTAGATACTTTAAAATATCCAATTCTACTTGCTTGATTTCTTCAAGAGTTAAAGTTCTTTCAGACATAGGTTCTATTCTCCTAAATTTGACTATATTTTTAAACGTTTCTTAATTCCAATCCCGTCATTTAGACCTTTTAACAATCTTCCATAATTTAAAATCATGATGAGATACTCTTTGTTCAACCGGTGGCAATTGCATATAGTCTCCGTAGTCTGAGGTCAAAATTTCATGATAGTTCTTCGGAATGGTAAATTCCTTACCTTCAAATGTTCCAGTAGTAACTTGTTCCAGCCATTCACGTCTCCACACTGGTTTGTTCATATCCTTGTAGATAAGATAATCCACTTGCTCATAATCTGAGACTTTACGGGATTTTGCAAGCTCTTCAATCTGGGCAACGTATTTGTTCGTATTGGTGAAATAGAAAATAATAACTGACACATAACGTAGCAGTGAATTCAGTACACTTTTTGTATTGGTAATGCCTTTGAAGGTGTAGCAACTCAATTGACGTTTCTTTATCAGTTTCGTCATCTTGTTTTTAAATTGTACGTCATCCTCGTAGCCATCTACAGGGAAAATATCTACATAGATTCCCATATTCGAATCGATGCGAACATCTTCTTCTAGCAAGTAAGTATGGTTATCCTGCACTTTCATGAAGGGATAGACATAGTTGAGATTATTTTTATAAGACATGACCTCGTAACGTTCATCAGGGTTAGCGATAAGGTAGTCTTGCAACTTTTCATAATCTTCTCGTAACATGCAGATATCCATGTCATCATCCCAAGGGATAAATCCTTGATGGCGAACAGCACCGATTAGACTTCCATATGCTAAGAAATACTTGACCCCAATTTTCTGACAAACTTCATGAATATACTCCATGATTCCAAGTTCCATCTGTTGAATTTCATTGACATCTGTTACTTCTTGGTACCGAACTCCTTCATCCCGTTTGCAGACTACGAGTCCATAGCCAATCGCTAGCCAGAAGATGATATTAATAAAGTTGGTTGAATACATAATCTGACTCTCAAATAATTGGCCAAACAAGATACCGAAGAAAAGGATCATGGTCAATTTATCAGTATTTTTCTTGGAAACAATCAAATACGTCAAAAAGCGCCTGATGACATAAGCCAGTACAAGAAGGAAGGATAGCAAACCTAGAACTCCCGAACTGACAAATATAGTCACAAAAATGTTATGGAAATTCCCACCGATAAGGGAGTTTTGAATCTCAAATTTACTGAAATACTCTGTGTAGTAATCTGGAACATTTCGTACACCATAACCAAAAATTGGTTTGGCACTTCCCATCTTGATGGCATTTTTCCAGATATAGGTTCTACCACTTGGTGTTGTTTCAATCAGATGGAGCTCACCGTTCTTCTTAGTGACAGACGAATCTGTTTCAGCATAGGATTGTCCTTTGTTTAAATCTAAGACAGTCGCAGTTTCAGATGAGATATAGATAGAAGTTACATAGCTTAATCCAATATTAGTTGCAGTAATCAGCAAACCAGCAACTATAAAAGTGAGGAATCGTTTAACGATACTTCCTCTAGTAGCAAAGAAACTATAGAGTCCAATCATGAGAAGTAAAGAAAGTAAGGCTCCTCGACTTTGCATCGTAGCAAAGTAAACGAATTGAATCACATTGTTCAGTTTAAGATAAACAGAATATTTACTTCCTTTATGAATCAAATACATAGCCAAAATAATGCTAATGTATGAAAATATCGCACTAGCATTTGGATTGACAATCCCCCACAGACGTCCATTCATGACACCATAGTAATAAGATTGTTCGCCAATCTTAAATAGGATAAGGACTCTACTAACCAATAAACCAAACGCAAAAATTGCTGAAGAAAAAGAAACAATTTGAACCGTATAGGCAATCCAGTCAACTAATTTTTTAAGTTGCCCTGATTGTAACATGGTAAATAATAAAACATAGGTTACCATGAAGAGGATTTCAATCACATTTCCAATCAGATGTCCAGAGCGATTGAAAATAGCTGATAGCAGATGACCTCCAGCTAAGAGTCCAAATAAGGATAGAAATTTGCGATCTACTTTGATTTCTTTCCACTTAAACAATAAGGTATAGCAAATATAAAGCACTACAATCGCTGATAATCCCTTGTAGAGGGGATTTGCTATCTTATAAACCAGTGAACTCATACTTAAAATCGAAATGAAAACAAATAGATATGCAATCCATAGTTTTGATTTTTCAAAGTATTCATCCATTTTTGAAAAATTCATTTTCAACTCCTTCTCATGATATTAGTTTTTTAATCCAACAATTTTCTTATATAGCCATGGAGAAATGACAAGTGAAAGGATCGCTACCTTGCGAAAAGTAGTGAAATAAGCATCCTTCCATATTTCACGTCGGTGCTGAACAATCCAAGTCCTCAGCTCGGCTTTCTCCTTTTGATACTCTTCACGTGAAGTAAAGATAATTTTATCGTAAACTGTGATGTACGACCAACATTCTCTATTTATTAATTCGTATTTTAAATTAGGGAAGGCTTGTGAAACTTGAGCAATTATTTGCTGATAAACTTCTATCGTGTCAAATACATATCGATTAACAGATGTCGTTGCACTTCCCTCACGATGATCATAATAATAAACAGGTTTGTCAATAAATACGCAACTGCATCTTGTCTTTAGTAGCAATTCGGTTAAAAATAGAGCATCTTCAGCTAGGTGATAATTTGTATTAAACTTTTCATCCGCAAGCAGGTCTCTCTTAAACAGTTTTGCAACTGGAAAAAATGACGTTCTGGTAGTCATCAGTAGTTCCTTCATGGTTTCTTCTGTTGACCAGAGTTCTGTTTTTCCTGAATGTGAAGGTATATCAGTTACAATGCCGTTTTTGATATGGTGCAGAGGAGCAATAACAAAGCCTACATTCACCCCTTCAACTGCACTTGCTAAAGTAGCTAGGTAATCCTGGGTAACGAAATCATCACTATCAATAAAGGTAACCCAAGAACCCGTCGTTAGCTGAATTCCCATATTTCTAGCATTTGAAACACCAGCATTTTCGATATGATAAACCTTGATATTCTCATACTGAGATGCTAAGTGATCACAGATCTGTCCACTAGAATCAGTAGAACCATCGTTGATTAGGATTAACTCAAAATGGGCATAAGTCTGTTGAAGAATCGACTCCACACATCGCTCCAGATAGGCTTCTACATTGTAGACTGGAACGATAACGCTTATTTTTTCTCCCATCATGCTCCATATTCTCCCTTGTACTCTGTGTAGCTCTTGTCCATGTCCGCTATAATAGCATCATGATGCGGTACTTGCTTGTCCGCTGGTGGCGGTGTCATATAGTCCCCAAAAGCAGTGCTGAGATAGGCATCATAACCGACTGGAATGGGCATCTCAGTTCCTTCAAATGGCAAGAAAAGATTGTCTTCAAAAGATGCAATTGTGTACTTGTTTCGCATGTAGCCGGGACCTGAGCATAATTCCGTAATTCCATCGCTCTCAGCGAGACCATACTTGGTCATTTCTTTTTCAGCTTTTTTCCAAATGCGATAACGTAGAGATTTTGGAGTCAGGCCGAGTAAGATACGACTTCCCCATTTCATGACTGCACCATGCTTTTCTGGGATAGTTTGGGCGCAAAAGAGTGAATAAATCAAGGCCCAACGAACCTGTTTCTTACGCTCAGCTGGATTTTTAGGATAATAATCCAATGGTAAAACATCCAAGGCCAAACCGTGTGGCAGATCCAAATCCTTCTGATAAGGCTTGATACAAGTGGTTTTCTTATCACGAATGGTAATAAAAAGGTTACGGTCTACAAAATCTTTGTTACTCTTTGACAAGAAATAACGCTCATCTGCATAACGTGGCCACAGTTCTGCTAATTTTTCATAGTCCTTGCGAGGCATAAAAAAGTCTAGGTCATCATCCCAAGGAATGAAGCCCTTATTACGTAGGGCACCAATAGCCCCTCCACCACAGAGATAGCACAACAAATCATGTTCTTTACAAAATGCAACGAAATATTCAGCCATTTCCAGACTACGAGCCTGAATCGCTTTCAAATCACTCATGTCTCTCCTCTTCTGTCCAATAACGAGTTATATCGTTTTATTATACCATAAAAAAGCCCTAAAAATCCATCAGATACTAAGAAAAATCAAAGCCTAAACCACTTTTTCACTGGTGATTCAAACTTTGATTTTTTTATAGCATTCTATCTCATTCCCATTTGGGCGAGTTTGGTCTGGTATTTATTTTGATCAACTAGAAGTCCTTGTCCACCATAGATATCATAAGCGTCCACCCAGTCACCAAGTTCTGGGACGGTGAGTCTTTCAATGCCATTTTGAGCACCTTCTAGGACAGATAAGCCATTGGTCAACAAGAAGCTATATGGTAGATTTGTTGATGTCATGCCAAAGACTTTTCCAAGTGCCTCTGATCCCGTAAAGAGCTTGGTTGGATCTTTGATTTGCTCAAGAACAGCCGACATGACTTGTTGCTGACGTTTGGTACGTCCGTAGTCTCCCTCATCATCATCACGGAAGCGAGCATAGTTCAGCAAGGTGGATCCATTCATCTGCTGTTTTCCAACTTTGATGGTTTGGGTTGGCGATTCTGTCTCTGTTGCATGAAGGTCATCTCCAACTGTGGCTTCTGTTAAAGGTTGACCATTCAATGTTGAGAATTGAGCATCAATCGTTACTCCGTCAGGGAATAGGGTATCAATAGCTGTTGCAAAAGCCTGGAAGTCGACTAGGGCATAGTACTTAATATCCAAATCAAAGTTGTCTTTTAGAACCTTGCGGACCATTTCAGCCCCTTTTTGCCCTTCTTGTTCCCCAAGTTCATAAGCAACATTGAGTTTGTTATCCGTTTGTTTCTGGCCATTTACAATCTTACTATACCCGTCGATATAAACCAAGTTGTCACGCATAAAGCTGACTAGTTTGATCTTCTTATCTGATCCACTGACATTCAGTACCATGATTGTGTCGGTACGGGTCTCCGCACTATTTTGACCGATACGGCCATCTGTCCCCATGACTAGGATATTCACACCATCTTTGGTATCCTGACCGTTAAAGACCTCTACTTGAGCTGCCTTGGCATCAGCTGGCTTATTGCTTGGATTGGCTGCTGACTGGAACCCTCGAAGAAACATAAAAATCATTCCTGCAAGCACACAAGTAATCAACAGCAGGAACCAAGTCAGTATTCGTTTGAAGCGAATTCTTCTTTTTTTCTTTTTGACTTTAGGTTGAGGGGCTACCTTTTCACGTTTCTTAGACCGGCTTCTACTGCCATAAGTCGGAAGATCAATGTCTCTACCCCAAGATTCTTCTTTTTCTTCTTGTTGGAAATGGTGAACTTCAGACTTGGGACCTGCCATTTTCTGTTGCAGATAGTCAAACTCCCTCCGTTCACGATCGTTGAGGTAATGAATATTTTTGAAGAGATAGTCATAACGTAACTGCTCGTGATGACTTAAAGGATTTTCTTTGCTCATTGACTCTCCTTTTCTATATCAGTTATGGTAAAAATCGGGTAGGTTCCCAGTATCTTGTGCTGGATTCCAATGGCTTCTAGTTCTTGTCTGGCAAAATGAACCAGTTCTTTATCACTATAGTCTACATCGATAATGAAAAAGTATTCTCCCAAGGCTGTTTTAAGGGGGCGACTTTCAATCTTTGTTAAGTCAATCCCTCTCCAAGCAAAGGTCGAAAGTGCCTTGTAAAGAGCACCAGGTAAGTTGTCTGGTAAGGTCAAGGCCAAACTCATTTTTTCAGCTTGTGAGTTCAAAGGAATCTTCAGTATCTCTGCCCCTAACACCCAAAAACGTGTGAAATTGGCTTCCATCTCCTGAATATCCTCTGCAATTAATTCCAAGCTATATTCCTCGGCAGAACTTCTTGGTGCAATGGCTGCATAAGGCTGGTCTGGATGTTCCGAAATAAAGCGAGCTGCATAGGCGGTACTAGCAGTCACCTCGATTTGAGCCTCTGGATAGTGCACATCGATGAATTTCTTTCCTTGAGCCAGAGCCTGAGGATGGGAAAAAATCTTCTCAATTTTTGACTGACCGGGAACCGCCATCAGCTGCTGGTGAATGGGTTGAACGATTTCTGCAACTGCTTGGATGCGAGTCTGATGAAAAAGGTAATCCAAGCTTTCATGAACGCTACCCTCGATAGAATTTTCAACTGGCACCACCGAATAGTCCACCAAGCCTTGTTCATAGGCCTTGATAACATCTGTGATATTGGCAAAAGCCTGCAATTCCTCTTTGGGAAAAGCTGTCTGCACAACATGATGCGAAAAAGATCCCTTGGGACCTAGATAGGCAATTTTCATCTCAGTTCCTCTATAATTTCCTCTGGGCTTAACTTGGTCACATCTAGAACCCGACTGGCTACTTCCTCATACCAAGCTTGTCTTTCATGGAAAATAGCTGCTAGTTCTTCCTTACTTTTGTTAAGAAAAAGCGGGCGCTGATTGTCCTTATCAGCTGCGATACGTTGGTAGAGGGTTTCAAAATCTGCTTTTAGGTAGATGTTATCAGGATTGGTTTTGAGCAAGTCACGATTTCTCTGAGAAATGACAACTCCTCCGCCAGTTGACACAACTCGGTCCGTTTTTAGTAAGTCAGCTAGGACTTCTGACTCTACTTGACGAAAGGCCACTTCTCCTTTTTCAGCGAAGAAATCCGCAATGGACATGCCCAAATGTTCCTCGATTAAGGCATCCATATCGATATAGTCTGGGTCCAAGCCTCTAGCGATTGTCGACTTGCCTGCCCCCATAAATCCAAGTAATACCTTAGCCATGAGTCATGCTCTCCAAATCATCAAAGAAGCTAGGATAGCTAGTGTTGATGGCTTCAGCACGGTCAAGTTCCACTTCTCCATCCGCAACCAAGAGGGCTGCAATGGCTGTCATCATTCCAATTCGATGGTCACCAAACGTATTGACTCTAGCGCCATGAAGGGCTGATTTCCCTTTGATAATCATCCCATCTGCTGTGGGGGTGATGTCCGCTCCCATGCTATTTAAGGCATCAGCCACCACCTGAATGCGGTCAGTTTCCTTGACCTTGAGTTCCTCAGCATCCTTAATGACTGTTACACCTTGCGCTTGTGTCGCTAAAAGGGCAATAATAGGTAATTCATCAATCAAGCGTGGAATCAAAGCTCCACCAATCTCTGTTCCTTTCAGGTCTGAAGATTCGACAATCAGGGTTGCTGATTTAGCGACTGGATCGATTTCAGTTATTTCTAGTTTTCCACCCATGGCGCGAATGACATCAATAATACCAGTACGAGTTTCATTGATGCCCACATTCTGCAGCACTACGCGAGAGTTTGGAACAATCAAACCTGCGACCAACCAAAAGGCTGCACTGGAAATATCTCCTGGAACAACTACCTTTTGTCCGGTCAGTCTTTGTGGTCCTTGGACTGTGATTTTCTTACCTTCCACACTTAAATGGCCACCAAATTGTTGTAGCATATCTTCGGTGTGGTTACGAGTACATTCTTTCTCGATAATAACGGACTCCCCCTGAGCCTGTAAGGCTGCAAATATCAAGGCAGACTTGACTTGCGCAGAGGCGATTGGCAACTCATAGTGAATCGGTTTTAAATTTTTCGTCCCTTTTAGGCGAAGAGGGGGGAGGTCTCGCTCTGTTTGCCCTGAAATGCTAACGCCCATTTTTTTCAGTGGAATCGTCACACGATCCATAGGACGTTTAGAAAGACTATCATCTCCAAACATCTCTACTTCAAAATCTGCACCAGCAAGGACACCTGAAATCAGGCGAATCGAGGTGCCAGAATTACCCACATCCAAGGCGTTTTGCGGAGCTTTTAAGCCATCCATGCCAACACCTTGAATGGTAATAACCCCATCTTTGTCCTCAATTTCAACACCAAGGTCACGAAAAACCTGCATGGTTGAAAGCACATCCTCTCCACGCAAAATATCATAAACCTTAGTCTCTCCCTCAGCCAAACTTCCAAAAATAATCGAACGATGGCTAATAGACTTGTCACCTGGAACCCGGATACTGCCATGTAAGTGGCGAATGTTTGTTTTTAGTTTCATAGTTGACCTCATACTTGCAATACTTTTTCTTATTTTATCACAAAAAAGCCAGAAATTCCTGAAATTTCTGGCTTTTATACAGATAAAATACTATTTCAATAATTCTGAAACAGGTTCAAAGACAATTTTTTCAATGTCTGAAAGGTAAATGGACAATTGTTGCTGTTTGGCAAAGAAATCTGACAAAAGAGCGTTCTCTTGGATTTGCTTACTGAAAGACTGCATCTTTTCTTGGAAAGAGGCGTCTGGCATTTGTCCCGTTTGCGCCATGACTTGGATTTCTTGTTGGAAAGCGAGGTAGTCTGCAAAAATCTTGCTAGCTTGTTCATCAGCTTGGATGGCATCTTTTGCTGCCTTAACCGCCTTGTATTCTGGTAATTCGCGTAACCCGCGACTGAGTTCATTTGCACTATCGTAAATATTTGACATGATTTTCTCCTTATTTGATGACGACTGTATAGTCCGTATTTTCTGTGATTAAACGCTCAGCTCGTTCTAAGTCTTGAGCATTTTTAAAGGAAATTTGTAGAATCCCGTGAATATCCTCACGGTTTTCTTCGTTGATGTGAATGTTGACCAAGGAAGTTCCTCGTAGCAATTCCAAAATCCGCAAGATGACATCTTCTTCATCGGGAACATCGACATAGAGGTCGTAAGAGCTATCCACACCACCACGTTTATGGATTTCCATGGCCCGACGTTTCTCACGCGCTTGGTTGAAAAAGTTCCAGATTTGCTCTTCATCTCCCTTGCTGATGGCTTGTCCAACCTCATCTAGGCGCTCCTTGAAATCCGCAATTCGATCTAGAATAGTCTCGCGATTGGACAAGAGAATGGAAGTCCACATACCTGGTTCACTCTCTGCAATGCGAGTCATATCTCGAAAACCACCCGCCGCAAAGCGCCTTGCCATTTCATGTTCTTGAGCATAGATCGCTGTCTGCTCCATAAGGCTGGAAGCCAGAATATGAGGAAAATGGCTAATCTGAGAAGTGACTCGATCATGCTCCTTGGCATCAATTTCAATGAAACGAGCATGGAGACCAGAAAGTAGGTACTTCATTTC
The DNA here is from genome assembly GCF_019334565.1 of Streptococcus oralis. Taxonomy (NCBI): domain Bacteria; kingdom Bacillati; phylum Bacillota; class Bacilli; order Lactobacillales; family Streptococcaceae; genus Streptococcus; species Streptococcus oralis. The sequence continues at coordinate 721,823 of NZ_CP079724.1, read as the reverse complement.
CTCAAGTGTGTCAGGACTTGTCAGGCTCGAAGGTGTGAAGATATAGTAGGCATTTTCAAAGAGATTAACATCCGCAGAGGCAGCCCCTGTTTTGTGGCTACCAGCCATGGGATGGGCCCCGACAAAGCGAACAGGTTTGCCAGCTAAATATTCCTCCGCCGCATCTACAATGGCTGACTTGGTTGAGCCCGCATCCGAGATAATGACGCCTTCTTTCAAGGCTAAGTTTGCCAGCTCCTTAATAAAAGCAATGGTCTGTTTGATTGGCAAGGTCAGGATGATGACATCTGCTAGGGGAGCGAAACTAGCAAAATCATCCGTCGCACGGTCTATCATTCCTCGCTCCAAAGCAATATCTCTCGAAGCCTGACTGCGATTATAACCCAAAATTTCATAATCTGGATGATCGCGCTTGATACCGAGCGCCATCGAAGCACCAATCAAACCGAGACCTGCAATATAGATGGTTTTTGCCATGAAGACTCCTTAATAGTTCTTTGTATAGTCTCGGTGCTTGGCAACTGCCTCTTTTAATTCTTCAAGATTATCTGATGAGAATTTTTCAAGGATTTCTTGTGCCAGAACCGTTGCCACAACAGCTTCCATGACCACACCTGCTGCTGGAAGAGCGGTCGGATCACTTCTCTCCACGGTTGCCTTATAGGGTTCATGCGTCTCGATATCCACACTCATAAGAGGTTTATAAAGAGTAGGAATGGGTTTCATAACTCCACGAACAACAATTGGTTGCCCATTGGTCATACCACCTTCAAAACCACCTAGATTGTTGGTACGGCGAGTATAGCCGTCTTCTTTAGACCAGAGAATTTCATCCATAACCTGGCTGCCTTTGCGGTAACCAGCTTCAAAGCCGAGACCAAATTCCACCCCTTTAAAGGCATTGATAGAGACAACTGCTTGGGCCAATCGCGCATCTAATTTTCTGTCCCATTGAACATAGGATCCAAGGCCAACTGGAACGCCTCCGACGACTGTCTCTACAACCCCACCGATGGTATCACCGTCACGTTTGATTTGGTCAATATAGTCCTTGATTTCTTGTTCTCGCTCTTGGTTGACAATAGAAACTTCAGACTGGGCAGCTCGTTCCTTAATCTCAGCCACTGTCAGATTTTCAGGTACATCGATTTCCTTGCCACCAAAGACCACGACATGGTTGGCAATCTCCATATCCAATTCAGCTAAGAGACGTTTGGCTACTGCCCCAACAGCAACTCGCATGGTGGTTTCACGGGCAGATGACCTCTCCAAGGAATTTCGTAAGTCATCAAAACGGTACTTGATGCCCCCAACCAAATCGGCATGACCTGGACGAGGATGAGTGATTTTCCGCTTGCTTTTGAGGCGGTCTTCGATGTCTTCTGCAGACATGATATCCAGCCATTTTTGGTGGTCCTTATTGATGACATCCATGGTAATCGGAGCCCCTGTCGTCTTCCCGTGACGAACGCCCGAAGTAAAGACAACCTGGTCACTCTCAATCTTCATACGGCCACCACGACCGTAGCCACCCTGACGGCGTTTAAGGTCTCCATTAATATCCTCAGCTGTCAAAGGAAGTCCAGCGGGAATTCCTTCAATGATAGCCGTCAGACGAGGACCGTGTGATTCTCCTGCAGTTAAATATCTCATACGTTCTCCTTATTTTACCAAGTAGTCTTTCATCTCTTCCAGGGAAACTGGGTGAATGGTCGCTGAACCAAGCTCTGGTACCAAGACCAATTTCAAGATGTTGCCACGTGCCTTCTTGTCATGAGTCAAAGCCTGATAAAGCTTGTCAACATCCCAGTTTTCATAGTCAACAGGTAGTCCAAATTTCTGGCACATCTCTCTAATGGACTTGGTTATGCCATCAGGCATGAGTCCTTTTCCCTCAGCAACCTTGGAAATCTGCACCATACCCATAGCCACAGCCTCACCATGCATGACCCTGCCATAACCAGCAGTCGCTTCAATAGCATGGCCAATAGTGTGACCAAAATTGAGGTAAAGACGAACTCCGTTATCCAACTCATCTTCGACCACCATCTTCCGCTTCACCTGACAAGAATGTTCAATCAAAGTCTCTGCATGTTCCAGTATGCTCTCAACAGAACCATCCAGGTCCGTTAAGAGAGCCCACAGTTCTGGGTCTTCAATCAAACCATACTTGATGACCTCGCCCATTCCTTCAATCAACTCTCTTTTTCCGAGTGTTTCAAGGACCAGCGGGTCAATCAGGACTCCATCTGGTTGGGCAAAAGTCCCCACCATATTTTTAGCAAAAGGAGTATTGACACCCGTCTTTCCACCGATAGAAGAATCAACCTGAGCTGTCAAACTAGTCGGAATCTGAACAAAGTGAATGCCCCGCATATAGGTAGAGGCTACGAAACCAGCCAGGTCCCCAACGACACCACCACCTAGAGCCACGATTCCATCGCTACGAGTCAAACCTTGCTTAACTAGAAATTCATAGACCTTCTGAACAGTGGTTAAATTTTTTCGTTCTTCGCCTTCTAAAAAGTCAAAAACAGCTACCTGAAAACCAGCATCTTCTAGGCTGAGTTTAACCTTCTCTGCATAGAGAGAAGCTACATGGTTGTCGGTTACAATAACCACTTTTTGAGGTTGCCAGAGTTCTCGCAACCATTGACCAGCCTGAGCTAGACAACCTTTTTCAATCTGAATATCATAAGGATGATGCGGAATATCAATTCTGATTTTCATAGGAGAATCTCCCTTTCTTTATTGGTATTTTTCTGTTAAGGACTGCCAAATCTCATCTGTCGGCATTTCTTTTCCTGTCCACAGTTGAAAAGCTTCAGCAGCTTGATAGAGCAACATTCCCAAACCATTGACGGCTGGATTGCCCTGACTTCTAGCCCATTTCAAAAATGGTGTCTCAAAAGGTTGGTAAATGATGTCTGCGACCAAGAGAGCCTCTGGCAAATTGATACTTTCTGGAACTGGCGACGACTGGCCATCCATCCCTACACTGGTCGCATTGACGAGCAGGTCCGACTCGGCAATCCTTGATTGCAGTTCAGAAAGATCTTCTAAAGCATACAAGTCCACTTTAAAACCTGTTTGCTCCTGCAACTTGTCTAGGTAAGGTCTTGTTTTTTCCGTAGAAACTGAACGAACAAAAACTGAAATCTGACTGGCCCCGTCCAAAATGGCTTGTGCCAAGATTGATTTGGCCGCACCACCTGCACCCAAAATGGTCATTGTTTTACCTGAAATTGTAAAAGAAGGCAAGCTCTTAAAGAATCCCTTGCCATCTGTATTATATCCAATTAAAGTGCCATTATGATTAACAACCGTATTAACCGCCCCAATCAAACGAGCCTCATCACTCAACTCATCCAGATAAGGAATCACTTGCTCCTTGTAAGGCATAGACAGGTTGATGCCAAACATCTGGTAACGGCGAATATTGGCGACTGTTTCTGCCAAATCACCCGCTTCAATCTCCCAAGCTACATAGGCACCATTAATAGCTGTCGCCTCAAAGGCCCTATTGTGGATAAAGGGCGAAATAGAGTGTTTGATGGGATTGGCAACAACTGCAGCTAAACGTGTATAGCCATCAAGCTTCATCCAAAATCTCCCTGATTTTCTTCATGTTTGATAGCGAAATCTGACCTGGGGCACTCGCTTCATCCAGACTAGCAAATGACCAACTCGAACCCGTCACATCTGAAGTAATGCGTGATACCTTGCCCATTTTCCCCATGGAAATGGTCACGTACTCTTGCTCAGGATTGAGTGTTTTAAATCCTCGAGTGTAATTCATCAGGTCTAAAACATCCTGCTCCGTATGAGCCATAACTGATACCTTGACCACTTTCGGAGAGAGACTGGTCAACTCAGACAAAATTTCCATCATGTTTTCAGGTGTCTCCTGGAAATTATGGTAACTCAAAACAAGATTTGGAAAATCCAACATTTCCTCAAAAACGTCCTTGTAGCTGAAATACTCAAAATCTACATAATCCGGCTGATAAAGCTGAGTAACTTCCTTAATGATTTGAACATACTCTTCTGAGGAAAGTTCGATTTCTCCTCCCTCAGCGCGGGTCCGAAGGGTAAAGACAAGTTCGCGTCCTGCAAATTTCTCAAAGATAGCGGGTGCTACCTGTAAAATAGCGTCCTTTGTAAGAAAGTCCGCACGCCACTCAATGATATCGGCATCTTCATACCTAGTGGCATCCAGTTCTTGCGCTTCTTCTAAACTTCTTGGCATTACTGAAACGATTAATTTCATCTACTAACCTTCATACTAATCACCTTGAGGTAATTACTGCTTTCATCTTTTTTATTATAGGCAAAGTCTGCTGGAAGTCCGTATTGGTTCAAGACCTGATACCTTCTTCCTGCAAAACCTTTATCAATTTGTTCTGTAAATTTCTGGCGGGAAACATTGGCAGCATTGGTACTGGCAATGATAATCCCTCCCGGATTTAAAATCTCTAGACTCTGGGAAATCAACTTGTGATAGTCCTTAGCTACAGAGAATGTTTGTTTTTTATTGCGGGCAAAGCTTGGCGGATCAAGAACAATCACATCATAGGTCAAGCCTTTTCGCTTGGCATACTTGAAGTACTCAAAGACATCCATAACGATAAAACGATGATTGTCCGTGCTGAGTCCATTTGCCTGAAAATGAGCTTCTGACAGCTCTCTAGACCGTTTGGCCAAGTCGACAGAAGTCGTCTCACTCGCGCCTCCCATAGCTGCAGCAACTGAAAAGGCAGCCGTATAGGAGAACATATTGAGCAAGGATTTGCCCATGGCTAGACCGTCAACCAGACTCCCACGAACCTCATGCTGGTCTAGGAAAATCCCTGTCATCAAGCCATCATTCATAAAGACTTGATAGAGCACGCCATTCTCAAGAACAGTAAAGTAATCTGGCGCTTCCTCACCATAAACATAGGCAGACTCGTAGTCTAGACCTTTAAAACGAATCTTTTCATAAGCCCCCAAGACCTCAGGGAAAACTTCCTTAAAAGCATTTATGATCAGCACACGAATCTGGTAAACAAAGGAATTGTACCAAGAAAAGACAGCATAATCTCCATAGAGATCAACAGTCAGACCACCAAAACCATCCCCCTCTTGGTTAAAAAGGCGAAAGGCAGTGGTCAAGTCATCTTGATAATAAGGCTTTCTAGCTTCCTTGGACTTACGAAACAGAGTTTCAAAGAAGGATTGGTTGAAACCAACCTTTTCCTTGCTGACCAACCAGCCAATGCCCTTGTTCTGCTGAGAAAGATAGGCACTCCCTAAAAACTTCCCGTCTTGACTAAGAACTTCTACTGCCTGATCCGTCAGTTCAATATCTGTTAAATCACTTGCTTCCAAAAGAACTAGACCCTTAGCTAGCTTTTTTTCAACACGTCTGCTGACCCTAATTCTATTCATAGCTACTATTATAGCAAATTTTGTGACAATTCTCAAAAAAGAAACCGTTTAACCATTTGTACTTTAGTTTACTAAGTGTCATTTTTGTTCAAATAAGTTTATTCCATTTACTTTTTCACCAAAACATCCTTTCCCTTGTGATGGAAAGAGAGATTTTAATCGATAAAAATAGACAATTTCAGAAATGAGTATAGAATCTTGCGCAAACGTTTGCCTAGTTCTAAACTTTATGGTAGAATAAAACACAACATTGATAAGCAAGAGGAAAAACAATGCAAAATCAGACACTTATGCAATACTTTGAATGGTATCTGCCTCACGACGGCCAACACTGGACGCGACTGGCTGAAGATGCTTCACACCTAGCTCATCTGGGGATTAGCCATGTCTGGATGCCACCTGCCTTCAAGGCAACCAACGAAAAAGATGTCGGCTATGGTGTTTACGATCTTTTTGACCTAGGCGAATTTCACCAAAAAGGGACTGTCCGTACCAAGTATGGGTTTAAAGAAGACTATCTTCAAGCCATTCAAACTCTAAAGGCACAGGGAATTCAACCTATGGCCGATGTGGTGCTCAATCACAAGGCTGCTGCCGATCACATGGAAGCCTTTCAGGTTATTGAAGTGGACCCTGAGGACCGTACCGTTCAACTAAGCGAGCCCTTTACTATCAATGGCTGGACTCACTTTACTTTCGATGGTCGCCAAGATACCTACAATAACTTCCACTGGCACTGGTACCACTTCACAGGTACAGACTACGATGCCAAGCGCCGTAAGTCTGGCATTTATCTGATCCAGGGAGACAATAAAGGTTGGGCCAACGAGGAATTGGTCGATAACGAAAACGGTAACTACGACTACCTCATGTATGCTGACCTAGACTTTAAGCATCCTGAAGTCATCCAAAACATCTATGACTGGGCTGACTGGTTCATGGAAACGACTGGTGTAGCTGGTTTCCGCTTGGATGCCGTTAAGCACATCGACTCCTTCTTTATGGGTAATTTCATCCGTGATATGAAGGAAAAATACGGTGACGATTTCTATGTTTTCGGAGAATTTTGGAACCCTGACAAGGAAGCCAACCTAGACTATCTTGAAAAAACAGAAGAACGCTTTGACCTTGTCGATGTTCGCCTCCACCAGAATCTCTTTGAAGCCAGTCAAACTGGAGCAAGTTACGATCTTCGTAACATTTTCACAGATAGCTTGGTTGAACTAAAACCCGATAAGGCTGTAACCTTTGTCGACAACCATGATACTCAACGAGGACAAGCCCTTGAGTCTACTGTTGAAGAATGGTTCAAGCCAGCAGCCTATGCCCTTATTCTATTACGCCAAGATGGGCTTCCATGTGTCTTTTACGGAGACTATTATGGTATTTCTGGGCAATTTGCTCAACAAGATTTCAAAGAAGTTCTTGATCGTCTCCTAGCCATCCGAAAAGACAGGGCCTATGGAGAGCAAACAGACTACTTTGATGATGCTAACTGTATCGGTTGGGTTCGTTCAGGTGCTGAACATCAATCTCCAATCGCTGTCCTTATCTCAAATGACCAAGAAAACAGCAAATCTATGTTTGTCGGCCAAGAATGGACTAACCAAACCTTTGTTGATCTCCTTGAAAATCATCCAGCACAAGTTACAATCAATGCTGAAGGTTATGGAGAATTTCCAGTAGCAGCGGGTTCAGTCAGTGTCTGGGCGGTTAAATAAATCTATCAGTTACAAGCCAGATCCAACCGGATTTGGCTTTTTTGCAATCACAAAAAGACCTATCCAAATGGATAGATCTTTATTGTCTTATAATTTACCAGCTACTGCATCCAAGAGTTCTTGGATTTTCGCTTGATTGCTTCCTCCTGCCATGGCCATGTCTGGTTTACCACCACCACGTCCATCAACGATTGGAGCCAATTCTTTGACAAGGTTTCCTGCGTGGATGTCTTTTGTCTTGCTGGCTACTAAAACATAGACTTTGTCTCCACAATCCATGGAATCACTTGACTACTCGCATAAACTGTACACTTTTGTTGTTGAGAAACTTTATCAAAGACAATTTTTTCAAATCCAAAAGTAATTTGATTTCCAATTGCACTACAATTATACAAAACAATATTTCTATAATAATTTTCAAGTATAGGAGAATAATTACTCGGAGAACCAGGCAAATTCTTATATTTAAATATTCCTTCTATTTCGCTAGATAAAGGTGCCTCTTCAACTGTTCCAATAATAAAATTATATTGTATTTTAAAGTTTCTGTTTGGTTCTTTTTTATAATTCAGTGGAGATCCGATGATAGCAATATCAGATAACGCTCTCAAAACTGATGCATGAAATTGCTCAGGAATTCTTGATAAATATGATGTAGCAGTTTTTTTCAATTCTATTATATAAACTGATACAATGTTATCCACAAACCATAAAATAATTCCATCACAAAACTTTTGAGAAAATAATGTATTCATCCCATTATTGTCCGGATTATGCTTTCCTAATTTATATAACTTTCCCTTTTGTGGAAAAGATAACTGCAAATTCATTACAAAATCATTTTGTTTCTCAGAAATAATAGTCTGAAAACTATTTATTTCTTCAATAAAATCATCTTTTATTAATTTTGTATTTCTCAAGATAATCACTCTTCCAGATAATTTAATTTTTGTTGACTTTCTAGAGTCATTCTCTGTAATAACAACAACTGTTCATTCATAAATTCTGAAATTAGACCATAATCACCCAGCTCCAATTTAGTAAACATATACTTAGAATTGTTCTCAGAATTTAAATCAAGAAGCTCCCATCCGCCTACTGTATTATTACTAGGATTAGCTAAATACCAATTATTAACAAGTGTCAACATAATATCACTATGGGTTGCAATAACAATTCTATAATACTTTGAAAGATGTTTTAAATATTTAAAAATTTCTAAAATACTCTTTATCGAGAGGTGAGCTTCTGGCTCCTCAATAATTAACAATCGACGATTAGCATATTTCATTGAAGCTCTAGGTAACATTTGAAATTTATCTAAAAAATGTAAACTCTGTAATTTATTTTGTTTAGTAGAAAATAACTCACGTGGAATTTCTACTCCTAAATCATCCGTTAAAGAAATTACCTCACCATCATCAAAATTTAGAGTTCCCCCTATTAATTCCTTAAACTCATCTGAAGTATAACTATTTTCTTCAAAGAATTTAGCCATAAATTGTTTGGATTCTTTAACTTCCTCATAATCTTTCATAAATTTCTTTTCACTATAACGTAAAAATGGAGTTTCTGACAACATTTTTACAAGATTCTTACTCATTGAATATACACGCTCAGACGGAATATAAGTAATATTAAAAATATTATTAGTGGTTACAAACTTCTCTTCAATGATTTTAGCAATTATAAATTTAAAGCCCTCTAATAAATACTTAACTTGATTAGTATTCATTGATTTTATGATTTCCTTTAAATTACTTTCATTTAGAAATCTAACAAGGCTAATATCTTTGTACTCAAACTCTATATAATAGTCTTCCGCATCTTCAAAATTAATAAAATTATTATCAGAGTTATTTGAAAAAGATTTAATACTTACTGAAATCTCACCCGAAAAATTGATTAGCTCATCAATACCTTTAAAGTCTATTAACAAACCATCCATCGATAAATTTTCGTTCAATACATCCGATTTCAATTTCTCCTCAATTTCATCTTTTAATTTTCGTATTCCAACATTAAATAGATTTTTCACTTTTGAACTATCTATGAAAGATAGTTCATATTTATAACTATTATTACCTTCTTTAGAAATTTTAATTATATTTAGTTTGGCCTGATCAATTATACTCGAAATAAAATTATTTTTTGAATCTAAATGTGAAATAACTGTATCGTTAATATTACTATATGCTTCTAGCAATAAAGTCTTTCCAGTACCATTATCTCCAATCAAAATATTCATTTGATTACTAAATTCTATATCTACATTATTGATATTCGCAAATCTTTCAATTTTAATTCTCATTGTAAACCCCTTTCTATAGAAGGTTATATAGAAATCTTTAAAGTATGGTAATTAACTCACTTAAACTTATGTTCAAAAATAGGAGTTAATTGACTTCAATTTCCAATTTCTTAATTACAATTTACCTGCTACGGCATCCAGCAATTCCTGGATCTTAGCTTGGTTGCTTCCTCCTGCCATAGCCATGTCTGGTTTACCACCACCACGTCCATCGACGATTGGAGCCAATTCTTTAACCAAGTTTCCTGCGTGTACATCTTTAGTCTTGCTTGCTACGAGGACATTGACCTTGTAACCAATAGCGGCAACTAGGACAAGCACATCAGAGTAGTCTTTTTGTTTCCAGTTATCCGCAAAGGTACGAAGGGCACTTGCATCTGATACAGAAACTTGGCTTGCAATGTAACGGTGTCCGTTGACTTCCTTCACATCCTTAAAGACATCACCTGCCGCTGCAGCTGCTGCTTTTTCCTTCAATTCTGCATTTTCTTTTTGCAATTGACGGAGTTGCTCTTGAAGGCCTTCAACCTTGTGAGGTACTTCCTTGAGTTGAGGTGCTTTAAGAGTTGATGCAACAGCTTTAAGAGCGTCTTCTTGTTCACGGTAGGCTTCAAAGGCTTCTTTACCAGTCACTGCCAAGATACGACGAGTTCCTGAACCAATCCCTTCTTCTTTGACAATCTTGAAGAGGCCAATTTCAGAAGTGTTGCCAACGTGGGTACCACCACAGAGTTCCACAGAGTAGTCACCGATAGTCACAACACGGACTTCCTTGCCATACTTCTCACCAAAGAGGGCCATAGCTCCCATTTCCTTAGCTGTGTCAATATCTGTCTCAACAGTCTTAACTGCAATTGCTTCCCAGATTTTCTCGTTGACTTGCTGTTCAATGGCACGCAATTCTTCAGCCGTAACTGCTTGGAAGTGGGTAAAGTCAAAGCGAAGGAATTCTACTTCATTAAGAGATCCTGCTTGAGTTGCGTGGCTACCAAGGATATTGTGAAGAGCGGCATGGAGCAAGTGAGTCGCTGTGTGGTTCTTCATGACACGAAGACGACGATCCGTATCAATTGCCAAAGTGTATTCTGCATTCAAAGTAAGTGGAGCATGGACTTCAACAGTATGAAGAGCTTGGCCATTTGGTGCTTTTTGAACATCTGTCACTGTAGCTACGATGTTTCCAGCAGCATCCAAGATTTGACCGTGGTCAGCTACTTGTCCACCCATTTCAGCGTAGAATGGTGTTTCCGCAAAGATGAGAGAGGCAGTTCCTTCAGAAACAGCTTCTACTTCTGCATTATCCGCTACGATAGCTACCAATTTAGAAGGCAATTGGCTGGCATTGTAGTTAAAGACACTTTCCACTGTGATGTTTTGAAGGGTCTCATTTTGCATGCCCATAGAGCCACCTTTGACAGCTGACGCACGCGCACGCTCTTGCTGTTCTTTCATGGCTGCTTCAAAACCTTCACGGTCTACCGTCATGCCAGCTTCTTCAGCGATTTCTGCTGTCAATTCAACTGGGAATCCATATGTATCGTAGAGTTTGAAGACATCTGAACCAGCGATAACGCTTTGTCCTTTCGCTTTCAAGTCAGATACAATGGTTTCTGCAAAGTGTTGACCTGAGTGAAGGGTACGAGCAAATGACTCTTCTTCGCTCTTAACGATTTTTTCGATAAAGTCCCGCTTTTCAAGCACTTCTGGGTAGTAGCTTTCCATGATTTTTCCAACAGTTGGAACGAGTTTGTAAAGGAAAGGCTCGTTGATGCCCAATTTTTGACCGTGCATAGAAGCACGACGGAGTAGACGACGAAGGACATAACCACGACCTTCATTTCCTGGAAGAGCACCATCACCGATGGCAAATGAAAGGGAACGGATGTGGTCAGCGATGACCTTGAAGCTCATGTTGTCGCCATCTTGGTCGTAGACCTTACCAGACAATTTCTCAACTTCACGAATGATTGGCATGAAGAGGTCAGTTTCAAAGTTTGTCTTAGCCCCTTGGATAACTGCCACCAAACGCTCCAAACCAGCGCCCGTATCAATATTCTTGTGTGGCAATTCCTTGTACTCACTACGAGGTACAGCAGGGTCTGCGTTAAATTGTGACAAAACGATGTTCCAGATTTCGATGTAACGGTCGTTTTCGATATCTTCTGCAAGAAGGCGAATACCTATATTTTCTGGGTCAAATGCTTCTCCACGGTCAAAGAAGATCTCAGTATCAGGTCCAGAAGGTCCCGCACCGATTTCCCAGAAGTTGTCCTCAATTGGAATCAAGTGGCTTGGATCCACTCCTACTTCAATCCAGCGGTTGTAAGAATCCTTATCTTCAGGATAGTAGGTCATATAAAGTTTTTCAGCTGGGAAATCAAACCATTCTGGGCTTGTCAAAAGCTCGTAAGCCCAAGTGATGGCTTCGTCACGGAAGTAATCCCCGATAGAGAAGTTCCCCAACATTTCAAACATGGTATGGTGACGCGCAGTCTTCCCTACGTTTTCGATGTCGTTGGTACGGATGGCTTTTTGCGCATTGGTAATACGTGGATTTTCAGGAATGATGGTTCCGTCAAAATATTTCTTAAGGGTTGCTACCCCAGAGTTGATCCACAAAAGAGTTGGATCGTTTACTGGAACCAAGCTCACTGATGGTTCTACAGAGTGACCTTTGCTTGCCCAGAAATCTAGCCACATTTGGCGAACTTGAGCACTAGATAGTTGTTTCATAATATCTCCTTATTTACTTGTTTAATTTGATTGGCTTTCCAGCATCTCCACATAGTCAATCGCGACACAAAGGGAAATGACCAAATCTGCATACGAGTCTTCATAGACGGTTACGGTGTAGGTTGAGGTCAAATGGAAAATTTCTTTCCGAATCTCGGCAATCACTTGGTCGCGGTCATCCAGCAATTTGAAATTCAAATCCCAGATATTGCCCTCGATACGAAGCCCTAGATTGTCAAACTCATACTTATCTCGCCAGAAGGTCAACTTCTTGCGAATGACGAAATTGGAACCGTTTCGTAACTGGATAGTAAAGCGAGGAAGCAAAGTGAAAAATTCTTTACTAATCTCACTGACTTGCTCACCATAGGCGTCATAGATGGTAAAGGTCTTAGGAATTTGGAAAAATGATCCCTCCACCTGATAGTTCACTACTCCTCTATCATCCTTGATATCGAAGCGTTCGCCTCCAAGACGAAACTTTTGTTTGACAAGAAATGTCTTCATAAACACCTCCAAAAATCAAAAGACAAGTCCATATCACGAAGGGCGAAAAACCGCGGTACCACCTTCATTCAATGAACTTGTCATTCTCTTATTCTTATGCAATTGTCTGATTGAGTAGCATGATTTCCTAGCTTAGATGGCTCGCAGCACCGCCATTTCTCTGGACTAAGACAACTGAAAATCAATTCTCAACTTTCTTATTATATCGTTTTTTGGGTTCTGCGTCAACTAGGAAAGCTGACAAGAAAGCATATCTCCTACTTCCGATACATTTTAAATTATAGGAAGAGGTCGCTGTATTTTCCTGTCCATTTATGGTCAAACTTTTCATAAACTTCTAGTTGTTTCATGGTATCAGCGTCTGGATAGAAGGATTTGTCCTCACGAGTCTCCTCTGGGAGCATTTCCTTGGCTGGCAGGTTTGGTGTTGAGTAGCCCACATACTCAGCATTTTTCAGAGCATTTTCGGGTTTCAACATAAAATTGATAAAGGCATAGGCAGCATCCTGGTTTTTCACAGTTTTTGGAATGACCATGTTATCAAACCAGAGATTGCTGGCCTCAGTCGGAACGACATACTTGAGGTTAGGATTTTTCTCCAACATCTGGCTGGCCTCCCCGGAAAAGGTCACACCAATAGCAGCATTATTCTGAATCATGTAACCCTTCATCTCGTCTGCCACAATGGCCTTGATATTTGGAGTCAATTTGTAGAGCTTATCCACTGTCTCTTCCAACTGCTGAGGATCCTTGGAGTTGAGACTGTAACCAAGTGAGTTAAGCCCGAGTCCCAGTACCTCACGCGCCCCATCAAAGAGCATAATGGAATCCTTGTATTCTGGTTTCCAGAGGTCATCCCAATGCTCGGGCGCCTCATCTATCATGGTTTCATTGTAAACAATTCCCAAGGTCCCCCAGAAGTATGGGATGGAGAATTTGTTGCCCGGGTCAAAAGACTGGTTGAGGAACTCAGGTCCGATATTTTCGATTCCTTCAATTTTTGAATAATCAAGCGGAACTAAGAGGTCTTCGTCCTTCATCTTGTTGATCATGTATTCACTTGGGATGGCAATATCATAGGTTGTTCCACCCTGCTTGATCTTGGTATACATGGCTTCGTTAGAATCAAAGGTCTCGTACTGTACTTGGATTCCTGTTTCTTCGGTGAATTTCTCCAAGAGTTCTGGATCGATATAGTCCCCCCAGTTGTAGATAACCAATTTCTGACTGTCTCGGCTATTGATTTTACTATCTAGATGAGTCGCAATCCCCCACAAGACAAGGATAATCGATACAATTCCTGCTAAAAATGAATAGAGTTTTTTCATGCTTGCTCCTCCTTCTCACGTGAGATAAAGTAATAGCCAACAACTAGGATAATACTAAAGAGAAAGACCAGGGCAGAGAGGGCATTGATTTCTAGCGAAATCCCCTTACGAGCACGAGAGTAGATCTCAACCGAGAGGGTCGAAAAGCCATTCCCTGTGACAAAGAAGGTCACGGCAAAATCATCCAGCGAATAGGTGAAGGCCATGAAATAACCTGCAATGATAGACGGAGTCAGGTACGGAAGCATGATTTCCTTGAACATCTGAAACTGGCTGGCTCCCAAGTCATAGGCTGCATGAATCATGTCATCATTCATCTCCTTGAGACGTGGCAAGACCATCAAGACCACGATTGGGATGGAGAATGCCACGTGACTAGATAGAACCGTCAAAAAGCCAAGTGAAAACTTAAGCTGGGTAAAGAGAATCAAGAAGCTGGCACCAATCATAACGTCAGGCGCAACCATCAAAATATTATTAAGAGATAGAAAGGTCTCTTGGTATTTCTTACGAGACTGATAGATATAAATGGCACCAAAAGTCCCAATAATGGTTGCAATCAAGGCTGATAGAAAGGCCAAGAAAAAGGTTTGAGTGAGGATCAACATGAGACGACCATCACCAAACATGGTTTGAAAATGGCTCAAGCTAAAACCAGTAAAGCTGTTCATATCATCGCCTGCGTTAAAGGCGTAACCAATCAGGTAAAAAATCGGCAAATAAAGGATGATAAAGACAAAGGCTAGGTAGAGATTGGCAAATTTTTTCATCGTTCTCTCCTTTCCTTGGTCACCCACATGGTGATGAACATGGTTAGGATGAGGATCACACCAATGGTTGAACCCATACCGTAGTTGTCATTGGTCAGGAAGTTCTGCTCAATAGCCGTTCCCAGCGTGATAACACGGTTACCCCCAATCAAACGTGTCAGCATGAAGAGACTCAAGCTGGGAATAAAGACGGACTGAACCCCACTTCTCACCCCGTTCATAGATAGAGGAAAGATAACATGGCGGAAGGTTTCCCACTTGGTCGCACCGAGGTCGTAGCTGGCATTGATAAGATTGTTGTCCATATCGTCCAAGACATTGAAAATCGGCAAAATCATAAAGGGAAGCTCAATGTAGCTTGCAACAAAGATAAAGGAGAAATCCGTAAAGAGCAACTGCTGCGAACCGATTCCGATGAATTCCAAAAATTGGTTAATAGAGCCATTTTGACCAAAAATCCCGATAAAGGCATAGGCCTTGAGGAGCAGGTTAATCCATGTTGGCAGGATAATCAGCATGAGCCAGAGTTGACGGTGCTTGAGACGGGTCAAAAAGAGGGCTGTTGGATAGCTGATAAGAAGTGTCACTAGGGTTACAATCCCAGCATAGAGCACAGAGTTGAAGCTCATTTTAAGATAGGTCAAGTTTTGTGACGCAAAGTAGGATTTATAGTTTTCTAAACTAAACTGCCCTTCAATGTTGAAAAAGGATTGACTGAAAATCAAGACCAAGGGTGCGAGAACAAAGAGGGCAATCCAAAGCATGTAGGGCACTACAAAGAGTTTAGAGGTTGTTTTCTTCATCTCTTTCCTCCTCGATCGCGTTAATCAGACCTGCTTCTTGCTCTTCGATTTCTACGTATTCTTCGATACGAGCATCGAACTCTTCTTCGGTTTCGTTGAGACGCATGATGTGGATATCTTCTGGTTCAAAGTCCAGACCGATTTCCTCGCCAACGATGGCCTTACGAGTCGAGTGGATCATCCATTCATTTCCAAGCTCATCATAGGCAATAATCTCGTAGTGAACCCCACGGAAAAGCTGGGTATCAACCTTAACTTGGAGCTTTCCTTCTTCAGGAAGGGTAATGCGCAAGTCTTCTGGACGAATGACAACCTCAACAGGCTCATTTGGCTTCATCCCACCATCGACCGCTTCAAAGCGTTTGCCGTTAAACTCGACCAAGTAGTCTTCAATCATGGTTCCTGGCAAGATATTTGACTCACCGATAAAGGTCGCAACAAAATGGTTGATTGGCTCATCGTAGATATCAACAGGTGTTCCAGATTGGACAATCTCACCATCGTTCATAACGAAAATCCAGTCACTCATAGCGAGAGCTTCCTCCTGATCGTGAGTGACAAAGACAAAGGTAATCCCCAATCGTTGTTGCAGTTCACGCAGTTCGTACTGCATGTCTGTTCGCAATTTCAAGTCCAGCGCTGACAAGGGCTCATCCAACAAGACCACACGGGGTTGGTTGATGATGGCACGGGCAATGGCTACACGCTGACGTTGTCCTCCAGAGAGTTTACGGATGGAACGTTTCTCATAACCTTCCAGCTGAACCATCTTGAGAACTTCCGCTACACGCTGCTCGATTTCTTTCTTGTCGACTTTACGCAAGCGGAGTGGAAAGGCAACATTTTCAAACACATTCATATGTGGAAACAAGGCATAAGATTGGAAGACCGTGTGAACATCACGTTTGTTGGTTGGGATGTCGTTGATCCGTACCCCATCCAGCAAAATATCTCCTGTCGTTGCATCCAGTAAACCTGCAATGATATTCAAGATGGTTGATTTCCCAGAACCTGATGCACCTAGTAGGGTATAGAATTTCCCTTCTTCCAACTCAAATTTAATATCTTTGAGAACCTTGGTGTTGCTGTCTTCAAAAACTTTAGAGACGTTTTTGAATTCAATAATTGGTTTTTTCAATTCCTCTAAATTCCTTCTTCTTCTTAAATTAACAGATTGGGACCTTGTTAGAATGCTAGACACAAGCGTAGGAAATAAAATGACCTAAACCTCATTTAGCGATAAAATCCCAATCTTTGAATGCTATGTAAAAATAATGTTATTCGTGTTCACCCAAGATACGAACTTCTCGCTCTAAGGTAACACCTGAGTGTTCCTTGACTTTTTCGATAACAGATTGGATCAAGTCTTCATAGTCTTTGGCCGTTCCGTCAGCAACATTGATCATAAAACCGGCATGCTTTTCAGATACTTCCACACCACCGATTCGATAGCCTTTCAAGCCAGCCTCAGAAATCAACTGACCTGCAAAATGCCCAACTGGACGCTTAAAGACTGAACCACAAGATGGGTATTCTAATGGTTGTTTGAGTTCACGTAGGTGCGTCAAGCGGTCCATTTCTTGCTTGATAACCTGATGATTCCCTGGAGCCAAGGCAAATTTAGCTGACAAAACAACAGCCCCAGAATCCTGAATAGCTGAATGACGGTAACCAAAAGCCAAATCCTTGGCAGATAAGGTCTCGATTTCCCCTTCCTTGGTCAAAATTTGACAAGACTGCAAGATATGAGCAATCTCTCCTCCATAGGCACCCGCATTCATAAAGACAGCTCCTCCGATGCTTCCAGGAATCCCACAAGCAAACTCAAAACCAGTCAAACTATGACGGAGGGCAATACGTGTTGTTTCGATCAAGTTCGCTCCTGCTTCCGCTTCAATGGTATAGCCATCAACTGAAACGTTATTAAGCTTATCACACAAGATAACAAAACCACGGATTCCACCTTCACGAACGATGATATTGCTGGCATTTCCTAGCACCATCCAAGGAATATTCTCTTGATTGGCAAATTGGACGACACGGGCCATCTCATAGCGATTGCGTGGCAAAACTAAATAATCCGCTCGACCTCCTACCTTGGTATAGGTATAGGTCTTCAAGGGTTCCTTAAAACGAATATCGATTCCTTCTAGGATTTCAAGCATTTTTTCTTTTACTGACATGTCACTCTTCCTTTTTCAAAATTCATTCCATTATACCATTTTTAGAGACATTTGACGACCATAAAAAGAGCTTGTTTTATCTTTACATAAAAAAAGAGGTCACCCCTCTTTTTATGATTTTTTCCAAAATGTAGATTTTGTCAGCCAGATAAAGACTAAAAGTTCTACGAGAAGAATAAACTCAACTAGAAGCGGATTTGCAATCCATCCTACCTGAGATAATGCTGGAGCCAAGTCAAACAAGGCATGCAAACCATAGGCAGCAAGGAGGTAGATCCATTTCTTTTGACGGATACTTTGATAAACCCAGATGGAAAGACCGATTTGGAGAACCAAGGCAAGAACACGCTCAACTCCTAGTAAATAAACCTGCCATACAGAAAGAGACTGAACCGTTTCGAGTGTAGACTTTGGAAGAAGATTGGCTACATCAGTATTTGAAGACTGGATGAGTGAAAAGAGAATCAAAAGACTGATCAAGCTTCCCATTCCGAGATAGAGCATCTCCAAGCCCCCATGTCCCAAACCATAGGCCAAAGCATCTCGATCTTCTAGCTTTCTCTTTTTCTCCAACCATTTAAAAAAGATAAGACGAGCCGTTTCCTCAAAGAGGGCTGCCATAGCGATCCCATAAAGGACGTATAAGAAAGGCTGCTCCTGCATAAGCGGAATGGTTCCATCTTTTTGCGGATGGAGTATCAGAAGGTGAACCATCTTCTCTAACACTTGAGAAGAAACAAAAAATGCGATTGCCCCCAAGCCCATCACTGCAAGAGAGATTTTAAACCGTTTTTTGGCATACCAAGTTCCACTTACTAGAATGAGAACCAAAGCAATCATGGTGAGGATAATATGTACTGTCATCTTTTTCTCCTATTCCGACTTATCAATATCTTTCTTCATCTCGTCAACGTTAAATTTGGCAAATAAATACTGGCGATCTTGGACTGGAAAGCGTTGGTCCAACTGGTCGACTGCCCCAACCTCAATCATTCCTTCTTTGATAACAAAGTCCATCACATGCCCACCAAAGGTCAAATCATCTGAGATAAAATGCAAATGGTAGCCTGCAACACTCACTCCGTGGAAAATCTCCGGTGTCCAAAATCCAACAATAGTTCCGGATACATTTTCACGGCTATATTCAGGTTGGTGTGTCGCCACATCAGCAAACTTGGTATCAGGTGTGGATTTGGGAATCATCCGTACGTGCATTTGTGAAAATTCGCCATGAATCTTGATGGAACGAAAAAGATTTTCCCCATCATAGTAGGACTCAATCCGCTTTTCTAATTCCTTATCAGTCATCTCAAAGCGCTGACGGAAAATCACTTCTGCCTGATGAGGAACCACTGCTGCATAGGGAATAAGGGCATCCGCTGCCACTTCAACGATTTCAGGCGTTTGACCAGATCCCTTGGCTTGATAAGCTTTGCCATCAAGGACAATCAACTCCCCATCAATCGAATCCAAAGTTCCCAAGCCGAGGTCACCATGTTCCAGCAATTCTCCCACTGTCATGGTTCCACCATAGAGACCTGCCATTAAGGCACCTAGAGTATTGTATTGAAATAATTTAACCGGTTCCTGCACTTTTCTATCCATTCTCTTTCTTATCTTCTGTTCAATGAATCATCATACTTTCTAAGTATACCACATTTGCTCCTAGTTGTGAAAGGGAGAAATGCTTTTCCCATTGCCAAGTAGGCAAAAAAAAGGTACAATGTAACAAAATCAACGGAGGTCTGGAATGAAGATAGAAAGTAAATACCAAGCAGTCATTTCCTTTCTCAAAAAAGGTATCGAATCAGGAAAATTTCCAACAGGTAGCCGACTTCCCTCCATCCGTCAACTGAGCCAAGACTTCAGCTGTAGCAAGGACACTATCCAACGAGCCCTACTGGAATTACGCCATGAACAATACCTCTATGCTAAACCCCAAAGTGGCTACTATGTTCTAGAACAAGGACAGCACCAAGACTTGGAAATCGAAGTCACTGACGAGCATGCCAGTGCCTATGACGACTTCCGACTCTGTGTCAACGAAACTCTGATAGGCCGAGAAAACTACCTCTTCAACTACTATGACAACCAAGAAGGCCTTGAGGAACTTAGACAATCTGTCCATCAACTCCTCTTTGATCAAGCCCTCTACTGTAAACCCGACCAACTGGTTCTAACATCTGGCACCCAGCAAGCTCTCTTTATCCTTTCTCAGATTAACTTTCCGAGCGAGGGAGCTGAGATTTTGGTCGAACAACCGACTTACCACCGGATGAACCGCCTATTGGTCGCTCAGGGATTAGCCTACCAGACCATAGAACGCCGAATTGATGGCATTAACCTTGAAGAACTGGAAGAACAGTTCAAATCTGGAAAAATCAAGTTTTTCTATACCATTCCTCGCTTCCACTATCCTCTTGGACATTCCTATTCTGATCAGGAAAAAAGGGCCATTCTGGATCTAGCAAACCAGTATGGTGTTTACATCGTAGAGGATGACTATTTAGGGGATCTAGATCCTAGAAAGGGCCAAACCTTCCACTATCTGGATACTGAGGATCGGGTCATTTATATCAAGTCCTTCTCAACCAGCCTCTTTCCAGCCCTTCGTATTACCGCTCTCATTCTCCCAAATGCCCTAAAAGAGGCCTTTGTTTCCTACAAAAATATCCTGGACTATGACAGCAATCTCATCATGCAAAAGGCTCTGTCTCTTTACATCGATAGCCAGTTATTTGAAAAAAATCGACTGGCCAGACTGACCCTTCAAGAGAACTATCAGGCTCAGATTAAGGAAGTACTTGAAAAAAACACCTGTCCCTTGCCCCACTATCCTCTACACGATGGTCTCTTGCTTGATTTGAGACACTATCCTAAAATTGCCAGTTTGAAACACAGCTCACTCAAACTAGACTTTTTTGAGAAGGCTTATTTGAACGCCTGTCCTTATCAGTTCGCTAAAGTCACTCTTGAAAATCTAGAAGATCTATTACAATACATAAAAGCAGAGTTGGATTAAAGTCCAACTCTGCTTTTTCTTATTGTTCAACTTCTGTAAGTTTCGCTGCTTTTTCTAGATAGGTTTGATAAGTTCCTTCATCTTTTAGTTTTTGGATAACCTTATCTACTACTGCTTTCAAATCTGATTGATTCTTCTTGATGGCAACGGCATTGGCTTCGCCATCTTTCATCGTCAAGTTAACAGATGCAACAACAAGGTCTGAGTTTTTGCCTGCGTAGCTAAGAGCCACTGGTTCATCCATATGAACAGCATCCACTTTTCCAGCCTGCAATTCATTGACTGCTTCACCCATATTGGTCAAGGATGTCAACTGGGCATTTGGCAATTGTTCCTTGACCATGGTTTCTGGCACAGTTCCTTTTTGAGCTGCGATATTGGCACTTGCAAGGCTTGAAAGATCCTTGTATTTGTCTAAATCGGCTTTTCTAACCAAGAAACTCATCTTATTTTCATAGTAAGGAATTGAAAAGTCAAAGACTTCCTTTCTCTCATCTGTAGCACTAATTCCTGCTATGGCTAAGTCAGCCTTTCCAGTTTGAAGGCTGGTCAAGACATTGTCAAAACTCATACTTGAGATTTCAAGTTTAACCCCAAGCTCGTCCGCAATCGCTTGAGCCATATCAATATCTGCTCCAACTACCTGGTTTTTACCATCTACCAAGGCTTGGAATTCAAACGGTGCATAGTCTGGGCTGGTCGCAACAACTAGCTTTCCTTTTTGTTTAATAGCGTCCACAGCAGATTGGGAACTATCCGTTCCTGACTGACAAGCTACCAAAACCATGCTGGCAAGCATGCTACACACAACAAACATCCATTTCTTAAACTTCATAAATAAACGACCTTTCTGTTTTTCCTGAATAATTATAACTCTTTTAAAAATAGTTGTCAACCCTTTTAAAGATTTTGATTGTAAAACAATTCTTTTCATAAAAAAGAAGACTGATTTATTCTAATCAGCCTTTTGTTCTGTATATTTAAACCGTTTCTTATAGTTCGACAATCTTACCTGTTTCAAAGTAAACAACCCATTCACAGATATTTTTTGCGTAGTCTCCGATACGCTCCAAGAAAGAAATGACTTGGAAGTAATCACGACCTGTAACGATAGCTTCAGGATTTTTCCTAATTTCTTCTGTAGCCAAATCACGGATGTTATCAAAGTAATGGTTAATTTTTTCATCCATAGCCGCTACTTCGTAGGCTTGATCCACAGAACCATTCAGATAGAGATCTAGAGCTGCTTCAACGAAGTTTTTTACATCGCGTCCCATCTTTTTGATTTCTTCTTCAACAGAAGGGATACGTTGCTCCCCCTTCATACGAATGGTCGCCTCAGCGATAGACACTGCATGATCTCCCATGCGTTCCACGTCAGAAACTGCCTTGAGAACGGTCAAGACGGTACGAAGATCTTGCGAAACAGGTTGTTGGAGGGCAATCATTTCAAATGATTTCTTTTCCAACTTCACTTCATATTCATTTACTTCTGCATCGTCTTCGATGACTTCTTTTGCCAAATCACGGTCATGCGTAACAAAGGCACGCACTGTACGATTGATCTGCGAGAGCACTTCTTGTCCCATAGCATAGAACTGGTTGTGCAATTTCTCCAAATCTTCTTCAAATTGAGATCGTAACATCATTCAACTCCTTATCCAAATTTTCCTGTAATATAATCTTCTGTTTCCTTGTTTTGTGGGTCTAGGAACATCTTCTTCGTATCGTTAAACTCGATTAAATCCCCATCTAGGAAAAATCCTGTTTTATCAGAGATACGAGAAGCTTGTTGCATCGAACGCGTTACCAAGAGCATGGTGTATTTATCTTTCAGACCATACAAGGTTTCCTCAATCTTACCTGCAGAAATAGGATCCAAAGCTGAAGTTGGTTCATCTAAGAGGATAATTTTCGGACTGGTTGCTAAGA
Organism: Streptococcus oralis; assembly: GCF_019334565.1. Classification (NCBI taxonomy): domain Bacteria; kingdom Bacillati; phylum Bacillota; class Bacilli; order Lactobacillales; family Streptococcaceae; genus Streptococcus; species Streptococcus oralis. The sequence goes on along the minus strand of NZ_CP079724.1, from coordinate 699,083 downwards.
CACGAGCAACACAAACACGTTGTTGTTGTCCACCAGAGAGACCAATGGCCGAATCATGCAACCGATCCTTTACTTCATCCCAGATAGAAGCACGTTGCAAGGCCTTTTCTACTGCTTCATCAAGAACTTGCTTGTCCTTGACCCCATTGATACGCAGCCCATAGACAACATTTTCGTAGATAGACATAGGGAAGGGATTAGGCTGTTGAAAGACCATACCGATTTCCTTACGCAATTCAACCGTATCGGTACGGGGGCTGTAGATATTGTGACCATTATAGACCACTGAGCCAGTTGTTGTCACCTCAGGATTTAGATCGCCCATGCGGTTGATGGCTTTGAGCAGGGTAGACTTTCCTGATCCAGAAGGACCAATCAAGGCCGTTATTTCCTTAGGTTGGAAAGAAAGGGAAACACTATTCAAGGCCTTCTTTTTATTGTAATAAACGGACAGGTCTGACACCTGTAAAATCGCTTCTGACATACCGTTTCCTTTCTAACCAAAGTGTCCCGTTACATAGTCATTGGTTGACTGTAACTTGGCATTTTGGAAAATATTGGATGTCTTATCGTACTCAATCAAATCACCCAAGTAGAAAAATCCAGTGTAGTCACTTGCACGCGCTGCCTGCTGCATACTGTGGGTAACGATGATGATGGTAAAGTCTTTCTTCAATTCCAACATAGTCTCTTCCAGCTGGGCTGTCGCAATCGGATCCAAGGCTGACGCTGGCTCATCCATCAAGAGGATGTCTGGCTTGACAGAGATGGCGCGAGCGATACAGAGACGTTGTTGCTGTCCACCAGAGAGCATCAAGGCTGATTTGTGGAGGTCGTCTTTGACCTGATCCCAAAGGGCAGCCTGTCTTAGAGAGGTTTCTACAATTTCGTCAAGGACTTTCTTGTCTTTAACACCTGCACGTTCATGAGCAAAAGTGATGTTGCGGTAAATAGACTTGGCAAATGGATTTGGACGTTGAAAGACCATTCCGATATGCTTGCGCATCTCATAGACATTGATTTCTGGACGGTTGACATCAATCCCTCGGTAGAGGATTTGACCTGTGACCTTGGCAATATCAATGGTATCATTCATCCGATTGAGACTGCGAAGATAAGTAGATTTCCCTGATCCAGAAGGACCAATCAAAGCTGTAATTTTATTTTTTTCAAATTGCATATCGATGCCCTTGATGGATTCATTTTTACCATAGTAAACATGTAAATCCTTAGTAGAGAGGGCCACTTTTTCTTCAGGGAAGGTGATGATATGCTTTTCATCCCAGTTATATTTTGACATGGCTTCTCCTTTAGGCAGCGGTTAATTTCTTGTGTAAATAGCTTCCGAGTTTGCGTGCTCCAAAGTTAAAAATCAAGATAAAGATGAGGAGCACAGCGGCAGAACCTGCTGATACGATAGTAGCATCAGGAATGGTTCCCTCACTGTTGACCTTCCAAATGTGGACAGCCAAGGTTTCTGCTTGACGGAAGATTGAGATAGGACTGGTAACACTGAGGATATTCCAGTTAGACCAGTCAAGGGCGGGAGCGGATTGTCCTGCCGTATAGATAAGAGCGGCGGCTTCACCAAAGATACGGCCAGATGCCAAGACAACACCCGTTACGATACCTGGAAGGGCTTCTGGAATGACGACATGGACCACAGTCTCCCAACGAGAAATTCCAAGAGCTAAGCCAGCCTCACGTTGTGTATGGTGAACGTGTTTTAAACTGTCTTCAACATTTCGAGTCATCTGAGGGAGGTTAAAGACCGTCAAGGCCAAGGCACCTGAAATGATTGAAAATCCATACTCAAACTGGACTACAAAAATCAAGTAACCAAAGAGACCCACAACGACTGATGGTAGAGAAGACAAAATCTCAATACAGGTACGAATAAAATTGGTCACAGGTCCTTTTTTGGCATACTCAGCAAGGAAAACGCCAGCTCCCATAGACAGGGGAACAGAAATGATCAAGGTAATGACCAAAAGGAAGAAGGAATTATAGAGCTGAATCCCAATACCCCCGCCTGCTTGATAAGAGGAAGATTTCCCAGTCAAGAAGGACCAAGAGATATGCGGTAACCCTCTCACCAAGATATAGAGAATCAAAGATGCCAAAATGGTCACGATGATACCCGCGATGATATAGAGGACAGCTGTTGCAAGTTTATCTAATTTCTTAGCGTGCATAGTTTTTCTTTCCTCTTTCTTTCGTAATCAATTTAATCACACTGTTGAAGGCTAAACTCATCAAGAGCAAGACTAGGGCCAGTGACCAGAGAACGTTATTATCAACCGTTCCCATGACGGTATTTCCGATACCCATAGTCAATACAGATGTCAAGGTCGCAGCTGGTGTTGTTAGCGAGGTTGGGATAACTGCTGAGTTTCCGACAACCATCTGAATAGCAAGAGCTTCACCGAAAGCACGCGCCATCCCAAAGACCACTGCAGTGAAAATACCTGAACGTGCTGCTTTCAAGGTCACACGCCAGATGGTTTGCCAACGAGTGGCTCCCATAGCTAAACTGGCTTCACGGTAATGACGAGGAACAGCACGCAAGCTGTCTGTTGTCATAAAGGTTACAGTTGGTAGGATCATGACAAAGAGAACGAAAATCCCTGACAAGATCCCAAAACCAGTTCCACCAAAGATGCTACGAACAAAAGGCACCACAACTTGCAAACCGATAAATCCATAGACGACTGAAGGAATACCGACGAGAAGTTCAATGGCTGGTTGCAAAATCTTTGCACCCTTTGGTGAGACTTCTGTCATAAAGACTGCAGCTCCGATAGCGAAGGGGGTTGCGATGAGGGCTGATAAAATCGTCACAATAAAGGAACCCAAAATCATTGGAAGGGCACCAAATTGTTTCCCTGAAGGATTCCAAGTTTGTCCAAAGAGGAAATCAAAGATGTTGACCCCATTGACAAAGAAGGTCGATAAGCCTTTTTGAGCTACAAAAATCAAAATCATGGCCACAATGATAACAATCAAAGAAAGGCAAGTGAAGGTCAAACCTTTACCAAACTTCTCAAGGCGAGAGTTCTTTGAAGGAGATAGTAATTTTTTTGATAATTCTTCTTGATTCATTATTGACCTCCTTCTACTGCTGTAACGGTACCTGAAGCATCCTTTTGGACTTTCATTTCATTGATAGAGATATAGCCCATGCCCTTAACAATTCCATTTTGGGCTTCATCTGAGAGGACGAAATTCAGGAATTCAGCAGCTAACTCATTTGGCTGACCAAGTGTGTACATATGTTCATAAGACCACAAAGGCCAGTTGTTGGTCGTTACATTCTCAGATGTAGGTTCATACCCATTCAGTTTCATGCTTTTCACGGAGTCATCTACATAGGCAAAAGCCAGGTAAGAAATGGCTCCAGGGGTTTGGGATACAATGGACTTGACCATCCCGTTAGAATCCTGTTCTTGACTCTGCATTGCCGATTGGCCATTCATAACCACCGTATCAAACGTCGCTCGTGAACCAGAACTTGCTGCTCGGTTGATGATTGAAATGGCCAGGTCTTTGCCCCCAACTTCTTTCCAGTTGGTCACTTCACCTGTAAAGATTTTGCGAAGTTGCTCGGTTGTGAGATTTTCAACATCCACTTCCTTGTTTACAATCACTGCAAGACCAGCCACTGCAACCTTGTGGTCTACCAGAGCTGAAGCATCGATTCCTTCTTTTTCCTCTGCAAAGACGTCAGAGTTCCCGATGTCAACTGCTCCAGACTGGACTTGAGATAGGCCTGTACCCGATCCACCACCTTGAACATTGACTGTTTTTCCGATGTTTCTAGAACCAAATTCATCTGCTGCCGCTTCGACAAGAGGCTGAAGAGCAGTTGAACCAACGGCTGTCATGGATTCTCCACGATCAATCCAGCTAGCGCATCCTGCTAGAGAACCTGCCATCAAAAGAGCTGCAAGAGACATGACGAGCTTTTTTCTTTTTTTCACTGTTATTCTCCTTGAACATAATGATAAATGTTCTGATTTCTTCCGTTTGTCCTGATCATCCAATTATCATCAATGATTGTCCCGCTTTATTTTATCTAGTCATTCTTAGGAGCGGACAATTCCATCGTATAATATAAGTAATAATGAAAGACTATCAGAAAAAACTCATACTTCCACTATAACATAGAATAGGCTCTTTGACTAGCTTTTTCACCTGAATCTGAGTCCTTTTGGATAATAATTTTTCAAAACATTTCCCGTTACCTTGGCAAAGCCTAATCCGTTTCCTTGAACCAGAACTTGGTACCAACCATTTGGTCGAGCTTCAGACAATTGAACAGTCTCACCAGCCACATATTTTACAAAGTCCTTATCATTGATTTCGACACTTTGTTTTACTTGGCTTGGTTTCAAGGCTAATCCGAGAGCAAAGCTTGGTTCGAAGCGTTTCTTCTTAAAAGTACCCAGATGGAGCCCATTTCGGGCAATTTTGAGTTTCCCTAGATTAGGTAGCATCTCTGGCAAGAGATAGAGCTGGTCTCCAAAAGTTTGCAAGATACCAGTTAGATTGACTCGCAAGTATTTTTGAACAAAATCATGCCACAAGTTCTGCTGTTCCCGACTGAGATTGCTTTTGCTAGCTTTGAATTTAGGTGCGGGATTTTGTCCCTTAAACTGCAGGTGGGCAACAAACTGGCCTTCTCCCTTGAAATGATGAGGATACATCCGCGCCGTTTCAGGAAGGTTAATTCCTGCTACCATACCGTTCACATGCTCGACTGGAAGCAGTTCAAAATCATAAGTATCCAGTAACCAGTGGACGATTTCTTCATTTTCTTCAGGTGCCCAAGTACAGGTAGAATAGACCAAACTGCCACCTTCTGCAAGCATGGTCACTGCATCTTCTAAAATTTCTCTTTGGAGACTGGCACATTGGCTCGGATAGTCGATGTTCCAATAATCCATGGCATCTGGTTGTTTACGGAACATTCCTTCACCCGAGCAAGGGGCATCAAGGACAATCACATCAAAATATCCTTTAAAGACCTTGGCTAAACGATCCGCAGACTCATTGGTCACGACTACGTTTGTAGCTCCAAACCGCTCCATATTTTCCACTAAAATCTTAGCCCGCTTGCTTGAAATTTCATTGGAAACAAGGACGCCCTGATTAGCCAGATAAGCGGCCAATTGAGTGGATTTCCCACCTGGCGCTGCCGCCAAGTCCAAGACCTTCATACCAGGACTTGGTTGAGCTACCTGGGCCACCATTTGGGCTGCAGGCTCTTGCGAATAAACGAAACCTGTCACATGCTCTGGAGACTTTCCAGAGATCTTACCATAATGCCCCCAAGGTGTATGAGGAATGGCATCTGCAAACGATAGCTGACTTTCTTTTAAGGGATTAACCCGAAAAGCCGATACCGCTTCCTGTTTAAAAGAGGCAAGAAAATCTCTTGCCTCATCTTCTAGTATCGCTTCATATTTTTCAACAAATCCTTCTGGAAATTGCATTTAGTTCTCTTTCCTTTCGTAGATATAAGACTGAATCTCCTCTTGCATCTCGATTGGCACCATCATGACAGGCTGACGCGTTTTAAAATCAGCGGGCTCACCTGATACCGTAAGAAGACGATAACCCAGACTTTCCCCTAAGATACTGGCCGCAGCGTAATCCCATGGTTGTAAGTAGGTAATATAAGTCAGCAGACGACCAGACAAAACCTTGGCAAAACTAATGGCCGCACTGCCATATACACGGACACCCAACGCTGCTCGGCCCAAATCTGCCAAACCCCACTCATTGCTTTCAAACATACCTGAGTTACCGGCAACTAAAAATTCTTGAAGAGGCTTCTTTTTAAAAGGGGGTAAGGGCTCATTATTGCGACAAGGAGGAAAGGCACCACCACCATAGTAACAATCGCCTTTCATGACATCATAGATAATGCCAAATTTGCCCACACCATTCTCAAAATAAGCCAACATAACGGCAAAATCTTCCTGCTGGGCGACAAAGTTATTGGTACCGTCAATGGGATCAATCACCCAAACAGAACCTTGACCGACTGCAGCACGTAAACAGCCCTCTTCCGCGCAAATCAAATCCTCAGGATAGGTGGACTTGATCCGATCAACCAAGAGTTCCTGGACCTCCTTATCCAAACGTGTCACCAAGTCAGTAGGGGAAGACTTGCGCTCAACCTGCAAATCTTCTTTCATGTGAGCCAAAATATAGTTAGCAGCTTCCTGCACAATCTGTTTGGCAAATTCAAATTTAGTTTCCAAGAGAAATCTTCCCTTCTCTTTTTTCTTTTGCTAATTGAACCGCATGATAGCAGGAATAACCGCTAGCCGTCTCAAATTCGCGACCTAAACGTTTTTCTTCACTTTTGCTTGGAACCACAGACTTAAATTTCTTGTAAGATTCTAGCAGTTTTTTTGCTTCAACCTTATCTTCATAAGCAGCTTCAACATCATTAAAAAAAGAAAGCACTGAAGCAAGTTCTTCAGTGCTCCACGACAAATCTAGTGGGTAACTATACTGTTTGTTCATCTATCCAATACCAGCTCTCAATGTTGCTTCTTTCAATTCCTGTTTACGGTAACTACGAGGGAGAAAAGCACGAATCTCATCTTCATTAAAACCGATCTGCATGCGTTTGGTATCTATAATGATTGGGCGACGCAAAAGACTAGGATATTGCTCAATCAACTGAAGCAACTCCGATACCGAGATACTCTCTACATCAATATCCAATTTTTGAAAAATTTTTGAACGAGTTGAAATGATGTCATCAGTACCATTTTCGGTCAAGGAAAGAATATGTTGTAATTCTTTTCTTGTTAAAGGACTAGTCATAATATTATGCTCTTGAAAGGGCACTTTATGCGTCTCTAACCAAGCCTTTGCCTTACGACATGATGTACAACTCGGTGATAAAAATAGTGTAATCATGCTTTTCTCTTCTTTTATCTATACTTGCTATTTCTATTATACAAAAAAATAAAGCGCTTGACTAGGTATTTTTAGAAAAAAAGCCTATTTTTTCATAGAAAATAGACTGTTTTCTGCAAAAATCTCCTGCTTTGCAAGTTTATCTTTAGGATAACCTAACAATAAATAGGGAGTAGAGCAACTTCTCTCGTTTTTTATTAAAAATACAGAATTTTTTCCACTATTTCCTTGAAGCTTTAACAAGAAGGAAACCAAACATTCCTTCATACAAAACAAAGAAAAGTACAAAGGCATGGAGAAAGAAAGTCTCTGGCAAAATCCAAATAACGGGATCCTTTGCTGGATCAAAAAGCCAGGTATCATCTCCCACAAAGAGAATCTGATGGAAAAGAGTAAAAAATTGCTCAAAACCAATCAACACTCCTACAAGGCCAATGATTAGAGGCAATAGTACTAGAGTTAGGATACTTTTACGATATAGGGGCAAAAAGCCTTTTTTTACAATCTTTCTAACAAAGAAATAGAAACTTGGAAGTGTCACTAGGGCAACTAGCTGAACTAGGTGAAAGAGATTCTTCACCACCGCAAAGTGATGTAAACCAGCCGCTGATGAACGAAAATCTGGCATCTCCAAGACCTGACTAAAGGGATTGGTCAGGTAATTCATCAAGATATGAAAGTTATACAGAATGGTTTCTCGCTTTAGATAGACTCGATCCACTAAGTTTGGCCACTCAATCTCCAAAGGATAGAAAATCCATGCCAGATAAATGGTCAGAAGAATAGAAAAAGAGAGGAGAAAGAGCATACTTCCCCAAAAGGTTAGTTTAGTCTTCATCAAAATCCCACTCCTCTAGGCTAGAAAGCACATGTGTTGGTGCAATTGGCAAGTCCGCCACTTCTTCTGCCTTTGTAAAACCTGTCGTCACCAAGAGCGTTGGAATGCCATTGTCAATCCCTGCTCGGATATCCGTCAGATAGTTGTCCCCGACCATGAGCAAGTCTTCTCGATCTATACCCAGATGTTCCACGGCCTTTTCCATGATGATCGCATTCGGTTTTCCGATATATACTGGTTTGACCCGTGTAGCGACTTCAAGAAGTGTTACAAGTGAACCAGCACCAGGCAAAAGACCGCGTTCCGTCGGGATATTGAGGTCTGGATTGGTTCCGATAAAGTGAGCCCCCTTTTGAATGGCTAGAGTCGCCGTCGCAAATTTTTCATAGTCGACTTGCCAGTCCAGTCCAACGACCACATAGGCAGGATTTTCCTTGTCTTCGACATAACCAGCCGCCTGAATGGCATCCTTGAGTCCTGCTTCTCCGATGACATAGACTGTCTTTTCCAATCCCAAGTCATTCATATAGTCGATGGTTGCCAGAGTTGCTGTGTATACAGTCGATAGAGGGGTGTTGATATTAAAATTCTTAGCCAACACCTCTTGTACACTCTCAGGAGTACGAGTTGTATTGTTGGTTACAAAGAGATAAGGAATTGCTCGCTTTTGTAACTCATGGACAAAAGCCTCACCCGCCGGAATCCGGTCTTTCCCCTTGTAAATGGTCCCGTCTAAATCAATTAAATAACCTTTATAAGCCATATCGTCCTTTCTAATTCGCTTCAATTTCTTGCCACGTAATCATAGCTTGGGCATTGATCTCGCCATCACTGATAATCTCATGCTTGCTTTCTAGTCCCTTGAGTTCATAAGCTGAAGCAATCATGCCACCTGGTCGCACTTCTTTGACATATTTGAGATTGATTTTTTTTGGAATATACTTGGTCAAAAAGTCTGCTCCCATGACCTCAAAAATCCAATCCAGGTATTTGCTGTTATTAACATGACCATTCATATCCAAGTCGTAAAAACGAACATGGTAGTCTTTACTGATCGGATCTTCTAGATTTGCATACTTTGGCCCGCGGATGAGTTTTTTATCAAACTCAGACTGGTAAGGCGCAACAATCTCCGGTTCGACAGCATGGACTTTCCGACTGTCTCTGTCCATGAGAACAAAGGTTGCTACCATGCGAATGATTTCTTGACCTGCTCCATCATAGATAGTGAAACGGCGGTAGCAAAAAAGACGATTGTAAGTCAATGCTTCTGTTTCAATCGTAATCTCTTCAGCAAAGCGAGGCAAGCGAACCACGTCAATCGCATAGTCTGTAATAATCCAGACCAGATTGTAGCGTTCTAACATATCCTTGTCACTGACTCCCAGCTCAATCGATTGCATACCGGATACTTGCAGGGACAGCAAAATCACATCTGGAAGTTTGATATGACCGTTCATGTCCGCCATATCAAAAGGAATTTTCATTTTCATTTGATAAGTTAAGCCCATTGTTCTACTCCAAAATAAATCGTTCTGCTACAGTGTCTCCCAAGAAGAGACCTCTCTTTGTCATTCGGACACGATCACCGTCGATCTGCATAAGTCCTTGCTGAACCAAGTCTCTGATGATTTCGCCATAAAGTTCATCAAAGGACAGTCCAAATTTTTCCTCAAATCGCGCCACGGAAACCCCGGATTTTTTCCGGAGGCCTAGGAACATTTCTTCTTCCATCTGCTCCCTTTGACTCAGGTGTTCTTCTGTAATCCGAGCATCTCCTGCCTCTACCGCATTGAGATAGTGGCGGATAGGACCATGATTTTTATAACGCACCCCGTTCACATAACCTGAAGCACCCGCACCGATACCATAATACTCGGCATTGTCCCAGTACATGAGATTGTGGCGACTTTCAAATCCGGGTTTAGAGAAATTGGAAATCTCATAATGCTCAAAACCAGCTCGCTCCAGTTCTGCGATGATGTACTCAAACATCTCCGCTTCTAACTCTTCCTTGGGTAGGGGCAACTTCCCTCGTCGCATGCGGTTCATAAAGACCGTATGATTTTCCAAAATCAAGCTATAAAGGCTCATATGAGGAATATCAAGCGAGATAGCCTTAGCCACATTGTCCTTGACCTGAGCCATAGTTTGACCTGGAAGAGCATAGATTAGATCAATGGAGATATTGTCAAAACCAGCCAGTTTGAGACGGTCGATATTCTCATAAATATCCTTTTCTAAATGACTGCGCCCAATCTTTTTCAGCATTTTGTCATCAAAAGTCTGCACACCTAAAGAAACACGATTGACTGGCGACTGTTTCAAAACCGCAATTTTATCCGCATCTAAGTCTCCTGGATTAGCCTCAATGGTCAACTCTTCCAAGACAGACAAATCTAGGTTTTTAGTCAAACCATCTAAGAGCACCTCTAATTGCGGAGCTGACAAAGCCGTTGGCGTTCCACCTCCAATATAGAGAGTTGACAACTTTTGGATATCATAAGAACGAAACTCCTCTAGCAGATGCTCCAGGTAACTATCTACTGGTTGATTCTTGATAAAAACTTTTGAAAAGTCACAATAATAACAAATCTGTGTGCAAAAGGGAATATGCACGTAGGCGGACGTTGGTTTTTTCTGCATAGTATTTATTATACCACAAAGACAGGCTTGCAGATAAAAATCACCATCTCCAAAAAACAGAGATGGTGATACCTTATACTTCAGTAATATCGATGATGATTTCTTCTTGGTCTTCAGCGACGTCTGGAGTTGCTGACTGTTCTTGCCATTGCTCCTTGAGATTGTTAAAGGTTTCCTTGGATGCTTCTGTCGCTTGTCGAGCACAGTTTTTAGCTTGGTCAAGGACACTATCAAAAGTGATTTCACCAGATTCTACTTGTTCCTTTGTTTTCAGCACAAAGTCAGTTGCCTGTTCCTTCACTTCTGTTAGTTTTTCACAGACTTGCTCTCTAGCATATTCTGGATCTTCTCTCAAATCATCTAGAAAATCCTGAGCTTGACTACAAACTTGCTTACCCTTGTCACTCGTCAAAAACAAAGCAAGAGCAGCACCTGAAACTGTTCCTAAAAGGATAGAGGATAGTTTTCCCATGAGATTTCTCCTTTTTTATTTTTTGAAAAATTTACTTGCGACACGGAGAGCTGACAAGCCTGCACCTGTTTTAATGGTTTTTGAACCAGCAGATGAAGCTTTTTTACCTAAAACACGCGCATGTTGGTTGAGATCAGATACTGACTCTGACAAGTCCGCCACCGCTGTAAAAAGTGGATCAATCGTCGCAACTTTGATATTGATATCGTCTGCTAACACATTGACCTTAACCAACAATTCATTGGTCTGATGCAAGGTAACGTTCACATCTGAGCTCAACGTTTTGATGGTTTTCTCTGTCTCATCAATCATACGACCGGCTTTTTGAATCGTGATTGTCAAATAGACTAAACAGACAATCAAAGCAATCGCAACAAGTATATATGCAACTTCTAACATTTATTTTTCCTCCTCTGTATGATAGAAAGGGGCTTTCTTTCGATTTTGATAAAGTATGATAAAAATACCGAGTCCGATAAGGATAACTGATAACCATTGGGAAACTCGTAGGCCAAAGAACATGAGACTATCCGTCCGCATCCCTTCGATGATCATACGACCAAAACCATACCAAATCAAGTAGAAAGCAGTGATATGACCACGTCTGATTCCCTTCAATTTTCTTCTAAAAATCAGAATCAAAGCAAATCCAATTAGATTCCAAACCGACTCATATAGGAAGGTCGGCTGACGGTAGCTCCCCTCAATGTACATCTGATCACGGATAAAGTCTGGCAAATAATCCAGACTATCTACTGCTGCACCGTAGGCTTCTTGGTTAAAGAAGTTCCCCCAGCGCCCTAAACTCTGGGCAATCATGACGCTCGGTGCTGCAATATCTAAGAAATCCCAAGTATTAATCAGCTTTCTATCTGCAAAGATATAAAGGACAATAGCACCCGCTATCAATCCTCCGTAAATGGCCAAGCCACCATTCCAGATGGCGATGATTTCACCTGGATTTTGCAGATAATAATCTAAGCGAAAGAGTACGTAGTATAGTCTAGCACCTAAAATAGCTACTGGAAAAGCAATCAGGATAAAATCCAAAATATCATCTGATAGAATTCTCTTTTTAGGAGCTTCTTTCATGGCAAGGTAGACTGCTAAAACCAAACCAGCTACAATACACAAAGCATACCAACGAATAGCAAAGGGACCAATTTCAAATGCGACTGGATTAATCATGTTTCACCTCATTTTGAGCGATTAGATTTGTCAAGCGTTCTTCAAATAAACGTGTCGCATCAAAGCCCATTTCTTTAGCACGATAGTTCATGGCAGCCGCCTCAATAACAACGGAGATATTGCGTCCTGTTTTTACTGGGATGCGGATACGCGGAATCGTTACACCAGAAACTTCGAGTTCTTCGGCATTGTTTCCTAGACGGTCAAAGGTCTTATGCGTATCATAATTTTCCAAATAAACTGCTAGCTGAACTTGTGAAGAATCTTTTACAGCACTTGCACCATAGAGACTCATGATATCGATAATCCCAACTCCACGAATCTCAAGTAAATGTTTCAAGATTTCAGCAGGTTCGCCCCAAAGAGTCATCTCATCCTTAGAATAAATATCTACACGATCGTCTGCTACTAGACGGTGTCCACGCTTCACAAGTTCAAGACCTGTCTCGCTCTTACTGATACCACTATCCCCTTGGATCAAGACACCCATGCCATAGATATCCATCAAGACACCATGCACGCTAGTACGTTTAGCCAAACGGGAATCAAGGTAGCTAGAAAGTTCTCCAGATAAACGACTGGTTGCTGTTCGACTGGTTAAAATCGCAATCTTACATTCTCTAGCAGCCCTCAACATTTCCTCTGGCACTACCAGACCACGAGCCACGATAACCGCAGGTGTTTCAGGTAGAAACATTTTCTTCAAAACTTGATAACGGTTCTGGGCAGGCATAGCAACTAAATAGGACCACTCCTTCATCCCTAACAGCTGAATCCGTTCTGGTGTATAGTAATCAAAATAGCCCGTCATTTCAAGACCAGGTCTCATAATGTCCGCAGTATTGATTTCTTTTTCAAGTAATTCGCCTTCACCATAGACAATATCTAGTCTGAGTTTTTCAATGACATCTCTTACTAAAACCGACATAATTTCCTCCTTCAATCGAGTTCTCCCTACTATTATATCAGATTGTAGGTGGAAGTTTCCTTTTTTTGCAGGATTTACAGTATTTATTTGATGTAGCTTGGGAAAAGATTTGACTAGTAAGTCTTTTCGTACTCTTTTAAATTAACCGAGACAAATCTACTGCAAATCGGTCAACGTCTATCACTAAGTCCCTTCCAGATTTTTCTAAGTAAATTCTTGGGAAACCTTTTGTTAACATTCTGTTTGCATCAGCCATAGCTTGAGGATAGGTATAGAACTGTTGACCTTGTGGAAACTGATTTTGGACTTGCCATTCTTCAAACTCCTTCAAAAAAGTCTTATGAGATGGCATACTGACTTCTTCGAACAAGGAATGGTCAAAAAATCGTACTAAACGATATAGACCATGAATCTCATCCGCAAAGCACTTATCAATTTTTTCATAGGGGTAACCTCGTCTCTGATAAGCTTGGCATAAGTTTTGTAAGGACTCACTTAATGCAACTGCATCTTTTCTTGCCAAACTTATAAAATACCGAACAGAAAATTCTTCCATGCCAGTTCGTTTTTTCTTCCCTAAAAACTGTTGTGCACGCAAGAGAGACTCGGATAATCTTTCTTCATCTTGATAATAAAGAGCGTATAAAAGATTCATCACATTTTCTGGATAATAGGTTCCTTTCAACAAGGGTAAATCTTTGGGGATGAATGATGGAATGGCTGAAAAATCGTTACAAGCAAAAGAGGTAAACAAGCCTTTCAAAATCCCTTCTGTGTAAATGGTTCCACTTGCTAACAAACCGCCTCTCATCAACTCAGTTCTTCCTGTTTGCCATAGCGCGTTGTTTAACTGTGTATAATCCCCATCTAAAAACGCCGCATAATAGGCAAAATATTGAATATCATCTAGCAATAAGCTATTGTACAATTTTACTCTTAAAACCTTGTCAGACAATACTTTTGAATCGGTCAAATATTCTTCAAAAATTCTTTTGTTTGACTCTTCAAATTCCTTCCAATCTATCGGATTAGCACAATAACCCCAATCTTCCAAGTGATTTTCACGCATCTTTTGATATTCTTTTATATACTCTTTCATAAGAATTTGTTCCTCTAAATACTATGCAAAAAAAAGACTAGACAAGTCTAGCCTTTCATTTCAAATTAGAATTTTTTACGTTTACGAGCTGCTTCTGATTTACGTTTACGTTTTACAGAAGGCTTTTCATAGAATTCACGTTTGCGTGTTTCTTGAAGAGTACCAGCTTTAGTAACCGCACGTTTGAAACGACGAAGTGCATCGTCAAGAGATTCATTCTTACGTACTACTGTTTTAGACATTTTTTTCACTCCCTTCAAGTTCAAGATCTATTCCATTTTACACGCAAAATGAATATTTGTCAAGGGAAAACTGCCATAAACTTATATTATCTTCCCTTTTCTTTTTAAAAGGGACAACGTATTAGAATAGATGTCATAATAGCGAAAAAAATTATTTTAATCCTGTTCAGAAACAACTTTTATTTCTTTATCATTTACAATAACAGCTTGTGAATTGTTCATTCGCATTAAGTCGAGCTGATTTTTATAGGTTTCAAAGGTCTTCTTGCTACTATCAGTAAAAGGCTCCTCACCATAATGTGGAAGGATGTAAAACTCCACTTCATTCAATCCCGTTGTATCCGATAACTCTTTCGCTACCGTCTTGTCATCCATGAGCTTATTGTAGTCAATATCCTTGGCAGTAATGATAGCCCCTGCTGATTCCCCCACATAGATCAGCCCATCTCTTATTTGTTCTTTGATAAGAGATAGGAGTTGTTTTTTCTTTAATTCTTGTAATAAATAAAATGTATTCCCGCCAGAGATATAAAGAATTTTGCTTTGGAAAATCTTTGCCTGTGCAGTTTCTCGATCACAAGAAGCAATATCTAAAACCTCTATCTCAAATCCTAAATCTTTGAATGTTTGCTGAGCCTCATCGATATAGGCAGTATAATCCTCTTTGTTCCCAGCGGTAGGAATAAATAAAACCTTGTTTTCTAGATTCTTTTCCTTTGCATAATCGCTAAAAAGCTTTTTGACTCCAGCAAAGTATGAACATAAAAATAATTGTTTCATGATTGTACCTCCATTAATGTTTAACAATTTTATAAAGGATCCACGATCCCTTTCTTTGACTAGTTATAAGCTCAAGCCCTATTAACAACAAGAATCGTCTAAATGCTTCTTCGCTTTGGACCTCTGGTAAAAAGTAAGACAACTTATTATATTCACAAGCCAGTAAGAGCATCCCGTCTGATTTGAGTATTCTTCGAAGTTCCATAAAAGAAGCCTCTAGATCCTGCCAATGAAAATGAGTTTGAAAGGCTGTGATTAAATCAAAACTTTCATCAGAAAAGCCTGTCTCCCTAACGTCTCTTCGTTCAAAATTTAGATTAGTCATCTCTACCTGTTTGGCTTGAGCTATTGCAGTATCTGAAATATCGATTCCAGTTATGGTACTTTGCGGAAAAGTTTCTTTCAGCAGGATAGTTGAACGACCATTTCCAACTCCTACATCTAAGATTACAGGGTAAAATGTCCTATCCAGATGACGAATTGCCCATACAAACATGGGGAGATAGGCTCTATTCCACAATTTCATCATTCGTTTTCCTAGAAAGCCCGAAGGGTTCTTTGATTGCTGAATGAGACGAGAAAACAGTAACATTAAAAGTAAAAAACAAGCAAAACCAATTATATAAATCAAAGTCGAGCCTCCTCGTATAGCTATATTATACCACTTTAGTAAAATTGTGAATAATTGATGCAGAATAATTAAACGATTTTCAAATCAATTACCAAAAAGAGAGAACCAATTGGTTCTCTCTTTCTGTTAGACTGACATCTTCTTAGATAGCAATGAATGTAATCATTTCAATCAAGTATCTAAAACAACTTACTAGATGACTTTCACCACTAATTATTCTTCCTCAGATTTTTTTCTTTGAGCTAGAGAAATTAATCCCATACCTGATAAAGCAGCCAATAGACCAGCTGTCAAGTGAGATGTCTCCTCAGAACCCGTATTTGGAAGAGTTTTAGTAGTTCTTTCTTCTGTAATACCTTGTTGTTCTGGATTTTCAATCACAGGAAGTTCTACTACTGTTGGAATATAGAATCCTGAAATGATATTTCCATTACGGTCTTTACGGATCACTTTCACACCTTTGGCTTGTCCTACAAAGTCTGCCTCAGGGGTAAAGGTGACGGTGCCATCTGGTGAGATTACATAAGTTCCTTCACCTGGAACGACTTTTTCAGTTGTTCCATCTTCAAAGGTTGGCGGAACTGTCAGATCGACATCACCTGTAAAGTTTGGTTTACCAGTCTGAGTTTGACCTTTAAGACCTTCTGATGTCGCATCACTCACTTGTGTTTGTCCAAGGACAGTTGGTGTGTAATGAGCAGTAACTACATTTCCATACATATCCAAACGTTTCACAATCAATCCTTTAGCTGTACCAACAAAGTCTGGTTCTGGAGTAAAGGTAATCTTACCATCTTTATCAATTGTATAGCTTCCTTCACCCGGAACAACCATAGTCGTGCTACCATCCTCAAAGGTTGGTGGTACAGTCGAATCGATATGTCCTTCAAACGTTGGTGTTGCCACTTGTGGTTGGCCTTTTGCTCCTGTAGAAGCCGTATCATGACCAGTAGATGGATCTACAACTGTTGGACGATAGCTTGCAGTAACTGGAGTTCCGTTCTTATCCTTACGGACAATCGTTACGCCTGTTCCTTTTCCTACAAAATTAGCTTCTGGAGTGAAGGTGACGATGCCATCTGGTGAGATTGCATAAGTTCCTTCACCTGGAATCACTTTTTCAGTTGATCCATCTTCAAATGTCGCCGCCACAGTTTCATCGATTGGAACAAGCGGATTACCACCTTCAAATGTTGGCGTACCTGTTTGAACAAGACCCTTAATGTTAACTGAAGAAGTATCTTTACCAGTTGGAGTCACCTTAGTAAACTCTGGACTGTAAGTCGCAGTAACTGGAGTGCCATTCTTATCTACACGTTTGACTGTGACTGGATCTGGGTTTCCGACAAACTGTTTGTCTGGTGTGAAAGTTACAGTTCCGTCTGGTGCAATCGTGTAAGTTCCTTGACCTGGAATAGATTTCTCTTTGCTTCCATCTTCGAAAGTTGGCTCGACTGTTTCATCGATTGGGACCAGTGGATCGCCGCCTTGGAAGCTTGGAGTGCCCGTTTGTGGAACACCTTGAGGACCTATGCTGGTTGCACCAGTTCCTGTAGGAGTCACCTTAGTAAACTCTGGACTGTAGGTTGCAGTAACTGGGGTGCCGTTCTTATCCACACGTTTCACTGTGACTGGATCTGGGTTTCCAACAAACTGCTTGTCTGGCGTGAAAGTTACAGTTCCATCTGGCGCAATTGTGTAGGTTCCTTGACCTGGAATAGACTTCTCTTTGCTTCCATCTTCGAAAGTTGGCTCTACTGTTTCATCGATTGGAACTAGTGGGTCGCCACCTTGGAAGCTTGGAGTGCCCGTTTGTGGAACACCTTGAGGACCTGTGCTGGTTGCGTTAGTGCTGGTTGGAACTACTTCTTTCACCACCGCTTGGTACTTGACTGTAACAGGAGTTCCATTGGCATCCACACGAGTCAAATCAAGCTCTGGTGTTTCACCCTTGAACTGTTTATCAGGAGTGAAAGTCACTTTTCCGTCTGCGTCCACTTCGAACTTACCAACATTTGGCACTTCTTTCACAGCTGTACCATTGTCAAATAGTGGTGTCGAATCAGCTGGGAATGGAACTGAGTCATGGCCTGACGTGAAGGTCACTTTACCTTCTTGGACTTGACCTTGAAGTCCTTCTGTCTTATCACCTGAACCTGTTGGAGTCACCTTAGTAAACTCTGGACTGTAAGTCGCAGTAACTGGAGTGCCATTCTTATCAACACGTTTCACTGTGACTGAATCTGGGTTTCCGACAAACTGCTTGTCTGGGGTGAAAGTTACAGTTCCGTCTGGTGCAATCGTGTAGGTTCCTTGACCTGGAATAGTCTTCTCTTTGCTTCCATCTTCGAAAGTTGGCTCTACTGTTTCATCAATTGGAACCAATGGGTCGCCACCTTGGAAGGTTGGAGTACCTGTTTGTGGAACACCCTGAGGACCCGTGCTGGTTGCGTTAGTTCCTGTTGGTGTTACTTTCGTAAACTCTGGACTGTAGGTCGCAGTAACTGGGGTGCCGTTCTTATCTACGCGTTTGACTGTGACTGGTTCTGGTGTACCAACGAACTGCTTGTCTGGGGTGAAGGTCACAGTTCCATTTGATGCAATCGTGTAAGTTCCTTGACCTGGAATAGTCTTCTCTTTGCTTCCATCTTCGAAGGCTGGTTCAACTGTTTCATCAATTGGAACCAGTGGGTCGCCACCTTGGAAGGTTGGGGTACCTTTTTGCGGTTGACCTTGGATACCTGTGCTGGTTGCGTTAGTGCTGGTTGGGGTTACCTTAGTCACTGTTGGTGTATAAGTCGCAGTCACTGGGGTACCGTTCTTATCCACACGTTTGACTGTAACTGGATCTGGGTTTCCAACAAACTGTTTGTCTGGAGTAAAAGTTACAGTTCCATCTGGTGAAATCGTGTAAGTTCCTTGACCTGGAATAGACTTCTCTTTGCTTCCATCTTCGAAGGCTGGTTCAACTGTTTCATCGATTGGAACCAGTGGGTCGCCACCTTGGAAGCTTGGAGTTCCTGTTTGTGGAACACCCTGAGGACCCGTGCTAGTTGCGTTAGTGCTGGTTGGAACTACTTCTTTCACCACCGCTTGGTACTTGACTGTAACAGGAGTTCCGTTGGCATCCACACGAGTCAATTCAAGTTCTGGTGTTTCCCCCTTGAATTGCTTATCTGGGGTGAAGGTCACCTTGCCATCTGCATCCACTTCAAACTTACCAACATTTGGCACTTCTTTCACAGTTGTACCATTGTCAAATAGTGGTGTCGAATCCGCTGGGAATGGAACCGAGTCATGGCCTGGGGTGAAGGTCACTTTACCTTCCTGCACTTGACCTTGAAGACCTTCTGTCTTATCACCTGAACCAGTCGGAGTTACCTTAGTGAACTCTGGGCTGTAAGTCGCAGTAACTGGAGTGCCATTCTTATCCACACGTTTCACTGTAACTGGATCTGGGTTTCCGACAAACTGTTTGTCTGGGGTGAAGGTTACTGTGCCGTCTGGCGCAATTGTGTAAGTTCCTTGACCTGGAATAGACTTCTCTTTACTTCCATCTGCGAAGGTTGGCTCAACTGTTTCATCGATTGGAACCAATGGATCACCACCTTGGAAGCTTGGAGTGCCTGTTTGTGGAACACCCTGAGGGCCTGTGCTGGTTGCGTTAGTGCTGATTGGGGTTACCTTAGTCACTGTTGGGGTATAGGTCGCAGTCACTGGGGTGCCGTTCTTATCTACACGTTTCACTGTAACTGGAGCTGGTGTGCCAACATATTGTTTTTCTGGCGTAAAGGTAATAGAGCCATCTGGATTGATGCTGTATTCACCTACACCTGGAACTGTTTTCGTTGACTGTCCATCTTCGAAAGTCATTGGTTTCGTATCATCAATTGGAACCAATGGATTACCTTCTGTGAAGGTTGGGGTACCTTTTTGCGGTTGACCTTGGATACCATTTGAAGTGGCGTCTGTTGAAGTTGGAACTACTTCTTTCACCACCGCTTGGTACTTGACAGTAACAGGAGTTCCGTTGGCATCCACACGAGTCAATTCAAGCTCTGGTGTTTCACCCTTGAACTGTTTATCAGGAGTAAAGGTCACCTTACCGTCTGCGTCCACTTCGAACTTACCAACATTTGGCACTTCCTTCACAGTTGTACCATTGTCAAATAGTGGAGTTGAATCAGCTGGGAATGGAACTGAGTCATGGCCTGGAGTGAAGGTCACTTTACCTTCTTGTACCTGACCTTGAAGTCCTTCTGTCTTATCTCCTGTACCAGTTGGTGTTACTTTCGTAAACTCTGGACTATAAGTTGCAGTGACTGGGGTGCCATTCTTATCTACGCGTTTGACTGTTACTGGAGTTGGGTTTCCAACAAACTGTTTGTCTGGAGTGAAAGTTACAGTTCCGTCTGGTGCAATCGTGTAGGTTCCTTGGCCTGGAATATTCTTTTCCTTGCTACCATCTTCGAAGGTTGGCTCAACTGTTTCATCGATTGGAACCAATGGATCACCACCTTGGAAGCTTGGAGTGCCTGTTTGTGGAACACCCTGAGGGCCTGTGCTGGTTGCGTTAGTTCCTGTAGGTGTTACCTTGGTCACTGTTGGTTTATAATGTGCTCGGTAAGGAACACCGTTAGAATCATTTACTTGAACAGTAACTGGGTCCGGGGTACCAACAAAATTTTTGTTAGGTTTGAAAGTGACTTGACCAGTGTTAGGGTCTAGCTCATAAGTTCCAACTGACTGACCATTGGATGTAGCAGGAACTGAGTTACCAGTAATAGGTTGGCCATTAGCATCCACAAAGGTCGCAGGGCGTGAAGAATCTGGAGTCACTGGCGTTTTAGCTGGATCGCCATCATTAAAGATTAGATTTTTGTTTTGTTCTTGACCTTGAACACCAGTCGATTCATATGTTGGTATCTTTCGAACAGTAGGGATGTATCGACCATCCATATTGTTCAAAATGTCATTCTTATTTGGATTTGATGCATCAGTTGATTGCCAGTTAGTTGATGAACCGTTTGAGTCTGTACGACGAATATTAATCCCTTCAGCAGTTCCTGTGAAGTCTGCATTTGGTGTGAACACTACATCGATATCATCACCATTAGCAGTCACTACATAGGTCCCTTCAGGACGCACATAAGTATTGCCGTTAGTTGGAGTCAAGACATTCCCTTGATTATCCAAAATTTGTGGCACTTGGCTACTCATGCTAGCATTAGTTACAAAGTCTGAACGATCTGGTCCTTTAGGTGTGAAGTGAACTGTAGCATTTTGTGTCTCACCTTGAAGACCGGTAGTTTCTTTCTTTTCACCTTGAGGTGGATAAGTACGGCGAACCAACATGTCCTCTACTTCACCACTAAATGCCGTCCCGGTAGGCTTCTCAATATCACCTGCATTAGTCGCAATACGCACACGCATTCCAAGTTGGTCAACTAATCCACCACTAAGACTCGGAATTGCATTAAATGTTAAAGTGTGGTCTCCATTAGCTGTTATTTCTTTAACCACACTGCCTTCATTATCATCAAATTTCCCGTTATTATTGAAGTCCACCCATGCTTTGACATATGCTTTAGCATTACCATTTGGATTAGCCTTAATCTTAAGGGTATAAGTGCCATTCTTAGCTTTGTTTAAATCCAAAAGGTCGTTAGTATTGTTATATTGATCAGCAGTTAGCAATTGCTGCGGACCTTCATCTGAAACATCCTCACGATCATCAGAAGTCCAATCATTTTTAGAATCCACATCGATATCTGCTTCTGTAGAACCTAAGTAAGGTTGCTTTATTTGAACATTTGTTATCGAATCGCGTGTAGAGATAGTATGGTGAGCTTCACCGTAACTTTCTGGCGCATCACCACCATCAACTACCAAGAATCCCATCATAAGTGCCTGTTGCCCTGCGGTCGCAACATAAAAACCTACCTCAGAAGCCCCACGGGTCATTACAACTGGCACTGCTTTACTTGCTGAAACTATTGGTCCAAATACTTGACTACCTAGACCACCTGTAACTGTATCAGGACTCAAAAACTTATTCCAATCGACAGTCTTATCTTTTAGGATGAGTAGACCACCTCTTGTTGTCTTGTCAGCCTGCTTAACAAGTTCTTCAGTCGTAACAGTGTAAGGACCTTTTGCACGAGGACCTTTCATCCATTCTCCTACGTATTCCCAACCTTCACCGTTAGTGGTAAAAATACCATATTCACCAGGGTTAGCATCTTCTCCATCAGCCATAACAACTGCTGGTTTTACTTTTTTTCCACGATAAGTGGCTTCTATTTTAAATTTAACCCCCCAGTTTACACCATCAACTGGTACGATAATTTGTGTTTTATGGCCTTGTGTATCAAAACCTTGTCCCCCAATAGTACTCCATTTATCTTGAGGTTGACCTGATACAGGAGGTGGAGTTTTTCCATAATCTTTCCAACTTTTTAAATAACTGTTTGTTGCATTTGGATCATAAGTTCCAGCAGATGAAGTTCCTTCCACACGCTTTTTATAAATTTCAGTAGCGTGGAATGGTTTAAGCTCAGTAACTGTCAAGGTAACTACATAACCAGGTGAAATTTCTTTCGTATAAGTAGTTCCAATCTTAAACCCTCCCTGAGGATCTAAGTTTTTCAAGCTTGCTGTATCAGAGAAATCAATCCAGTTAATTTGTTTTGCTAATTGTGTACTTTCTTTCTTCTCTGATTCAGACAATTCTGGTTTAGATGTACGTGGTACAGGAGTCGCATCGTCCGCACCTGCATAACTAGCTGGTGCAACTGAAGTCGCCTGGGTATCACGACGAACTCTACGAGAACGTGTAGATTGTTCAGTAACACTAGACGTCTCAGTAGGTTCAGCAATTATTGGAGCAACTGCAGTTTCTGGTTTAGCACTCTCTGTAGATTTATCTTCTGGAGAAGTAACTGGTTTCTCAACAGGAGACTGTGATGTTTCAGAGATAACCGATTTGTCATTGTTCTTTTTATCAGCAGGCTCTGTTCCAGAATTTGAAGTTGCTGTTTCTTTAGTTGGTTGAGAGGATTCTACTACAGATGGTGTTTCAGACTTTTCCGATGTTTTAGAATCTGTAGGTGATATAGAAGTCCCCGTTGTTTTATCAAGGTTTGTTTTAGCTACCTCGTTTAAAGAGTTTGTCACACTCGTCTCATCAGCACTAACTTGAGAAGTTGCTCCCAAAAGGACAAAAGTAGACAAGAGCACAGAACAAACACCTACATTTAGTTTTCGAATAGAAAACTTATGAAGGCGTGGATTAAATAAATCTTTCCCCATTATAATCTCCTTAATTATAATTTTATAACTCAGAACATTATACAACTTTTTTTATAGCTTCGCTACTAAGTAAACTTAAAAAATTTTAGTTATTATTTAAATTATAAAAGAAAAAAACTACGTATACTTAACTTCAATTATTATCTTGTTATATTTTTTTCCTGCATTAAAATTTATATAATTTCTTTATTCAAATATTTTATAGTTTAAACCAAAATTATCAAAATTTCACTTCTAGCTTATAAGAATCAAAAAACCACTCACTCCAAAGAGCAAGTGGTTCGTGTAATTTTTATTTTTCAAGTAAGCTGAGCGCTTCTGCATCAGCGATAATAGTCACATCAGGGTGGTTTTGTAGACTACTTGCTGGGAGGTTCTCAGTCACTGGGCCAGATACTGTTCCAGCAATAGCTTCTGCTTTTGACTCACCGTAAGCAAAAAGAATAATTGACTTGGCATCCAAGATGTTTTTAATTCCCATTGAAATGGCTTGAGTTGGAACGTCTTCAATCTTGTCAAAAAAGCGAGCATTAGCTTCGATGGTAGATTGATCAAGTTCTACTAGATGCGTTTGGCTATCAAATGGAGTGCCAGGCTCATTAAAGCCGATATGTCCATTGCGACCAATCCCCAAGATTTGCAAATCAACAGGATGGTCAGCTAAAATTTGATTGTAGCGTTCTACTTCTTCTTCAGCATTATCCTTAACACCACGTGGCAAGAAACTTTCTTTAAATGGTTTTTGGTTAAACAGGTTTTCTTGCATGAAGTAACGGTAAGACTGTGGATTATCCCCATCAAGCCCTACATACTCATCAAGGTTCACACTGGTTAGATTTGAAAAATCAAGGTCACTCTCAACGATTTCCTTGTAAAACTCAAGCGGACTACTTCCTGTTGCAAGTCCTAATGTTTGAGCACCATTGGCCAATTTTTCCTTCAAAATCTCAAAAGCTACTTTTCCACCTTCGACTTGATTTTCAACTTTAATAACTTTCATTTTATATCCTCCATGTTTCTATATTCATTATATGGTATAGACCAATTTTTGTCAAGTGAAAACGATTTAATTTCTAAAAAAAGAGCGCCCAAACTTGAAACATGTTATAATGGATAAGATTAGAAGTTAGAAAGAATGATGAAAAAATGAATACAGCTGATTTTGATTTCCACTTACCTGAGGAATTGATTGCTCAAACACCCCTTGAAAAACGGGATGCCTCCAAACTCCTCATCGTCAATCGTGAGACGGGAGAATTTCAGGATAAACACTTCCACTCTATTATTGATATGTTGGAACCGGGTGATGCCCTTGTCATGAACGACACCCGTGTTCTCCCAGCCCGCCTCTATGGTCAAAAGGAAGAAACAGGTGGCCACGTGGAGCTTCTCCTTCTTAAAAATACTGCTGGTGATGAGTGGGAAGTCCTAGCGAAACCTGCCAAACGCCTCAAGGTCGGTACTCGCGTCAGCTTTGGAGATGGTCGTCTCAGCGCTGTCGTTACGGAAGAATTGACCCACGGAGGCCGTATTGTCCGCTTTGAATACCAAGGAATTTTCCTAGAAGTCTTGGAAAGTCTGGGTGAAATGCCGCTACCGCCTTATATCCATGAAAAACTGGATGACCGTGAACGTTATCAAACGGTCTACGCTAAAGAAAGTGGCTCTGCTGCAGCACCGACTGCTGGATTGCACTTCACCAAAGAACTGCTAGCAGAAATCCAAGCCAAGGGTGTTCATCTGGTCTATCTCACTCTTCACGTCGGACTCGGAACCTTTAGACCTGTCTCTGTTGACAATCTGGATGAACACGAAATGCACTCAGAATTCTACCAGCTCTCTGAGGAAGCAGCAGCCACTCTTCGCTCTGTCAAGGAAAAGGGAGGTCGCGTCATCGCTGTCGGAACTACTTCGATCCGCACACTGGAAACCATCGGTTCCAAGTTTAATGGACAAATCCAAGCAGATTCTGGCTGGACCAATATCTTTATCAAACCAGGCTACGACTGGAAGGTTGTGGATGCTTTTTCAACCAACTTCCACCTACCCAAGTCAACTCTTGTTATGCTAGTTTCTGCCTTTGCCGGTCGTGACTTAGTCCTAGATGCCTATCACCATGCCATCCAAGAACACTACCGCTTCTTCAGTTTTGGAGATGCCATGTTTATCTATTAAGAAAATCCCTATTAGGAAACCTAATAGGGATTTTTCTAATTATTCCATACCAAACTTTGGATCTTTCAAACTCTGAACACTGGCATTGATAACTGCTCCGATAATCAAAATCTTTGCAATGAGAATAAACCAGAACATCATGACTACCACGATAATGGAACTGAAAAATCGTACATCAACTAGATGATTAACATAACTATTGACGTAGACAGAAAAGATATTCAATAAAAAAATAAGAGTTAGCAAGACAAAGACACTTCCTGGTAAAACATAGCGGATTCGTGGTGCTTTTACTTTTGGAAGGAAGTAATAAATCATAACCAGAATGGCAAAGATCAAGGCATAGACCAGAGGGCCTGTAAAGTCTTGCAGGTAGGAGAATAGCAGACTGTCTGATTGCCAGTAAGTTTTGAGGATGTTAAGCAACATACGACCAAACATACTCAAAAACAAGGCCAAGGCAAAAAGAATCTGCAAGCCGAAACTAACAAGTAAACTCATCAACTGATGGGAGATAATTCCTCGACTCTTGGTCACTCCATAGGCTTTATTAAAGGCTTTTTGAAGGAAATCCATTGATTTCGAAAAGGTCCAGAGGGCAGATAAAACGGCAAAACTCAACAAACCAGTTGATGGTTGAGTCAGAACTTCTCGGACAATCTTGGCGACCACATCATACACCGTATCGGGCAAAAATTCCTTGATCGTCAGTAAGAAATTTGAGACCGGAATCTGAAAATAAGGCAAAATATTGACCATTATCATTAGCAAAGGAAAGATTGAAATCAACCAATAGTAGGCAACCGCAACACTGGTCAACTCGCTATCAGATGCTTGATAGTAATGCAAAAAAGCTTTCAATAAGGGCCTGTCCATCAGCTCTTTCCACCACTTTTTCATGTTCCATCCTCCGTCATTTTCTTCATCATTTAAGTTCTTCTGATTAAATCTAGCATATCATAAGGCAAGGTATTTGCAGCCTCTTTCAGAGAATAATTCTCTAAATTATTCACATTTTGGCGTAGTTTTTTGGCATACTTGGCTGTTATCAGTTTAGCTTCTTCGTATTCAAAGATTGCCTTACGTTCGAGATAGTAGCCTCGTAGCATTTCATCGATATTGTTTGGTTTGATGCGATTGATAACCCGCTCAACAAAGGTACCACTTCCGATAATAGCCGTCTCGCGTAGACGAGACTCTTGCATAAAGCTAATCAGAGAACTCTTATAAACCCCTTTGAGGTTTTCCAAACTCTCGATAATCAGCTCTGTATTTTCCAAATACAACTCTGAAATCTGATCATAGTCAACTGCTAGTAGTTTACGAGATTCTTCATTCATCCAACTACGGAAAGTTTTGCCAAAGGTAAACATTTCATGGAGTAGAAAGCGCAGTATCCGTAAGGAAACTAGGAAGTAATAAGTCACTCTAGAAGCGAAATTCCGATTGATACTCTGCTCCATGTTTTTTAGGTAACGTTGGTAAACTCGATAGCCACGCTCACTGATTCTATTTTCTTCGTAGGCTTGCTCCAAACCGTCACTCTCAATACTCAAGATAAGAAGCTTGAGGGACTCCCAGTCCTCTTGGACTCTCTTATTTTCCAGACTAAGGATGAGGTTTTCAATCCGACCATGATAGTTATCAATAGCTGCATAAAGAGGAAGTTTGTTCTTGTGATGGTCCAACTCTTTTTCTAATTCTGCAGCTACATCATTCAAAATCGCAATATGCATCAAATGGTCCTTGCTTTCCTCTTGTTCCTCAGATAAGTGAGGGAGGACCAGTAAACCCGTTAAAAAGCTCAACAGTGTAACACCTGCTACTAGGAAGAGCAACAAAGGATATTCCTGCTCCAAATGACTTGGTATGAGGAGAATGGTCGCGATAGATACTGTTCCTTTGACACCAGAGAAGGTCAAAAGAAGCATATCTTTCATGTACTTATGAATTTTTTTCTTAAGTCGACGCGTCCTCACAAAGTAAAAACCAGCAATCATGACAAAGCGGATCGCAAAGAGTAAGAAGGTCAGAACGACAACTGAAAGCAGTAAAAGAAGGGGATTGTAAAGAGAATTAGACAAGATTGGCTCTGCTATCAATTCTAATTCCATTCCCAAGAGAACAAAGACTGATCCATTTAGCATAAAGGTCACGGTATGCCAAACGGTCTCCGTCATGGTGTCTACCTGAGCCTCAAGGAGCGTAATTTTCTTAAAACGACTGGCCTTCAAAATACCTGCAACCACTACTGCGATAATCCCTGAAACATGAAACTCTTCTGCGATGAAAAAGGTCATGAGCGGCAAACTTAGCTCTAGCAATAGTTCACTGGCTATATCTATCGCTCGCACACTCAGCAAAAAGCTATGCAAGAAACGATTGACCATAGCCGTCACAAAACCGACTACAAAACCACCAAGGATAGAAAGTGCTAGGGAAGTTCCAGCTTGGCTGAGAGAAAACGTTCCTGTTGTCCAAGCAGCCAGAGCCATCTGAAAGGCAACCAAACCAGAAGCGTCATTTAAAAGTCCTTCCCCTTTTAGGATATTGGAAACCCGTTTTGGAAAACGAAAACGTTCAGAAAGAGATGCGAAGGCAACCAAATCTGTTGGCCCAAGTGCCGCTCCAACTGCTAAACAGGCAGCTAAAGGAAGAGTCATCCAAAGGAAGTGAGCCATGCCCCCCAAGCTTAAGGTCGAGATAAAAATCACAGGAAAGATCAGAAAGACGACAATCCGCCAATGCTTCAAAATGGACGTAATATCCGCTTCTTCTGCCTCCCGGAAAAGTAAGGGACCAATAACCATGGCTAGAAACAGCTCTGTATTGAGATGAAAGTCCGCATCAGGAACAAATAAGCCAATCCCAATCCCAAAAAGGATTTGTACAAGAGGAAGGGGCAAAAAAGGGAGAAGTTTATTGGTCGTAGTTGAAATGATTAAGACAAATAAAAATAGAATCAAGTAAATGAGTAATTCCACACAATTCCTCCTTAATCTTTTTTACAACAAGATTCAAAAATCTCCTTTTGCTCTTGGATTTTCTGATCAATCTTAGAACAGTCTTTGTGCTCAATTTTTTTCTGGCATCGTTCCATTTCAAGAGCCACTAATTTTTTCTTGATTTTAAGCATTTTCTTGCTCATATGTGCTTCGTCGAGCACCCCGACTGCTCGCTCGTGATGCGTTGACTCGACAAAATTTTGGCACATTGCCTCAAGCTTCTCACGAAGGTATTGTTTATCCATGTCTATACCTTTCTAATTTTTCAATCATAACTAAAAACGGTGGATTATTAACTTGGTTGAGAGTCCGATAAATGGCAGCTGTATACTCTTGTTGGTTCAACTGGCTAACAAAATCCAATACAGCATCCCTCTCGGTGTCTCCTCCTTCATGACCATAGTAAATCATGATTGCAATCCGTCCCCCTTTGACAAGCAAGTGACACAGCTTTTCTAAGGCTTCGATAGTAGTCTGAGGTTGAGTGATGACGGATTTGTCAGCAGAAGGCAGATAACCCAGATTAAAAATCCCTGCCTTAGCTTCTGTCACAAACTGGTCTAGTGTCTCATGACCTTTCAAGATTAACTGGGCATTTGTTATTCCAGCCTGATCCAAACGCTCTTGCGTCTTCTCCAAAGCCTGCTCCTGGACATCAAAGGCATAGACTTTCTTAGCTAGCTCGGCTAGAAAAAGGGTATCATGGCCATTTCCCATGGTCGCATCCACTACGATATCCCCTTTTGTCACAACCTCAGCCAAAAAATCATGTGCCATCTCAAGTGGTCTTTTCATTTTTAAACTCCTGTTTTACAGCCTTGCATCCTTGCACACTTCCGCGACGTCGCATCTCAGTTTCAATAGCATTCAGCACTTCCCATTTATTGAGGCTCCACATGGGACCAATCAGCATATCTCTAGGTGCATCTCCTGTGATTCGATGGATGACAATATGCTTGGGAATGATTTCCAACTGGTCACAGATGACCTTGACATACTCATCCTGACTCATCAGTTGCAAGCGTCCTTCGTGGTAATCTCGCTGCATCCGTGTATTGGTCATGAGGTGGAGCAAGTGCAGTTTAATTCCTTGAATGTCATTGTCTGTGACACAGCGACGGACATTTTCGACCATCATCTCATGAGTCTCACCGGGCAAACCGTTGATCAAATGGGAAACAATTTCAATTTTGGGATATTTTCTCAAGCGTTTTACTGTTTCCACGTATAATTCATAAGAATGAGCACGGTTAATCAGGTCAGAAGTTGCTTCAAAGGTAGTCTGCAAGCCCAATTCTACCGTCACATGCATACGTTCCGATAACTCAGCCAAATATTCGATGGTTTCGTCTGGCAGACAGTCTGGGCGTGTTCCGATATTGATTCCCACTACACCAAGTTCGTTGATAGCCTGCTCATATCGCTCCCGAATCACTTCCACCTTTTCATGGGTGTTGGTAAAATTTTGAAAATAAACCAAGTACTTCTGAACATCTGGCCATTTGCGGTGCATAAAGTCAATTTCCTTATAAAATTGCTCACGGATAGGGGCATCCGGTGCCACGATGGCATCTCCAGAACCTGAAACCGTACAAAAAGTACAACCACCATGGGCTACAGTTCCATCCCGATTTGGACAGTCAAATCCCGCATCGATGGGAACTTTAAAAGTCTTCTCTCCAAAAAGTTTTCGATAATAATCATTCAAGGTATTATAAGATTTCATAACTTTCATTATAACAAAAAACACCTACAATCTCAAAAGCCTGACTTTCCTACAAATTCCCTTGTTTCTCATTTCCTTTAGCGTTTTTTTATGATACAATATGGGTATGATTTTAATGAAAATAGCATCTATTTTATTATTGATATTAACCTTGGTGGTTTGCTTTATTGTCACCAAGCTTTTCGGACTTAGGAAAATAGGATTTAATTTCGCGGATCTAGCTTTTCCACTTTTGGTATTTGAGTACTATCTGATTACTGCTAAAGCCTTTACCCACAACTTTCTACCGCGACTTGGAGTCGCACTTTCTCTCCTAGCAATCCTCCTTGTAGTCTTTTTCCTTGTCAAAAAACGAAGTTTTTATTACCCTAAATTCATCAAATTCTTCTGGAGAGCCGGTTTTCTCCTTACCTTAATCATCTACATTGCTATGATTGTCGAATTGATGATGCTCCCATAAAAAATATTCCCTCAGACAGCTGTCTAAGGGAATATTTTTATCTTCATACTTACTTTCTAAGCTCTACCAAGATACTTTTTCTTATTTCCTAAATGTTAAGGCGTAGAATTTGCCATCCCAAAGAAGTTTCATTTCCTTTTCCTTAACTTCGCTTGGAACAGCATTCTCAATTTCACTCAAATCAACAGTAGCATCTTTGAAATAATCCTTACTAAAATGATTTTTCTTATATTGCTGATCTACATAGTCAGCCGTCTCATCTGCGATTAAAATTTTGGTTCCTGGCTTCGCCACTCGTAGCATTTCCTGCATAGCCTTGGCCTTATCATTGAAAAAATTGATTCCGCCAATATGGTAGACAATGTCAAAACTATTATCCGCAAAGGGTAGATCCTCCGCGCAAGCATGGAAAAGTTGCAAATTAGTCTTTTTAGCGCAAGATTTCTGGCATTTTTCTAGCATACTGATAGAAATATCTACCCCTACAAAGTCTAAACTTTTCAGGTCAATTGTCTCAGGAATATAACGTAGGTCTTGACCAGTCCCGATAGAGACATAAAGAACAGATAAATTATCTTTCCATTCTATTTCCTCCATCAGATCCCTTCTCAACTTATCAATTGCTTTGCCGTGGAGAAGTGGTCCTATCCATTTCTCACTCATATCGTACCAGCGAGCCATACGGTTATACATGGTCATGTATTTAGCATTATCTCCAGATAGATAATCTGGATTAAGAGACAGATAGATATCCCCATCTTTTTGAAAATTTTCTACCTCCAAACCTGGCTTCAATTTATCTTGTAATCTTGTTTCAATCATATGTAACATCTCCTTTTTTATTTGTCACCTATTATAGAGGATTTCGTAGCGAAAACAATAGCTTTTCAGTAAGTGGCAACTATCCACTTGTATCCGGTAGTAGAACCAGGGTCAGTTACAAAAAAACAAGTGCCAATTTCCATTGACACTTGTTTTTACTTTTAAAATGTGTTGCAAAATTTCGTGAAAGATACCGTTTAAAAAACTTAACCTTCTTTTTTGCGTCTTGCCAAGAATCCTGTTCCCAATCCAAGAAGGGCGATTCCAGCTACTAGAGCCACTTGGTTAGACTCGCTTCCTGTATTAGGCAATTCCCCACCTTTTTTAGGCTTACCTGGTTCATTTGGTTTGCCAGGTGTTGGTTTTTCAGGAGTGTGCGTATTTGTAATGTTGTAACCTTCTACTGAAGCTGTATAACCATCTGGAACATTCACTTCTTCAACAGCGTAGGCAATCTCCTTACCTTCTTGATAACGATCAAGACCTGTAAACTCATAAGTCCAGCCACTTGTTTCTGACACTGTAGCTGTCTGACCAGTTTCCTTGCCATCTGCAAGAAGTTTTACGGTGATAGATGCTGGACGGATGCCATCTTTGTTATCTTCATCTTTCCAGATCTTATGACCTTTTACAGCTGTTTTTTCTGGAGTATGTTCGTTGGTAATGGTATACTTGCCATCCTTATCTGTAGTGATAGTTGCTTTGTATTCTGTCATAGCAGTTTCTTTGACAGTATACTTGATTTCTTTACCATTCTCATACTTAGGAAGTTTTTTAGATTCGAACTTCCAGCCAGTTTTTTCTGAAACTTCAATTTCTTGAACAACTTTTTCGCCGTTAAGAATTTGAACTTTCACAGATGTTGTACGTTTACCGTCTTGGTTGTTGTTATCTTTCCACACCTTAGTTCCTGAAAGAACAACTGTTTCTGGGTTATAGGTGTTTGTCACTACTTGACCAGTCACAGAGGCTTCGTAACCAGCTGGTACATCCACTTCCTTGATAGAATAGGTGATTTCTTTTCCAGCTTCGTATTGTGGAAGATTGGTGAAGGATGCTACCCAAGTGTTATCATCAGTCTTTTCCTTAGCTGTTAAGGTCAATTTCTTACCTTCAACAGCTACTGGATCTGCATTTCCTACTTTTTTATAAAGTTGAACCGTTACGGACTCAGGACGTTTACCGTCTTGGTTGTTCGCATCGTTCCATACTTTTGTTACCTTGTAGTCAATTTCTTTAGGAGCATATTTGTTTGTGATGGTAAAGTCTGTAATAGTCGCTTCGTATTCTGCTACGGCTTCTTCTGTTACAGTGTATTTGATTTCTTTACCAGCTTTATATTTTGCTAATTTCGTGAATTCGACAGTCCAAGTTCCGTCCGCAGCTGCTTGAACTTCTTTCGAATCAACTTGCTGACCGTCTGCTAAAAGATTGATTGTAATCTTGGTTGGACGTTTGCCGTCTTGGTTGTTAGCGTCATCCCAGTTCTTAGTTGCTTTTACAACAACTGTTTCTGGTAAATAGCTATTTGTGATAGTGAATCCAGATGCAGCGTCACCAGTAACTTCAGAAGTGTAACCAGCAACAGTTACTTCTACTACTGTGTACTTAATAGGTGTTCCGCCTTTATCAGCATCAAGATCTTTGAAGCTTCCAGCCCAACCATTTGCTTCAGTCAATTCAAGTGTTTTACCAGTATCTTGACCATCTGCAAGCAATTTAACTGTGACAGAAGATGGGCGTTTGCCATCTTGGTTGTTCTCGTCCTTCCATACTTTCTTAACAGAAACTTCCGTTTTTGCTGGAGTGTAAGTGTTCTCGAATGCTTTTTCATCATCGTAAGAAACAGTTGCTTCAAGTGCGCCTTTACCCTTGTCCGCTACAGTAACTGTAGCCGTAACAGTTTTAGTATCGTACTTGATGCTTGTATCACTGCCAGCTTTTTCAACAATTTTAAAGGTATAAGTTCCTGCTTTGTCGAATTCCAATTCTGAGAAAGCAATGTTTCCGTCTTTGTCATTCTTCACAGTTTCTTTCACCTTACCATCTTGATCTGTTAAAGTGAATTCAAACTCTTCAGCCTTTAACTCACGTCCTGTAAGTTTTTTATTAGCTTTAATCTTAACTTTAGCTTTGCTACGTTTATTTGTAACTGTTTTGATAGCTCCGTCTTGTCCAACAGTCATCTCAAATGGAGTAGGATTTAACTCATATCCCTCAGGAGCCTGAACCTCAGTTACTGTAAAGTTCCCTTTCTTGATATCACTTTCTGAGTAAATAGATGATTCAGCAATTCCGTCATCATTTGTCGTTACAATTTCCTCTTTAGCCGTAGCTCCTGCCGGAGGAGTAATCTTGAATTTTGCTCCTTTTAGACGGTCATGAGTCAGCTCGTCGACCTTGTAAAGAATGATACGGTAACCTGTTTCTAACTGAATTGTACCGCCAGAAGCAACGACTGAGTTTCCGATTTGCTTAACGACTGTCTTATTACTATAGTCATCATATGTTAGAATCTGGTCATCACCCTTCATTTCAGCATTGTTTTGGACTTGCGTGC
Organism: Streptococcus oralis; assembly: GCF_019334565.1. Classification (NCBI taxonomy): domain Bacteria; kingdom Bacillati; phylum Bacillota; class Bacilli; order Lactobacillales; family Streptococcaceae; genus Streptococcus; species Streptococcus oralis. The sequence continues at coordinate 665,261 of NZ_CP079724.1, read as the reverse complement.
CATCAGCTGGAGCACTTGTTTTATAATTAATTCGAAATGCTGCTGGTTTACCGTTCTTCGCAAGAATTGAAGATGCATTGTTAATTGTTAAAGTAAATTCTGTGTAAGAATCATTCCATTTTACTTGGTAATCCTTCCCAGCTTCTAAAACCACTTCATCTTTCAAATAATAATATTGATCATACCAACCTGCCGTGACGCTAAATGTTTCAGGAATCATCTGCATTGGTGAAGCATTTGGATCTACCCAGTCATGAATTTCAATTTTATTATAGGCTGCCTGTTTCGGATTAACACGAACATACCAGCTGTGTAAGTATTTTCCACTCTTATTTAGAGCCTTGGATGTCCAATCCTCTTTGTAAATCAAACCGTGATATTTATTGAAATTAGCTCGACCAATTCCTTCAGAATAATCAGCCGCATCACCTTTTTTAACCTTGATTTGATGGGTAATTTCATTTATGGTTTCCGTTTTATCAAAACGGAGCGTTTCATTGCTTAATTCATTTTTAGAACTAAAACCAACAAAGAAATTTCCTTTAACGTTTTGGACCTGATAGCCACCTTTTTTCTCAAGATAGGCTTTCAGATTTTTTAATGTAATAGTTGCCTTACCACCATTATTATCCCCGTTTGATACAATTTGAGTTTCTCCGATAACGAGATCTGTTTCCTTATCTTTTAAATCAAAAGTTTCATTTCTAACAGTTAAAGGGCTCGGAACAGTAAAGGTAAAGGTATCACCGTCCTCTAATTTACCATCATAGGCGCTCAAATCGTAATCAACAGTGAATTTATAATTTGAGTAGTTATGATGCTCAGGAGAAAGTGTATAAACACCATTCGCATCCGGTTTTATAAACTTACCATTATCAACCTCCCAAATTCCAATATTACTGATAACGTTCTTCAGTTCCTTTGCTTGAACTGAATTTGGAGCAAAGAACATCCCTAGCAAACAGGCCAGAGAAGTTAGGATGGGTAACCAAAATTTCTTGTTCTTCATAATCTTCCTTTCTAAATTACCGAAAACATTAAAACGACAAACTATGATTATAAAATCTCAACACACATCTCCTTTCGAATTCATTGAAATCCATGAGGGTTATTGAATAAGTTACATCATATTAATATGTTTCATAACTATATGTGAGTGCAATATTTACCATATTTGTTCTATTCTTAATATAGAAACCTCCTTTAATTTCATTATAAAACAAAATTAACTTTTTTTGTAATATTATGAGGTTATTGCCTTTTGAAAATATTGACACAGTGTAAAATTACTGCCATAAAAACTAATTCTTTCATCACACTATAGTTTCTTTAAGTATAGTGTACACATACGAACAACTTCTCTTTTAAACAAACAGAAAGAAACATTGTACAAAACATTCCATTTATTTATAAGTTTGATACACCTTAATAATTATCCAAACTATTTTATATAAGTAAAACTCAGAAGAAATCTAGTAATAGTCATATCCCATCCTGATAAATAGTTTAATTTAGCATATTTCATTATTCTGAACCATAAAAAAAGACCAGGGGGTTATCCCTGATCTTTCTTTACTGTACTTATTGGCTACTAAATGAGATTAGTCTTCTTTTCTTCGTTTAGTTGCTACAAGACCTGCACCTAAAGCTAGAAGAGCTAAACCTGCTGCTAATGCAGCTTGTCCAGATTCACTTCCAGTGTTTGGTAGGTTAGGATTTTCTGGTTCAGTTTGGTCCGTTACTACTAACTTACCATCCTTGAACTCAACCTGATTTCCACTAGCATTTACCACTGTTACAGTTCCGTCGTAGTTAACTTGGAATGTAATATCTGTTACTGCTAAGTATCCAGTTGGAGCGGCTTCTTCATGGAAAGTATATACTCCCGGAGTCAAATCAAGTACATGTGATTGATTGGCTTTTGAAGTCCATTCAGCCACAGGATTACCTGCAACTTTTTCTCCTCGGAAAATTTGGATTTTTGCACCCGCGATTTCTTCACCCGCTAGATTTACCTTGCTAAAGGTAATCTTACGTGGAAGGTCATCGTCTTTATCCGTTACTGTTACAGTTGAGCCGTTGGTTACGACCTTGTTTTCTTCACCTTTAGAGTCCTTTTCACCAACATTTGTCACTTCCACTGTGCCGTCATGTTTGACTTGGAAAGTGATGTCGGTTACTTTGAGGTAGCCTGTTGGAGCTGCTTCCTCATGGAAGGTGTAAGTGCCAGGTGCCAAGTTCAAGTCTTTAGACTTACCAGCTTCTGAAGTCCAGCTTTCTACGGCTGTACCTTCTGCCTTGTCGCCCTTGTAGATCTTGATTTGTGCACCAGCGATTTCTGTTCCACCAAGGCTAACCTTGCTGAAGGTAATCTTACGTGGAAGGTCATCGTCTTTATCGGTTACAGTTACTGTTGAGCCGTTGGTTACGACTTTGTTCTCTTCACCTTTAGAGTCTTTTTCACCAACATTTGTCACTTCCACTGTGCCGTCATGTTTGACTTGGAAAGTGATATCGGTTACTTTGAGGTAGCCTGTTGGAGCTGCTTCCTCATGGAAGGTGTAAGTACCTGGGGCCAAGTTGAGATCTTTAGACTTACCAGCTTCTGAAGTCCAGCTTTCTACGGCTGTGCCTTCTGCCTTATCGCCTTTGTAGATCTTAATCTCTGCACCAGCGATTTCTGTTCCACCAAGGCTAACCTTGCTGAAGGTAATCTTACGTGGAAGGTCATCGTCTTTGTCGGTTACAGTTACTGTTGAACCGTTGGTTACAACCTTGTTTTCTTCACCCTTAGAGTCTTTTTCTCCAACGTTGGTCACTTCCACTGTGCCGTCATGTTTGACTTTAAAAGTGATATCCGTTACTTTGAGGTAGCCTGTTGGGGCTGCTTCCTCATGGAAGGTGTAAGTGCCCGGAGCCAAGTTGAGATCTTTAGACTTACCAGCTTCTGAAGTCCAGCTTTCTACGGCTGTGCCTTCTGCTTTATCGCCCTTGTAGATCTTGATTTGAGCGCCTGCGATTTCTGTTCCACCAAGGCTAACCTTGCTGAAGGTAATCTTACGTGGAAGGTCATCGTCTTTATCGGTTACAGTTACTGTTGAGCCGTTGGTTACGACTTTGTTTTCTTCACCTTTAGAGTCTTTTTCACCAACATTTGTCACTTCCACTGTGCCATCATGTTTGACTTGGAAAGTGATGTCCGTTACTTTGAGGTAACCAGTTGGAGCGGCTTCCTCATGGAAGGTGTAAGTACCTGGGGCCAAGTTCAAGTCTTTAGACTTACCAGCTTCTGAAGTCCAGCTTTCTACGGCTGTGCCTTCTGCCTTATCGCCCTTGTAGATCTTGATTTGAGCGCCTGCGAATTCTGTTCCACCAAGGCTAACCTTGCTAAAGGTAATCTTACGTGGAAGGTCATCGTCTTTATCGGTTACAGTTACAGTTGAGCCGTTGGTTACGACTTTGTTTTCTTCACCCTTAGAGTCTTTCTCACCAACATTTGTCACTTCCACTGTGCCATCATGTTTGACTTGGAAAGTGATGTCCGTTACTTTGAGGTAACCAGTTGGAGCGGCTTCCTCATGGAAGGTGTAAGTACCTGGGGCCAAGTTCAAGTCTTTAGACTTACCAGCTTCTGAAGTCCAGCTTTCTACGGCTGTGCCTTCTGCCTTATCGCCCTTGTAGATCTTGATTTGAGCACCTGCGATTTCTGTTCCACCAAGGTTAACTTTACTGAAAGTAATGGCTTTTGGACTATCATCGTCTTTATCAGTTACAGTTACAGTTGAACCGTTTGTAGCAACTTTGTTGTCTTCACCCTTAGAGTCTTTCTCGCCGACATTGGTTACTTCTACTGTTCCGTCAGTTTTCACTTTGAAAGTAATATCTGTTACTTTGAGGTAACCAGTTGGGGCGGCTTCCTCATGGAAAGTATAAGTACCTGGTGCCAAGTTCAAGTCTTTAGACTTACCAGCTTCTGAAGTCCAGCTTTCTACGGCTGTGCCTTCTGCCTTATCGCCCTTGTAGATCTTGATTTGAGCGCCTGCGATTTCTGTTCCACCAAGGTTAACTTTACTGAAAGTAATGGCTTTTGGACTATCATCGTCTTTATCAGTGACTTTGATTGTTGAACCATCGGTTACGACTGTATTGTCCTCGCCTTTAGCATCCTTAGTACCAACATTCGTCACTTTAACTGTTCCATCATAGTTAACTTGGAAAGTGATATCCGTTACTTTGAGGTATCCAGTTGGGGCTGCTTCCTCATGGAAGGTGTAAGTACCTGGGGCCAAGCTCAATTCTTTAGACTTACCAGCTTCTGAAGTCCAGCTTTCTACAGCTGTGCCTTCTGCCTTATCGCCTTTGAAGATCTTGATTTGTGCTCCTGCGATTTCAACCCCACCAAGACTAATTTTACTGAACGTGATTTTACGAGCTACATCGTCATCTTTATCAGTAACTGTCAGAGTTGAATTTTGGGCTACAACACGATTGTCTTCACCTTTAGAATCTTTTTCACCTACTTTTGTCACTTCAACAGTACCGTTAGGTTTAACTTGGAAAGTGATATCCGTTACTTTGAGGTAACCAGTTGGGGCTGCTTCCTCATGGAAAGTGTAGATGCCTGGTTCAAGATTCAGTTGCTTAGGTTGGTCAGTTGAAGTCCAGCTCTCTACAGCTGTGCCTTCTGCCTTGTCGCCCTTGTAGATCTTAATCTGTGCACCCGCGATTTCATTTCCTCCAAGATTGACTTTACTGAAGGTAATCGCCTTTGGAGTTGTATCCTCTTTGTCAGTGATTGACAAAACAGAACCAGTTGTTACGACAGTATCTGTTGTACCTTTTTTGACTATTGTAATAGAACCATCAGCATTGACCGTGAAGGTAACATCATCAACATACTGATACCCATCTGGAGCAACGGACTCTGTTAGAGTATAGGTACCAGGAGCTAATTTAATCACTTTAGAAGTATTAGCTTCTGTTGTCCAGTCTGCTACAGGTGGAGCTTCTGGTCTTACACGATCTCCGCTGTAGATTTTAAGTTCGGCACCTGGGATTTCTTTCCCATTTGGATCCACCTTTTTGAAAGTAATCTCTTTCTCAGTTGGTGTCTTTGGAGGTGTCTTCTTATTTTCAATTCGACGTTCTACAGATTTATCTGAGCCAAACTCATCTGGAGAAATTTTAATATCTTCAGTTAGTTTGTCATAGCCAAAAGGAGCCGTTACTTCACGAATTGTATAGTTGTCTCGCAACAATTTACCTACACTAGCGTTACCATCAGGACCTGTTGTCAATCGTCCAACAACAGCTTGGTTACGATCACGAATCACTTCAAAAACTGCACCTTGCAAAGGTTGGCCTGCTTCGTTTACCTTATGAATTTTAATGGTGAAAACATATCCTTCCGCAACACCACCTGCAATCTGGTAGGTACGTGTGCTGGTTGATTGTTCATTCTCACTTCCATTGTAGCTCATGTTGGCTACGTTCGTGATTTCCTCACCATCGACTAGATCATAATTCGCTTTAGCTCGATACTCGATCATATAACCAAAACCATTAGTATCTCCTAAAGGAAGGGTGAAACCATCACCATTCGCATTTACCACTAGTTGGTTTTTAAAGGTTTCAGTCATATCCTGAGCATCGGACCATTTCCAGTCTCCGTTATTCCAGCTCCAGTTTACTTTATAAATACGAAAAGTATCCGGTAGGAATGTCATATTTGGAGAAGAGAAAGCATCTTTGATAGTGACATCACTGTAGTTCGCCATATTGCGGTTTACAGTAATGTTATAACGGATTACATTTTTCTCGTCATCCTTGTATTGGAAGGAACTCTTTTCAATTTTAGAGTCGTATTTCCCTGGAGGGCCGTTATAACGGATTTTCCCTGCAAATAGAACTCTATGTCCTACAGTAATGTTGACATCAACGTCTTTTTCTTCTGAAACAACGTCATGGTCAACTCGGACATAGACAAAGAATTTCCCCCTAACGCCAGAATTATTCTCAACAAACTTTGTGTAAGTTAGAGTAATTGTTTTGCTAGTGGAATCTAGATGTCCAGTAGCTACAAGATTGTTAGAAGCATCTCGTAATTCAATGTCTGAAGAGTTTGAAAATGTAATCTCTGAAGGCAATTGAAGTGTTGTTGTATCACCTTCATGCACCGTATTATCTGGCAAAACAAAATCTGCAGTAAGACGGAATTCTTGCCAAATATCCAACCCTTGCGTTAAAGCTTCACCAGATCTGTTTTCAACACCAACACTAGTGATAACATCATTATACTCTGCCGCACGTACTTGCGTAAGAGGAGCAAATGATTGGAGAATAACTCCCAAACAAAGAATAAGGATCTGAATCCAAGATCTTATTTTCTTGTTCATTTAATCTTCCTTTCTTATAATATTCAGTTGTAAATGTACAATGTAATAGTAAACTAAATGATTGTCCCCAACTAATCACCATTCTCCTTTTTCAAGCGAAAATTATTAGCCACATTACATCCACATTTTATCATACTATGAAGAAAAAGGCTAGAACTATCAAGCAAATTTTTATAAAAAATATCCAATTTTTTCTTACCGATTGAAATCGACTTTTTCACATCCGTATATTAACCGCTTTGTGTCTTTTCTTCTCCTGTCATCGAAACAAAATCTGGTATATTTTACCGCCATTTTTTAAAAAATAAGTTCACCTCGTTTTGGATACCAGATAGTGTTTTTATCATTTTGGTTATCTGATTTCACAAACGTTAAATTGCTCTTTAGAGAATACTTCTACCCATTAAAAAGACCAGGATTCCCTGGTCTTTCTGAGATACATTTAGAAGAAATACTGATTCATTCTAGTCTTCTTTTTTACCTTTAGTGGCCACTAGACCTGCACTCAAACCAAGAAGAGCTAAACCTGCTGCTAGAGCTGCTTGACTTGCTGCACTTCCTGTATTTGGTAACTGTTCTTCTTGAGCTTGACTAGCTTCACTTGAGGAGATTTCTTTTGTATCTGCTTTTTCTGATACTTGTGGTTTTGTAGATTCTTGAGGTACTGGTTTAGTTGTTTCACTAGCCGTACCTACTTCTACAATGCGATCTTGAGCCATGACTTTATCATAGCTTTCTTTTTCAGTTCGCTTGCCATTTTCAACTTCGATTAAGTGAACACGGATACCTTTTTGACCTTCTTGGAGAACACGAATTTGACCTACTGGAAGCTGATCATTCTTTTGTTCCTGAACCTTGAAATCAATTGTTTCTTCTTCGATTACAAGTTCTGGTCTGTTAAGGACTAGGTTCTTCACTTCATCTTCTGGAAGAGAAGTTCCTGGTTTAGTGCCAACTTCTACTATACGATCTTGAGCAGCGACTTTATCGTAAGTTTCTTTAAGCTGACGTTTTCCATTTTCTACTTCAATCAAGTGAAGACGAATACCTTTTTGACCTTCTTGTAGGACACGAGTTTCTCCTAGATACAACTTATCAGACTTACGCTCCTGAACCTTGAAGTCGATGGTTTCTTCTTCGACTATAAGTTCGGGTCTGTCGAGGACAAGGTTCTTCACTTCGTCTTCTGGAAGAGAGGTTCCTGGTTTTGTTCCGACCAAGACGATGCGGTCTGTCGGAGCCTCTACCACTTCACGGAGTTTTTCTTCCTTACTTCCACTAGGATTAACCACTGTGAAGATCCGTTCCTTACCAACTTTTCCTTCTTGTTCTACACGAGTTTCTCCTAGATACAGCGTTGAATCCTTTTTCTCAACTGTCTTGTAGGCCAAATCGTTTTCAACAAATTCGAGTTTTGGAAGTTCTTCTTGTACAGCAGCAACAGTCTTCTCAGAAACTGGTTTTTCCTTAGTCAACTGGATACGGTATTCCTTGACTTGTTTTCCACTTTCTGAAACAAGACGAACAAGTACTGGAAGGCTATCGTCTCCGCTATCTACAACTGTTGAAGCTACTTGATTGCTTTCTTCGACTGAGACTTTTGGACGTTGACCTTTATAGGTGATTTGGTAGTCTTGACGATCTTCAGCGAAGTCAGGAAGCTCTTTTCCATCTACAAGAATTTTTGATTGGGTACTTTCTTGAGGTAATTCACTCGGTGCAAGGAAGGTCATCTCAATCATCGCAACACCCTTCTTATCCGCTTTGCGCTCCATACGCCATCTCATGGCTTTGGCTTTGACAGCTTTAAATGTTACGTTGATTTCATCACCAGCTGCGATGTCTTTATCCGCACGATAAGGCACAGCTTCCCAATTTTCTGGATTATTGAATGGATGAGCTGCATCGTAGGCTTGGTAGTTAGAATAGTAGGTAGGAACTTCAAAATCTGGGCCAATATAGCGTTCCAAAACGAGTTTAGATGGGGCATCCGTACCACTATCTGCAAAGAAATGAAGTTTAGCTTGCGCAACAGTCCGTTCGACAATCTTACCATTTTCACGGAAGATTACACCCGCTGATACTTCTGGATTTGAAGATGGTGTTGGAGACCAGTTTGTCCAACGACGATTTTCTGAATGATTTCCGTCATTGAGATAGTCCACACGGTCATGGGAGTTTCTATCAATGTCGTTAGTGGCTGAAGCAAAGGCGCGGTTACTATTTTCATCATACTCTGGGTTATTTGAAAGAGCTTCACCAAGTTTGTCTGTCACTCGTACAGTGAACTCAGCAACAAGATCACTACCAAGAACACGGCCTCTTACAGTAAATTGACCTGCTTTTGTCAGATTTTCTGCTGGAACTTCTTCCCATTCAACTGCCAAGTCTTTTGTTTCGTAACCGTCTTTACCTGTGAAGTAAACAGGAACCTTAGTTGGCAATTCAAGCGGTTGCCCTACTTGTAGCAAGCGAGCTTGTTTGACCGCGGCAACTGGTTTACGAGAGAGCAAGTCTTTATTGCTTGTAAAGTGTAGACGGTATTCTCCTAGGATGTCGCCATTTTCAGCTTTCGCGATAACACGAACTGGCTCACCTTCACGAACACTTGGAACGACGGTAGCGAGACCATTGTTGCTAACACTTGCTGTTACTGCAGGAACTTTTCCATCTACAGACTCAAGATAGTAGTCTGTCAAATCTGGGTTAAAGTTTGCTAAGTCTTTACCGTCAACTTGGATTCTCGTTTGTCCTTGTTTAGCTGCCGCAACTTGTTTCGCAAAAATTTGTACTTCTGTGATAGACGTTCCCTTCTTGCTATCAAGTCGAACCATACGAATGCGAACCGCATAGGTCTCAACTTTATCAAAGCTGAAATGATTCATTTCTCCAGCTTTTAATTGAGCTGGTGCTTTGAGATTGCTTACCTCTTTCCAGTTTGCAGGATCATTAAAGGCATGGTTTTCCTCACCTACAAAGCTAGGGTTTTTAGGGGCTGTTGGAACGGTCTTACCGACATAATATTCAATCACATAAGACTTCGGTACACCAACTCCGTGGTCTTCGTGGAATCCGACACTTAGATTATCAACTGAACGTTTGCTCAAAATACCTGAGTCTCCGAATAGGACACCAACTGAAGCTTCTGGATTAGTACGGTTCCAGTTTGTCCAACGGTTAGCTGGGCGGTCATTAAAGGAAATCAATTTATCGTTGACGTTTGAAACAGGATCAGTTGGATTTGAGTCTGAAGCAAAGGCAAGTGGCAATTCTGAACCGGTCCATTGGTCAGAAATATTTGCCCCCTTCTCAGTTTGAGCAGATACGCGAACATGAAGTTTAGTTGTTAATTGCGTACCTTCTAGGCGACCATTAACTGTAAAGACACCTTCCTTGGCGTATTGGTCTGGACGAATCGCATCCCAAGTAACCTTAGCTGATGAAACGTGGCCATTTGAATCGTAGGTACGAACGCTTTCTGGTAATTGTGGTGCTTCTGCGATTGGGGTTGTCACACTAACTTCTTCAACTGAAACGATGCCTTCTACAGATACTTTAGCACGCGCTTCAAGATCCAGACCTTCAACTTTACCTAGAACTTCAAAGGTTTGATAGTGGTCGAGTTTTTCTTTTGGAATGGCTTGCCAAGTGACTTTGTGCGCTTTAGGGAAACCTTTGTCATACTCAACCGTTACTGTTGCTGGAAGAGTAGGTTCTTGATGCAAGTCTGTTACTACGTTTACTGGACGGATAGATTGGGCTACTTTTTTCTCAGTATTGGCCTGGATCGTAAGATCGATTTGACCTGTAGCCCCCTCATATTCTGCTTTGAGAGTGACTGTTCCTGGCTTATGCAACTCAAGCATTCCTTTACGAACTGCGACTTCCCCTTCACCACTTGTAGAGAAGGTCACCTTATCTGCTGGTAGAACTGCTTGTGTTCCGTCTTGATAGTGTGCAAGGACAGACAATTTCACTGTTTGGTCTTCTTTAAGACCGTCAGCTTGCTCTACTTGTAAGCTCAAGTGGTCAATTTTTGGTGCTTCTTCAAGGAATTGAATTGCATATGTTTGAAGAGGTCCACCATCTTTTGGTTGAACATAGATGCTTGCACGCATGCCGTTTGCTGCACTTGCTTGGACTACAGTAACATCCGCATTTTCAGCACTTGCTACAACTTCTGGCAAGGATGCACCGTAAGCAAGAGTTCGATATTGCATTGGATTTTGAGTAGTAAGACCAGTGACAGATTCGCCACCAACCGTTACATTTGGTACTGCAGGAGCCGCAGGATTACCTTCTTCTACCACAAGGGTAGCGTGAATAGTCTCACCACCCAGTTGACCAGTCATTTGAATACGTGATCCTGCAACTGACAGTTTAGCTTTATCTGCTTCCGAAATCTCCCACTTATCAACTTCGTATTCTTGTACGCTTCCATCCGTAACAGCAATAGAAACGTATTTATCAACAGCGCTCAAGTCTGTTCCTGGGGCAACACGTTTAACAGTTGGTAGTTCTTTCGCAATTGCTAGAACTTCTACACGAGCCTCAACTTCACGTCCGTCTGCCATACCTTTAACAGTCACAACTCCTGCTTGGCTCACATCAACTGAAGACCAGGTTACTGGACGTTTTTCACGACTGCCATCACTGTAGATAAAACCGACTGTCTTCGGCATTTTTGGCTCTTTTTCAATAACAGTACGTACTTTTGGTACTTCTGTTCCGAGAACGGTCTTTTCTTGGTCTTCTTTTTTACCAGTAAAGACCGTTACTTGACCAGATTTCAAGAGATCTGAATGGGCTGTTAGAGTGAATTTACCTGCTTGCTCAGTTGATTTAACAATGGCAACCCCTTTACCGTTAAAGGCTCTGCGGATCCAAGAACCATCAGGTTGTGCCTTGTAGCGTTCACGGCTGGCTTGTTCCCCATTATCAACACCAACCAGTTGACCTTGTCCATGCAATTGGAAACGAACCAAATTATTGGCAGTTGGTACCACATTTCCTTCACTATCTACGATTTCGTAGTAGATGTAGGTCAAGTCTTTTCCATCTGCTGCGATTGCGTGTTCTTCCTTGACGAGGCGAACACCTGCTGGTTGGCCTGCCGTCGTGATCTTATCACGTGCAATTTCTTTTCCAGCTTCATCGCGAGCTACAGCTTCTAAAGTACCTGGTTGGTACGCAACCTTCCATTCAAGATAGAGTTCCTTAGCATTGGCACCTTCTTGGTAAGTGCGGCCATCACTGGTTTGTTTCTTGTTGAACTTCTTAACTCCAAGAGATTGACCATTTAAGAACAATTCTACACTTGCAGCGTTTGAGTAAGCTCGAACTGGGATTTTTCCGTCTGAATCTTCAACTTTCGATGCCAATTCTCTATTTTCCCAGTTCCAGTGAGGAAGAAGGTGTACCATCGGTTTCTTCTTGGCAGAAACCCATTGGCTTTGGTAGAGATAAAAGTCATGTTTTGGAATACCTGCTGTATCTACGATACCAAAGTAAGAGCTCTTAACGGGAGTTTGGTTTTGGTTGTGCCATGGTGTAGGTTCACCGATATAGTCCGTACCTGTCCAGATAAACTGTCCAGCATAGCCAGCGTTGTCACGGTCAAATGTCCATGAATCTGTTGCCGTTTTACCCCAGCCAACTCGGTCATTACCATAGTCAGACTGTTCGTAATGGCGCTCAGGTCCGTTACTATGTTTCAATTCCTGTTCAGGGCGATAGTAACTTCCACGTGTACGGGTAGCTGAAGATGTTTCAGAACCGTAAATCAACCAGTTTGGATGTTTCGCACGAAGTTTCTTGTAGTTGTCTTCTGAATAGTTGAAACCAACTGCATCCAGTTCATTAGCAATTTTCTCATGATCACCGCTACCATCACCAAAGCGGAACTTATCTGCTCCCATAGTAACATAACGTGTAGTATCAACATCTTTAATCACTTTTACTAAGCGTTTAACCGTTGCAAGAGAGTGAGCATTACCGTTAGCTTCACCGATTTCATTCCCGATAGACCACATGAAGACAGCTGGGTTATTTTTATCTCTTTCAACCATGGTACGAAGATCGTAGTCAGACCATTTTTCACCTTTTCTAGCTTCTGGGTGAGTAGCGTCTTTTTCAAAGAAACGTCCGTAGTCATAAGGTTTCTTACCACCATACCACGTATCAAAGGCCTCTTCCTGAACCAGCAAACCAAGTTCTGCTGCGATTTGCAAGGTCTGTGGACTTGCAGGGTTATGAGTTGTACGGATGGCGTTAACGCCCATCTCCTTCATTTGTTTGAGACGACGGTATTCTGCCTTATAGTTTTCTTCTGCTCCAAGCGCTCCGTGGTCATGGTGTAAGGAAACACCATGGAATTTAATGCGTTCACCATTCAAAGAGAATCCTTCATTTGGAGTCCAATGATAGTAACGGTAACCAAACAGATCCTTCTTAGCATCCACCAATTGACCATCACGGTAAACACGCGTAATCAATTCGTACAAGGCAGGTTTGTCATTTAAAACGGTCCAGAGTTTTGGTTGTTCAACTTCTAAAATAGCATCAAGACTTGTTGATTCATGTGCTTTCAAGGTACGACTCGCTGTACGAACCAAGCCTGTTACAGCCTGACCACCACGTTCAACGATTTGATACTCTGCCACCAATTCATGGTCTTTATCGTCTGTATTAACGATTTTGCTGGTCACATGCGTTTCAACCTTGCCATGTTGCTGTTGTTCTAGCTTTGGTGTTAAGATGGTTGTCCCATTCTTCTCAACATGAACTTTATCTGTCATTTGCAAGGTCACATCACGGTAGATACCGCTACCAGAGTACCAGCGGCTACTTGGTTGTTTGTTAACCGCATGGACAGCAATCACATTCTCACGACCATCTTTGTGGAGGTATTTAGTAATATCGTAAGAGAACTGGTTATAACCATTTGGATAATGTCCCACTAACTGGCCATTGACATAGACTTGAGAATCCATGTAGACCCCATCAAAGGTCAAACGAACATTCTTCTTGAGATCTTTTTCATCAAGTTTAAAGGTCTTACGATACCAAGCTTCACCACCATTGAGCTGTCCACCTTCGTTTTGGGCAGGTGATTGATGGTCAAAATCGTTAAAGATACTCCAGTCGTGTGGTAGATCCAATTTTTGCCATGACGAAACATCTGCATCTGGTTTCACAGCTTCTTTGGAGTTTGCATTGAGTTTAAAGTGCCAATTTTGATTAAAATTCACTTTTCTGTCTTCAATCATTTGATTTACTTCTTCATTTGTCGCAGCCTTCAAATCTTCCTTAACAGGTTTTTCTTGACTTGAAGCTTGAGATTCTACCTTTGGTGCTGTTTCTTCAGGTTTTAGAGATGCTTTCTCCTCTTTTGGAACTACAGGTTCCTCTTCTTTCACCTCTGGTTTGCTTGCTTCAATGGGAGCAGCTTGACTTTGGTCGACACTTGCAGCATCCTTGTGCTCTGCTACAGTTTGATCTCCTTTTTCCTCCACTGCCGGACTTTCCTCTTTTGCTTGTTCCACAGTGTGGGCGATAGAAGTTTCATCCGCGAAAACTGGTGATTCTCCAATGACACTTCCTCCAAATAGAACCGCACAGGTTCCAATCATGACAGAGCAAGCGCCTACGGCAAACTTACGAATGCTGTAGACTCTTTTACGATTCCAATGGCCTTTTTCCATAAAATCCTCCTTTAGTAACCGCTTCCATTTGTTTGTAAGCGTATTACTTTTTCATAGCCTTTTACCCTTATTTTATAAAATAATATAGGAAATTTCAATACCCTAAACACAAAAAATCATATTTTTGATTGTTTTTTCTAAAATTTGTAGAAGACTCAAAAAAAGTGAATGTAGATTTAGAACAAAAACAAACAAATTTTTGACACTCAGTTAAATAGTATAAAAAAGTTCCTTTTGTAAGGAACTCCTTTTACTTATAATTAAAGATTCCCCCTGCCAACTTATCGGCTAATTTGGGGAAGAGGGTATAAAATTTATGGGCTAAATGGAGCAAGATTGGAAGATTAAGTTCCCGTTTGTTTTTTCCTATGATTTTGACAATCTTTCTAGCTACTGCATCTGGCTCGAGTAGGAAACGGTCAACCGATTTGAGGTAGCTCCCATCTGACGTCAAATGAGGATTTCCATTAGCAAAGCGTTCTGGGAAAATCTGATACCACACGGTATTTGAAATCCAACTAGGAACCTGACATCCATCAATTTCGTGAACATAAGGAAGTTTAAAGCCATTTCCTTCAGCATCCAAGTTTTCTTGAGTATGTTCCTTATCTACATAAAAATACCCTTACCCTCTTTATCAAGGAGTTCAAAGAGATACTGAATGCGTAAAAAACCAACAGAGACCGTAACCTGCCAATAATCAAGTAAGGTGTCTGAAGTTACTTTGGTCATTTCTTTCTTAGCTTCATACTTATCCTCAATGAAAATAAATGGATCTCCATAATGCAGAATAACCTTCTGAACATCATTTTTCTACGTTCTAATTCGGATATGTAGCTGACCTTCTTTGTAAAGATAAGCGTATTCTGATTCTGGTCTATGATAAATGGCTGTCAATTCCATATTTTATCTCCTAAATAGTCTACTATCATTTTAAGCAAACGTTTTAATAATCGCTGGTTCTAGTATACTTTTTACGGTTTAAATTGCAATACTTGGATAAATAGTTGAATAAATCCATCATATATTTTTAACTGGATTTAATTTCCATTTACCTCTTATAACTTGTTTTTTCTAGGGAAAGGGGTTCAGGATTTTTCTTAATCCAAGCAATAGCTAGCTGACACAGACGGTCTAGACTGCCTTCATCATCACTTTCTTTGCTATGAATTCGCGCAATGACTTGCTTGCTTTCTTCCAATTCTTGGTCTGAAAGGGGATTTCCCAGAGACAAGTATTGAGGGAGAGCTTGAAGCATTTTTCTATAGTCCCTGTCCCAGTTGGCCCCACCATTGCGATCCAGTTCGTCTCGAACTCGACCTGGTATACGGATAACTTCTCCCTGAACAGTTTTTGCTGCACCACTTGAAGGGATTAAGAAGGACCAAAGTTCCTCATATTGCTCCCCCCAAGTTCCTTCTTTGACTAAGATTGGTGCACTGCCATCATGGGTTATTCGTTTGGCTACTGGCTTGACATCAAACAAACCGTAAAGTTTGGCTAAACCTTTATCTGCTGCTTCTAGATAGTCAGGATTGATTCCTTCTCTATGAAATTCAAAATCCTTACCGATATTTTCGACCTTTTCTTTCATAGCTGGTGTTTTCTTAGCACCCGCATCCAGAAGCATAGAGGCGATTTCAGCTGTTTGGGCAATATAGATTCCCCGACAGACAGTAAGAACTAAGTCTAGTGGAGTCTGTCCCCTATCATTTTTAGAATTGACACTTGCCCCCTTTTCTAAAAGAAGCGCAACGGTCTTAGGATGAAAAAACTCAGCTGCCATGTGCAGAGGTGTATTTCCGTAAGTATTGCTTTTTTCAATATCTGCCCCCAATTCAAGCAAGAGTTTTACAGTATCTCTCCCCATGGTTGCCTGACGATATAAAGGAGTCGCTCCATAATAATCAGGGATATTGATATCTAAGCCCTGTTCGACAAGCCAAATAACCAGCTCATCAGGAACCCCACCAAAATGCAGGGCCGTACTTAAACTATATCTCCCGTCATGGGCAGTTAGCTCACACTTGTCATACACGGCCTTTAATTGATCAATATTGCCGTTAGTTAGTAGTTCATTAAAGTCCTTGGGTAAGGTAACTCTTTTCTTTTTTGCCATTTTTTACTCCTGTATCCATGATTCTATCTTTTTGTACCTAGATTGTACTCTAAGTATCTTCTAGAACTCTTTTATTTGTATTATACCCTAAAAGCTATGAATAGGCACGAATAAGCTTGATTTTAAACTTTAAAACACTCTTCTTTCAAGAAATTAAATCAAAAAACTATTCATTAAAGGAATAGCTTTTTTACTTATAATTAAAGGTTTCCCCAGCCAACTTATCTGCTAGCTTAGGGAAAAGAGTATAAAATTTATGGGCTAAATGGAGCAAGATTGGAAGATTAAGTTCCCGTTTGTTTTTTCCTATGATTTTGACAATCTTTCTAGCTACTGCATCTGGCTCGAGTAGGAAACGGTCAACCGATTTTAGATAACTGCCGTCTGGGTCAGCCTGGTCGAAAAACCCTGTACGGATAGGACCGGGATTAACCGTCGTCACATAGACACCATAAGGCATGAGTTCGAGCCGTAAAGCATTTGAAAAACCGATGGCCGCAAACTTGGTCGCTGAATAGAGACTAGACTTGCCAGTCGCTATCAACCCTGCCATGCTGACGATATTGATGATATGTCCTTTTCCCCTCTCCTTCATGAAAGCTCCAAGACGACGAGACAGATTCATCAAAGCAAAGGTGTTAACCTCAAACATCTGATGAATATCTTGATCTGAAATCTTGTCAAAATCCTCAAAAATCCCGTAACCAGCGTTATTAATCAAAACATCAATCTTACCATAACGCTGATAGAGTTCAGCCACTAGTTCTTCTAAGGCTTGAGCATCGGTAATATCAATCTCAATCAATTCTGCCTGAGGATGATTTCCGTATAGCTGAACTAGTTTTTCCTTATTTCTACCTAGCAAAATGAGTTGATCTTGAGGCAAGAGTTTGATCATTTCTTGGGCTAGACCTCCGCTAGCTCCTGTTATAAGAATCGTACGCATCCTTATCCTTTCTCAATCTTCTAGATTTCCACTTCTTCCAAGTCTTTGACCACATGGACGTTTTCAAAAATCGTTGCAGCATCTTTCTTAAGCTGGCTGATATCTTTTGAGAGGAAACGAGCACTGATATGATTTAGTAGGAGGCGTTTGGCACCTGCTTCTGCTGCTACTTGTGCTGCCTGCATATTGGTTGAGTGACCGTGATTGCGAGCAATTTTTTCATCTCCCTTACCATAAGTCGACTCGTGAACCAAGACATCGGCATTGACAGCTAGACGCACACTGGCATTGGTTTTTCGGGTATCACCCAGAATGGTGATAATCTTACCTGGACGTGGCGCTGAGATATAATCAGCAGCCTTGATTTTAGTGCCGTCTTCTAGGACAACATCCTGACCGTTTTTGATTTTTCCAAAAAGCGGGCCGAACGGAACACCAGCAGCCTTGAGTTTTTCAGCATCTAAGGTTCCTTCTAAGTCCTTTTGCATGACACGATAACCAACACAGAAAATAGTGTGGTCCAACTCCTCTGCATACACTGTGAATTTATCGGTCTCAAGGATTTTCCCTAGAGAATCTTGGTCAAATTCATGGAAATGAATCTTATAGGGCAGACGTGAACCTGACACTCGTAGACTGGTCAAGACAAATGACTTGATCCCTTGCGGTCCATAGATGTCCAAATCTGTCTGCTCTTCATTGGCCTGAAAGGCACGACTAGAAAGGAATCCTGGCAAGCCAAAGATATGATCTCCATGCAGGTGAGTGATAAAGATTTTGCTGACCTTCCGTGGTCGAATCGTGGTTTCCAGAATGCGATTTTGCGTTCCTTCTCCACAGTCAAAGAGCCAAACTTCGTTAATCTCATCCAAGAGTTTCAGGGCGAGACTTGAAACGTTGCGGGCTTTAGAGGGCTGACCAGCCCCTGTTCCTAAAAATTGAATATCCATTCGATACTTTCTAATTAATCAATATATAACATGGCTGTGCGGTTTTCCGATCGGAAATAGCGACTGCCAGAAAAAGCAACAGCTTCTTGCAGTAAATCCTCTTGACTGTAGCCTTTGAGACGTTTACGACCATCCGCCAAGCTTTCCAAATCAGTCAAAGCTGTGAGACTCTCCACACTAACAACTTCCTCTTCTCCGGCATCCTTCATGTAAATCTTTCCAGACTCTTCAAAGACGAGTTGATGGGGGAAAATTTGCGCAATTTCAAAAAGTAAGTCATCCGAGATTACCTCTTCATTTTCAGAGAAAATCCGTCCAAGACCTTCTTCCTCATAGCAAAAGCCAAAGGATTTGCCAGATAAATTAAGACGAATAAAAGGCTTATTTTCAAAGGTGAAACTTGGTTCAACATTGTAGAGGTTCAGTTCCTGACTGAGTTCTGAAAAATAATCCGTCGCAGCTTCAGGACTCTTTTTCTGGTAGAGTTCAGCAAAGTAGGCATTAACGACACTCGGAGGAGGTGTGATGAGAGCCAACTGCTCTTGCTCTGTTTTGCTAGCTAGAAGCTGATCTAGATAGACCTTATCCAGACTTGTATAACCTCCATACTTTAGAGCCAACGTTTTAATATCAGTCATAAAATTCCTCTAACCTCCATTTATTTTTCTCAGAAATGTAGCCTGTAATCACTTCCCCGTCATCTTGATAGTCACGATCCTCCAGAATCGCTACATTTTCTAAATCATGAATCTTGTAAGACTTTGAAAAAGGCACGCGCAGGGTAAAGGGTTCGAAAATATCCTTGATTTTCTCCAAAAACAATGCTTGCAGCTGCTCACGACTATCCTCAGACTTGGCAGAAATGAGGGCATACGGCGTTTGGGTAGGCATGAAATCCTCCACTAAATCCGCTTTATTGTAAAGGGTCAGGCGAGGAATATCCTCCATGTCCAAATCTTTCATGATAGACAGAACCGTTTTTTCGTGCTCCTCGTGGTAAGGATTGCTGGCATCAATGACATGAACCAGAAGGTCCACATGCTTGCTTTCTTCCAAGGTTGACTTGAAACTGGACACCAACTCAGTCGGCAAATCTTGGATAAAGCCAACGGTATCAGTCAAGGTAACCTGTAGATTGCCTCCAAGATGGATACTCTTTGTCGTCGCATCCAGGGTCGCAAACAGCTCGTCTGCTTCATACTGGGTCTTGCTGGTCAAGGTGTTCATGATGGTTGATTTCCCAGCATTGGTGTAGCCAATCAGACCAATTTTAAAGGTGCTCGACTCCAGACGTTTTTCTCTGACTGTCGCCCGATTTTTCTCAACCACCTTGAGCTGGCGCTCGATATCTGTGATTTGATTACGAACACTACGACGGTTCAGTTCCAGCTGGCTTTCACCTGGACCACGAGAACCAATTCCCCCTGCCTGACGGCTAAGCATGATCCCCTGACCAACCAAGCGAGGTAAGAGATATTTGAGCTGGGCTAGGTGGACTTGGAGTTTCCCTTCATGGCTTCGAGCCCGCATGGCAAAGATATCCAAAATCAACTGCATACGGTCAATGACCTTGACACCTAGAACTTCTTCTAGATTGACATTTTGCCGTGGAGTCAAGCGATTATTGACGATGACAGTAGTAATTTCTTCTGCATCCACCATTCGAGCGATTTCTTCCAACTTACCAGAGCCAACAAAAGTCTTGGAATCATATTTTTCCCGTTTTTGTCTGTAACTATCTACAACGACTGCCCCAGCTGTCTTAGCCAGACTGGCCAATTCTTCCATAGAGAGGTCAAAATTGTCCATGCCCTGCAATTCCACACCGATGAGCAGGACTCGTTCCTCTTTTTTCTCCGTTTCAATCATCTAAAAACTCCTCAATCTGGCTTAAAATACGGTTTTGAACTCCAGACTCTCCTATCTGATAAAAGGTCACCTGCATACGATTACGGAACCAGGTCAGCTGACGCTTGGCAAAACGGCGGGTCGCCTGCTTGAGACTCTCGCTCGCTTCCTCAAGAGTTTGCTCCCCACGGAAATAAGGAAAGAGTTCCTTGTAGCCAATGCCTTTGGCAGCCTGCGCATCTGGATAATGGTCAAAGAGCCACTTGGCCTCATCCAAAAGACCAGCCTCAAACATCAGATCTACTCGGCGATTGATACGCTCATAAAGCTGACTGCGTTCATCATTCAAGCAGATAATCAAAGGTTCATAAGGACTTTCCTGATTTTCCAAATCCTGACCAAAATGGGCAATTTCCAAGGTGCGCATGGCACGACGACGATTAAACTGAGGAATATCAAGACCTGCTTGCTCCACCAAATGGGCTAATTCCTCATCTGAATAAGGCTCCAAACTAGCCCGATAAGCTACAATCTCCTCATGAGGTGTTTCCCCACCTAGATGATAGCCTTCCAGCAAGCTCTGGATATAAAGTCCAGTTCCACCAGCGATAATGGCTAGCTTGCCACGGCTTTGAATATCCTCAATAGCCTTCTTAGCTTCTGAAACAAAATCAAAAGCCGAGTAAGACTCGGTCACCTCTCTGACATCAATCAAATGATGAGGAACAGCTACTTGCTCCTCTGGGCTAACCTTGGCCGTCCCAATATCCAACCCTCTGTATACTTGCTGACTGTCACCACTAACCACCTCTCCACCAAAGCGCTTGGCCACTTCAATAGCAAGGGCTGTCTTCCCAACAGCAGTCGGTCCAACAATCACAATTATTTTTGTTTTCATCTTTTTTCCTTGAAAAATTTCCATTTTTTCGTTACTATTATTATATCACAAAAAGGTCAGTCAGAAAAATGCTACCACTTGGGGAGCCTGGCTGATCGGGAAGATAAAGGAGGAAGACTCATGGCTAAAGGATTCGCTAAAGGTCTTGTAACAGGTGTCGCAGGAACTGTCGCTGCCGTTGCAGGTGCAGTATACGCAATTAAAAAGAAAGTGATTGAGCCAGAAGAGCAAAAAGCAGCTTTCATCGAAGAAAACCGCAAAAAAGCAGCTCGCCGCCGCGTATCACATTAAGCAACAAAAGAAGTTGGGGATAAACTTAATTTGAGGAGAATACCCAATAAATATTTCCACAATAAAACACATAGTATCAGGTATTCAAAAAACTGATACTATGTGTTTTTTGATTTCGACGACTTTTAACCCATACTTTATAATTAAAAAGTAGAAATCGAATTGATAAATAAAGTATGAATCTATATTACGAAAGTTAGACAGAAAATTTCATGATTGAGGTGTAAATTAAATATGTTTGCTACTATTCTTTACTTATATTATTCATAAAAAGGCAATATTGAATCTATTAAATTTACAATATCAGATTTTGTAATAACGTATATATACACAATGACGTTAACTGTCATCCAAATGCAAACAATTCGCGTACTAATAATTTTACAAATGAACGAGACATACTTTCCTCTTTTTATTGATTGTCACTGAGACAAATTAATTACTTTGTCGTATTGTGCAAGTGTCTCCTCATCATAATGGTGGATTACCTCAACCAAGGTTTGTGGAAGGGTTAATAAGATATTTGAAATTTGTTTTGAATTCACTTTATCAAGATTGGCTTTAACCTCGTCTGCCAAAATCAGATCACTATCATGATACAAACTGCGAGCGATTTCTATACGTTGCTTTTCCCCACCAGAAAGATGATTTCCATAAAGAAGATGTCCCTTTAAAAATTCTAGATTTACTCGATTAAGAATCAGGTCCATCTTTATATTATCCATCGACTCTCCAAGGGTAATATTCTCCTCAAGTGATAAACCATCAAAAATATAGGAATCTTGTAAAATATAAGAAGCTGATTTGGCAACTTGCTCTTGATTTAAGATCTGACCAGCATAAGTCACCTTCCCCAAATCTGGAGATAGTTGCCCATAGATGAGGTTAAGTAAGGTTGACTTACCACAACCACTTGCACCTATTAGAGCAATTTTTTCTCCTTTTTTAATTTCAAATGATAGATTTTCAAAAAGTATATTATCTTCAAAACTTAAACTGACGCAATCAACTAAGATAGGAAAAAGTGATGTTGAAGACAGGTCATCTGTTTGTATAATCGCATCTTGAAGTAGAAAATCATAACGATTCCTAAGCTGCTTGCTTGATTTATAGGTATTGATAAAATATGACAATTCATTGAATTGATAGCCTATGTTATGAGATACTAGATAAATTGCAACAAAACTAGCTCCTGACAAATAATTATAATAAGTCATTATACCACCGATAATGATGGGAACTACCGAACAAAATGCGTCAATACTATTAATGAGAATATTATTAATCGTACGTTGTTGTTCATAACGAATGTCCTGATCAATTCTCTTCGACAAGGCTCTTCTGAAAAGAGAATAGAAGAAATCCATAGCACCGTAATTTTTAATCACACTCTCTCCACCAATGATATTCGTTGTCTGAGACAAGTACTCCTGATTCGACGTCGCTTTTTCCTCAGAAATAAGGGCTAATTTTTTACTACCTATACCACTACAGAGTGCAGGCATAGAGTAAAAAAAGATAAATATCCAGCCCAACCAAAAATTTGTTGTCAATGCATATACAATGGAAACTATTGTAAAACCAACTGAGGAAATAATAATGACTGCTGGTTCGAGATAAGACGTTTCTAATTGTTTGACATCGTTTTCAAGATTGGATAGGATATCCTCTTTTTTACTATTTTTATTATATAGAAAATGCTCAAACAATTTATATTTCGTGATCCAAGTGAAATCTGCTACTAACTTGGCATAATAATACCTTTTCCCAGCCAATCCAATAAGAATAAATAAATTACCAATTATACCTACAGTAAGGGCTATCCATAAATCATCCAGAATCTTCTTCTCAAAACTGGCTATAATCATCGATACCAAGGTTGGTGTGATGATAGCCTCTAACCACGTAATAGCAATGAAAATAAAATAGAGCACCAAATGTTTTTTTGTGATGAACTTTTTAAGCATATCTAATGAACCTTTCAAAATTGTTAACTAATTTTGTTAAACGCTCTTTATCCTTACTCAATTCAATAATTTTATAAATACAGTATTCCATTAAATCTTGTTTTTTACACTCAATAAATTTTCCTTCTTCAGAAATAATTGATGAATAGCCATCAATCATATTTGCGACACATTCCATGCACATTCCTCTACACCAACAATCTTTACACTTATAAAAGTTATCCTTATTATTGAATTGTGTAACTTTATCACTGCTATGGGTCCCCCAAAATCTAAAGCAAGATTTAGTTGATCCATCAACATCAAATGTTATTGTTGTTTCTGGATCAATATCATCACAAAACGATTCTATCTTACTTTTAAAAATCATTGAAAGTAGCACATCATAAACAATCGGGCTAATGTAGTTTTTAACATTATTATTGATAATATCTTCGAATGACTGATCGATAAATGTTTTTCTATTTTCTTCAGTCATTTCCATTTCTTTAACTATTAGAATTTTATTTTTGCTAAATACATTATTGATATTAAATCTAACACCCATATCAGTAAAATATCTATAGATATCCCCTTTTTGAAATCCAAGTATTTGATGCATCCGCGTGTAAGTAGAAGCGACTTCAAAATTTTCGTAATCTATTTCTTTTAAATACTGAATAAAATTCAATGTTCGTCTATGACTTCCCTTGCCTCTTAACTTATCGTGAATCAATTGTGGGCCATCAAGGCTAACTGTTAAAAAAGGATGATAATTGTTAATCATCATTTCAACTTTCTTATTTAGGATGGTACCATTTGTCACAGTTTCAATTTTTTGAATCTCAATATTTTTAGATAGCTTTTCAATAATATAAACAAACAAATCAATATTTAAAAACGGCTCGCCTCCAAAAAGGATTAATCTCTTTATACATTGAATTCTGCGAGAGACTAGCTGATCAATAATTTTATCTGCTGTATCAATATTCATCAGTTGATTCATCATTCCGTAATTACCACCATCAGCATAGCAGTATGTACATGAAAGATTACAGTTATTTGAAATATTGATTACTACTTTTTTTAAAATACTATAATCGTTTTCTTTTTTGATATTATTATTCAAATCATCTATAAAAATAAGATAGTCGTTACCGACCTCCACCACAAGAATGACTAGGGCCGCAATCATGAATAACATAGGCTGATTTATTGGCTAGTAATTCTTCCAAATCGATAATTTTGAGATTATCCATTTTATTGTCCTCCTTTATTTGATGATATGATTATATCATTCAATAGTTCAGTCACAATTTCTTTCCCATATCTGCTTGACGACTGTCCTCCCCTAAAACTTTTTTTAAATGTCCTTCATAAATCTTTGCTAAGTGGTTACTGCCTGCTAATTTTATTGCTCCAATACATTTTTTCATTTCAATAATTGCAATCTTATTTCCGTTTTTTTGATAGCGATAAAGGTTTTGAGCATAGAGAAAAATGAGTCTTTCATAAATTTCTGTCTCGATAAAAAAGCATTGTTTCAATTGTTTTTCAAAATACAAAGCATCCATAAACTTTTTCTTTTCAATACAGGTAATATAAGCATTAAGCAACATGGTTGAAATCAGGCGTCGATTAATAGGAATTTCTTTATAAAAATCTGATCGTCTAGACATTTCTCTTGCTAAAACCATAAAAACATCATGTTTTAGAACATCCAAAGTATTCATGAAAATCAACAATTCATAATATCCCCAATATTCAACACCAAATAGATAATCGGTTAAATCATCCAAATCTGTTTCATTATAGTATTTTTCTCCCGATAAATCCTGAAGGCGAATTTTAACTAAAATGGTATTTATATGATGAAATTTCTCTCGTTTTCCTTCATTTTCCATTTGAGATATCAACAATCTCTTCATCCCTTCAATGTCGCGAGTCGTTACACATTTCCTAACCTGAGCTAATAGTTCATTTAGTTCATCACGATGAAAATCATGAACGGCATACATAAATTCATCAATTGGCATGTTAATTTCATTTAGAATATGTATAAACTTTGAAATGGTTAAATCCGTTTCTCCTTTTTCGAAACGTGAAAGCTGAGATGTTGATATACCAGCCTTCGTGAGATCCTTTAACCGCAATCCTCTTGATTCTCTAAACTTTTTAAAAATTTCTCCAAAATTTTTCATTCTGAACCTCCATCACGCATATATGGGAATATATTTTATTCACCCCAATAATAACATATAATAAAAAAAAAAAAAGTGAGGATTACACATGAAAAAACAAAAAATATTACCACTCCTACTCTTTTTACTAGAAGGAATTATTATTATCGGAGTTGGATAATCTTAATTTCTAAGGAGAGTTTTGCCTAGACTGCTCATCGATAAGTACTGCTGAGCGCCGGCTTATAGTTTGGAGGCAGGTAATGTACGTAACAGTCAGGTATTGCCTGCCCTCTTTAGCTAGATAGAAAACATCAAACTTTCTTACATTATCGCGAATTCCAGTTACAAAACTCCCATTAAACTTAAGTTCTTACTGAATTAAGACATCACTCCTATCTCTCCTTACACTCGTCCTAACAGACAGAAGGATATGCTTAGTCCGAAAAAGTTTAACTATAGTCAGCACAATGACTCCTATACCTGTCTTAAAAAGGCTTTTCGCTAGACCACTACAGTTGACGAAAAGCCTGCTTTTGCAGATTATAAATTTGAACTTTATCCTCATAAATTACAACATAAGAAAACACCTCATAAGTTAGATTTTTCTGTCTAACTTATGAGGTGTTAGTCATAGAAGGATATTTACATTTTTCTTAAATAGCCAAATCAAACTTCAGTTGTGGCTTGACTGGATCATAGTCAACTAACTCAAAGTCCTCCGCTCTGATATCAAAGAAATTGGTCCCATCAGGAACATTTAAAACCAAGCGTGGTTGGCAGTTTGATGGCTCACGGCGGAGCAATTCCTCTGCTTGTTCAAACTGATTATCATAGATATGAAGGTTGTTGATGAAGTAGAAGAACTTCCCAACCTTCCATCCGAAATGCTTGGCAATCATCATTTGAAGAGCCACATACTGCATAGCATTGATGTGGTGGGCCACCAGCATATCATTCGAACGCTGGGTCAAGGTCGCATCCAGATAGATGTCCCCATCAACCCGACGGACATCAAACATGGTCTGAAAGGCGCATGGAAGAAGACCATCTGTCTCCTCAAAAGCTTGGTAATCCCAGAGCGAGATGATATTTCGACGGTTCCAAGGGTTGGCTTCCAATTGTTTGAGAATCTTATTGATGATGTCATGTTTCTTAACGACCGCCCCATAGCGCTCACCAATGGTTCCCGTATCTCCCACTTCCCAGTCATTCCAGTAGTGAACATTGTACTTATCATTGAGAACTTCTAGACTATTAGACTGATCTTGGTAAATCCAGAGTACTTCCTTGATGGCGGATTTGATCGCAATGGGACGCAAGGTTATGATGGGAAATTCCCCTTTAGACAAATCATACTCCGCAAAGGCACCCGTTACGTACTTGGAGTTGGCAACAGTCCCATCCTTGTACTTGGGACGTGCTTGTTCAGAAAAGACGCCGTCTTTGAGGATTCGTTCAATATTCTCTTTAAAAATCGTATCTGCTTTTGTCATTTACTCTCACCTCATTTATAGTCTTAACTAGTATAGCATAAAAAAAGAAAGGAGGAAAATCACTAGCTTTAAAGTAGTGTTTTTCTCCTTTTATTATCTTATTGCAATACAAGTGATGCTGCTCCGATAACTCCAGCGTCATTTCCTAGAGTTGCAAGAGCTAGTTTAGTTGTTGTGCGTACTTGTGGGAAGGTATTTTCGTCATAAACCTTTTGAACACCTTGTAGAAGGAATTCTCCCGCAGCTGACACCCCACCACCGATAACGATTGTTGAAGGGTTGAGGATAGAGCCGATGTTGGCACAAGCGATTCCCAAGTAACGTGAGAAGTTACGGTAAACGATCAAGGCAAGGTCGTCCCCTTCTTTTGCAAGGTCAAAGACAGTTTTGGCTGTTACTTCTTCACCGTCGTCGATCAAGCGTTTCAAAGCCGCATCGCCTTCGTATTCATCTGCATAACGACGTGTCAAGTTGACAATCCCTGTTGCAGAAGCAACTGTCTCAAGACAGCCTTTCTTACCACAAGTACAAGCGATTGGTTGGTCAAAGTCAACAGTGATATGACCAAGTTCTCCTGCCGCACCAGCGACACCGTGAAGCAATTTGCCTTCTGCCACGATACCACCACCAACACCAGTACCAAGTGTCATAAAGACAACGTCTGGTTGGTTTTCACCAGCACCCATCCAGCGCTCACCAAGAGCAGCTACGTTGGCATCATTATCAATGAAGAATGGAATCCCCAAGGCTTTTTCAATCTTTTCTTTAATCGGTTGAAGGGTTTTCCAGTTTAGGTTGTAGGCACCGATAACAGTTCCTTTTTCACGGTCTACCACACCAGGTGATCCCATTCCAATACCTCGGAAATCCGTAGCTGACAATCCAAGCAAGTCCAAACGATGTTGAATAGACTCGATCATATCATCTACGATATGGCTTCCTTCGTCCAAAATATTGGTCTTGATAGACCATTTTTCTTGGATTTCTCCCTCTTGAGTTAAAATTGCAAACTTAATAGATGTTCCACCAAGGTCAATCCCAATAATCTTTTGACTCATCGTCTTCTCCTTTTTAATTGAAAATGCTTACAGATATAGTATAACAAAATCGTCTCTTTTGTGCAAAGGTTTGCAGGCTACAAGCCAAAATTAAAACATCTCATTTGCTTCACTATTTGTAAAAATTAGTCACCTAAATGTTGAATGGCATAGTCGGCTTCTTCTTTGGTAAATTTGTCAATACTAGGAGAAGTTAGCCAGTCATAAATTTTCGTTTTTGAGAAATTGTTATGTTTTCGGTATCCTCTTGCTTTAGCTAAGGCATTCGCCTTATAGTCTGCTTGCAAATGATTGATAGCATATTGTGCAGTGTCACTATTAAAACCTTCAAAAATTAACATCTCATAAATTCTTTTTTTTGACAAATGAATCCTATTATATGCTTGTGCTGTCTTTAAAGCTGCTGAGTATGGATTCCCAGCTGCTGGTTTTGGTTGCCACACACCATCGTATCCTACATAGTAACGACCACCATCTACCCATTTATCCCTAGCCATTTTACCGTCTGATTCAACATAGTAACGACCGCCATCTACCCATTCATTCTTGGCTAACTTTCCATCTGATTTATAATAATAGTATCCTACCCATTTATTGCGAGGATAGCTGCCTTCTGATGGTAGATTAAGTTTTTGAATAGCATAGTTGGCTTCTTCTTTGGTAAATTTGTCAATACTAGGAGAAGTTAGCCAGTCATAAATTTTCGTTTTTGAGAAATTGCTATTTTTTCGGTATCCTATTGCTTTAGCTAAGGCATTCGCCTTATAGTCTGCTTGCAAATGATTGATAGCATATTGTGCAGTGTCACTATTAAAACCTTCAAAAATTAACATCTCATAAATTCTTTTTTTTGACAAATGAATCCTATTATATGCTTGTGCTGTCTTTAAAGCTGCTGAGTATGGATTCCCGGCTGCTGGTTTTGGTTGCCACACACCATCGTATCCTACATAGTAACGACCACCATCTACCCATTTGTCCTTAGCCATTTTACCGTCTGATTCAACATAATAACGGCCACCATCTACCCATTCATTCTTGGCCATCTTCCCATCTGATTTGAGGTAATAATTTCCTACCCATTTGTTGCGAGCGTAGCTGCCGTCTGCTGTTAGATAATAATAGGATCCATAGTTTTTATCATAAATCCAGTCACTTTTAACCTTTTTTCCATCAGAATCAACATAATAACGACCACCATCTACCCATTCATTTTTAGCTCTCTTTCCATCTGATTTGAGGTAGTAATTTCCTACCCAGCCAGACTGAACTTTAGATTGTGATTTATCCTGTTTAGGAGTTGTTTCTTTAGCTTTTTCAGCAGGTTTTTGTGCTGGTGTTTTCGGTTTCTCAGCAGGTTTTTGTGCTGGTGTTTTCGGTTTCTCAGCTGGTTTTTGTGCTGGTGTTTTTGGTTTCTCAGCTGGTTTTTGTGCTGGTGTTTTTGGTTTCTCAGCAGGTTTTTGAGCTGGTGTTTTCGGTTTCTCAGCTGGTTTTTGTGCTGGTGTTTTCGGTTTCTCAGCTGGTTTTTGTGCTGGTGTTTTCGGTTTCTCAGCAGGTTTTTGTGCTGGTGTTTTCGGTTTCTCAGCTGGTTTTTGTGCTGGTGTTTTCGGTTTCTCAGCTGGTTTTGGTGCTGGCTTTGGCGCTGGTTTTGGTTGCCACAGACCATCGTCTCCTACATAATAACGACCACCATCTACCCATTCATTTTTGGCCATCTTACCATCTGATTTTAGATAGTAATTGCCTACCCATTTGTTGCGAGCGTAGCTGCCTTCTGCTGTTAGATAATAATAGGATCCATAGTTTTTGTCATAAATCCACTCAGCTTTAGCCATCTTACCATCTGATTTAAGATAGTAATTGCCTATCCATGTGTTGCGAGCGTAGCTGCCTTCTCCTGTTAAATAATAGTATGACCCATAGTTATTGTCATAAATCCATTCATTTTTAGCTCTCTTCCCATTTGATTTGAGATAGTAATTACCTACCCATGTGTTGCGAGCGTAGCTGCCTTCTCCTGTTAGATAATAGTATGACCCATAGTTTTTATCATAAATCCATTCGTTCTTGGCCATTTTACCATCTGATTTAAGATAGTAATTGCCTACCCAAGCATTTTGGACATAGTTTCCCGAAGCATTTAGATAGAAATAAGAATTAGCTTTTTTATCAAAAATCCACTTATTTATAACTTTAGTACCATTTTGATAGTACGATGAGCCTACCCAACCAGACTGAGCTGTAGATTTGGACTTATCCTCTTTAGGACTTGTATTTTTAGGTTTCTCAGCAGGTTTTTGAGCTGGTGTTTTCGGTTTCTCAGCTGGTTTCGGCGCTGGCTTTGGCGCTGGTTTTGGTTCTGGTTTCGGTGCTGGTGTTTTTGGTTTCTCAGCAGGATTTTGCGCTGGTGTTTTTGATTTTTCAGCTTGATTTGGCGCCGAAGTTGTATTCTCTTTTACAACCTTACCATTTTTAGATGCATCCTTTTCTTGAGCAGAAACATGCTGAGCCGAAAAAGGAAAGTCTCCAGTTGTATCTGATAATGCAATAAGTCCCAGTGTTGCAGTTGCTAAGCTGGTTACTAAAATTTTTTTTGATTTTTTCATAAAAATCTCCATTGTTTTTAATGATTTATACTTATTAGTATACCATATTTTTAATTTTTCTTTCAAATCAAATATTAAATATTCAGAAATAAATCTAAAACTTAATTAAAAAATTCATAATCATATCACTTCCAACTCATACAAACCTCTGACTGCGTTACAGCCATAGATAGTCTCCACTTGGTTCAAGTCTGCCAAAGTCAAGACTTTTTCCTCTACCTGTCCTCTTTCCAGCAAATGCTGACGATAAATTCCTGGCAAAATTCCTAGACTGGTAGGCGGTGTGTAAAGTTTTCCAGCAATTTTCAGAACTAGATTCCCGATAGATGTTTCTAATAGCTCTCCTGCCACATTATGGTAAATGATTTCCTGTTTACCTAGACTTAAGTGCGGTCTGTGAGTGGTTTTGAAGTAGGTAAATGCTTGCTGCAAATCAGCTTCTTGCAGACAAAGTTTTGCTTTGCAGAAGCTTGGACTAAGGGGGCTTAAGATTTGGCGACTGAGCTCTATCTCTCCAGATTTGCTGAGGGTGATTCGCATACGGTAGTCTTGATTAACATCACAAACTTGGCACTCTTCCTCTATCTTTTGTCTCAGGTTTTCTGGATCAAAAGGATAGGCAAAATACCGACTTGCTTTTCTCAGTCTTTCCAGATGTTGTTCTTCAAACAGCAAGTTCTTCTGGCTGATTTTTCCAGTTGTAATCAATTGGAAACGTGCTTGTTTACGATAGAGAACAGCCGCCTTTTGATGAACCTCTCGGTATTCAGATTCCCAAGTACTATCCCAAGTAATGCCACCACCCACTCCATATATGGCTTTCCCTTGATGCAGTTGAATGGTCCGAATGGCGACATTAAAAATCCGTCTCCCATTTGGAAGCAAGAGACCAATCGTTCCACAGTAAACTCCTCTGGGTTGGGGCTCCAAGTCCTTGATGATTTCCATGGTCGCAATTTTCGGTGCTCCCGTTATGGAACCACATGGAAAGAGCGAACGGAAGATTTCAACTAGGTCCACATCCGGTCGCAACTGACTCTTGATGGTAGAAGTCATCTGCCAAACGGTCGAATACTGCTCCACCTGACACAGACGCTCCACGTGCTCACTCCCCACCTCAGAAATACGGTTCATATCGTTGCGCAAGAGATCTACAATCATCATATTTTCAGAGCGATTTTTAGAATCCTGCTCCAACCAGCTAGCTTGGGCAAGGTCTTCTTGGTCAGTCACTCCCCGCTGGGTTGTTCCCTTCATTGGGCGAGTCGTTAATTCCCGGTCATTTTGCTCAAAAAAGAGCTCTGGGCTCATGGAAATCACTGCCATCTCGTCATGTTCCACATAGGCATTGTAGCCCGCCTCCTGCTCTACCACCATACGATTGTAGATGGCAAAAGGATTGTCACTTAAGTCCTGCTTGAGTTGGACGGTGTAGTTGACCTGATAGGTGTCTCCCTGACGCAAATGATGGTGAATCTGGGCAATAGCCTTTTCATAGTTCTCTGCAGATGTTTCTTCCTGCCACTTTGAAGGCAGATCTACTTCCTCATAAGTCAGAGGAATAGGCGATGTTTCTACCCTATCATGAACTGTAAAATATAGCAGATACTCTGCCAGTAAAGGAGCTTTATGAACTGCTAATTTCTCCTCAAATGCAGGTGAAGCCTCGTAACTGACATAACCCACCACATAATACCCTTGCTCTTGGTAGCTTTCCACTTGTGCCAGCAAGTCTGCCACTTCTGATAAATCTCTCGTTTTTAACTCTTTGATAGGCTGAGTGAAGGTATATCTCTCCCCCAAAGCCCTAAAATCAATCACTGTTTTTCTATGCATATCTTAAGTATAGCACAAAAAAGCCGACCTAGAACAGCTAAATCCAGCTTTGTTGACTGATTTACATAACGAAAAAAATTCTCTACCTTACTTTTTCTACTTTTGGCAATTTTCCATCAGATGGCGTCCCTTCTTCTTGTAAAAACTGGTCTTATTTGGAGCACTTTACAACAAAAATCCAACAAAAAGAACAGAGGAAGTCATGGTATCTATACCATTGTTTCCTCTGTCTTTTGCTTTTCTTCTTTTACTACAGAATAATTTCACGACTTTCTGATAGAATCTTGTGGATACTGCGCACGCGCACCTCCGATTAGTTTGGGACGACTAGCTAGAGCCGTTACATGGGCATGCCCAATTTCCCTCAAAAGAGGGCGAATCGGAACCTGAACATGCTTGACATGCATGCCAATCGCAGTATCTCCGATATCCAATCCAGCATGGGCCTTGATAAATTCAACCTCAACTGGATCCCGCATAAACTTGAAGGCTGCCAACTGACCCGAACCTCCTGCATGAAGTGTAGGAAGGACACTGACGATTTCAAGACCAAACTGCTCTGCCACCTGACGTTCAACGACGAGGGCTCGATTGACATGTTCACAACCTTGAACAGCTAGATGAATTCCTTTTCCCTCTAGGATATCTAGGATGGTCTTCACAATGATTTCCCCAATTTCTTGACTGGATTCCTTGCCAATCTGACCACCTATCACCTCACTAGAAGAAAGACCCAAAACAAAGATGGCTCCTTGCTTCAAATTAGCCTTTTCTATTACATCTTCTACAATCTGGCTTGTTGCTCTTTGAATGTCTTTTTCCTTCATACTTGATACCTCTTTTATCACTATCTATCATATCTTTTTTTACTGATTTTATCAAGGACAACTAATCATTCTGATTTTTAAAAGTAAAACTCCCAGAATTGACTGGGAGCTAACTTATTTCTATTTTATTAATGTATATTTCAACCGTCGTCCCTTTTGAAGGTACAGAATTGATCTTCATCTGGTAATTGTCTCCAAAATGAAGTTTGAGGCGTTGATCAACGTTTTGCAAACCAACTCCTCCACGTTTGAGCTGACTTTGACTACTATCGCTAGTAGCTTGGAAACCAACACCATC
Organism: Streptococcus oralis; assembly: GCF_019334565.1. Classification (NCBI taxonomy): domain Bacteria; kingdom Bacillati; phylum Bacillota; class Bacilli; order Lactobacillales; family Streptococcaceae; genus Streptococcus; species Streptococcus oralis. The sequence goes on along the minus strand of NZ_CP079724.1, from coordinate 631,864 downwards.
ATCCTCAATGCGGATGACAAGCCCTGTATCCTTTTTCTGAACAGAGACTTTAATATGGCCCTGACCTTCCTTCTCCTTAATACCATGGTAAAGAGCATTTTCTACAAGAGGTTGTAACACCAGCTTGGGCAAGACTAGGTTACCAAAAGCAGGATCTTCATCAATCTCATACTCCAGCTTATCACCATAGCGTTGTTTCTGGATAAAGAGATACTGGCGGACATGATTGATTTCATCAGAAAGAGAAATCAAATCCTTGCCTTGATTGAGCGCCAAGCGGAAATAGGTTGCCAAAGACTTGGTCACCTGAACCACTCGCTGACTATCCTGAAATTCAGCCATCCAGATGATAGTGTCCAAAGTATTATAGAGGAAATGGGGGTTAATCTGGCTCGACAGTGCTTGAAGTTCATACTGCCGGGTTGCTTCTTCCTGCCTGCGCACATCTGCCATCAACTGATCAATCTGATCCAGCATGGCATTAAACTGGCGAGTCACTTCTCTCAGTTCATAGGCGCCAGCTTCTTTGGCTCGAAGATTTTGTGTACCAGAAGCAATTTCCAGCATGGTTTCTCTCAGATCCTTCAAAGGGGCAATCCAGCGTTTGAGACTGAACCACACCAAGCAGAGACAGGCAAGAAGAGATAAGGCACTAGCAGCAAGCAAGGTCCACAAGAGCTGACTCCGAACCTGGTCTAACTTCTCCAGCGAAGACACACCTATAACCGTCCAATCAGTACCTGCAATCTTTTCCTGACTGACGTAGGATTGGTGATACAGCGTATATCCCTGCCCCGTCTCGATGTAGGGTTTCATGGCCTCCATTTCACTCGCTGAGCTATAGACAGTACGTTTAGGATGGTAGACAAATTCATGGTTTTCATTGATGATAAAGGCAAAGCCCTGCTGGCCCAACTGGAGCTGGTTGAGATAGGCTTCCAGAGTTTCGTAGGAAATGTCTAATCGAAGCACGCCAAGATTGGCCCCCTTTGTATCGACAAGTTCCTGAGTGACAGAAATGACCCATTGACTATCTGATTTACGAGCTGGGGTTAAAACTGGCTTAGCTCCCTGATGAATAGCCTTTTGGTACCAATCCTCAGCCATCATATCTGAGGAAGTTTTCATCTGCACACTATCATCTGTAGAAATAACCTGACCGGATTTGGTGACCAGTACCACCGTTTTCAAGTCCTGGTCTGCCTTTAAGATAGTCAAAAACAGATCTCTGATTCCCTTGGCTTGGACTTGGTTAGGATTCTCAGCATAGGCTAAGACATCTGCCTGCTGGGTCAAACTGGTAGAGGTGGTTTCTAATTTTTTGATATAAGAATGAATAAAGTGGCTAGTTTGGCTAATGGTCGTTTGGCTATTACCCTCAATAGTGGCCTCAATGGCTGATGAACTAGATTGATAGTAGAAAGTCCCAACAACAGCTAGTAGAATGAGAAAGACCAGAAAGATGGAAATAACCATTCTGACTAAGAGAGAAGAACGCTTCATCGGCCTTCCCCTTTCTTAAACTGACGAGGTGTCACACCTGCAATCTGTTTAAAACGTTGGGTAAAATAGTTCATATCTTCAAAACCAACCTTTTCGGCTATCTCATAAATCTTTAAATCCGTAGTCAGAAGCAAGAGCTTGGCCTGTTTGACACGCTCTCTCACCAGGTAATCCTGAAAAGGCAGGCCCAACTCTTTCTTAATCAAGGAACTCAAATAAGTCGGACTAAAGCCCAAGTCACTGGCCAAAGACTTCAAACTAAACTGACTGTCAGCTAGATGGGACTGGATTTTCTGAGCAATATTTCCCTCAAACTTATCGGTTAATAAATCTTGTAACTGCTCTTCTTTTTCTTCCTTGTCTAGTTTTTGCTTGATTTTCCCCAACATTTCCTCAATATCCTGACGAGAAAAGGGTTTGAGCAGGTAATCATCTACACCGAGTTTGACAGCAGACAAGGCATAATCAAAATCATCGTAACCCGTCAAAAATACCAGATGCACCTGAGGATAGGTTTCTCGGACCAGACTGGCCAACTGGATGCCATTTAGCTGAGGCATATTGATATCAGTTAAAATGATATCTGGCACCTGCTTTTGAATCAAGTCCCAAGCCTGTCTTCCATTTTCAGCCTGACCGATGATTTCCATATCGTAGGCTGCCACATTGACCAACTTGGTCAAGCCTTGTCTTACCAGATACTCATCTTCTACGATTAAGATTGTGTAGGTCATGCTCTGCTCCTTTACCACTTACTAGTATCAGTATAGCAAAATTCTCCACTAACTGCTTAGGAAAGACTTCTTAATCGACATAATCTAGTAAATAGGCATAGCCTTTTTCTTCCATTTGGTCTTTGGGAATAAATCGGATAGAAAGACTATTGATACAGTAGCGCAAGCCACCCTTGTCCTGAGGCCCATCTGTAAAGACATGGCCAAGGTGAGAATCTCCAACTCGGCTTCTCACTTCCATACGCGTCATATTGTAGGACTTATCTTCCTTGTAGGTGACAACATCTGGACTAATTGGTTGGGTGAAACTAGGCCAGCCACAACCAGACTCAAACTTGTCCTTTGATGAAAAGAGAGGTTCGCCAGTTGCCACATCCACATAGATACCAGATTCAAATTTATCCCAGTAACGGTTTGAAAAAGCTCGTTCTGTTTGATTTTTCTGGGTAACGGCATACTCCTCAGGCGACAAGGTCTTTTTCAATTCCTCATCACTTGGTTTAGGATATTTGCTAGCATCAATGACGGGATAGGCAGCCTGATTAACATTGATATGACAGTAGCCATTTGGATTTTTCTTGAGGTAGTCTTGGTGATAATCCTCCGCCACCACAAAATTCTTCAAATTTTCCTTTTCAACTGCCAGAGGTTGGTCGTATTTCTTAGCAACTTCATCAAAGACTTGGTTGATTAGTTCCAAATCCTTGTCATCTGTGTAATATACGCCGGTACGATACTGAGTCCCCACATCATTTCCTTGTTTATTTTTGCTGGTTGGATTAATGATGCGGAAGTAATGAAGCAGAATTTCCTTGAGGGAAATTTGATTGGCATCATAGGTGATATGGACAGTCTCTGCATGGCCTGTTTGATTAATCAATTCGTACTTGGTTGTTTCCCCTCTACCGTTTGCATAGCCAGAAACGGCATCTGTCACTCCGGGAACGCGTGAGAAGTATTCCTCCACTCCCCAGAAACATCCCCCAGCTAGATAAATTTCGTGCAAGTCTGCGTCTTTACTCACTTCTGTTTTTTTCACTGTTTTTCCTCCTTGGCTAACTGATGCTTTCTCAATTTGCGAGCTATCTGTCTGCCCTGCATTTCGCATCAATAGAAAATAGAAACCGGTTAGGGCTAGGAGAATGACCCCTGCCAAGACAAAAAGTTTTACTTTATCATTCATAGCCTTTCTCTACCCCATTTCTTTCAATTCTTTTAAAATCATATCCTTATCCATAAAACCTGGTTGCGTTTTGACCAGCTTGCCTTCCTTGTCTATAAAGGCTTGAGTCGGATAAGAACGGACACCATAACTTTCCAAGAGTTTACCTGATGGATCAATTAAAACTGGAAAATTTTTATAATCCAAGCCCTTGTACCAATTCTTAAAGTCCGCTTCTGCTTGTTCCCCCTTGTGTCCAGGAGACACCACTGTCAAGACCACATAGTCATCACCAGCTTCTTTAGCAATTTCATCCGTATCTGGAAGGCTGGCTAGACAGATGGAACACCAAGAAGCCCAAAATTTGAGATAGACTTTCTTGCCCTTGTAATCAGACAAACGATAGGTCTTGCCATCTACACCTGTCAGTTCAAAATCAGCGACTTCCTGACCTTTAGTCGCAGTTTTCGAACTAACTTGTTCTGTTTTGGATTGCTCCCTCATAGTAGACTCGTCTGACATGTTTTTAGCCGAACAGGCTGCCAAGCAACAAATTGAGCCTACTCCAAGGAGACATGTTTGCCATTTTTTCATTTCTTTTTCCTCTCTATTCAAATAATGTAGTCAAAATGGAAGCATTTCCCAAAAGCACCAAGATTCCCATCACGATAATGAGAAAACCACCCACTTTTTTGAAGGTTCCGAGATAAGGATGGAGTTTTCGGAAATGTTTCAAAACATAGCTGGAAGCAAGAGCTAGAACCAAAAATGGTAGCGCCAAACCCAGCGTGTAAATCAACATGAGACCAGCACCCTGCCAAGCTCCTGAACCACCTGAAGCCGCCAAGGCCAAAACAGACCCCAGAACCGGCCCCACACATGGCGTCCAAGCAAAACTAAAGGTTAACCCCAGTAAAAATGCCTGACTATAGCCGTTACCCTTTTGCCCTTGTCTCTTTAATTGTAGCCTTCTTTCCTTGTAGAGTCCCTGCAAATGTAAGACTTCCATCTGGTGCAAGCCCAAGAGAATGATAATCGCACCCGTCACATACTGAAACCAAGAAGCATACAGCAAATTGCCTAAAAAACCAGCTCCATAACCCAGTAAGATAAAAACAAAGGAAATCCCCGCTATAAAGGCCAGAGTTCGCAATAAACTTACAACTGAGATTGAAAATTTTCCGCTAGAAGCCTGAGCATCATTCTTATCATCCAATAAGACTCCTGCATAGACTGGCAACAAGGGTAAAATACAAGGAGAAAAGAAGGAAAGAATTCCAGCAAGAAAAACACTAATAAAAAAGATTACATTGTCCATTGCCTTCCTCCATTCTTTGATTTGATAGGTCTATTATATCCCCAAAACTCCAGAAAAAACAGGGACAATGATAGGGAAAAATAGGAATTTAATCAGCTTATTTAGAAATCTGGCACAAAAAAAGCCAGACAAGGTCTGACTTTGGTAGAAACAGAAAAGAGAATCACCTGTCCTCCCTACTTATCTGGTAATAAATAAGGTCCGCAACGTAGTCTTTTCTCTCCACACCATTGGCAATGGTTTTTAGATAAGACATTCCCGCTTTTTCCATAACACGGCCTGAAGCTAGATTGAGACTAGCGTAACGAGCTCTGACTTTTTGAAAGCCTGCTTGAGTAAAACAAAAATCTAACACAGCTTTCAAGGCCTCTGTCATCATACCTCGGCCCCAAAAGTTTTTTCCTAAAACATACCCAATTTCACAACTTAAATCTTCCTCGTGCATTTCAATGATGCTGATATCTCCTATCACATGCTCTGGGTTCTCTTTGAGACAAATGGCCCATTTGTAATAGTTGGGATTAGTATAGGATGCAACCCAATTTTGAATCGAGTTCCGAGTCACCTCAACATCAGGATGAGGATCCCAGGTGACATAGGCCAGATTCTCAGCAGACGAAGCCCAATTTTGAAACATGGCTTCCGCATCACTCTCCACAAATCTTCTCAAAATCAAACGTTCTGTCTGTAATATTTGCGTACCGATTGCTTTCATAACGTTACCTCGCTTTCTAAGCTTAAGGCTCAAGCTAAAAAAGTCCCCCGGGCCTTCCTCGTTTTCCCGTTTCTAGACTCGGGCTTAAAAGGTCCCCCGGACCTTCTTCGCTTTCTCATTTCTAGGCTCAGGGTAAAAAGACTATACTCAGTAATAGCTAGGAAACAAGTGTTTTACCTAATCCCTTGACGCAGTCGCTGTCTGGTTTGAAATGCGCTTTACCAAGCTTTTTCAAACCTAGTCATCGTTGCGGGGGTGAGACAAGGAAAATCGAACACTACGAGTTACCGAATCTGCCTCGTTTTCCTGTTTCTAGACTCGTGCTAAAAAGGTCCCCCGGACCTTCTTCGCTTTCTCATTTCTAGGCTCAGGGTAAAAACCTCCACTGGAGGTTATTCTTGCTCTCGAGTTTCAAGGCAAGAAGCTAAAAAGGTCCCCCGGACCTTCTTCGCTTTCCCATTTCTAGGCTCAGGGTAAAAAGGTCCACAGGACCTTTTTACTCCCAAAAGTCATCAAATACGGTGATTGGTAGGTGGCGTTTGTGTTGGCCTTTGTGCCACCAGTTTTCGATAGTTGCTTGGGCTTCTGGACTGATGGTTTTGCCTTCAAGGTAGTCATCAATTTCATTGTAAGTGACTCCCAAGGCTACTTCGTCTGCAAGTCCAGGTTTGTCTTCTTCCAAATCTGCTGTTGGGATCTTTTCATAAAGGGCTGGGTCTGCACCAAGTTCCTTCAAGAGTTGTTTCCCTTGGCGTTTATTGAGGCGATAAAGTGGGAGAATGTCTGCACCACCGTCACCAAACTTGGTAAAAAAGCCTGTGATATTTTCCGCAGCATGGTCTGTTCCAATGACCGCTCCGCTATGGGCACCCGCAAGGGCATATTGGGCAATCATACGACTACGAGCCTTAATATTGCCCTTGTTAAAGTCTGAAACAGGACTTCCTGTCGCTTCAACTGCAGCTGTCATGGCATCAGCTGATTCCTTGATATTTACAACTAGACTGACATCTGGCTGGATGAAAGCAAGAGCTTTTTGAGCATCTGCCTCATCTGCTTGCACGCCATATGGCAGGCGGACAGCAATAAATTGGTAGCTGTCATCTCCTGTCTCTGCTCGCATTTCTTCCATAGCTAATTGCGCCAAGCGCCCTGCCAAGGTTGAGTCTTGTCCTCCAGAAATCCCTAGTACAAAGGTTTTAAGGAAGGGGTGTTTTTTCAAGTATCTCTTTAAGAAGTCAATGGAACGACGAATTTCTTCCTGGGCATCAATCACTGGTTTGACGCCCAGTTGCTGGATAATGGTCTCTTGCAAACTCATTCTTCTTCTCCTTCACCAAGGGCTTCTTTGCGCATCTTATCAATCAAGTCCATCTTATCTTGCCAAATATCACGGGCCAAATCTACTGGGTAATGTTGCGGATTGAGCACGCGCTTGTATTCATCCCATAGCTTGTCAAATTCCTTACGGGCATAATCCTGAATCTCAGTCAAACTAGGCAGGTTGTAGACTAATGTTCCTTCTTTGAAAATATCCACCAAGAGAGGAACGGCATCAAAATTACGAACGGTCTTTTTGATGTAGGTATAAGTCGGATGGAACATCTTGATTTCTGTCATGTCACTCACATCCACACCATCATAAGTAATGTAGTCCCCTTCTGACTTGCCTTTTTCACGGCTGGTAATGCGCCATACCTGCTTCTTACCTGGGGTCGATACTTTTTCAGCATTATTAGACAGTTTGATGGTATTGCGCATACGACCATTCTCATCTTCGATAGCTACAATCTTATAAACTGCCCCAAGAGCTGGCTGATCATAGGCTGTAATCAGCTTGGTACCCACCCCCCAAACGTCAATCTTAGCGTGTTGCATTTTGAGGTTAAGGATGGTATTTTCATCGAGGTCATTGGAAGCGTAAATTTTGGCATCTGGATATCCAGCCTCATCTAACTGTTGGCGAACTTTCTTGGAAATGTAGGCAATATCCCCAGAGTCGATACGAACGCCTTTAAAATTGATCTTATCACCCAACTCACTCGCTACCTGAATGGCAGCTGGCACACCGATACGCAACGTATCATAAGTATCTACTAGAAAGACACAGTCACGATGGGTTGAAGCATAGGCCTTGAAGGCTTCATAGTCGTTTCTATAAACCTGTACCAAGGCATGGGCATGAGTCCCCAAGACTGGAATACCAAAGAGCTTCCCGGCACGCACATTGCTGGTTCCATTAGCGCCACCAATCACAGCTGCGCGTGTTCCCCAGATAGCTGCATCCATTTCTTGTGCACGACGTGTCCCGAACTCCATCAAGGGTTCATCTTCGATAACCGAACGAATACGTGCTGCCTTGGTCGCTATCAAGGTTTGAAAGTTAACGATGTTCAAGAGAGCCGTTTCGACCAACTGGCATTGGGCTAGAGGGCCTTCAACTTGAACAATTGGCTCATTAGCAAAAACCAAGTCCCCTTCCTGGGCAGAACGAACCGTCAACTCCAACTTGAGATTGCGGAGGTAGTCTAAGAATGCCCCATGATAGCCAAGCGACTCCAAGTAGGCAATATCGCTATCTGAAAAGCGCAAGTCTTTAAGATAATGTACAATTCTTTCCAAACCAGCAAAAACTGCATAACCGTTCTGAAAAGGTTGCTGACGGAAATAAACTTCAAAGACCGCCTTTTTATTGTGAATTCCTTGGTCAAAGTAAACTTGCATCATGTTAATCTGGTACAAGTCCGTGTGCAATGTCAAACTATCATCTGGATACATCTGTTTTCCTTCTTCCTACTTTACAAAGGTATGAACGTATTCTACCACTTTCACACCATCCGATAAATTAGTACTATTATAACACATTTTACTGAGATTGATAAAAAGCTAACAAGCTATTCTCCATTCTCCAGTTCATCCATATCTTGCTCAAACTTTTTTTGAGCCCATTCGCCATAACTTTTAAGCCCAAGATTGCCGATAAAAACCCAAGGAAGGTAAATCAGATAAGTAATAACCCAAGCAGACAAATATTTAAGGTTCAGAGGATTGTGCTGATAAATTTCGATATTGAATTGATAATTCTGCAACATCAAAAGAGTCGTAATAGCGAGAGTTACCAGCAAACACCCTCCAATCGTAAAATGAAAACGACTATAGTAGTTCACACCCAAATCTCGAGCACGGCCGAAAAAGTAAGAAGTTCCAATAATGATAATGATGAGAATCATTATCGGATTAAAAAGACTTGGTGCTAATACTGTAATCATATAAGATAAAAGCAAGAAAGCTATAGAGATATAGAAACTTTCAGCCCCCGCTTTATTCATCAGTTGTTCTTCTCTTTCGTCTAGTAATTGATAATAAAAAAATCTATTTTTCATCTTCTTCCTCCCAAAATAATTGATCTAATGTTTTTCCTAAGCATCTGCAAATTGACTGGCAAAGGGAGAGACTAGGATTATATTTCCCTGCTTCTATCAAGCCTATAGTCTGCCTAGTAACACCCACAGCCTCTGCCAAATCCCCTTGTGTTAAATCACGCTCTACCCGAGCTAATTTTAATTTTAAATTTTTAGCCACTAGCGTCCTCCTTCACATTTTTAAAAAGTTGCGCTTCTTTTAAAAACATTATACCATATATCTAACTTAATGCAATATATAAATGTCATTTTGTAAGATTTTATTAACAAAAAAACTCTCTACCATTTTACATGATAAAGAGTATTCGTTCTTTTTTGATACTTAGCTAAGTTCCTCTTCAAAGGATAGAAGTCTAGGTCACAAATCTTTTTGGTAATAGTATCTTTGTCCTGTGTAGGGATAGTCTTGCAAGGTAAAAACTTCCTTGTAACCATGACTTAGATAAAAATCTGGCGCTTGAAACTGGTAAGTATTTACAAAAGCAAAACGACAGTTTCGATTCTTAGCTTCATTTTCTGCTCGCTGTAATAGTTTTGAGCCAATTCCTTGTCCCCGTAATTCCTCTCTCACAAACAAATATTCGATTTCCAACCAATTTCCGAAAGTCTCAGCTACTAATCCTGCCATGAGATTGCCCTTTTCGTCTTCGAGATAAAGGTTCAGTGGCTCGCTTTCAGCCACTTCTCTTTTGGAACGATTATAAGCACGAATCAAATCCCCTATTTCCTGCGCTTTATGCGATTCCCTATTTTCCAATCTAATGTACATCCAAACCTCCCAATAAACTACTACAGCTTGATTATAGTCTTATTTCGATGGACTGTCAAACTAGAAAAACTCACCAAACAGAGTTGATGAGTTCATGATTTATTTTCTAAATTTCCACTGACTATAAATCCCAAAAACAAGGATCCAGATAGCAGAACCTACTGCCCCCATAAAAGTGGACTCTTGCAAAAAGAGAGTCACAAAAACAAAGACAAAAAAGAGAATGGTTAGGGGATTAAGCAAGCGATACTGAGGCATAAGGTAGCCATCAGCCATGAAGTCTTGTGACTTGCGGTATTTGAGATGAGCCACCATAATCAAGATATAAATCGCGATGTAAACACCTGATGAGGATGCGGTGATCAAAGCAAAGGCATCTGAAACACCTGGTAGCACGTTGATAAAGGCAGCCAGAGCAATCAAGATCGCTGAGGCGATGATGGCATTTTGAGGTACATTGTGGCGAGAAAGGGTATCGACCTTGATGGCCTTTAAGAAACGATTTGGCGAATCATGGGCAATCTGATATAAGTGTCTCCCTGTTGAGTAGAGAGTTGAGTTAAGAGCAGACGCCGCTGATGTCAAGACAACAAAGTTGATTAGAGCCGCCGCCCACTTGATCCCCGCCAGTTCAAAGACCGTTACAAATGGAGAATCTGAAGAATTAAGATAAGACCAAGGAATAATGGCCATAATCGCAATGAGAGCTCCCCCGTAGAAGAAGATAATTCTGAGAGGAATTTCCTTAACAGCTTTGGGCAAGACCTGACGAGGGTTCTTTGTTTCAGAAGTTGTTACCCCGATAAACTCAATCATCAGATAGGCAAAAAATACCATTTGAAAGGCCATGACAAAGTTCATAACTCCGTTTGGAAAAAGAGAGAACTGGTCGCTGATATTTGCCAAGCTTGCAACACCATGCGGTGTCTTAAAGCCTGTCAAAACCATAAATACCCCAGTGGCAATCATGGCTAAAATCGCCACAATCTTGACCATAGCAAACCAAAACTCGACTTCGCCAAAGAGCTTAACTGCAATCAGATTGACCAAAGCCAAAATCGTTAAAAAGACAAGCTGAATCATCCAGCTAGGCCATGTGGGAAACCAGAAGCGGACATAGTCTGAGATGGCAGTGATTTCTGCCATACCGATAAAGACAACTGATAACCAATAAGACCAAACTGAGAAATATCCCCAGCCTTTCCCCAAATGACGGGTGATAAAGTTGATAAAGGTATGTTGTTCCGGATCCTGATACAGCATCTCTCCAACAGCCCTCATCATCAAAAACATAAAGGCTCCTGTGATCATATAAATCAGGATGATAGAAGGTCCTGTAAGGCTGATAGAGCGACCAGCACCTAGGAAAAGTCCGGTTCCGATTGTTCCCGCAATGGCCATCACCTGAACATGGCGATTGGTTAAACCACGCTCCATTTTATTTTTCTTCTTATTTTCACTCATATAGTCTCCTTTTTATCCAAAAAACCAAAAAGGAGTTGAGCAAGGCAAGGCCTTCACTACTCCTTTTTCATTCTATTTAAGCTGTTTTTTCAACCTTTAAGATTTTGACATCATAGCTACCAACTGGTGTTTCAATCGTTGCAGTATCGCCAGTCTTCTTGCCAATCAAAGCACGGCCAATCGGACTTTCATTTGAGACTTTACCAGCAAAAGCATCTGCACCTGCAGAACCAACGATGATGTAGACCTCTTCTTCGTCTTCACCGACTTCTTGGATTGTTACTGTTTTACCGATTGCTACCTCATCTTGGGCAACTGCATCGCTATTAACAATTTCAGCATAACGAATTTTTGTTTCTAGACTTGAAATTTGTCCTTCAACAAAAGCTTGTTCATCTTTCGCTGCTTCATACTCACTATTTTCTGAAAGGTCTCCATAGGAGCGAGCAATCTTGATACGCTCTACGACTTCGGGACGTCGAACGAGTTTCAACTCCTCTAATTCTTTTTCTAGTTTTTCCTTTTCTTCAAGGGTCATTGGGTAAGTTTTTTCTGCCATTTTTTTAACTTTCTTTTCTATTTACTTTTTTAAAACAAAATTATGTGGAAAACCACATAATTTTAGTTTGAACTACTTGCTTGAGGTAACTTGCTATTGATATGCTCTGCAACGTTTTGATCATGTTCTTCTTTTGTTGTTGCAAAGTATACTTTACCATCTTCAACATTTGCTACAAAGTACAAGTACTCACTCTTTGTCTGGTTTACACTTGCTTCAATCGCATCCGAACTTGGGCTATCAACCGGTCCAGGCATGAGGCCAAGGTGTGTGTAAACATTGTATGGTGAATCAATCGTTGTATCAATTCCAGCGTCATCTGCTAAACTAATCTTTTGACCAAGTTTTCCTTGAGCATATAGGATAGCGATATTACTTTGAAGTGGCATACCAGCATTCAAGCGGTTATAGAAGACACCTGCGATTTTCTTGCGATCTTCCGTCTTAGCACCTTCTTTTTCGACAAGAGAAGCAATGCTGAGCAATTCATTAACTGTCAGATTCTTTTCTTTGATCGTAGCGTAATATGGTGACATAGCCTTATCCATAGCAGCTACCATGTCATCAATCAAACTTTCAACAGTTGTGCTGTCTTTGATCGTATAGGTTGCTGGGAAAAGGTAGCCTTCAAGACGATAACGAACGCCACTGTCTTTTGTTGGAAGACTTCCAAGTAGGTTTGGATACTTGGCTACTAATTGTGAGATAAAGGTCTCATCTTGAGCTTTTGCCAAGAAAGCATCCGCAGTAAGAGGTTCTTTAAATTCACCTTGAAGTTGTCCTACTGTTTGAGCGATTTGCTCTAATGTATAGCCTTCTGGAATGGTCAAGTTTGCAAGAACAGGTGCCTGAGCTTCAGGAGTCCCACCTTTTTGCAATTCTTGAATCAACTCATCCGTACTCATACTCTTCTTCAAGTTGTAATAACCTGACTTCAAGTTAGCATGGCTATAGTATTTAGCATAAAGGCTAAAGATCAGTCCATGTTTAACCAAACCAGATTTTTCCAAGGTGCTTCCAATTTCTTGAACATTTGCACCGTCTGGGATTTGAACCGTTACGTAATCCTTAGAGCTTGCATCCACAGGTTTCAAGGAATCTTGAACGTAACCATAACCAAAGTAACCACCAACTGTAACGAGTACTAGGAGAACTAGAACTGTTACTAGGCAACCTTTAGCTTTTGATTTATTCTTTTTCTTAGTTGATGTTGCACCTTGACGACGACTACGACGTGGAGCATCAGCTAATCCACCGCTAGATTCTGTAGAAACAGGCTCAACTCTTTCAGGCATTCCTGGAGTGATTTCCTCTTTCTTGTCTTCTGTTTTATAGGTTACGGCAACCTTAGTCGGAGTATCGTTAAATTCTTTTTCTTCGGGTTTAAGCTCAACTGGTTCTACCTTAGGTTGAACGGGTTCCACTACAGGTTCTTCAGCCAGATGAATCGGCTCTACTAGAGGTTCTTCAGATTCTACAACTTCAATCTTGTCGATGATTGGCTGTCTAATCTCTTTCTCTTCTTGGTCATCCGTTTCATCAGTTCTAGCACTTGAAAGTGGAGGAACACTTGGTGCATTCTTTAGAATTTTATCGACAACAGACAGGGAATCAGCCATCAACTCTTCTGTTGATGTTTCTGGTTCAAGATCTGAAGGAGTTGCTGAACTAGCTTGAGATGATGAAGCCGTCAGATTTGGAATCTCTACTTCTTTCTCTCTTCTATCTTGTTCTTTTACTCTTTCTAAATCACGTAGAATCTGCTCTTTAAAGCTTAATTTTTCTTCTTCTCTTGATTTTTCAGTCAAAAGCATTACCTCCTTGTTGACAATCCATAATATTATATCTTAAAAGTCGTAGAAAAGCAACCAACTAGGGCATTCCCTAGCTAGTTTTATTGATTTTCAGGCTGCCAGACCATATCATACCATGTTTCCCCAGCAAAGTTTGACTGGGATATTCCTTCATTAACAAAGCCGTGCTTTTCATAATAGGCGATAAGGTAATCATGACATGTCAGATTAATGCCCTCTCGCTCATGTTCTAAAGCGACTTCTTTCAAAGCCCTTAATAGTCTTTTCCCCACTCCCAAAGCTTGTGCTTCCTTGGCAATAGATAGGCAAGTCACAGAAATATAACCTCCAGGTTGATGGCTATAGTCTTTTATTTCTTCTGTAAATGACTGATCATGTAGATGGCGGTGTGGGACGACTGGACCTTCGATATAACCAAGAATATTCCCCTCTTTTTCAGCTACCAGAAAACTGGTCTGAATTTCCTGCAAATGGGCCTCAAAGACCGAACGAGGAATGGCTTCCTCCAGTGAAAAATTCTCCAGCTCTATCTCTATAATCCGATCTAAATCCGAAAATCTTGCTTGTCTGATTTTCATATTTCCTCCTGATAAAAGGGATTAGCCCAAGTCAGATACCATTCAGAACCACTGCCATGATGACTTTCTGTCACTTCTTCTTCAACAAAGCCATTCATTTCAAAATATGATAGTAGTTCATCAGGACTTTGTAAAAGAATACCTTGGTAATCTAGTTCGACTGTCACCTGTTTCAAGGCCGCAAGAAGAAGAGTTCCCAACCCCTGTCCCCAATGGTCAGGATGAATGGTCAATGATTTTATTTCTATCCACTTGGGATGAAGATACTGAGCTTCTCCTAAAACATAGCCTAGGAGCTGATTTTCATCCCCAGCTACAAGAAAGGTACCCGCAGTCTTGCGGATACTCTCTTCTAATGATTGGTGGCTAAATGCCTCTTCTAATGAAGAATTGGCTTCTTCAATAGCCAATATTTCTTCTAAATCTGATAAGGTAGCTTGCCTTATTGTGATTGGAATTTCCATCTGTTTTCCTTATTGGACGTTGCTTGTCAAGTTAGACAAGAGACGTTCAAATGAATATTCATAGGTTTGGATGTCTCCTGCACCCATAAAGACGTAAACAGCATTGTCATGGTCTAGGAGTGGTGAAACATTTTCAACAGTGATAACCTGGTGTTTCTTGTTGATCTTATTGGCTAAGTCTTCTACTTTGACATCACCATGGTCCACTTCACGAGCTGATCCATAGATTTGCGCTAGGTAGACGGCGTCTGCTTGATTCAATGCATGGGCAAATTCGTCCAACAAGGCAATGGTTCTTGTAAAAGTATGTGGTTGGAAGATTGCCACGATTTCCTTGCTTGGGTATTTTTGACGAGCCGCATCCAAGGTCGCAATGATTTCTGTTGGATGGTGGGCAAAGTCATCAATAATCACTGTATCATTGACAATTTTCTCAGTGAAACGACGCTTAACACCTGCAAAGGTTTTCAAGTGTTCACGGACCAAGTTCAAATCAAAACCAGCTGTGTAAAGAAGACCAATAACAGCTGTCGCATTCATAATATTGTGACGACCAAAGGTTGGAATGTGGAATTGACCCAACTCTTGACCACGGAAATGAACGGTGAATGTAGAACCAGTCGTAGAACGAAGAAGATCGCTAGCTACAAAGTCATTGCCCTCAGCTTCAAACCCATAGTAATAGATTGGCGCATTGGCTGTGATCTTACGCAACTCAGGATCTTCACCATATACAAACAAACCTTTGGTAATTTGTTTGGCATAGTCGTTAAAGGCATTGAAAACGTCCTCTAGACTTGTAAAGTAGTCTGGATGGTCAAAGTCAATGTTGGTGATGATAGAGTATTCTGGGTGGTAAGGCATGAAATGACGCTCATATTCGTCTGATTCAAAGACAAAATATTTGGCATTGGCTGAACCGCGACCTGTCCCGTCTCCAATCAAAAAACTGGTGTCTGTGATGTGAGACAAGACATGTGACAGCATACCTGTCGTTGAAGTTTTTCCATGTGCTCCTGCCACTCCCATGCTGACAAAGTCGCGCATAAAGCTACCTAGGAATTCGTGGTAACGTTTGTAGCTGATACCATTTTGATCTGCATAGGCTATTTCAACGTTGTTATCTGGACGGAAGGCATTCCCAGCGATAATCTCCACATCACCTTGTAGGTTCTTTTCATCAAAAGGAAGAATGGCAATCCCTGCCTGCTCTAGACCACGTTGAGTAAAGTAGTATTTTTCAACGTCTGAACCTTGAACCTTGTGTCCCATTTGGTGCAACATCAAGGCTAGGGCACTCATCCCTGATCCCTTGATTCCAATAAAATGATATGTTTTTGACATGCTTTTCTCCCCTACTCAGTAATTCTTGTCAGATTCAACTCTTGGGCAACCTGACGTTCCTGTTCTGTTTGCTTATTCTTTTTATTATAGATTTGACTCTTCTTTAGAAAATCGTAGTTGTTCTTTTTAGCTTTTTCCGTTTGGTTTTTCGGAGTTGGATTCGCCACTTGGCCAACCTCCTCAGCTAAGATATAGTGAGACTGGCTCAAGTTTTTGCTAAATTTGGCAAACTCACCAGGATTTTCCTTTTGAAATGGTGCTGTTGGTTGGTTTCCTTGACGAACAAGTGTTGAACCATTGTGTCGTCTGGTATGACTAACATCCTGAGTCAAATACTTGGCTGAACGTTTCTTCTTCAAGTCCGCACGCGCCTCTTCTCGAGCCAACTCTGCATAAGTCTTTTCAACTTTTTTAGGTTCTGGACTTGGCTTTGACTCCTTGTTAATCACTGGAGAAACTACGGTTTCTTCCTCATTGATAGGAGACCATTCCAAATAGTTCTTATCGCGGTAATCACCTTTGATATTGCTAATAAAGTCTGACTCATCGTACAAGTCCATGACTGGCATTTTGGTCAGCATGATCTCATCATCTGACACCAATGGAAATCGATCTTGTTTCATTTTGTATTTCCTTTCAACACTTCATTATAGCGTATTGTCTTGATTTTTCAAGTGCTGGCTTCAGAAATTCCCAAAATTTCACGAATTTCTGCCAGACTGAGACTCGCACGCGACTCCGTACCATCTAAAACTTGGGAAACCAAATGTTTCTTTTGTTCTTGAAGTTCTTGGATTTTTTCTTCAATGGTCCCCTTGGTAATCAAACGATAGACCTCGACCATCTGCTCCTGCCCCATGCGGTGAGCTCTTCCGATAGCCTGGGCTTCGACAGCGGGATTCCACCAAAGGTCAACTAAAATGACCGTATCAGCTCCCGTTAGATTGAGACCAACACCACCCGCCTTAAGGGAGATGAGAAAGGCATCTCTTTCCCCTTGGTTAAAGGCCTTAGTCATCTCCTGTCTGTCATGAGCAGGAGTTGAACCTGTGATTTTGAAGGAGGTCAAGCCCAAGTCTGGGAGTTCTTTCTCGATTTTTTCCAACATTCCTTTGAACTGGGAGAAAATCAAGACCCGATGCCCACCATCAGCCACTTGTAGCAATAAATCTCGGAGACTATCGAGTTTACCACTGGCTCCCTGGTAATCGTCCATGAAGAGGGCAGGCGTATCGCAGATCTGGCGCAATCGCATGAGACCAGATAAGATTTCTACCCGACTTCTTTGGAATTCTTGATCTGTCACTTGCGCTAGGCGGTCTCGCATCTGTTGCAACTGGGCGAGATAGATGGCCTTCTGTTGGTCTTCCAGTTCATTTTTATAGACGACTTCGATCAGATCAGGCAGTTCTGTAAGAACTTCTTCTTTCTTACGCCTCATGACGAAAGGCTTGATAAACTGCGCGACTCGGTCAGCCGGTAATTTCATAAACTCCTTTTTACTTGGTAAGAGCCCCGGTAGCACAATTTGGAAGATAGACCACAACTCTCCTAAATGATTTTCGATGGGCGTACCCGACAAAGCAAAGACTGCTGGCACCACAAACTGGCGCAAACTCTGAGCAATCTTAGTCTGGGCATTTTTCATGACCTGGGCCTCATCTAAGAAGAGAAAATCAAAAGCCATCTCTTGATAAAGCTCGCTGTCTTGACGAAAGGTTGCATAGCTAGTCACATAGATTTGGTGATTTTCAGAAAGAATCGCTTCTCGATTCGCTTTCAAACCATGAACGACAGCCAAATCCAACTGTGGGGCAAATTTCCTGAATTCATCTGCCCAATTGTAGATTAAACCTGACGGAGCCAAAATCAAGACCCGACTATCTTCTGTCACCTGACTGGTCAAAAAAGCAATAGTTTGCAGTGTTTTTCCCAGTCCCATATCATCGGCTAGGATGCCACCAAAGCCATAGTGATGAAGCATCTGGAGCCAACGGACACCCTTTTCCTGATAGTCTCTCAAACTCGCCTGCACCCGTATATCTCCCAAAGGAAAGTCCTCTGGATGGGTCAAATCATGAGCTAAATGCTGAAATTCTTCCGAGAAGGAGATCCTGTCTCGACCTTCAAAAAGCTGAGAAAGGCTATAAGCCAGAGATTTTCGCGCTTGAAAAGAACCATCTTTTAGCTCAACCCCCAGTTCCTGCAAATTTTGACGAATCTGCTTGGTTTCCTCATCAAAAAAGTACACTTGATCAGAAGAACTGATATAGAAATCCTGATTGCTGGTCAGGGCTTTAAGAGCTTGATCAATCTCTTCTTGGGCAATCCCTTGGAAATCAAACTGAATCTCCAACAGTCCTCCCTTGGACTCAATCTGAACCTGAGGAGCTTGGACACTGTAGAGCTGATTCATCTCATCAGACAAGAAAACCTGACCCAACTTCTCAAAAGCTGGAATCGTACGGTGAAAGAAAGAATAAACTGCCTCTGGCTTCAAAGCCTGTCTCCAAGACTGAAAATCAGCCTCAAAACCAGCCTCTAAACAGACTTGAAATAGTTGGTTTTCCAAGACAGCATCACTTGAAAAAGGTAATTGTTCCAGCTGTTGACGACTAGTCACCTTAACATCTCCATAGTCAAATTGGATATCCAAACGGATGCTGCCGTCATCCTCCCTATCAAAGTAAAAGATTGGTGAAAAGGGTCTGATTTGCAAGCGCTCAGGAGCAGAAACTATACCCAGCTGTCCAAATAAAGGAAGACAGGCGGCCAGACGATCACGATCACTGTTGTCAAACTGGAGGCATTTTCTCGCTCTTTCCTCCTGAGGGAGATCCTTTATTTCCTTTAGGAGGCTGATTTGTTTAGGATTTAAGAGATAAAGATTCCCCTTACGAAAGAGAACCGCTCCCCCATAGAATACGTTAACTCGGTCAGTCTCAGAAATTTCCATCTCAAAATAATCGGGATACTCCTGCACGGAAAAAGAGAAAATCTCTGCATCTGGATCTAAATCATGAAAGAGAAGATTTTCATAACTAGTAATCTGATGTTCGAAATGAAAATCTTCCAAGTTCATCAGCAACTCCACTCCCTGCTCAAAAAAGGTCAGAGGGAAAAAGAGGTGACGACCTTGATTGGGGAAAAAGAGGTCTTGACTCAGTCCCTCCTCAATTAAGCCACATAAAAAAGTAAGAACTTCTTGACTAGCTGTATCAAAAGCATCCCAAGACAAGTCATTTTCATAGTGCTTCCCAATCATATATGGCTTTCGATGGACTAAGACCTTCAAAAAGAGAGGGATGTCACGAATGACATAATATTTTTGACTATCAGCTAAACCGATTCGGAGAGTCCAAAGGAGGCGATTGGTTCCAGCTTCCACCTGGCCTTGAGACGACAAAGTGTAGATTTTCTCTCTCTTCTGAGGTTGGATACACTCCAAAAAACTACCGCCAAAACTAACCTTGGTTTCGACCTCTTCTTGCTCTTCATGTCCTTTTTCTAAGGCTTGTAAAATCACCTGGCCTTCTTCATCATTCTTCAGATAATGCTCGAGCGCTGCGAGGTGAACACAGTAACTTCTTTTTTGGAAAAAATCGCAAGCACAAAAAACCAGATCATCCTCTAAACTGTAGCGCAAGTCTTCTCCCGCCACACGAGTATAGAGGCGATTCCCTTTTTCCTTGATTATCTCAATGTTGCCTGTTTCATAGAGTGCAACCCCCTCCATGCGCAACTTTCCCGGAATCAATTTAGCCATAGTTACCCCTTTATCTTATCTTTTCATTATACCACATTTTCCCCTACGAAAATAGCCTTCTAGGAAGACTTTTCTCCTAGAAGGCTCGATTTTTAAAGTGTAGCAAAAGTGGTCACGATGCGTTGGCAAACCTCTTCCAGTACTGACTTCGGCATAGCCACATTGAGGCGGGCATGAAGAGTTCCCTCCTCTCCAAAGTCCAAACCTCGATTCAAGATAACCTTGGCTTCATTCTTCAAAAGCTCTTGCAAGCGGTCATCCGTTAGCTCATAGACTGAAAAATCAAGCCAGATCAAGTAGGTACCTTGTGGTTTCATGACCTTAATCTTGGTTTCGTTGCCCAAAATATCCACTACATAGTTAATGTGGTCCTCGATGACTTCTTTTAACTCTCCTAACCAGTCCTTGCCATAACGGTAGGCAGCTTCTGTCGCCAAATACCCCAAGCCTGAGATTTCATGTTGGTTATTGGCCAACTGGCGTTTTTGGAAAGCCACACGAAGCTTTGGATTTTCAATAACTGCATAGGAATTTTTCGTCCCAGCAATATTAAAGGTCTTAGTGGCACTGCTCAAGATAAGGGCAAAGTCTTTAAAAGCTGGATTAATGGTATTGAATGACTGGTGTTTGTGACCAAAGAGGGCCAAATCTTGGTGAATCTCATCTGAAACCAACAAAACACCGTGTTTTTGGCAGAGATGCCCAATCTTTTCTAACACTTCCTTTTCCCAAACACGTCCACCAGGATTGTGGGGATTGCAAAGGATATAAAGCTTCACATCCTCTTCCACCAATTCCTTCTCCAACTGGTCAAAGTCAATCTCAAACAGCCCGTCCTTTTCCACCAAAGAATTGGTAATCAATCTGCGATTGTTCAGTTTGACACTGCGGGCAAAAGGTGGATAGACCGGTGTGTTAATCAGAACAGCCTCTCCTTCTTTTGTAAAGGCTTGAATGGCTGTTGAAATAGCTGGTACCACACCCTCGATAAAGACGAGGGCATCCTTATCAAAGTGATAGCCATGTTGTGTGGCTTCCCAGTCCTGAACCGACTCAATCAAAGCATCACTGGCATAGGTATAGCCATAGACCAACTGATCTGCGTAGGCTTGTACAGCTTGTCGAACTTCAGGCAAAACCACAAAGTCCATATCTGCTATCCAAGCTGGTAGAACTTCTCGATCAGCTTCCGCTTCTTTCCATTTATAGGTATGATGCCCAAAACGATTGGGCAGGCTTGTAAAATCATATTTTCCCATATCTATCTTATCCTTCCAAAGCTTGTCGCAAGTCCGCAATCAAATCTCTGGCATCCTCAATCCCAATTGACAAGCGCAAGAGGTCATCTGTTAAGCCATAGGAATGACGCACTTCTGCTGGAATATCCGCATGGGTTTGAGTCGTCGGATAGGTGATCAGGCTTTCCACCCCACCTAAACTCTCAGCAAAAGAGAAGACCTTGAGGCTATTTAAAATATGAGGAATACGTTTTTCATCCACTACTTTAAAGGAAATCATCCCCCCACGTCCTGTATAGAGCACTTCCTTAACAGCAGGTGAATCCTTCAAAAAAGCAACCACTTCTTGGGCATTGGCTGTCGAACGTTCCATACGAAGAGGTAGAGTTTTGAGACCACGAATCAACTGATAACTATCAAATGGTGACAAGACCGCACCAGTCGTATTCAAATTGTAGAAAAGTTGCTCATATAGTTCTAAACTATTAGTCACAACCACCCCAGCTAAAACATCATTGTGCCCTGCTAGATACTTGGTAGCAGAATGAAGAACGATATCCGCACCATCTTCAATCGGACGTTGGTAAATTGGACTGTAGAAGGTATTGTCCACCACTACCTTGGCACCTTTGGTATGAGCAAGTTTTGTAAGTTTTGCAATATCAAATTCCAACATCAAGGGATTGGTTGGTGTTTCGATATAGAGAACATCCACATCTTTCTCTAACTCAGCAATTAGCTCTTCTTCTGTATTGGCATAGGTAAAATGGAAACGGCCTTCTTGCTCCACTTGGTTGAACCAACGGAAAGAGCCTCCATAAAGATCACGCACAGCCAAGACTTTACTTCCTACTGGAAAAACACTAAAAGCTAGTACAATCGCAGCCATACCTGAGCTTGTCGCTAGGGCATAGTCTGCTGATTCGATTGCCGCCAAGACTTCCTCCGCCTTACTGCGAGTTGGGTTTTTGGTACGAGTATAGTCAAATCCCGTAGACTGACCGAACTCCGGATGCTGATAAGTGGTTGAAAAATGAAGCGGTGTTACCAAGGCACCTGTAGCCTCATCTGACTTGATCCCAGCCTGGGCCAAAATTGTGTTGATGTGTAGTTCTTTGCTCATACAATACCTCCAAATCTATAGTAACTATTGTACCACTTATTTTTACTAACTCATTTTCTTGTTTTCAAGAGCTAGTTATAGTTTCAAACTATATAAAAACGATAGTTCCTTGAGAAACTATCGTTTTTCCTGTTGAATAGACTGATTATTTAACGTGTTTTGCCAGTTCTTCTTGGGCTTTTTTATTTGATTCTTCTTTTTCTTTCAGCCATTTTCCTTTAGCTTTTTCATACTCATCAGTCGTTACAGTCTTATCTTGCAACTTGAGGTACTTGTATGATTCGACACCCTTATTTCCAGCTTGTGAGAATGGTGATGAGAATGGAACTGTCTTTCTCAAGGTCGGTGTTCCACCCTGAGAAACGTTTGGAATTGCAAGGGCGCTATCAACGAGCCAAGCTTGAATTTCAGCATATTTTTCATAACGTTTTGCTGGTTCTTGCTCCTTGTTCGCTTCTTCTAACATTTGAGTGTAAGTATCCAGACCAACTGCCTTAGCCTTGTCATTGACCTCACCTGGTTCTAGACCAATGTTTTGCAACATACCACCGTTATTGACATTTAAGATATCAAGATAACTTGATGGATCCAAGTAGTCCGCACTCCAACCGCCATTATAGATATCAAAGTCTTTTTGAGCTGCAGTTTGAGCTAGGTAGCTAGAGTTGTCAAAGTCATCTGTTGATAGCTGTTGGATATCGATAACCACATTCTCAGCTCCTAGAACAGATTCGATGGATTGTTTTAAAGAGCTCGCTTCAAGTACACCTTTTTTAGCTGATTGGTCTACAGATACATCCAAGTGGATTGGGAATTGCACACCCTTAGCTTCCAATTCTTTCTTAGCTTCTGCAAATTTAGCTTTAGCCTTGTCAGGATTGTAGTATGGATCTTGTGCGTCCGCAAAGTTGATTCCTTGCCATTCTTGGCCATAGTTGACCATCTTTTCTGAAACAACATCGCCAAAGTCTTTTCCGTTGATACTTACAAACGTAGGAGGTACAACCAAGTTACGAATAATCTTTGTTGCTCCGTCCTCCCCTTGAGATTGTGCTCCATAGGCTGTACGGTTATAAGCATAGTTGAAGGCTTGACGGAAGTTTTTATTCAAAACTGCTTCTTGGGTTGATTTCTTTTCGATATCTGATGATTTAGACGTGAAGTTATATGATTTTCTATCCAAGTTGAAGTTTATGTAATAAGAAGTTGCATTTTGCATGCTATAGATGATGTTATCCTTGTTCTTCTCTTTAATTCCTTCAAAGCTTGAGCTATTTGGATAGAGACGCGCGTAGCTATAGACTCCTTCTACAAAGTTACGTGCTAGTGCATCTTGGTCACTACCATCATAATAGGCCAATTTCACATCATCCACAAAGACATTTTTTTCATCCCAGTAGTTGGGATTTTTCTTGAATTCGATAACAGATTTTGAAACAAACGATTTCATCAAGAAAGGTCCATTGTACAAAATACTAGAAGGGTCTACCTTACCAAAGTCATCCCCTTTTGATTTTAAGAAATCTGCATTGACAGGGAAGAGAATGGTTGAAGTTGTTTTAGAATTCCAATAAGATTCTGGACGTGTCAAAGTGTACTGAACCGTTTGGTCGTCAATCGCCTTAACACCGACAGTTGAAAAGTCAGTTGTTTTCCCGTTGATATAGTCATCCAAACCTGCTACCGAGTCTTGAACCAGGTACAAGGCTTCGGATTTTTTATCAGCAGCATATTTCAAACCTGTCACAAAGTCTTGGGCCGTTACAGGGGCGTATTCTTCACCCTCATAAGTATACCATTTTGCATCCTTACGCAATTTGTAAGTATAGGTCAAACCGTCCTGAGAAACAGTCCAATCCTCTGCCAATGATGGAACATAGTTACCATATTGGTCATTTTCCATCAATCCATCCACCAAATTGGTCACGATGTCGTTGGTTGTTGCACGGTTTTCTGCAAGATAGTTCAAACTAGATGGATCGCTCGAATAAACATAGTTATATGTTTTAGTAGCGCTATTTGAATTTCCACATGCGCTCAGTAAGATACCTGCGCTTAACACGACACTTGCAAGTGTCAGATACTTGGCCTTAGACTTTTTCATTTCCAGAACCTCCTGTTTAAAAGTTTTGTCTTATTATACAGCTTTAGTTTTATTTAGTCAAGTAATTTCTGAAGAAAAACTTAAAAAAACATATTTTTTGCTCTTAATTTTAGAAAAAGTTCTCTTTTTTTAAGAAAAATGTAGTATAAAAACCTTTCTGTTAAAGAAAGGTTAAATTTATTACTTTTATTTATAAATCATTTTATGATATTTTCAATCGTGTACGTAGGCGGTCTGCTTGAGCTTTGCCGATTATCTTGTCCAAGAGTCGTGTCCGTAGGCTCATCAAACCATAAAGACCTCCTCCAAGCCCTCCGATGAGAGCCACATAAAGGAAACTCCAGAAACGGCCACTTGGCTGGAAGACAAAACCGAGTAGCCACTGCAAGAAGCCAACTAGGATAAACATGACAAGGGTCAAGATGGTAATCAAAATGGTTCGCTTCAAGATAATCTTTCGACGAGCACCCGTTACCTGGCAAATGTCTCGGTGCATCAGGACATTTGGAATAATCAAGCCGATAGTCGTTGAAATCAAGGGACCGTAACTATGGAAAATAGCAATGGTTGGCAATTGCAAGACGATCTTAGCAATGGAACCATAGATGAAGTAAAGAACTGCCTTGCGGTTTCGGAACATGGCCTGAAGCATAGGAGACAAGACCATATACAAGCCTAGGATAGTAGACTGCAAAACTGCAAAGACAAATAAGCCCATGGCCAGACTATCTGGCTTACCGTAAAAAACTGTATAAAGAGGCTCCCCTACCATGACCACTCCAACCGTTGCAGGCAGTAGAAATAAGAAGAGCATGGTAAGGCTATCTTGGACTAGGCGAGCCGCCGCCTGCAAGTCGCCTTTTACATAGTTTTCCGTCAACAGCGGCAAGCCGACACTCCCGATTGAAACTCCCACAGAGATTAAAATCATGGTAATTTTATTAGGATTGGCTGAGAAATAAGAAAACATGACAACCAAGTCTTCATTGCTGTAGTTAGTAAACCACTTCATACTATTGATAAAGGTCATCTGGTCTAAGATTTGGAAGAGTTGAATGGCTGATCCTGTCAGGATAAAGGGAATGGCTTCCTTGATGGTATCGACTAAGAGTCGCTTACTATTGATTTTATCCCGTGTTTCAAAAACTCTTTTGAGCAAACCTTCTTGGGCAAGAAAGTAGATCAAAACTGCAAAACTTGCCACCATCCCCACAAAGGCTGCAAAGGTCGATTGGGTAACGGCTGATAAGTAGTCACCAGAACCCATCTTCATAATGAAGAAGGTTGCCATCAACATCCAGATAACACGGATTACCTGCTCGGCGATTTGACTCATAGCATAGGGTTTCAGGTTATTCATCCCTTGGAAGAATCCTCGGATGACACTCATAGATGGGAAAATCAAGACTGCCCAAGCCAAGCTCTGCATGATGGGAATCAGGTCTTTCCCCACACCTGACAAATCTGCTAACCAGGGAGAAAAGAGATACAAGACCAAAGCAAAGACTAAGCCCAAGCCCGTCATAAAGCTTAGGAAACTCCGAATCAAGGCAAAGCTATGCTCTTCTTCTCGCATGGTATTGTACTTAGCTACTTGTTTGGCGACCGCAACTGGGATACCCGCTGTCGAAATCAGCAAGAACCAGGCGTAAATATTGTAGCCCATGGTAAAGAGTCCATTTGCCTTAGCAGCATAGGTCCCCATCCAGATATACCAGGGAATAATGTAGATAGCACCAAGGAGGCGACTAATAAAGTTACTAGCTGTTAGCCAAGCAGTCCCTCGCAACATCTGGGCTTGCTGGTGATTGTTTTCGTTAGACATAGCTTCCTCATTCAATTTTGATAACTAGGAAAAGTTCCTTATCTTCCATTATAAACTTTTCCTTGTTACTTGTAAAATTCGGGCTTGAAGTTTATAATAGAAAGTATGATTAAGATTGAAACCGTATTAGATATTTTAAAGAAAGATGGCCTTTTTCGTGAGATTGTTGACCAAGGACATTACCACTACAACTACAGTGAAGTTGTTTTTGATAGCATCAGTTATGACAGCCGAAAAGTAAAAGAAGGGACTCTTTTTTTTGCAAAAGGTGCTGCCTTTAAAAAAGAATATCTGCTCTCAGCTATCTCGCAGGGCTTAGCTTGGTATGTCGCAGAAAAGGACTACGAGATTGGTATCCCCGTCATCATTGTGAACGATATCAAGAAAGCCATGAGTTTGATTGCGATGGAATTTTATGGTAATCCGCAAGAGAAACTCAAAATTCTCGCTTTCACAGGGACAAAAGGAAAGACAACAGCTGCTTACTTTGCTTACCACATCCTATCTCAACGCTACCCAACAGCTCTCTTGTCAACTATGAATACAACTCTGGATGGCAAGACCTTCTTTAAATCTTCCTTCTCAACACCTGAAAATATCGATCTTTTCGACATGATGGCTCAGGCTGTTAAGAATGGAAGAACCCATCTTGTAATGGAAGTCTCTAGCCAAGCCTATCTTGTTCATCGAGTCTATGGTCTGACCTTTGATGTAGGTGTCTTTCTTAACATCACTCCTGACCATATCGGTCCGATTGAGCATCCAAGCTTTGAAGATTACTTCTACCACAAACGTCTCTTGATGAAAAATAGCCGAGCAGTTGTCATTAATAGCGACATGGACCATTTTTCTGTATTGAAAGAACAAGTGGAAGATCAAGAACATGACTTCTATGGTAGCCAGTCAAGTAACCAAATCGAGAACTCCAAAGCCTTTAGCTTTTCCGCTACAGGTAAACTCGCTGGTGATTATGATATCCAACTCATCGGCCACTTTAACCAAGAAAATGCCGTTGCTGCAGGACTTGCCTGTCTTCGTCTAGGTGCCAGTCTTGAAGATATCAAAAAAGGGATCGCTGCAACCCGCGTCCCTGGACGTATGGAAGTTCTCACTCAGAAAAATGGAGCCAAGGTCTTCATCGACTACGCCCACAATGGTGACAGTCTGAAAAAACTGATTTCTGTTGTTGAAACTCATCAAACTGGAAAGATTGCTCTGGTTCTCGGTTCGACTGGAAACAAGGGTGAAAGTCGTCGCAAAGACTTTGGACTCCTCCTCAATCAACACCCTGAGATTCATGTCTTTCTCACCGCTGATGACCCCAACTATGAGGATCCAATGGTCATTGCTGAAGAAATCAGTAGCTATATCAGTCATCCTGTTGAAAAGATTGCCGATCGTGAAGAAGCCATCAAGGCAGCGATGGCCATCACAAATCAAGAACTCGATGCTGTGATTATTGCAGGCAAGGGAGCTGATTGTTACCAAATCGTCCAAGGAAAGAAAGAAGACTATCCTGGAGACGCAGCTATCGCAGAACGTTATCTATAAAAAAAATCAAGGGAAACATTCCCTTGATTTTTTTAGTCTTCTTTTTTAAATGAATTTTTAAGACCTTCAACGGCACCTTCTACAGCACCTTTAGCATCTTCTACAACTTCTTTTGCTTTGGCAACTGTTTTTTCTACAGCACCTTCTGCTTCAGTTTTGCTATCACCAGTAACTTTCCCAAATCCTTCTTTGATAGCACCAGTTGCTTGTTCCAATTTATTTTCAAGTGACATAGCTCTGTCTCCTTTGCTTTTAATACGATAAACGTTATCGCTTACATTCAGTTTATGCTTATTCTTTAGTAAAGTCAAACAATCTGCTCAAAATGAAGCAATTAAGGTAAATAGAAAGTCAACCGTTCCTTGTCAAAATCAACAGCCAACTCATACTTCCCTTCTTCATTTTGAACAATATAGCCCAAGACGACTAGACTCTCAACGAAGATATCACGCCGTTTCTGCATAAGCTGGTCCTTTTTGAGGAACTTGAGCAAAAACGTCGTCATATACTTGAGAGCATACTCAGGATTGACATCTCCTAAAATGGCATAGAGTTCTTGCTGTTTTTCTGTCAAAGGATATTGATTCTTGACCTTGTAGAAATAGTTGGACAAGGTCATCTTTTCTCTTGCAAAGTCCGTAGGTTCGACTAAAATGGCGGCATTAGTTTGATTGCGTAATTCTGTCTCATAAGTCTTCTCCAGCAAGGCTTGATAGACTGGGCTGTCCTCTCTGATAAAAATCTCTTGGTCAAGGGATAGATTACCTATCGATTCTAGAAAAGGGAGATTAAGGGAATAACGTTTGTTTTCCCTTAGGATCAAGCCTGCCTTGATAAACTCTTCCATGAGCTTATCAACTGCTACATCTGGAAACTGAGCCTTAATTTCTCGGAGGATCACATCATCATGCTGGTCCAGATAGTCCACCAAATCTATAAAAAATGGCTGTCGAGTCAAACGAGATGGGTTAAAAATCTGAATCATGAAGATTCCTTTCTTTACATTCTAAAAGAGGGGATGCTGCTAGTTGACTAGGATTGGTCCCTGGCTGATTCAGAGGCACAGGAAATTTGAGTTTCCTGTAATATTCCCTCCAAAAATCACTAATCTCCTGCTCCCCATCACCAAATTTCATGGGAATAGTTTCAAAAATCGGTAGGATTTCAGCGATATACTGGGAGCAATAAAAGCCATTCCCATCCGGATAAAAAGAGGCATTATAGGGTGCACCCAAATGTTTGCTAGCTCTCTCCTTTACCAAGTCAGCTTCCAGCTCTGGATAGACATAAAGATCGTAGAGATGAGTTGGTTCAAAAAATTCAGCCGGTTCTTGACAAATGACACCAGCTTGTCCACTAGCATGGTAAATGAAACCGTCCAAAAAGATGGCTACATGACTATAGTTCCCAGTAGAATCCTGGATAGCCTGACCCATATCTGAAAGGTCCTTCACAAAAATCAAATCGCCATTTTCTAACATCTTTCTCTCCTAGAAAAAAAGGAGCCGAAACCCCTTTAGCTATATGGAAAACACCGTTTTCTCGTGTCAATCTCCAGTCAAATAATTACCATTTAAATAATTCATTAACTATATTATAAGAATCACTCTAGCTGAAAATAATAAAGCAGACCCAAACTTCCAAAAGACAGAGCTAAGTATAGGATTCCTATTTGCAATCCATACAAATGCCAAAAACTACCACTAACTAAAATAAAAATCGATGTTTCAGCAACGAGGCGATGCCATTTTTTAAAAGCATGTGGAGATTTTGGTGCCATATATCGCGCCCAAAATAAGATTAATAGAACTGCTAGAAGAAAAAATAGGAATTTTTCCAGCCAAGAAATTTGTATCACAGATACGGAGAAAAGACCAAGGATTGCCACAACCTCAACCAAAAAGCGCAGTCCTTCAATCAATCGCATCATGCTATCACCTTCTATAAATAGTCAAATTAACAGTTCCAAATATTCCTTAAAAATTACCCATTAAAGCTTTCAGTCAACTGAGGCACCACTTGTTTCTTACGTGAAACAGCACCTGGAAGGAATGCGTGGTTGTTTTCAAGTTTGAAGTTAAAAGCTGTTTCCACCTTGTCCATGTTTGATCCAAGAGCCAAAATTTCTGAGTTTGAGTTGACGATGTCTGTAATCATCAAGACAAAGTCTGAGTAGCCGTTTGCTGCATTAGCCGCTTGCATTGCATCTTCAATTTCTGCTTGGCGTTCCAAGACTTCAGCAATATCAACTGTATTGACTTGGGCAACACGAACCTTATTTCCGTTGAGTTCAAAAGTCTTAACATCGATATCAATCAATTCTTCAGCAGATTTACTAGCCAAGTTTGTGCCAGCTTTCAGCATAGCAAGACCGTACTCTTCTAAGTTGACACCAGCCAATTCAGCCAATTCAGGCGCAATCACTTTATCAGATGGGTGAGTTGTTGGTGATTTCAAAAGAAGAGTATCTGAAATCAAACCTGAAAGCATCAAACCTGCGATTTCTTTAGGAACAGCTACACCATGCTCTTTGAACATGCGGTAAACGATAGAAGACGCTGATCCAACTGGTTCCAAGCGCATGTAAAGTGGGCTGGCAGTTTCAAAATTAGCCACACGGTGGTGATCCACAACTCCGTAAACTTCTACTTCAGCAATATCTGACACTGATTGTTGGAATTCATTGTGGTCAGTCAAGATGACTTGCTCTGCACCTTCTGCTTTAGCAGATGTGATAACGCGTGGTGCTTCTACACCAAAATAGTTCAAAACGAAGGCTGTTTCTTCATTAGGAGTTCCAAGTGCTACTGCTTCTGTGTCCAATCCATAAGCTTCTTTTGCAAGGTAAGCAAAGGCTACAGATGACCCGATGGCATCTGAGTCTGGATTTTGGTGACCAAATACTAGAATCTTAGACATGATAATACCTCTTTAAATTTATTCATCTTATTGTAGCACTTTTTTCCTCTTTTGACAAAAGTAAGAGGAGCCAAAAGACTCCTCCTTAGACATCAATATGGTTGACTAGATTTTTCTCTTGATTTTCAGATAAAAATCGTTCTTTCTGAGGACGTTTCTTTCGTTTGAGGAGAGCCTCGGCAGACATGGCTTCTTCCTTACTGGCAAAACCCTCTACATAGATGAGTTTGACTGGCAAGCGAGCTCGGGTATACTTGGCTCCCTTACCACTATTATGAACGGCAAGGCGCCTCTTCACATCCGTTGTATAGCCCGTATAGTAAGAACCGTCGCGACACTCCACCACATACATATAGGCCTTATGATCCATAGTAAATCTCTTGAATTTCTGGTGTATAAGAACCATCATCATTGTGAACGATGAGTGGTGGCAAGACCTTAAAGCCACTGGTCGATCCATCCTTGATAGCTTCGATTAAGAGCATATTAGCCTCCTTCTCACGTTTAGGATAGACAAATTGCAGGCGCTTGGGTGCCAAATTATGGCGTTGAAGCATGTCTAAGATATCCAAGAGCCGATCTGGACGATGAACCATGGCCAAACGGCCATTAGACTTGAGAATACTCTGAGCACTACGGCAAATTTCTTTTAGGTTAGTCGTAATTTCGTGTCTGGCCAGAAGGTAATGTTCACTCTCGTTCAGATTAGAATGCGGATCCACCTTAAAATAAGGCGGATTGCACAAAATCATATCCACCTTACTTCCCTGAATGTGGGCAGGCATATTTTTCAAATCATCACAGATGACCTGCATCTGCTCTTCCAAGCCATTCAACTGAACCGAACGCTCTGCCATATCCGCCAAGCGCTCCTGAATCTCTACAGATATTATCCGCGCCTGAGTACGTGAACTAGCAAAAAGTCCCACTGCACCATTTCCAGCACAAAAGTCCACAATTAAACCCCGTTTAGGGAAGCGAGGAAAGCGTGATAAAAGAACACTATCCACCGAATAGCTAAACACCTCTCTATTTTGGATGATTTTGATATCTGTCGAAAAGAGCTGATTGATTCGCTCTCCTGGTTTTAATAATTGTTCTTCTTTCATACTTTTATTATAACAAATAATGTTAATATTACAAATGGTTTAGATAATCGTATTTATGGCTTCTTCTTTAAATGCTCTAATGCCTCACGCGTCCAAACAGGCATCATTCGTCCAAGTGGTGCAAAACCGTGCTTGATCCGATCATTTGAAAAACGTCTCCGTCTTGGCAATTGATGTTTTTCCTCTTCCAAGGTACGGATAGAAAGACTGGCCTTCCCAGTGTATTCGTCAAAATCCACCACCTGAACTTGAACTTCATCGCCAATTTTTAAAATGTCATAGATATTTTCAATAAATCCCGTCCGAATCTCCGAGATGTGAATCAGCCCTGTCACCCCTGTCTCTAACTCGACAAAGGCACCATAGGGCTGAATTCCTGTAATACGCCCGTTTAGCTTATCACCAATTTTCATTCTAGTCCTCAATTTCAATCGTTTCAATTACTACATCTTCAACTGGCTTGTCCATTGCACCTGTCTCAACAGCTGCAATGGCATCCAAGACCGCAAAAGATTCAGCATCTAGCAACTGCCCGAAAACAGTATGACGACGGTCAAGGTGAGGAGTTCCACCTTGTTCTGCATAAATCTCAGCTATTGGTTCTGGCCAGCCACCACGCGCAATCTCTTTCTTAGAATA
Organism: Streptococcus oralis; assembly: GCF_019334565.1. Lineage (NCBI taxonomy): Bacteria > Bacillati > Bacillota > Bacilli > Lactobacillales > Streptococcaceae > Streptococcus > Streptococcus oralis. The sequence continues at coordinate 599,744 of NZ_CP079724.1, read as the reverse complement.
TGGCAAATGTTGGTTTTGCACGATAAAGAACTGGCTACCATTGGTATTTGGACCAGCATTGGCCATAGAAAGGGCACCACGGATATTGTAGAGTTCTTCTGAAAATTCATCTTCAAAAGAGTCGCCGTAGATTGACTCACCACCCATACCAGTACCAGTTGGGTCTCCACCTTGGATCATAAAGTCCTTGATAATTCGGTGGAAAATCACACCATCATAGTAACCGTCTTTTGACAGAGCAACAAAGTTTGCTACTGTTTTGGGAGCCTGTTCAGGGAAGAGCTTGATACGCAAGTCTCCGTGATTTGTTTTAATGGTCGCAAGAGGACCTTCTACTGTTTCAATGTCTACTTGTGGGAAATGCAATTCTTTTTCTACCATACCAAATCCTTCTAAGGCATCAAAAATGCCATCTTCTTCTACTGTTTTTGTAATATAATCTGCTTTTTCTTTGATTTTATCATGGGAAACACCCATAGCAATACTGATTCCAGCATAATCAAAGAGTTCCAAGTCATTGAGACCATCCCCAAAGACCATGACATTCTCTGGTTTCAAGCCTATATGTTCTACCACCTTGGCTACACCAGTTGCTTTGGATCCTGAAATCGGCACGATATCAGATGAATGTTCATGCCAACGCACCATGCGAAGTTTATCCGATAAAGACTCTGGTAGGTGCAAATCAGCCCCTTTATCCTCAAAGGTCCACATCTGGTATATATCCGTTTTTTCATGGAAGTTAGGATCCACATCCAAGTTTGGATAAATCGGATCAATAGCTTCACTGATCAGTTCTGTTCGCGTGGAGAGTTTGGCGTCATGACTACCAACCAGGCCGTACTCAATTCCCTCTTCCTTCGTCCAAGAGACATACTCCTCAACATCTGACTTGTCAATCTGATGTTGATAAATCACCTTCCCTTTTTTATCTTCAATATAGGCCCCATTTAGGGTTACAAAAAAGTCAGGTTTGAGATCACGAATCTCTGGAACAACACCGAAAATACCGCGCCCAGAGGCAATTCCTGTTAAAATTCCTTTTTCACGCAACTGTTTAAAGACAGTGGGAATTGTAGCTGGAATAAAACCTGTCTTTGACGTACGCAAGGTATCATCAATATCAAAAAAGACGATTTTAATCCTCTTTGCCTTGTATTTTAATTTTGCATCCATCTCTCTACCTCTTTTTTATCACTCCTTCTATTATACCATAAAGCTGATGAAATTCCTTTTTTGAAAAAAGATGAAAATCCTATCAAAAAGAGAGCCAGAAAAACTAGCCCTCTCTTTTCATCCTAGAACATCTCTAGAGCAATCATGGTAATCATCGTTGCATCATAGTAGTTGTCCAAAGGTAAATCTTGTGTGAAAATGTATTTATTTTGCTGAAGAAGTTTCAGATAGCCTTCTCCCTTGTCAGACGCGTAGGTAATCGGTGCCAAGAAACTACCTGCCTGGTATTGATTGAGGGCCGTTCCGTTCAAGTCATAGCCAGCATAAATGCGTTGCTCTTTCATAAAGAAATCCATCATCTTTTGAACGAGTTTTTGGCTTCTTTCATCCTGGCTCTGTGACAGGTGATAAGGCAAACGACAAGCATTATAAGAATAAGCCCCATCGTATTGAGATTCGATAGTGTTGGCATCAACAAGACGTGCCCCTGACTTCTCAGCCCAGATAAAGTCTGGCAAGAGACCCGTATCAGAATGAGAACTGATTTGCTCCAATTGCCCAAGCATCTTATCCTTAATGTCTAACCACTGTTTATTTCCAGTCAGGTCATAGAAAGATTGGAAATAGTGAGGAAGAGTATCAGACGTCCGCATCAAGTAATAGTAATCGGAATCCTTGTTGGCCCAGTTCCCTACTGTCAGAACACCTGTCTCTTCGTTGAAATTGTATTGAAGGATATCAGCCAAGATCTTTTTAGCTTGTTCTTGGTATTCCTGTGCTTTATCTGGCCACTGTTTGGCAGCTTCAATTAAAGAATAAGCGATATAGAGATCTCCATCAGTTGCGTTCTGCTTCTCAACCGATTCGCTACCATTTGTGATTACTTGCTTCCAAGACATCAACTGCGTTCCCTCAATACGATGATTTTGGTAGTAACGATAAAGACTCTCAAAATCTGCTTGTGTTGCTTGCCCTTTTTGGGCTGCTAAAACCGTTATGAGCATGCCGTAACTTTGGGCCTCTGATAGAACTGTCGTTTCCTCAGAATCATTCGTCGTACGAACATAAGACTGATCGCCTTTTGTAACAAGGAACTGCTGACTCCATTGGCTGTAAATTCGATTACGCATCTCGATTTTAGTCCTTCCTCTTACTAAAAACAAGGCTAAACAAAAGATAGAAAGGATGAGCACAAACCAGACATATTTTAATTTATTCGTTTTCATAGAACCTCCTATCCTGCAAATCGCTTGGTTTTAACCCACTTGGTTTCTTTTCGTCGGAGTACCTTGTCCAGCACGATTGAAGAAATGGAATCAACGGATACAACGATAAACATCTGTGCATAAGAGAAATAGGCTGCCAAGGCCAACCAGATTTGTTTAGTCGTCGCTTGTCCAAACTGACTTGCCAATGCTGTCATAATTTGCATCAGATAAAGACCAATCATGAGAATCCAGTTGAAGAGCATGAGCTGGGCGATGTAGATATTGTCCGCATCAAAAGCAAATGGAACCCTGACATCTGGGAAGAAAAGATTAAGGCAGATTGCTAGCACATTCGCTAGGAAAATCAAATCCGATAGGACAATGGCAAAGTTAAACCAAAAGAAAACACAAGAATAGTTAAAGACTTCTAGTTTAACGCGCCAGTTTGCTCTGCCAAATAAATGCTTAAAGTTCGAGAGAACTACTTCATAATTTCCTTTTGCCCAACGTTTACGTTGCATATAGTAACTTTTTAAGGTCTCAGGTTCTTGTTGGAAAGCCTCTGAATTATAGGCAAGGGCAATCAATTTACCACTCTGCATGATTTTGAAGGAAATATCGGTATCCTCTGTCAAGGCACCATTTTTCCAACCACCGATACTCTTTACAAAGTCGGTTTGAATGATAAAGTTAGTTCCTGGAATACGCCCAATTTTAAAGAGATGCCACATTCCAACGTGGTGCACGCGCTGAGTAACAACGATCTCTTGGTTAATACAACGTGTCAAGAAATTTTGATTGGCGTTTCGAGTCTTGTTGCGACCGAAAGATGCCACGTGACGTTCTGGGTCCTTCATCACTTCTTTCACAAGGAAATAGAGGGCATTTTTTTCATGCATGGCATCTGCATCATAAACACAGATGTATTCACCTGTTGCCATCTCCAAAGCATCATTTAGAACGCCTGCTTTTCCTCCCGTACCAGTACGGTCGATAATAGTCAGATTTCTTTCTGCATATTCAGGCATGGCTTGTACAGACAAACACTCTGCATAGGTATTATCTGAACAGTTATCCGCAAACAAGAGCAACTCCACACGGTCGTGAGGATAGTTCATATCCAAGATAGCTTTTGCCGTTTGGGCAATAACCACATCCTCATTATGAGCAGGAACAACAATGGTGACCTTCGGATAATAAGGTAGCGGCGAAGTGTCTACACGAAAATCACTGTGTTTAAACCAAAAGTGTACTGCCGAAAAGAGAATTACCAAGCCCCATGCCAGAGAAATCCAAATTGTAAGCAAGGTAAAAATCATTAACATTTGACTAATCATGATTCACCGCCTTAAAATTTTTGTTCACTCGATGGTAAAGAATATTGTATGCAATAAATAGTATGATAAAACAAATGCCAAAGGCGAGACTGAGCCCCAAAGCAATACCAAAAAATAGTTCGGTTAAAGTCATGTTTCCCTCCTAATATTCTACAATTACATCTGTCTCTAATTGACGTTTGAGATGACTGGCAACATCCGCGTAGTCTTGGTATTTATCTTTATTATCAGAGTTAATCACCAAATAGCCTGTTTGGAACTGAATTCCTTGATTGCCATCTTCTCCATGAAAAACTAAACTGCTCAGTTTCTCCTGCAAACCATTCAAATAAAGTTCCTTCAAAGAATGTTGGCTACTACTCGATAGAACGAGAAAATTACCATCCGAAACGTAATAGAGCTTATCATTGTAACTCAATTCCTGAGCAATCACCTCTTGAATGCGACTGAGCATCTGGTTATGTTCTTTGGGTTTAATCTGGAAGAACAAATCTTCATGTGCCCAATGAATCAATAAGGACTGTACCATCACATCACTTTGTTCAGTGATCATAGCTTGGTAATCTGCTCGAGCTTCGTCCTCCTGTTCTTGGACCTTTGAGGCCACCTTGAAGAAATAATAACGAACCTTAAGTAGAATCCCAATCAAAAGTGGAAAACTGATTAATAAGAAGATCAGTTGAATGATCGGGATATAAACCACACCCGCAACCAAAACGATAAGTCCAAAACCAAATGCTAAGATAAGGGTCCAAGTAAGCAAAAGGTCAGATAATACCAACACTGCAAACAAGGCTAAAGCTAAAAACAAGATTTGTTCTAAAATGATTGCTCGAGCATACAAAAAACAAAGCACCAAAAGAATGACCTCACAAGCAAGCAAAGCCATAAGCCAGTTTTTAAATTGACTCCAATTTTTCATTTTATCTTATTTCCCCCCTTTGAATTCAGATACAAAAGTCGCTGCCCCAAAGTACTGTTGAATGGATTGTACGATTCGTTCAGAAGCTCTTCCATCTCCATAAGGATTTGGTGCCTGAGACATTTGTCCATAAAGAGTTTCATCTGTTAAGAGTGCTGCCATCGCTTCTTTCACACGTACTGGATCCGTACCAACTAGCTTCAACGTACCTGCTCTTACTCCTTCTGGACGTTCCGTCGTGTCACGAAGGACAAGGACAGGTTTGCCGAGAGAAGGCGCCTCTTCCTGAACACCTCCAGAGTCAGTCATGATAAAATAGCTTCTTGAAGCCAAATTATGAAAATCAAGTACATCTAAAGGCTCGATCAAGTGAATACGATCGTGACCAGCTAAGATATCGTTTGCTGCTTCTTGCACAGCAGGGCTAAGGTGAACAGGATAAACAACTTCAATTTCCTGATGAAGATCGACCATCTCACGTAAAGCTGTAAAGACATTTCTCATTGGTTGACCTTGATTCTCACGACGGTGCATGGTTACCAATACAAGTTTCTTATCTGGATCCAATTGATCTAGAACATCATGATAGTAATCCGATTGAACGGTTAGTTTCAAGGCATCAATGGCTGTATTTCCCGTAATGACAATAGCAGACTCAGGGTGATTTTCCTTGAGGAGATTTTCTTTACTCTCACTAGTTGGAGCAAAATAAAGATCCGCTAAGTTATCAGTCATCTGACGATTCATTTCTTCTGGGAAAGGAGAATACTTATCAAAGGTCCTTAGACCAGCTTCAACGTGGCCGATACGTACCTGATTATAGAAAGCAACTAAACTTGCTGCAAAAGTTGTCGTTGTATCTCCATGAACAAGAATTATATCTGGAAGTTCTTGCTTAACAACTGGATCAAACTTTTCTAAAATTTTTCCAGTAATATCTAAGAGGGATTGATTTTTCCCCATAATATCCAGGTCATAATGTGGCTCGATGCTAAAAGTTTCAAGAACTTGATCTAGCATTTGGCGATGCTGAGCTGTCACAACTGTGATCGTCTCAATGCTGTCACTATGTTTTTGCAATTCTAACACTAAAGGGGCCATTTTAATAGCTTCTGGTCGTGTTCCAAAAACAACCATCACTTTCAGTTTCTTCATTATGCTATCCTTCTACTATAATAAAAAATAAAATTTGATAAATCGTATTAATTTGTGTATCGAATAGTTCCGATTTCAATTAATTTGACTTTCATAATTATTTTACCGTCAATTTATTTATATGTCAAATTTTTTCCAAATTATATTATTTCATTTCATTTAATTTTAACAATTTGTAACCTTTTTGTAACAATATTATTTACAACCTTTAAAAAGCCTTATTTTAGGAAATTTTAAGACTTTTCAAAAGAATCCGTATTTTAAAAAAACTAAACCTTATATGCTTTTTTCGATATTTATCTTTATCTTGATATTTCAAACAATTATATTTTACCACTTTGAAGAATAAATCAAACAATTTCAAACAAAAAAATCCCTTTTTCGAATGAAAAAGGGACTGTGATTGTTTACTATATTTAAAATTTAAACCTTATAAAATCTGTCTTAAAACAAATTTTTCGACAGATACAAAACCAATTCTCCGATATCTTCACAAACCGCATTCATGGCCGGTTGATGGTTCTGATACCAAACACCCGTCCCATCTGGAATATAGCCTCGTTTGATGTACAATCTCTGGGCAGGTCCATACCCTGAATGGAGCCCAACACCAAGGGTCACCTTATCCGATATGAGCCTAACTCGTTTTTCTGCTTCTTCCAGCAAGAGATTTCCAATACCTTGATTTTGAAAAGGTTCAAATACATTGAAATCTGATAGTTCTGGATAGATTTCTGCAAAAGGCCCCTGCTTAGCGCAGGGCAAAATTGTGATATAACCCGCTAAAGCACCCTCAACCTCTGCAACTAAGACTTCTCTCTCCCCACATTCTTGTTCAAGAAAATATCTAGCCAAAATTTCTTCTCTACCCGGCCAACCTTGGCTGATAAATCCTCGAGATAGATCTTTAATGTCAGATTCTTGCATTTTTCTAATTGAACATGTCGTCTTCATAAGTTGCTCCTTTATAGCTTTCTCCTACCATTATAGCACGATAATAAAGATTAAAAGAAAAAACCTAGTAAGACAAAAGAATCTTACTAGGTCAACAGGGAAGCCTTTCTAACAAAGTCCTATAAAAATCTGAAAAAGAGGTCCACCCGGACCTGAAAAAAAGACCCACAAGGGTCTTAATTCGCTTTCTTATTTTCAAGCTCATAAAAAAGAGGTCCACCGGACCTGAAAAAAAGACCCATAAGGGTCTTTTTTTTTAATCTTCGTTTACGAAAGGCATCAAAGCCATTACGCGAGCGCGTTTGATAGCTGTTGTTACTTTACGTTGGTTTTTAGCTGAAGTTCCTGTTACACGACGTGGAAGGATTTTCCCACGTTCTGAAACGAAACGGCTAAGAAGCTCAGTATCTTTGTAATCAACATATTCAATTTTGTTTGCTGCGATGTAATCAACTTTTTTACGGCGTTTGAATCCGCCACGACGTTGTTGAGCCATGTTTTTTCTCCTTTATAGTATTAATTGTCCATTAGAATGGTAAATCATCATCTGAAATGTCCAATGGATTGGTTGCTCCAAATGGATTTTCAGAACGTGAAAAGTCTGGTACTGGGTTTGCAGGTGCTGATTGGCCAGCAGTTGGTGCAGAATAAGCGCCACCTGAATGTCCTTCACGCACTCCGCGGCTTTCCAACATTTGGAAATTCTCAGCCACGACTTCTGTTACGTAGACACGTTGTCCTTGCTGGTTATCGTAACTACGAGTCTGGATACGGCCTGTGATCCCGATAAGAGAGCCTTTTTTAGCCCAGTTAGCAAGATTTTCAGCCTGTTGGCGCCACATAACGACATTGATGAAATCAGCCTCACGTTCGCCATTTTGACTCTTAAATGTACGGTTTACTGCAAGAGTAAAAGTCGCAACTGCTACATTTGATGGGGTATAACGCAACTCAGCGTCACGTGTCATACGCCCTACAAGTACAACATTGTTAATCATAATTTACCTTCTTACGCGTCAAGTTTGACGATCATGTGACGAAGAATGTCAGCGTTGATTTTTGAAAGACGGTCAAACTCTTTAAGAGCTGCGTCGTCGTTTGCTTCAACGTTAACGATGTGGTAAAGTCCTTCACGGAAATCTTGGATTTCGTATGCAAGACGACGTTTTTCCCATGATTTTGATTCAACAACAGTTGCACCGTTGTCAGTCAAGATAGAGTCAAAACGTGCTACCAAAGCGTTTTTCGCTTCTTCTTCAATGTTTGGACGAATGATATAAAGAATTTCGTATTTAGCCATTGATATGTTCCTCCTTTTGGTCTAATGACCCCTAGTCTTTGCAAGGGGTAAGTGAGGTTTGCTCACAATAAACTATTATACTAGAAAAACTGATAGATAGCAAGATAAAAGTGAAAAAAGAAGATGAAAATATCTTCTTTTTACTAGTTTATGGTTTGATACGATGCAACATACGTGGGAATGGAATAGCTTCACGGATGTGTTTTGTACCAGCTGCGAAGGTTACCATACGTTCAATACCGATACCAAATCCTCCGTGTGGTACTGTACCATATTTACGAAGGTCAAGGTAAAATTCATACTCTGTACGATCCATGCCAAGTTCTTCCATTTTAGCGACAAGGGCATCGTAGTCTTCCTCACGCATAGAACCACCGATGATTTCTCCGTAACCTTCTGGTGCAAGCAAGTCTGCACAAAGTACGCGCTCTGGATTTCCAGGAACTGGTTTCATGTAGAAGGCCTTGATAGCTGCTGGGTAGTTCATAACAAATGTTGGCACACCAAAGTGGTTTGAAATCCATGTTTCGTGTGGTGAACCAAAGTCATCGCCATGCTCAAGATGCTCGTAGTCAGCATCTTCATCATTTTCATGCTCTTGCAAAAGGTCAATGGCTTGATCGTAAGTGATACGTTTGAAAGGCTCTGCAATGTAGCGTTTCAAAAGCTCTGTATCACGTTCCAAGGTTTCCAAGGCTTGAGGCGCACGATCCAAAACGCCTTGAAGAAGAGCTTTAACATAAGCTTCTTGCAAGTCAAGTGACTCATCGTGTGTCAAGTATGAGTACTCCGCATCCATCATCCAAAACTCAGTCAAGTGACGGCGCGTTTTTGATTTTTCAGCACGGAATACTGGACCAAAGTCAAAGACACGGCCAAGAGCCATAGCTCCTGCTTCTAGGTAAAGCTGACCTGATTGACTCAAGTAGGCTGGCGTTCCGAAGTAATCTGTTTCAAAGAGTTCTGTTGAATCTTCAGCCGCGTTTCCTGAAAGAATTGGGCTATCAAATTTCATGAAGCCGTTCTTGTCGAAAAACTCATAAGTTGCATAGATGATAGCGTTACGGATTTGCATCACCGCCACTTGCTTACGAGAGCGGAGCCACAAGTGACGGTTGTCCATCAAGAAGTCTGTTCCGTGTTCTTTTGGTGTGATTGGGTAATCTTGAGATTCACCGATCACTTCGATGTCTGTAATATCCAACTCATAGCCAAACTTAGAACGTTCGTCTTCTTTGACAATCCCTGTCACATAAACAGAAGTTTCTTGGCTTAGACGTTTAATCGTATCAAACTTCTCTAGCCCCACTTCTTCACCAAATTTTTCTACAAAGTTTGGTTTAAAGGCTACACCTTGGAAGAAGGCTGTTCCATCACGCAATTGCAAGAAGGCAATTTTCCCTTTTCCAGATTTGTTGGCAACCCAGGCTCCGATGGTCACTTCTTGACCAACGTAGTCTTTTACATCGATAATTGTTACACGTTTTGTCATAATCTATCTTCCTTTTTTCGTTTAACTTGTCCGAAGACATCATTACCCACTATTTTACCATAAATAGACTGCGATAGCTAGGTTCTACTAGAGAAAAATCGCGAGATTTTCGTTACAAAAAATCTTCGCCAAAAAGGCGAAGATTTTGAGTTTTATTTTTCCATAAACTGATGCAAACGGCGAATAGCTTCTTTCAAAGTATCCAAGTCTGTGGCATAGCTGAGACGAACATTTTCTGGTGCTCCAAATCCAGCTCCTGTAATCAAGGCAAGTCCGACTTCTTCGAGAATAGCTGTTGTAAACTCTGTCACATCGGTATAACCCTTCATTTCCATCGCTTTTTTAACATTTGGGAAGAGATAGAAGGCTCCTTGGGGCTTGACAACTTCAAATCCTGGCACTTGGCACAAGAGAGGATAAATGGTATTCAAACGTTCTTCAAAGGCTTGGCGCATGGTTTCAACAGAGTCTTGCGGTCCAGTCAGCGCCTCAATCGTTGCATATTGAGATACTGCTGTCAGATTTGAAGTCGTTTGTCCTGTCAATTTGCTCATGGCAGCGATAATTTCAGGATTTCCCACAGCATAACCTACCCGCCAACCAGTCATGGCATAGGCCTTAGATACACCGTTAATCACGATGGTTTGCTGACGAATGGCTTCTGACAGACTAGAGATTGGAACAAATTCATTCCCGTTATAAACCAGACGACCGTAAATATCATCTGCTAGGATAAGGACATCATGTTCAACAGCCCAATTTCCGATAGCCAAGAGTTCCTCGCGAGAGTAGATCATACCGGTCGGATTCGATGGTGAATTGAGAACCAAGACCTTGGTCTTATCTGTTCGCGCTGCTTCTAGCTGCTCTACTGTTACTTTAAAATGATTGTCTTCCTTGGCCTGGACAAAGACTGGCACTCCTTCTGCCATTTTGACCTGGTCTCCATAGCTGACCCAGTATGGTGTAGGGATAATGACTTCATCACCTGGATTGACCACAGCCATAAAGAAGGTGTAGAGAGAGAACTTAGCACCAGTGGCAAAGGTAACCTCGTTGGCTGCAACAGAATACCCATAATAGCGTTCAAAATAGGTATTAACCGCCGCTTTTAACTCTGGTAGGCCTGAAGCAACTGTATAAAAGGAAGCTCGTCCATCTCGAATCGCTTCTACCGCTGCATCCTGAATGTTTTCAGGAGTATGAAAATCAGGCTGTCCCAAGGTTAAGAAAAGAACGTCTTTTCCCTGAGCTTTTAATGCTTTGGCTCTTGCATCACTAGCTAGAGTGACGCTTTCTTCCATTTCTAGTACACGTTTGGATAGTTTCATATGCCCTCCTTATTGGATCACTGCTCCTGTTTCAAAGTCGACCAGATAGTACTGGTTTCCTGACTTGACTTCCCAAATCGGCTTGTCCTGATAACGACCAAAGGTAATCTTGTCAATGTCGCTAGCTCCTTTTTCCCTCGAAATCGTCGCTGCCTTGTCTTGAGAAATCCCCTTATCAAGCTGATAAACATAAATCTTGTGGTCATTCTTTTCAATCAGTACGGCAATGGCCTCTTGCTTTTTATTATGTCCCAGAACACTGTAATAACCTTCTAGTCCATTATAAAAATCAACCTGATCTGCCTGTTCCAATTCTGCATACTGCTTGGCTAGTTTTTCTCCCTCAACTCTAGCATCTTGATAGGGTTTCATGCTGAGTGATATCAGATAAAGGAAGGAAGTCGTCATGACTAGTACTACCAGAGCAATGCCGATTCCATACTGTAAAAGTAGCTTGTTTTTTGCTTTTTTCTGTCTTAGTTTCACTCGTCTATTTTACCATCTCTCCTTCTTTATTACAAGTGAAGACAGGAACATTCTAAGATTCTTTTCCTATAAAATGTAAGTTCTTGTTTTTCTCTCTCATTATTGATAAAATAACCTTATGAAACAATATTTGAAAGAGAAAATTTCCGATAATCAATTAGACTTAAAAACGGCTATCGTCCTCAATAAAGCCATACGAACTTTTAAACCATATGAAGCCAAGGCTGCTAAAGAACACGGGCTAACACCCACCCAATTTTCAGTTTTGGAAACCCTCTATAGCAAGGGGGAACTACGCATTCAGGATTTGATTGAAAAAATGTTGGCCACTTCTGGAAACATGACTGTTGTCATTCGAAATATGGTTCGAGATGGATGGATTTCTAGAACTTGTGACCCGAAAGATCGTCGCTCTTTTTTCCTGAAATTAACACCTGCAGGACGCAGAAAAATCGAAGAGGTTCTTCCTGACCATATCGATTCGATCGTAGAAGCACTCAGCATCTTGGAAGATGGTGAAAAGGAGGAGTTAATCCGCATTTTAAAAAAATTTAAAAATTTGTGAGCAAAATTATTGCTAATTAGTATCATTTGTTGTAACATGGATGGTAACAAAAGAGTTTGCTCTTTGAATTTTAAACTAAAGGAGACACAACATGTCTAAAAAAGTATTATTTATCGTCGGTTCACTACGCCAAGGTTCTTTCAACCACCAAATGGCCCTCGAAGCTGAAAAAGCACTTGCTGGAAAAGCAGAAGTTAGCTATCTTGATTACTCAGCTGTTCCTCTCTTCAGCCAAGATTTGGAAGTTCCAACTCATCCAGCTGTAGCTGCTGCTCGTGAAGAAGTTCTTGCTGCGGATGCTATCTGGATCTTCTCTCCAGCCTACAACTTCTCTATCCCTGGAACAGTGAAAAATTTGCTTGACTGGCTCTCTCGTGCCCTTGACTTGTCTGATACACGTGGTGCTTCTGCCCTCCAAGACAAGTTTGTTACTGTCTCATCTGTAGCCAATGCCGGTCACGATCAACTCTTTGCTATTTACAAAGACCTCTTGCCATTTATCCGTACACAAGTCGTTGGTGACTTTACAGCTGCTCGTGTCAATGACTCTGCTTGGGCAGACGGAAAATTGGTATTAGAAGAAGCAACTGCTTCATCACTTGCCAAACAAGCTGACGACCTTCTTGCAGCCATTAACTAATCCAGCAAAAACCAGCTCGAATGAGCTGGTTTTATGCTAGTTTCACAAAGACGAGTTCTAAGTTACTGGATAAATCAGGTTGGTAGTCAAAACCTGCAAAACTGAGCTGGCGAGCTTGTTCGACTGTTTGAACTTGTCCTTCTATCAAGGCGGTCAAAAAGGCACCACGGGCTTTTTTTGAAATAGTTGAGTGGATCTTCAGCTGACCTGCCTTGTCCTCCATAAATTTGAAGGTCACCATCTTTTCTCTGATTTCCTTAGAAAATACAGTTTCAAACTCTGATGACAAGAGAGAAAATATCATGTCCTCATCCTGTAGGGACTCATCATAGGCTGATTTCCAATGACTCTTTAGGGTTTTTCCAGCTACTTTTAACTTCATCAAGAAGTCCAAACGGTGAGGAGCCATAGGCGACAAGGCTGGGACAACACCGTATAAAGCCGAGGTAATCAGGACATGATTTTCAAGATAGGTTTGTTCAGCCTCGGTTAACCCATTTCGTTTGATGTGACGATACATGAGACCATCGAAAAGTTTCAAGGCTGGATAATGTTTAGCCCTGTAGTCTTTTAAAGCTTGAATATGGCCGTACTCTTCTTCTGCTTTCTCGGCAGATGCCTTATAAAAACTTTCTAATTCACTAGCTGAGTAGTGCGCCAGTGAGTCAAGGACTGCCTGACTTTCTTCCCTCAAAGGGAGCGCTTCAATATAAGGATGGTCTGTGTTCATTTCTTTGGCTGTTGGGATTAAAATTTTCATATTGTTAGTGTAGCATATTTTTCAACCACTACCAAGAATTTCATCTTAAAAACCTCGGTTCATACCGAGGTTTCTTTTACTTGACTTTAAAGGTCTTGAGATAATTATCTTTTCCAACTTGACCTTCGAAGGATTGACCATTTTCAAGGTAAGGAAGGTCGTCTGACACTGAAGCCTTGACCTTATAAATCTTGCCATCAACTTTAAAGAAGTAGACGGTATCCCCCTTGATGACAGCTGATTTAAGATCTGAAACCACTCCCTTAATGTTTTCTACCGTTTCATTATCCAGCTCGAGGTCGTTTTTATTGGCATACTTGCTGAGGAGTTCATCTACAGTAGTTGCTACGATGACATTTTGATACTCCACTGCATCGACCAATGCATACTCCTTGACCAAGCCTGCATTGTCCTTCAAGCCCATGATATAGAGTGGTTTGTCATTGAGATTGACAAGAATAGGGAAGGTAGCCTTGTAGGCCTTCTCCTGAACGGCTCCTTCTGCAGAAGCACGGGCTGATTCTTCGGTTGCTGAAGCTAGATTGTACTTGGTGATTTCACCAGTGCGCATATTTTCAAGGATAAATCCTAGATTACTTTCGTCAGCGTTGGCTGAAGTCACCCCAGTGTAGAGATAAATGTCATTTCCGATAGAAAGATAGTTATAGCCTTCTGTCGTTTGGGTAACGTTTTTCTTAGAAATCAAGGCATTCCAGAAGCCGTCTTTATACTTGCCGTTGTAGTTGATTTGTTCGATGGTTTCTTCTGCTGGATAGACACGATCCACCCATTCTGGTACTTCATCCAAGCTGTATTCCTTGGTTTCTCCATTGGTGGCGTCTAAGATAATAACAGACGAAGGACGAGGTACTCCTAGACCAAACTGTTTTTGATAAACGGTTGCTACATAGAAGGGATTGCCTTCATCATCCACCTCAAAGGAGGGCGTTTTAAAAATCTTGGTTGGGTACTTAATCCGAAGATGGCGTTTGACGTCTCGGTTAAAATACTCAGAGTCTGAATACTTCATGGGCGTTTTTAAATCCACCAATTCCGCATTTCCTGTCACCATATCAACCTTGATATACTCGCCAATTCCCTTGGACTGATTATTAAACCATTTGATCGGGTCGGCATACTCCAAAGGAGTCACTCGATAAGGTTTGCCATCAACCGTCAGCTGGGTATAAGTATCTGCTGCTACGTACTGGGAGACCTTATCCGTCAGAGAGCCTAGATAACGGTCTCCAATCTTCTCTGCAGTGCTCCGATCCAAGATCGGAACCTTACTGGTATCACTCTTAGGAAAATCTTTAAAGTCTTTTTCTGTGATAGACACCACATTAGCATAATTTTTAGCTTGGAAAAAGCTAGAGGTCACTAGGCTTACCAGACCAGCAAGGGCAAAGATGATACCTGCAGTCAAAAACAATCCTCTACTAAGTTTGGTAACAAGGAATCCTTCTAGATTGAGATCTTTGGTAGCCTTGCCATGGCGTAGGTGAACTGTCTTGACAAGATTGGTATCCTTGCGGAAACTAAACAAAATCCCCATCACCACCAGATGCCCACAGAGAAAGAAGATGAATTCCCAACTGGTCAGATTGAAGGGTGGTAAAAAGATATACCAGGTCGTTGCGATAAAAACAAGTTCAAATAGTATGCGTTTCATCTGAGTTCCTCCTAAATAATCCGTCCTTCCAAATGATCCAGTTCATGCTGGCAGATCTGAGCTGGAAAACCTGTTAGCGTAATGGTCTGCTCCTGCCACTTACTATCACAATAGGAAACCGTAATCGTTTCATAACGAGTTGTTGGTCGCACCCCAGTCAAGGACAAACAACCTTCCTCAGTCTCGTAAGATCCTTTGTAGGAAAGGAGAACGGGATTAAACATGACCATGGGAACCAAGCCAAGATTAAAGATAATGACACGCTTCTGCACCCCAATCATATTAGCCGCTAGACCGACACAGGTCTCGCGATTGGCTAGCAGGGTATCCTGTAAATCTCTAGCCAGATAAAGGTCTTCCTGACTTGCAGGTTTCGAGACCTGCGACAAGAATAAGACATCTCGGACAATTTTCTTTTCCATTCTCTTTCACTCCTTGCTATTTTACTTTATTATAGCACAAAAGGGAGCGACTTCTAGTCCTTTCCATCAAATGCAAAAAAGCCATCCGAAGATGACTTTCTTTTTAAATCGCGTTCTTATCAAAACCAAGTTTACGTTGAACAAACTTGACGATTTCGACGATAAGTATCATTGAGAAGCTTCCAGCTAGAACAATAGCCCATTGTGACAAGTCTAGTTTGGTTACGTGGAAGATACCTTCAAGCGGTTCTACAACGATTGTTGCCATCAAGAGGATGAAGGATACCAAGATAGACCAGTTGAAGGTCTTAGACTTGAATGGTCCGACTGTCAAGATGGATTGGTAAACAGACTTGACGTTGTAGGCATGGAAGAGCTGAATCAAACCAAGCGTTGCAAAGGCCATGGTGAGGGCATCCGCGTGAATGGCGTGATTATCTCCTACATGGACCGGATAAGCAAGAGCAAGACCATAAACAGTCAAGACGAGAGCCCCTTGGAGTACACCTTGATAGATAATGGAACTCATGACCCCACCTGAGAAGAAACTTGATTTGCGTCCACGTGGTTTGTGGGTCATAACACCTGGCTCAGCTGGTTCAACACCAAGAGCGATAGCTGGGAAGGTATCGGTTACCAAGTTAATCCACAAGAGATGAACTGGCTGTAGGACATCCCAACCAAACAAGGTTGATAAGAAGATGGTTAATACTTCAGCCGTATTGGCAGAAAGTAGGTACTGAATTGTCTTTTGAATATTTGAGAAGACCTTACGTCCTTCTTCAACTGCGACGATGATGGTCGCAAAGTTATCATCTGCAAGAATCATGTCTGATGCACCTTTAGAAACCTCTGTACCAGTGATTCCCATACCGATACCGATATCGGCTGTTTTCAGAGCTGGCGCGTCATTAACACCGTCACCTGTCATAGCAACGACCTTACCTTGGTTTTGCCAAGCTTTCACGATACGAACCTTGTGTTCTGGAGATACACGCGCATAAACAGAGTATTGACCAACGACTTTTTCAAATTCTTCATCAGAAAGTTCGTTGAGCTCAGCACCAGTCAAAACATGGTCTTCCGAGTCATTTTCATCGATGATTCCCAAACGTTTGGCAATGGCTTCCGCTGTGTCTTGGTGGTCACCAGTGATCATGATTGGACGGATTCCTGCTTCCTTAGCGACACGAACCGCTTCTGCTGCTTCGGCACGCTCAGGGTCAATCATCCCAATCAAACCAGTAAAGATCAAGTTGTTTTCAAGCTCTTCAGAAGTAAGATTTTCTGGAATACTATCGATAATCTTATAAGCACCCGCAAGAACACGCAGAGCTTGGTGAGCCATGTCAGAGTTGTTTGTATGGATTAATTCAGTGACTTTCTCATCAATCGGAGCAACATCTCCAACTTTATCACGAGCAACACAACGTTTCAAAAGTTGATCTGGAGCCCCCTTGACTGCCACGAGGAATTTACCATCTGGCAATGGATGAACCGTTGACATGAGTTTACGATCTGAGTCAAACGGCAATTCAGCTACACGAGGATATTTCTCTAAAAATCCTTTAACATCGTAGCCCTTGTCCAAGGCATACTGGATGAAGGCTGTTTCCGTTGGATCCCCGATCAGGTTACCTTCAGCATCAATCTTGGTATCATTGGCTAAGACAACCGAACGAAGTAGGGGCATGTCCAAGCCAAGTTCAATATCATCAGCTGAGTCATGTAGAACTGCGTCATAGAAGACTTTCTCGACTGTCATCTTGTTCATGGTAAGCGTACCAGTCTTATCAGAAGCGATAATCTCAGTTGAACCAAGCGTTTCAACTGCTGGCAACTTACGAACGATAGAGTTTCGTTTGGCCAAGACTTGAGTACCAAGGGCAAGAACGATCGTCACGATAGCTGGGAGTCCTTCTGGAATGGCTGCAACAGCAAGCGCAACAGAGGTCATCAACTCACCAAGTGGATTTTTACCTTGAATGAAGACTCCAACTACAAAAGTAACAAGGGCAATGACCAAAATTGCATAGGTCAAGACCTTAGAAAGGTTGTTCAAGTTTTGTTTAAGTGGTGTATCCGTCTCATCCGCATCTTGGAGCATACCAGCGATATGACCCACTTCAGTATACATACCTGTATTGACAACAACACCAAGACCACGACCATAAGTCACATTTGAGTTTTGGAAGGCCATGTTGACACGGTCACCAATACCAGCATCTGCAGCGAGTTCTACAGTCAAATCTTTTTCAACTGGAACAGACTCACCTGTCAAGGCTGCTTCTTCGATTTTAAGAGAGTTGGCTTCTAGCAAACGTAGGTCTGCTGGCACTACATCACCAGCTTCGAGAGCTACGATATCACCTGGCACCAATTCTTTGGAATCAATCTCAGCCATGTGTCCATCACGAATAACGCGAGCAGCTGGACTAGACATAGACTTGAGGGCTTCGATAGCTTCTTCTGCTTTTCCTTCTTGGTAAACACCGAAGGCAGCGTTGATGATAACCACGGCAAGGATAATGATGGCATCTGCGATATCTTCCCCACCAGAAGTTACGACTGACAAGATAGCCGCAGCAACTAGGATGATAATCATCAAATCCTTAAATTGCTCGATAAACTTGACTAGGAGAGATTTTTTCTCACCCTCTTCCAGTTCATTGCGTCCATATTCAGCTAGACGTTTCTGCGCTTCGCTTGACGAAAGACCTTGCTCAGTTGCTTCAACTGACTTCAAGACCTCTTCAGGACTTTGAGTGTAAAACGCTTGGCGTTTTTGTTCTTTTGACATGTGTCTCCTCCTTGACATTGTGTGCAAAACAAGTTCTCTTTTAGTTTTATGACAAACAAAAAGAGACCTGTTAATCATAACAAGTCTCGCTGTTTAAGATAGTGCCGGAAAACATACTTTTCAGTATACAATTCGGAATGACGACACTATCACAGGTTTCTGCCAGCTACTCCCTTGAGTAGTACTATTATATCAAAATTTGAAAAGTTTTCAAGGGTTTAAATCCGATGAAACAAGACTAAATTTGAATTTTCCCTTGAAAACCAGTATAATGGTAGAATACTATATGACTAGAAAGGAAGTCCGATGAACCAATCCATGTCAAATCTCAAATTGGCAGAACGTGGAGCCATTATCAGTATTTCAACCTACCTCCTCTTGTCTGCGGCAAAATTGGCAACTGGTCACCTCCTGCATTCTTCCAGTTTGGTGGCAGATGGTTTCAACAACGTATCCGATATTATCGGAAACGTTGCCCTCTTGATTGGGATTCGGATGGCCCGCCAACCTGCAGACCGTGACCATCGCTTTGGTCACTGGAAGATTGAAGATTTGGCTAGCTTGATTACTTCCATCATCATGTTCTATGTTGGTTTTGATGTGCTTCGGGACACCATTCAGAAAATCCTCAGTCGGGAACAAACACCTATTGATCCTTTGGGAGCGATTCTAGGAATCATTTCAGCAGCGGTCATGTTTGCTGTTTATCTCTATAACACACGCCTCAGTAAGAAATCGAAATCCAAAGCTCTCAAGGCAGCTGCTAAGGACAATCTTTCTGATGCTGTCACCTCGCTTGGGACTTCCATTGCTATCTTAGCCAGCAGTTTCAATTATCCTATCGTGGATAAATTGGTCGCTATTATCATCACCTTCTTTATCTTAAAAACAGCCTATGATATCTTTATCGAGTCTTCCTTCAGTCTTTCAGATGGTTTTGATGACCGTCTGCTAGAGGACTACCAAAAGGCCATCATGGAGATTCCAAAGATTAGTAAGGTCAAGTCCCAAAGAGGGCGTACCTACGGTAGCAATATCTACCTTGATATCACCTTAGAAATGAATCCCGACTTATCAGTCTATGAGAGTCACGAAATTGCAGACCAGGTCGAATCCATGCTGGAAGAGCGCTTTGGAGTCTTTGATACCGATGTCCATATCGAGCCAGCTCCCATACCTGAGGACGAGATTTTAGACAATGTCTACAAAAAACTGCTCATGCGTGAGCAATTGATTGACCAAGGAAATCAGCTAGAAGAACTCCTTGCTGAGGACTTTCTCTATATCCGTCAAGATGGAGAGCAGATGGATAAAGTCGCTTATCAAGCCGAAAAAGAACTTAAAGCTGCTATTAAGGATATTCAAATCACTTCCATTAGTCAGAAAACCAAGCTCATTTGCTATGAGCTAGATGGCATCGTCCACACCAGTATCTGGCGTCGCCATGAGACTTGGCAAAACATCTTCCATCAGGAAACTAAAAAAGAAGACAAACAGTGACCCTATCCAGTGGATAGGGCCTTTTTGATTATTCTACTTTAAGCAAAGACAGACTATGACGGTTTGGAAGATTTGCTTTTCGAAGCTTGTTTTGCCTTTTTTCTTGCTTGACGATTTTGTTCGATGCGCCATTCTCTTTCATAGTACTTCATGGTCTCGTAGACCCTTTCAGGAAGTCCTACATCTAGCAGAAAGATAGGGATGATCAAATCTGCTGACGGATAAAAAGGGAGAATCCTTCTCTTCAGCAGTGTTAGAAAGGATTGGGATTTCACATTTTCCTTGTTTTTAAAATAGACTTCAATCCGATAAGAATCCCTATACTTCCCTCGAATCCGAGAGAAGGAAAATTCCTCTACATCAGCCCAAGCGTAGAAATGACTGGGTTTCTTTGGATTCGGTTTGTAGTAAAACCCCTCGACAGTACATCTCAAATATTCCTTATCGGAGCTTAACAACCTGTATGTCTGATAAACAACTACTCCAGCGCAAAAAAGTACAAGCAGCATTAACAAAAGACTTATCGTATGAAGTCCCGTCCCCTTTTCCGAATACGAATGGAGATAATAGAGAGGTAACAAGAAGAAAAGCACCGAAGCTAGGCCAAACAAGGCATTCCAAATGATTTTCTTGGGACTACGTTTAATGACTTTTTCTTCCATCATGCCAACTCACTTAAATATTCATAACGTTCGTATTTTTCAAGGAGTGCTTCGTTTTTCTCATCCAGTTCTTTTTGGAGAGTAGCCAGCTTACCAAAGTCAGAGCCATTTGCCTGCATTTCTTCTTCAATAGCAGCAATACGATTTTCCAAGGCTTCAATATCCCCTTCAATGCTTCCCCACTCCTGCTTTTCTTGGTAGGTCATGCGTTTCTTATCTTCACGGACCTTGACCACTTTTTCCTTTTCGGCCTTTTGAACTTGATTGGCTATATCAGTTTCAAAGTTTTTTTCATCAAGGTAGTCGGTGTAATGACCAAAGAAAGGACGAATCTTGCCATTCTCAAAGGCGAGAATCTTGGTCGCTACCTTATCCAAGAAATAACGATCGTGGCTAACTGTCAAGACAGGACCTGAAAAGCTCTGCAAGAAATTTTCCAAAACTGTCAAGGTCGCAATATCTAGGTCATTTGTCGGCTCGTCCAAAAGAAGAACATTGGGTTTTTCCAAAAGCAATTTGAGAAGATAAAGGCGTTTTTTCTCTCCACCAGACAATTTCTCAATCAAGGTTCCATGCGTCGAACGTGGGAAGAGAAACTGCTCTAGCAACTCTGCAATGGAAGTCGTAGAACCACCACTGGTCTTAACCTCTTCTGCTACTTCCTGCAGGTAATTGATAACCCGTTTGCTTTCATCCAAACCTTCAATTTGTTGAGAAAAATAGGCGATGCGAACCGTCTCACCGATGATAACTTGACCTTTAGTCGGCTCAAGACTTCCTGCGATGAGATTAAGCAGAGTTGACTTCCCGACACCGTTGTCCCCAACGATTCCGATACGGTCTTTGGCTTGCACCAATAGATTAAAATCTTGCAAAATGGGCTTGTTTTCATAGGCGAAGGAAACATTCTGAAACTCAATGACTTTTTTCCCAATCCGACTGGTTTCAAAGTTCATGGTCAAGTCTGTTTCAGCAACGCCACCTGAAACTTCCTTTTTCAAATCGTGGAAACGATTGATACGAGCTTGTTGCTTGGTCGCACGCGCCTGCGGTTGTCTGCGCATCCAGGCCAGTTCTTGTTTGTAGAGTTGTTCTTTCTTGTGGAGAAGGGCAGCGTCACGCTCATCTTGTTCAGCCTTGAGGCGAACATAGTCCTGATAATTTCCCTGATACTCGGTCAAGCCTGCTCGGTCCAACTCGAAAATCCGCGTTGATAGTGCATCTAGGAAATAACGATCATGTGTGATAAAGAGAACGGTCTTCTTGGAATTTTTCAAAAAAAGAGTCAGCCACTCAATGGTCGCAATATCCAAATGGTTAGTCGGCTCGTCCAGAAGCAAGAGGTCGTGGTTTCCTAGGAGAACTTGCGCCAACTGAACCCGTCTTCTTAGACCACCTGACAATTCACCAACTGGAGTCGACAAGTCCTGAATACCTAGCTTACTGAGGACCGTCTTGACCTGGCTTTCAATTTCCCAGGCTTGGAGAGAATCCATCTCTGCCATGACCCGTTCCAAAGGAGCCTGCTTGTCCTCACTGTAGTTGAGCATGATTAACTCATACTCACGAATGAGCTGGATTTCCTTGAGGTCGCTGGAGAGAACCGTATCCAAGACCGTCTTGTTATCATCAAAATCAGGATTCTGGGTCAAGTAGCCAATCTTGTAGTCATTCTTAGCCGAAAAGGGACTGACATCCCCATCAAAGCCAGAAACGCCAGAAAGGACGTCTAAAAGGGTGGTCTTACCCGTCCCATTGACACCGATTAGACCGATTCTGTCCAAGTCATGGATGATAAAGGAAATATCCTTAAAAACGGTCTTGTCTCCAACGGATTTGCTTAGTTTTTCAACGATAAAATCACTCATTTTTTCTCCCTCAGGTAAGCATGGATTGCTTGACGATCATTTTCCAATTCTCCATCGACAATGGCAAACTCAATCTCTGTTAAAATCTCTCCCAAGTCTGGTCCTGGCTGGTAACCATATTCCTTAATCAAAATGCCACCGTTAATCTGAATTTCTTTCTTATCATGAATGGTCAAACTCTGGTAAGTTTCTTTGATGGTTTGTGGGTTGACTTCTTTCCCTTGAGCCTGACGAAGACTTTCGGCTTGTAGAAGGGAATCCAAATCAAAGCGGTAACAATCGCGCTTGCTCAGCTCTCCTTCTTCTCGCAAAGTCAAAATAGTCAGCAAATCCTGTACTTGCTTGGCAAACTGGCGTGAGGTCTTCCAAGCTTTCAAAAATGGCTGTGCATCTTTAATCTCCAAAGCCCACAATAGAGCCGCCCAAGCTTGTTCGGAAGATTCAAAAGTGAAATCCCCCTCTAAATCAAACAGTCTGTTGAGCTTGTCTTGGCTTCCTGCCATATCTGGAAGATAGTCATAAGCTTGACTTTCAATCATGGAAGACAGACCAACTCGCCAAAAAGGTGCCAGCAATAGTTTATCAAACTCAACGAAGGTGCGCTCCACAGAAATTTTCTCCAAGAGTGGCGTCAAAGTCTTCATCGCCTCAAAAGTTTCTGACTCAAGTTTAAAACCTAGACTGGCCTGAAACCGGAAACCACGCATAATCCGCAGAGCATCTTCATTGAAGCGCTCACTAGCTACTCCAACTGCTCGCAAGACTTGGTTTTCCAAATCCTCTAAACCATGAAACAAGTCAATGATTTCCCCTGTCTCGTCCAAGGCAAAGGCGTTGACTGTGAAATCACGGCGCTTGAGGTCCTCTTCTAGCGAGCGCACAAAGGAAACCGCACTGGGTCTGCGATAGTCTACATAGACATCTTCTGTCCGAAAGGTGGTTACCTCATACTCCTCGTCACCATCTAAAACTAAGACAGTTCCGTGCTCGATTCCGATATCAGCTGTTCGCGGAAAAATCTGCTTGGTCTCCTCTGGATAGGAAGAAGTCGCGATATCCACATCGTGGATGGGACGATTGAGGAGGGCATCTCGAACAGAGCCCCCAACAAAATAGGCCTCAAAGCCTGCTTCTTTAATTTTTTCTAATACTGGTAAAGCCTTCTGAAATTCAGAAGGCATTTGCGTTAATCTCATAATAAGTGTTCTAATCCATAGACAAGCTCATGACGCTTGACAACTTCTTTGATTCCCAAATTGACCCCTGTCATGAAGGAGCTACGATCATAGGAGTCATGACGGAGGGTCAATCCTTCTCCCTGATTGCCAAAGATGACTTCCTGATGGGCTACCAAGCCTGGTAGACGAACTGAGTGGATCCGCATGCCATCAAAGTCAGCACCACGGGCACCAGCAATCAATTCTTCCTCATCAGGCGCACCTTGCTGGATAGACTCTCGAACTTCTGCCATCAACTCAGCTGTTTTAATGGCTGTTCCACTCGGAGCATCTTTTTTCTTGTCATGATGGAGCTCGATAATCTCCACATTTGGGAAATATTTGGCAGCCTGCGCCGCAAATTGCATCAGCAAGACAGCTCCCAAGGCAAAGTTAGGGGCAATCAAGCCACCCAAATCTTGTTCACGGGAAAATGCTTTTAGTTCTGCAATTTCTTCACTAGTAAATCCTGTTGTTCCAACTACTGGAGCAAAGCCATTTTCAAGGGCAAAGCGCGTATTTTCGTAAGCAACGGCTGGTGTTGTAAAGTCTACCCAGACATGCGCTTCAAAACCAGCCAAGGCAGCCTTATCATTGAAGACAGGAATTCCCTGCCACTCTGACTCAGACTCAAACGGATCCAAAACTGCGACCAAGTCCAAGTCTGGATCAGCCAAGACCATCTGACAAGCAGCTTGACCCATCTTTCCCTTAAAACCGGCAATAATTACTCGAATACTCATCTCTACTCCTGTCTAAGATACAAAGGACGTTAGCTGCCCATGAAAAATAGGGAATGGCGCTGACTTTCCACGAAAGGAAAAACAGGCATCTTTTTTCAAGAGGCAGGTAGTCTGTGTTTAATTTCTAAGATACAAAGCCTGTAAGAACAATTTAGACGATTGGTGTATAGCTCAAGGCGATACTACCTTCTCCAAGGTGAGTCCCAATGACACTACCAAAGGTATCAATTGGAATCTCAGCAGTCACACCACTCTCCATCAAAAGCTGACGTAAATCCGCTGCCTTTTGAGGAGTGTTCCCATGAATGACTGTTATACGGTAATCCCCATCTTTTGTCAACTCTTTGATGATTTCCACCAAACGTTTGATTGCCTTCTTTTCCGTACGAACTTTTTCGTAAACTTCAATCACCCCTTGGTCATTAAAGTAGAGGATAGGCTTGATACTGAGAAGATTTCCTAAGACGGCTGCCCCATTTGACAAACGTCCTCCCTTAACCAAGTGGTCGAGGTCATCTACTATGATAAAGGCTGAATTATCAGCAATTTGGATAGCCAACTTCTCCTGAATCTGCGCAAAATCATCGCCTTGTTCTGCCCAATCAAAGGCACTCTCTACCATAAATCCTAGAGGGGAACTTGTGATATGGGTATCTGGAAAGGCAATGGTCAAACCTTCATACTCGTCTAACATATATTGGATATTCTGATAAAAGCCTGAAATTCCTGACGAAAGAAAGAGGCCCAAGACATGAGTATAACCTTCATCTTTCAAGGAACTTAGAATCTCATCCAATTTGGCAATACTTGGTTGACTAGTTTTAGGCAATTCTGCAGACTGAGCCATTTTTTGATAAAATTCTTCAGCAGTCAGATTGACACCTTCAACATACTCCTCCCCATCAATATTGACAGGAATATCCAAGATAAATAGATTCTCTCTTTGCAGCGTCCTCTCCTCTAAATAGGCTGAAGAATCTGTAATGACAGCTAATTTCATGACTAAAACTCCAAATTGATTCCTGGAAGATCCAAGGCGATTTCTGTTACTTCATACGTCAAACGATTGAGCATGTTCAAGCATGGACGTGCCAAGGTTTCGACTTCTTCTTGGTTAAATTCGCTTGGTTCATTGACAATACGACCTTCCACGTGGTTCACTTGGGAAATCGTCCCGCTGATGACAAATTTGTCAAAGACAATCATGAAACTCAAGATAACAACAAGCGAAGTCACTTGGTTTTCTTGGTCATGTTGGAGTAACTGAAAGTTCACGTCTACCTTGGTTTCAGGAGCTCCATTTTCATTTTCCCATTCAAAGTTACGAGCATCAAAGTGATACTGGCTAACAAATTCTTGTTCTCGTTTAAGATTCATTTTTCTCTCCCATTGCTACAATTTACTATGCAATTGTACCACATTTTTATCATTTCATCTAGTTTTCTAGGCTTTAGTCAATTCCGATTTCATCTTTAACAACAGCAGCAATCGTATCTACGTAGTAGTTAACTTCTTCTGTCGTAGGAGCTTCTGCCATGACGCGCAAGAGGGGTTCTGTTCCACTTGGACGGACAAGGATACGACCGTTCCCTGCCATTTCTTCTTCCATCTTTTCGATGATTGTCTTGATGGCTGGTACTTCCATGGCTTTCTCTTTCATGGCATTTTCCACTCGGATATTGACCAGTTTTTGTGGGTAAATCGTCACTTCTGATGCTAATTGAGACAAGCTCTTGCCTGTTTCTTTCATGATTTTAGTCAATTGAACAGCTGATAATTGACCATCACCAGTTGTATTGTAGTCCATCAAGATTACATGACCAGACTGTTCACCACCAAGATTGTAGCCTGATTTTCTCATTTCTTCAACGACATAGCGGTCACCAACAGCAGTCACTGCCTTGTTAATACCGGCACTCTCCAAGGCCTTATGGAAGCCAAGGTTAGACATAACGGTTGTCACGATGGTGTTTTGAGCCAACTGGCCTTTTTCAGAAAGGTATTTTCCGATGATGTACATGATCTTATCACCATCGACGATGTCGCCATTTTCATCAACAGCAATCAAACGGTCACTATCTCCGTCAAAGGCCAAACCAATAGCTGACTGGCTTTCTTTGACCACTTCTTGAAGAGCTTCTGGATGTGTAGAACCCACATTCAAGTTGATATTCAGACCATCTGGTGTCTCCCCAATAACAGTTATTTGAGCCCCAAGGTCTGCAAAGATTTGACGAGCACTCGTAGACGCTGCACCGTTGGCTGTATCCAAGGCCACTTTCATTCCTTCAAGAGGAGTTCCAGTTGAAACAAGGTAGCCTTCATACTTACGTAAACCTTCTGGATAGTCCACTAAGGTTCCCAAGCCTTCGGCACTTGGACGAGGAAGAGTGTCTTCTGTAGCATCTAGCAAGGCTTCGATTTCTGCTTCTTTTTCGTCATCAAGTTTGAAGCCATCGCCTCCAAAGAACTTAATTCCATTATCAAGGGCTGGGTTGTGACTAGCGGAAATCATGACACCCGCACTAGCTCCCTCAGTTTTAACCAAATAAGCTACTGCTGGTGTTGCAAGAACACCGAGTTTGTAGACGTGAATTCCTACTGATAGAAGACCTGCCACCAAGGCAGATTCTAGCATTTCTCCTGAGATACGTGTATCACGTCCTACAAAGACTTTAGGGGCTTCCGTTTCATGTTGGCTAAGAACATAACCACCAAAACGTCCCAATTTAAAGGCTAATTCTGGCGTCAGTTCTACGTTTGCTTCTCCACGGACTCCATCGGTCCCAAAATATTTACCCATTTTGTTAATCATCCTTTTCTACTTTTTTATTTATTCTTGTTTAGACGAGTCTGGTTTTGTTTCTGAACTCGTTGAAGACGAGCTGCTAGTCGAGGATCCTGTTGACGAGTTTGTTGACGAAGAACTCGAGCTAGACGATACTGTTTTGGTTGTAATTTTCATTGTAGTGTCAAATGGCATAATGACGCTTGGTAAGACATTTCCATTTTTATCGACTGCTTGTAGAGGAACAGAGGACGAGTAGTTTCCAGTTATCCGTTCACTCGTCGGTAAGATGGCAATGACACGATCTACTTTGGAGAGGGTTTCCTCATCACTAATAACCGTTACTTTTTCATCTGATACAGTAACTGTATCAATTTTCACACGAGAATCAATTTGGCTAGGATCAATCTCCGGCACAACAATGACATTGTCCCGTTTTGCTTTTTTACCGACCTTCACTGTTATCTTTTGCGGTGTCGCAACAGCCGTCAAACCGCTCGGAAGATTTTCAATGGTTAGAGGAACTTCGATGGTTCCTACACTGGCATCAGAAAGATCAGCTGTCACCTTAAATTTGCGGGTGCTTTCCTGCATCTCACTCGCCAAAGCAACTCTATTTGACCCTGTTAGAAAGACCGTCACCTCAGATGTAAAACCACTGATAAAATACTGATCACTGTCATACTGAATATCAATTGGGACATTAAGAACTGTGTTCGTATAAGTCTCCGTCCGCACCTGTCTGGCACTGTTGCTATTCTGATAGTTTGTCAATGTTGCATAGATAAAGAGAATGCAGGCGAAAAAGAAGGAAGAAATGATGTATAGACTATTTTTTCTCATGTTTCAATCCTCCTAGCAAGCGCTCTTTCAGACCTTGCTTTTTCTCTGATTTTGGAAGTAAGATTCTTCTCAATTCAGATTCAAACTCTTCCAAGGTCAAATCGTGCTTAAAGACTCCATTATAGGTGATGGAGATTCCACCCGTTTCTTCCGAAACCACAAAGGTAAGAGCATCTGATACTTCCGACAAACCAATCGCCGCCCTGTGACGCGTTCCAAACTCCTTGGAAATCCCGGTATCTTCAGTCAAGGGTAGATAGGCTGAAGTTACAGCAATTCGGTCTTCCTTGATAATGACAGCACCATCATGCAAGGGAGTATTGGGAATAAAAATATTGATAAGCAATTCAGCCGAAATTTTAGCATCTAAAGGAATCCCTGTCGAGATATATTCCTGCAAGGTTCTCACTCTCTGAACCACTACAAGCGCCCCAATCTTACGAGGGCTCATGTATTCAACTGATTTCACAAATGCACGGACCATCTGCTCTTCCGCACTAATAGGGGCATTGGAGAAGAAATCAGTAGCCCGGCCCAATCGCTCCAAACCAGTCCGAATCTCTGGTGAAAAGATAACCACCGCTGCAATCACCCCGTAGGTGATGATCTGATTGATCAACCAGGAAATAGTCGTTAAACCAATCATATTGGAAAGAATCTGGGCTAGAATAAAAACTAAGACTCCACGGACCAATATCATAATCTTGGTGCCTGCAATAGCTTTAGTAAAATGATATAAAATATAAGTCACAATGAGAATATCAATCAGATTGGTGACTATACTCCAAGGACTTGAAAACAAACTCGTCCAGTATTGCAAATTGGATAATGGTTGAAAATTCATCCTTGGCCTCCTCCCTGTCAAAACACTTTACTCATCATTATACCATTTTTTGCCCATTTTTTCCCTATCCTACCTCATTTTAAATTAAGCAAAAATATGATAAAATAAACTGATTAGAAAAAACGAAGGAGAAATCATGTCTCAACTTTATGATATTACCATTGTAGGTGGCGGTCCTGTTGGGCTCTTTGCTGCCTTTTACGCCCACCTACGCCAAGCCAAAGTCCAAATCATCGACTCCCTTCCCCAGCTTGGTGGTCAGCCTGCCATCCTCTACCCTGAAAAGCAAATCCTTGATGTGCCAGGTTTTCCAAACTTAACCGGGGAAGAATTGACCAATCGCTTGATTGAACAGCTAAACGGCTTTGATACCCCTATTCATCTTAATGAAACAGTTCTTGAGATTGAAAAACAAGAAGAAGGCTTTGACATTACAACCTCTAAAGGTAGTCACCTGACTAAAACCGTTATCATTGCTATGGGTGGTGGCGCCTTCAAACCACGTCCGCTCGAATTGGAGAACGTTGAGGACTATGAAAATATCCACTACCATGTTTCCAACATCCAACAATACGTTGGCAAGAAAGTAACCATCCTTGGTGGTGGAGACTCAGCTGTGGACTGGGCTCTAGCTTTTGAAAAAATTGCCCCAACTACTCTCGTTCACCGCAGAGATAACTTCCGCGCCTTGGAACATAGTGTGCAAGCTCTACAAGAATCATCTGTGACCATCAAGACACCGTTCGTCCCTAGCCAACTCCTTGGAGATGGTAAAACACTCGACAAACTAGAAATCACCAAAGTCAAATCAGATGAAACCGAAACTATCGAAGTAGACCATCTCTTTGTCAACTATGGTTTCAAATCATCTGTCGGCAATCTTAAAAATTGGGGTCTGGACCTCAACCGTCACAAGATTATCGTCAATAGCAAGCAAGAATCCAGCCAAGCAGGTATCTATGCCATCGGCGACTGCTGCTACTATGAAGGTAAGATTGATTTGATTGCGACAGGACTGGGGGAAGCTCCAACTGCTGTTAACAATGCCATCAACTACATCGACCCTGAACAAAAAGTTCAACCAAAACACTCGACAAGTTTATAAAAAAGAACCACGGATCAACGATTCGTGGTTTTATAGTTCATCTGCAATCTTGTTTATTTTTCTTAGTCTGTGGTTGACACCACTTTTGGTTAGGGGATTGCTCAGGCTATCTGCCAACTGCTGGATAGAGTAGTCTGGATGCTGGATTCGCAACTGAGCCACCTCTTGCAAATCTACGGGTAAATTTTCCAAACCCATTCTATCTTTGATTTTACTGATATTATTAATGGTCTTCATACTAGCAGAAACTGTCCGAGCGATATTGGCTGTTTCAGCGTTATTAGCTCGATTGAGATCGTTACGAGTTTCACGTAAAATCTTGACGCGCTCAAAATTATCACGCGCCTGCATGGCCCCAATCACTATCAAGAAATCCATGATGTCTTCTGCACGCTGGAGATAGGTAACTGCACCTTTCTTGCGCTCAATGACCTTGGCGTCCAGCAAAAACTGCTGAAGAAGAGAGGCCAGTCCTTGGGCATGATCCAGATAAACAGAACTGATCTCCAATTGGTATTTGCCAGACTCAGGATCTCGGATGCTGCCATTTGCCAGAAAGGCCCCACATAAGTAAGCACGACCAGCCTCCTCATCTGCTAAAATATCAGGATCGATACCTGTCTCCAAACCAAAGAAGGAATCCGCAAGCCGCAAATCAGCTAAAAGCTCCTGCACCCTCTCATCGGTATAGACCGTGTAGACACGGTTCTTGCGAAGATTGCTTCTCTGATGATGACGAATCTCTGACTTGATTTCATAAAAATGGAGAAAGGACTCATAGAGATGCCGAGCTAACTTAGCATTTTCAGTCACGACGGACAAGGTCAGTCCTGAAGTCGAGAGACCGATACTGCCAGACATCTTGATAATTGCCGACAGCTCATAACGACTGAGATGGTGTTGACCAAGAATTTCCTCTTTTACTGCAACTGTAAAACTCATTTTCTCACCTGTATAATGCGCATCAATTCGTCTACAATCAAATCGCCATCATGGAAGGCTCCTCCATTTTCCAAACGAAGAAAGTTGGATGAAATCACACGAGGAACCTGCTTGCAAAGACCAGCAAAATCATGCTCTACCTGAACCAAATATTCATCAAAACGGTTGGTATCCATGTATTCTCTAGGAACCTTTTCGATATTAACCAAGACCGTATCAATAAAAGGCCGACCTAAGTGTCGATGGAGGACTTCCACGTGGTCACTGTCTGAAAAGTACTCTGTTTCCCCACGCTGGGTCATGATATTGCAGACATAGGCGATCTCAGCCTTAGTCTCCAAGAGAGCCTGCCCAATCTCCTCAATGACAATATTTGGCAAAATCGATGTAAAGAGGGAACCAGGCCCCAAGACAATCATGTCACTCTCGAGAATAGTATTGACCACTCGACGGCTGGCTTGGGGTGTTTCATCATCCAAGGTATTGGTCACATAGACATGGTCGATCATGCCTGGATGATCTGCAATGTGGCTCTCACCTGCCACCTCAGAACCGTCTTTAAAGACTGCATGCAGTGTCAGAGGCTGATCGCTTGAGGGGTAGATTTTTCCTGTTGTATGAAAGAACTTACTGAGTAATTGCATAGCATTGTAGGTAGATCCTTGCATTTCAGAAAGCCCTGCTATGATGATATTCCCCAGTGGATGACCCGCAAAAGCTCCAGCCTCTTCTGAGAAGCGGTACTGAAAAACCTTCTCATAAAACTTAGGCATATCCGACATGGCTACCAGAACATTGCGAAGATCACCTGGTGGTGTCAGCTGTTGGATATTCTTTCTTAGTTCACCAGAAGAGCCACCATCATCAGCTACCGTTACGATGGCTGCGATATCAACATCCTTTTCTCGCAAGCTTTTCAAAATGACGGGGATACCTGTTCCTCCACCAATCACCGTTATCTTTGGTTTTCTCATGAACGGTTTACCGTTTCCTTTCTTCGGTCTTTGTCACGATGGCTTTCATTGACAGGCCAGTTTTTAGCAAGGTCCTCAGCTATTCGTTTTGCAAAGGCAACACTACGGTGTTGTCCACCTGTACATCCTATTGCAATGGTTAAAACAGACTTGCCTTCTTTTTTGTAACTTGGCAAAATGGGCTCGATCAAAGCGAGTAAGTGCTGATAGAAACTTTCAGACTCTTCATGATTCATCACATAGTCATAAACTGCTCGATCCTCACCTGTCTGATTACGAAGTTCAGGGAGGTAGTATGGATTTGGCAAGAAACGGACATCAAAGACTAGATCTGCATCAATTGGGATACCATACTTGAATCCAAAAGACATGACTTCGATACGGAAAGACTGGGCTTGTTCTTGGTCTGAAAATTGCTCAGCAATGGTTTTACGCAGTTCACGCGGAGTGAGTTCCGTCGTATCCACCACATTTTGACTCATGTTTTTCAAAGGTGCTAGGAGTTCGCGTTCCAACTTGATGCCATCTAAAATCCGACCATCAGCAGCTAGAGGGTGACTTCTTCTAGTTTCCTTATAGCGTGCCACCAATTCCTTATCTGCTGCGTCTAAAAAGAGGATTTTGAAGTCCAAATCGTCTTGGTTTTCCAATTCATCCAAAACAGCCTGAATCTCTGAAAAGAAGGAACGGCTCCGCATATCGACTACTAGGGCTAACTTATGGTCATCATCCTTGGTCTCAACCAACTGCAAAAACTTTGGCAAGAGGGCTGGTGGCATATTGTCAATAGTGAAATATCCCAAATCCTCGAAGGACTGAATGGCTACCGTTTTCCCTGCGCCACTCATCCCTGTCACAATCACCAAGTGAAGTTGTTTCTTTGTCATCTATCTCTCCTTATATCAAAAAAAGTTTGGCAGAGCCAAACTTCAACTAGCTTATCCAATCTCTGCGATCACTTCAATTTCGACTTTTACATCACGAGGAAGACGTGCAACCTCTACAGCTGAACGAGCTGGAAATTCCTCTTTAAAGGCAGTCTGGTAAACCTCGTTAAAAGGAACAAAGTCATTCATATCGCTCAAGAAGCAAGTTGTTTTAACAACATGGTCAAAGTCTGTTCCTGCTTCAGCCAAAATAGCACCGATATTTTTCAAGACTTGTTCTGTCTGTTCTTGGATCGTTTCTCCTACAATTTCACCAGTTTCAGGTGAAAGAGGAACTTGACCGCTCGCAAACAAAAGATTGCCAACGATTTTTCCTTGAACATATGGTCCGATAGCCTTTGGAGCTTTGTCTGTATGAATTGTTTTTGCCATTTCTTTCCCTCATAATTTTTCTAATATTGCATCCCAAGCCTGATCCATCCCTGCCTTGCTAACAGATGAAAAGAGGATGAAGTCGTCACTTGGGTCGAAGTTTAATTTCTTTTTGATTGCTGATTCATGCTTGTTCCACTTACCACGGGGAATCTTATCTGCCTTAGTCGCAACGATGATAACCGGAATCTCATAATACTTGAGAAATTCGTACATCTGCACATCATCTGCTGACGGGTCGTGGCGGAGATCCACCAGACTGACCACGGCACGGAGATTTTCCCTAGTCGTCAGGTATTCCTCAATCATGCGCCCCCACTTTTCACGTTCCTTTTTGGAAACGCGGGCATAGCCATAACCTGGTACATCCACAAAGCGCATCTTGTCATCAATGTTAAAGAAGTTGAGTAGCTGGGTTTTTCCAGGTTTCCCAGATGTACGGGCCAGATTTTTGCGGTTCAACATGGTGTTAATAAAGCTAGACTTGCCAACATTTGAACGGCCTGCTAGGGCAATCTCTGGCAGGTCATCCTGCGGATAGTGGGACTTGTTGGCTGCACTAAGCAAGATTTCAGCATTGTGTGTATTGATTTCCATAGTCACCTCTAGGCTGTTTCTAGGATTGGTTTTTCCGTTCCATCGACAGCTTCTTTCGTGATGCGAACCAATTTCACATTTTCCTGACTTGGCACTTCAAACATAACATCTAGCATGGTTTCTTCGATGATTGAGCGAAGACCACGCGCACCAGTTTTGCGTTCGATAGCCTTATTGGCGATTTCCTGAAGGGCTTCGTCGTCAAATTCCAACTCAACATCATCATAAGAAAGCAAGGTTTGGTATTGTTTGACCAAGGCATTTCTTGGCTCTTTCAAGATGCGAACCAAGTCATCGACCGTCAATTGCTCAAGAGCTGCAAAGACGGGTAAACGTCCAATCAACTCAGGGATAATCCCAAATTTTTGAATATCTTCTGCGATGATTTCTTGCATGTAGGAGCTGTTTTCGTCAATTGCCTTGTTATTTTGGCCGAAACCGATAACTTTTTCTCCCAGACGTTGTTTCACAATTTCTTCGATGCCATCAAAAGCACCACCCACGATAAAGAGGATATTCTTGGTATCCACCTGAATCATCTCTTGTTGTGGATGTTTGCGTCCTCCTTGAGGCGGCACGCTAGCGACAGTTCCCTCGATAATCTTGAGAAGGGCTTGTTGCACACCTTCACCCGAAACGTCACGTGTGATAGACACATTCTCGCTCTTCTTGGCAATTTTGTCAATTTCATCTACGTAGATAATCCCACGTTCTGCACGTTCGATGTTAAAGTCAGCAGCCTGCAAAAGTTTGAGGAGGATATTTTCCACGTCCTCACCCACATACCCAGCCTCAGTCAGAGCTGTCGCATCTGCAATAGCGAAAGGCACGTTCAAGCTCTTAGCCAAAGTCTGAGCCAAGAAGGTTTTCCCAGAACCAGTTGGACCAATCATCAAGATGTTTGACTTCTGCAAATCCACATCTTCTGACTCTTCACGAGTATCATGGAAATTGATGCGTTTGTAGTGGTTGTAAACTGCCACTGCCAAGGCACGTTTAGCGCGATCCTGACCGATCACATAGTGATTCAAGATATTGAGGAGTTCGATTGGTTTTGGTACTTCAGACAAGTCTGCCAAAACTTCCTCAGCCAACTCCTCCCGAATGATTTCCTGGGCCAATTCCACACATTCATTACAGATAAAGGCGTTGTTCCCAGCGATTATTTTCTTTACTTCTTCTTGGCTCTTGCCACAAAATGAGCAATAAACCATCATATCATTTTTCCTATTTGTAGGCATGATTTCCTTCCATTCTATATTTTCATTCTATCTAAAATAAGGTCATATAAAAAGCATGGACACTGTTTACCAGATTGGTAAAAGCATTCAACCAGAGTAAGGCAGACAGTCCATAGCGCTTCTTACGAAAAGCCTGTGCTCCAGTCAAAATACAGATCACACACAAAAAAGCTGTAAAAAATCCAAATATACTGCGCTCCATTAGACTTCCTTTCTATCTCGGTATTCGATAGTAAAATCATAGTCGTTTTTCTCATCACTGGTGTAAGATTTACTTGCTACTGTCTCAAAATGAGATAAGTCAAATTCCTCAGGAAAATAGGTATCTCCCTCCACCTGAGCATGAATCTGTGTCACGATGATTTCATCTAAATAGGGCTCAAAAGCCTGAAAAATCTGTTTTCCGCCAATGATATAGAGATTTTTTTCCTGACTCTGATACCACGCTAAAACAGACTCCACATCTTGAAATACGAGCGCCCCATCTATGACTTCTTCGCTATTGCGCGTTAAAATCAGGGTTTGCCGTTTTGGAAGCAGACGACGTCCCATGCCATCAAAGGTCACTCGCCCCATCAGTATAGCATGATTTAAAGTTGTTTCCTTAAAATGTTGCAACTCTGCTGGCAAATGCCAAGGGAGACGATTTTCCTTCCCAATCACACCTTTTTCATCTTGGGCCCAAATGGCTATGATTTTCTTTGTCATGCTTCCGTCCTTTTTATTGATACTACTATTTTATCAAAATTCTCCCAAAAAGACTGTTTTGAAACGCGCGCAAAAGAGAGAAAAGGAGCAGGCTTCATTTAGCCTGCTCCTCTCGTCCCTAGGACAAATATTTTTTTGCTTCTGATTCGATTTTTTCGACCACTTCTTGGATACTTAGTCCAGTTGTGTCAAGGTAAACTGCATCCTCAGCCTGTTTGAGAGGTGAGGTTTCACGATGACTATCCTTGTAGTCACGCGCCGCAATCTCTTCTTTCAACGTTTCAAGGTCTGTTTCAATCCCTTTAACAATATTTTCCTTGTAACGACGCTCTGCTCTTTCTTCAACAGAAGCCACTAAGAAAATCTTGAGTTCAGCTTGTGGTAAAACAACTGTCCCGATATCACGCCCATCCATGACGATACCACCTTGCTGAGCAATCTCTTGCTGGAGCGAAACCAGTTTCTCACGCACCTCAGGAATGGCAGCAATGCTTGAAACCTTGTTGGTCACTTCATTTTCACGAATCGGATGCGTAATATCAACATCTCCTACAAAAACAAGTTGCTCACCAGTTTCTGAACGACCAAAACTAATGGGGTGTTGGTTAAGAAGCTCGAGAAGTTGATCTACATTTCCTGCATCCAACTGGTGTTTGAGCGCTATATAAGTCGCAGCACGGTACATAGCACCCGTATCGAGATAAGTGTAACCAAAATCCTTAGCGACAATCTTTGCGACCGTACTCTTACCACTCGAAGC
This sequence comes from Streptococcus oralis, assembly GCF_019334565.1. NCBI lineage: Bacteria > Bacillati > Bacillota > Bacilli > Lactobacillales > Streptococcaceae > Streptococcus > Streptococcus oralis. The sequence goes on along the minus strand of NZ_CP079724.1, from coordinate 563,413 downwards.
CGGACCATCGATAGCAATTTGAATTGTCTTCATGACCGACTCCTATCTTGTCTTAATCACATCACCTGGGTTGGCAAACCAAGATCCAGATGACATATGAGAAGGATTTAGAGCCTCTAGCTGGGCAATGGAAATCCCTGCACGTTGAGCAAGAGCTGCTTCTCCCTCTCCCGGCTGTACTGTAAGTGTTCCTTCACCCTCTGTATGTTCTTCCGAACTGCTCTCTGAAGGTGTTGATTCAGAAGAAGATGTTTCCTCTACCTTGCTACTTGAAGATGATGATGCTTCCACTTTAGAACTTGAACTTGTAGAAGGAGACGATGCATCATAGAAGTCCTTCAAAGATGAAGTACGATTGCTTCCTCCGGTTGATAGGTAAATCAATACAACTACCATCGCTACAACAATTACAAAGAAGAGGCTAGCTAGAACTGTCAAGACACGATTGGCAACTACGCCTTTCCCTTTTTGTTTCCGGTGTCGACGCTCTGATCTTGTTTCTTCCTCATTGTTTTCGTAAATATCTTCTTGCCACGGTTCTTTTTCCATACCTTACTCCTTGTTTTTTTTACATTTTCTTATTACAATATAAATATGAAAGTCACACTTATACCCGAACGGTGCATCGCCTGCGGGCTTTGCCAAACCTATTCTGAACTCTTTGATTACCATGATAATGGAATCGTTCGATTTTACGATGATCCAGTTGAATTGCAAAGAGAAATCGCTGAGACCAGCGATGTTCTAGAGGCCATCAAAAATTGTCCTACAAGAGCACTTCTAAAAGATCCATCGTAGAAAGCAGGGAATGAATGTTATTAATTTTTTCTCATTTTTCCCACACTTACTAGTTTAGCATATTTCTAGGTAAAATTATAGTCTTTTTTGGTTATTTTTTCCTTCAATAATAGAAAGGTCACTTTTTTCTTTGACGAGATAGAGTGGTCTTTTTTTGGTCTCTAGATAAATCTTACTGATATACTTACCGAGAATCCCAATCGTCAGGAGTTGAATCCCTCCAAGAAAGAGAATGACAGCCATCAAAGAGGTCCAACCAGATGTCGGATTTCCCAAGATAAGAGTCCGAAACACTACAAAAACTGTCATCGCAAAAGAAAGAAAACAAGATAGAAGTCCCGCTACAAAGGCTATACTCAAGGGGAAATCTGAAAAGTTAAGAATTCCTTCAATCGAGTAGAAAAAGAGTTGTCTAAAACTCCAACTGGTCTTGCCAGCCTGTCGTTCAACGTTTGGATAATCAAGATAGTGCGTTTTAAAACCCACCCAGGCAAAGAGTCCTTTAGAAAAACGATTGGATTCGGTCAGGGTTAAGATAGCATCTACCACAGACCGTCTCATCATACGAAAATCACGGACACCTGAGGGTAGAGCCACTGGGCTAATTTTTTGCATGAGGCGGTAAAAGAGGTCAGCACAGAAACTGCGGAAAAAGGGTTCTCCCTCCCGACTAGTTCTCCGTGTCCCAACACAGTCCAAGTCTGCATTTTGGTCTAGTAAGGCTTTCATCTCAAGTAGCATACTAGGAGGATCCTGAAGGTCTGCATCCATCACGACCACCAGGTCTCCAGTTGCATGCTGCAAGCCTGCGTATAAGGCTGCCTCTTTCCCAAAATTTCGTGAGAATGAGACATAACGGACCGCAGGATTTTGCTCCCGATAGGTCTTCAAAAGCTCTAAGGTCCCATCGTTTGAGCCATCGTCTACAAAGACATATTCGACTTCTGCTCCCAAGTCAGGAAGCAGAGCTTCCACAGACTTATAAAAAAGAGGAAGTACTTCCTCTTCGTTTAGACATGGGACAATGATTGAGATCATCATCTTAGTCTTCAAATCCATTTGGATGCTTGCTTTGCCAACGCCATGCGTCTTCACACATTTGGGTGATGTCGAGTTCTGCTTCCCATCCGAGCTCTGCTTTGGCTTTTGCTGGGTCTGAGTAGCAGGCAGCGATATCACCTGGGCGGCGTTCTACGATGCGGTAAGGAATAGGACGTCCCACTGCTTTTTCCATATTTTGGATAATTTCAAGAACGGAGTAACCTTTACCAGTTCCAAGGTTATAAATGTTTAGACCTGAACCTTTTTGGAGTTTTTTCAAAGCTGCAACGTGACCTTTAGCTAAATCGACAACATGGATATAGTCACGAACCCCGGTTCCATCTTCTGTATCGTAATCATCTCCAAACACTTGTACTTGTTCTAGTTTGCCCACTGCTACTTGTGAAACATAAGGCAAGAGATTGTTTGGAATTCCGTTAGGATTTTCTCCCAAGTCACCGCTCTCATGTGCTCCGATTGGGTTAAAGTAACGTAGCAAGACCACATTCCATTCTGAGTCTGCCTTGTAGATATCCGTCAAAATTTCCTCTAACATGAGCTTGGTACGACCGTATGGATTGGTCACTGAAAGTGGGAAATCTTCTAAGATTGGAACAGTGTGAGGATCTCCGTAAACTGTCGCAGAAGAACTGAAGATGATGTTCTTACAGTTATTTTCTTCCATAGCTTTTAGAAGGCTGACAGTTCCAGCGATATTGTTGTCATAGTAGGCAAGAGGGATACGGGTTGATTCGCCAACAGCCTTCAAACCAGCAAAGTGAATCACACCAGTCGGTTCTTCCTGCTTGAAAATATCTCTGAGGGTATCTGTGTCACGGATATCTGCCTCATAGAAAGGGATCTCAACTCCTGTAATTCTCTCAACAACTTCTAAACTTTTACGATTGCTATTGACAAGATTATCCACCACAACGACTTGATGACCTGCTTGGATCAACTCAATAACCGTATGGGTTCCGATAAATCCAGCACCACCAGTTACCAAAATCTTTTCTTGCATCTTTTTTCCTCGATTCTCGGATTATTTTTTCTTATTTTATCATTTTTGATAGGGAATGTCATTTGACATCCTAAACTACCTGCTAAAATTTCAGTAAAATACTTATTCGCTTTTTACTCGTTTGACATAGTTTGCAATGGGATAATTTTCAGGGGCCAAGGTCAACTCCTTGTCTTGGACCAGTTGAGCTAGATGATACCCGATGATCGGACCCGTTGTGAGACCTGATGAACCTAGACCGCTAGCCGCATAGACACCTGCTAAGCCTGGCACTTGTCCAAAAAATGGGGAGAAATCACTGGTGTAGGCACGGATTCCCACACGCTCAGCTGATGATTTCGCTTCTGCCAAGGCTGGATAGTGAGGTAAGGCCGCCTCCTCCATTTGTTGCAGCAAGGTTTCATCTACCGTCAAGTCATATCCCATATCATTTTCATGGGTAGCGCCTAAGGACAATTTCTCACCTGCAAAAGGGATCAAATCCCACTCCCCCTCTGGCATGACCACAGGGTAAGATTTCATATCTTTGGTAAGTTGATAATCTCGTAGTTGTCCCTTTTGGGGGCGAACATCTACCTCATATCCTAAAGGTTCCAAAATGTCTCCCAACCAAGCTCCCGTTGCTAGAATAACCTGATCAAACACCTCTTCATCAATCTGGTAACCTGATGCTAAAGGTGTCAAACTCACTTTTTCTTTGACCAGCTTGACTTGACTAGCTTCTAGCAAACGATTCACTAAGAGCTGGCCATCTACTCTCGCTCCACCAGAAGCATAGAGCAGGCGGTCAAATCCCTGCAAGCCAGGGAATAATTCATTTGCAGACGCTTGGTCTAGAATGGCTAATTGACCTATCAAGGGAGATTCTTCCCTACGTTGAAGGGCTAGTTCATAAAGTTCTTCTAGCTTGGATTCGTCCTTTTTCAAGAGGAAAACTCCCGAACGCTGGTAAAAGTCGATCTCCTGTCCTGACTTTTCTAAATCAGCCAACAAATCCACATAAAAGTCAGCCCCCAAGCGCGCCATCTTGTACCAGGCTTTATTACGGCGTTTGGAAAACCAAGGACTGATAATTCCTGCTGCAGCCTTGGTTGCTTGCCCCTGTCCATGGTCAAAAACGGTCACCTCTAGGTCAGCTTCTTTAGAGAGGTAGTAGGCAGCTGTTGCCCCCACAATTCCTGCTCCAATAATGGCAACTTTTTTCATTGTCTTCACCTTCTAACTAGATATGGTGGAAAGGATTGGTCGATGCTTGACTAGGTACAATATCGATTGTCCAGCCCTTCTCTTCCTTCCATTGAGTAAGAAGTGCAGCGATTTTTTCCACAAAAAGCACTTCGATATAGTGACCTGGGTCCAGCGCTAACAGGCCATCAGACAGCATATCCTGAGCTGTGTGATAGTAGATATCGCCAGTGATATAAACATCTGCCCCCTTTGCTAAAGCATCAGAGTAGAAAGACTGCCCACTGCCACCACAGATGGCCACTCTTGAAATAGGCTTCTTCAAATCACTCTCTTGATAATGCACCATTCGAAGACTATCAAGACCAAAGACTTGCTTGACATACTGAGCAAATGCTCCAAAAGTCTGTGGTTGAATGTCACCAATACGCCCAATCCCACGTTCTGGGCCTGTTTCCTGGAGATAAGTCGTCTCCTCAATGCCTAGCATCTGGCAGAACCAGTCATTGAGACCATTCTCTACAATATCGATATTAGTATGACTGACATAAACGGCAATGTCATGCTTGATCAGGTCGATGTAAATCTGATTTTGCGGACGGCTGGCTATCAGATCCTTGATAGGACGGAAAATTGGCGCGTGCTTAACGATAATCAAATCCACACCCTTTTCAATGGCTTCAGCCACCGTTTCTTCACGAATATCGAGAGCTACCATGACACTTTGGATATCCTTATCCAAAGTGCCAATTTGCAGGCCACGACTGTCACCCTCCATTGAAAATTCCTGAGGGCAAAAGGCTTCATAAGCTTGTATTACTTCACTTGCTAGCATGAAAGCACCTCCTTGATGGCTTGAATTTTATCTACTAAAACTTGACGTTCCTCCAGATTTTTTTCTGGGATTTGTTCGAGGGCGAACTCTAGCTTAACCGCTTCTTTTTGCCATTTTTGGACAAAAACTGGGCTGACTTCTTTGGATAAGAAGGGACCAAAGCGGACATCACTTGCTGATAGCTTCATTTGTCCTGATTCCACCACCAAAATCTCGTAGAATTTGCCTGCTTCTTCTAGAATGCTTTCTGCCACAATCTGAAAACCATTGGCTTGCAACCAAATGCGCAAGTCGTCTTCACGATTATTGGGCTGGAGGATTAAACGCTCTACATTAGCTAGCTTTTCCAAACCTTCTTTCAATATGGTAGCAATCAAACGGCCACCCATACCAGCAATGGTGATAACCGATACTTGGTCAGCCTCTTCAAAGGCTGCCAAGCCATTGGCTAAACGGACTTGAATTCTCTCTTTTAGATTGTGACTTTCAACATTTTTAACCGCTGACTTGTAGGGACCTTCCACCACCTCACCTGCAATGGCGCTTTTGATTTGGCCTCTCTCAACTAACTCGATTGGCAGATAAGCATGGTCACTCCCCACATCTAGTAAAACAGCCCCTTGTGGCACAAAGGAAGCTACCAATTCTAATCTCTTTGAAATCATCTTCTCTCACTTTCCAAAACTCTGTTACCTCTTATTATACCACATTTCATACTCTTCAAAAATCAAATTCAAACCGCGTCAACGTCGCCTTGCCGTACTCAAGTACAGCCTGCGGCTAGTTTCCTAGTTTGCTCTTTGATTTTCATTGAGTATCAGCTAGCAATCTTGCACCTAAAAAGACCGCAATCCACAGATTGCAGTCTTTCTTTATTTTCTGGATTGGTAACGACTAGTTAGAATGAAAATCACGGTAAAGACCAACATCATGGCCCCATAGACAGGTAATGTTTGTCCTGTTAAGGTCGAAATTTCAAGCAACTTTTGGATCTTTGGGAAAAGAGCTGTAGCTAGGAAACCACCTACCGACCAAACAATCAAGAGGACACGCCAGAGGGTAAATGGCATGCAGGCTCTAAATACGGATAAGAAACCAATTGATCCAAGTAGATAATAGAGTAGGGTTGAGATTTCTATCTCAGACCAACCTTGACTACTTCCAAATATTTTCACAAAAAGAACGCTGAAGACGACCATAAGAGCACTTGGTAGGGCACGAAGCATGGATTTTCTGAGGAAGTTTGGTTCAACAGGCTTGATATTTCTCTCAAAAGTCAGAACGAATGGCGGGAAACCTTCCACGAATTGGTCAATCATGGTAATCTGGATCGGAATGAAAGGGAAAATCAAAATCCACTCAGACCGCCCTAGTAAAACACTAGCAATACAAATCACCGCAAGCAAGAAGGAATAAATCGTCTTAATCAAGAAAATCGGTGCGATGTGGGCGATGTTATTGACCACACGACGACCTTCAAAGAGAATCTCAGGAACATCATTAAAGTCTGAGTTCAAAAGAACCAGATTGGCAATCTGACGAGTCGCCGGATCTCCCTCCGCCATTACAATCGAACAATCTGCTTCACGAAGAGCCAGAATATCATTGACTCCGTCCCCTGTCATGGCCGTTGTATGCCCTGCTTTTTTCAGCGTTTGGATGATGAGTTTCTTTTGATGAGGGGAAACACGTCCGAAAATAGCTGTCTCTTCAGCCATGGCAATCAATTCCTCATCCGTGATTTTTGAACAATCTACATAGCTGTGATAGTCTGCAAAACCAGCCTTCTGGGCAATGCTGGAAACCGTGACTGGATTATCACCAGAGATAATCTTGAGGCCTACTTCCTGGGAACGAAGATAGTCTAGGGTCTCAGCCGCTCCTTCTCGAATCGGATCCAAGATCTCCAGCAGTGCCAAGGCTTGAATATCAGATGGTTTCTGGGGCTTGTGATGGTCTAGTTTTTCCTGACTGAGAGCCAAGACTAAGACACGCGAGCCTCTCTCCAAGGCCTCTCTGGCTTCAGGGACTTCAGAGTCCAACAACATCTCAGGTGCCCCTAAAAAAACCGTCCCCAAACCTTCTAACTCCATAGCTCCCCACTTACGGTCGCTTGAGAAAGGAAGATTCGAAATCATAGGGTAAGCAACCTTTCCTTGGAAACGCTGGCGAATAGCCTGAGCTGTTGGATTTTTATCCTCACTATGAGCTATGTAGCTGGTCAGAATGTTAGTAATAGCCTCATCACCATAAGTTTCCGTCAGAGGAAGAACCGCCTCCACCTGCATCTTTCCTTGGGTGATGGTGCCCGTTTTGTCCAGACAGAGCATATCCACGCGCGCCAAGGTCTCGACAGAGTACATCTCCTGCACCAAGACCTTTTTCAAGCCCAGCTTAATCACCGCAGTCAAGAGCGAAGTAATGGTCAAAAGGGCGATTCCCTTAGGCAACATTCCCAAAAGGGCAGTCGATGAATTTACAACAGATGACTTGAGGGGCAAACCCTTTAAAATCAAGGCTTCTAGGAGGAGAGCTAGACCAAAGGGAATGATAATCTTCCCAGTAAAACCAGCTAGCTTGTCCAGCGATTTCATGATACGGGAGTTAATGGGTTTAACAGTCTTGGCTTCCAGCATGAGTTTGGAAGCATAGTTTTCTGCACCGACATGGTGAACTTGAGCCAAAACTGATCCACTGGCTAAGAAACTTCCAGACAAAAGCAAGGCGTCAACTTCCTTTTGCACCAAATCACTCTCACCCGTCAACATGGCTTCATTGACTTCCGCAAAGCCTTCTAAAACCTGCGCATCACTAGGAATCTGCTCCCCAGCCGACAGACGAATCACATCACCCAGCACCAATTCTTCTGGATTGATGGCAATATCCTGACCATCACGAATGGTTTTGACCTTTTCCTTGGTCATGAGGTTGAGCTTGTCCACCATGTGTTTGGCCCGTAGTTCGGTCACAATTCCAGAAAAAGCGTTAAAGCAGATAACAGCAAAGAAGACCAAATTGCTCCAAGCCTGCACAAAAGCTAGCGCCAAGGCAATGGCAAAGTTCAACGCGTTAAAAAGTGTAAAAACATTTCGTTTGATGATTTGCCAAGTACTGGTACTGGCTGATGCGGTAAAGTCATTGACCAAACCTTGAGCCTGTCTTTCCTTGACTTCTCTTTGGGTTAATCCCATTATCTTATTTTTATCCATAAATTCTATCATATCATTTTTTCTAGCAGAATTCTAATCCTATCCAAAAACTGTCCACTGAAAACTGAAAAAGTTTGCCAGTAGTCTTTCGATAAGGTATAATAATAAAAGCAATACAATCGAAGGAGTTCTCATGTTTTATACTTATTTGCGTGGACTAGTCATGCTGATCTTGTGGTCCATCAACGGCAATGCCCACTACCACAATACTGATAAAATCCCTAGTAAAGATGAAAACTATATCCTGGTCGCACCTCATCGTACCTGGTGGGATCCAGTTTACATGGCTTTTGCGACCAAACCAAAACAATTCATCTTTATGGCTAAAAAAGAGCTTTTTAACAACCGCATCTTTGGCTGGTGGATTCGTATGTGTGGGGCCTTTCCTATCGACCGGGAAAATCCTAGCGCCTCTGCTATCAAATACCCTATCAATGTCCTCAAAAAAAGTGACCGTTCCCTTATCATGTTTCCTAGTGGTAGTCGCCACTCGACAGATGTCAAAGGCGGAGTTGCTCTGATTGCCAAGATGGCTAAGGTCCGTATCATGCCAGTTACCTATACTGGTCCCATGACCTTGAAAGGTTTGGTTAGCCGTGAACGTGTCGATATGAACTTTGGAAACCCTATCGATATCTCAGACATCAAGAAAATGAATGATGAAGGGATTGAAATGGTTGCAGACCGCATCCAAGCTGAATTCCAACGTTTAGACGAAGAAACCAAGCAATGGCACAATGATAAAAAACCAAACCCACTCTGGTGGTTTATCCGCATCCCTGCCCTCATCCTTGCTGTGGTTGTTGGTATCCTAACGATTATCTTTACCTTCATCGCAAGCTTTATCTGGAATCCAGATAAGAAGAGAGAGAAACTTGGTTAAAAAATACAATTATCCCTTGGCAAAAGCCAAGGGATAATTCTTTTATTTGATTTTCCATTTTTGGGTCAACCAGCTGGAAAAGGCTAAAAATCGCTCAGCAACTTGCTCATGGTGCCCATAAGGATCAAAAACAAACTGACCAGTCAGATAACGTTTCTGAAGACTGGTATGGATCTGCTCAGCATAGGCTGGTGCTTGACCCAGACGATTGCTATGATGGGCTCCTTCTGTTTGACCATTCTGTAAATACAGTAAACAGTCCAAATTTCTCACCTTTTCTTCCTTGCAATAAGTCACAAAATCAGGATACCAAAAGGAACCACAGATAGAGAAGACACAGGAGACCTTGTCAAAGCTGAAAAGACTGTATACTGCCACCAAACCACCTAGTGAGTATCCTCCATAAGCAAGGCGATTTTTGTCCAGACGATAAAGCGACTGCAACTTATCTAAAAGACCTCCAAATAAATGACCATGATAGGCATTTGCCTGACCACCAAAATCTGGAGCCCCCTCTCTCAGAGCAACTGCCTTCCATGGAGTGTAGTCGTCTAGGCGATTTTTAGAGGTCAAACCCACTAAAATCACAGATTCTGAAAGGGAAGAGAGGAAATCCAAGTTTCCATCATTCAAGAGAATCGCTGGATAGGTTTGGTTGGGATCATAGGCCGAAGGAAGGCTGACCTTGACTTGGATTCCCTCCCAATCAAACTCATTATTTATTGATAAAGTCATTGATTTTCTCAAGGGAATCAATTACTGCTGGACCATAATCCATCAACTCATCGTAAGAAATGGTCATGATTTTTTGATTCTTAATTGCAGGAACGTTTTCCAAAACTTCATTTGCTTTCATCAACTCTACTGCGTTGGCATCCAATTTTTTATTGCGGTCGCTGGTTACATAGATAATCAACTCAGGATCCATTGACACGAGATTTTCCAAGGTCAAGCCTGATGTTCCCGTTGCAACGTTGGTATAACCAAGTTGATTCAACAAGCTTTCTTGCAAAGCAGACTTGTAGGCACCAAAGGTTTCATCATTATAAGCAACCATAATCAAAGCCTTTTTCTTTTCACCTTGGCTTGTTGGATTTGCTTTCTTAACAGCGTCAATTTTAGCTTGTAATTGGGCTGCGTATTCATTAGCCTTGTCCTGAACATTGAAAATCATTCCAAGATTTTTGACATCTTCTACAATATTTCCCAAATCTTGCTGAATTGTTGAGAGAGAAGCTTTTTGCGTATAAACTGGGATTTTGTTTTCATTCCAAGCGCTAACTGTTCCCAAGGATTTTTCTGAAAACATCATGTTTCGACCCATCACCGCATCTGGCTCATAAGAAAGGACTGTCTCTTGTGAGACTGTTTTTTTGTCCCCAATTTGAGGAATCGTCGCAATCGCGTCCTTGTATTTGTCTGTTACAGCATTGTCAGGGTTGAGCATGCCAGCAATTTTATCCTTCAAGCCTAACTCCAATAAGATTTCAGTGGTTGAAAGATTGTTGGTGATAACTTTTTCAGGTGCCTTGTCAAAGACTTGTTCGACTTCATTTCCCTTAATATCATAGGTTTTAACCGTTAACGGATAAGTCGTCTCTGTGCTGGCCTTTTGACTTGTTTCTGTGCTAGACTGTGTGGTAGCTTTTTCTGTAGTAGTGTTACCACAAGCTGCCATGGTTAAGGTAGCTACTGTTACGAGTAAAATGCTTAGTGTTTTTTTCATCTTATTTTCCTTTTTACTTTTATAAATAGTGAATCATGGCTTGCTGATCCTCGGTCCAAGTCACCTGACTTTGAACTCCGTATACAGTTTGCAATGACTCAGGGGTGATGGTCTCCTTTGGAGTCCCTTGGTAAAGGATTTCTCCCTCTTTCATCAGATAGAGATAATCCGAATAGCGACAAGCAAGTTGAATATCATGTAGGACAGCTAAAACATTGACCTTGAGATTCTTCACAATTGCCAACAAGTCTAACTGGTACTTGATATCCAGGTGATTGGTAGGTTCATCCAGGAGCAAGAGAGTCGGTTCTTGCGCCAAGGCGCGTGCCAACAAGACTCTCTGTTTCTCGCCCCCTGACAAGGACGAATAGAGACGAGTTTTCTTCTCAAGCATATCCACCTTGACGAGAGCATCTTGAACGAGGGCATAATCCCTTTCCTTTTCCTTCTGTAAAAAAGAGAGGTGGGGAGTTCTGCCCAACAAGACGATTTCCTCAACTGTACAATCAAACTGCAATTGATTAAACTGGGTGACAACTGCCATTTGCTTGGCTGTTTCTTTGAGTGACCAATGCTCCAGTGGCTTTCCATCTAGGCTTATCAAGCCTTTGTCCGCCTTTTCCTGACGATAGAGGAGTTTAAGCAGGCTGGTTTTTCCACTTCCATTTGGCCCTAGTATCGTGTGAAATTGATACCCCTCAACCTTAAGAGAAACTCCTTTGAGGATTTTTTTCTCTCCTAGTCCAAAGTGGACATCCTGACAAATCAAGTCCATATCAGGCCCTCACCTCCCTTCGCCTACCTCCAACAATGTAGATAAAGAAGGGAGCACCTACTAAGGCTGTGAAAATACCAATTGGAAGCTCAGCATTTGGAATAATGACACGAGAAAGTACATCTGCCCAGACGACAAAGAGGGCACCCAGTAAGGTCGCAACGGGAAAAAGTCTCCTGTAATTCGTTCCTACTAACCCTCGAGCTAAATGTGGAGTAATCAGTCCAACAAATCCAATAATCCCACAAGTTGCCACCAAGACAGCTGTCAGCACAGCCACCATGGTCACATAAAGATACCAATAGAAGCGTAAGGGAATTCCCAAAGTTAAAGCAGCCTCATCTCCCATCATCATCGCATTAAAAACACGATACTGAGTAGCGAAAAATAGAAAGACCATTCCTACTACTATAGTTGGCAGAACCAAGTCTGCCCAAGTAGTCCCGGCAAGCGATCCCATGGTCCAAAACTTAATGGTCATCACACTGTCCGCATTAGCGCCAACTGAGATAATAAAGTTGGAAAAGGCTAGAAAGAGAGCGTTGACCACCGTTCCTGATAAAATCAGACTAGAAGTCGTCATCCTTCCCTGCATAGAGGCAATGATAAGGACAGCGATTGTTGCCAAAATAGCTCCAAGGAAAGCTCCAAGGCTAATCACCAATTTTAAACCAAGAATGATGCTCAAAGTTGCCCCTAGAGTTGCACCCGCAGAAATTCCTAAGACATAAGGCTCTGCGATGGGATTGTTCACTGTAGACTGCATCACGCTACCACACATAGAAAGACCAGCCCCTACTATCAGACCTAACAATACTCGGGGGAATCTCATGTTCCATACAATGGCAAGAGTGGACTTGGAAACCTCTCCTATCTCAAGAGGAAATCCCAATCTGCTCAAAATGATCCGATAGGTATCTCCTAGATCAATCGCAACAGACCCCATAGAAACAGCTAGAAAGAGAGAAATTCCTAAAACGCTTAGCAAAATAACCAAAAACAACACAAATTGCAAATCTTGTCGGCTTCCAGAAAATTTGGAAAGCATGAAAACCTCCTTATACAAAATTAAAAATTTAGAAAATTATCATAAAAAGTATACCATATTTCTATTAAATGAACAAGGATAGGGACATATATAGAAAAATCCCTCTGATAACAGAGAGCTGATTTGAACTAGAGCCAGAATCCTAGTGAAACAAAAAATCTCCCCGAAGGGAGATGATCTGGTTTATTTTACCTTACAATGCTAGGAACCGTAACCAAAGATTATACTTGAGTATATCGAGGTAGGGTGACAAAAGTAAAAAAGCTCTCTGAATATCAGAGAGCTTGATTTGAGCTCGGGCTAAAATCCTAGTGAAACAAAAAAATCTACACGATCAGAAAAGTCTCTATCGTGCCATTTTCATACATGATGTATAGTCCAAGTAGAATGAATACTATGGGCACAATGATTCGCTCGTATTTTTCAATTGTCTCGAATATTAACGGAATAGAGGATAACATCCGACTAATCTCGCAAAAGATAATTATGCCGATTACAAACACAAGCAACGCCACGAGGGTCTGTGACCAATCTAACGAAGCAAAATAAGGTATATAGATACCTAAATTATCTCCGCCAGACGCAATTGTCAGCAATGTAACTGTCCAAAACAGTTGATTTGCCTTGCTTTGTTCTAATCTTTCAATAATTTCTTCCTCTTCTTCCTCACCTTCTCCAACAATTGCAAAGCGAATCCCTAAATAGATAGGGATTAAACCAAGCAATCCAACCATCCATTCTTCAGGCACGAAATTAACGACATAAGCAGCAACTAAACTCGCCCCTACAAGTAAGCCTGTTCCTAGATATTGCCCCGCATAAATATGCCATTTCTGTTTATTCTGTGATAGCTGTGCAAATAAAATAATTAAAATAATTAAATAATCGATACTGGTGGAAATATAAACACCAATAGCAGATATGATTGTCTGTCCCATAAAAACCTCCTGTATTAGTTAGTAATAAATCAGCAGATTTTAGGAGAGCACAGACACATTAATTTAGCTATCGCTAGTGGGTAATGTCGAACGTAGGAAAGCATTTTACTCCTCCTCAAAACGTAGTTACAAAGTAATTTCTAACTGGAATTCGGTGACTACTTCCATGTAAAGTATAACATACTATACTTTACTTCGTAAAGTGTGGGCTCTCCGAGGGGGCTTGCAGACAGTTACTCGGCTTGAAAAGCCGAGTAACTGCGCACCTTCATGGTGTCATTAGCTGATACCATTTGAGGTTTTTGTAGTCTCCAAAATTATGACCGATAAAACTCAAGCGAACAGAGAAGCCAAAAGCAGTTGGTTTTTGTAGTCTCCAAAATTATGACCGATAAAACCGCAATAAAAAAGCTCTCTGAATATCAGAGAGCTCAAGTCTTGCTGGATAAAACGTTTATAGACTAGGCGACAAGCCGAAGATTGTACAAAAATGTTAGTGAAACAAAAAATCTCCCCGAAGGGAGATGATCTGGTTTATTTTACCTTACAGTGCTAGGAACCGTAACCGAAGATTATACTTGAGTATATCGAGGTAAGGTGACAACGCAATGTAAGTGGAAAATAAAGCAGATTAGCGACGAAGTCCTAGAGAGTTAATCAACTCACGGTAACGGTTAACGTCGTTTTTACGCAAGTATGCAAGCAAGTTACGACGGCGACCGATTTTCTTCATCAATCCACGGTAAGTAGCGTGGTCTTTTTTGTGTTGTTTGATGTGTTCGTTAAGGTGGTTGATTTCCCAAGTAAGGACAGCAACTTGAACCTCTACTGAACCTGTATCACCTTCGTGACGTGCATATTGTGCGATGATTTCATTTTTTTTCTCTTTTGAGATTGCCATGATGTTTCTCCTTTTTATTTGGCTTCATCCGAGTGACAGGTTGGCATGCCTGTAACCAAGAAGAAGTTATTTGTCTTTATGACAGTTCTTATTCTACCAAGAAGCAGAGACTTTGTCAACTGATTTACTGTTTAAAACCTTGAATTACTCTACTGATTTCAGGCTTCGAGCATATCAACCTTTCTTACAATCAAGTCACTCTTTACTATCATTATAAGGCTTTTTCAACTAGTTGGAAACTAGAAGCAAAAACAAAAAAGCCTAGGAATCCTAGGCTTTCTGTTTATAAATTATTTTCCAAGGTAGTATTCAGAAACTACGTTCAATTTTTCGTCGAATTCGAATACCAATGGTGGGAAGTTAGGGATTTCCACGTCCATGATTTCGTCATCTGACAAGCGTTTGATGTGTTTTACAAGGGCACGGATTGAGTTACCGTGAGCTCCTACGAATACGTTTTTACCATCTTTAAGTGCTGGAGCGATTTTGTCTTCCCAGAATGGAAGGGCACGTTCCAAAGTCACTTTCAAGTTTTCAGCATCTGGGATAACTGAGTCGTCAAGTGAAGCGTAACGACGGTCAGTGTGAGCTGAATGCTCATCATCACGGTCCATGTTTGGAGGCAATACATCGTATGAACGACGCCAGATGTGAACTTGCTCATCACCAAATTGTTCAGCAGCTTCAGCCTTGTTTTTACCAGTCAAACCACCGTAGTGACGTTCGTTCAAGCGCCATGATTTTTCAACTGGAACCCACAATTGGTCAGAAGCTTCAAGAGCCAAGTTTGTTGTTTTGATCGCACGTTTCAATACTGAAGTGTAAGCTTGGTCAAATTCGATACCAGCTTCTTTGATCAATTTACCAGCGTCAATCGCTTGTTGTGTTCCTTTTTCAGACAAATCAACATCAGCCCAACCAGTGAAAAGGTTAGCTTTGTTCCATTCAGACTCACCGTGGCGAGCAAAAACCAATTTTACCATTAGATGGATTCTCCTTTTATTTTTCGAGGTTTCCCTCGTTTATCTATTCTATTTTACACAATTTTTAATAAAAAAGCTAGTTAAAATCAACTAAAAAGAGAGAACAGTGTCCTCTCATCTAGTTATTATTATTTCGCGATATTCAATCAAGAAACGATTGCAATTATTTGTTATTTAAAGCATCAATTATACGATCAGTATTCTTAGTTACATTAGTATCATTGTAACGATTATGAATTAGACCTTCAATTGTTTCTTTGCAATTTTCAAGATTAGCTTTTTCAAATACTACCACACTGACAACATGTGTTCCACCAGAAGTAAGATGCAAAACTAGTAGAGTCTGAAAAGCGCTTAGCACTGTTAATACATCATATGCCGCTAATATCAATCCTCCGATAAATGAATTTTGCACCATTGAAAGGTCAATAAGAGCGAAAATGATACCCCAAGCAAATGATTTGAAATCAAGACGAAATGAACTATCTACACTTGCAACATGATCAACAGGAATTGTTTTATTTTGAGAACCCAGTGGAATAACTTTTAAAATAGTATTAGGGTTCGAAGTTTTTATAAAGACTCCCTCTAAAGCAATGGAAGCTTTTAAATAAATGTTAAATACGATGTAATGAAAGATTATTTCATAATATTCTCCTTTTTTTTCAAGTTGTATTACATCATGTTTTCTTATAAAAAAAGCATTTTGCTAACATATTCTTTCGCCAGATAATTCTTTAAATAAAAAACAACCCTCAAACGGATTGTTTCACTAGACGATCAGACAAGGCCACGGACTTCTTTTAAAAATTTAGAAAAAGAAACAGCACCTTTAATGATTAGAAATCCTCCTATCCACTCGGTCGCTGAAAGAAAGCCCAGCACGCCACCAATGATAAATAAAATAGATGGCAGCATTCGAAGTTGTTGATCCTCTTCGAAATAGATTAGCATAAAAGTCCCTAATGCAATCATCAAAATCTTAAAAAATGTCAGGAGCAGGGAAAAGGCAACCGTGACGACCAGCATTTTTGAAGGATCTTTATAGATGATGGCCCCAGTATAGGATAGCAAAAATCGTAGGACAGGTCCCAAAAGCAAGGTTATACCTGCCAGCATGCCCAGTCTCCAATTGAGTCGAACCAATCTATCTCTCTCCATAAAAACCTCCTTCTCTCGTAGCTATCATTCTACCATATTTGCTCCAGAAACAAAAGACCTTCTCCGTCACAAACAAATCGCTTACCAGCTTTCAGACATCCGAACATAAAAAGAGAAGATCTGTCGATCCTCCCTTTTCATTTTCCAACCCTTATTTCTTAAAAATAGAGGTTCTGAAGTCGTTTGTTTGGTCAAGATAGGCCTTAAAGATTGCTCTCTTCAACTTATGAACGGCACTGTCATACTCTGGATTATAGTTGCTCCAACGAGGACTTGCAGCATCCTTGAGAACAGCTTGGTCCATGAGGGCCTGCAATTCACTTACTTTATTAATAGTCTTTGTTACATAGCTTGGCCATGGTTTTGTCGGATCTTTAAAGGTCACCTGCTTCAAGTTCTCAAACTGATCCACACGTTCTTTATACATGGCTTTCTTAAAGGCAGCCCAAGATGAATACTTCCCTTCAAATACCTTGTTCAATACAAGTTCATCTGTCACCAATCCTCGTTCTTTACCATAGAGATTGATAGTTTTACCTTTTTGTTTGGCAGCTTCTTCGTATTGGTTAGAGATATAAGGTACCATTCCATCCTTGAAGCCTTTGGCAGCCAAAAGTTCGTAAGCAATCCTACGCCCCATAAGGTCCCCTGGCGTGCCTTTCTCACTGCTGAGAGCTGAATAGATTGGGGCAAAGAGTTTAATCGTATAGTAGCCATTTCGCTCGTATTCACCAGACTGGTACTCACGAGCTGACAAGATATTATGGTCAATCAAACTATCAAAACTATTCAGGTTTTGGGCCTCTGCTTCTGTCAATTCTTTGACTACGTTAGTGGCATAAACCTCATTTCCATCTGCTGGATCTTTCACATACTTGTTCTCAATCTTTCTGAGAGCCGCCATTTTCTGGTAAACATTCAGTTTGTTAACGATTGATTGTCCTTCGAGGTATTCCAGCATGTAGATAAGGTCAAACATGTTGTGGACATAGTTCTGAAGATCTGTTGCGTTTTGGAATCTCTCTGTCGGATCCAAGACTTGCAGACGGGATTCCTCTGTACTATCTGATTTTGAGTGTTTCAAGATAGAATTGATGGTAATGGTTGCGTCACTTGGTTGGTCAGGGGCTTGCAATAAACCTTTTGCAAAGAACTCTGGTCCCAATCCACTTCTTCGACCATAGCCGCCAAGGTAGATATCCTGATCTGAATCATGGGTCATTTCATGGGTATAAGTAATGGCTCCATCCTTGTCCAGCATACGGTAAGACATATAGTAGACGCCATCCCCTGTTGCGTAGGCTCCATGTTGGTTGTGTACTACCTTATTGCCAACTGGTCCAAAGAAGTTCTTCATGGCTGGATTGGAACTATCAAACTTAGCCTCAACTGTAGCTTTTCCAGAGGTTGTGTCATCCCCAAACTTATAAGCATCATAAAGGAGGATGGTACGATAGAGTTTTTCACGTGATTGTTCATCTAAAATGCGATACCAATAATCGTAGTGATCTCGCTGGCGTTTGGCTGTTTCACGCGCATTTTCTTCAACAAAGTCATTGAGAGCCTTGCCCGCTTTATGCTCGCTATTGCGGTAGCGATCATAGGCTCCAAATCCTAGACTAGACATAGTTGAGATGACAAATACTGATTTCTCTGGCAAGGTTAGGAGCGGCAAGACCATATTGCGGTATTTCCATGTGGCACTCGTGATGCGATCATAAACACCGATAGAATACTTGGTACCAGCTTGTCCCTGCTTAGTTCTGACTTCTTCAATATTAGATTTTTCTTCGACGATGTAAGCCTTAGTCTCTGATTTAAACCAGTCATTGTTGCTTTTCTCTGGTAGAAAGACTTTTCGGTAATGTTCTAAAGTGCTAAACAAATCTGTCGTTCCATGTTGACTGGCAAGACTGATACCATAAGTATCGACATTATTCTTAGCTAGAAGATTGTTAAAACCAGATTTACCTAACTCAATCAGGGCATCTAGTGGTAAAGCATTTCCCTTACCAAAGAAGTTCAGGTGGTACAGAACCAGGTCTTTGACGTTTACCTGACCATAGCTGAAGTTGTACCAACGCTCCAGATAGGTCAAACCAAGTAGCAAGGCTTCCTTGTTGCGCTTGATTTTATCTACAAGATAGCCCTTGGTAACTGGGTTGTCACCAGCCAGTCCAGCATCTGCTGACAAGAGTTTCTTCAAACTGTCTTCCAGTTGTTCCTTGGTTTTGGCGAACTGGTCTTCTAGATAGAGCTCAGTCTGCTTAACGTTTGGAGAAATACCGAGCGTCTTTCTGATGGCTTCTGAATGATAGTCAACCTTTTGTAAGCCTGGTAAGACTTGCTTGATGATAGAGCTTTGGTCATACAAGAATTGGTTTGGCGTATAGAGAAGGCCAGTATCTCCTAGACTATATTCTGCTAATTTGGCAAAATCAGCCTGGTATTTGAGATTGAGTTTTTCAGATGAATGGTCCTTGTAGTGTAGCAAGAGTTTGTTTGCAGTCTCTTTGTTAGAAACAATGTCTGTGATGACTTGGTCATCCTTCATCATAACTGCTGACAAGAGCTCTTTTTGATATAACAGACTGTTCTCATTGACCAGATTTCCGTATTTGACGATAGTTGCCTTGTTATAGAAAGGTAGTAATTTTTCAATATTTTTATAAGCCAAAGCGCGCTTAGCTTGATAATGGGCCACCTTAGAAAAATCACTTTCTTTACTACCACTTGTTGAAAGGGGCTCCACTGTTGGTAGAGTGAGAGGATTGATGGCTGCTTTTTTGCTTTCGATTTGGGAAGCATCCAGCATTGTTCCTCTTTCTTCAAAGGATTCCTTGCTGACGACCTCATCCTTGACCATAGTGACATTGTAGACTCTGTTGGCCTTGCTACTGAATGTGTCCTTCACCTTCATTCCATTGTAGTGGTAGCCGGTAATGGCATTTCCGTTGGTTACATTGACATCACTGAGAACATTGGTCAATCTTCCAGCATGCTGTTCCTCATTAGTTTTTCGATCCCACAAATAGCCTGCTACTCCCGCGACTCTACCAAAGTGCTTGGCATTGTTAATATCGCCTTCAGCATAGCTATCTTGGATTTGTGCATCCTGATCTACTAGACCTGCAAGACCACCCACTGTCTGATCTGAACTATTTGTGTTGGACGAAATGGCTACTGTCGCTTTTGACTTCGTCAGCAAAGCCCTGTTTCCTGTCAAATGACCGACCAGACCACCGATATTGTAGGCAGCAGTCGTTTCATAAGTGTTGATAATTCTTCCCTTGAAAATGCTCTCTGTGATGCTTGATTGGTCCGCCTTAGCTAGCAAACCACCGATACCACGTTCACCGGCGAGAACACCATCGACGTGAACTTGCTGAATCTTTGTGTTATTCTGGGCTTCATAGGCCAGTGAACCAATATCATCTTTCCCTGAAATAGAGACATTTTTCAGACTCAATTTTTCTACTCTAGCGCCATTCAAGATTTCAAACAGAGGCTTTTTCAAGTTGTAAATAGCATACTGCTTGCCATCTTTTTCACCAATCAACTGACCAGTAAAGGCGCCCTTGATGTAAGATCTTTCATCAGGTCCCAGTTCCACTTCGTTGGCATTCAAACTAGCTGCTAAATGATAGGTTCCAGAGAGATTCTTGTTGATAGCTTTGACCAGGTTGCTAAAGGAAGTAAAGGTTATCGTTTCCTCTGTAGCCTTCTTAGCTAAGTAGAAGGTGAAATTATCAACATATTTATTTTCTAGCTCTTGCTGGAGTTTCTCAGCCTTGGCTGTGATTTTATAAACTGGCTGCCCATTTTTCGTTTCTGCAGCTATTGAAGCGACTGGTAGATAGACATCTTTAAATGACGAAGATTTAACCTTGACAAAGTAAGTGTCTGGATTACTTGGGACACCATCTAAAGAAACGTGTTGTTTGTAAGTACCATTGGTCTGACTATACAACTCCAGATCCGAAACATTTCTTAATTCAAGTGTTTTTTCTGGATCTTTTTCTTTTGGTTTTTCTGTCGGAGCTTCCGGTTTTACTTGCTCAGTATTGCCAGTATATTCTGGAAGAGGAGCGACTTGTTCCGGTTCAACGATAGCTCCTGCTTGAGTGCCTGTATAGGCTGGTGTTTCAGTTGTCTCTGGGGCTACTATTGCACCTGATTGCGTATCTGTATATTCTGGTTTTTCAGCTATCTCAGGGGCAACAATCGCTCCCGCTTGAGTTCCTGTATACTCTTGTGTCGGTGGTACCTTTTCAGGCTCTACGATTGCTCCAGACTGCTCGCCTGTATAGGTTGGTTTCTCAGCCGTTTCTGGTTCCACCAAAGCCCCAGACTGGACGCCCCCAACCTCTGGCTCAACTTTTTCTGGTTCGACGATAGCACCAGCTTGGGTTCCCTGATACTCAGGTAGCGGAGCGACTTGCTCGGGTTCAACGACTGCTCCTGCTTGGGTGCCAGTATATTCAGGTTTTTCAGCTGTTTCAGGGGCAACAATCGCTCCCGCTTGATTCCCATTGTATTCTGGTAATGGAGCCTGAGTCTCAGACTCTCCTTTTCTTGCAGACTGAGGTGCTTCACTCGGAGCAACTGCCTTCTTAGTCCCTTTCTCTACTATACGTGGCAAGGCTTCTTCTACTTTAGTTGATAGAACTTCCCGAGAAATTTCTTGGTTTTCAACAGTGAAAATGCGAACAAGTTGAATCTTCTTCCCAGCACGACCTTCTTGTTTGACATGGATGGTCTCCTCTGCTAGATCTGGATTTTCTTGAACCACTTCTGAAAAGTCTAGTTTGGTTACAATTTCTTGGTCTTTGTATAGGAGCTCTGGTTTGTTCACGCGACCAGCCAAGACTTCGTCTTGAGGATCTACACTAGCAATACCGGACGGCTTTTGATTGGATGAATCTTGAGATGGGATTGGTTTTTCAGCAGGGAGTGTAGGAGATGGAGCTTTCTGCTCATCTCCTGCCTTTTGCCCACCCTCATTGGTCTGGAAATGAGGTTGAACCGTATAGTCAAGTTTCTGATCCCTAGCAGCAGTTTCTTGCTGATTAATCTCTTTGTCTTGCTTAATATAACCTAGGTAGGTATAACCCGATAAGGCACGTGGCAAAGGCAGACTATCTCCTTGGGATAATTGGTATTCTTGATTGTACTGTAGCAAAAGTTGATTTTCGATAGCCTGAACTGAAGAAACCAAACCTCTGCCCATCCCTGTTACCAAAATCACATTCAAGAGAGCTTTCTTTTTGCCTTTCTTTTTCGATACAACAAAAATAAGAAGGCCAATCGAAGCTAGCGCTTCACCTGATAAAACACTAGTAAGACTATGCTGCCCACCTGTATTGGGCAACTGACCTAGCTGTGCTTTCTCATCCATACGGTAGACTAGATAATAGGTGCTTTCACTATCTTCAGCAATTTTAGGAATGTCCTTTACAATCAAGTCTTTTTCTTGTCCACTCAACTCCGTATCCGTCATATATTTGTAGTGAATAGCTACATTTTCTTGAGCAAATACGGTTCCACTGCTAGCAATGGACACAAAAAATAGGCTTGAAATCGAAGCTGACACAAGACCAATTGCTAATTTTCGTAAGGAGAAACGATGCTGCTTCTCTCCAAAAATCTTTTTCATTCTAAATCCTCTCGCTTTTTAACCTCTATCAAGAAAATAACTATTTTTATATTTTGATATAGGTATTTTACATCAACCATTATACTATAAAAAGAGTTCCTTGTCTCAAATAAATGCTTTAGATTTTACGATTATTAAAGCTTATTTATCCTGTCAAATCTACCCCTGCTTGGTAACAAAAAAAGAAGGCTAAGCGCCTTCTCTTATTTGAAAATATTCCTAACAAAAAGTTATTATTCTTGAATCTCGAATTTTTTCAAAAGTCCAAAATAGAGGGATCCACCAATGATTGTCAGAATTCCTCCTACCCATCCCAAGAATGGGATCAATCTAACAGAACCACCTACGATAAACAAAACAGACGGTGCAGGGGTCACACGTTCATCGTCCTTGTAATAGACAATAGACACAATTCCTAAAACCAAGACAGCAATTTTTACCAATGACAAAATAATTGAAAAAATCGTCAATATACCAACTGTTGCATCAGAGTCTTCCGTCGCCGCAGCAGCCCCGACAGCTATCATAAACATAACAAGAGGTGCCAACAGTAAAACAATACCTGCGATAAGACCAAAAATCGCATTTACGCGAGCAAGTGTATCTGTTTTCATCTGAATCTCCTTAAAAATTTTTACAGCTATCATTTTATCATATTTTCATGAAAAACAAAAGAAATTTCAAAACGAGTATTCTAGTTGGTGAATGATTTCAAATTTCTATCCAGACATTTAGACTAAGAAATAAGTTATGTATCAATTTGTTTGTAAGTTATTCGTCTTCTCCACTAAGCAAGCAATTCCATAGAAAAAAGAAGATCACTTAGATCTTCTTTTTTCATGTCTATCTTTGCAAGATGCTTATCTTTCAAAGATAGACTGTCTGAAGTCGTCTGTCTCACGAAGATAAGCGTTGTAAATCTTCTTCTTGAGCAGGTTAACCCAGCTAGCTTCGACACGGCTAGTAGCATTGGTAATGTTGCGTACATCCTCTGCCACGGCTGCGTCCATCAACTGCTGCATCTCTGCATAAGAACGAATGGTTACTTTCTTGGTACTGTTTGGATTTTTAAGCTCGTACTCAATGGTGATTGGCTTCAGCTTGGTTAGCTGATCAATTCGCTCCTTGTACATGGCCTTCTTGAAGGCTGCCCAAGAGGTGTATTCACCCTTAAATACATTTTCCAAGACTTTCTGGTCTGTCACGAGACCGACATCTCTTCCAGACCATCCGTCCCACGTTTTCTTCCCTTCATCGAAGGCTTCCTGAGAGTACTGACCAGAAACATAAGGGACAAATCCGTCATGATAGCCCTTGGCTGCCAGTAATTCATAGGCTGTGCGACGGAACATAACGTCTCCAGGTGCTCCATTTGGATTGCTCAAGGCTGAGTAAATTGGTGAGAAAAGGCTGAGGCTGAGGTAGCCATTTCGACCATATTTCCCACTTTCTTTATTCTCCCGACGAGTGATCACATCATTATCAATCAGGGAGTCAAAGGTCTTCAGCTGCTTGATTTCCTCAGCTGTGAAGCTTCGCGTCTGGTTACCTGCGTGGGTCTCCTTACCATACTTATCTGTAATATAGTAATTCTCCATCTTCCTGAACCACTGTAACTTGGCAGCATCGCTCTGCTTCAACATAGAAGTACCTTCTAGATAGTCCAAGGTGTAGATCATGTCAAACATACCATGGACATAGTGTTGTAGGTCTGCTGCATTTTGAACGCGTTCCTTGAAATTATAGGTATGCATACGTGTCTTAGAATCCTTATCCACCTTGAAGAGAGTATTGAGCGTAATGGTTGGTTCATCTGCGCTCGGTGAAGACTGCAAGAGTCCGCGAGCATAGAGTTCCGCACCCAAGCCCTCACGACGACCATAACCTTCAAAGTAAATAGCACCGTCAGAGTTATGGGTCATCTCATGCGTGTAGACTGAGTTACCATAGTCTTCCAACAATTTAGCAGCATCAAAGTGAGTTACACTACCCGTAGCATAGGCATTATAGCCCTTGCTTGGATACCACTTGCCAGCTGGTCCAAAGAATTCCTGCATAGCCTGTGATTTTTTGTCATTAGCTGGAGCCCAATATCTTTGACCATTCTTGTCAACCAATGAGAATCCATCATACACCAGAACCGAACGGAAGAGCTTGTCCTTGCTTTCTGGACTGAGAATCTTATACCAGAAATCATAGTGGTCGCGCTGGTATTCAGCTGTTTTTCTCACTCTGTCTTCGACATATTCAACTAGTTCTGCGTCTGTTCGCACTCTGTTATTGGCATCCAGGCGGTAACGATCATAAGCCCCCATAGAGAGGGTAGACATATTAGAGATAGCATAGACACCCTTCTCTGTCATGGTCAAGAGTGGCAGGAGCATGCCCTTGTGTTCCCAATTATCTGCAGTAATCTTGTCATAAACACCGACAGAGTACTTGCTCTTGCCCTCGGCTGCGTCCTGAAGCTGTCTCGCTTCTGCTACATCGGACTTAGCCTCAACGATGTAGGCTTTTGTATTGGTCTTGAGCCATTCATTATTGGTCTTGTATGGTAGGAAGAGCTGACGGTAGCCTTCAAGGTAATTGAAGAGTCCTCGCTTGCCAGTTGCTTCAGAGAGCGAATTATCATATGCTGTATAGTTGTTCTTAGCCTTTAGATTCTCAAGTCCTGATTTCCCTAAAGAAATGATTGTATCAAGAACCGAAACGTCATTCTTACCATAGAAATCCAACTTGTAAGCCGATAGGTCCTTAACATTAAAGTTGTCATAGTTGATATTATACCAACGGTTAAGGTAAGTCAACCCTAATAGGAAAGCTTCTTTATCAGCAAGAATCTTCTTAACAAGATAATCCTTAACTACTTCACCTTCAGTATTGATAGCTTTATCCATAGCTAGCACTTTGCGAAGCTCACCTGATAGCTTGCTTTTCACTTGCGTAAATGCAGTGTCTAAGTATAGTTCATCCAAAGAAGTATCTGCGGCTACTCCGAGAGCTGTACGCATAGCTGGCGAATCAAGAACGACTTTGTTTAACTCTGGCAGGACTTGATTTAGAATACTAGTATAATCTGATACAAAGGCTTCTGGAGTATAAAGAAGGTCTAACCCCTTGATACTATACTCAGCAATGCCTTGGTTGACGAAATCTCCCTGATAAGATATTTCTAGGTAGTCAATAGTATTGTCCATGTAGTGCAGCATCAAACGATTGATTGCTGTTTTATTGCTATGGATATCAGTGATAACCTGGTCGCCCTTCATCGGAACAACATCCAGTAGGTACTCCTTGTTCAACTTATGCTCTTTCGGGATCTTGTTCGCAAACGAAACAATGGTTTCTTTATTGTAGAAAGGAAGCAGTTTCTCCATATTTGCATAAGAATATCCACGGTCGAATTGAGCATTGTTTACCTCACCATAGTCGACATAACGCATATTTAGATTCGTGTCATCTAGGCTAGTCGTGATGTCCATAGCAGTCAGTTTTTCTTCCATTTCTTCTTGAGTAATAGTAGAAGTAACAAACTGATCGTTTTTCAAGGTTTCACTTTTAGCAACTTTATATGCTTGCGTAATGCGGTCGTTTTTGTAGCCCTGATCCCCAGAAATACTGTAAACATTTGTACCGCTAACATTACTGATCACATTATCAACTAAACCATTAAAGTAGTTCGAGCCGACCACTCCACCGATTTGACCGCTAGTGGTTGCATTATATAGTTTTCCTGTCACATACGACTTGGTGATTCGAGCATTGTTTTCTAGACGTCCAACCAAACCACCGATACGTTGTTCATTTGATCGTGCACCACTAATAATCGTTACATCTGCTTTACTTTGGCTAAGAAGAGATTCTCCTCCTTTAAGGTTTGCAACCAAACCACCTACATTATAAGCTTTGATTTGTTGACTGTTAGATAGGATAGTCCCCGTAAAGGAACTATTCGTGATTTTCGTATTGGTTCCATTAACTACTAGACCCGCTACGTTAGAGGCGTTGCCTACTACCGATACTCTCCCCAGAACAGAAACATCTGTGATTAGCGCATTCTCCGCATTGCGTGCCAGAGCAGCCGAGTCATAGGTACCCACGATATTCACGTCTTTAAAGTCGATATTGGTAATAGAAGATCCGTTCTTGAGGTTTTCAAATAAAGGCTTGGCTAGATTGTAAATCGCATATTGCTTGCCATTTTGACTACCCGTCAGACTGCCGGTGAAGTTCCCTTTGAGATAGACATAATCAGCAGGAGCTAGGTTGACCTCGCTCGCATCCAAATCAGCTCCCAACACATAATTTCCTGCCATATTTCGCTTCATAGCGTCTACCAATCCAGCAAAGCTGGTGTAGACATTTTGCTGACTTGGGACTGCCTTACTGATGTAAAAGTCGTGCCCAGACTTGTATCCTATCTCACTTTCTTGGACGAGTTCAGGAAGGGCTACATTAACCTTATAGACTGCCTTGCCATCTTTCTCTGCTTCAGCAATGCTGTGAACTGGTAGGAGAATTTCCTTGGATTCGCTTGACTTGATTTTGACGAAGTAGGTAGACAGATCCGTAGGCATAGAGCTCATCGATACAAAGCGCTTGTATTGGTCATTTTCTTTATGATAAAACTCAACAGAATCAATATCACGGAAGGCAATCTTCTTGTATTCTAGCTCAAAGTTACGACTGTCTGTTTCAAACTCAGTAAAGCTGCCATTATCGAGTTCATAAGTCAACTTGGTTTTTAGAGTGTAGCCTGTGTAGTAGTCTAGGTCGCCAATTTTCAAGCTGCCAGCAAAGTTGGTAATCGGAAGAGTGCGAATCAGCTGGTCTCCCTGGTACAATTCTGCAGTCGCTGAACGGAAGGACTGGGTCTGGTCTTCCAATCTATATTGGACCGTCACCGACTTATCATCAGCATTCTCAGTCAGACTTAGAATGGAAACAGTCGGCTTGACTTTAGGCACTCCATTTAGTGCTTCTTTGGCTGCTGTCAGGCTAACAAGAGCTTGGTTGACCTGTACTTGTGTAGCAGTCTGATTGTTCAAAACTCCCTCTGCCTTGGTCAATTCGTCAGTATAAGCTGTCTGCTTTTCTGAATCCGCATTCTTATATTTAACCGAGGTTTTAACCGTTGGATTTAAATCGTACTCAGTCTGAAGAGCTGTTTTAACAACTTCAAGACCACTTAATTGCGCCTTGGCTTGATTGATTTGTTCCACCAGTTGGTTGACTTCTGCTTGGCTGGCTTGGGATTGGCTCAGAATCGCTTAGCCTGCCGTCAAAGCAGCATCATAGTTAGCTTGATGACTCTGACTATCGTTGAAATAACGGGCCTGAGCTTTAATCTGATTCGCTTCTGCCAAGAGACTATGCAGTGAAATTAAATCGAACTCCTCTAAAGCGTCTGCTTTCGGTGCATCACTTGGTACCATAGTTGGCTTAGCCGTGCCGACTTTGACGATTTGTGTTATAGGAGCTAGTGTTTCTTCATTAGATAATTCTTGGCGGTCAACAACTTGACCGTTAGAACTGTAAACACGAGTCTTAATGGTACGTTCGCCTTGAACACCCGGAGTTGTGATTTGGCGAGCATCTCGAACAAGCTCATCCGTATATTGCTCCTCGATGTTAAAGGCTATTTTCTCTACGAGGGTTTCATCTGTGTAAGTCAGTGGATACTCTGGCAAAGCGTCTGCTTTTGGCGCATCGCTTGGTACCATGTTTGGTTTAGCCGTACCGACCTTGACCACTTGCGTTACGGGAGCTAGTGTTTCCTCGTTGGACAACTCTTGGCGGTCAACCTCTTGACCGTTAGAACTGTAGACACGAGTCTTGATGGTACGTTCACCTTGGACACCCGGAGTCGCGATTTGACGAGCATCTCGAACAAGCTCATCGGTTTCTTCTTCACGAATAGTGAAGTTAATTTTCTCAACGCGAATTTCGTCAGTATATGTCAGCGGATACTCTGGCAAAGCATCTGCTTTCGGTGCATCACTTGGTACCATGTTTGGTTTAGCTGTGCCGACTTTGACAATTTGCGTTACTGGAGCTAGAGTTTCCTCGTTAGACAACTCTTGGCGGTCGACAACTTGACCGTTGGAACTGTAGACACGGGTCTTAATCGTACGTTCACCTTGGACACCCGGAGTTGCGATTTGACGAGCATCTTGGACCAATTCATCCGTTTCTTCTTCACGAATGCTAAAGTTGATTTTCTCTACGCGCGTTTCGTCAGTATATGTCAACGGATACTCTGGCAGGGCGTCTGCTTTTGGCGCTTCGTTCGGTACCATGCTTGGTTTAGCTGTGCCGACTTTGACAATTTGCGTTACTGGAGCTAGAGTTTCCTCGTTAGACAACTCTTGGCGGTCGACAACTTGACCGTTGGAACTGTAGACACGGGTCTTAATCGTACGTTCACCTTGGACACCCGGAGTTGCGATTTGACGGGCATCTTGAACAAGCTCATCCGTATATTGCTCTTCGATATTAAAGGCTATTTTCTCTACGCGGGTTTCGTCAGTATATGTCAGCGGATACTCTGGCAGAGCGTCTGCTTTTGGCGCTTCGTTCGGTACCATATTTGGCTTAGCTGTTCCGACTTTGATGATTTGCATTACCGGAGCCAAGGTTTCTTCATTCGAAAGTTCTTGGCGGTCGACAACTTGACCGTTGGAACTGTAAACACGAGTCTTAATGGTACGCTCACCTTGGACACCCGGAGCTGCGATTTGACGACTTCCTTCTGGAATTTCATCTGTATATTGCTCGTCAATAGAAAAATCAATCTTTTCTATTCTAACCTCATCATTTGTAGTCAATTCCAACTCAGAATTCTCATGAATAGGCGCTGTTTCTGGACTGGTGCCATATTCTGTCAGTTCTGGAATCTCTTGAACTGGAGGCGTATCAGAACTGGTGCCATACTCTGCTAATTCTGGAACTTCGTGAACTGGCGCTGTATCAGGATTTGTCCCATATTCCGTTAGTTCTGGAATCTCTTGAACTGGAGATGTCTCGGGACTAGTGCCATACTCTGCCAATTCTGGAACTTCGTGAACTGGTGCTGTATCAGGATTTGTCCCATATTCCGTTAGTTCTGGAATCTCTTGAACTGGAGATGTCTCGGGACTAGTGCCATACTCTGCCAATTCTGAAACTTCGTGAACTGGCGCTGTTTCTGGACTGGTGCCATACTCTGCTAATTCTGGAACTTCGTGAACTGGCGCTGTATCAGGAGTTGTGCCATATTCTGCCAATTCTGGAACTTCGTGAACTGGAGTTTCTTTTGGTATCGAGTTAGTTGGAGCTGTTCCAACTAAAATAATTTCAGAAACAGGTTTAAGCGTCACTTGATCAGAAATCATTTCGCTTTTTACGATTTCTTGATCCTTACGAAAATGACGAGTCACTACTGTACGTTGACCTCGAATACCTGATTGTATGACTTTTGATTGGCCTTGAGCCAATTCATCGGTATATTGGTATTTTGTCTGATAAGGAAGTTCTTGGACTGACTTTTGCTCACTAATTTTTAGTTCTGGTAAGTCATAAATAGGAGTTGAGCGTGTGAATTCAATCTCCTTGGCAGCTATAGCTTCTCTTTCTTCCTCAGTTAAAGCATCACCCTTATCTGAAACAATCTCTTTCATATCAAGATTTGTTTCACTCGGTTTAAGCTCACTTCCCTTCTCTTTCTCCAAGTCAAGTGTCGGATTTTCCTTCTGAACAGAATGAGCTAAATGACTATCATTTTGTTCTTCATTCTTTAAGTAACCGATATAGTCGTAACCATCAATTTTCAATGGCGCTGGCAGTGCATCTCCAAGACCCAAGTTAAGACTTTGATTATATGCCGCAAGTTCGATATTCGTCACTGCTAAGACTGTTGGAGATAGCAGTATGGATCCCATTCCAGTTACCAACAAGATCGAAGATAAATACCTCTTCCCATTTCTGCCTCTAACAACTACAAGCACTAGTAATGCAAGACCCATCGCTGTAAAAGTTGATTCCCAAAGGTCGGAGTGACCTGTCTTAGGCAATACTCCAGATGAATCCCCTTGAGTAGTCGGACGATAAACTAAGTAATAGGTCTCTGAAGCATCCTCAACATACTTTGGAATCTCCCTTATCAAGGCACTCTTCTCTGCATCCGTCAATTCAGACTCCACTACGTAGTGGTATTTGACCTGAGCAGACTGCTGACTTTGAATTTCTGCTGCCTTGACAGAAGTCAAGCCCCCAGCCATTTGCCCACTCAAAAGGAAGCTTCCAATAGTCGCCGAAACGAGCCCGACAGACAACTTTCTGAAAGAAAAACGCTGTCGTTTTTCTCCATAAAACCGATGTTTCATTCTCAAAATTTCCTCTTCAATATATTATTCAATCCTTTCTATTCTACCTGATTTAACTTGATTATTCAAATTATTTGTCGCGATTTTTAGAAGCAACACATGCTTTTTAAAAGTACCAAAAAAAGACTCCTCTTTTTAAAAAATCTCAAAAAATCAACTTAAAACTCTCCCTAAAAATGTTGAATTTCTACATCTTTATCCTAAGCTTTTACCAGCAAAAAAAGAGAGAAATGACTTTCTCTCTTTTACCTTTCCTCTCATCTTAAACTATGAGAAGACATATTTCTAATCTGATTATTTGGCTTCAAATCCTTCTGCAACTGCATCCGCAAAGTTTTCTTCTACGATGTTTGCACAGTGGTCACAGATGACTGCATGGTAGCTGCGTTCTGCTGTTGTTGGGTCGATACGACGGCAACGGTCACAAACTTCACCTGCAGCGCGTTCAACTGTAAAGGCAACATCCTCAAAGCTAACTGCGCCTTCTGGAGCTGTACCTTCAGCGATGGTCAATTCTGACACGATCAAAAGTTGAGCTACATTGCTATCCACTGCTCCAAGAAGAGTTTTCACCACTTCATTTGGATAAACTGTCAAGTGTGCTTCAAGCGATTTCCCGATAACTTTTGCATTACGCGCTTCTTCCAAGGCTTTTTGAGCTTGTCCTCGGAAATCCATGAAAGCTGCCCATGTATCCAAGATTTCTTCTTGGTTGGCAAAAGTTTGAGCCTCTGGTAATTCAGACAATTGAACAAAGTCTTCAGCTTCAAACTCAAGATATGACCAGATTTCCTCTGCAGTGTGAGGAAGGATTGGTGTCAAGAGTTTGGTGATTTTCACAAGAATGTCATAGAAGACAGTTTGCATTTGACGGCGTTCGAGTGATTTGGCACCTTCGATGTAAACAACGTCTTTAGCGAAGTCAAGGTAGAAGGCTGACAAGTCAACGTTGATAAAGTTCACCAAGGCCTTGTAAATTGTCAAGAATTCAAAGTTGGCATAAGCATCACGAATGGTCTTGACAAGCTGGTTAAAGCGGATGGTCATGTACTTATCAACCGAACGAAGCTCATCGTAAGCCACTGCGTCTTGAGCTGGGTTAAAGTCAGAAGTGTTAGCAATCAAGAAACGAAGTGTGTTCCGGATCTTACGGTAAGTTTCAGAGACTTGGCTCAAGATATCCATAGAGATACGCACATCGTTGCTTGAGTCCACACTTGTTACCCAGAGACGCAAGATTTCCGCACCAAATTGTTTTTCAACATCACTTGGAGCAATGGTATTCCCAAGAGATTTAGACATCTTCTCACCTTTACCATCAAGGGCAAAACCTTGTGACAAGATTTGTTTATATGGAGCAACGCCATGGTTGGCAACAGATGTGATAAGTGATGAGTTAAACCAACCACGGTATTGGTCAGAACCTTCAAGGTAAAGATCTGCTGGGTATTTGAGTTCTGGACGGTTGACCACTACTCCATTCCATGATGAACCTGAGTCAAACCATACGTCCATGATATCTGTTTCTTTTTTGAACTCGCCATTTGGTGAACCTGGATGAGTAAATCCTTCTGGCAAGAGGTCCTTAGCATCACGTTCCCACCAGATGATAGAACCGTGTTCCTCAAAGAGTTGAGCTACATGTTCAATCGTTTCAGCTGTCATGATAGCTGTACCATCTTCTGCGTAGAAGATTGGAAGCGGAACTCCCCAAGCACGTTGACGAGAGATAACCCAGTCACCACGGTCACGAATCATATTGTAAAGACGAACTTTCCCCCATTCTGAGTGGAACTTCACTTTTTCAATTTCATCCAAGATTTCTTGGCGGAATTTAGATACAGAAGCAAACCACTGTGGAACAGCTCGCCAGATGATTGGTTTCTTGGTACGCCAGTCAAATGGGTATGAGTGAGAAATTTCTTCCTGAGCAAGGAGTAAATCACCCAGTTTTTCGATAACAGTCGGCACAACCTTGTCATAGAACTGACCCGCAAATTCAGGACCAGCATTTTCCATCATAATACCGCGTTCGTTAACTGTTACAGCAACTTCAAGGCCGTTGGCAACACCAACATTGTAGTCGTCCTCACCAAAACCAGGGGCTGTATGGACAATACCAGTACCAGAGTCAGTCGTAACGTGGTCACCAAGGATCACCAACTCATCTACAGCTGTATCCCATGGGTGGACTGTTACGATGTGATTCAATTCTTGACCACGGTAGGTTGCCAAGACTTGCACATCAGCCCAGCCAAATTTCTCAGACAAACTGTTCAACAATTCTGAAGCAACTACAAACTTACGAGATTCACCAGCTGGTTGTACCAATACATAATCAATATCTGCTCCAACTGTCAAACCACGAGATGCTGTGATAGTAAATGGTGTAGTGGTCCATACGACAATATAAGTATCCGTATCTAGAACACCTTTTCCGTCTTTGACGCGGTTAGCATAGTAAAGGGAAGTTGAAAGCAAGTCATGGTATTCAATTTCCGCTTCAGCAAGAGCTGATTCAGATGACCAAGACCAGTAAACTGGCTTGGCACCACGGTAGATGTAGCCTTTCTTAGCCATTTCTCCGAAGACACGGATCTGAGCCGCTTCATAGTCCGGAGTCAAAGTCACATAAGGATTTTCCCAGTCACCAGAAACACCCAATCGTTTAAAGTCTTCACGTTGTTTATCTACTTGAGAAAGAGCGTACTCGCGGCAAAGTTTCAAGTACTCAACCAAGTCCATTTCTTTGCGTTTAACACCTTGTTTAGCCAAGACTTGCTCGATTGGCAATCCATGTGTATCCCAACCTGGAATATAAGGGGCGTAAAATCCAGACATAGATTTCGAACGAACAATAATATCTTTAGAAATCTTGTTCATGGCATGTCCAACGTGGATATTTCCGTTTGCATACGGAGGTCCATCATGCAAGGTGAAATGTGGTTTTCCTTGGTTCAATTCTTGACGACGTTGGTAAAGTTTTGCTTCTTCCCATTCTTTTTGCCAAACTGGTTCTTTGGTTGGAAGACCAGCACGCATAGGAAAGTCTGTTTTCCCTAGATTGAGGGTTTCTTTAAGTTTCATTGTTACTCCTTTAATTTAAACTGACAAAATAAAAACCACGATTCGCAAAAAGGACGAAAATCGTGGTACCACCTTTGTTCGAAAAAAGACAGGGTCTCTTTTCCTCTTTTCCCGTAACGTGGGGGACGTCTAGTCTTACTGCTTTCAGACTAGATTCGTTGAGAGGATAATCTAACCACTAGGGATTGCAGGACTCTCACCATCTCCCGCTCGCTGAAAATATAGTTGGTTGGATCTTGTTCTCACATTTTTTATAGGATAAGAACAGATTCTTTGTTTGCATCGTCCTCAGTTGCCGCAGTAGCTTCTACTTCAACTGACTCTTCATGCTGATCAATTTCTTCTGTCTGTTGATTTTGTTGAGCTTCAAACTCAGCTAATTCCTTGTTGCCAGCCTCGATACGAGCTTGCAATTCAGCAACCTCTTCTGGTGTGAATTGACGAGTCATATCAATAGGCTCTTCCTCTGGTTGTAAAGATACAGATTCACCCAGAACTTCACCCACCACTTCTTTAAAGGCTTCATCACTTGTCTGAAGGTAAGTAGCTGTTGGGCGAAGAATATCTTCCCAATCAGATGACTCGACAATAGCCAATTGACTTTCAATCGTAGACTTGAGGCGTTGATGGAATACGCGGCTCTTGTTCTTCAACTCTTCTGTCTCAACAGCCACTCTCTTCGCATTATCTGTTGCCTGACGGAGAATTTCATTTGCCTTGTATTTCGCTTCTTCAAGCAAACGCTGAGCGTCCTGTTCAGCTTGTTGAATAATATTGTTTGAACGTTCTTGAGCAGCTTGTTTGACACGCTCAGCTGTATCTTGAGCAATCAAAACTGACTGACTCAAGGAATCCTTCATCTCATCGAAGTATGACAAACGTTCTTCCAAACTCTTGATGTGTGTCTCTTTATCGTGATTGCTACGAACCAAGTCTTCGTAGTCACGAACAACGATATCAAGAAACTCGTCTACTTCTTCTGGGTCAAAACCTCTAAATCTTGTGCCAAAGGTTTTATCTTTAATTTCTAACGATGTAATTGGCATACTTTTCCTCACTTACTTAATAAAAAATAGAATCATTAATTGCTTCTGGTTCTTGCTCGCTTGTTACTGTTCTCTTAGGAATATCATTCGTATAATAGGAAAGACGTTCTTCTAGTTTTTTGATATAGAGTTCAGTTTCATCTTTGTATCGAATCATCTCCTCTAATTCAAAGTAAATCTTATCTAGAAAGAGGTCAACTTCTTCCTGATTGTAGCCTCTGAATGTTCTTGAGAAAGCTTTATCACTTATTTCTTGTGGTGTAATCGACATATTTTTTCTCACTTGCTTAAAAGTAGCCGGACTGTTAGTTTTTTCTTATCCTTTTTGGTCTGACCATTGTCTTTGACAACTTTTAGACGACCAAACTTTCTCACACTGATCAAATCTCCAACTGCAACCTGGTAATCACTTTTTTCAACCAGATGATAGTTCACCTGGACAGATTTTTTCTCTATCAATTGACTAGCTTGGTTTCTAGATAATTTCAAGGCACTTGATAAGAGGGCATCCAATCGAAAACTCGAAACTAAAATTTCTCGTTCTCTATAATCAATTTTAGACAAAATCCTATCGGTAAAAGGACGTTCCTCCAGCGATACAGGAAGTCTGCCAATCTTTCTTATTCCATCCTGAAAAAGAGGAATGAAATCACGATTGACAAAAATCTGTGCTCTCTTTTCATCTACCAAGATATCACCAAATAATTTACGGTCAATTCCTAGTTGGTTGATAATTGTTCCCAATATTTTTCCATGACTCAGTTGCTCAAACTTACTCGGATAGCAAATTTCCAACAAGGCCATTTCAAAGTCTGATATCTCCGGTTCAAAGTAATCTGGATAGAGAAGAACTCGAACCGACTCTGTCGGAAGAACATCACCACTACTTTGGCAACCCAGTCCATATGTCCCAGCTAGTACCCTCAAAATCTGTTCCTGATGGGGATTGATAAATGGAGTAAGCACCGGCGCATATGTATCTTCTACCCGCTTGATCCACTCTAATCCCTTATCAATAAAGGGGATATCATCTTGGGAAAAATGCTGATAAATGGCTCGATTTACTGTCATAGTAATAGTACTAGTCGTGTTAAGATATTTCCAACAAACTGAATCAGAATTAGCGCTGCCCAAACCGTAAAATCAAGACCAGCAAATTGTAGATTGAGCTTACGAAGGGGCTCAATAACTGGGCGAGCAAGTCTGATAACTAAGCGACCTAGCTGGCTTTCATAGGCATTTGGAAACCATGAAAGAAGAGCAAATGCAACGAGAATGATGGAATAAATGCTAACCGCATTTTGGATTAAACGAATTAAGAAAATCATTATCTTGCTCTATTTCGTTTAATATCAAAACCAAACTCAGCGCTTTGTGATTCGTCTGGAAGTTTGATATCTTCAATATTCACGATAACGTTGACAGGCGTCAATAGATACATCGTACTCGCAACTTTTTTCATATTTCCAGCTAAGACATGACGGGCTCCATCCAAGTAATCAAGGCAACGACGGGCTTGTACTTCTGTCATGTATTGGAAATCAATCAAAATACTTTCATTTCCAGCCAACAAATCTACAATTTCAGTTGCATCTTCATATTTCCTTGGATAGCGAACGTCAATTGTCACTTTCTCATCTGAACGGTGACTTTGCATCGCCAATTCTTGCTGACGCGCATGAAGACGAGTAATATTTGCATCTTTTGCTGTTCCTGACTGAGCAGGTGCTGGTAATTCTTTAGAAGTTGAGATGGCTGGGCTAACTGTTTCCTCTTGTTGAGTCTGATAGTTAGTCGTTTCTTCTCCGTCTTCTGTAAAATAATCTATAAATTTATCGAATCTATCTTTTAAAGACATAGCTCTCTCCTATTTAAAAAATGCTGTACCGATTCGAACAAAGGTTGAGCCGAACTGAATCGCTTCTTTAAAATCACGACTCATTCCCATGCTTAGCTCTGTCATCGGCATATTAGGGATTTGTTTTTCTCTAATTTCTGCTTGCAGAGCCTGCGTATCCTTGAAAATTTCTTTCAATTCATCACTGTCTGCCTCAAAAGGAGCCATGGTCATTAAACCAACATACTCAATCTGATCTAACTTAGCCAATTCTGGCAAAAGTTCTAGCAATTCTTCTTTTGAAAACCCATGCTTGCTTTCTTCCCCAGAAATATTGACCTGCAAGAAACACTTGACAACATGATCTGTTCTCTTTTGAATTTCCTGGGCTAACTTTAGGGAGTCTAAAGCATGAAAGTAATCCACATATGGGATTACTTCTTTCACTTTCCGTCTCTGTAGTGTTCCTATTAAATGCCAAGTAACTGGGTAATCTTTCAAGGCCTGATATTTTTCTAAAAATTTATCGACTCGATTTTCACCTATATGACGGACACCAAGCGGAAGCATGGCTTCCGCTGTTTGTACATCTACATACTTTGTCACTGCGATTACTGAAACAGCATCTAGAGCACGGTTGGCTTCTTGACTAGCATCAGCTATTTGCTGAAAAACTAATTCAGTATTTTTTTTCAAATTCATTGATTAACGATTTTTGAAGAATGGAGGTGTATCCAATTCATCTTCATCTTGTGAAACTGGTGTTTCGAAGCGTTCTACTGGTGAAACAACTGGATCTGTTTGGCGAACAATAGACTCACGACGCAAGTCCCAGTCTCCAAAAGCAGAGGCTTGGTTAGTTTCAAAGCGACGTGGACTTGATTTAGGCAATTCTGCTGTCTCTTCCAAGTCGAATTGACGGTCAAATGTGTGTGCTTGTGGAGCTTTAGTTGATGGTCTTCCAACTGGTTGGTTGTTACGAGCTCCAACTACTTTTTCCACTCGCTCTTGACGAACACCTGTTGCTACAACTGTAACACGGATTTCATCCTTCATGCTTTCGTCAATTGATGTTCCAAGCCAGATGTTTACACCTTGGCCAGCTGCTTGGTTGACAATTTCTGAAGCTTCTTCTGCTTCAATCAAGGTCAAGTCAAGTCCACCAGTAACATTTACGATAACATCCTCTGCACCATCGATAGTTGTTTCAAGAAGTGGAGAGTAAATTGCTTTACGAGCCGCTTCAACAACGCGTTCTTCACCACTACCGATACCGATACCCATAAGGGCATTCCCTTTGTTTGCCATTACAGTTTTCACGTCAGCAAAGTCAAGGTTAATCAATCCTGGGTTCGTGATCAAGTCAGTGATCCCTTGAACACCTTGACGAAGAACGTTATCTGCTTCGCTAAGAGCTTCAAGAAGTGGTGTTTTCTTATCAACAATTTCAAGCAAGTTGTTATTAGAGATAATCAACAAAGTATCAACATGCTCGCGAAGTTCGTTGATTCCTTCTACAGCGTACTGACCACGTTTGCTTCCTTCAAATCCGAAAGGACGTGTCACAACACCAACTGTAAGAGCACCAAGATCTTTAGCGATACGTGCAATAACAGGGGCTGCACCTGTACCAGATCCACCACCCATACCTGCCGTGATAAAGACCATGTCTGCTCCAGTGATAGCTTCCGTCAAAGCTTCTTCACTTTCTTCTGCAGCTTTACGTCCAACTTCTGGACGTCCTCCAGCACCCAAACCACGAGTCAATTTTGGACCAAGTTGGATAACTGTTTCTGCTTTCGTACTGCTAAGGGCTTGCACATCAGTGTTAGCTGCGATAAATTCTACACCAGCAACACCTTCGTCAACCATGCGGTTAATGGCGTTACCACCACCACCACCGACACCAATTACCTTAATAACTGCGCCTTGAGCTGCTGCTGTATCAAATGAAAATGTCATAATTTCTTATCCTCTTTTATTCATCAAACATGCTTCCGATCAAACCACGGAAACGTTCTGTTAGCTTCGGTTTACTTTGAGAACTTGCTTGGAATTCTTCCTTCGGAGCAACTGGAGTTTCCTGCACAGTTTCAGCTGGAGCTGTTTGTGCTGGACTTGGTTGCGCTACTGGATTCAAACGTTGATTTGGAATGCCAAAGTTGATTGGTTTTTGACGAAGGAATTCATCTCCTTTAACTGCTTTTTGAGCAAGAAGATTGACTTCAGTCAATTTACCAGCAAACTCAGACAAGCTAATCACGTGCGCAAATGCAGGGTTGCGAATTCCAACTTGATTTGGTACATAGAGTTTTACGCGAACACCAAATACTTCTTGGGCTAATTCAACAATTCCTGGTAAAATTGCATTTCCACCGATAAGGACGATACCTCCTGGCAAATCCAACAAGTGTCTTCTTTCCAACTCTTGTTTGATTTGGTCAAAGATATGTTTGATGCGTGCTGAGATAATTTCTGCCAAGTAGCTTTCTGTTACTTCAACAGGTTCTACTTCACCAATTACTTCAACTTGGAAAGTTTCGTTACTCGCAAGTGGAACGTAAGCTTCACCATAGTTCAGTTTCAAACTTTCTGCAATTTTTTGAGATGTTTTCAAGACTTTAGAAATGTCTTTAGTGACGTAATCTCCACCTTCTTGGTAGATGTTAGTGAACTGCAATTCTTGGTTACGGATAGTCGCTACAGTAGTCTGACCTCCACCCATGTCAATGACAGTCGCACCAAATTCACGTTCACCTTCATTGAGAACGGAGTTCACGATTGCCAAAGGTGAAATAATCACGTTATCAACATGAATACCTACACGCTCAACTGTCTTGCGAAGATTGTGTAGAATCGTACGAGGACCTGTGTAAAGCAGACCGCGCATTTCCAAGCGGACACCCATCATACCACGAGGGTCACGGATTCCTTGGAAACCATCCACGATGAATTCTTCTGGAATAAAGGTAATCACTTCACGGTCAGGAGTCATGCTCTTTGTCAAAGCTGATTTGACAACATTTTCAACATCTTGATCTGTGATTTCTTTAGTATCTGAAGTTACAGGAATCATTCCTTGTGTTGGTTCAACCTGCAAGAGGTTTGCTGGAAGGCCAACATTGACAGACTTAATAGAAATACCAGCTTTCTCTTCTGCCTGTGTGATTGCAGATTTGATTGCTGAAGCAGCTGCTTCAATATCAACAATAATTCCGTCTTTGACACCTTTACTTTTGGCATTGCTAACACCAATTACATTTACTTCGCCATCTCTATGCTCAGCTACTAGCACTTTAATCGAGCTAGTTCCGATATCTAAGCCTGTAAAAAAACCATCTCTAGTCATTACATCGCATCCTCTCTGTCTTCCAAGTTTCTCACTTCTATTTAATAACTATGTTTGGGCATAGCTATTCAAAGAATATTATAACACAAAAAATCCAATCGTGCTTAGTTTTTGATAAAATTCCTGCATGTTTTTTGAGAAAATTCTAGAAAAATTCTACTTCTAAGAGAATTTTTGAAGTTAACGTTCACAATTTTCTTTTTGCTTCTTAAAAACCCAAAAAAGAGAAGATCATTTTAGATCTTCTCTTGAATAAATTCTTCCGATTTTTGTTGTAAAAAATTTTCTACTAATTTCCCTGTTAAGCGAATTGCTATCACGATAACAGTCGAAACAATGAGATAATTTAAGGGCTGGCCGAAGTTTCCAACAATTGGTGGTTTACTCAAAAATCCATAATCCCCACCTACAACTAAGTTGACAACCCATATCAAGCCATTTAAGGCAAAGGTAATCACCGCCACATTCTTCAAATCGAGAAGGGAAGCCTCATAGTTTCTAAACAAGTATAGAAGCGCATTTCCTAAAAGGGCAACATGTCCGATAATGAAAGACAAAATGGTCACGTGTGGAAATGGGTAGGGATCAAAGAGTGGGTAAGCCAGTGCCGCTGTTGCTCCAAAAGTTCCTAAAAGGGCAAAGTATTGTTTGTACTTGGATGTCCCTGGAATCAAGAGCATCACAAACATGGCGATACGGCAATGATAGAAGGGCAAACTTTCTGACAGAGGCATGAGATTGCCCCAATACCAGCTATACAGAACAATCAGTTGAACAGACTGAAGGATCTGAATAAAACGCTGGTAAGCCACTTTATCGCGAAAACGATAAGAAGCATAGAAAGTAAGAGCCAGTAAACATAACAAACCAATGTACCAGTGGAGTTCAAACTGGGGCGGTTCTGATATCTGTGTGGTAAATAATTTATCCCACAAATTCATATTCTATTCCTCGTTCATCTAGCTAGAGGCAATAAAAAATTCACTTTCCCCAGCTTTTAAATTTTTTGAAAAACTTGATTCCATGCTATGCATAGAATACTTGCGTCTTAAATTCGCAACCTATTATATCATTTGTATTGCAGAAATGCACCTTGCAGATATCCTTTTTTGATTTGTCAACTTCTCTAGCATAAACTAATCAACATATTGGTCTCTTTGTCCTTTATAAACTTGCCAAAGAATCTCCATTTGCTCCTTGGTGATGCGTTTTTCAGATAAGACTGGCAATTGGTCAATGGCAAAAAATTGAAGTTCAGCAATTTCTTGATTCTCTTGAAATTGTCCATCAAGAAGCTTACATTCAAAGACAAACTTTGCATATTGTTTGCTCTGTAGTTGGAAACGATTGGTGTCAAAAACTGCAAGTAACCTTTCAGCTTTTGCTGTAAAGCCGGTTTCTTCTTCAATTTCTTTAAGAATATTTTCGGTTGGAGAATAGCCAACTTCACCAAAACCACCTGGCAAAGCCCAACTATCCTCCCCTTTTCCTCTAACTAAACAGACTTTTTCATCCTCAACAATCCAAGCACGGACGTCCATCAGAGGAGTTGCATAAACGGAAGTCGGTTTCATGACTTCTGCTACTTCTTCTGCATCGAGGTCTGATCCCTGATTCAACATTTCAGATAACAGGCTTCGCAAGTCCTCGTAACGCTCACGGTTGAAAGGATCTTTTGTAAAGGTTAATCCAGTATCCGTAATGGCTAGCATTCTTTGAAGATACTTAGCAAAATCACTTGCATTCATTTTCTAAACTTTCTACCAACTTGGCTAGATTCATGGAGTTAGAGCCTTTGAGCAAGATTTGGTCATTGGCACCGAGACTTTCCTTGACTTGTTTTACTAGGTCTTCAAATTGGTCCTCGTCAGCTGTTTTCTTGAAGTAGAAAACGTGACCTATTGGGAACATTTGACTAGCAAGTTGGCTTAATTCGGCAATGTCTTCTCCATAGAAAATAACGGTATCCAGCACATCTGGCGATAGGCTCAAAATCATCTGGTTATGGAGCTGAACAGACTGGTCACCAAGTTCCTTCATGTCTGCTAAGACAGCGATTTTCTTGCCCCCTTCATTAGCTGGAATGGCAGAGAATGTCTCCAAAATCAACTTCATAGCAGTTGGATTGGCATTGTATACGTCAGACAGAATATCTGCTCCATTGGCTGCTTTCTTCCACTCAGTACGATTGCGGGTCAATTCTAGGTTCTGAAAGGCCTGACGAATTTGCTCCTCCGAAACTCCTTCTTGTAGAGCCACATAAGCAGCAATCATAGCATTGGTGGCGTTGTACTTACCTGTCACTGGCAAATCGAGGGCTTGTTCCAAAAAATTAGCCTTAAAGGTCAGACTATCCTTGCGCTCAATCAAGTCTGTGACTTCTAACTCAGCTCCTGACCCAAAACGGACCACTTTTTTATCTGTAGGCAAGTAGTCCTCTACAATGGAGTCGGCTGGTGCCAAAAGCAAAGAACCTGGTGCCATACCGTCTGCAATTTGCAATTTTCCTTTAGCAATTTCTGAACGGTCTTTGAAAAAGGCCAAATGAGCCTCTCCAACCAAGGTCACGATAGCTGTTTTTGGATGAGCCAATTCAGACAAGAGATGGATATCTCCCAAGTGATCCTGCCCCATCTCCAAGACCAACTTTTCTGTCCCTTCAGGCATGTGGAGAACTGTGTAAGGAAGGCCAATCTCGTTATTGTAATTTCCCTGAGTTTTGTAGGTCTTGTAGGTTGTTGACAGTAAATGCGCCAACATATCCTTGGTCGTCGTTTTTCCATTTGAACCCGTTACTGCAAAGACATCAACTGCCGTTTTTTCAAGATAGTAGGCTGCGAGGGTTTGAAAGGCAGTCAAAACGTCGTCTACTAGAATGTAGGGATGATTTGCAACCTCTTTCTCAGACAAGCTTACTACTGCACCATTTTCAAAAGCTGTTTCGATAAAGTCATGACCGTCACGCGCACCTTTAAGTGGCACAAACAAATCACCTGTCCCAATCAGACGACTGTCGAACTCAGCTTTTTCTAACTGAACGTCCGCAAAAAGACTAACGTCATTTTTAGCTCCAACAGCTTGGGCAACTTCATGGATTGTTAATTTCATTTCTACTCCTTTAAAAAGGGTTGAAGTCCAAGAACTCTAGTCACCATGCAGTGATAGTTCTGGCTTCTACCCTCTCTTTCATTTTTATAGCAAATGCGCTTCGCGCTTGTCAAAACTTTGCTTAGCAAGGTCAACCAAATGCTCGATTAGTTCTGGGTAGCTGATTCCCATATTATCCCAAAGTAGTGGATACATAGACCACTGGGTAAAACCTGGCATGGTATTAAGCTCATTTAGGAAAATTTCGCCCTTATCTGTATAGAAGAAATCACAACGAGATAGACCAAGTCCACCAATCGCACGGAAGGCTGTTTCTGCATTTTGACGCATGACAGCTACTACATCATCGCTAATCTTGGCTGGGATGTCCATGGTAATCTTGTTATCGATGTATTTAGCATCATAGTCATAAAAGGCAACATCCTTGACCACTTCACCTGGCAAAGTGCTCTTCACATCGTAATTGCCCAAAAGACCAACCTCGATTTCACGGGCATTCACCCCTTGCTCTACCAAGACACGGCTGTCATATTGGAAGGCAAGTTCCAAAGCTTGACGGAGCTCCTCTTGATTTTCAGACTTAGAAATACCGACACTTGAACCCATGTTTGACGGTTTCGTGAAGACTGGATAAGTCAATTTTTCTTCAACTTCAGCGATTTTAGCAGTCACATCATCACCTTCGACGATGGCCACATAAGGTACTTGGGCAATCCCGGCAGACTCCAAGACACGCTTAGTCGTAATTTTATCCATGGCAAGGCTGGATGACAAGATGTTACAACCAACGTAAGGCATTTTCAAAACTTCCAAGAATCCTTGAACAGAGCCATCTTCTCCCATCGGACCATGAAGAACCGGAAAGACCACTGCGCCTTCTTCGTAAAT
This sequence comes from Streptococcus oralis, assembly GCF_019334565.1. Classification (NCBI taxonomy): domain Bacteria; kingdom Bacillati; phylum Bacillota; class Bacilli; order Lactobacillales; family Streptococcaceae; genus Streptococcus; species Streptococcus oralis. Next base: position 519,575 of record NZ_CP079724.1, on the reverse strand, counting down.
GGAACTTGGCGCTATTTTCTTATCCCAATCAATAGTTTCATTGGTCATGAGACGGTCTTCTTGACCTGGGGTCTGGCTAAATTCCTGTGTTTTAATAAAGTCACCTGACTGGCTGATGAAGAAAGTCTTGACTGTGAAACGGTCGTAGTTGACCGCACGCATAACACTTTCAGCTGAAAGGACAGAGACTTCACGCTCTGCACTACGCCCACCGTATAAAAGAATAATTGTTTGTTTCATATTGCTTGTCCTAATTCTAATAGAATACTCGTTCTTTAGTATATCATATTTGCTTCTTTTTTGAAACTTGAATCTAAAAAAGCCCTCATTTGAGAGCTGAAATTTTACCGATCCACCACTTGAGCTTCAAAGTAAGCTGGCTTGTCGTCTACATTGGTGATGGTGATCGTGTAGGACTTGTTATTGGTTACATAAAAAACTTTCTCCCCTTGGTAGCTGACAACAATCCCATTCTTTACCAAATGAATATCTTTTTGATTGTTTGGAAGCTCTTTATCATCGTACCTTTTTGGAGCTCTATGTATTCTGCAAAATTTCGTTCTCTTTCCTTTTTCTACGCTGACCCGACCACCTGATACACTGCAACAATACTATCATACGAAGAATCAAATAGACCAAACGAAGGATTTTCATCTTTCCAAGAGCTGATAAGAAGTTTTTCCTTGCATTCCCCACTTCTTGAACTAACTGTTCAACTGTTTTACCTGTTTCCTCTTCAATAGCAACTGCATTCTTTGAAATCAAATAATAATTTTGTTCTAAACTGCTGATATAGGCTTTGGAAATTGGCTCGTCTAAGAAAAAATATACTCTATCAGCATATTCATCCTGAGACAGCGTATAGTATACTTCAGCTTCACTCTCCCATTTTTTAGGAAAACTAGTTATTCTAATATTTCCATAGTCTAAATGCATAATTCCAACTAAAACGTCATTAGTCCATTCTTCCGCATAGTGGTATAATTTCATTTTCTTATCTACCATTGGCCAAACCATAACATACCGACTATGCATGAATTCCTTAGTCAATGCAGAATTACTTGCCAAACTGGTCGCACTAATCTCATATACTGACCAAATAAGAACTACGAGCATTAAGATAGCTTGAGTTGGTTTGTTTTTATAATAGTTTCTTATTCTTTTTAACATATTACTCTCCAACTGCGGGATTGGGTTTATCTAAATCTTTTTTGAAATTTTGACTAGTATTCGCCACTAGAGCCTCTCTTGCATATTCGAATGAAACAAGCTGATTGTTACTTTCAAAGAAACAAGTCTCCTTTACTAAACAATTGCAACTACTGAGGCCTAGTTTACGGTTCTTAAATCTACCTATCCACCACTTGAGCTTCAAAGTGCACCGGTTTGTCGTCTATATTAGTGATGGTGATAGTATAGGAAGTTTCTTCCGTCACACCAAAAGAAAGCAGACCAAAGCTATCGAATACAATAAAATGTTCTTAAGAACTCTGTCATGGTAAGCTGCCTTTATAAAACTATTACCTCGTCGTTCCGTTTGTTATTCTGTTCTCCATATATCCTTAACTGTCACTTCTCCCCAATTATCTGGGCTAAAACGACTAGCATATATGGAAGTCCAGTCTTTAAGGACTTTGTGACGGAGTATTTCATCTGCTTCTTTGCGAATCTCATCGACAGTCTTTCCATGATCCGCTAGAAAGGCTTCTACTTGAGACTGCTGAAAATATCCTGTACTCTCATCATCATAGTACCACATAAACCGTTCTAATTGCTGATTGTTTACCTCGTACTGGTAATCTACATTTATGGTTGTCTCTGTATCTGGCAGTCTCAAACGCATTTCTATCCCAACTTTCGTCATCTCCTGAAATCCAAAATAAAAATAATAACCTAGAGAATGAATAGTGTTTGGTAAATTTACACTTTTATAATCAATAGAATGTTTATATAAATCTTGAGATCCATTATCGATAATTTTTAACCCTTTTAACTTATAAAAAGCTCGTCCTTTCCAGAGAAATGTATAATTGTGATAATCACTTTCTTCGTAGTATATTTCATCAAAAATATTGTGAACTCTCTGATATTTATAGTACTGAAAACCAGAGAAAGATAATAATAGAACCATTAACAACGAAAAAATTACAAATTTTCTCTTCTTCATCTAATCACCTCATCTCTGTCAACTCTTGATTACCTGCTTCAATATTTCGAATGAAATTATAAGTACTTGGGTAATTTTTTTGTAGCTCATCTACGGTATCTTTTTCTAGTAAAGTCCCTCAACATACCCCGTTGTTCATACAGCATTGCGGTGAGCAAGAAGTTACTTTCTCTGGTAAACTATCCATACAAAGTCTGATACATCTTTTTCATGAAAGACTCAAGCTCGCTTTGAACACTTCTCAACAAGTAATCTTCTTCGGCTTGTGAGATAGAAACAATCTCTCTTTTCCCGTTACCATTTTGCTGAGAATAACTAGAATCAATTAAATTCAGATTTTTATCTAAAATAAAAGCTACATGCGTTTGTTTTTCATTAACCTGTGTGATGAAAAACAACTGAAAATCCTTAGCATCCTTTTTGGGAGGGCTAATTTTCAAATGTAAATCTCCTTCTATTTCTAATGGATAAATAACTCCATCTAATCGAATAGCTCCGTCAGAAGGAATAGTATAGCCTGCCTTGCGGTTGTCAGACGCATATTTTTCTGATGCCGTCAAACGATGCAGAACTTCAATTCTTTCATTTTTCTCAAAGGATTCTTTTAAAGCACTAGATTGTCGGAAATGCTTGTAAGTAAAATATAAAGGAATCGATAATAGGAACAAGGACAATACAATCAACCATTTAAACTGTTTTACTTTATCTGACATTCGTCTTTCCTCTATTCAATACTCTCTTTCAAATAGGTGGGATTATAAATACTCACTCGTCTTCCTCGTCATCATAAACTGGCTCGCCATGGATTTTGATGTATTCTTCATTTCTACGGTCATCTTCTTCCCAAACTGGGTCTCTCACATCGTCCAAAAAGGGAATTTCTTCCAAACTCAGCTCATTAGCTTCTTCATAACTCATCGAAAGGATATCCTCATGTCGATTTTTAAATTCCTCCACACTTAACCAGCTCTCTTTATCATCTTCGCTAATCTGACCATCAATAGCAGTCGCAATTTCAATGGCCATGATATAGAAGGCACGTTTATCAACGGTGAGCAGGTCAAGGTGGGTAGAAGCTAAACGTAGACAGTCTCCTTTTTCTCGATAGTCTGTTGATGGATTGTCTTCAAAATCTAATTCAAGATTTTCATATACATGACTCCCAAATTTGTTGGTAATCCCTTCTTTCAACTGAACATTATTCCATCTATTATCATGCATCCACTTATTCAATTTCAAGTGAATAGTTGGGTCTGTTTTAAATGGGCGAGTATTCCCAAAATAAGAAATATCTACTGTCTTCCCATCTTTAGCATCAAACCACATCCTCTTCGCTAGTTCTAAATAATCAAACGGAATTTCTTTGGTGTAATCACCTTTAAGATATAGTTTCACTCGTCTTCCTCATCGTCGTAAACACGTTCGCCATGGATTCTGATGTATTCTTCACGAAGACGCTCTTCTTCATCCCATAAAGGTTCTCTTACTGGCACCATTGTCTTTAATTCTTCCAAACTAATTTCAACCGCTTCATCATAAGTCAGTGAAAGAACATCCTTATGTAGCTCCTTAAAAGTCTCTACATCTAACCATGTCTCTTTGTCATCTTCGCTGATTTGGCCGCCAATGGCAGATGCTACCTCAATCGCCATAATATACATCGCACGCTTGTCAACCGTTAAAATATCTAGATGAGTAGAAATAATTCGCAAATAATCACCTTTCTCACGCCCATCGCTTTCATAGGAATTTTCAAAATCCAATATTAGATACTCGTATTTAAATGAATTCCACGGATTATCTCCTATTTTAAAATCAGTCACCCCCCAACGCTCATCATTCGAAGAAAATTTATCCAGACTAACGCTAAAATAAAAATCATCATCACGTGCGTAAGAAAAACCAACTTCCACACCTTTGCATTCTTTGAACCACATTTTCCAAGGATATTCCATACAGTCTTGGTAAATACTAGTCTCGTAGTTGCCTTTAAGATATAGTTTCACTCATCTTCCTCATCGTCGTAAACTCGTTCACCATGGATTTTGATGTATTCTTCACGAAGACGTTCTTCCTCTTCCCATAGAGGATCTTCTAAAGGTTTCATACTTTTCAGTTCCTCCACACTGATATCAGTTGCTTGATCGTAGGTTAGTGATAAGACATCCTTGTGCAACTCCTTAAAAGTCTCCACATCTATCCAAGTCAGCTTGTCATCCTCGCTGATCTGCCCATCAATAGCAGAAGCCACCTCGACTGCCATAATATACATATCACGTTTATCAACCGTTAAAATGTCTGTATGAGTAGTCGCAATTCTAAGGTATTCTCCACGCTTTCTCCCATCAGTAATAAAATCATTTTCAAATTCAAGTGTTATATTCTCATATTCCAAAGACAACCAAGGATTACTAGGAATTATAAAAGGAGCCTTATCCCATCTTTCGTCAACTGAAGACCATTTGTGTAACCGAACACCAAAGTAAAAATCATCCTGTAACATAGCATCATCACCAACATTGGAGAAACTTATTTTCTTGCCATTCCGTTCCTTAAACCACATCTTCCAAACTAGTTCTCTAGTAGTAAATGTTATTTTTTGCTTAAAATCACTTTTGATATATAGTCTCACTCATCTTCCTCATCGTCATAAACACTTTCACCATGGATTTGGATGTACTCCTCACGCTTCTTATCCAATTCTTCCCAGATGGGTTCATCAATAGCATCAATCGTTTGAATTTCTTCCAAACTCAGCTCATTTGCTTCCTCAAAGGTTAGAGATAAGATATCTTTATGTTTTTCCTTGAATTCCTCGATTGTTAACCATGTTTTTTTGTCATCTTCGCTAATTTGTCCGTTAAAGATTGTAGCAATCTCAATTGCCATGATATAGAAAGCTCTTTTATCAAGAGTGAGCAGTTCAAGATGAGTAGAAGCAAGACGCAAACAGTCTCCATTTTCTCGAAAATCTGTTACATAAGCATCTTCATAATCTAAATTTAGTTCTTCATCAATTTGTGAAAAAAGCGATATTTTATCCCTTCTTGTATTGGAACATGCAACCAACGTTCATCATAATCCTGTTTATCTAGTTTTAGATGAATTGCTATATCATTCCTATCTCTGATTTGAAGAAAACCAGAATAGGAGAGTGGGATGCCTTCTCCTTGATAACTTTCAAACCACATTCTCTTCGCTAGTTCTAAATAATCAAACGGAATTTCTTTGGCGTAATCACTTTTAAGATATAGTCTCACTCGTCTTCCTCATCGTCATAAACACGTTCGCCATGGATAGCTATGTATTCTTCACGCTTCTTATCCAATTCTTCCCAGATGGGTTCGTCAATAGCGTCAATCGTCTGAATTTCTTCCAAACTCATCTCATTTGCTTCATCAAAAGTTAGAGATAAGATATCTTGGTGCTTTTCCTTGAATTCCTCGATTGTTAGCCATGTTTTCTTATCATCTTCACTGATTTGTCCATCAATAGCAATCGCAATTTCAAGCGCCATAATATACATAGCACGTTTATCAACTGTTAAAACATCCAAATAATTAGAAGCGATTCTTAGGTATTTTCCCTTTTCTCTACCGTCGCTTTCATAACTTCCCTCATAATCCAAATCAATATTTTCATATTTTTGGGAATTTATTGCACTGCCTCCTTTAACCTTGGCATCTTTCCAACGAGAGCCACTTGCTCCCCACTTATCTAACCGCAAAGATAAATAGAAGTCATTTTGCAACATTTCATCATCCCCGACATTTGAGAAACTTATTTTTTGACCATTTCTTTCTTTAAACCACATCTTCCATGCGAGTTCTCTGTACCCAAATGGCACTTTTCTAGTATAGTCTCCTTTGATATATAGTCTCATACACTTCACCTAATTTCCGTAATAGTTTCGGTATCCTTTCCAGATTCTTTCTACGATTTCACTCTTCACACTTTTATCTAGATTCTTTATCTTTTTAGTTTTATTCACCCAATCCAATATATCTGTTTTGCTTGAAATACTATTAACATCTATAGCTTCGTTAAGCGAATAGCCCGACTTCCCACTTCCAGATTGAACCTGAAATAATCCATCACCATTAGGTCCACTATTTGGCTCCCAATCTACACGAATGTTCTCTTTTCGATTTCCTACTCGGGCTTCAATTTGTTTACCACCCCTGCCAGAAATGGTCTTACTCGTAGGTTTATTGGCCTTCCAGCTATCGTAGTTGCTAGAATAATTAACCTGAATTTCGCCATTTAGTAAAACCGTCTTTGTGATAGCTGATAAGCTAGTTACTGCTCCACTAGCTATCAGTACATTTCCATATTGTACCCCTGATACAGATGCTGCCGTACCAGCTACGATACTTGTCCCTGCTGTTGGCGGACCAGCCATGATACTCAAGGCTTCAAGGGCGCCACTCGCAAAGTAAACTCCCAATCCAGAGAATATTTGAGCTACTCCACTCCAAAATTCGGCTGAATTTGCTTCAAAGTTTTGTGCTTTTAGTTCATCAAATTTTTTGTTAACCAAATGAGTATAGTCAGCATCGTATTTCCCATTTTTTGAAACAACATAGCCTTGCTGAAATGGGTAAATTTCAATGATATTCCCTGTTTCGTCAATCTTAAGAGTGTGATTGTAGTCGTCAATTATTTTATCCCATTCAGACTTGTCGTGACCTTTTAAGCGCTTCTTTAATTCGGCACGATAGTAGGCATCACCATCGTCCGATAGCATCATATCCCTAGAAGCTTTATTGATGACACGAGTTTCTGAGTCTTGATAATCTCTTTTGGCATACGAAACAATCTTCACATCCTTCATCTTCTGTACCCAGCTCATGTCCACACCGTCCGCATAGTAGTTTCCTTCGCTATCGACAATGATTTTACTTAGTTGCGTGGCTCCTTTGATAGCTAAACCAAGGACTTCTAGGCTATCGTTGAAATACTGGGAAACCTGTGAGACAAAGAATTCTAGTTTTTCAATCTTATCATCCAAATCCTGAATACCTGACTCGATTTGAGATTTGGTATTGTAGAGAATGGTCTTCTCAGAAAAAACTTTCCCCCAATTAAGTGTAAAGAGATCTTTGATTTGATTTAGCCAGTTCTCCCTCGCTTGAATCTGAGCTTCTACGATAGCCAACTGCTCTTCTCTCAGCTTTTTCAGTTCCTTGAGCTGGTCTAGGTCCAAATCACCATATCCAGAGACCTGAGCATCCGCATTTTTGTAGGAGGTCAACTCTAGTTGGATATCATCTATCGCTGCTTGTAACTTCTTGATGCAGGGGATGATAATCTCTGTAAAGAGACCCTTCCCAGCTGTGTAGGCCGCTCCTGTCAGCTCACCTGAGTCTAAAGAGGAAATCAGGTGATCACAGCCACTAGATAAGCGGTCCGTGACTTCATTTGCGACCTGGAGATTGTTAGTCATAGTCTGAATCAATTCTTGGGATTCTTGTACGCTGTATTTTACTCCCATGGTAGCCGATTCCTTTCCGCTATCAGTTCTTCTCTGGCTTCATCGAAAGTTCGACGAGCCTTCTTCGTTTGTTTTTCCAACTCATCCAGTTCCTCTTCTACATAAGAGTTGACCTGTCGCTGAATGGTTCTATTATCACTTTCGATTTGCTCTATCACCTGACGAGAACTGGGTGAGAGAGCCAATAGAGTCGCCATACGATGGTGTATGCTCTGGATTTCTGAGTGAAAGTGAATTACCTGCTGTTCATATTGTCTTTTTAGAGTCTGAAGACTTTCTTCCTTATCGTCAATCTTGACAATTTCTCGCCAAAGTTTGTAGCGTTTTTCTTCGTTCTTATCTGCCATTTTTAATGTTCCCATCTCTTAGCCAGCTCTATATCACGTTTTTCAATCTTATGAGCAATTTCTGGAAACTTATTTGCTTGGGTCAAAATAGCCGAGCTGAAATCACTGACCGCCTGAAGCATTTGATTGCAGGCCTGACGTCCAGCTTCCATCCCAGCAATTTCAGAAGTGTATGAAAATTCTACTTGCTGATTTTGCTTGTTGCTCGTATCATACCCGACTAATTCATTAATAGCTGCCTCTGCTGCTATCGTGCTGGATTTTATCTTTCCACCCATACTTCAAACTCCCCTTATTTATTATATATTGACCATATCATAACACAAAAATAGTACGATTTCAAAACAAATCATAAGGGACTAATGCGTCCATCACCTGAGAATAGACTCTATCATTCGGTGAATGAGTTTGACAGAAACGGCACAAGTGATTTTGGAGGTCCGTTTTCTGATGCCTTATATTTTGTGTTTACTGGGAAGCATTCTTATTAGCAAGAATTGTCCTCCCTTCGTGAGAAACAGAAAAAAACAAAGCCCTAAGAAAAATTCCTAGGGCTTGTCTTATACGTCAAAATGAGCTACGTTTTTACTGACTCCTACAACTCTGTCCGATTTTCAATGGCTCGTAAGAGTGTGACTTCGTCCGCATACTCGATATCTGCTCCCACGGCTAGTCCTCGTGCTAGGCGAGTGACCTTGATACCAGCTGGCTTGAGGAGACGAGAGAGATACATAGATGTCGCTTCTCCATCTGCTGTCGCATTGGTTGCCACAATCACCTCTGAAACCTCACTATCCATAAGACGGGTCATGAGACTCTTGAGGTTGATATCGTCTGGGCTGATGCCATTCATCGGAGAAATGAGGCCGTGCAAGACATGATAGAGTCCGTGGTATTCTTGGATATTTTCCATAGCAGCCACATCGCGACTATCCTCTAACACCAAGATCGTTGTCTGGTCTCGAGTCGGGTCCGTACAGATCGAGCAAGGATCATCATCCGTCAGGCGACCACAGATGGAACAATAGGTTAATTCCCGTTTAGCAGACAGGAGATTTTTGGCAAATTCATTGACATCGTCATCAGACATTCCAATGGTATAGAAGGCTAGGCGGGTAGCCGTTTTGATCCCGATACCTGGTAACTTTGAATAGCTATCAATCAGCTTGGCAATAGGTGTTGGATACAGCATAAGTTCCTTTCTAATTCATTGGATGGTGTTGGTGATAAAGATTGATAATGTCGCGCGCAATAGAAGGTCCGACACCGTTTGTAAGGTTGGTGTTATGAGGAAAGACGACTGCGACCGCGATTTGGGGATTTTCGGTCGGTGCATAGGCGACTGCGTTGGTATTATTGGCTTTTTGACCGCCATTAACGTAACTTTCGGCAGTACCTGTTTTCCCGCTGATGGAAACGGCGGCGCCATTTGAAAAGGCACGACCAGTTGTTAGAGCACTCGTTCCATGCGAAACTTGATAGAAACCTTGCTGCAAGATAGCCATATCTGATTCTGAGACATTGACCTTGTTTAGTTCCTTAGTGGCTGTTTCTTGAACCAGACTGCCTAAGCCACCTTGGTCATTGTTTCCATAAACCCCTTCAACGATGTGAGGAGCCAAACGCACACCATTGTTTGCAATGGTTGCGACATACTGGGCTAACTGCATCGGTGTGTAGTTGTCAAACTGACCAAAGGAATTATTGATATAGTTCCCCAAATCAAATTCTTTTGGCGTGAATCCTGTGGATTCATCTGGGAGGTCAATTCCTGTTGAAGCTCCGAGTCCATATTCCCCGAAGGTTGATCGCAATTTGCCCATTGCAGTCTCTAACTGTCCCGTTGCGACTGTCATATTTGGTGTGTAGGTTTGTCCCATGATTCCTAGCGCAGTTTGAACCATGTAGGTATTAGAAGAGTATTCCAAAGCCTCAACTGCTGTGATAGGGAAAGAGCCATAGGACAAGGTATACCATGAATTGATAGGGGCCGAACCTTGGAAAACAATCGGCTGGTCTGTCAAGGTTTGATTACCTGACAAGACTCCATTTTCCCAACCAGAGCTGATGGTCGCCGCCTTAACAACAGATCCTGGCACAAAGACATTGGTTATCGTTCCAAGCGAATCTGAACTTAATTTACCGGATTCGACATCATGCTTGACACCAGACATGGCCAGAACTGCACCGGTTTTAGGATTGAGAGCTACAGCGTAGACTCCTTCAGAGTACTTTGCTCCACCGTTACCCAACTCTGAGTTGAAGTAGCTCTTGAGTAGGTCGTCCACACCATTCTGGAAAGCTAGGTCAACCGTTAACTTGATGTTGTTTCCTTTGCTTCCTTCTTCGACATTTTCCACACTTTCCATATTTCCGTGTTTGTCGAGGTGGATTTCTTTGACGGAGCGTTTCCCTTGAAGAACATCTTCATATTGCTTTTCAAGATAGGAAGTTCCCACTCGGTCATTGAGAGAATAGCCTTTTTTGAGATAGGCATCAACTTCCTCTGCTGGAAGTCCTGACTTTTCATTTGAAACGCTACCGACGATTGTCGATAAAGATGTATCCAGTACTTTACGATCCCATGAGGTTGAAATACTGATACCTGGTAATTCCTTGGACGCTGATGCAACGAGAGCAACTTGGGTATCATCTAAGGCATCCGTAGAAATGGTTCCTGTCGCAAAATTTTCAACGGCATTGAGCTGACTAAAGAGATAGATTTCCTTTTTCTGGTCATCTGTATAATTAAGTTGACTCACGTCAATGCTTTCAACCGCATTATTGTAAAGTGTCGCTTCCGATAAGCGGTTCCCATCTGAATCCAGGCGTTTATCGCTTGGCAAGGATTCGACTGTTTTTTTGTAAATATCCTGGTCCGCCAAGTAATAGTCTGCAATTTGTCGATCAGTCAGATCAGGGGAGGTTACATTTACATATGTGAGGAGTTTCTTGGCTGTCTCCTTCAATTCAGCTGCTGTCATTTTATTGTTTCGTGTGAAAGAAACAACTTGCTTGACAGTATTTTCTACCAAGGGTTTCCCTGCCGCATCATAGATCTGTCCACGAGCTGAACTGGTTGTTACCCTTGTTTGGCTGGCTGAAGCCAATTTTGTTTCATAAAAATCTTTATTTAGCACCTGCATGTATAACAAACGACCAATAATGGCCATAAAGAGCAGGATAACAATCGCAAATAATAAATTAAGCCGAATCGGAATCGAATGGCTATTAAATTTTCTCATACAACTAAGACTCTTTTCTAGAAAAATTCCCGATTTCCACCTTTATTTTCCCTAAAATAATAGAGCAAACAGGTGCAGCTCAGTACATTTCATTGTACCATATTTTACGGAGAAACTCTTGGAAAAGTCGAAGCATTTTTTGACTTTTAACTGAAAATGCCTTTTTATTTGGTTATCCTATTTTCTATGATATAATGATAGTAATAGTTAGGAAAGCGTTAACCTTTAAGACTTTGACTCATAAAAAGGAGCCTCATGAACAAGCCAGATATCGCAACCATAATCGACCTCCATTTTGAAGAATTAACCGAGCTCGAGCAAGAAATCGCTCGCTATTTTTTGCAAGCTGAAACAATCCAAGATGATCTCTCTTCTCAGCAAGTTACCCAGAAATTACATATCTCCCAAGCAGCCTTGACCCGCTTTGCCAAAAAGTGTGGTTTTACAGGCTACCGAGAATTCGTCTTTCAATATCAGCACCAGGCTAGTAAACCGGACACTCATTCGCACAAACACAGTCCTTTGACCAAACGTGTTTTGCGAAGCTACAGTATCATGCGAGAACAAACACAGGATTTGATCGACGAAGAACAACTGGAACGCGTCGCCCAATTAATCGATGACGCTGAACGAGTTTACTTCTTTGGGACAGGAAGTTCTGGTCTGATTGCCCGTGAGATGAAACTGCGCTTTATGCGATTAGGTGTTGTCTGTGAAGCTTTGACCGATCAGGATGGCTTTGCTTGGACGACCAGTATCATGGATGAAAATTGTTTGGTGCTAGGTTTTTCCCTGTCTGGCACCACCCAATCCGTCCTCGATAGTTTGTTGGATGCCAAGGAAATGGGGGCCAAGACCATCCTCTTTACCAGCGCTCCAAACAAAAACAGTCAGGCCTACACCGAAACGGTCCTTGTGGCAAGCCATAGTCAATCTTCTTACATCCAGCGTATTTCCGCTCAACTCCCTATGCTCATTTTAATAGATTTGATATATGCCTACTTTTTGGAAATCAATCGCGAGAGCAAGGAAAAAATCTTTAATAGCTATTGGGAAAATAAAAAGCTCAATGGCTATCGTAGACAAAAACGCGTTAGAAAATCCTAGTTTGGTTGAACCAAACTAGGATTGTTTTGTTTTAAAATGATAATAGGCACATAGGTAGTCTTTCCAATCTTTCTCTTTGTGCTAATGCCTTTTTTATCTGGGCTTTTCAGTTCTTCCTTAAATTCTCCTTTCCATTTTTGAATGTTTGACATCAAAAAAAGGAAGTAGCGACTATGTGCTGCTTTTACTTCCTCTCTTTAATTTTATTTAATAGTTTTGCTTCGACAAACTGAGATTTAGATTTTAACCCTTACAGAAAATAAAACGAGCTATTCTCCAGAAGTACGTTCTATAGTATCATAGTTTAATGCAGAGTGTAGCGATGTAGTCATTTCCATAACGTGACAATCGATGTCTTTTGTCACACGATTCATAAAAATCGATCATAGCGAGACCGTTTTTTAGTTGTCCTCTAATCTGACTTTCTAAAGTATGGCTAAATTCATATCCATATTCTGGATTGATGGTAATTTTGTCTTCCTCTTCAAGCTCTCTTGAATTAAAAGGTAGTGAAAACTTTAACAGTAATTCCTCATCGGGTTTGTCCCATACAGTGTCAGCATCATACATGTAGATCCAAGGATTCATGAATCCGACCATTAACAAACCGCCCTTTTTCAATACTCGAGAGGCTTCTTTATACATGTTTTCTAAATCTTCTATGTATACATTTGAAACTGGATTAAAAACAATATCAAACGTTTCATCTTCAAATGGGAATGGTTTTGTCATATCGCCTTGAACGGTATTGATTTTTAAGCCTTCTCGTTTTGCAACCATTTCATCTCTTTCTAATTGTGATTTAGAAAAATCCATAATGGTGACATCATAACCTTTTAGAGCAAAAACGGGACCCTGCTGTCCACCACCACAAGCTAACCCTAATATCTTTTTTCCCTTGGCTTTTTCAAACCATTCTTTCGGAACTTTTTTCCCAACAGTTAAGGCAACAGAAATTGGATGCTTTCTAACTTCTTCTAATTCTTCCTGTGTCAATGGCTCAGTATAGTCATTTTTTACATTATTCCATCGATCTTCATTTAATTTTATATAATTGTTCATCTTACAATCTCCTCGTAATTTTATATGATTTCGATTTCAGGTGAATCAGTTGCCATTACATTTTCTCACCTCTAGAAATTCTAATTTGTCAATTTTTCGTCCATCTCATTATATCACTTTTCCACATTTTCTCATTTACTCAAGCTAAATATCAATTAAATGGATGATAGAATTGCTCTCTCCTTAACTTCTCATGCAAGTCGGTTATTTTCTCCTAGTTTCTCACGATTACCTCCTTTGGCTCAAATTTTTCAATAAAAAAAGAATTAAGCAAAACAGTTTTCACTCGAGTAGTGATTAAGTGTTCTGCTTAATTCTATAGTTCCAAACTAGGATTGTTTTGTTTTGAAATGGTAATAGGCTCCCAACATACCTGCTGTGTTTTGGTGATGGGCAAATTCTAATCGTGTTTTTTCAGCTAGGCTTGGCACCAAGGCCGCCTTCAAGGCTGTGCGAATCTTTGGTTTGAGGATAGCCTCTTGCCCCATGATACCGCCACCAAGAATGACCACTTCTGGATTGGCAACATAGCAAATATTTGCCAGACCTTTTCCTAGATAGTCTACCATGCGGTCAATCCCAGACATACAGATCTTGTTTCCTTCGGTAGCTTCCTTGAAAATGCGTCGGCCATTCCACTGATCAACCGGATCTCCATGAGCTGCTGCTACATACTCCACCAAGGCTGTCGTAGAGGCGAGGTCTTGGAAAGCTCCATCCTGCATGTGCATGTAACCGACTTCGCAGGCCGAATTGCTAAATCCATGGAAGACTTTCCCATCCATAATCAAGCAACCACCGATACCAGTTCCAATGGTCAAGCAAAGAGTGACACTCGCTCCCTTGCCTGAACCAGATACTGCCTCAGCCAGACCTGCACAGTTGACATCATTTTCAATTTCACAAGGAATCGCAAAACTCGTCTCGATTTCCTTCTTGAACTGGGTTCCTGCATAGTTGGGAATCTGAGGACCAGCATAGAAAATCTCACCCTTATCAGGATCCACCATTCCTGCAGAAGAAATGGCAACACCTGCTACTGGGCCTTTTTCTAAATAGCTGGCTACGATATCTTTTGTCTTTTGTAAGATATGAGGTCCACCCTTATGCGCCTCAGTTGGCATTTCATGCGATTCAACAAGTTGGCCTTCTTGGTCAATCAAACCATATTTGATATTGGTTCCACCGATATCAATTGCAACGTAGTGTGTCATAAATACCTCCTTATGGATTAGAGGAAGCGCTCCTTGGTTTCACGAATCAATTGTGCTGCTGCTTCTACAACTGGGCGATCTTCTTCGGTTACTGGCGTCAATGGCGAACGAACTGAACCAATGTTCAAGCCTTCATTGATCTTCAAGACTTCCTTAATCACACCGTACATATTTCCATGTGCAGAAGTGAGTTTTCCAATGATTGCATTGATAGCGTATTGCAATTCACGCGCTGTTTCCAAATCTTTCTCTGCAATCAACTCATTGAGTTTCAAGAAGAGTTCTGGCATCGCACCGTAAGTACCACCAATACCAGCTTTGGCACCCATGAGTCGTCCACCTAGGAACTGTTCATCTGGACCATTGAATACGATATGGTCTTCTCCACCAAGGCTGACAAAGGTTTGGATATCTTGAACTGGCATAGAAGAGTTCTTAACACCGATAACACGAGGATTCTTCAACATTTCAGTATAGAGACTTGGAGTCAAAGCAACTCCTGCCAATTGAGGAATGTTATAAATCACGTAGTCTGTGTTTGGTGCTGCAGCACTAATGTCATTCCAGTATTTGGCAACTGAGTACTCAGGCAAGCGGAAGTAAATTGGTGGAATCGTTGCAATGGCATCTACACCCAAACTTTCTGCGTGGCGAGCAAGTTCCATACTGTCTTTGGTATTGTTGCAGGCAACATGGGCGATGATTGTCAATTTGCCCTTGGCAACTGCCATGACTTCTTCCAAAATCAACTTGCGGTCTGCTACACTTTGGTAGATACATTCACCAGAAGAACCATTGACATAGAGACCTTGAACTCCTTTATCAATGAAGTATTGGACCAAGTCGCGCGTACGCTCTGGACTGACTTCTCCTTGATCATCATAACATGCGTAGAAGGCTGGAATGACACCTTCGTATTTTTTCAAATCTGACATAGATTTTCTCCTAAGATTTCTTTTTTTCTGCTGAGAGCAGTTCTATTTTTACAAGTTTAGTATACACCTTGTGAAAATCGCTTTCAATATCTTGTATACACTTAGATTTTAGTTTCTACTTGTATTTTAGAAACTGTAACGATTGAAAGTAGTTTCAGAAACAAGTCATCCTACTGGTATTTGGCGAAAATTTTCTCCATCAATACTGCTTGGAGAAAGACCAACAAACCAAAACCAAAGAGGATAAAGGCTGACCCACCCAAAAGGAGAGTGAAGGCGGATAGATAAAGAACCATCACTATGAGAAAGAGAATGGCTAACATGAGGAAGAACCATGGAAAGTTAAAACTTGCCAAGATAAGCCCTTTTTGCAGCACTTCTTTCCAAGACAAATCATAGCGGGCAGCGATAGGATAACTAGCCAGCATCACCAGAGTGAGGAAAATGAGAATCCCCAAACAAATAGCTTTCACAAGTTGAAAAGGCAAAGCTGTCTGTCCCCAGAAGAGATAGAGGTCTAGAAGGCTTAATGACACAACGCCCAACTCTAACAAACCTAACTGGAAACCCAGTTTCAGATTTTGCTTGAAAGCTCTTAGATAAGTTCTAAAGACTGGTACCCGTCTGCTTCTCTTAATCTCAAACATGGTCTCATAGAGGCTGATTTTCGCCACTCCAATCGTCACGATGGGCAAACAAGAGACGACAAAAAGAAGATTGACTGTCACGATATCCAAGACCTTCTCACTGAAACGCATGAGAAAATTATCTGTATCAAATGCTGCCTTGATAAGGCTTACTCCTTTTTGTGCCATGTTTGCTCCTCCTGATTCTTTTAATCAATCAAAATTTTAAAGAGATATTTGCGAACCTTCTCTTCCATACCTGCATAGCCATTTGGCTGATGCGGTTCTCCTGGGAAGAAAATCGCAAAATTGTGATAGCCCAACAAGAGTGGGTATTTTTCATGACAATGGACAAAACCAATGTCACTCGCTTCGTCGAATGCTACCGCTTCGTCTTTGATACGTGAACCGTAGCTCGAATATTCATGTCCTTCTACCAGCAAATGCAAGTCTGCATAGTTCTTATGGTGCTCAAATTGATCATTTTCAGCTTGATTGAGGACATTTTCCTGCACAACTAGAAAGACCTTGTCCCCGTCAATCTCATACTTACCGAGTTCGAAAGAATCCTTACGGTGCTGATAGAGATAGTCGATAGCCTTATCTAGATTGGGATGGATCCCCTTGTAAAAGGCTATGTTTTTCAAATCGTCAAAAATCATACTGTTTCCTTCGTTTCTGATAGTTACTAGTTTTCAGTTCCGAATTATCCTTCCTCTATTTCCCTGTAATAGTGCGGACGGAAGCAAATTCCTTCGGAATTTCATTCCTAATTTTTGAGCCTTTTGCTCTTTCATCGTCAGTCTCAAAAATTCCGTCTAAGATAAGCGTTAATTGCTTATCTTAGATACCACTAAAGCGGGAAATAGTTACCCTAAAACGAACCTACTCTATCTAGTATCATGAAAAGAGTTCATTCTTAAGTTTATAAGTGTCTGACAAAACTTCACGAAGCAACTGCATACTCTCCATTTTGTAGACACTTATAACTCTGTATTCTCTTATACTCAATGAAAATCGAAGAACAAACTAGAAAGCTATCCGCAGGCAATACTTAAGTATGGCAAGGTGATGCTGATGTAGTTTAAACTCGATTTTCGCAGAGCATTATCCTTTGACCGCTCCCATAGTGATCCCTTGAGTGAAGGATTTTTGGAAGACAAGGAAGACGGTTACGATTGGCACGGCTGCAAGAGCTGCACCTGCCATGATCAAACCATAGTTGGTTGCCATTTCAGCCTGCATGGTCGCAACCCCGAGTGAGATGGTCAAGTTTTGACGTGAAGTCAACATAACCAACTGCATAAAGTAGTCGTTCCAAGTATTGATGAAGGTAAAGATTGCAAGGGCTGCAAATCCTGGTTTCACAATAGGGAAGGCTACGCTCCAGAAGGTACGAATCTCACCACAACCGTCGATTTTAGCTGATTCAAGCAATTCTGTTGGGATATTTTCACTGAATTGTTTCATAAGGAAGACCCCAAATGGCCATCCAATCAAAGGCAAGATAACTGCCCAAAGAGTATCGTGAATTCCCATGAAGTTGACGATACGTACCAATGGTACAAGGACAACTTGTTTTGGAAGAGCCATGGCAGCGATAAAGACTGCAAATAGGATGCGTTGACCATAGAAACGTTTCTTAGCCAAGACATAACCTGCTAGAGAAGAGGTTGCACACACTAGGAACATGGTTACCAGTGAGATAAATACAGAGTTCCACATCCACTGTATAGCAGGGTTTTGTACCATGAGTTGTTGGAAGTTTTCCATGGTTGGCATTTTAGGGAACCACTGTGGCGGAATCATAATGGTATCAGGCTGTGATTTGAAGGCCCCTGTCAAGATCCAGTAGAATGGAAAGATGAACAGCACGGTCAACAAGAGCAAGATAATCGTTGAAATAACAGTGAAAGCTGTTAAGGGTTTCTTTTGTGTAGGTTGCATAACTGTCTCCTTTCTTTAGTATTCTACGTCGTTTCCGAGGATCTTGAATTGAGCAAAGCTGACAATGGCAATCATCACTGCCAAGAAGACACCGATGGTATTTGCATAGCCGTATTCTGTCAATTGGAAGGCTTTTTCGTAAAGGTAGTACATCAAGGTACTTGTTGAGTAGTTTGGACCACCAGAAGTCAACAACTGAATCAAAGCGAAACATTGGAATGAGTTGATAGTCGTAATAATCGCGATGTAAAGAGTTGTTGGAAGAAGGCTAGGCCATTTGATCTTCCAGAAGACTTGAAACTCAGTCGCACCGTCTACACGCGCTGCTTCAACAAGTGAGTTGTCAATATTCCCCATGGCAGCGATATAAAGGATAATCGGTTGACCAACAGATGTTGTCAAAAGGATAATCATAATCGCTAGCAAAGCCCAGTTTTTGTCACCCAGCCAAGAAATGTTTTGGCTGATGATGTGGCTTGACTTAAGGACAAAGTTTAGAATCCCTGATAGGGGGTCATAGATCCATTTCCATACAACCGTTACGGCAACACTACCTGTAACTACAGGAAGGAAGAATACGAAACGATAGAAAGAACGGGCAATGGCATTTTGATGATAGGTTTGAGATGCTACAAAGAGCGAGAAGAGAACCACAATCGGAACAGATCCAATAACCAGGATAACGGTATTGATCAAAGACTTCATAAAGACAGGGTCTTTAAACATGCGAATGTAGTTGTCAAAGCCTACAAACTCAAATTTAGTCATGGAGTAGTTAAAGAAACTTGTAATGAATCCCATAATCATAGGAGCCAAGACAAAGATGACAAAGAAGAATAACACTGGTGCTAGGAAAGCGTAGGAAATCACTGTTTCCCGCATCCGAATTTTATTGACTTTCACAGTCGGCACCTCTCTTTCAAATAGAATAGTTTTTGATTTTCTTGAACTGTTTTAAAACCAAAATGAAATTTTTTAAGATTCGCTTATGTAAGAACTTCATTTTAATTTCGTGACAGTTCCTACCATTTCAAACAAAAGTCCCCCTTTTCTTACACCATAGTGCACAGGGAAAAGGGGGGGGAATCAATCTGACTTAGTGCTTATTGTTTTGTAGCTTTTTTGATTGTTTCGTTAGCTTTTTCAGTGAAGGCTTTCAAAGCATCCGCTGGTTTTTCGTCACCATTTGATACAGATTGCAACATTGGGAACCAAAGTGTTCTCATTTCAGCAAATCCATCGATAGTGTTGTAGTATGGTGAGTAGTATTTAGTCCAGCCACTGATTGTTTCCATACGTTTGTCTTCATAAAGTTTGCCAAATGAAGTACGAACTGGGAAGGCACCTGTACGAACTACATCTTTAGGACCCCATTCTTTGTCATCTGCGATGAATTGAACGAATTTCTTAGCAGCTGCGATTTTCTTATCGTCTTTGTTGTTAAATACTGCAAATCCGTTTACAAGGTATTCAAGAGATGGTTTACCAGAGTCTGATGGGAATGGTACTTCTACCACATCTACCTTACTTGCTTCCAAGAGTTTCGCTTGGATACCGTTTTGAGCTGGTGCCCAAAGGATTGTGTATGAAGTTTGACCGTTGGCAAAGTTTTGGATGTCTGCTCCACCGTCAAATTGTGAACCGTTGTTCAACAAACCGTCTTTAATCCAGCTAGCCGCTTTTTCAAGACCTTTGACGAATTTAGGATCGTCTGTTGTATATTTGGTTACGTCTTTGTCTGTTACAGAACCGCCATAAAGGTTTGCGATGAAGGCACGTGTTCCTTGGTCTCCCCCTTGACCAGCACTGAACAATGAACCTGGTGTATAGCCTTTATCTTTAAGCGCTTTCAAAACTTTTTCAAAGTCATCAGTTGTCCAACCTTCTTTTACAAGGTTTGCAACTCCAGCATCTTCCAACATTTTCTTGTTCATAGCCATGTAGAATGGAGCTGAACTGATTGGATACATGTAAGCTTTGTCTCCAGCCTTACTTGCTTGTACGATGTTTTCGTTGTTGACATCTTTGACGAATTCGTCTGTGAAGAGGTCGTTCAACTCAGCCAATTTACCATTTTTACCATATTGGATGATACGTCCTGGTGCGTCAAAGAGTACGTCTGGCGCTGTTCCTGCTTCGATGGCTGTTGTGATCTTTTCAGGACCTGACTTGAAGTCGATGGTTTCCAATTTCACTTTTACATCTGGATTTGCTTTTTCAAAAGCTTCGATGATTGATTTTTCATAAGTTCCAACACCGTCACCAGTTTTTTCTTGTGTGAAGACTGGGAATGCCCACCAAGTGATTTCTGTTTTCCCGCTATCGCTACTAGAGCTTCCAGCATCTTTACTTCCACCAGAGTTACCACAAGCCGCAAGGCCAAGAATCGCAGCACCCGCAAGTACTGTACAAGCTAGTTTTCTAAATTTCATTTGTATTCTCCTAATTGATAAGCGTATCCATATTGGATAATGAGTTCTTTATATTTGTATACGTTTTCATTTTATCCGACGCATCAACCACTCTCCTCTGTTTTGAGATTGTGTTATTTAAGACCGGCAACAAAGCGTTCCGTAATCTCTTTTGGTCTAGTAATAGCCCCACCAACAACGATACCTCGCACCCCATATTCAAGGATTTGTTTGGCTTGTTCTGGTGTATGAATCTTCCCTTCAGCGATGACATCCACACCTGCTTCACACAGTTTTTTGATCAGTTCAAAGTCTGGACCATCTACTTTGGGACTATAAGAGGTGTAACCTGATAGCGTTGTTCCAACAAAATCAATTCCTGCTTCAACTGCTGCTATACCCTCTTCAAACGTGCTAGTATCAGCCATTAAGAGTTGATGCGGATATTTTTCTTTGACTTGTCGGATAAAGTCCTGAATTTCCAAACCGTCGTAACGTTCACGTTTGGTACAATCCAGAGCAATGACCTCGATGTCTAGTTCAGCCAATTCATCAACTTCTTTCATAGTAGCTGTAATGAATGGCTCCTGTGGCGGATAGTCACGTTTGATAATCCCGATAATCGGGAGTTTCGTAACCTCCTTGATCTCCTTGATATCACGAACACTGTTTGCTCGGATACCGACTACTCCACCTTGCTCAGCCGCTTTGACTAGCAAGGGAATGACTCCTCCCGCTTCTGTATAAAGCGGTTCGTGAGGAAGTGCCTGGCAAGAGACAATGATTCCATCTTTGATTTGTTCAATCAAGGCTTCTTTGCTGATCTGTGGCATCCTCTTTCCTCCCTTTCTTGTTCTTATGGGCTTATTATATATCATTTGTTAAGCGCTTTCAATAGCTTGTAGTAGAATAGATTTCAGTTTCAAAACTATTTTATAGAACAGACTATCCTGAAAGTAGTTTCAGACTTCTTATGATTTCGAATCAACCTAAATTTAATAAAGAAAGATAGCAGGCTGAAAAACCTGCTACCTCTTCTGAGACCTACTCAAATAGCTCTTGCTTATTATTCTTTTCTCTTCTTGCCAAATGCAAACAAGGATAAAAGAACACCTGCAAGACCAAGGGAAATCAGTGAGTTTGTTTCCTTACTTCCCGTATTCGGAAGTTCATCTTGTTTAGCTGCTGGTGCTTGATAGGTCACATCTTGGCCTAGAGACAGTTTGTTGTCTGCAGCTGCTAATACTAGATTGGTGTCTCCCTTGTACTCTGGCACTTCAAGAACTGCTGCCTCAGCGCCATTAACACCACCCTTATACTCTGGAAGGTCATTTGAAGCTGCCAAGACAAAGTTAGCACCTCCTCTATATTCAGGAAGCTCGTTTGAGGCTGCTAGAACCGCGTTAACGCCACCTTTAAACTCTGGAAGTTCATGGACTGCTGCCTCAACAGCGTTGACCCCACCTGCAAATTCAGGCTTTTCAACGGTTGGCGCTGCTTCTTCGCCTACTGTTGCCAATGGTCCAGTGTACTCTGGTATCTCTGCCACAGCGGCTTCTTCTGCATTAACACCACCTGTGAACTCTGGAACCTCATGGATAGCAGCTTCACTGCCATTAATACCATCGCTTAGTTTAGAGCCAGCTAAAGAAACTGGTAAATTGTGCATGCTTTCAATTGCACCCTCAGCTAGACCTGTAATTCTTTGACCCATATCCTCTGGATCTATTGTGAATAGGAGAGTTTTTGTATCGTACTGGGTCATAAAGGTTGCTGTCTTGCCATTCGCTAATTGAAGGGTCGGAGCCTTGTTGACCAATACTTCCGAATCGAACTCCATGGCAATGATGCCTGGCCATTTTTGGATAGCATATTTTACTTTTGCTTCTTTAGGAGAAATTCTTTCCTTGGTCAAGAAATCCCAATTGAATTTCTTGAAGGAAAGTGTATATGGAACACCTCCAGGAGCATGGTGCTCATATAAAAGTCCAAATTCATCTGGTCCAATTTGTTGGAGAGAGTTATAAGCATATTCTCCTTCCTGAATCAAATGATGGTGCAACCAAGTTAACTGGCCATCTTCTTCAACACGAGCCACTCGAATATAACCATTTTTACGACCTGGACCGTTCGCATTCGCCAAGAGAATATACTCTTTACCATTTTGAACTGTATGAGTCGCAGCCATTTGAACATAAACGTCTGGCACATCGTAGCGTTCAACGTTATTGTCCCAAGTTAGACCACCATCATGACTGGTTGCAACCTGTAGATCACCTGTCAAACCACGCATAAATAGTTTGAGATCCCCATTGTTCAACTGAACAACAGAAGCCTCTGTATTTTGAGCATAATAATTGTTCATGGTGCTTGAATCAACCACTGTACCATCATAAAGTGTACGATTATCGTTGACACCACCCCCCATATGCCAAGTCTTACCATGGTCGTCTGAGTAGATGATTCGAGATGATTGGGAACCGTTGAGGTGGTTGGTACGGTTAGTTGTATAGACAGGAACTACGATTCGACCTTTATGTGGTCCGGTACGAAGGGTAATCCCCACTCCGGGACCTACTCCTAGGAATTTCATCCAATCGGCTTTGACCATCGGAGTAATATCTTGAGGTGCTGACCAGGTCTTCCCGTCGTCATCACTGTAGGACATCCATAGATAGCTATCCTTGGCAATTCTAAATGGAGAAGTTTTGTTTGTTGTGAAGTAGATATTGCCTAATAGCTGGTCACCCTTGTATAGATCACCCTTGTCGCTGTATGCTGGTTTGACAGGATTTACAACAACGCGGTATTCCGTTGCCTTGCCATCTGGTGTATAGACAGTACCATTTTCTCGAATAGTATAAGCTCCCTGTTCACCTTCTCGGTAGAGGATTTGATAGGTTTTGCCATCGATTTCTTTATAGGCTTCTTCTTTTTGAGAAGACATTCCAAAGATTCCTTTCCCTTCTGGGAACATGTCATATACGGCAAAAATCCGTTTGGTTTCAGGATCTTGAGTCAAGACCATATCGATATTCACTGGTGAACCGATTGATGGGTCAGAAGCTTTTGGATTATCACGTAAGTTGGTAATGGTTACTCGGTCACCCCAAGTTTTACCATTATCTTCACTACGTCTGATGACCATACCGATATCTCCCCAGTCACTTGAATGGAGACGGCGTTCATCTGCACCAGCGATTAAAGTTCCTTTATCTGTCTTGAGCAGAGCTGGAATACGATAACTCTTGATGCCATCTTTGTTTGGTTGGTTATGCATTCCCCCTTCAAAGACATCTTCTTTCTCTGAGATTTTCGCGCCCTCAGGAAGTTTCTTCTCCAAATCACCTCTTTCAAATAATTGACTCCGTGTTTGAACTTCATCTGGGCTTAAAGCACGATCGTAAACGGTTAAGTTTCGGACTTGTAGGTTTGATGCCCAAACTGTTTTATTGCCCCGTTTGGTTGCTCCAAGTTGAGCTTGATTAACATCTGGCATATCTTTGATAAAGTTACCAGATTTTAGACTTGTTCGGGATAAGACACCATTCACATAGAGACGAACTCGACCATGAGGTAACTCTGCTGTCGGTTGTTCGACAGTAAAGGTCACAGAATTCCATTGTCCAGGGCGAACTTTCAAAGGAGCATCTGTATACTTATCATAGAACTGCTCCCCGTTAGCGCCACGCCCTTCAATAAGAGCTGTATTATCAAGGACCGACATAGTAAAGTACTCATTTTCCTTGGTTTCACTGGATACAGAGAAGAGATTGTAAAAGCGTGGAGCTGACGCATCTGGTTTGAACTCCATGTGAACTGTAGCATTTTTTAGTTGCTTTAGTTTGTCTAGTTCACTTGATAAATCAACTCTCTGACCATTTGCCGCATTGGTTTCAACATCTTCTTTTTTAAGGACAGGATTGGCATTTTTTAAATCTCTTGAGTAATAGTCACGAGGAATAGCACCCTGATCCTCTGATTCCTCTTCCTTATTTGCTTCTTCTGCAGGGGTTTCCGTAGAGGATGGGGTTTCTGATTCTGCACTCTCATTTTTTTTCAAATGATCTTGGTCCACCTCAACGCCGTTGTCTTGAGCTGCTGCCAATTTACCAGCCAAATCCTTATCCAAATGAGCAAGATCTCCCGAGGACGCTTCTTTTGGCAATTCTGATAAACCTTGACCAGGTTCGACAGTTTCTGTACTGGCCCCTGCTGCATTGGCTTGCTCTTGAGCTAAGACTGGATTTACTCCAAATACTACTGTACCAATCACTACAGATGCCGCCCCAACTGCAAATTTTCGAATTCCGTATCGCTGTTTCCGATGTAAAGATTTGTAATTCATGTTTGTCCTTTCATTTTTCATAAAATAAAGCGCTTTCTTTTTTCTTTAAAAATTTTTATTGTCTCTCAAGAGACAAGTTTTTACAAGAAAGTAACCAACTCAATGAGAGCTCCCAATCCTCTCCCATTTTCTGCTGAGGAATTCTTTAAGCACCCAGCAGCCTTTTTCCTCCTTTCACAAGTGACTTTTCTTTTATTATACAATAAAGTCTTATATTTATATCTGTGTTCCCACAGAATAGATTTTACTTTTAAGAATATTTTAATATTTTAAATTTTCTGAAAGTACTTTCAGAGTTTTGTGACAAAAAAGAGAGCTACTGCCCTCTCAAAGTTATTTTTTTACATAAGAAAAAGGAATCTCACTTCCACAGAGCCAGTTATAAACCTGGTCATTTACAAAAACATTCATGGCTTCGTGAGCATACTCTGGCATGATGCGATAGGCCTTGTCGCAAGTCAAACGGTTGTATATCGCAAACTGGGTAATGGGATAGCAAACATCGTCATCCAAGCCCGTAATCATCTTGACCTCTCCCTTGATACGATGGGCAAGATTCTTCACATCGATATAGGCTAGAGTCGCCATGATTTCATCCTCTGTTTCATGGAAGGGATCGTGAAACTTGAAATAACGGAAAAGTTCGTCATAGGCTTCACTGGTATTGCCAATCTCAAGCACTCTTCTAAAGTCAGACAAGAAAGGATAGATGGCAACTGTTCGCTGAATCCGAGGATTGAGCGCTGCTGCAACCAAGGCTAAAGCCCCTCCTTGTGAGGCACCATAACTAGAAAGTCTTTTCTCATCCACCTGAGATAGACTAGCAACAATTTCAACTAACTGGTATATATCCAGATAGACATCCTTATAAAAGAGATGCTCCCTACCCTCAACAGCACCACGGATGATATGTCCCTTCACCGTATTTCCTAGCGGAGAGCGCAAGCTATCTTGCGAATAGCCCGACTGGCCTCGAACGTCCATAGAAACAACACCGTAACCAGCCACAGTATAGGCTAGCATGTCAGCCCAGTCCCAGCCACGGCCCATGTACCCATGGAAATGGAAGATTAACGGAACTTTACCCTGACTCTTTGGAAGAACGATGCGTGCATAGACCTTGCCTTCATTGGTTCCTTCAAAGGTTAGCTCATAGCACTTGACTTGGGGAATATGAAAATCTCTTTCCTCCAACTGGTAGGCAGGAAGGACTGAAACTTTTTTGACCTCTTCATCCCAAAAAGCATCAAAGTCTTCTGGCACCTCATCCCGTCCTAGATAGGTCTTGATTTCTTCTAACAAAGCTGGATTTTTCATAGCATGCTCCTTTTGTTTTGTAATCGCTATCATAACTCTAGCATATCTAGGAAAGCAATGCAAGAAAGAATGCTAAATAGAAAGTGATTTTAGATTCTCTTTCCTCAAACCTATTGTCTGAAAGTAGTTTTAAAAATAAAAAGAGCGTTTCCGCTCTCTCTGTATCAATAGGTGCTAGCTCCTTTCTCTAGTTTAACGGTTTGGAATTTCTTTTGGTAGGTTACTTTAATAGTCATGTGAGAGTCCTCGTTTCTTTTTGATGACTCTAGTATAAGACCCAAATCTAAAAGCTAGCTTATAGATTTCTTAGAAAAGGCTTAATCCAGATGTTCTCTCTTTTCTAGGTGGAGAGCAATCATGCGCCATTCTGGATCCTCTTTCCAACCTTCTATCGAACTAATATAGCTGGCAACCTTTCTGGCTTCTTCTAAAATCGGAAAATCTTCGATAATATCAGCCACTTGAAACTCTGGAAGTCCTGACTGTCTGGTTCCAAAAATCTCTCCAGAACCACGCATTTTCAAATCTTCCTCCGCAAGGACAAATCCATTGGTCGTTTCTGTCATGATACGCATGCGATCTTTCCCAGAATCCGTCTTGGGATTAGCCACGAGAACAGCATAGGACTGCTTGTCTCCCCGACCGACACGACCTCTGAGCTGGTGAAGCTGACTGAGACCGAACCGGTCGGCATCCATGATAATCATGACGGTCGCATTGGGAACATTAACCCCAACCTCAATAACCGTCGTCGAAACCAGAATATCCGTTTTTCTCTCTTTGAATTCCTGCATAATCTGGTCTTTTTCGTCACTCTTCATCTTACCATGTAGTAGAGCAACATCTGCCTTTCCTGCAAAATGAGCTGTCAACTCCTCAGATAAGGCAATGGCATTTTTCAGATCCAGAGCTTCAGATTCTTCGATCAGGGGAGAGATGACATAGACTTGCGAACCTTTTTGAATTTCTCCCTCTAACCAAGTCAAGACCTGAGACAGCTGCTCATGCTTAATCCAGCGCGTCACAATCGGCTTCCGCCCTGCTGGCATCTGGTCAATAATGGAAACATCCATATCGCCAAAGGCTGTGATAGCCAGTGTTCGCGGAATGGGCGTCGCTGTCATCATGAGAACGTCAGGATTGTCCCCTTTTTCCCGTAAAATACGCCTTTGGCCCACACCAAAACGATGCTGCTCATCGATGATAATCAAACCAAGACGAGCATAATCAACCCCATCTTGTATCAGAGCATGGGTTCCGATAATCAAATCAGCCTCACCCTTGGCAATGGTCTCTAAAACTTCTCTCTTTTCTGAAGCTTTTAAGGAACCTGTTAAGAGAGCGAGTTTCAAGTCTGGAAAAAGGTTTCGTAAACTCTCAAAGTGTTGCTCTGCTAAGATTTCTGTCGGTACCATGAGAGCAGCCTGGTAGCCAGCCGTCACCGCCGCAAACATAGCCAAGCCAGCAACCACCGTCTTTCCGCTCCCTACATCTCCTTGCAGAAGACGATTCATGTGGTGGTCGGACTTCATGTCGGTCAAAATCTCCTGCAGACTCTTTTCCTGAGCTTGAGTCAGGGCAAAAGGCAGATTTTCTTTAGCAGCTGTCACCTTTTCCTGAGACCAATTCAGAACCAGACCGCTTCCCTGAACTCTATTTTCAGACTTGAGCGTCTGTAGCTGCATCTGAAAATAAAAGAGTTCCTCAAATTTGATACGGCGAAGGGCCTGCTTGTATTCTGCCAAATCCTTTGGAAAATGCATTGCACGAACTGCCTGACAACGGGACATGAGTTTGTATTTATCAAGTAAAGACTGGGGAAGATTTTCCTCTATCAAGAGGTCCAGTCCCTGATCAAAGGCTGTCTTAATGACCTTAACCAGACTGGCCTGACTAATTCCCTGAGCCAGACGATAAACAGGTTGGAGGTCATCTTCCACCTGAGCCAGGACCTTCATCCCAGTCAGACTGGCCTTGGCACGGTCCCATTTCCCAAAGACAGCAAGAGTTGCACCCAACTCTATCTTATCAGCCAGATAGGGCTGGTTAAAGAAGTTCACCGCAAAAACGACTTCTCCCTGCTTGAGACTAAAACGCAGGCGATTGCGCTTGAAACCATAATACTGTACACTGGCAGGTGTCACGACTTGACCAGACAGGACCGCCTTTTCACCATCTTCCAGCTCCAGCACCCGCTTGGTTTTGAAGTCTTCGTAACGGAAAGGAAAGTAGAGCAAGAGGTCTTGCAAGTTTTCAATTCCTAGTTTGGCGTATTTCTCGGCTGACTTTGGTCCCACACCAGGCAAGACATGCAAGGGTTGATGTAGATTCATGCTCCACTCCTTTCTTTTTTAATAATATTCTCTCGGAATGCGATCGCTGAGGAGGCAAACCACCTCATAGTTAATGGTTCCACGGTAGGTCGCTACCTGAGTAGCTGTGATTTCCTTGTCGCCGTTAGAACCAATTAATGTTACTTTTGTTCCTAGTGGGTAAACCTTAGGCAGCCGAATAGTGATTTGGTCCATAGATACTCGTCCGACGATTGGGCAAGCTTGGCCATCTACCAAGACGGAGAAATTTTGCATATCTCGTGTCCAACCATCTGCATAACCGATTGGCACCGTCGCAATGACTTGTTCACTATCCGCCTGATAGGTCGCCCCATAGCCCATGCAAGCTCCAGCTGAAACTGTCTTTACATGAACAAGGGCAGACTCCAAACTCAAGGCTGGAGCCAAGTCATAAGGCAAGTCCAAAACCTCTCCACTTGGGTTAAGACCATACATGGCATCTCCCATACGGACAGCATTGAAAATAGTCTCTGCATGCCAGAGGGTCGTTGCCGAATTGCTGGCATGAACCAGCTCTGGGACTTCCTTCATACTTGCCAAAATAGCTTTAAATCGTTCTAACTGGGTATTAAAATAGTCATCTGATTCTTCATCTGCAGTAGCAAAGTGGGTAAAAATCCCCTCAACACGAGCGCCGTGTTGTTGGACCAAGGCTTGAGCCAGATCAGCTTCACTGGCCTCTCTAAAACCAATCCGTCCCATCCCTGAGTCAATCTTGAGGTGAACAGTCAAGCCAGTTAAATCTGTCTCCCTAGCTAAGAGCGCTTGAATCCACTCCAGTCCAGCCACAGTCAAGGTGATGTCGTATTCTTTAGCTAGAGCAACAGCTTCGATTTCAGAAACTCCTAAGATAAGGATTTTCTTGCTAACTCCAGCCTGACGAAGTTCAATAGCTTCATCAATATTGGAAACACAAAATCCATCAACATCATCTTGAATCGCCATCGCAACGGCAACTGCCCCATGACCATAGGCATTGGCCTTGACCACTGCCCACTTGAGCGTTCCTTCAGGGATATGAGCCTCCATTTGCTGAATATTTTGTCGAATAGCTCCCAGATGAATCAGAGCCTTGGTTGGTCTATGTGGACTAGCTTTCATGATTTTCCTCCAAAATAACACCGGCTGTCACAAACTGATCTGTATGGCTAATAGATAGCCAAATCTTTCCTGAAAATGGTGCCTGACTAAAATAAGGAGCCCCTCGTTCATTGTTCAAAACTTCCAAATCCTGAAAGGTCAGTTTGCCAATACCAGTTCCCATAGCCTTGGAAAAGGCTTCCTTAGCTGACCAGCGGCCTGCCAAGTATTCGATCTGTCTGCGCCCTTTGAGACTGGTAAAATGCTCCATTTCTTTAGGGGTCAGCACGCGCTTGGCAAAGCCCTCACGTCGTGTAACTGCTTTTTCTATCGAAGCCAATTCTTCGATGTCAATTCCGTGTCCAACTATCATACTCATAAAAGGAGCTGAGATTCCCCCAACTCCATCCTTTTCACTTATTTTGTTAAGGTAGTATAAATTTCTTCTACCAAGGCTACTGTATTTTCCCAACCTAGACAAGGGTCAGTTATGGAGCAACCAAAGACCTCTGGTTGGTTTTGACGACCATCTGCTAGGTAAGATTCGATCATAAAGCCTCGAACCGTCTTTTTGATTTTCTCATTCCAGTCACGATTCAGCAAGGCTTGACGAACAATGCGAATTTGTTCCATATACTGCTTGCCAGAATTGTCATGATTGGTATCGATGATAATGAAGGGATTTTCAAGTCCCATAGTCTCATAGCGATTGATGGCATTTAAGAGTGTTTCATAGTAGAAATTGGGTTCATTTTTACCATATTCGTTCATGGCACCACGAAGGATAACGTGGGCCAAGGGATTTCCTGAAGTTTCCACTTCTTGACCATGGTAAAGGAAGGTTTGCTTGTTTTGAGCCGCATAGATGGCATTAAACATGACCCCAAGATTTCCAGATGTTGGATTTTTCATCCCAACCGGAGCATCAATCCCAGAGGCTACAAAGCGGTGTTCTTGGTCTTCCACTGAACGAGCCCCTACAGCATGGTAGCTGACCAGATCATCAACCAAAACGAGATTTGACGGATAAAGCATCTCATCAGCTGTTGTCAATCCAGTTTCGGTAATCACTCGGTAGTGTAGCTGACGAACAGCCTGCAAACCATTGATGAGACTAGGCGCTTCGCTGGTATTTGGTTGATGAATCATTCCCTTATAGCCATCTCCATTGGTACGAGGTTTAGCCGTATAGACACGCATCACGATAAAGATTTTATCCGCAACTTTTTTCTGCAAGTCTGCTAAGCGACGAGCATATTCGAGTACTGCTTCTTCATTGTCTGAAGAGCAAGGCCCCATCACCAAAAGGATTCGGTCGTCCTCACCCGAGATGATGGCTGCCAACTCTCTATCGCGGGCTTCTTTCTTTCGCAAGGCTTCAGGCGATAACTGGGTCGCAGCCTTGATTGCTTCAATATCAATTTCTTGACCTTTTTCGATAAATGCCATCTTACTCTCCTAGCGTTTGGTAGATTTCGCGAACAAGTGCTTCTGTGTTGTCCCATCCTAGACAAGGGTCCGTGATAGACTTACCAAAAACTTCTGGCTCATTTTGACGTCCATCTTCTAGATAGGACTCAATCATAAAACCACGAACATATTTTTTGATTTTCTCATTCCAGTCACGGTTAATCAAGGTCTGACGAACGATACGGATTTGATCCATGTATTGCTTGCCTGAATTGTCATGATTGGTATCGATGATGATAAAGGGATTTTCCAAGCCCATCTTTTCATACTGATCAATGGTATCCATCAAATTGTCATAGTAGTAGTTAGGAATATTTTTCCCATATTCATTCAAGGCACCGCGAAGAATGGCGTGGGACAATGGATTCCCTGTTGTTTCCACCTCTTTACCGAGGAAGAGGAAACTCTGTTTATTTTGCGCTGCATAAATCCCGTTAAACATGACATTGAGATTTCCAGATGTGGGATTTTTAAATCCTGTTGAGAAATCCGCTCCACTCACTACAAAACGATGCTGTTGATCCTCTACAGAACGAGCTCCAACAGCCATATAAGAAATCAAATCATCCACCAGCGGAAGATTTTCAGGATAAAGCATCTCATCCGCTGTTGTCATTCCCGTCTCGGTAATCACGCGGTAGTGGAGCTGGCGAACAGCCTTGATTCCATTAATCAAGCTAGGTGCTTCTGTCGCATTTGGTTGATGAATCAAGCCCTTATAGCCATCCCCATTGGTACGAGGTTTAGCCGTATAGACACGCATGACCATAAAAATACGGTCTTTGACCTCTTCTTGCAAGGCAGACAGGCGCTTAGCATACTCGAGAACCGCCTCTTCGTTATCAGATGAACATGGTCCTATCACCAAGAGAATACGCTGGTCTTCCCCACGAATGATGGCTTCCAATTCCTGATCACGTTGATTTTTTCTCGCAAGAGCCGATCCCTCTAATTTAGACAAGGCGCGAACTTCTTCAATGTTAATTTTAGGACTTTTAGCTTTAAATACCATGATTCATCTCCTTATAAAGCAAACGGACACCAAGCAAAAAATGATTTTTACCAGGTATCCGCCTGTATCTTATCTCATATTATTGTCTCTTACCATGACAGTTCTTGAATTTCTTACCTGATCCACATGGGCATTGGTCGTTTCGTCCGATTTGGCTCAAGTCCAAATCTTCTGGAAGACTTGCCTGCTGCGCTGCGATATTACGAGTCGCAGTTGTACTGATATTGTGTTCAGTTTGCGGACGTTCTTGTTCATGGATTTGTGCTTTCATCATCAAGCGGGTCACATCGAATTCAATCGATCCAATCATGTCGTTAAACATGCGGAAACCTTCTGCTTGATATTCTACAACAGGGTTGTTTTGGGCATATCCACGAAGACCAACAGCATTTCGCAACTGGTCAAGAGCATCGATATGGTCTGTCCACTTGTTGTCTACAACACGTAGAATCAAGACTTTTTGGAATTCTTTCACTGCATCTTCGTCACGAAGCTTAGCAACTTGGCTGTCATAGACTTTCAAGGCACGTTGGAATAGTTCATCTTTGATAGCTTGGTCTGACAAACCTGCAAGATCTGAACGGCTAATTGAATCTTCTGGAAGCAAGTTATACTTAGCAAAGTTCAAGATTGCTTCCATTTTTTCATCTTCCTTAGAACGTGCATGTGCATCCACGATACGTCCAATGGTACGACGAATCATAGCATGGATTTCTGGTGCCAAGTCACGATCTGCAGTAATGACATCATAACGTTGTGCATAGATGATCTCACGTTGTTCTCGCATAACGTCGTCGTATTGAAGGACTTGTTTACGAGTGTCATAGTTATTTCCTTCGACACGTTTTTGAGCTGCTTCAACTTGACGCGTTAACATGCGAGATTCGATGGCTTCGTCAGACATGTTGAGACGTTCAAAGACACCTTTCAAACGTTCTGAACCGAAACGTTTCATCAAATCATCTTCAAGAGACAAGTAGAATTGTGACTCACCTGGGTCTCCTTGACGCCCTGAACGTCCACGAAGCTGGTTATCAATACGGCGACTTTCGTGGCGCTCTGTACCAATGACGCAAAGACCACCAAGTTCACGAACCCCTTCACCAAGCTTGATGTCGGTACCACGACCGGCCATGTTGGTTGCGATGGTAACTGCGCCACGTTGACCAGCGTTCATGATGATTTGCGCTTCTCTGTAGTGGTTCTTCGCATTCAAGACTTCGTGAGGAACACCTGCAGCAACCAATTTCTTGGAGAGGAAATCACTGGTTTCAACGGCAACTGTACCTACCAAGACCGGCTGACCTTTTTGGTGACGAGCTTTTACATCTTCAACTACAGCCTTAAACTTCGCATCAAGACTGGCATAGAGAAGGTCTGAGTGGTCGATACGTTGAATTGGACGGTTAGTTGGGATTGGGATAACACGAATGTTGTAAATTTCACGGAATTCTTCTTCTTCTGTTTTACCAGTACCTGTCATCCCTGCCAATTTCTTATACATACGGAAGAGGTTTTGGTAGGTAATAGAAGCTGAAGTCTTGGTCTCGTCTTGGATTGGCACACCTTCTTTTGCTTCAATCGCTTGGTGTAAACCATCAGAGTAACGACGACCTTCCATGGTACGACCTGTAAATTGGTCGACGATCAAGATTTCCTGCTCTTCACTAACCACATAGTCGATATCGAGAATCATGATATAGTTAGCACGGAGGGCATTGTCGATAAAGTGAGTAAGAGCCACATTTTCAATGTCGTAGAGATTTTCTAGTTTGAAGTAGCTTTCAGCCTTGTCAATACCAGAATCTGACAAACCGATCGTCTTAGACTGAACGTCAATGATATAGTCATCCTTATCCAAGGATTTCACGAAGTGGTCTGCCATATGGTAGAGTTGGCTTGTCTCAACTGCGTTGGCACCTGAAACGATCAATGGTGTACGAGCTTCGTCGATCAAAATTGAGTCAACCTCATCGACCAAGGCATAATTGAGTGGACGTTGCACCATGTTTTCTGCACGAACGACCATGTTGTCACGAAGGTAGTCGAAACCAATCTCTGAGTTTGTTGAGTAGGTAATGTCGCAAAGGTAAGCCTCTTTTTTCTCCATTGGAGATTTAGCTGCCAAGTTGATCCCTACTGACAAACCGAGCCATGAGTAGAGCTCACCCATCTCAGTCGCGTCACGTTCTGTTAGGTATTCATTGACTGTAACTACGTGAACCCCTTTACCTGCAAGGGCATTGAGGTACACTGGCATGGTCGCCGTCAAGGTCTTCCCTTCACCGGTACGCATCTCTGGAACGTCACCATGGTGAAGAACGATTCCCCCCATTACCTGAACCTTATAAGGGAAGAGCCCAAGGACACGTTTTGCAGCTTCACGAACTACTGCAAAAGCCTCATATAGCAATGAATCAAGCGATTCACCCTTGTTGTAACGTTCTTTAAATTCGTCAGTTTTCGCTTTTAGTTCTTCGTCTGACATTGCAGCCATTTGGCTCTCATAGTTAAGAACCTTATCAGCCATCTTTTCCAGACGACGAAGTTCTCCTTTATCATTTTCAATAATCGTTTTTAAAATATTAGCCATGATTTTCCTTACTTTTTATTCTGAATATTTTAGAATGTTCTTTTAATTTTAGCATATTTACCATTATTTTTCAAGAAAGAATCCTTAATTTACAACGGAAAAGGCCAGCCAAAATTCAGCTTTTTTTGCATAAATCTTCTGTGGCTCTTTTTTTGTTTTTTGTTCGAGATGCATGCTTGATGATCCAAGCACAACTTGGACTTAGCTCCTCCTTTTGCCAAGTTTGAAGAATCTTTTCAAACTTATCAGGGTCTTCCTTGTACAAATCATTTAGATTATTGGCTACACTTTTTTGAATAGACTTATCTCTATCATCTTTTAGATTGGTCAGAATAGTGGTGAAATCCTCAAAATAATCCAATACCACGGTTTGTCTCTTAGCCCAAGGCAGACGGATACGCATACATTCGCTGGCAAGTCTGCGAACGCGCAAATTTTCATCCTGACTCCATTCTAACAGCAAAGTCATTGTAGCCTTAGGATAGCGAGCCAGCAAGGGCCTCATAGAAAATTCTCCAGTAAATCGCTTGGTTAGTTCCTTACTAAAGGCCGCGCTCAATTCAAATTCCTTGTCTCCATATAGCTCTACATATTTTCCGATTGGCCAAAGCCAATATCCTTCTGAGAACATACCTAAACCACCCTCTAACTCAGGACCCAAAATTTTCTCAAAAACCTTGAGAGAGTCCTCATAAGATAGGGGGAGGCAATCTTTGATACTTTTAGCCAAGAGTTCTTGACGCTGGCTAAACTCCAAATTTTCCAAGTCTTTTTCTAACAAGAGCCTAAACTTTTGTCCATCAAATGTAGGGGACGCTTCTTTCAACCGTCGACTCAAATCCCTAGCATAAGCCAAGTCATAATAATCTTTTACTTTTTTAGCCATTTTTTTTATCCCTTAATCTTCATTTTACGGGACTTATTATATCATACAGACAGCCCGTCAACAAAATTATTTTTATATCTCCAACTATTTTAATAAGGAAGAAAAAAGGACTAGAAGCTAGTCTAGTCCTTCATTTGTTAATGTTTAATTTCCCAAGAATACAGGCAATATCCCAAAATACCAAAAGAGATTGATCCAGAAGGCCAAGCAAAAGATAATTCCAAAGATGAGAAGACTGAAATTTTTAATCAGGACCGAGTATAGGATGGATAAAACTCCAAAAACCATAAAGAGTTTTTTCATAACGAAATAATAAATTGAAACTCCTCCTACTTGCCAATCCCAAGGAAGGAAAAACATGAGGAACCAGAGAAGGCAAATCGTAAGGATATATCTCTTGTAGTGCGCTTCAAGAAAGGCTTTTGTTTTCTCCATAGCAAACCTCCATTTGAGTCACTGTCTCTTCCCTTTTATTATACCAAAAAAACCTGGAAAAAGCTTTCCAGGTTCGGTTTGAAATCACTAGTCATACTAGAGAAATTCCTTTATTCATAGGCTGATTCACTTTATTGACTTGATGAAGATGTTCCAAAATCGACCTTAGGAACTGTCTTGGCTTCTTCTGTTTCTTTAAAGGTTTCAGCTTCTTTAAAGTTCATCATATTCGCAAAAAGCACGGTTGGAAAACTTCTCAACTTTTGATTGTACTCGGCTGCGACCTTGTTATAATCCTTACGTGCTACAAAGATACGATTTTCACTGCCTGAAAGTTCGACCATTAGTTGCTCAACATTTTGATTGCTCTTGAGTTCTGGATAATTCTCCGTCAAGGAAATCAAGCGGGAAAGAGCTGAGCTCAATTCTCCCTGAGCCTTTTGGTTTTCTTCCGATGTCACAGAGCTACTACCGATTTTAGCTCTAGCATCCGCAATCTTGGTAAAGACTTCGGTTTCATGATTCATTTGTCCTTTAACGGACTCCACCAAGTTACCAATCAAGTCCGAACGACGTTGGAGGGCTGTCGAGACATCGGCCTGAGCCTGCTCCACTTTAGTCTGTTCACCAACTAGACCATTATAGGTCGTCACTGCGGAACAACTTCCCAGAACTAGTAGTCCAAAGAAAATCGCTACTATTGAGAGAATTACTTTATTTTGTTTCATATCAAAACCTTAACACTTTCTTTTATCAACTTTTCTGAGAAAATACTCAGATTTTAAATCAATTTCCCAAACTTTGTTTTTATTTTTAATTAAGGAGTGAACTCTTGCAAAGGAGTCACCTTACTGTATGGAGAAATCGGTTTGAGCAATATATGATCACTCACCAGTCATCAGACGAACCACCGCCATCAAAGCCACCGCCGTCCCAGCCTCCAGATGAGTCGGAGCCCGAATCAGACCAAGAGGAACCTGAGTCTGATGAGTCACTGCCCCACCAGCCACCGCCAGAATCATCTCCACGTGAACCGCCACCACGACCACCAAATAGAAATCCGATAATCATCACGATGAAGTAAATGAGAATTCCAAATCCGATAACTCCGTCACTCGAACTGCTTTTTCGATGACGTCGTGAAGAACTCCTCTCACCAGCATACCTTTCCAGTTCCCTTAAGCGACTAGAGTTGGTAGTATAGTCGTAACTACTTTTAGAACTTGAAGCAGTCGTACTCGATCCACTATAGAACATGTAGTTGAGATTATTGACTATTGAGAGAACACCCTTGTTATAATCACCATTTTTAAAGTAAGGACGTGCTGTTGTCAAGAACCTGTGAGTCTGATAGTCAGTGATCTTACTGGCCACATTATTACTGGTTTCAATCCGTGATTTTCTATCTTGGACTGCTACCACAATCAAGACACCGTGATTGTCTCCCGAGTAGCCAATCTTCCAAGCTCTAGCTGTTTCATTGGCTACAGTCTCGATTGTTTCTCCATCTAAGCTTTTCACAACGTAAACACCCATCTGGAATTTTTCTGATTTTTTACTATTGACATTATTCAATTCCCGAATCTGACTTATAGTCTCATCCGTTAAATAATGATCCGGGTCATAGATTCCGTACTCAGGTTTTTCAGGTGCTGTAAATGCTGACAAGAAGAGAAAGACCATCAGCAATCCAAGCAAGCGAACCAACAAACTATGTTTAAATAATCTGCTTCTTTTCATAATAACCTCCCTGATAAAGGAAAATTGATTTAAGGAATTATAGCATTTTGATTTTTACAAAAAAAGTGCATTTTCATTACAAATAGATTACAAAATCTAGGAAAATGATTGAAATTTGATGACAGATTCTCCTCCAATTTGATAGGTTCTTTTCTCCCCTTTTAGATAGAAAAAAGAAGACTATGAAGTCTTCTTTCAATTTATTTTTATAGGAAAACAAGCAAGACTTACTTGCGTTTTCTCGCGATCAAGTGAATCGGTGTTCCTTCAAAGACAAAGGCCTTGCGGATTTGATTTTCTAAGAAACGCAAGTAAGAGAAGTGCATAAGTTCTTCTTCATTGACAAAGATGACAAAGGTTGGTGGCTTGGTTGCCACTTGGGTAGCGTAGAAAATCTTGAGGCGTTTCCCTTTGTCTGTCGGTGTTGGGTTGATAGCAATAGCATCTATAATGACATCATTCAAGACTGCTGATGGGATACGAGTGTTTTGGCTCTCGCTGATTTGTTTGATCATATGAGGTAGCTTGTGGAGACGTTGCTTGGTCAAAGCAGAAACAAAGATAATCGGTGCGTAAGGCAGATATTGGAACTGCTCACGGATATCTTCTTCCCAGTTTTTCATGGTGTGGTTATCTTTTTCAAGAGTATCCCACTTATTGACTACAATAATCATCCCTTTACCAGCTTCGTGGGCAAATCCAGCGATACGCTTATCATACTCACGGATACCTTCTTCGGCATTGAGGACCATCAAGACTACATCTGAACGGTCAATAGCTCGCATGGCACGCATGACTGAGTATTTCTCTGTGTTTTCATAGACTTTACCAGACTTACGCATACCTGCCGTATCAATCATGGTAAACTCTTGACCATCTTCATCTGTAAAATGCGTGTCGATAGCGTCACGAGTTGTACCAGCTACGGGACTAGCAATCACACGATCTTCTCCCAAAATAGCATTGATCAAGCTAGATTTTCCGACATTTGGACGTCCAATTAAGCTGAATTTAATGACATCCGGATTTTCTTCTTCGACTTCATGTGGGAGATTTTCTACGATAGCATCCAGTACATCACCTGTCCCGATACCGTGTACAGACGAGATTGGTAGAGGTTCACCCAAACCAAGAGCGTAGAAATCA
Organism: Streptococcus oralis; assembly: GCF_019334565.1. Lineage (NCBI taxonomy): Bacteria > Bacillati > Bacillota > Bacilli > Lactobacillales > Streptococcaceae > Streptococcus > Streptococcus oralis. Next base: position 480,639 of record NZ_CP079724.1, on the reverse strand, counting down.
TAAATATCATTTCGCATTTCTGGGTTGTCAACCTTGTTAACGGCAAGGATAACAGGTTTATGGGTTTTATATAGTTTACGTGCTACGTATTCGTCTGCATCCGTGATTCCTTCTTTACCGGAAACTACAAAGACGATCACGTCAGCCTCTTCCATGGCAATTTCTGCCTGGTGCTTGATTTGTTCCATAAAGGGAGCATCAACGTCATCAATCCCTCCTGTATCAATCATACTGAAAGAACGGTTGAGCCATTCACCAGTAGCATAGATACGGTCCCGTGTTACTCCTTCGACATCTTCTACGATTGAGATGCGTTCCCCTGCAATACGGTTAAACAGGGTTGATTTCCCAACATTGGGACGTCCTACGATGGCAACAGTTGGTAAGGCCATGTTTTCTCACTTTCTACAATAACTTCTTCTGTTCAAGATTTTCTCTAGTCGAACTTGGTTCTGGATTACCGAATTGCTCTGCAAGACGTTGACTCCAAGTTGTAGTCGCACGCGCACCAGCATACTCTGCTTGTACACGATCATAAGCTTCAATTGCTTCAACTGAGACTTCTTGATACTCTTCTTCAAAAACAAGCTGGTCAAGAGGCAATCTTGGTTTCACATCATGTTTTTGATTCGGCACACCTAGTGCAATACCAAATACAGGATAAGTATAATCAGGAAGCTTGAACAATTCTGCTAACTCAGCAGATTTATAACGCACCAAACCAATAATCACTCCACCATAGCCTAGGCTTTCTGCCGCAAGCAAGGTATTTTGTCCAGCCAAAGCAGCATCCACAGAAGTAATGAGGAGACCTTCCACACCTTGAGGTTGGAAAGTATCGGTATGGAGACGAGCTCCTTTTTCTGCACGGTTTAAATCACCAACAAAGAGCAAGAATGCTGCTGATTGACGAATAGCTTCCTGAGGAACTAGTTCATACAGAGCATCTTTCTTCTCTTGACTTCTTACTAAAATCACTGAATAAGATTGGAAATTTTTCCAAGTTGAAGCCATTTGGGCAGCCTTTAAAATCTCATTCAAGTCCTCTTGAGGAATCTCTTGCTCCTTAAATCTGCGCACTGATGAGTGGCTTTGCATTAATTTAATCGTTTCTGTCATCGACGATTTTCTCCTTCTAATCTTGTTTCCTCTGCTAAATAACGGATACGCTCCATGACACGTCTAGATTCCCAAGTTTCATCATTTCCGTTCTTGCCTTTTGCAAAATGTTTTTCCAAATCTTCAAAATTGAAGTTGGAAGTGAAAAAGGTTGGCAAATCTTCCTGCATGCGGTACTGAAGAATGACTTGGAGAATCTCATCACGCACCCAAGGAGTCGACTGCTCTGCACCAATATCATCCAAGACCAGAACTTCTGCTAACTTGATGTCATCCACCAAGGTCTTCACAGAGCCTTCACCGATGGCATTTTTCACATCAATGACAAAACTTGGATAGTGGAGAATAGTTGTTGAGGCCCCACGTTTTTCAGATAGGTCGTGAGCTAAGGCTGCCATCATGAAACTCTTACCAACACCAAAATCTCCGTAAAGATAGAGGCCTTTTCGGATGCTTGGGTAAAGGTCAACAAAGGAATAGAGTCTCTCAAAAATCGGTAAACGTCCTAGATCATCCAGGTCAATCTGAGCTAATTTCGCTTTCTTGAGACTGGCTGGTAGATTAATCAACTTGAGACGATTCTTAATTGCAGCCTCTTTTTCTGCCGCGATTAGTTCTGGTGTTTCTTCATAAGACACATCCGCATAACCGTGATTCATGACCAAGATGGGCTTGTAGCCACGCGCTATATAGTCCGCATCCCCACGAAGAAACTTATCCCGTTCTGTGATATATTGGTTGAACTTGGAGATGCTTCGATTTAACTCCTCTGGGCTGAGGGATTCTTTCTGGATAAAAGCCGCTACATCTGGGTCCTTCATGATCTGCTGGACTAGGTCCTGATACTGAAAACGACTTGTCTGACGTTTGATAACGTCACCAACACTTTCCATTTAGTCTCCTCCTTCTTCTAATCGGGCTAACATTTCTTGTTTTTTGCGTTCTAGTTCCAGACGAGTCTCCTCACTGGTTTGATTCTTGTATTCTGGATTACTCCACTTAGGAACATTTGTCTTAGTCGAGCTAGTTTTTGATTTTTTGTCTTCCTGGCCTTTTTGCTGACGCTCTCTAATCCGAAGCACAGCTTCCTCTGCTGTCCGAATCTTGCGATAGGCATAGTCGTTTGCGACTTTCATAGCGTATTTTTCATTGACATTGGCCGAATCAACCTTGTTAAAGGTTAAAAGTAAGACGATATTAATGACTTCGTCCAACAAGCCTAAAGTCGCCATCTGGTAAAGGAGTTCTCTTTCACTTTGGGTGATGTTCCCCTTACGTGTTTGCTTGATTTCGGCTAAAAATTCTAGGGGAGTTTTATTTTTGGCTTCCCTGATAATGGTCATTTCTTTGGGGCTAAAGTCAGAAGTAGCTGGTTTTTGTGCTATCTTTTCACGCATGCGTTTGACTGAAATAACCTGAGCTACTGCTGTCGCCTTGGCTAATTGATAGGTTTCAAACCAGGTCCATTTTTTTTCATCTGCGATGGCGAACAATTCCAAAACATTCGCCTGCTCGTTTTCAAAACGCAAGCCATCCCGAGCCATCAGGCGCTGGAAATGTTCCAAGTCAAAATCATTTTTCACCCTGTTTTTTGACTCGATTGGTGTCACTTCTTCAGTCAAGGTTGGAAATACTTGGCTCAAAGAAACAGAGAGAGCTTCTCCCTCACTTGGTGCCTGTTTCATAGCAGAAACAGCTGCATCCCCTATCTTTTTCTCTAACAGTCTGCTATAGACAGAATGACTTAGAAAATCCTGACTGGGGAGGGGAGAATGAAGCTGTAATTCATAGTTTTCCCCCTTCTGATAAAGGGTCAACAAATCTAAGGAAGATAAGACTTTGAAGGATTGGAGCAAGGTCGGCATGCCAAAGTTTAAGTGGTTGAGAATATGGGAAAAGAGGTGTTCCTTTTGTCCACCATCCCAAAAGGTAATGGCATATAGATAGAGGCTCAGTGCCTCCTGACCGATAATCGGGAGGTAGCACTGCACCAGAGAAGAGGTATCTTGCGACACCCGATTATTCTTTAGAAAAGAAAAACGGTCATTTGGTTTCATCTATTTTTCCTTTTTCTTCTTAGAGGACTGGGTGATCTGCTGAAGAAGGCTCTCCAACTCACTCACATCCTTAAAGCTACGGTAAACACTGGCAAAACGTACATAGGTAATCTCATCAAGCTCTGCCAATTCTTCCATGACTAAAGACCCAATATACTCACTTTGGATCTCATTCTCACTGCGACTACGGAGTTTTTGCTCGATGCGATTGACCACCATGCCGATTTCATCACTCGAAACAGGGCGTTTCTGGGCTGAGCGAATAATCCCATTAAAGATTTTATCTCTCGAAAACTGCTCACGTGTACCGTCTTTTTTGACGACAACCAGCGTTCTTTCTTCTACTCGTTCATAGGTTGTAAAACGATGCTGGCACTCGTCGCACTCACGTCTTCGGCGGATGGTATTTCCTTCTTCGGCTTGTCGACTATCAACAACACTAGACTTGGTAGCCCCACATTTTGGACAACGCATGCATTTCCCTCCTTGTCGTTTTCTTTTCATTATACCATTTTTTGAGCAATTCCCAAAACAATTCTTATTTTTACTTGACAAGTTTTTTGTTTTATTGTATTATTTGATTAGAACAATAAAGGCAAAGAAAGGAGACTATGATGTCCTGGTCATTTGATAATACAAAACCGATTTATTTACAGATTATGGAAAAAATCAAATTACAGATTGTTTCCCATGAACTGGAACCCAACCAACAGCTCCCTACCGTGAGAGATTTGGCGAGCGAGGCTGGGGTCAATCCTAATACCATTCAGCGCGCCTTGTCTGACCTCGAACGTGAAGGATTTGTATACAGCAAGCGGACAACTGGTCGATTCGTCACCGAGGATTTGGACCTCATCCTTCAGTCCCGCAAACAACTTTCTGAGGAGCAACTGCAACAATTCGTCTCTTGCATGCTTCAATTTGGCTACAAAAAAGAAGAACTGCCAAATGTATTAAGCGACTATATTAAAGGAGTTTAAGACTATGACACTACTAGCACTTGAAAATGTAACAAAATCATATGGAGCAACTGCGGTACTTGACAATATCTCACTAGAGATCTCAGCTGGAAAGATTGTCGGGCTCCTTGGACCAAACGGATCCGGAAAAACAACCTTGATCAAACTGATCAATGGTCTCCTTCAACCAAATAAAGGACGTGTCCTCATTAATGGACAGGATCCAAGTCCTGCTACCAAGGCGATCGTTTCCTATCTGCCAGACACAACCTACCTCAATGAAGAGATGAAGGTTAAGGATGCTCTAACCTATTTTAAAACCTTCTACCAGGATTTCAATCTCGAAAAAGCCCAACACCTTTTAACCGATCTCGGTATTGATGAAAACAGTCGCCTCAAGAAACTATCAAAAGGGAACAAGGAAAAGGTCCAACTCATCTTGGTTATGAGCCGTGAAGCCCGCCTCTACGTTCTGGACGAACCAATCGGAGGCGTGGATCCAGCTGCCCGTGATTATATCCTCAATACCATCATCAATAACTACTCACCAACCTCTACGGTGCTGATTTCAACCCACTTGATTTCAGATATTGAGCCAATCTTGGATGAGATCATCTTCCTCAAAGACGGGAAAGTCGTCCGCCAAGGAAATGTTGATGATATTCGTTACGAGTCAGGTGAATCAATTGACCAGCTCTTCCGCCAGGAATTTAAAGCCTAAGCAAAGGAGATTATTATGTTTTGGAATCTAGTTCGTTATGAATTTAAAAATGTCAATAAATGGTATCTGGCACTCTACGGTGCTGTACTTGCAATTTCAGTTTTGATTGGAGCTTTTATTAGCAGTCTTAGCCAGAGTTACAATCCTAACAATGCTGCTTATTTCATCTTCTTTTTAGTACTAGTCTTTGGAGGACTCAGCGTCACTCTTTGGATTGCAACAATCTTTTTAATCATCCGAAGATTCAAGGGGAGTGTTTATGACCGCCAAGGGTACTTGACCTTGACCTTGCCTGTCTCAGAGCACCAAATCATCACCGCAAAACTTTTAGGTGGTCTTATCTGGTCCATCTTAAGCTATATCGTCTTTATCTTGAGTATATTGATTATCTTCTTCTTAACACCAATAGAAAAAGACTTCACTGCCCTCTATAACTTCATTTCCCCTTACCTCAGCTACGGCTGGCTGTATGCCCTATCACTGTTTATCAGTTCGATCGCATGGATTTTATCCATTTACCTCTCTATCTCTATCGGGCAACTCTTTAACGAGTATCGAACAGCTATGGGGATTCTAGCCTATATCGTCATTTCCATCGTTATTGGTTATATCACTTTCTTCTTAAGAGTTGACAATGACTTTAACGTGATGGCTGGTACAGAAATCTTACGCGATCTCTTTTTATCAGCTATCTACTATCTCGGAACCTACTATATTTTGAAAAACAAGGTTAATTTGCAATAAAAAATGCCCAGCTAGAAAGCTGGGTTTTTCTTTAACTCAATATCAAACTGGCTACAATGGGGCTGACAAAGACGTAGAGTATACCAGTGACACCAATAGCCAAGCCACCCATGGCTCCTGCTACCGAGCCGTATCGAAAGGCTGTTCCCGTTCCAACTGCGTGGCCTGTTCCTCCAAGGGAAAGCCCGACTGCTACTGGGTCGTCAATTTTCAGCCACTTCAAAAGGGTTGGTCCGATCACACTGGTCAAAATCCCAGTGGCCACTACGACGACCAAGGTCACAGTCGTCAAACCTTGCAATTTTTCTGTGATTCCCACTGCCATGGCGGTTGTTACTGACTTGGGAAAGAGAGAAATGGCTAGGAAAAAGTCCATACCAAATATTTTCGCTACTATGGCAGTAAAGCTAGTATTGACAACTACTGCTAGCAGACTACCAAAGAGAATACTCCGAGCATGGTGCTTCATCAAGTGAAAGCTCTTATAAAGCGGAATCCCTAAAGCCACGGTCGATGGGACTATCAAGTTGTTCAGATAAACCCCACCTTGGTAATAATCTTGATAAGAAATACCCGTCGCCTTAAGGAAAATAATGATAAAAATAGCTGACAAAAGCAGGGGCGTTGTCAATGGATGGGGAAAACGTCTGTAAATCAAGATCCCCACTAGATAAGCTAGAATAGATAATGCAATCCCAAACAGAGGATTGGATACAAATTCACTCATTTGGCATCTCCTTTCTCATAATCTCCCTCAAATCGTCTCTTGATAAACTGAACCACTAGGGCAATAAGGATAATGTTGATGACAGCCGCAAAAAAGACAATCAAGACGATGGGCAAAAGATAAGGGGCAATAACATCAAACTTTTCCATGATACCCACTGCTGGCGGCAAAAAGAGAATGGTCATGTTGGCCAGCAAGAAATTCCCGACCATATTGACATGTCTGGTTCTCAGCCACTTGAACTGCAGGGCTAGAAAAAGAATAATCAAACCGATAATACTGCCTGGGATGGGCAGATGAAAGAAACTAGAAATTCCCTCTCCGATAAGAGAAATCACAAAGAGAATCATTAATTGAACATATAATTTCATCCTAAACTCCACGAAATAGACTTCTTGCATACCAGTTTACTCTTTTTTCAGAAAATTTCAAGGAAATATCGCAATTCTTCTCTCTTGCAAAGATTAGTTAAAAGTAGTATAATCATTGCATGCGCAATCATCTTGTGTTAGAGAGACAGTCAGTAATGACTTTGTGATTTTACTTTGAAAAGAAAGGAGAAAGCAATGACCTATTTGGAAAAGTGGTTTGACTACAACCGCCGTCAAAAGGAAATGGAAGCCTTGTTAGAAGAAACCATCGCCCAGCAGACTGAACAAAGGTTGACCTTAAAAGAGTTTTACCTACTCTACTATCTGGATCTAGCTGATGAAAAATCCTTACGACAGATTGATTTACCCGATAAACTCCATCTCAGTCCCAGCGCTGTTTCTCGAATGGTGGCCCGACTAGAAGAGAAAAACTGTGGCTTGCTTAGTCGCCGATGTTGTGATCAGGATAGACGGGCTAGTTTTATCTGCCTGACTGACGAGGGACAAACAACCCTAGCTTACCTGCAAAAGGCCGTCGAAGAAAGTCTGGAAACGAGTCTTGATTTCATTTCTTAATCAGATTTTTTAAAAAAGTTGCGTGCGCAATCATTTTTCTTGACATTCCTCTTTTCAAGGAGTACAATAAAGTCAAGATCGAACAACAAAGGAGTTTTATATGATCGAAATTACCTATCTAGACGCCAGCAAGCAAGAGAGAACCATGACTTTCGAGTCATACCAAGACTTTGAACGTTCTCAACAAGCCTGCCTCATCGGCGTCGCAGATTACTACACTGTCCAAAAATTAACCTACAATGGTCATGATTTGGACTACCATGGGACTTATGGAGATGTCTTCTTCTATCTCATGAAACAAGATTTAAGCCAATATAACTAAAAAAGGAGAAATACAATGGCAAAAGCAATTACAGATGCAACATTTGAACAAGAAACAAAAGACGGTTTGGTCTTGGTAGACTTCTGGGCAACTTGGTGTGGTCCATGTCGTATGCAAGGTCCAATCTTGGACAAATTGTCTGAAGAACTTTCAGAAGATGTCTTGAAAATCGTTAAAATGGACGTTGATGAAAATCCAAACACAGCTCGTGCTTTTGGAATCATGTCTATCCCAACCCTTCTCTTCAAGAAAGATGGCCAAGTTATGAAACAGGTTGCAGGTGTTCACACTGCAGAACAAATCAAGGCCATCGTTGCTGAATTGAGCTAATCACACTAGAGACCAAGTACTTTATTTGGTCTCTTTTTTCTTGCCCTTTGCCATTTTTCAAAAAATATGCTAGACTGTAGGTAGAATATTACGATGTTTGGGACATGCCATCGCTAAAAAAAACCTCTACTTGGTATTTTTTAGCTCCCCTCAAGGGAGCTTTTTGCGTGCTCTGAACATTTCCCATTTTGGAAGGAGTACTATGAAACGTCAATCAGCCTTGGTCGTCTTTAGCGGCGGTCAAGATTCCACAACCTGCCTATTTTGGGCTAAAGAACACTATGAAACAGTCGAAGCCGTCACCTTTGCCTACGGCCAACGCCATCATCTCGAAATTCAAGTTGCTAGAGAAATCGCTAAGGAACAAGGCATTCGTCATCACATCTTAGATATGTCTCTGCTAGGACAAATCACTGAAAATGCCCTGACCTCTGATCTGGAGATCGAGCAAAAAGAGGGAGAGGTTCCCAATACCTTTGTTGACGGCCGCAACCACCTCTTTCTTTCCTTTGCAGCAGTTCTTGCCAAGCAACGAGGCATTAAAGACATCGTGACAGGTGTCTGTGAGACAGATTTTTCAGGCTACCCTGATTGTCGGGATGTCTTTGTCAAATCCCTCAATGTTACTCTCAACCTTGCCATGGATTACGACTTTGTTATCCAAACACCTCTCATGTGGCTAGACAAGGCTGAAACTTGGGAGTTAGCCGACCAACTTGGTGCCTTTGACTACGTTCGTGAGAAGACCTTAACCTGCTACAATGGGATTATCGGTAGTGGCTGCGGTGATTGTCCAGCATGTCACTTACGTCAGCATGGCCTTGATGTTTATCTCTCACAGAAAGGAGTGGGCTAATGTTTTTTGCACCCAAAGAAATCAAACAGGAAACGGGGGAGTCTCTTGTCTACAATCCTCACAGAACCTTGGTATCAAAAGAGTTCACCTTCGATGCTGCCCACCACCTCTTTCACTATGAGGGAAAATGCAAATCCCTGCACGGCCACACCTATCATCTGCAAGTTGCTGTCAGTGGATTTTTAGATGAACGGGGTATGACCCACGATTTCGGATATATCAAAGCGATCTATAAGAACTACTTAGAACCCCACTTGGATCATCGCTATCTCAATGAAACTCTGCCTTATATGAACACGACTGCTGAAAATATGGTTTACTGGATTTTCCAAACCATGAGTCAAGAGTTGCCTGACGAGCGCGGTCTCCGTTTGGAATACGTTCGCCTCTATGAAACTCCGACTGCCTTTGCGGAGTTTAGACGGGAGTGGTTAGATGACTAGGGAACGTGTCCTCAAACTACCAGTTCTGGAAATTTTCGGCCCAACCTTTCAAGGTGAAGGCCGTGCTATTGGGCAGAAAACCATGTTTGTCCGCACTGCTGGTTGCGACTACCACTGCGACTGGTGCGACTCTGCCTTTACTTGGGATGGTTCTGAAAAACCAACTCGCATGACCGCTGACGAAGTCATTGCTGCCTTAGACAAACTAGGAAGCTACGACTACGTTACCCTATCTGGGGGAAATCCTGCTATCCTAGCAGCTAACATGGCTGAACTGGTCACTAAGCTCAAGGAACGTGGTGTCACTCTGGCAGTTGAGACCCAAGGCTCCCGCTGGCAAAATTGGTTAAAAGATATCGATCAGGTCACCCTGAGTCCCAAGCCTCCTTCATCCAAGATGGAAATCAACTTCGAGACCTTGGACTTTATCGTTTCCCAACTAGATCCAGACAAGGTCACCTTTAAAATTCCTGTCTTTGATGATGCTGATTTGGCCTTTGCTAAAGGGATTCAAGAACGCTACCAACCAGATGTCCTCTTCTTATCGGCTGGAAATCCTGAGCCCAAGGCTACAGGCAATATTGTCCAAGACCAACTAGATCGCCTCAAAGAACTCTGGGAACGCGTCGCTGCTGACGATAGCTGGGGCAATGTCCGCGTCCTTCCTCAACTTCATACCCTCCTCTACGACAACCAACGTGGTGTTTAAATTAGAAAGAAAAAATCATGTCACAACAAGAAGAAATGAAAAACCTTAGCCTCCTCGGCAACAAAGAAACCAACTACATTTTTGACTATCAACCAGAAGTCCTCGAATCTTTTGACAATCGTCATGTTGAAAATGACTATTTTATTAAATTCAACTGTCCTGAATTTACCTCCCTGTGCCCAATCACTGCTCAGCCAGACTTTGCGACGATTTATATTTCCTACATTCCTGACAAGCTCTGTGTCGAGTCAAAATCCCTCAAACTCTACCTCTTTAGCTACCGAAATCATGGGGATTTTCACGAAAACTGTATCAACACCATCGGGAAAGACTTGGTCAACTTGCTAGACCCTCGCTATTTAGAGGTATGGGGAAAATTCACTCCGCGCGGTGGCATCTCAATCGACCCCTACTACAACTACGGTAAACCTGGAACTAAGTATGAAGGATTGGCAGAACAACGCCTCTTTCAACACGACCTTTATCCAGAGAAAATTGACAACCGTTAAACAGATACGAAAAAGCCCTGTTCCTCAAACTGAGGAGCAAGGCTTTTTGAATTTCAATTATTCTTCTGTTCCAAGAAAGTTTTTCGCAACAAGGGCTGCAAGAACGCCACCAACGATTGGCGCAAGGATGAAAATCCATACTTGTTGAAGGGCTGCGCCACCTACCAAGACGGCAGGTGCCAAGCTACGAGCTGGGTTAACTGAAAGGCCAGTAATGTTCAATCCCACAAGAATCAAGGCTGTCAATGACAAACCAATCACCAAACCAGCGATTGCGCCATTGCCTTTGCTTGCTGATGTTACAGTCATGATAACTAGGACAAACAAGAAAGTTGCGATGACTTCAAACAAGAATCCACCAAAGACAGTGACACCGTTTGCCAAGGCATTTTCACCAAGACTAGCAGTTGACATACCTGAGTTAGACAAGAGGAAGAATACTGCAGCTGACGCAAGGAAAGCTCCAACTACTTGTCCAAGGATGTAGTTTACAAGTTCTGAAGATGACAAACGTTTGTTTACAAACATAGCGATCGAAACAGCTGGGTTCAAGTGAGCACCTGAAACAGTTCCGATTGAGAAAGCTGCGACTACAATTGCCAAACCAAAGGCAAAAGCAATTCCAAGGTGTCCAAGACCTTCAACACCATTTCCAAAAACAACAGCTCCTGTTCCGATGAACACAAGCATAAATGTACCGATTAATTCAGCAACAATTTTTTTCATGATAAGTCTCCTTTTTTTAAACTATGTATTAGTCTATCAAAAGAAGGAAAGGGTTTCAAGAAAATTGACTGGAAAGTTATTTGAAAATCATGAAACAACTCGCTTATCCTTAGTACTGAAAAGATTGAATAGCTTCTTTCAAGTCATCTTGTAAAAGTTTATGACAGTCTAGTTGAAGGTAAGTTTCCAGCAAACAGGATCTGAAGTTGGAAAATTTATGGAAATCATTTACTTCTTTCAAGGGAAATTCGACTGTTTGCAGCCAAGCAGTGAGGAGAGACGATTCGATTTTCCCTCGTAAGATTGGTTCATAAAGTACTCTCGCTAACCGCCAATCTTCATCATTTGTAAAACGAATCTCAACACGTTTAAAGATTTTCCCAATGATTTCAAATGCTTCGGCTATATCTGACTTTGGAAAGCTAGGATGGCATATAACTTCCGTCAAGAGATCAGCCCCATGCGCAAATGCGTGGATCCACCCAAACTGATGAGAGTAACCCGTCGTCTCTTTTTCCTTTGTAAGATAGTGTAAGCCTTGATCTAGCATGGTAATCCTGATAGGAGAAGACAATTGCTGGTAATAAAGTGATTCCTTAGTACCATCGCAGGACAGTAGATTGGCATAAATAAGCGCCCTAAAAGAACGTTTAAGAGCCGAGACCCCTCTACTATCAATTTCTTTGTATAGACCTTCATCAGAGGAAACCCCTTCTGAGATAAACTGAAACTGCTCAAGGGAAAACAACTCTTCTTGAAGGCCCCTAGCTAAACTCGTAAAAACAAGTTCGTCTCGAATTTCTGGAGAGGGATCTCCCAAATGCTCAAGCAGCCACTGAATTTCTTCTCGGCTATAGCTTGGTTTTTCTTCTGTCACTTTTCTTTGTAATTCTTTATGCATCTTATGCATCTAAAGTACCTCTGGATTTCTAGTAACTTATCAAAAAGTCATCCGAAGATGACTTTCTGTTCTTTAAAATCCGAATTCAGCACATACTCTATAGTAGGTTTAATTCTGACATCCTGTTTCTTTACTCTCCCAACTCAGCACTGTAGGCAATAATCTGGTCAACTGTGTCTGACAGGAATTGGATGGTATCACGGAGTGGTTTGTCTGTTGAGATATCCGCTCCGATAATCATGGCTGACTCAAGCGGTGTCTTACTACCACCTGATTTAAGAAGATTGAGCCAATCTTCAGCTCCGGTTTCTGAATGTTTCAGATGGAGGTAGCCAGCTGTCGAGATGACAAGACCAGCAGAGTAGGTGTAGCTATACAAGCCCATGTAGTAGTGAGCTTGGCGCATCCAAGTCAAGGCCGCATCGTCGTCAATTTCAATGGCATCTCCCCAGAAATCTGTCAAAACTTCCTTCATAATGCTGTTGAGCTTGCTTGCTCCAAAGGTCTCCCCTTCTTCAATCAATGTATAAACCTTACGCTGAAAGGCTGCTTCCAAGAGGTGGGTGATGAAATTATGGAAGTAGGTATCTGTCAAGCGGTGAGCAAGGGCAAAGCGTTTTTGACGAGGATCATCAGACTGGTGCTCCAAGTAGTCACTGAGAAGCAATTCATTAAAGGTTGATGGCGCTTCGACGTAGTAGGTCGACATGTGGGCATTGAAGTAACTTTGGTGATTATCTGAAAAGATAAACTGACCAGAATGCCCGATTTCATGAATCAAGGTATAGACATCGCTCAAACGGCCTGTCCAGCTCATGAGGACATAAGGGTGCACGCGATATGGATCCGCCGCATAACCACCAGAATCCTTGCCACTATTAGCAGCAAAGTCCACCCAGCGTTCTTCTTGATAGCGCGCAACTTCCTGACAATATTCTTGTCCCAAAGGTTCTACTGACTTCATGACCAAATCATAGGCATCATCAATAGTCACTTCAGGATTCAGGGCGCTGTCCAAGTCCAATTTCCAGTCTGCAAAGGTCATCTTTTCAAGACCATTCACCTTGGCAACATGCTTGAGGTATCTCTGAGCAACTGGTGCAAAGTCCTTCATGATGAGGTCAATCTGGCGGTCAAACATGGCACGGTCCACTTCTTGCTCAGCTAGAAGATAATCAAAAACCGAGTCGTAGCCCTTCATATCAGCCAAGAGTTTTTCCGACTTGACCTGAGCTAAGTAGGCTGCCGCAGCCGTATTTTGGTGCTTACGAAGTCCCTCTGAGAAGGAACGGAAAGATTTCTCACGAACTTCAGCGTCCTCGTGGTTTTGGTAGAAATTTTCATAGGTAACAAAGCTGTTTTTATATGTCTTGCCATTGACTTCAAAGTCAGCCATTTCAAAGTCCCCAGCTCGCATCTTAGTATAAATATCCTGTGGACTGTAGAAAACTTCACCCAGATTTGTCAAAGCCTTCTCCACATCAGCCCCTAGATAGTGGGCTTTTTTGATTTTAGCCTGACGAATGGCTGCCGTCAAATGTGGCAATTCACCCAAACGGTCCAAAACTTCCTCGTCTGCTGCCACCAAGGCGTCGTCAAAGAAGGTCAAGGCTACGCTGGCATCTGTTTCAAATTCCATCCCAGCTTGGGCAATATTGGCAAATTCTTCATTGCTATAGTCTGTCGTCTGAGGCATAAAGGCGTAATTGCCAATATGGCTCATCTGAATATAAATTTGTTCCAATTCCTCAAAGGCCTTCTCAAAATCCTCAAAAGTGTGAAGATTACCCTTGTAATCACGGCTAAATTGGTTGATGTCTTCGCGCGTTTTCTCGATTGCACGCAAGAAATCCTCACGGTCTTGGTATAGGGCGGTTAAATCCCAAAGTTCCTTTTCTGGAAATTCTGAACGGTGTTTTTGTTCCATTTTCTTCCTCTTATTTCTCTAATTCTACTAAAACACTAAGGGCTGATAAGGCATAAAGCGGGGCTGTTTCCGCTCGAAGAATCCTTGGACCAAGTCCTGCAAGAACAGCTCCTTTGGCTTCAAAACTTTCAATTTCTGCAGGTGAAAGACCGCCTTCTGGGCCAAAAATAAAGAGCAATTTGGCTCCTTTTTCAAGACCAGTGACTGCTTGTAAGAGCGCAGCAGCTTCTCCCTCTTTTGCTGATTCTTCATAGGCCACTACAATAGAGTCAAACTGGCCCAGCTGAGCTAGAAAATCTGCTTTTTTCTCGAAAAGCTGGATACTTGGAACGATATTACGCTTGCTTTGCTCTGCTGCTCCAAGGGCGATTTTTTCTAGTTTTTCAACCTTTTTACCCAATTTCTTGCCATCCCACTTGGCAACGGACCAGTCGGCAGGAAAGGCCCAAATCTGTCTGGCACCCAGTTCGGTTACTTTTTGAGTGATAAACTCCAGCTTGTCCCCCTTGGGAAATCCAGATGCAATTGTCACTCGAACGGGCAGTTCCACATTGTCAGCTAATTCTTCAACCAATTCAAACTGACGTGCTTCCACATCAAGCACGCGCGCCAAGCGCTTGACGCCATCATCAAAGACTAAGGTCACCTCATCATCTTCTTTCAAGCGCATGACCTGAAACATATGCTTGCTGGTTTCCTTGTCCTCGATGGTGACAGGAGAGACTGCATTCCCCTTGACAAAATACTGCTGCATGCTATCCTCCAATCACACCGGAAATATCCTTGGTTTTCTTAAAGACACAGGCATTCCATTCCCCTTGAACCATGTGAGTTTCGAGGAAAAATCCAGCTGACTCAGCCGACTGGCGTACCATGTCCCACTTGTCCTTGATAATCCCACTCATGATGAGGTAGCCTTCATCCTTGACCAAGCGATAAGCATCATCCGTCAGATGAATGAGGATATCCGCCAAGATATTAGCTACAATCACATCTGCCTCAATCTCAACTCCCTTAAGCAAGTCTCCTGCTGCTACATGGATGTTTTCCATGCCAGGGTTTAGCTCAATATTTTCCTGAGCAACACGAACTGCCACATCATCCAGGTCGTAGGCAAAGATTTCCTTGGCACCAAGAAGCGAGCTGGCAATAGAGAGAACTCCTGAACCAGTTCCCACATCCAGCACCGTTTCGCCACCACGAAGGACCTGCTCCAAGGCAAAGAGGCTCATCTTAGTGGTTGGATGGGTCCCCGTACCAAAAGCCATACCTGGATCCAGCTTGATAATCTTTTCCCCAGCAGTCGCCTCATAGTCCGTCCAAGAGGGAACGATGGTCAAATCATGAGTGATACGAGCTGGTTCATAGTATTTCTTCCAGTTGTCTGCCCAGTCTTCCTCAGCCAAGGCAGTCGTACCCATTTTTACCTCTCCCAAATCCATAAAATCAGTTAGTTCCGCGAGACGGGCCTGCAAGTCTGCCTCAACCGTTGCTATATCAACCGTATCAGGGTAATAGGCTGTCACTACGATTTCTTCTTGCTGCTCAACCTCTGGGAAAATCTCGCCGAAACGATCCACATTTCCCACATAGTCCATGCTGTCTTCAATCGCAACACCTTGCGCTCCCAGCTCAATCAAGAGATTAGAGACTAGCTCCTCTCCCTCACGCTTAACTGTAACTTTTAACTCTTGCCATGTTTCCATATTTAAGATACCAAGCCCGTAAAACACAAAACCAAAATAGGAAATTCTCTGAAGACGCTTGTGTCTAAGAGAAGCTTATCTTTTTGGCAGAGTGTTTAGGGCGGGTTCAGTTTAGAAATTTAACTGAACCATCCTTTCTAATCACTTACTTTTAAATAATCTTTTAATCTCTCCTGCAACTGAGGTACAACTTGACTGGAGCTAAGAAATTCCTCGACATTCATCAACTGATAGGCCTGATCTTCATCTCCAAATACGATACTGTCAAATTGGTCCTGTGTCAACTGACCGACTAGAAATACAGATTGTTTATCCGCAAAAAGCATACTTGGATAAACCTTACTCCAAAGCAGACAATCCTCAGTCAGATGAATTCCCAGTTCTTCATAAACTTCACGCGCCACGCACTCAAAAGGACTTTCATCCCCTTCGCGTCCCCCACCGGGCAGTTCCCACATATTGGGCCAGGGAATGCTTGCCTTATCATCGCGTAAGATGACCAGTAGCTTATCACCACAAAATAAGGCAATCTTGCAACCTTGGAAATCAGTAAGTTCTATTTCCATATTAGACTCCTTCGGTTAATTCCTTTTCCAGCTCAGCTAACCAGTTTTGATAATAGCTTTTCTCATCCCGTAACATCCGACTGCTATTCATTTTCTGTCTAGCAATCTTCATAGCCTTGTGAGTTTGAACTACATCTTTCTTTACCTTAAATTGATACCAAGCTTGAATGACCTGCATATCTGCTGTTTTTAGAGATAAAAAGGATTTGACTCCTCGAATACTTGCATATTCTTCCGCCTTCTTATTATCTCCTTCCATCAGAGCAACTTGAAGAAGGTATAATTGAGAACTAGTTTTAGACATTGGATTGTCTGTTTTATCTAACACAGACTGAAACTGTTGCTTTGCAAGTTCTATATTATCATCCAATATGAATACCAACCCCTGAAGAGTCTGAACACTTTCTGCAAAACTCCCTCTCACCTCCTCATCAACAGGCATGATAAAGTCTTTTAAATCATATTCTTGAGGAGCTAGCAAGGTCTGGGCAGAATGCCTCAACATCAGGTAGGCGTATTTCGTATTTTCAGGGTGTTGTAGCAATTCCCAAATTTTTGCTCCATCGGTGATGCCGACTGGCAAAATGTTATTTAGGAAGAAAGACAAATTAAGAAAAATCCAAGTCCCTGCAAAATACCAGCTTCTTGTCAAAAACCCAAACACTATCGCCAATAATATCAAGCTGAGATGAACCATCAAGCCTCCTGAAAGCATCAGGATGATGCTTTGATCGCTTTCATCCTCTTTTAAACCAATGTATTGAGCACCAACATTTTTCAGAATGGCTGTTCTACTAAGACGAAACTTGCCTGATTTTTTGGTCAAAATAAAATGTCCTAATCCAAAAGCCACCAGCCGATAGCCTGTCAAGTAGCCACAAAAAGCATGTCCCAGCTCATGAAGAATAAAGATTAAATACATGCTTAGAAGAGCGAAGGCATAACCAAAAGTAAAGACTAAAACTGCGGAATACCCCAGCTCTGCAAATGCGATTGTTCCACAAGCAAAAGCCAGCATAATAAAGACAACAGCTAGCACATAAACCAAATAAATCCCAATTTTCTTCATAAAATCTCCAACCAACTCCTAGTATCTCGGATAAGGATAAAACTCTCCCTCTTCCAAGCCTACTTTTCCTTCTTCAAAGACTTCTTGGTTCCATTCCATGACAAATTCTTCTGCTTCTGGGTCTTCCAAAAAGTCCATGAGGGCATCTAGTCCAACCTCGGCAGTGTCTTTAAGGAATAGAGCAAAATAAGCTAAAAATTCACGAGAAAAACCTTTTTTAGGTAGGTAAGGAATGACAGTCAAATAGTCTTCCTCATTGACTGTTGACTTGGCAGGATTGTAGAAAAGGACTGCTTCTTCAAAGAGGATATCGTCTGATGATACCTCTCCGTCTTCATCTACCATCTCCACACCTGCAGCGTTTTGCGCTTCCAATAGAAAACTCACTTCAACCGCGTGGTTACGCTTGTCCCAACTAATCTCAAAGTCAAAGGGAAAATTCTTCTCCAACTCTTCCTCTAAAACATCTAAAAATCCGTATGTTGCCATTTTGTCCTCTTTCTATGCGACTCTTTAATCGCCCCGATTGCTCGGAAATATGCTAAAATAGATACTACCATCTTACCACATATACATCAGAAAATCCACGTTAGAAAGGACTGCTATGCCAGACAATCTCGCACTTCGCATGCGCCCTAAAACCATCGATCAGGTCATCGGTCAGGAACATCTGGTCGGACAAGGAAAAATCATCCGTCGCATGGTGGAAGCCAACCGCCTGTCCTCCATGATTCTATATGGACCTCCTGGAATCGGCAAGACCAGTATTGCTTCAGCCATCGCTGGGACTACTAAGTATGCCTTTCGAACTTTCAATGCGACAGTTGATAGTAAAAAGCGACTGCAAGAAATTGCGGAAGAGGCTAAATTTTCAGGTGGACTTGTACTACTCCTTGACGAGATTCATAGACTAGATAAAACCAAGCAAGACTTCCTCTTGCCTCTCTTGGAAAGTGGACTGGTCATCATGATTGGCGCTACAACTGAAAATCCTTTCTTCTCTGTCACTCCTGCCATTCGCAGTCGCGTTCAAATTTTTGAGTTGGAACCTCTGTCTAACCAAGACGTCAAAGAGGCCCTGCAGATAGCTCTAAATAACCCTGAACGTGGTTTTGATTTTCCAGTAGAACTAGATGAGGATGCGCTGGACTTCATTGCCACCTCTACAAATGGAGACCTGCGTTCTGCCTTCAACTCACTGGACTTGGCTGTTCTCTCTACCCCCGAAAATGACAAGGGAATCCGCCATATAACTTTGGATATCATGGAAAATAGCCTGCAGCGGAGTTATATTACCATGGACAAAGATGGGGATGGACACTACGATGTCCTCTCAGCCCTGCAAAAGTCTATCCGTGGCTCAGATGTTGATGCCAGTCTTCACTATGCTGCCCGCTTGATTGAGGCTGGTGATTTGCCAAGTCTCGCTCGTCGTTTGACTGTTATCGCTTATGAAGATATCGGCTTGGCCAATCCTGAGGCCCAGATTCATACCGTAACTGCTCTAGATGCTGCACAAAGGATTGGTTTCCCAGAAGCCCGCATTCTCATTGCCAATGTCGTGATTGATTTGGCCCTTTCTCCAAAATCCAACTCAGCCTATGTAGCTATGGATAAGGCGCTTGCCGACCTCAAAACATCAGGGCACTTGCCTATTCCGCGACACCTGCGTGATGGGCACTACAGTGGAAGCAAGGAACTGGGGAATGCCCAAGACTATCTCTATCCACACAACTATCCTGGAAATTGGGTCAAGCAAGACTATCTACCAGAAAAAATCCGCAATCATCACTATTTCCAAGCAGAAGATACTGGTAAATATGAACGGGCTTTGGCTCAAAGAAAGGAAGCTATCGACCGTTTGCGAAAAATCTGAAATCCTTTTCAAAAAATTGCACTTTCCTCTTGATTTTTTTTGAAAAAGTGGTATTATATAAACATAGAAACGCTGTGGTGTACGACTTCACACTTAAGTGTTGACCGACTATTTTTTGTATTATTAGGGAAACAAAAGTCTTCTAACAGCATGTAGGCCGTCTCACACGGAAACAGCTTCAGTTAGAGCGAGTTGCCCACCTGCTTAATTGCGCGGGTTCAATACAAACCGTGAAGTTTCGGCACCAATACAGCTTTTTTCTTTGCCTCCTTAGCTCAGCTGGCAGAGCAGCGGACTCTTAATCCGTGGGTCACAGGTTCGATCCCTGTAGGGGGCATCTAAATACAACAGGAAAAAGCCTTGTAAATCAAGGCTTTTTTTGCTTGTCTATAACTGATTTACCCCATCATTTGTCCCACATTTTAAATCTATCTTTTCTTTTTGAATCAAATTACATCTTTACAAATAGTGTAAAGCCAGTTACTTTTGCTTTGATGCCATACAATATTTTCATGTAGAGAAGACAAATTTTATCTTCTCTTTTTATTTTCAAAATAATAAAAACTGATTTTCTTTTCATAAATCAGACTGAAACTTCCAAATTTTCCATTTTGTTTATTGACATTTCCTCTAAAAAGGTGTATAATATTTTTATTATCAAACTATACTATACTATATAGGGGGTATTGAAATGAAATTTTCTAATCGTTTACTGCTATTCCTTGCAGGAGTTGTTTTTGTCCTTTTAGGACTTTTCCTATTTACAAACCCAGTAGCTAATCTTGTTGCTTACAGCTGGTGGATTGCATTTGGTTTACTGGTTTCTTCTATAGCAGCTATTTTAGGCTATTTCTCTGTACCAAAAGAGCTTCGCTCACCAGCTCATCTTTTCCAAGGGATTGTTAATCTTCTCTTAGCTCTTTACCTCGTTGCCTATGGCTTTGTGACGCTGCCAGTTGTCATTCCAACTATTTTAGGAATTTGGTTAATTGTAGAAGCCATTATAGTTTTCTTTAAAGGCAATCGTTTGGGATTGATTTTCCCTATTATTGGCAACCATATCATGTGGATAGCGTTGCTTGCATTTTTACTAGGTCTAGTGATTTTGTTCAATCCAGTAGCTACAAGTGTCTTTGTCGTTTATGTCGTTGCCTTTGCATTTTTAATTGTTGGTTTCACCTATATCCTTGATGCCTTTCGTAAATAATCTAGCTGCCATTTTGGGCATATTAAAAAAGCTGGGAAGTTACATTCTCAGCTTTTTCTGTTGCTTCCTTAGCTCAGTTGGTAGAGCAGTAGACTCTTAAGCTATGGGGCGCAGGTTCGAGCCCTGCAGGGGGCATCTAAATCAACAGAAATAAGCCTTGAAACCAAGGCTTTTTTTAACGTCTAATAGCTTTTTGTAGAAAAGTATTTAAAAATAAAAGAGAAGAGAATCTCTCACTCTCTTCTCAGTATATCTTATTAAATTTAGTTTTTCTTAATCTACCTGATTTTCCTTTGCAACGACAAATTCTTTAACCAGTCGATAGATAACAGCAAATACGGGGGTAAAGAATATCATTCCAAGTAGTCCGAAAAGATTCCCTCCGATACTAGCAGCCGCAAGCGTGAAAAGGGCTGGTAAGCCAATAGATTGACCCACAACTTTGGGATAGATAAGATTTCCCTCAATCAGTTGTATGATTTGATAAAGAACAATAGAAAGTAAGGCTTGACTTGGACTTACTGTAAAGATAAAAATCGCTCCCAGAATACAAGCAATCATAGGACCAACATAAGGAATGAAAGACAGTACTCCTGCAAATATACCTGTCATTACCCCATAAGGTAGTCCAAACAGGCTGTAGCCAACCGCTATCATAACTCCTATGATGACTGCTTCAATCAGCTGACTCATCAAAAATTGGTCATAAGTCTCTGGTGCTACTTGTCCAATGTAAGTTAACTTTGTCACCACTTTCTCTGGAAATATAACTTTTAGAAGTCGACTCGTCATCGCTGCCAGATGTTCCTTACTGGATAAAAATAAAAAGGTAAATACTATAATCAGAAAGGCATTCATTATACTTGAAAAAATATTTCCTATATTACTAGTCAGACCGGATAAGAAGGTTATCAAAGCTTGACTAATAGAGCTAGACTGTCCCTGAATTCCTGATACGAGAGTTGACAGCATGTCTTTGGTTACAAATTCCGAGCTGTCTAGCAATTTCCTAAGTTGAGTCAGGACTGTTGAAAGGACTGCTCCCAGCTGACTAATAGTCTGAGCAAGGGTTGGAAGCACCAAAACCAAAAGACAGATCACGATTAAGATAAGAGATAGGAAAACAAGCACCATAGCAATCGGACGGCGCAACCCTGCCTTTACCTTCATTTTAACTAGGAATTCTTCAATTTTTTTCATGGGAACATTGAGCACAAAAGCAATGACAGCACCATAAATCAAGGTAGAAGTTACTTCAAAGAGAGATACTGTCCCTGATATAAAGCTTGATGCATTCAGAATTACAAGAGTAACCAGCCCTATAAAAAGTATTAACGGGGTGTATTTTTTTACTAAATTCATAAATTTTCCTTAATAAACATGTTTAGATACGACTATACTATTTGGTTTTTCAAACTCTCGGTCAAGGTAAGCTTGGTAAGTTCCTGGTGCGATAAATCCTTTGGGTGAGAGGATATCTGTTCCAGCCTGACCGACTATGGTATCTGCCAAGAGCACACAATTTGTGGATAAGACAAAGTAGGATTTAAACTTAGATTTGATAAATTTATAAAGTTCCCCATCCGTCTCATGTCTGATTTTATAAGCGTAGGTGTAGTCTTCCTTACCATCACCTGTCGTGATTTTATCCGCACTTGGCTCCCATGGAATCGTCAGTTGTTTCAATTCAGTCAACTTTTTTTGAATTGCTTTTTCCATTTCAGGTGTCAAATCTATTCCATAACCAAAAAGTGTTTTTTGACTCTCACGTTTACATAGATCAATGTACTTATCGCGGTCACAGAAATATAAGACACCATCTCCTACCATACCAAATAAGGTCTCAGATGACGGATCATAGTTGCCATAAGAAATAACACGGCCCTGATAGAAGATATCCACATGACCAATAGCTGAAAACAGGGAGGTCTCAGCTGTATGAACAAAAATTTCTAGCTCTGCTGTCTTACCAGACTTCACTATTCCAAGATGGATATCTTCTTCCTCATCAGCATTTTCCAGCATAAATTTGTTAACTTTTGCTAAAGTTCTTGCAGGGATGAGAGCGGCTAGGACAATAGGTAAGCTAATTCTAATACGACGTTTGAGATGGTTTTTCCCAATTTCCCCTTCAAATAAGAAACCGTCACGGATATTGGACAGACCATAAAGGAAAAAATAAGCCCCTAAAACAAAGAGTTGAAAGACAGAATTTCCCGTAGAGGACAAAAGACTAGCTCCACCAAGAAAAACTAGTAGAATACCATCTAGTAAGAGACGAAAACGAGGTCGAATATTATTTTTACGGTAGAGAACATAGGTGACAAGATTAATCGTGGCCCTAAAAATCTGATAAACTCCAATCACAAGAGCCAGAACATAAATCGGTATATCAGTCGCAAGATTAGAACCTAGCAAATATCCCAGCACTAACAATTTAACCAGTGCAACTCCCAAGGTATCCGTTGACTGGCTTTTTTTGAAAACTCTTAATAGCAAATCTACGACCGTTGCTATCCAAGCTAAAAACAGAACCAGGCGAATAACTGTTACTGGCAACCAAGTCCCCGTGACCATCAAGATGAGACCTAGCAGAACAAACAAGAACCCCTGAGCAAGTAATTTCTTACCTGTCAGACCTAAAGATAGAATTTTCGCCATATAAAAACCTTTCAACAATAAAAATTAAACACTCCGATTAAACTGACTAGTAAATAGCCAACACTACAAACAGCCTGTGCCAGCAACATATGGTGACTAGAAATGACTGTAGTAATGTCACCATCTTGTCTTATGCACTTCTAAAATTTGTTATATTGATTAGAAACCAGAGCTTA
The DNA here is from genome assembly GCF_019334565.1 of Streptococcus oralis. Classification (NCBI taxonomy): domain Bacteria; kingdom Bacillati; phylum Bacillota; class Bacilli; order Lactobacillales; family Streptococcaceae; genus Streptococcus; species Streptococcus oralis. The sequence continues at coordinate 457,381 of NZ_CP079724.1, read as the reverse complement.
TAAAAACTAGCTAAACTCGAGAGATAGACACAATTGCGACGAAAAAATGTATAACCAATTCAACTTGTTAAGGTAAGAAAGCATTATTTCCAATCTATTAATTATTCATCTATTACCTATTATGACACAATATTCCCTATAGTTCAACTTTTTACTTGTTTTTATATTACACGGACTAAAAAGTTTTCAACAGTTGATTGCATTTGTTTTAATAAGTTTTAACCTTTCTTGGTTAGATAAAAAAAGAACCATACAGTTTAGAATCTGTATGGTTTTTGCCCCACTTTTGTCCCATTTTTAAATCATGACATTGAAAATACCTAAAATCACTTATATTTCAATATTTTTAATTGCTCTCAATATGAAAGTCCTTTCCAAATCCCTGTAGGGGGCATCTAAATACAACAGGAAAAAGCCTTGATTTACTAGGCTTTTTTGTGTATCTGTTCTACTTTTGTTCTACCAATGGATAGTAAAGATATAATTTTGTGAACACCCTTTCCAGACAGCTCTAATCTGATTGCACTTAAAATTTTAAAAAATTTAAAACAAAAGTCTTGCTTTTCTTTTTATTTTTGATATACTTGTTCTTGTACCTGATACAGGTTTGTCAAAAGAGGAGTTCAGATGGATACAAAATTCTCAGTTGCTTTGCATATCTTAACAATGATTAGTGAAAGCAAGGAAACCTTAAGTTCTCAAGCATTAGCTATTAGTGTTGGGACTAATGCTAGTTACATTCGAAAAGTGATTGCCTTATTGAAAAATGCAGATTTGATTCATTCCCAGCAAGGAAAAACAGGTTATCAACTCAGTAAGTCTCCAAAGAAAATGACTTTACTAGAGATCTACTATGCTACTCAAGAAATCAATCACATTAGTTTATTCCCTGTTCATCAAAATAGCAATCCTGATTGCCCTGTTGGAAAACATATCCAAGGAGCAGTTTCACCGCTTTTCGCTAGTGCCGAATCTCAATTAGAGAAGGAATTAGCAAATCAAACTTTAGAAGATGTCATTGACAATCTATATAAACAAGCTAAACAAGTCCGAAACTGATTTGATAACAAGTCAGTTTTTACTGGAAATAACATATACTTGTATCAGATACAGGTATAAAATCTTATAGAAAAAGAAAAGAGAAATCACATGAAAGCCGCACAACACACTACTTATAACAAAAACAATATCACACTGAACATCACAGAAATCGCTAAACCAAGTATTACAGACAAACAAGTCTTGGTGAAAGTCACCGCAGCCGGTGTTAATCCTCTCGATAACATGATCTCTCGTGGTGATGTCAAGATGATTGTTCCTTACAAACTTCCTCAAACTGCAGGTAACGAGGTCGGTGGGATCATTGAAAGCATTGGCAAGCAAGTTGACAACTTTCAGATAGGAGACCGTGTCTTTGGCCGTCTGCCACTTGATCATATCGGCGCCTTTGCAGAATACGTAGCTGTCGATAGCCCAGCCTTAGCCAAAGTTCCAGACTATCTATCAGACGAGGAAGCTGCTGCTGTTCCTCTTACTGCCTTGACCATTATGCAGGCTCTTGACCTCATGGACGCTCAAGCTGGGAAAACGATCTTTATTTCTGGTGGGACTGGAGGAGTTGGTGGAATGGCCATTCCGATTGCCAAGGCCAAAGGTTTGAAGGTCATTACCAATGGAGCTGGAGATAATGCTGAGCGTGTATTGAACCTAGGAGCAGACCGCTTTATCGATTACAAAACAGAGGATTATACAAAAACTGTTAGTGAGGTGGATTATGTCCTCGATACACTTGGTGGGGCTGAAACTGAAAAACAAATGTCTATCATGAAAAAAGGTGGGCATCTTGTTTCACTTCGTGCCATGCCAAACGGTGCCTTTGCCAAACGCATGAATCTAACGAAATGGAAACAGATGATTCTTGGCTTAGCAGGTCGCAAATTTGATAAAATAGCAGAAAAATATGGCGTTTACTACCATTTTATCTTTGTAGAAAGCAATGGTGCTCAATTACAAGAGGTAGCTGACCTCTTTAGTAAATTAGAAATCAAACCCTCTATCGATACAGTTTACCCATTCGAACAGGTAAATAACGCCTTAGACAAGGTCACTAATGGTCGCTCACGTGGAAAAACAGTCCTCAGCTTTAAGAAATAAAAAGGAAAACACAATGTCATATCTTACTACAAAAATCAATACATCACAGTCGTCGGGAACAAAATCGCTTATCGCGAACTTAGTAAAGGCAAATCAAAACTACCTCTTCTGATGTTAGTCCATTTGGCAGCAACTCTAGATAACTGGGATCCTAAACTCTTAGACTTGATTGCTGAAACGCACCATGTCATTGTAGTCGATCTTCCTGGAGTCGGAGCCAGTCAGGGCAAAGTTGCTCCGACTATTCCTGGAATGGCTAAGCAGACAATTGACTTTGTAAAAGCGCTTGGTTACGATAAAATCAATCTTCTTGGCCTTTCTATGGGAGGTATGATTGCCCAAGAAATCATCCGAATCAAGCCTACTCTAGTCAATCGTTTAATCTTGGCTGGAACAGGACCTCGAGGTGGAAAAGAGGTCGATAAGGTCACAGGGAAAACCTTTAGTTATATGTTTAAAGCTGGACTCGAGCGCATCGATCCTAAACGCTATATCTTCTATAATCATGATGATCAAGGGAAAATTGAAGCTTTGAAAGTCCTAGGACGAATGGGGATGAGAACAAAGGAATTTGCGGATAAAGATATGAACCTATCAGGATTCCTAACTCAACTCAAAGCTATTAAACGTTGGGGGAAAGATTCTCAAGACGACCTAAAATTTATCACCCAACCAACCTTAATCGTCAACGGGGATAAGGATATGCAGGTTCCAACGGAAAATTCTTACGATATGCATGAGAAAATAAAAGATAGCAAGCTGATTATCTATCCAAATGCTGGTCACGGTTCGATTTTCCAATATGCAGACGAATTTTCAACAGAACTAATAGCTTTCTTAGAGGACTAATATGGTCAAAACCATTCTAATAACAGGTGCTACTGACGGTATCGGTAAACATTTGGCAAAGAAATTGGCTAGCCAAGGGTATCATGTTATCCTCCATGGTCGAAATCCTCAAAAACTTGAGCTGGCACTTCAAGAGGTTCGCGCAATTTCCTTGAGAGGCCGAGTTTCTAGCTACTTGGCAGATTTTTCTAAATTAGATGATATTTATCGATTTGTAGAGAAAATCAAGCGAGACTTTCAAAGTATTGATGTCTTGTTTAACAATGCCGGACTGTATGCTGGAAAAGAACGAAAAGCGAGTGCTGAAAATGTCGAGTTGACCTTTATGTTATCTGTTCTGGTTCCCTATATTTTAACAACTGAGCTAAGTCCCTTGTTAGAAAAAGCGGCTGACGGCCGTGTCATTAATACTTCTTCCTATATGCATCATTTTGCCAAGGTCAAGGATTTAGACTTTGGATTTGAGAACAACTATAATCCCGGATTGGCCTATAATAATTCCAAACTTTACACTATTTGGATAACACGCTACCTGGCAAGAGACTTCTTTTTAAGAGGTTCAATCATCACCATCAATGCCTACCATCCAGGCTTGATTTCAACCAACTTAGGGAATGATTCCAGTGATGAAAAGACGAAAAAGTCTCTCTTCGGACGCTTGATGAAGTCATTTTCCAAAAATCTAGACGAGGGAATTGAAACAGGCTACTATCTTACATTGTCAGAAGAAATCACTGATTTGACTGGCTACTATTTTGATGAGAAGAAAGTGAAATCTGTATCTGAAAAAGGCTATACTTTTGAGAAAGCTCGAGATTTAATCACTTACTGTATTGATAAAATTGAGTTGTTTAAACAGAAATATGTTGAGTTTGATTAAAAATTTAATACAAGAGGAAGACTGGACAGGAACTCAATTTCAGGAGAAAACGAAGTAAATCTTCCCAAAATGAAACGTATAATATCAAGGTTATTAAAAACTGGATACTATGCGTTTTTCTGATTTCAAAGACTTTTCCTAGCCTCTTTTTTGCTTCCTATCTCCCCTTTTTCATAAGGTATTTTCGTACAGGTGCTTCAATGGTTTGAACGATTTCAAATCCTTCTTTTTGATAGAGGTGCTTGGCTGCTTGATTTGCCTCGAAGACATTTAGAGAAATACTATCTATGTCTCCATTTTTAAAAGCCAAACTAACAAATTTTCTTAAAGCCTGGCTACCTAAGCCTTGCCCCTGCTTCTGAGGGTTGATAAAAAATCTCCCGATATGAAGATTCCTGTCTTCTAGCCTGATTTTCTGGATAAGCCCCACAAACTCTTGTCCATCAAAGATTGAAAAGATTCCTTCCAAATCTTGCAAGATTTGAATTGTCAAGGGAAAAGGAATCATTGTTCCCATCCATTGTTCTTGAAAGGATTTGCCAAGGGAGTTAGACCATTGGCATACGAGCTGAGCATTTTCTGTGCTCACATTTTCTTCAAAACGAATTGTCATCTTGACCTCACCATCTTATCTATGTTTCTCCATTATACTACTTCTCCTATTTTTTACGAATAGATAAGTATGATTGATCTTTATTTTTTTCTTGTCGGGAGCATTCTCGCTTCTTTCTTGGGTTTGATCATTGACCGTTTCCCTGAGCAATCCATTATTCGACCGGCTAGCTACTGCAATTCCTGTCAGACTCGCTTGCGACCCTTAGATTTGATTCCTATCCTTTCGCAGGTCTTCAATCGCTTTCGCTGTCGCTACTGCAAGATTCGATATCCATTCTGGTATGCCCTCTTTGAACTCGGCTTAGGAATCCTCTTTCTAGCTTGGTCTTGGGGCTGGATTTCCTTGGGTCAAGTCATCCTCATCACTGCTGGTTTGACCTTGGGCATCTACGACTTTCGCCATCAGGAATATCCCTTACTAGTCTGGATGACTTTCCACCTAATCCTCATGGCTTTCTGTAGTTGGAATCTGGTTATGGTCTTCTTCCTTATACTTGGAATCATGGCCCATTTTATCGATATTCGCATGGGCGCAGGGGATTTTCTCTTTCTAGCTTCTTGTGCTCTCATCTTTAGCGCGACAGAATTACTCATCTTGATTCAGTTCGCTTCTGCGGCAGGCATTCTGGCCTTTCTCCTGCAAAAGAAAAAGGAAAGACTTCCTTTTGTGCCTTTCCTCTTACTTGCTACTTGTGTGATTATTTTTGGTAAGCTACTGCTTGTTTGATAAAGTCCTCAATCGGCTCTCCTTGGTGGAGAGCTTTTACAATTTTCGAACCGACAATAACACCATCTGATACCGCATTAAAGCGTTCGACATCTGCTTGACTAGATACGCCAAAACCTGTCAAGACTGGGATGTCAGCTACTTGATGCAATTGTGCCAAGTGCTTGTCCAAGTCTGCGCGGTAATTTCCTGATTTCCCTGTCACCCCATTGATAGCAACGGCATAGACGAAGCCTTCTACTCCCTTGATCAACTCTTTCTGACGCTCAATCCCTGTTGTCAAACTTACTAGGGGAATCAAGGCGATATCTGTGTCTACCAAAAATGGCTCTACAAAGTTGGCATGCTCATGAGGCAGGTCTGGGATAATCAAGCCCTTAACTGCAGTATCTGCCAGATCTTTGACAAATTTGTCCACACCGTACTGAAAAAGGGGGTTGAAGTAGGTCATGATGACCAGTGGCACCTCAGTCTGAATGGTTTTCAAGGTTTCAACCAAAGCCTGGGTAGAAGTCCCATGAGCTAGACTGCGCAAACCTGCTTCTTCGATCACAGGTCCATCTGCAACAGGGTCTGAAAAGGGAATACCCACTTCAATGGCTGAAACACCCAAATCTTCTAAAAAGTGGATTGTTTCATCGAGACCATCCAAACCTTTCTCATGGTCTCCAGCCATGATATAGGGAACAAAAATTCCTTTTCCTGCTGCTTTGATAGCATTCAATTTTTCTGTTAAAGTCTTAGGCATGGGCTTCTCCCTTCTTTGCTGCATCTGCTTCCAAGCGGTCTTTGACTTGAACTACATCCTTGTCCCCACGACCGGATAGGCAGACAATCATTGACTTGTCTGGACCAAGTTCTTTGGCCAATTTCACTGCGAAAGCAATGGCATGGCTAGATTCCAAGGCTGGAATAATCCCTTCCACGCGAGACAAGAGTTGGAATCCTTCCAAGGCTTCCTCGTCCGTCACAGGAACATAGCTGGCACGTTTGATATCGTGGTAGTGAGAATGTTCTGGGCCAATACCAGGATAGTCCAAACCGGCTGAGATAGAAAAGGCTTCTAAGATTTGTCCATGTGCATCTTGGAGCACATCCATAAGCGAACCGTGGAGAACACCTGGACGACCCTTGATCAAGGTAGCTGCGTGGTGCTCCGTATCCACACCTAGTCCTGCTGCTTCAGCCCCATACATAGCTACAGACTCATCTTCTACAAATGGATGGAAGAGACCGATAGCATTAGAACCACCACCAACACAGGCTACTAGGGCATCTGGCAAATCTTGACCTGTCAAGTCACGGTACTGTTGTTTAGCTTCTCGACCAATCACACTTTGGAAATCACGAACGATTTCTGGGAATGGATGAGGTCCCAAGGCAGAACCAAGGATATAGTGGGTATCGTCGATATTAGCCACCCATGAACGAAGGGCTGCATTGACTGCGTCCTTGAGCACACGCGAACCATCTGTCACTGCCTCAACTTTGGCTCCCAAAAGCTCCATACGGAAGACATTAAGGGCTTGGCGTTTGACATCTTCCTCACCCATGTAAATGGTACATTCCATGTTAAAGAGAGCCGCAGCCGTTGCAGTTGCCACACCGTGCTGACCAGCACCTGTTTCAGCGATAATCTTCTTTTTGCCCATACGTTTAGCCAGAAGAACCTGTCCCAAGGCATTGTTAATCTTGTGGGCCCCTGTATGGTTGAGGTCTTCACGCTTGAGATAAATCTTAGCTCCACCGATATGCTGGGTCAAGTTTTTTGCGTAGTAAAGGGGAGTTTCACGTCCTACATACTGGCGTAAGAGCTGGTTTAATTCCTCTTGGAAACTTGGGTCCGCCTGACTTTCACGATAAGCCTTCTCCAACTCCAAAACTGCTGTCATCAATGTTTCTGGGACGAAACGTCCGCCAAATTTTCCGTAAAATCCATCTTTATTTGGTTCTTGATATGCCATTCTTTGCCCTCTCTATAAATCTTCTAATCTTTTCCTGATCTTTTTGTCCATCTGTCTCCACTCCGCTCGATACATCGACTGCATAGGGAGTAAAGTGTTGAATTGCTTTTGCTACATTATCCTCATTGAGCCCACCTGCGATAAAGAAAGGCTGAGCTAGTTCTGCCGTATCTAGTTGACCCCAGTCAAAGGTCTGACCACTCCCTGCCACAGGGGCATCAAAGAGTAGATAATCCGCCTGAGAATTGGGGACATGACCATTTCCATCCACCTGCACAGCCTGAATACTGGCACAAGATAAATCCTCAAACAAAGCATCCGCCACCTGACCATGAACTTGAACCAAGTCCAAGCCAACCTTTTCAATCGCTTCTAGCAGTTGAGCTCGACTTGGTGAAACAAATACACCAACCTTTTTAAAGTTGACAGGAATGAGCTTTGCCAGCTCAGCAGCCTCTTCCAAGGTCACCTGCCTTTTACTAGGTGCGAAGACAAAACCGATGTAGTCTGCCCCTGCTGATACGGCTGTCTCTACCGCTTCTTTGTTCGACAATCCACAAATCTTAACCTTTGTCAATCTGCAACTCCTTAATTCTCTGGGGCACATCCTCTGCCTGCATGAGAGCTGTTCCCACCAAAATTCCGTTAAAGGATTCTGCTACTCGTTCTGCATCCTGCCCTGTGAAAATAGCCGATTCAGAAATATAATAGCGACCTTCCTTAAAGTACTGGGCCAAGTCTACACTAGTCTGCAAGTCAACTTCAAAGGTAGTCAAGTTGCGGTTGTTAACCCCAATAAACTGAGCACCCAGTCTGTGGGCCACCTCTAGTTCAGCTAGATTGTGAGTCTCCACCAAGACTTCCAGACCAAGCTCTGTCGCGTAGTCATACAGTTCCTTGAGGCGTTCTTCTGACAAGGCAGCTACGATGAGCAAGATAACTGTCGCGCCGGCATTGCGAGCACGGATGATTTGCTTTTCATCGATGATAAAGTCCTTGTTGAGCGTTGGAATGTTTACCTGACTAGAAATCTCCCGCAGATAATCCAAATGCCCTTTAAAGAAAACCTCATCTGTCAAAACCGAAATCATCACTGCGCCGTTCGCTTCATAAGTCTGGGCCTGTTGCACAATATCCACATCGAGATTGATATCTCCCAAACTAGGGCTAGCCTTCTTGACCTCAGCGATTACCTGTAAACGATCCTGGTGATTCTTCAAAAATTCTGCCAAGCGATAAGTCTGGCGCAAGGGCTGGACTTCCTCCAGCTCCATCTGCTCGACTTCACGCGCCTTCTGCTCCAAAATTCGTGCTAAAAATTCCTGACTCATTTTTGGTACTCCTGTAACAGTCTGAGTTTTTCAAGGGCCTTGCCACTAGTAATCACTTGACGAGCCAAGGCAACTCCTTCCTTGATACTAGCTACCTTACCATTAGCATAGAAACCAAGGCCAGCATTTAAAACTGTCGTTTCCAAGAATGGACTTGGTTCGTTTTGAAGAACACTAAGCAAAATCTCTGCATTTTCCTGAGCATTCCCTCCACGGATATCTTCGATAGCGTAGCGTTCCATCCCCAAATCCTCTGGAGTGAAGCTTGACAAGGTGATTTCGCCATTTTCAAGAAGAGCAATCTTGGTTGTTCCGTTCAAGCCAGCTTCATCAAGACCTTCTGGTCCAGCAACCACAACGGCACGTTTGCGACCCATATTTTTCAATACCTGAGCTGTACTTTCTAGCAGTTCTGGACGACTAATGCCAAGCAACTGTGTTTCCAAGGCCATTGGATGAATTAGTGGACCAGTCAAGTTCATAATCGTTGGAATTCCCAACTCCAAACGAGCGGGCATGATGTATTTCATAGCTGGGTGCATATTTTTAGCAAAGAGAAAGACGATTCCAGTTTTATCGAAAACCTTACCTAGTTCAGCTGGTTTGAGATCTAGGTTGATACCCAATGCTTGAAGGACATCTGCCGAACCCGATTTAGAAGAAATCGAACGGTTACCGTGCTTGGCCATATGAATGCCGCCGCCAGCCAAGACAAAGGCTGCAGTTGTGGAAATGTTAAAGCTGAAAGACTTGTCTCCACCAGTACCACAGTTGTCCATGGCATCATGAATCTCAGTTGGAATGTGTTGAGCATGCCCTCTCATGACTTGGGCAATGGCTGTGCGTTCTTCCGGTGTTTCCCCCTTCATCTTAAGGGCCAAGAGAAGAGAAGCAATCTGCGCTTCGGTTACACGTCCAGTAACGATACGCTCGATGACATCCGTCATTTCCACACCTGATAAATTTTCAAATTTTGCTAATTTTTCAATAATCTCTTTCATATAGGCAACCTCACTTTACAACCTTCTCAATAAAATTCCGAATAGAAGACAAGCCATCTGGCGTTCCGATACTTTCTGGATGGTACTGGAAGCCATAAATCGGCAGGCTTTTGTGTTGAATTCCCATAATGGCTTGGTCATCAGTCGAACGAGCTGTCACTTCAAAGCCTTCTGGCATTTCTTCAATCAAAATACTGTGATAACGCATGACTGGACGACCATCCTCAATGCCTTGATAGAGAACAGATGGCGTTTCAAAGCTGATATTGCTCTGTTTCCCATGCATGACTTTTGGAGCCAAGCCTAGCTTGCCACCAAAGACTTCTGCGATGGCTTGGTGACCCAAACAAATACCTAGAATCGGCTTCTTACCTGCAAAGTCACGAATCATGTCTTCCATCTTTCCAGCATCAACCGGCCAACCAGGACCAGGAGAAAAGACCAGACCATCTGCTTTTTCAGCTTCTTCATACAGCTTAGGATCATCATTTCTCAAGACCTGTACTTCTGCGAAATTCCCAATGTATTGCGCCAAATTATAGGTAAAAGAATCATAGTTGTCAATCAATAAAATCATGGTCTTAGTTCTCCAATTCTAGTCATAGATTTAGCCTTGTTAATGGTTTCTTGGTATTCGTTTTGGGCGATGGAGTCATAGACAATCCCTGCCCCAGCCTGCACATAGGCTGTTTGATTTTTGAGAATCATAGTTCGGATGGCGATAGCGAAATCCATATCACCCGTCGCAGACAAGTAGCCGATTGCTCCTGCGTATACACCACGTTTTTCTGTTTCCAGTTCATAGATGCGTCTCATGGCCCGAATCTTTGGTGCTCCTGAAACTGTTCCAGCTGGAAGTGTAGCTTTCAAAGCATCCATGGCAGTGAGTTCTGGAAGCAAACGTCCCTTGACCACGCTGGTCAAATGCATGACATAGCGGAAGAGCTCCACTTCCATATACTTGGTGACTTGAACACTAGCAGTTTCAGAGATGCGACCAATATCGTTACGCCCCAAGTCTACCAACATCCGATGTTCTGCTGTTTCCTTCTCATCAGAAAGCAGGTCAGTCGCCAAGGCCTTGTCCTCTTCATCCGTAGCCCCTCTTGGTCGCGTACCTGCAATCGGATTGGTTGTCACGATGCCATTTTTGACAGAAACCAAACTTTCAGGACTGGCACCGATGATTTGATAATCCCCAAAATCATAGAAATAGAGGTAATTAGAAGGATTAGTCACGCGGAGATTTCTGTAGAAGTCAAAAGGATTTCCAGTAACTTCTGTTGAGAAACGCTGACTGAGCACGCATTGGAACATATCACCATTACGAATCAAGTCACGAGCGGTTTCCACCATTTGCTCAAACTTCTGAGGAGCGATGTGCGGTTTGAAGTCTAGCGGAGATAAATCCAAGTCTTCAAATTCATTTGGAGCAGGAATGCGTAATTCCTCCAGCACTTGCTTCAAGGCTTCTTCCAAATCTTCTTGACTGCGATCACTATAGAGAGCATCCTCGATGACATGGATTTTTTCCTTCTTGTGGTCAAAGACCATATAACTCTCATAGACAAAGAAATGCATATCTGGTGTCCCAATGGTATCTTGAGGGATTTGACCGATTTCCTCATAGAGCGAAATCATATCGTAACCAACAAAACCAATGGCTCCCCCACCAAAAGGTAGATCTGAATGGTGCTGGCTCTTATGAGTCACTTCATAAAGGTAATCTAAGGGATCCCTATCAATCACTTGACCATTTTGATAAAGGACTCCATTTTCAAACTGAATCTCAAAAACAGGATTATAGGCTAGGATAGAAAAACGAGCGGTTTCCTTGTCTCTCGGAATACTTTCTAAGATCACCTTGTGTTGCCCCTTTAGGCGCATATAAGCCAAGATTGGTGATAAAACATCTCCATGAATGATTCGTTCCATTGTAATTTCCCTTTCAGTTTCTTATTTTTAATTTTTGGTCTTTTTTCTATTTCCCTTAAATAGTGCGGACGGGAGGTAAAATTATCCAGTGGATGATTTTAGAAATCCATGAAATGAAAGACCTAATTTTCGAGCTCCTCGCTCATTCATTTCTAGGCTCAGGCTAAAATAGTTCCCCAAACTATTTTACTCTCAAAAATTCCGTTCTAGAGAAGCATCTTTGCTTCTCTAGAATACCACTATAGCGGGAAATAGCGGGTCAATGCTCACTTCGTTAGCAAATATTTTATAGAAATCTATCTAGTGATGAAGCATAATTTAAAACTGATAGCCATATCTACGATAAATATATAAAAATCCCCACGCAAAATAACTTGCGTGAGGACGAAATTCGCGGTGCCACCTCAATTATAGGATTTCTCCTATCTCTCATTCCTGTCTCAGAACTTTCCTATAACAGGCTGTGCGATAAAGGGCACTCCCTTGAGAATTATGTTTTCTTCTCTCGTTTCAGATGGACCCAACCTTACAGCTTTCTCTGCTTGATTCCAGCAACCACAAGCTCTCTGTGAGAGAAAAGACTGTAATTTTTCCATCTTTTATTTTTTAGCTTCTAGGTAGTCTGCAATCGCAGCTACGTCCTTGTCTCCACGACCAGAGACATTGATGATGATAATCTCATCTTTACTTAGTTTCGGTGCACGTTTAACCGCTTCTGCGATAGCATGCGAACTTTCAATCGCTGGGATAATCCCTTCTGTCTTGCTGAGAAGGAGCAAGGCTTGAACAGCTTCTTCATCTGTCGCTGCTACGTATTCTACACGGCCTGAATCGGCTCCGGTACAAAACTACCACCAAATTGTCCAAAATAACCTTTAGTTGTCATAAAATTTTTCCTCTTTCAGTATTAATTTAAAGATATGAAAAAAGCCCACACACAGAAAACAATCTGTGTGAGGGCGTTGGTAACGCGGTGCCACCTCAATTATAAAGGGACTATTCCCCTTTACATCTCTACCTTGTCTAACAACAAGTTGCACTGTAAGGTGTGCGCACCGAATTTTCATTGTTTCAAATTCATTTTTAAAATCAGCCCACTTTCACTACTTCCAACCACCTGTTCACAATCACCACAGGCTCCCTGAAGATCAAAAATAGTTACTTTTCTGATTTGTTGAGAATATTATATGCTATTGTCCGCTTTTTGTCAAGATTTTTTTATGATTTTTTTCCTGATCCGAGGATTTCTTCAGAAATTCTCACCAAAGTCTGAACGATGTAATCAACTTCTTCATCGCTTAATTTAGTGTGAAGAGGGAGGGTAATTTCGTTTTCAAAGAAGGCATAGGCTCTTGGATAATCTGCCATATCAAAACCAAGATTCTTATAGGCTGTCAAGAGAGGAAGCGGTTTATAGTGTACATTACTTGCAATTCCTGCTTTGGCCAATTCTTGGATGATGAGGTTGCGTTCTTCTAAACTTGCTCCTTCTACATGGGTGATGTAGAGGTGGCGTGAAGATTCGACAGTATCAGTCTTGTGTGCCAGTGGGTGAATACGAGTACCCGCAAAACCACGATCATAGCGGTCCACGATGTCCTTACGACGTTGTAGCAAAGCTGGGTAACGGTCCAATTGTACCAAACCAATCGAAGCCATGATATCCGTCATATTGCACTTGTAGGCTGGTGTAACGATATCGTATTCCCATGAACCCAATTGCATCTTGGCAAGAGCATCCTTTGTTTGACCGTGAAGGGAAAGGATTTGAAATTCCTTGTACATCTCTTCGTCGTCAATCGCTGGATTGGCTTTCCAAGTCGCACTTCCTCCCTCAGCCGTTGTAAAGTTCTTAACGGCATGGAATGAGAAGGAAGTAAAGTCAGCGATAGAACCAGCTGGTTGCCCTTTGTAAGTAGATCCCAAAGCATGGGCACTATCAGAGACAATCACGATACGGTTAAAGGCCTTTTGCCACTTGCTAGCAGCTGTAAAGAGGTCACGTTTTTTCTCCACGACTTGGAACAAACGGTCATAGTCGCAAACAATCCCTGCAAGCTCAACCGGAATAATCACCTTAGTTTTCTCAGTAATAGCTTGCTCAAGCAAGTCATAGTCCATTTCAAAAGTATCTGCTTGAATATCCACCATGACAGGGGTCGCTCCCACGTGTGTGATGACACTACATGAAGCTGTATAAGTCATAGCTGGAACGATGACTTCATCACCAGGTCCCACTTCCAAAACACGCAAAATCAACTCAAGAGCTGCAGTCGCAGAGTTGAGGCAGACAGTCTTAGGTGTCTGTGTGTATTGAGACAAGCGACGCTCCAGTTCTTTTGTCTTAGGACCTGTTGTGATCCAACCAGAGCGCAGGGTATCCGCTACTTCAGCAATTTCAGCTTCGGTAATATCGGGTGGTGAAAATGGAATATTGTAATTTGGCATTGATTTGCTCCTTTTATCTGTACTCATTTTCTCATGACTACTTTATTTTAGCACTTCAAACACGGTTTGAAACATAATTTTGATGTCTCCAAGGAAACTAAACTCTCGGAGATAGGCGAGGTTATAGCGCATCTTTTCAGGAAGGACATGTTCGACATAGGCCTGGTCAACCGACAAGCCTTTCTCCGTCATTTGACTGATGATGGTGTCCTCATCCTTGTAGTTGATGCTGGCTGGAGAGGTGATTCCTGCTGGCAAGAGCAAGGTCGCCATCATTTCAGGGCTATACTGCTCGGTGTAACGTGGCACCTCAGGTCGTGTGCCTACAAAGGACATTTCGCCTTTAAGGACATTGACCAGCTGAGGCAGTTCGTCCAAACGCACACGTCGAATGAAATTTCCCACTTTGGTAATGCGGCTGTCGTTAGCAGAAGTCACCAGACTTCCTTTTTTATCCGCATCCGTCACCATAGTACGGAACTTCCAAATCTTGAACGGACGGTTGTACTGGGTCACGCGCTCTTGCTTGTAAATGACAGGTCCCTTGCTATCCAACTTGATCCAAATGCTCAAGATAAGAAAGATGGGAGAAGTCAAAACTAGCAAAAACAGGGCCAGAACCCAATCCAGGCAACGCTTGAAAATCAGCGAACCCTTCCTTTTAGAGACAAGCTGGTAGTAAGACTCAACCTCGCTTGATTGCATTTCCACGGGCAAGTCTTCCCATTTCAGCATGCTGTTTCTCCTTTGTTTTTATTATACTATTTGTCAACATTTTTCATTATACCACAAAATGGAAAAGGCGGTGCAAGAAATCTGTGATTTGAAGAATTTCCTTCTTATACTCAATGAAAATCATAGTGCAGCTTTGAGGTTGCAAATAAAGCTGACATGGTTTGAAGAGATTTCCAAAGAGTATTAGGACATGGCCCCAGCCTGCAAGCTATACATCTTATGATAGGTTCCTCCCAAGGCCAAGAGTTCCTCATGGGTTCCACTCTCGATGATGCGCCCCTTATCCAAGACATAAATACAGTTGGCGTCCTGGATGGTCGAAAGACGATGAGCAATAGCAATGGTTGTCCGCCCCTGTCTCATCTTGGCTAGGGAATCTTGAACCAAACTTTCTGTTTCAGAGTCAATATTGGCTGTCGCTTCATCCAAAATCAAGATTTTAGGCTGACTAGCAACTGTTCTAGCAAAGGCAAGAAGCTGACGCTGACCAGTAGAAAAGCTCGAACCACGCTCGGACACAGGTGCATCATAACCCTGCGGAAGGTCCTGAATAAAGGAATCTGCATCAACAAAGGCAGCCGCAGCCTGGACTTCTTCATCACTAAGATCTTGATACATGGCGATATTGGACTTGATAGTCCCGTGATAGAGGAAGGGATCCTGCAAGACCAAACCGATGTTCTTTCTCAGCTCTTCCTGACTGTAGTTTCGGATATCCACACCATCCAAGAGAACGCGGCCTGACTGAAATTCATAAAAACGCATGAGGACATTGATAATCGATGATTTTCCCGAACCTGTATGACCTACAAAGGCAATGGTTTCACCCTTCTTAACTGAAAAGGAAATGTCATCCAGAATCGGATGTTTGCCATCATATGAGAAACACACATGTTCAAAACGGATATTGCCTTCTTTGACTTTAGCTTGCCCATCTTTTTGAAGAGGCTCATAGGTCGTTTCGTCAATCAAGGCAAAGACACGACCTGCAGATACCATGGACGTTTGAAGGGTTGAAAAGTTTTGCGTCACCTCAATCAAGGGATCAAAAAGGCGGTTGATATACTGGATAAAGGCATACATGGTTCCAGCTGTTATCCCAATAGAAAGACCACGGTAACCAAAGTAGGCCATCAAAACGGCGTAGCCTAGGAGTTTCAGCAAACTCATGGCAGGGCGCAAGAAGAGGGCATCCAAGGCTACAGATCGGTTGGCATAGACCAAGTGTTCTTGGTTGATTTCATCAAATTCTGCCTGCAGGCGCTTCTCTTGATTAAAGGCCTGGATAATCCTGATTCCCTCGATATTCTCTGCCAGCTTACTATTGATATCCGACAAGAGACTTCTGGTTTTCTCGATAATCTTGACTGACTTTTTCCGATAGAGATTGACCAAAAGGAAAATCAAGGGAAGAAAGAGCAGGACTAAAGCTGTCAAACGAAAATCCAGAACCAACATGGTATAAAGGGTTGTCAGAAAGATGAAAACTGCTGAAATAAAGCTGGATAAAATCCCTGAAAACATATCACTGATGGTCTCGGTATCATTGGTCAAACGAGAAACGATGGAGCCTGCTGGCGTCTTGTCAAAATAAGACATGCCAAGTTTCTCCATATTGGCAAAGGCATCCCGACGAATATCTCTTACAATACTATAAGACACCCGCGCAAAGAGAAGATTTCCGACATACTGGACCAGAGTTTGTAGGAGATAAAGACCATAGTAGACCAGCAAAACGGCCACAGCAATTTGGTTAAGATTGCTGAGATACTGGTCGATAAAGTGGGAGGCCACAAGGGGAATGACACTTTTAATGACCGTCGTCGCGAGGAGAAAACTGAGTGCCAAAAAGGTCAGGAGGCCATAGGGCTTGAGATAGGACATCAAGCGCTTCAATACAGCCCATTGTTCTTTCTTATTCTGCATCTTCTTCTCCTTTCATTTCCAATTGCTGAGACTGGTAGGTTTGGGCATACCAGCCATCCAGAGCTAGCAAGTCATCGTGCGTGCCCCGTTCAATGATTTGGCCATTTTGCAGGACTAAAATCAAATCTGCATGGACAACCGCACTGAGACGATGGGCTGTAATAATGGTTGTCTTATCCTTCCTCGTCTCCTTGAGATTGTCGATGATCGCATACTCAGTTTTGGCATCCACTGCGGACAGGGAATCATCTAAAATCAAGATATCAGGGTCTAGAATCATCGCCCGACTCATAGCCAGACGCTGCTTTTGCCCACCTGAGAGACTGACTCCCTTTTCACCGATAACTGTATCAAATCCCTGAGGCATGTCTACAATATCTTGGTAAACTTGTGCTAGCTTGGTCGCTTCCTCAACTGCTGAAAGGAGGAAGTTAGGATTGCCGAAGCGGATATTGTCTAAGATAGAGGTCGCAAAGAGAAACTGATCCTGAGGGACATAGCCCATGAGACTGCGAAGGTCTGTCAGACGATAGTCCCGAATATCATGACCGTTTAGATAAATAGCTCCCTTATCCACATCGTATTCTCGCAAGAGAAGGTTAATCAAGGACGTTTTCCCAGAGCCTGTCTGCCCGACTAAGCCTAGGGTTTGCCCTTTTTCCAGACTAAAGTGAACATCCGTCAGTGTCTCCTCATTTTCAAAGGCAAAGCTGTCAATGGCGTACTCCAAACGTCCATTTTCGATACTGTCCAGAGGACATTCAGGATCTTTTATAGGTGATTCCTGAGATAAAAGATCCTCAATCCGCTGATAAGAAACCTTTCCTCGCTGAGTAATATTAAAGAGGAAACCAATAGCCATAAGAGGCCAGACCAACATATCCAAATAACTGATAAAGGTAACCAGATTTCCAACCGTGATTTGCCCCTCCTGAACCATCAAGGAACCGACTAAGAGCGTTAAAACATAGGATGAACCAACAAACAAGAGAACCATGGGGTCAAAGAGACTGTCGTATTTCATGGTTTGGAGATTCTTCTGGAAGGTCAATTCATTTACTTCCTGAAAAGATGCCAATTCATCAGACTGATAACCGAAAGACTTGGTCACTTTAATACCCGATACAGACTCCTGCACCTTGTTATTGAGTTCGGAAAAGGCAGCCTGTGATTCGCCAAAAGCCTTGTGAGTCTTTCTCCCTAGACGACTAGTCGCATAGGCCATGAAAGGCAGGGGTAGAATGGCAACCAAGGTCATTTGCCATGAGATGCTAAAAAGCATGGTCATCAAGGTTACTAGCGCCGTGATGGAAGCATCCACTGCTGACATGACTCCTCCACCTGCGAGACGAGTTAAGGCATTGATATCATTGGTGGCGTGTGCCATCAAGTCCCCCGTCCGATAGGTCTGATAAAAGGCTGGAGACATTTTAGTAAAATGCTCAAACAAGCGAGAGCGCATAATCTGCCCCAGACGGTAGGAAGTTCCAAGGATATACATGCGCCAAACATAGCGCAGATAGTACATCCCAAAGGCTGCCAGCAGTAGATAAAATAGATTAAGAAGGAGGTCCTGATGGGTTAATTGTCCCGACGTAATGGCATCAATCACCCGCCCCATAACCATAGGAGGAATGAGATTGAGGACGGAAACCAAGATCAAGGCCACAATCCCGACTAAATAACGGCGCTTTTCCAACTTGAAAAACCACCAGAGTTTTTGAATAATGGACATAAAATCCCTTTCTGATTGCAAATGGAAACCTGAGGCCAAGACTCAATGAAAATCAAAGATCAAACTAGCCGCAGGCTGCTCATAGCACTGCTTTGAGGTTGTAGATAGAACTGACGAAGTCAGTAACCTACATACGGCAAGGCGACGTTGACGCAGTTTGAATTTGATTTTTGAAGAGTACAAGACCTCAGGTTTTTCTTATTCATAGGTTACGACTGAGACGACACCCTTGTCGTACTCAGCGATAAAGATATTGGCCACATTGTCATACCCTTGTTTGCTGAGGTTATCAAGCAGCCATTCTTCGCTCCGACCAATGGTCTCCAAAATTTCAACTTGGATCACACCGTCTGTGACAACAGGATACTTGGGATTCTCGTCTCCCATTTGGACTACGATGAGTTGACCGTTTTGCTCCTGCATAGCACGTTTGACTTGTTTCATTTGGAAAATTCCCTGGCTACGGAGCTTAAGAGCTACATCCGCTGCTGATAAACCAACCGAACGGCAGGCTTCTGGATCAATCTTCCCATTTTTGATGAGCAGGGTTGGCTTCCCATCAATCAAACGTTTCACAAAGTGAACATTATTGTTGAGCCATTTGAGAGTCAAGACCAGAATGGTCCACATAATCAGGATAACTGCATACTGAAGGATACTGATGGCGCTATTGTAAATCACCCCGCCGATAATACCCCCGAGTACATAGTTCTGAATTTGATCTATTGCTGAGTTAGGCGCTAGGTTGCCCTTTCCTGTCACATTGATTACAAAAACCAGAGAAAAGAGACCCAAGGCTAGTTTGATTAAAATTTCGATATAATTGAGTGTCATTTGTTCACCTCCACCAGTTCAATTGCATCTGTTTTATACAATTCGACTTTCTCTAGCAGGTACTTGTCTGGCTCACTTCCGTTCAAGGCACGGTAATAGCGATCTCCGACCTTGATAAGTGCGCCATCAGTGTCCGCAGAGGTATTGACATAGACCTCTGACTTGTCTACCCCCAATTCTTTGGAAACAAGCTCGATGAAATGAAGTGAAGCTTGAAATTTATTATTAGATACTTGATTGTTTTGATAAGTTGTGATGCTGACCAAAAGGAGAGCTAATAAGGTCAAAGCTGAAATCATGACCAACTCACGAAATTTGGTCCCCTTTTTATCATGATAAGCCTTGAAAGCTAAAAATCCTGTCACAGCTAATAGGACAATCCCTAAACCAAGCATGATGCCATTTTGCTGACTAATTTGGCTGAGGACATAGTCATAAGAATAGAATTTCATGTGTTTTCACTCCCTTTCATAAAATCATTCTTCATTATAAACGAAAGAGGGTGATTTTTCAAACCATACGTTGGGGAAATACGTCTTTTTTTGGTATAATATAGTCTGTAATCTGAATGAAAAAGGTAAGTTTATGAAACTCATATCATGGAATATCGATTCCCTCAATGCAGCCCTAACGAGCGACTCAGCTCGTGCAAAATTGTCCCAAGAAGTCCTACAAACCTTGGTAGCCGAAAATGCTGATATTATCGCTATCCAGGAAACCAAGCTTTCTGCCAAGGGCCCTACAAAGAAACACCTAGAAGTACTTGAAGAACTCTTCCCAGGCTATGAAAACACTTGGCGTTCCTCCCAAGAACCTGCTCGCAAAGGCTACACTGGAACCATGTTCCTCTATAAGAAAGAACTCACACCAGCGATTAGCTTCCCAGAAATCGGTGCCCCTTCTACCATGGACTTGGAAGGCCGCATCATCACCTTGGAATTTGATACATTTTTCGTAACCCAAGTATACACACCAAACGCTGGTGATGGGCTCAAACGCTTGGAAGAACGCCAAGTCTGGGACGTCAAATACGCTGAGTATTTGGCGCAACTAGACAAAGAAAAACCAGTCCTTGCGACTGGAGACTACAACGTAGCTCACAAGGAAATCGACCTTGCAAATCCTGCCAGCAACCGCCGTTCACCTGGTTTTACAGACGAGGAACGTGCTGGGTTTACCAACCTTTTGGCAACTGGATTTACTGACACCTTCCGCCACATTCACGGTGATGTCCCAGAGCGCTATACTTGGTGGGCACAACGCAGCAAGACTTCTAAAATCAACAATACAGGCTGGAGAATCGACTACTGGCTCACCAGCAATCGCGTGGCTGACAAGGTAACCAAGTCTGACATGATTGACTCGGGTGCGCGTCAAGACCATACGCCGATTGTATTGGAAATTGAACTCTAAGGAGAAAGCTAATGGACTATCAAGCTGTCATTCCTGAATTTGTAGTATCTGACCTCGAAAAGTCACGCCACTTCTACTGCGACTTGCTGGGATTTTCTGTCGAATACGAGCGTCCAGAGGAGAAATTTCTCTTCCTCTCGCTTGAAGACTGCCAACTTATGCTAGAAGAAGGCAGCACAGAAGAATTAGCCCAACTAACCTATCCTTTCGGGCGCGGTGTCAATATTTCCTTTGGCGTTGAAGATGTCCCTCAGCTCCACCAAAAACTGCTGGAAGCTGACTATCCTATTTATCGTCCTTTGACTAAGAGAACATTTCGTGTTGGGGATCACTACATCTATCCTCACGAATTTGCAGTCTTGGATCCTGATGGTTATTTTTTAAGATTTAGCGAATAGAAGAATAGAAGAATAAAAGGCTACAATACTTTCTAGTGTTGCAGCCTTTTATTCGTTCGCTTTTATGATCTATTTGCTAACAAAATATTTGATTTATAAAGCTAATTGGTGTAAAATAAAAACATTGGCAGTAGCCTGTTTAAAATTGAATATCATTTTACTTGTTTATGTCGTGAATTGGCACGACGTTTCTACAAGGTGCCGGAACACCTAACAATGAGTATGTCAGCTGAAGGTATGGTTTTGGCCATACCTATTTTGGGGACTTACTTAGGGGGGATTAAGTAGGTCCTTTTTGAATATTTTTGTTAAAGCACGCCTTTAAGTGTAAACTAAATATTTTTAATATTTCCCTTATTTAGTACGGACGGGAGGTGAAATTATCCTGTGGATAATTTCAGGAATCCAGGGAATTTCATCCCTAATTTTTGAGCCCCTAGCTCTTTCATTTCTAGGCTTAGGCTAAAATAGTTCCCCGAACTATTTTACTCTCAAAAATCCCGTCATAGACAATAACAAGATTATTGTCTATGATACCACTACAGCGGGAAATATCTTGTAAAACTCGCTTCGCTCGCACTAGTATTATACATATACATTATTAGCAAACTAAATCACTATAGAAACATTTAAACAAGCAAATGAAGCATCTTTTAGACTTTAGGAGGTCTTATGAAATTATTAGAAGAGCGCATCCTTCAGGATGGGCATATCTTGGGTGACAATATCCTCAAGGTAGATTCCTTTTTAACCCACCAAGTTGACTATCGTTTGATGCGGGAGATTGGTAAGGTATTTGCGGAAAAATTCGCGTCTGCTGGCATTACCAAGGTCGTGACCATTGAAGCTTCAGGGATTGCCCCAGCTGTTTTTACAGCTGAAGCCTTAGACGTTCCCATGATTTTCGCAAAGAAAGCTAAAAACATCACCATGAACGAAGGCATCTTAACTGCTGAGGTTTACTCCTTTACCAAGCAGGTGACGAGCACAGTTTCCATCGCTGGGAAATTCCTCTCACCTGATGACAAGGTCTTGATTATCGATGATTTCCTAGCCAATGGACAAGCTGCCAAAGGCTTGATCCAAATCATCGAACAGGCCGGAGCAAAAGTCGAAGCCATCGGTATTGTTATCGAAAAATCATTCCAGGATGGTCGTGATTTGCTCGAGAAAGCTGGCTATCCAGTTCTATCACTCGCTCGTTTGGAACGTTTTGAAAACGGTCAGGTCGTATTTAAGGAGGCAGATCTCTAATGCAACAACAAGAAAAACACTCGCAAGCAGCGGTTCTAGGGCTTCAGCACCTTCTCGCAATGTACTCAGGCTCTATCCTAGTTCCTATCATGATTGCGACAGCTCTTGGCTATTCAGCTGAGCAGTTGACCTACTTAATTTCCACAGATATCTTCATGTGTGGGGTAGCTACCTTCCTTCAACTTCAACTCAACAAACACTTTGGTGTTGGACTACCAGTCGTTCTTGGAGTTGCTTTCCAGTCAGTCGCTCCTTTGATTATGATTGGTCAGAGCCACGGTAGTGGGGCCATGTTTGGTGCCCTTATCGTATCAGGAATCTATGTGGTTCTGATTTCAGGTATTTTCTCAAAAGTGGCCAATCTCTTCCCATCTATCGTAACAGGATCTGTTATTACGACCATCGGACTAACTTTGATTCCTGTCGCTATCGGAAATATGGGAAATAATGTTCCAGAGCCAACTGGTCAGAGTCTCTTGCTTGCAGCTATCACTGTTCTAATCATCCTCTTGATTAACATCTTTACCAAAGGATTTATCAAGTCTATCTCCATTTTGATTGGGCTGGTTGTCGGAACTACCATTGCTGCTACCATGGGCTTAGTAGACTTCTCTCCAGTCTCTGCAGCTCCACTCGTTCACATCCCAACTCCATTCTACTTTGGTACTCCAACTTTTGAAATCTCTTCTATCGTCATGATGTGTATCATCGCAACGGTTTCCATGGTGGAGTCGACTGGTGTTTACCTAGCTTTGTCAGATATTACCAATGACCCAATCGACAGCACGCGCCTTCGCAACGGTTACCGCGCAGAAGGTTTGGCTGTACTTCTCGGAGGAATCTTTAACACCTTCCCTTATACAGGATTTTCACAAAACGTTGGCTTGGTCAAATTGTCTGGTATCAAGACCCGTCTGCCAATCTATTATGCAGCTGGTTTCCTAGTCCTCCTTGGACTCCTACCTAAGTTTGGCGCCCTTGCCCAAATCATTCCAAGTCCTGTTCTTGGTGGCGCTATGCTGGTGATGTTTGGTTTTGTTTCCCTTCAAGGGATGCAAATCCTAGCCCGCGTTGACTTTGCTAACAATGAACACAACTTCCTTATCGCAGCTGTATCAATCGCTGCTGGTGTAGGTCTAAATAACAGTAACCTCTTCGTCAGCATGCCGACAGCCTTCCAAATGTTCTTCTCAAACGGAATCGTCGTAGCCAGCCTACTTGCCATTGTACTCAATGCTATATTAAATCGGAAAAAGAAATAAAAAGAAATTAAAAAGCGGTTGTCAACTTTCGTTGAAGACCGCTTTTTTGTAGACTACTTGTTTTAGTAAGTATACTTTTTATTCTAACTTATATAATTTCTTTAGACAGATCGCTATAATATTCACTCTTTAATAATGGACTTTCTATGTTAACCTGATTAACTTTCGAATCAACATATTTCAAATTATCTCTAATAATCGAAAAGAACGTTTGACTTTTTAAACTTAGAAATTTTGCATTTATTGCGTCGAACATTTTTTTCAAAACCTTTTTATCAGTTTCATTTTTTACGAATGAATCAATAGCAAATGGCAGACTTGTGATAGATTTACTATCAATCAAATTCATATAAACGAGAAAAATTACCAATAAATCTTTATTTAAATTTGTTCCACTGCCCTCTAACTTATCAAAATTACGAAATTTTTTATCTGTGATACCTGTTGAACCAATTAGAATTGAAAGTTCATTTTTAAGTGCTTCATACTCTCCTTCAATTGTTTTCGCTCTCTGATTAAGCTCTTTTTTGAGCATCCTTATTTCTTTTGTAATGTCACCAATCAATTTGTCAAGATTTGATTTTTCCAAAGTTTCTTGAATCTCTAACTTTTTTAGTTCAGATAAAACATTTTGATTCACATACTCATCAATATCAGATAATTGTCTCAGTTCAGTTAAACGTTCATGATATTGATTAAACTGTTCTTGTAGGTGTTTTATATCTTCTTCTTTTTCTTGAACTATTCTTTTAGATTTCATAATTTGCTGAGAAATACTATCTATTCGACTCTTGATTGCAAGTTCATTGTCTTCCAGTTCTAAACGTGTTAAGGATTGTTGTCTAGTTAAGATAGAATGGCAATAAACACATTCATGTCTAATTTCAGAAAATCTCTCCTTAATCTTACTTGATAACTTTTTGAGCTCTTCTAAATCTTGATTTAATATATCAAGTTTTATCTTTTCTTTAGATAATTCCCCAGTCTTATCGGTAATTTTTATAGAAAACTTATCTGTTTCGGTAATATAAAAATCTAATTCTTTTTGTAGGTCTTTGAAATCTTTAGGAACTGTCTCAGTAATTTTATTTTTAGTACGGTATGTTTTATATACCGATTGAACCTGATTGATTCTTCCATTTACTAACTCTAATTGCCTTAAATACTCATTTTTTTTACTTTCTTTATCAACGATTTGACTATCAGAGATGCCTAAATAATAATCAAAAACATTTTTGGGAAAATCATTTGATTTATACCGTCCTAAACTTTCAAATGAATCTTTAAATAATTTACCATCCCATGCTTTATCCTGATCAATATACATTGGACTAAAAAGGGCTTCAACAGAAGCTAAACTTGCTTTATCGCTGCTTTTGTTGACTAATTCCAGCCTCATTTTAAGTTTCTCTTGAAACCACAAATAGTATTCTGCAAAGTTTTCAAACAGTTTGACTTCATTATTATCTAAAACAGAAATCACTTTATTATGTCTCTTGATCAAAAATTCATTACCATCAATAAAAACTTCTAATTGGAAAATAAAATTGTCCGCATTCCAACCCTTGGGAAATGATTTGAGGTTTGCTCCTAAGGCATAGTAAATTGATTTAACTAGACTAGATTTCCCTTCACCATTCGTACTACTAACTATTAGGTTTGCTGAATCAGAAAATACAAATTTGTTCGCTTTTTCGTTCTCGTAATCTGCTATTAAAAGACTTTTTATGGTCATCTTACTCATTAGCAATTCCCTCCAAAATATCGCAATACGCCGATATTCCTACAGCATATCTACTGTTTTCTGATAATGTTTCCATTTCAGGTAACATAAATGTTTTAGGTATTAATGTTGTTACCGATTCATTTTCTAAACTATTTTCATCACTGTTCAAAAAATTGACGACAGATTTTTTAGCAGTTATATATTCTAATATAATCTTTTTTTCTTCTTTCTTTATTTTCTCATTCTTAATTTCAGTAAAACCAAATTTATCAAGTTCTTTATCAAATCGTGCCTTTGCAGTTACTTTTTGTAAGATTAAATTTAGCTCTTCTGATGTAATCTTTTTGAGTTCTTTATCTGCAATCGTATGCACTTCTTTTTCAGATTTTTGGACAATTTGCTGCAATAATTCGTTAATAATTACATCATCTCTATTATCAATAGAGACCCTTTGATTTGCCATCTCTCCCTTTAAAAATGTTTTAGCATCGATAATGTTATTATCAAAAGCAGTTTTTACCAAAGCAAAATTATCTACCCTCGGATTATTAACTTCCTTCTTTTGATTATCAGATAACAGCCATGAACTAGAAAAAAGTTCTTCTGTATCTATCTGTTCTTGCATTTCATTTAAATCGCTTTCTTTAAAATTATATACTACAATTTTATAAATAGAATCGTTTGTCCCTGAAGAAAGATTCTTTTCAAAGATAGAAGGTCGTTCCTTTGTTTCTTGTAATAACTTTTTGAGACTCATGTTTTTCTGACCTTTGACCTGTATATAAGCATGATAGCTATCATCATAAGTAACTTCAAAATCCTCATCCGTCTCAACATATATTGAAAAATTGGACTTATTATAGTTTCTAATCGCAACTAAAGATATAACGCAATTTTGATAATTAAAGCCTTTTTGCGCAATTGATCCCCCATTATCTTTTACCATAAAATTTCTCCAACTTACTAAATATTTAAGTCAATAATTTCCGTACTACCAAACAACAAACTTCTTTGCTTATTTTTTATCCTCCAAGCATTACCATGATTCTTACCAGCATACTTACCCGATGGAGTCGTATAGCCACGCCAGTCATATGTAATTGCGCCTGATTTTATCAAAGAAAGAAAAGTCATAAATTGTGGTGAGCGAGTTAACTCCGCTTCAATATACTTGAATTGACCTACTTCACCGTCCATTTTAGATTCAACTTTCACCCACAAAGTAGCCGGGTGTTTTTTATGCAATTCTTCCTCTAATGCTTTGAATGTCCAAAAAGCAGCTAAGATAGTCTTCTTATTTTCTTGTTTTCGCAATTCAACAATATTATCTCTATCATTAACTTCCAGATAAAAACCCTGATTATTTTGAGGATTTTCTTCTGAACCTATTGTAATATATAAACTCTTATATCCTAAATGCTTATCTGAATCATAACCATATAAGCGAGAAAATGCTGACACTCTACTTCTATCATTCGTTTCAAACTCTGCAACAGGTGTTCCTTCAAAATCTGGGCGTAGGGTAAATAAGGTATCTAACGTTTTGGAGGATTTTGATTTTAGCTCAATAATTCCTTCAAAATCAGCTTCTTGACTGTTATTGGTTTTAATTCCCAAAAGCGACTCTAGAGTATCCCCGGCATCCTTCGGTGCAATCTTACCTACACCTTTTGAATTTCTATGAAAACCTTGTTTTGCTATGAGTCTGATCCGTGGAATCAATCTATTTAATGAATCTTCGACCTTATCTTGTCCAAATAGCTGTATGATAGTACTGTTTTGAGGAATACTTCTCGTCACATTAAATAGAGTAAGTTCTTTTCGATTGTCTACAGTAATATAGATTAAATCGTTAACATTGATTTGAGATGATCTAATGAACTCTCCCAATCCAGATATCCAAAATCGCTCATCGCCTCTTTTATTGGCTTTATAGAAACTTATTTTCACTTCATGTTGCTGGTCTTCCAATACAAGATTAGCCGTTAAATAAACTTTGTCAGTCAATTTTTCGAAATCCAATAAATCATTATCTAACAACATTTTCCTTAAAAAACCATTTGCATCGATAATACTTTTACTTAACATAGTTTGCGTCAGTCTGATAACAGTATAATCATTAGAATTATACTTATGTATAGCGTTGATAACTTCTAATTCGTCGTCATATGGAATAAATTGCATTAGTTTTCTCCTCTCTTAAATAAATCAGCCAGCGAAACTCCCATTTCATCTGCAAGACTTTCTATTGTTGAAAAATAAATATCTGAATATTTACCATTTACAAGATTGCTTATAGTAGACTCTCTAACTCCATCTGAAGTACTCAATGAAAATTGATTCCATCTTCTCAAATATAGCTTGACATTTTGTATAAGAATATTTTGATATTCCTCCACAGAATTAGAAAAAAATTCTTTGGAAGCACTTATCTTGTCGGTTCTAATCAAAAGTTCTGGAAAATTGATTGATAAAGCATTAGCAATCACTACCAAGGTTGAAAGTTTAGGACTATAATTAGTATTTGGAGATAATAATTTGTTAATCGTCTGCCTGCTAAGTCCTGTCTTTTTCGATAACTCACTTTGCGATAGTTTACTCGAATAAAGTAATCGCTCAATATTTTCTTTGATATAACGCTCCATAACAATTCTCCAATTATCATTTTCTTTATTTTATAACTTCCAACATAAATAAAATTCATTTTAATTTACATTTTTACTGGTTTTATCAAATGTTTAACGAATATCTATTATAGGGGAGTAACTCCTGGACTTTTCAATAATTTTCTGATATACTACTAAGGTAGCAAAAAACAAAATTCGAGGTAAATTATGCCCTATGCAATAGACTTATTCTGTGGCGCTGGAGGATTTAGCGAAGGAATCCTACAAGCTGGATTTGATATTATCTTCTCCAGCGATAAAAGCCCTATGGTAGAAGAAACATATACAAACCGACATCAACAATTAGGCTTAGTTGACGGGGTTGACACTCACTTTGAACTTGCTGATATAAAAGAACTTACTTCTGACAAAATATTTCAATCAATAAACTCATTGAAATATGGAAATATCTTTGAAAGAGGTTCTGTAGATGTTATTTTTGGTGGTCCTCCTTGTCAAGGCTTTAGCCGTCTAGGGAAAAGAGATTCTAAAGACCCTAGAAACATGCTCTTCCATGAATATTTGCGTATCATTAAAGACGTTATGCCGCGTTATGTCGTTATGGAAAACGTAACAGGTATTTTAGATATGCAGATGCTTGACTTTCCAAGCGTACTTGATGATAGAATTTACAAAGGACAGAATTTAGTTCAATCCATTCTTAGAAATGAGTTAGACGAGTTAGGATATACTCTACTTGATGTTCAGGTTCTAAATGCTGCAAACTTCGGTGTTCCACAACAAAGAAATCGAGTTGTATTTTTAGCATACCGTAACGATGTAACTCCTATCGAATATCCAGAAAGTGACAACGATATTCCAAGCGTTACTGTTTATGATGCTTTAGGTGATCTTTATGACGGGGAATTTGATTACGAAACAGATTATTCCGTACAAAGCCGATTAGGAAGAACTCCTAACACTGATGGACAACCTATTATAAATGCTAATCCGTTAAATATGGAATTCTCAAGACATGATGATATTGTCACACAGCGATTTTCACTATATCAGCAAGGTGAGAACAGAGCAAAAGCTGCTAATAGAATCCAATTGGAAGGATTGGAATTACAAAGAGATTGCCCAAATCTATTCACAGAAAGTTTATTTCAACTTAATGGTAAAACAAACCAACCTATCATTCTAAAGCAACTAAAAAAACAAGATTTGCTTCAAGAAAATTTTCAATCTGAAAAATGGCTACAATTTACAAATCGCCAACTAGGTTTATTGTCTATGAATGATAATGACAAATTAAGAAAACACCATATTTTAAAATCACTTGCTCTTAGATTAAAAACATCATTTGAAGATGCAGAACTCTTTTGGAATGAAATCAAAAATCGGTTGAATACAGAAATCACTGAAAATCAATTTTCAAACATGTTGAGAAATGGAGAATTAACTCCTGCAGCAATTGAAGCAATCTTTACTAAAAAGAGTATTCGAGTTCGTCTTAACCAAGATACCGTTTCTCCAACCATGGTAACATTACCAGATGACTATATCCACCCATTTTTTAACCGTGTGTTGACTGTAAGAGAAATGGCGCGTCTACAATCATTTGACGATAGTTTTGTATTTCTAGGAAAGCGTACTACTGGGGGCGATAAGCGAGCAAAAGAAACACCTCAATTTACTCAGGTAGGTAACGCTGTCCCACCGTTGCTAGCTAAAGCAATTGCTGAACAAGTCATGATAGCAATGAATCAATAACAATATAGATAGAGGATTGGGGATTCTCCCAAAAATAAAATAGAACCATTAGTCCAAAAGTGTCATTCTGACCTTTACTGATAGTTCTATTTTTATGATAGTGTGTATACACTATCTGAACTCGCAAAGCCTGAAATCATATTTTTAGGTCAATTCTAAATTTTCCGTGCCAGACACGGTGGATGACATTGTCAGACCACCATTTCATCGGAAGAACACAATAAGAAAAAGAGGTGTAGACCTCTTTTTTTGTTTCTCTATATCCTTACCTGTCTTTCTTCAGACCGCTGGCCTGTGACAAACATGGTAAAGGTGGCTTTGCAGACATTTCTGCCTTCTTGATTGGTAATATCCACATCCACGACACAGGTTGTGCGACCTTGATGGACACATTCTCCTTTAATGGTCAGCACATCGTCGAGTTTTCCTGCTTTGAGGTAGTTGATAGAGGACTGAAGCGTCACTCCATCAAGCCCTAGTGAAATGACCACCAAACCACTGATCTGGTCACAAAGAGTGAAGAGATAGCCACCATGGGCATTGCCATAATAGTTGAGCGACGAGTCCACTACTTTGGTCGTCACCACAACGTGACCATCTCTCATTTGTTCAATTTCGTAATTTTCAAAGGCCGATATAGCGTCAAAATGAAAATCTTTCATCGTTTCCTCCTGATAGTTCAAACGACACTATGATACTACTTTTTATAGGACTGTGCAAGGAGAAAGCTCCTAGTCTGGTAAAATTCCTACCTGTTCTACAAAGCGCATAAAGGCTACCTGTCCTTGTTCCGTCTGCTTGTAAACCCCTGCGTCCTCCAAAACACGCGCAAAAATAGCGCCCACAGAGTCCTTGACGATTTCAAGGGCTTTTTCTTTATCCGCTAGGTCCGGATGTTGATCTTTGAGCTGGTCTGCCCATTCCTGATGATAAGAGGCAACTGCTTCATCATCGCCTACAAGATAGCTGGCAACTTGCTCCACTTCTGCTTTCAGACGTGGTGGTAAGATAGCCAAGCCCATGACCTCAATCAAGCCGATATTTTCCTTCTTGATATGTTGGACATCCTTGTGGGGATGATAGATGCCATCCGGATGCTCTACCGAAGTCTGATTGTCCCGCAAGACCAAGTCCAATTCAAACTGTCCATCTCGTTTACGGGCAATGGGTGTAATGGTGTGATGCGGTGTCCCGTCTGTCTCTGCTAAAATCTGGACTTCAGGGGCTGAATACTGGCGCCATTCCTGCAATATCTTATCAGCCAAGTTGATCAAATCCTCTTTAGAATCCGAGGTCAAACGCAGCACTGACATAGGCCACTTGACAATCCCAGCCTTGACTTGCTCAAATCCAGCAAAACAGAAAGTCTTTTGCATGGGAGCCAATTCCATAGGAAATACGTGACGGCCTCCCTGATAGTGATCATGAGTCAGAATAGAGCCTCCCACGATTGGAAGGTCGGCATTCGAACCTGCAAAATAGCCTGGAAATTGCTCTACAATCGCCAGCAGGCGCTCAAAACTCTGACGACTAATGGCCATGGGACGGTGCTGGCCGTCTAAGAAAATACAGTGCTCATTAAAATAAGCATAGGGCGAATACTGGAAGCCCCACTCCTGACCCACCATTTCGAAACGGATAATGCGGTGATTGCTGCGAGCTGGGTGGTTTATCCGACCATGGTAGCCCTCATTCTCTAGACAAAGCTGACACTGAGGATAATTGCTAGCTTGCACCAACTTAGCTGCCGCAATCTCCTTTGGATCCTTTTCAGGTTTAGAGAGGTTAATGGTAATCTCAAGCTCCCCATAGTCTGATGGAACGCGATAAGCAATATTTTTAGCAATGGCCTTGAGTTTGATGTAGTCATTTTTCTGACTGAGCTGATAAAAATCCCCTATCGCCTGCTCAGGAGAGTGAGCATAGGTTTCCCAAAAGTTACGATTAACCTGACTTGGACAAGGGGTCACCAAGTCCATCAGTTCAGCACCAAGGATTTCACGCGCAGTCTGACTATCCTCAATCGTCTCTAATCGAACCGCCTCCTCGACAAGCTGGTCCTTGAGGTCAATCACTTTATCCAAATCCGTCTCAATTTCCAAAACACCTTCGCCTACTCGTGCTAAAACACGATTGGTCAGGTAGATTCGATCCATTTCTTCGAATGAACTTTCAGAAATGACTTCCGTGATAAATGCATCTAGAACTCCTTGACTCATTGATTCTCCTTCTTACTTTCTAAATAGTCTCTGACAGCATCTAAATCCTGAAAAACTTGTTCTGTTTTATTTAAGAAAGACTGTGCTGGCATTTTCAAGTCTGGAATACAAATAACTGGTATCCCAGCTCTATACGCTGCTTCAATCCCTGCTTCACTATCCTCTAATACTAAGCAATTCTCTGGTAAAACATTCAAATCACTACAGGCCTTTAAAAATATATCAGGGTAAGGTTTGCTTCGCTTTACATCTTTTGCAAAAACTAAATGGTCAAATAGGGACAGTATACCATTACTATCCAAAATCATTCTAGCTCTAGATTCAACACTTGAAGTTGCTAGAGCGATTGGAATACCTTCTCTTTGCAAAAAAGCAAGCAAATTTTTAGCACCTTTTTTTAAATTTACACCTTTGACCAATATTCGAGCTTCCAGTTCATAAACTTTTTCCAAGGTTTGGTCAAAGTTCCAAGGTAAATCATAGGTATCTAAAAATCGTTGAACATTCTCCTCTTCCCTATGTCCACTGTATTCTCTAGAATATGTTTCTTCTGTGAAAGGAATTCCAAAATCTTTAAGCAATTCTTGATAAACTTTTAGAGAAATGATCTCAGTATCAGCTAATAAGCCATCTAAATCAAATATTACAGCGTCCATTTACTTCTCTCCTAGTCTAAAACGCGAGTGCCACCTGCAACTTCAGCGATATAGAAGCTTGGAGCATATCCAACGACTTCCTCGTAGTGCTTGCCTACAGCTTCCTTAAAGGCCTCAACAACATCTTTTTGCACCAAGGCAATGGCACAGCCACCAAATCCTGCCCCTGTCATACGAGCACCAAGAACACCTTCCTGAGTCCAAGCTGTGTGAACGAGGGTATCCAATTCCAAGCCAGTTACTTCATAGTCATGTTCTAGAGAAACGTGAGAAGCATTCATTAAGCGACCAAATGTTTTCAAATCACCTGCTTGAAGTGCTGCTTGAGCTTTAAGAGTACGTTGGTTTTCAAGCACAGCATGGCGAGCACGTTTTAAGCGATTTTCATCTTTAATCAGATAGCTGTATTGGTCAAAGGCCCACTCGTCCAATTCACCCAAGGTCTGAATATCCAAGGCAGCTTGCAATTCTTCCACAGCTTTTTCACACTCAGCACGGCGTTCATTGTACTTAGAGTCCGCCAATTCACGACGTTTATTAGTGTTCATGATAACAACAACATTGTCCTTCAAATCAAGTGGCACCAAGTCATATTCTAACGTATTGGTATCCAGGTAAATGGCACGTTGGTCAGCACCCATACCGATAGCAAACTGGTCCATAATACCAGAATTCACTCCGATAAAGTTATTTTCTGTTTGTTTTCCGATTTTAACCAAATCCAGACGGTCTAGTTTTAAACCAAAGAGATGCTCTGCCACAACACCAGTCAAGAGTTCCAAAGATGCTGAAGAGGACAAGCCTGCACCATTGGGGATATTTCCATAAACATAAAAATCAAACCCTTTGTCAATCACGTGTCCAGCTTCTTGCAAGAAATGAAGAACCCCTTTTGGATAGTTGGTCCAGCTGTGATCTTTTTCAAATTTGAGGTCAGCAAGAGGCACTTCGATGATACCCTTGTCCTCAAAGTTGGCTGAGTAGAAACGCAAGACTTGGTCGTCACGTTTGCGAGCCGCCCCATAAGTTCCCAAGGAAATAGCTGCTGGGAAAACGTGCCCACCATTGTAATCCGTGTGTTCACCAATCAGATTGATACGACCTGGTGAAAAGAAAGTTTGCTCTGCTTCTTGACCAAAAACGGCAAGAAAGTCTTTGCGAAGGGCTTCAGCAGTAAGATCTTGTGTCATATGAATTCTCCTTTGACTGTCCGTTAAGTCACCTTAACGTGTAATCGTTTTCTTCTATTGTATCCAAGGCTTTTACCAAGGTCAATCCTTTTTACTAAAGTTTTACTAAACTATCGGTAAAAAGAAGAAAAATATGATATACTAACTTAAAAAGGAGGAGGATTTATGGCTACCTTAAAAGACATTGCACAGCTAGCCTCTGTCTCTATCGCGACCGTATCTCGTGTCCTCAATCGCGACCAGAGCCTATCTGTTACAGAAGAAACCAGACACCGTATTTTAACTGTCGCTGAAGAGCTGGGCTATACTAAGCATCTAAAGACAGGCGAATCCCACAAACCCAAGCAAAAGATTGCCATTATCCAATGGGTCAGCGAACAAGGGGAGTTGGACGACCTTTACTACTATCAGATTCGTCTCGGTATTGAAAAAAGAGCCCAAGAGTTGGACTATGACATCTTGCGCTATTTTAATGACCATCCTTTTACCCTGAGCGAGGAAGTGATTGGCATTCTCTGTATCGGAAAGTTCAGCCGAGCTCAGATTTCTGCCTTTGAAGAATACCAAAAACCTTTAGTCTTTATAGACAGCGATACCCTCTCATTAGGTCATACCTGTATTATCACGGATTTTTACACTGCTGTGAAACAAGTTGTAGACCATTTCCTCGGTCAGGGACTGGATCGGATTAGCATTCTAACAGGCCTTGAAGAAACAACCGACCAGGAAGAAATTATTCAGGATAAGCGACTAGAAAATTTCAAAGACTATACCCAAGCAAAAGGTATCTACCATGAAGAACTGGTCTTTCAGGGGAGCTTTATTGCCCAGTCTGGCTATGACTTGATGAAGGAGGCCATTCACAAGCTAGGAGAACAACTCCCACCAGCCTTTTTCGCTGCCAGCGATAGTTTAGCCATCGGTGCCCTCCGTGCCCTTCAAGAAGCTGGAATTAGCCTACCAGACCGCGTCAGCCTCATTTCTTTCAACGACACTAGCCTGACCAAGCAGGTCTATCCTCCTCTTTCAAGCATCACTGTCTATACCGAGGAAATGGGCCGAGCAGGTATGGATATTCTTAATAAAGAAGTCCTTCATGGACGAAAAATTCCTAGCCTGACCATGCTGGGAACCAGACTGACTCTGAGAGAAAGTACGAGAAATGAATAAGATATTAAAACGACCTCAACAAGAGGTCGTTTTTTCTAGTGATGATGAGGATGGTTCTGCTCTAAGGCTGTTATCCTCCGTTTATGTTGCGCATGATTGCTTTGACTGCTATCCACTTCAATAGTGATATTCTGCACGCCTCTTTCTTCTAAAAATTGACGCACCACTTCTTTGGTTTCCATCATCTGTTCCCAGTCCTTAATACAAATGTGGACAATAGCATTATTCTCTAGACCGTCCATGGACCAAATGCTAAGTTGATTGACACTTTTGACATTGATCAGAGCCTCCAAATCCTTCTCCAAATCCCCTGTCTCTACTCCTTCTGGCACAGCATCCAAGAAAATCTTGAGTGCACTCCAAAAGCGAGGAATGGCTTTTGTTAGAATGAAGATAGAAATGACAAGAGATAAGAGTGGATCAAGGATATACCAATCTGTAAATTTGAGGATGATCGCCATTAGAATGACAGCCAACCAACCAAGAGTGTCTTCCAAAAAATGCAAGCTCAAAATTGACTCGTTCTTTGTCTTTCCTTTACGAACTACCAGACTAGCTAGCACATTGATACTTACTGCAATGATTCCCAGCCAGAGAATCCCTTCCTGATTAACGGGTTGCGGGTGAGCGATCTTTGTGACATTTTCCAAAATCACTAGGACAGACCCTATCATAAGAATCACAGCCGTTAGCATGGCTCCTAAAAGACTAAAACGTTTGTAACCCAAGGTGTACTGCCTATCTTCTTCACGATTGGAGATTGTTTCTAGGAGGGCAGATAGGCCAATGGCTATAGCATCCCCCAGGTCATGAACAGAATCAGCAAGAACTGCACTCGAACCAAAGATTCCTCCTGCGATAAACTCAACAATCGCATAGCTTAAATTTAAGAAAAAAGCTAACCAGATAGATGTTTTAGAACTCATTTCTCTCCCTCCTTTGGTATAATGGGTATATACATACTTCTTTCATTTGTATTATCTAATAAAATCCAAAGAAAGGATAGAAGCAAACAGTCAGTCCTGTTCAGTTCTGAACAGTTTGTCTCAAGTGTCTATATGCCAAAAAGAGACCGTCGAGTCAGCAAGACGAAAAAAGCCATCTATCAAGCTTTTTTACAACTTTTGAACGATAAAGGCTATGATGCTACTACTGTCCAAGATATCATTGACTTGGCAGATGTTGGGCGTTCAACCTTTTACTGTCACTACGAGAGCAAGGAACTGCTTTTAGATGAACTCTGTCGCTACCTCTTTCATCATCTCTTTGAAAGGGAAGAACACTTTACTACCGAGGACTACCTCGCACATATCTTTTTACATTTTCAGAAAAACCAGGACCATGTCACCAGTCTCCTTTTTTCCAAAAATGACTACTTCCTCCGCCAACTACACAAGGAACTCGAACACCACGTTTATCCCATGGTGGCGGACGACTTACAAGAGGCCTATCCAAACATTCCGGCCTCCTACCTCCAGCATTTTGTTGTGACGAACTTTATCGAGACCCTAACTTGGTGGCTAAAAAAAGGAAAATCCTATACCGAAGACCAAGTGGTGAGATTTTACCTTGATGTAATCGAGATGACCTCTATAACTCCACTTGATAACTAAGCCTGTAACTCAGAAAGGAACCAACTATGTTAACTTCGATGATTCTAGGAATACTAACAATCGTACTAGCTCTCGCCTTCTCACTGCTTCACCTTGCTGCTGCTTTTTCAGCCATGAAACAAAAGAACTACAGTCTGGGAAACACATGCATCTTGGCCGGCAGTTGCCTCACTTCTCTGGCTCTAGCCATCTTTTACTTCGTCCCACTTGCAACCATTCTACTATGGATTGTGGGTTCGAGTATCGTCTGCTATGGTGCCTACTGGAACGGCCAACAGAAAGAAAAACAACATATCTCGCACCACATCGTTCGTATAACGAGCGCTATTGTCATTACGGTATTATTCATTTTGCTATAACACAAAAAAGGATCATCTGATCCTTTTTTACTTTTTAAGCACTCTTTGCTGCCTTGCTCCACTGATACCAACCAACGAGACTATTGATCAAGTAAATCAGGTATTTTCCTTGAATTTGCAAGCTTTCTCCCCACCAGAGATAGATTGAAAAGACATTGGTAGCTGCCCAGAATATCCATTGCTCACGGTAAACAGCTGTCATGAGAATTTGCCCAACCCCATTGGTCGCATCAGTGATGGAATCTCGATAAGGACGGTTGGCTCCGATAGACTGATAAATGAATCCAAATACCAACCACCAAAGAACACTAATGGAAAGATACTTGGTCCAACCTTTACCGTCCAGTTTACGCGCGACAAACTCTTGTTGTTCTTTCTTAAACTGGGCTTGATAAATCCAAACCAAGAGACCAATTGGCTGCATAATTGTAAAATAGAGAGTTGTTAAAACCTCACCATAGAAGCCTTTTTGAAGGGCAAGCACCAGATAAATGATGGAATTAATCAAACCAAATAGGTAGTTACTAGCACGACCTTCAGCTTCTCAAAGAGCAGAAAAAAGGTTAGTAAGGCTTGAGAGATGAATCATTTTAAAAGCAAACAATTCCAACAAGACGTCATCATTGTCGCTGTTGGTTATTACCTACGTTACAATCTGAGCTATCGTGAAGTTCAGGAATTGCTTTATGACCGTGGAATAAATGTTTGCCACACTACGATTTATCGGTGGGTTCAAGAATACAGTAAAATCCTCTATCATCTCTGGAAAAGAAAAATAAACAGTCCTTCTATTCGTGGAAAATGGATGAAACCTATATCAAAATTAAGGGGCGTTGGCATTATCTCTATCGAGCGATTGATGCGGACGGTTTAACATTGGATATCTGGTTACGAAAGAAACGTCGAGCAGACGATAACAGCTATAAGTTAGAAGATACCGCCTATCAAGAAGATAAAGCACGCAAAGCAGAAACCGAAGATAAGCTAGCTATTGAAGCAATGAAAAGCAAGTACACCACGCTATTGCTAGAAAATATGTTGCTAAGTCCGTTTGAAATGCAAGATACAAAAATCATGGCAGGATTGCAAGTCCATGTTTACCCCCTCTATGACGAACTGAAAGAATTAAGAGGGCTAAATAGTGTCAAAGACCACTTGTCTTATGTTGCCAGCAGACGTGAAGAATATTCTAAGCATAATATCGCACGCTACCTCAAAAAAGCCATTGAACAATATCTACAAACGGTTAAAAGGCAGGACTTAAACCATGAGTGAAGACTTAAAAAAGATCAAAGAGCTGGCGGATGAGTTGAGTGTTACAAAACAAAATATTCAATATCACTACCAAAGGTTACCAAAAGAATTACAGCTTAAAAATTCCAATGGGTCTAATCTAATAAATTCTAAAGCAGAAAAAATAATTTTAGGTAAAGTAGAAAGTAGTAGCAAATCAAATACCAAAGACCAACAAATAGAAAAACTAACTAATTTGTTAGACCAGTAACAACGATTAGCCTTGCAAGATAAAAAGTTGCTAGAAGAATACAAGGCGGAAAATGATAACTTAAAAGCCCTCAAAATGCCCTCACAGGAAACAGAATTCAAACACTTAGACAATCAATATAAAGATGAAGTGAACGCTCTTAAAGAGAAGTTGGAAAATTTGCAGGAACAAATCAAAGATCAAAAAAGGATAGAAGAACAAGAAAAACCAATAAAATGGTGGGGACTATGGCGAAAATAGATGATTCAGTTAAAAAGAAAGTTCCAGAATTGCGATTTAAAGGATTCACGGATGAATGGGAACAGCGTAAGTTGGGAGACGAAGTTCGAATAGTGATGGGACAGTCTCCTAATTCAGAAAATTATACTGATGATCCTAATGGCCGCTAAAAATGCGAAGACCTATGAAGACCTATTTTGTATTAGTCAAACAAAAAATCCAAAAGAAATGGTATATGATTATGACCATGAAACAAAGTAAAATCAAACCGAGTGATCTGAGGAAGCACCCGATGATCATGAAACGTTATTAAACACAAAAGTCACCCATGTGAGTTCTTGCCAGAAGCTGAAGTTAATCCTTCAACCTGGAAAACCTGCAGAGGTGACTTTTTCTATACATCTCGATTTTTCTGGCAATAATCATTAACCGATAAATATGTCTGTGAATCACCCAGCGACTCCGCTATGTCCATAATCCGCGGTGGTAGTAATCCCACTCGCTGGACAAGTTCGTGATTGCTGAACAATTCCCGTGGACTGCCGGCGAAGCCAAACTTCCCGTGTTCCATAACATACACCGACTCAAACTCGGCGGCGACCCAATCCATGTCATGGGTGATGGTCACAACTTGGTGGCCCGAATCAGCCAACTGATGGAAAATTGCGGTCAACTTGCGCCGGCTTTCCCAATCAAGCGACATCATCGGCTCATCAAATAAATAAATCGCCGGATCCACTGCCAAAACTGTGGCAACGCTCAACAGCTTGCGTTCCGACAATGACAGGTCATATGGACTTTCAGCTGTTTTATCATCCAAGCCAACTCTTTTTAGAGCCGCTAAAGCCCGCCTCGTAATCGTGTCGTGGTCATCCATGACCTGCGCGACATTCCACTCCACCTCTCGTTGAACGGTCGGGTTGAAAAGCTGATCGTCAGGATTCTGAAAAGTAATCCCAACCTTCAGTAACTTTTCGACTGGTTTAAGATCATTAAAATTTTCTCCATCGATCTTAATCACACCGGTTTGTGGTGTCAGCAAGCCCGTCAACAATTTGAAGAGCGTTGATTTGCCGGCACCATTTTGGCCGACAATCGCCACCATCGGATCGGCGAAGTGTTTGTCTTCAACATCCAAGCTAAAGGACCGTTCCGGATAAGTGAAAGTCAGGTGGCTCAGTTTAATTGTGGACATAACGAACCTCCTTCAGATCAGCGTAATTCACCGGATACCGGCCATCAGCCAAGTGCCAATCCATTTTTTGAGCAAGTTGCTGGATTGTCGGGGCTGGAATCTGCCAGTCAGCTGCCAAATGATTAAACACCTCACCCGGCCTGCCCTGGGCCACCATTTGACCCTCGTGCAGCACCCACACAACGTCGGCGACTTCGCACAAATCGTCAATTTCACTGGTGACAATGAAGACAGTCGTCTCTTTGACTTGGGCCAGCCATTGGAAAAATTGCCGGCGGCCAAGGGGATCCATCTCACTGGTCGGATCATCCATAATCAAAACAGCCGGATTAGCCACAATCGCCGTGGCAATTGCCAACCGCTGGATCTGACCACCGGAAAGGCTCTCGGGACGAAAATTCAGCTGTTCAATCAGCCCCATTTGCGTGGCAACTTCTTCAACCCGTTTTTGAATCAGTCCTTCAGCCATTCCCTGATTAATCAAGTCAAAGGCGATTTCATCGGCAACCGTGTCTGCCAACCCGCTTAGTTGGCCAGCTGGATTTTGCAGTACAACTCCATTCAT
This sequence comes from Streptococcus oralis, assembly GCF_019334565.1. NCBI lineage: Bacteria > Bacillati > Bacillota > Bacilli > Lactobacillales > Streptococcaceae > Streptococcus > Streptococcus oralis. Next base: position 417,122 of record NZ_CP079724.1, on the reverse strand, counting down.
GGCATTATAAACGGGCCAATTGTCGGACACTCGCTGGCCAAACATGTGCCAATCGCCCTCAATCTCAGCAGACACAATTTTGGGAATGACCCCTGCCAGCACACGGCACAAAGTCGATTTGCCGGAGTGGCTATTCCCGATAATCCCAACCACCTGGCCGGTATGAACCTCCGCGTTAATCTGACGCAGTTGTGGTTGCTCAGTACCCGGATAACGGGTGGTCAAATTTTCAATTACAATCCGTTTATCTTCGTCCATATCTTCCACCCAATCAATAAAATTGCCAATCCAGTCAGACCAATGTGCAGCGTCCGCGACAGGCGATACACTCGCTGGGAGGTTCTGACAGTCCGGTTGAGATTATCAAAACCTCTCAGTTGGAGAGAAATCGACCGCGTCATCGATTGATCCAAGGTCTTAATCACCAATGGAATTAGAACCGGCAGGACTGACTTTAATTTCTGAATCAACGTTTTTTGCGGATTGGTTCCGCGAACTTTTTGTGCCTGCTGGATTTTCCGCATATTGCGCATCATTTCCGGCAAAATATAACACACCGACATCAGAACGTAGACGGTTTTATAAGACAATCCGGACAGTTCCAAATAGGCCGCGTTTTCTGAAATACTCGTGGTCACCATAAAAAAGCCACTGGTCAAAATAATCACCAATACTCGACAACCTAGAGTGGTGGCGTAAATCAGGCCTTCTTTGTAGAACGACACCCCAAGCACAGAAAACAGCACAGTTTGATTCCGACTGTAAAATAACCCTTGGATGATCAGCATGGTGCAAATCAGAAACAGGCTGAATCCCAGCGCCTTAAAGGTGGTAGAACTCAATTTGGAAAATAACAATAGCAGAGTTGCGACAAGAATTAATCCGGCCTGAAGCAATAAATTCATACTGGCAAAGCTCAACAACGTCATGTCCAAGATGAACAAGAGCTTAGTAATCGGATCGATCACCTGGTACTACTTGAGCTTGACCCGTGGCGCTCCAGAAATCAATGTTTGATCAGTCATCATTTATCATCGCTAAAGAAGTGCACCATCCGCTTCGGCAGCTGACGATAGATGAAGAATGCCAGGTAGGCCACGCAGACTTTATCCAAAATATCCAAGACAAACTCATCGGTAAATGAGGCCAGCCACACTGGTGCATGATTGGCGACCATTACCGCAAACAATGAGTCACCCCAAGCGATACCGGTCTGACCACCCCAAAAGATGACGTTGAGTGGCGTTGAAATGACAGCTGAAACGATGGCAATAATAATAGCAGAAACAAATACTCGTCGCGCTGACGAGAACCACCCATTGGCGTGCAAAACTCCTACAGCAATCCCAATTCCGATGCTGGTAATCGCATACACGGTTGAAATTGGCGATAAGGTCAGCCCATAGATCACGTTGTTGATGAAACCACTAATGGCACCGGCAACCGGCCCAGCCAACATGCTGGTAAGAAAGGTTCCCAAAGACCCCAGCCAAACGGGCAACTTTAACCCCTCCGCCAATGCTTTGGCAACATAGTTAATCCCCACGGCAGCGGGAATCAAAGTCATGGTGGCAGCACTTAACTTAAATTTCCACATACTGGTACGATGAATCGGTTCTGTTTTCATAATCTTCTCCTTTTGTTTTTAAAGAGCCGTGTCTGGATAGACTTTCGGACGCAACGCTCTATTATATATCTACTGAACTGTCTATACACAAGATTTCCATCCTTAGTCGACATGAGCTGGAAATCTTTATTTGTTAAGTAGTTCACAACACATTATACACCTATTTTGTGAATAGTCAAGTGTATTTACAGTAAAAATCTAGAAAATCCTGAAAATTTCCTCTTATACTCTTCGAAAATCAAATTCAAACTACGTCAGCGTCGCCTTACCGTACTCAAGTACAGCCTGCGGCTAGCTTCCTAGTTTGCTCTTTGATTTTCATTGAGTATTATTTCCCATTTTAAATGACATTTAGTAACTCTAATACCAAAAAAGCCCAGACAAGATTGTCTGAGCATTTTTCTATATGGTCATTTAAAGAAGTTGAGTTTGACATTTTCAATCTATTTCTTCAACAATCCTTGTTCTTGGAGAAACTCCTTGGCTACTTGTTCTGCTGACTTGCCTTCAACACCGACTTGGTAGTTGAGCTGGCTCATCTGGCTTTCAGTAATTTTACCAGCCAATTTATTGAGAACTGGCTCCAACTCAGGATGTTTCTTGAGAAGAGCTTCTTTCATCAGAGGTGCCCCTTGATAAGGTGGGAAGAGTTGCTTGTCATCTTCCAAGACCTGTAAATCATAACGCGCCAATTCTGCATCCGTCGAATAGGCATCTGTGATTTGAATATCGCTCGACTGAATTGCCTGATAGCGAAGCGCTGGCTCCATGGTCGCTACGTTGAGATTGAGACCATACATTGATTGCAAGCCCTTATTACCATCTTCACGGTCATTAAACTCGAGTGTAAAACCTGCCTTCAGCTGCCCTTCTACCTTTTTCAAGTCAGAGATGGTCTTCAAACCGTATTCTTGAGCAATTTTTCTCGGAACAGCTACAGCGTAGGTATTTTGATAAGACATAGGTTTGAGATAGGCTAGTTGATCCTGTTTGGCAATACCATCACGCGCCACTTGATAAACCTGATCTGGTTCATGACCTACCTTGGGTGATGGCTGAAGCAAACTTTCAGTCACCGTACCGGTAAATTCAGGATAGATGTCAATATCCCCTTTTTTCAGAGCTTCATAGAGGAAGCTTGTTTTCCCAAAATTCGGCTTAACAGTCGCAGTCATACTGGTATTTTCTTCAATCAGCAACTTATACATATTAGCCAAAATTTCTGGTTCCGGTCCCAATTTCCCAGCAATCACCAAGTTTTCTTTCTCTTTTTGAGCCAAAAGGGCTGGACTATAAGACAGACCGAGCAATATGGTCACCAAGGCAAAACCAGAGAAAATCGTCCGCAATTTTGCTTTTTCCATCACTTTTAGTAGGAAGTTAAAGGCAATGGCCAGCACTGCAGAAGAAAGTGCCCCAATCAAAATCAGACTGGTATTATTGCGGTCAATTCCCAAAAGGATAAAGGAACCCAGTCCCCCTGCACCAATCAAGGCAGCCAAGGTCGCCGTACCGATAATCAAGACAGCCGCTGTCCGAATCCCAGACATAATGACGGGCATAGCAAGTGGAATTTCAAACTTCTTGAGACGCTCCCACCTGGTCATCCCAAAGGCAATTCCAGCCTCTTGTAGACTTGGATCAATTCCCTTCAGCCCAGTGATGGTATTTTGTAAAATCGGAAAAATCGCATAAATCACCAGAGCAGTCAAAGCAGGCAAAGTTCCAATTCCCATCAAGGGGATAAAGAGTCCCAACAAGGCCAGAGACGGGATAGTCTGGAAAATTCCTGCAATCTGCAAGACCCAGTCCGCCAACTTCTCATGATAGCGAAGATAAACAGCCAAAGGAATAGCAATAAAAATAGCTAGTAACAAGGTCAAAAGCGACAACTGCAAATGTTGAGATAGAGCTGTTACCCAATCACCAAAACGATCCTGAAAAGTTGATATCAAATTAGTCATGAACACTACCTCCAAACAAGTCTGCTACAAACTCTGTGGCAGGAGCTTTTAAAATGGTCTCGGGATTCGCCACCTGACGAATCTCTCCGTCCTGCAAAACAGCAATACGGTCCGCCAATTTCAAAGCTTCATCCGTATCATGGGTCACAAAAATCGTTGTCATTCCAAACTCTTTATGCAATTCTTTCGTCAGAACCTGTAGCTGTTTTCTCGAAATAGCATCCAAAGCCGAAAAAGGTTCATCCATGAGGAGAATCTTAGGCTGACCAATCATAGCACGAACAATACCAACCCGTTGCTGTTCTCCACCAGATAATTCACTAGGTAAGCGATGCCCATACTCAGCTACCGGTAAACCAACCTTAGCTAAAAGCTCTTCTGTTTTCTGAGCAATTTCTTCCTTAGTCCAGCCCTTCATCTCCGGAATGAGAGCAATATTTTCCGCAACCGTTAGATTGGGAAAAAGAGCAATGGCCTGTAAAACATAACCAGTAGAGAGACGAAGCTCACGCTCATCATAGTCTTTGATGCGCTTGCCATCCATATATATATTTCCATCAGTTGGTTCCAAAAGACGGTTAATGATCTTAATCATGGTCGTCTTACCGGACCCAGAAGGCCCAACTAAAACCATAAATTCCCCATTCTCAATCCGTAAATTAACATCTCTCAAAACATCTTTTTCTGTATAGCGTAGCGCTACATTTTTGTATTCAATCATTCTTTGTCCTCAATTTAAAACTTTCCTCGATTGGTCAAGTTACCAAACTTTTAATAACTAATTTACCCCATTCTAAGCCTAATTTTCCTTCTCTTTCAGATTGTTCAAAATGCGTTCCTGATAACTTTCAAACTGGCGAATTTCTTCCTCTGAGAAACCTTTATAAAAAATAGCATCCAGTCTTTGACTAACACGATGGCCAACTTCTTTCTGGGACCAACCTTGCTCTGTCAACTTGACATATTTCTTTCTCTTATCTATTCCACATGGGCTAATGATGACCAGGTTTTGCTCCTCAAGTTTCTTAATCATGGTTGTGAGCGTATTGTTGGTGAGACCAGTCGCAAGTGCAATATCTGTCGCCGTAGCGCAACCCGTTTCACTCTTCCATAACACCGTGAGAATCTTTCCCTGTTCACTCCGATAAAGAGCCTCAGGATCCTGACTCAGTAACTTTTGAAAAATCCGCCCATTCAACAAACGAATATGATGGGCTACCAAATGACTATCTTTCATGACTTCTCCAATTTATTTCCATATCGAATTATATTTCATTGTAATACTTATCATTTCATCTGTCAACTATTTCGATTTAGAAATAAATTCGCAATTAAAAAAATCTTCTACTCAAGGTAGAAGATCTTCAATCTTTATAAACTTAGTCGGTCATGTCCGCTACTAAGGTACGATGTTCCAACGGTAGGCTACACATAACCAGCAAGAAGATGAAGCCTGACTGAATCCAGAAGAGAGCCAAATCAAAAATTCCATGTACAGCGACTACTGTAAGGAAGGAGAGATAAAGACCGATAATTGGTCGTTTGCCCGACTCCTGACTCATATCCATCATCATGTGAACCGGGATAACCGAAGAAATGGATAGGAGAATGGTTCCAATCAAACCATAACTCAAAATAGTATCGATGTAAAGACTATGCGCGTGCTCGTGGTAAGGTGCATGAATTCTCGGAAAAGAATTCATATAGGTCAGCGGACCTTCTCCCCAGATCGGATTTTGTTTAAACAAAGTCATACCCGCATTCCAGATTGAAACACGCTCCTCCATTGAAGAATCTAGCGTTCCCATACGGACACCCAAATCGCTTGAGAAGAGGAAACAAAGGCCAATCCCGAAAACTCCAATACTGAGCCAGAAGGCGCGCCAGTTTTTAATGGTTGTAAAGAGATAAATGATGGCACCAGCGATGATGGCAGGAAAGGCTGTTCTATTTTGCGTAAAATTCAAACCAAATAGATTCACAAAACCTGCTAGCACACAAAAGACTTTCAACCATCTTAACTTCGTCGTTGTAAAGAGATAAAAGGCAATCATGATACAGAAGCAACAGATAATCCCATAGTAGTTAGGATTAAAGAATGTGACCTCCGCACGGTTTTGGTGCCATACTTGCATATTAGGCGAAAGAAAGGCGTAGTTAAATTTCTTTACAATTTGGAAATGCTCCAAAGTAGCAAAAACAGCAGAGAGCACACTACCAAACAAGATTGTCTGCAGTATCAGTCGAAAGAAAGCATGTGTCAGACGTTTCTGGTAAAAACTAAAGAAAATGAGGAAGAGAAACATCAGTAAAGATGCAACCAATCCAAGCCAGTTCTTGGCGACGATAGAGATGATACTACTGTAGGCAATAAAAAAGAGAAGTACAGGATGTTTGGCCAATCCTTTGATAATTCCCTTCATCTCCCCAGTAACAAGTAAACCTATCAAATATAAAGCAAAGAGGGCTAAGAACAAATAAAAAGGTAAAAAGATACTTATGATCATCAAATATAAAAAGAAATCTTTTTTCGAAAGCCCTCTTATCTTATCCAGTAATCCAATTGATTTCAAAACGGATCCTTTCTGTTCTGGATTTCTCCAGAAGATAAATGCTAAACTATCTTTATATTCTACCATTTTTTCCGTCATTTGGGAACAATGAACACGTTTTCACTACAAAAAATTCTGTCATCAATATAGCACTAGAACTGAATTTTTCTGCCGTTTTCCACTACTTGATAGGTCTGACTTTGCAGATCAATTTCTGCTACTGCTGTTACGGACTTGTCTTTATTTTGACGTTTGATTACAATGCTGTGAGCTGTTGGTGTTTCAATATCAATAGTCCCTTCTAGGTCAAAGGCCTCTGATTGATTACGGAAAGAAAATAGATTGAGAAGGGACTTCACCACAGGCCGTTGAACTTCTTCTGCTATTTCTTCATTGCTATAGTAATGACGATTAATATTTCGACCTTCTTTGGTTTCTTCTAACAATTTCAAGTCATTTTTTCCTGCTAATAGACCCACATAGTAAACCTGAGGAATGCCTGGAGCAAAAGCTTGAATCAGACGAGCGAGGAAGTACTTGACATCATCATCTCCAAGCGCAGAATAGTAGGTTGAATTGATTTGGTAGATATCTAGATTGTTATACTCTGCACTGGAGTACTTCCGTTTGACATTCGCTCCAACCTTATAGAGCTCATTTGAAGCATAGTCAACTTCCTCATCAGTCAGGATATCTTTGACATCCACCACTCCAATTCCATCATGAGTATCTAGTGTCGTAAATTGCTTCATCGGGCTCATCTTTAACCACTTTGCCAAGCGCTCTGTTCTGGAACTGTAAAGAGTATAAAGGGTCACCATTGGAAGGGCAAAATCGTAAACATAGTAATCATGGTCCGCTATTTTAAACTGAATCGAATAGTGTTCATGAATCTCAGGTAAGAGCTCTGTCCCATACTCAGCAGCGATATCTCGAACTTTGTCCAATAAATCCCAAATATCTGGTTCTACAAAGAAATCATTGGTATCCAATTTCTTCACTGCATAAGCAAAGGCATCTAGACGAATCAAATCACACCCGTTACTTGCTAGATGTTGAATCGTCTTACGGATAAATGACATCGTTACTTCTTTGGTCACATCAAGATCAATCTGCTCCTCACCAAAAGTATTCCACAAATGTTCTACTGAACCATCTGCAAAAAGAATCTCTTGCTTTGGTGCACGGTCCTTACGCTTGTAAATTAAATCTACATCAGCTTGTGTCGGACGATTTTCCGGCCAAAACTTATCCCAGTTTAAAAAGAGATCTTTAAATTCACTAGCTTCATGTTTTTCTTGATAGTCCTTATAATATTTCGATTGACGAGAAATATGGTTAATCATAAAGTCAAACATAAGATAATATTTCTCACCTAAACGCTTAACATCCTCCCAATCACCAAACGCTGGATCCACTTCATCATAGTCAACTGGTGCAAATCCACGATCACCTGTTGACGGGAAAAATGGTAGAAGGTGCACTCCCCCAATAGCATCGCCAAAATATTCTTCCAAATTCTCATACAAGACTTTAAGGTTATTTCCAAGACTATCTGAGTAAGTAATCAACATAGTTTTATTTTGAATGGTCATATATGGTCTCCTTTTTCTGATGAAAGCCAAGTCTTATATGACCTGGCTTCGTAAATGAAAGATATTTTTAGGTTTTTGTTCACATCGAACTCGTACTAATATAGACTGCACGTAACTAAGTACTACTTTCTTGTTTTCTACATAGAATTGTAAACAAGCTGAACTGTTCCTCTATGTATGGAATTATAAATTCCCTAAGCACTTTTTTACTTCACTGCCCCGTTACTCATTCCTGAAATGATATGTTTTTGGAAGATGAGGTAGACAATGGTTATCGTTACAATTCCCACAATATAAGATGCAAAACTTGGGCCATAGTCATTGAAGTACTGACCTTGGTAGTTGTATTGGAAGAGAGGTAAAGTCCACATCTTGGAATCCTTATTCAGAATCAAGAGTGGCAACATAAAGTCATTCCAGAACCAGAGAGCATTGATAATCAAAGTTGTCGCATGCATGGGCTTCAACATTGGAAAAATGATTCGACGATAAGTTGTAAAACGATCAGCCCCATCAATTTCTGCAGCTTCATCTAAACTATCTGGTATACTGATTTTAATATAACCAACATACAAGAAGAGAGTCTGTGGAATTGCATAAGTTAGATAGAGTATTACCAACCCCCACATATTTGCTAGACCGAGTTTACTCATCATAACTGTGATGGGAATCATAATCACCTGAAATGGAACAAATATCCCTAAGATCAAGAGCGAATACATAATTGCAAAGGCTTTTTTCTTAGACATATTTCGAGCAATGGAATAAGCTGCAGCTGGTATAAAGAAAGCTACTACAATCAATGATAACACCGTAATAACTGCTGAATTCCAGAAATAGCCTCCAATTCCATCCGAAATCAATCGTTCATAATTACTTAAGGTAAAAGGATTGGGCAAACTAAAGAAATGATTCATGATATCCTTGGTTGTCTTGAAGGAACTGAATACCGTTACCAACAAAGGAACAAGTATAAGAATACCACCGACTATCAAGAGGACATATTTCCAAAACTGATTCAATTTTTCTTCTTTTTTCATGTGTAGGACTCCTCTATTAGATTTCAAATTTCTTTGATAGCTTGATTTGGATAAGAGAAACAATTCCAATAATTAAGAATAAAATCAAGGCAATTGCATTCGCATATCCATATTGATTACTCTTGAAAGCATAGTTGTAGACTAAAAGTCCAAGAGACGTTGTAGCATTATTTGGACCACCACTCGTCAAGGCAAAAATTTGGTCAAAGGCTGTCAAACCAGACTTAAGAGCCAAGATAAAAACCATTGAGATCGTTGGCAGTAAATAGGGCAATTCAATCTTCCAAAAGGTTTGTTTACTTGTTGCACCGTCAATTGATGCTGCCTCCAAAATATCACTTGGAATACTCTGAAGACCAGCAAGAAAGAGGATGATTGGCATTGCTACTCCTTGCCATAGAAGAACGAAAATAGTTGCCACTACCGCACCGACAGGTGTTCCTAATAGACTCTCTTGTAAAAAACCAACCCCTAAAATTCTTCCAATCGTTGGAAGACCATAGTTGAAAAATTGTTTAAAAATCAAGGAAACTGTCAAACCAGATAAAACAGCCGGGAAAAAGAACCAAGCTCTAAAGAAGGTCTGTCCTTTCATCTTAGAATTTAAGGCTCGTGCCACAACCATCCCAATTGTAATCTCTCCAACAATCAATGCCAGAGTTAAAATCAAAGTAAAAGCTATGGCTGTGAAGAATTTCCCATCAATCATCAACAATTTGTAGTTATTTAAACCAACAAATTTATAATTATAGGTCAATCCAGTCCAGTTAGTCAAACTATAGAAAGCACCTTGTACCATTGGAAAGTAAAAGAAGATAGCTTGTAAAGCAAGCGGGATTAGCAAAAATGTCCAACCCCAGTATTTATTTAAAAATTTTCGAATAGCCATATCATCTTAACTCCTATTCTAGTCCAAATCTGCCTTCATTGGATTAAAGAAAGCATTGAGATTGTTTGCCATATTTTTCAGATTTTTATCCATCAGGTAACCTGCACTTAGATTAAAAAAATCTTCTTCAGAATTCCAGTGTTGACCCAACCAAACATAATGTTTATCCGTAAATGCCAGTTTAGAAATCTCTGCAAGTGCTGAATCTTCTTTTTCTTGTATACCTTTTACAGCAACTGGTGATCCATCTACATCATAATATGATTGCATAGCTTTTGGACTAGTCATATAGCTGATAAATTCCTCGGTTTCTTTAGGATGTTTAGTAGTAGCTGAAGTTGATAATGCCATGTCCCCTGCACCAACAGTGGCTTCTTTTCCTACTTCTTCTCCAGGAAAAGCAAACATCCCCACCTCAAATTTTGGATCCTGTTGATTAATTGCGGCTAATGCCCATGATCCTTGTGGCATCATCAAGGCTTTTTCACTCGAAAATGCTACCACCGCATCATTATAAGAGGCACCACGCCAACCATCTTGAGCATTATCTGCTAATAAATCGAGTCGTTCTGCATCTGCTTTTAAAATAGCATCATCTGCAGAGATTGCGTTTGGTTTTGAAAAGCGAAGATAGTTATTAGCCGCGTCTCCACTACCCGTAAGGGTAATGAGAGAAAGTTGGTGGTAACCATTTAGTGTCCAGCCTTCATTGCCTGCAACCGCAAACGGAGAATTTCCACTATCTTTTATCTTTTTGACAATCTCTTGAAACTCTTTAAAAGTCTTCGGTTCCTCAAGTCCTAATTCTTTAAACTTCGTTTTATTGTAATAGATTCCATAAAGGTTGGCCGTTAAAGGCACACTATAAATCTTGTTATTGATTGCATACTTTTCGGCATAGTCATTCTTGATGTTCTCAAGATAGGGTTTTCCTGTCATATCTGCAAAATAGCCTGCCTTCGCCCACTCCTGAAAATCCATATTTTGAGGATAGATATTAATAATATCTGGAACATCTCCTGATAAAATCCGAGTCTTCAGAACAATTCCAGCTGCCGGAACAGTCGTCAACTTCACATCAATATTAGGGTGTTCCTTTTCAAAATCATCCACAATCTTTTGCAAGGTATCTGCCATCTCGGTCTTCTGGTTAAAAAACTCAATCGTTACCTTACCATCAGTTGATTGATTGTTCTGACCACAAGCCACTAGGCCTAGTAAACTTGCCCCAGCTACTAAAAGAAAACCTGCTTTCTTATACCATTTCATTGGAATGCCTCCTTGATAAATTTATACGCTTTTATTATAGTCTTTTGAATTTATACTGTCTACTCAAAAAATCTCCTGGTGATAGGGTAACAGTTAAACCTGCATACATGAGCTCTGCACCCGAATAAACAATGTTTGTCCCTTCCAGCTCATAAAGCACTTCCACTTCTAAGTCTTTCAGTTTCAAGGTGGTTTCCATTGTTTCCACAACTGATAGGACTCGGACGTAGGTTACGATCGTCTGATTTCCATAGTTAAATTGCACAGCTGCTTCATTGGATTCAGCATTGGGATTGATTAACCTATACTGATTTCCCAACTGGACTACTGGTCGCAATTCTTTATACAAGTTCACCTGATTAGCGATCTCATCCTTCTCTTCATCTGATAAACTTGTCAAATCAAGCTCATACCCCAGATTTCCCATCATGGCTACATGACCACGAGTTTCCAATGGTGTCATTCGTCCCATCTGATGATTTGGTACTGCTGACACATGAGCCCCCATAGAAATGGTTGGATAGAGATAGGATGAACCGTATTGAATTAGTAAACGTGCAATAGCATCTGTATTATCACTAGCCCAGACCTGTGGGAAATAACGCATCATACCAAGATCATTTCGTCCACCACCACCAGAACAGGACTCAAAGAGAATATGGCTATGCTTCTCTGTCAGATAAGAAACGAGTTCGTAAAGCCCCAGCATGTACTGATGAGATTGCATCTGGGTTTCCAAGTAGGCTGAACCATTCCCCAGATTAGTGATATTGCGGTTCATATCCCATTTGATGTAGTCAATTTTATGATGAGAGAGAAGTTCATCTAAAACATTTTTCAAATATTCTACTACCTGAGGATTGGCAAGATTAAGTACTAATTGATTTCGAGAGTAAGTATGCTCATAACCTGGAACCTGAATAGCCCAGTCAGGATGTTTGCGATACAAGTCGCTATCAACAGAAATCATCTCCGGTTCTAACCAAAGCCCAAACTGCAAACCTCTTTCATGGACAGCTGAAATCAGACTTTCTAGACTTCCACCCAGCTTTTTCTCATTAACAACCCAATCACCTAAAGCACGATTATCATCAAAGCGATTACCAAACCACCCATCATCTAATACAAAAAGTTCAATACCAACTTTCTTAGCTTCATCAGCTAGTTCTAACAATTTTTCTCTCTGAAAGTCAAAGTAGGTAGCTTCCCAGTTATTGATTAGAATTGGACGCTCTTTTTTAGAAAAGTTACTTGGCATAATGTGCTTAAGTACAAAATTCTGACTTTCATGACTAATACCAGTTAATCCCTCGTCTGAATAGGTCACTAAAGCTACCGGTGTTTCAAAGTCTTCCTCAGAATCTAACTTCCAAGAAAAGTTTTCTGGATTAATTCCAATAGCCACCCGAACTTCATTCAGTTGATTCTTTTGGACAAAAGCTTCGAAGTTTCCACTATACATCAGTTGTAGAGCAAACACATTCCCAGCATCCTCTGTAACTCCTTGATCACATAATAGAAGAGCTGGTGTTTGAGCATGCCCAGAAGCTCCACGGTTCGAACTAATCGAAAAGATTCCTTGTTCTACCTGTTGACGTCGGACAGTCTTTTCACGAGCATAAGCTCCCTGCAAAGTTACTATTTCGTAAGCTGCAGCAGGAAAATCAGCCATGAAAGAAAAGTCCTTATGAATGACAACTTCCTGATTACTATTATTCTCCAATTTGCTGTAACTAGCAATTGTCGCATCATTATCAAAAGCTGTATAATACAAAGTCAGACTAAGTTTAGCTTGAGGATCTTTTAAAATCAAGGCAAGCGTCTCTGTACCATCCATGCTGTGAGGAGAAGGTAAGCCCTGTGGACCATTCTGACCTTTTAAAATCTTTGCTTCTACAAATCGAAAGTCTGTTACTTCAGTTGCATCATGTTGAACCTGTATAGTTGGTTTTCTAAAGTCACCCAAACCATGTTGTCCAAAAATTTGACGTTGCGTATCCAAACTAAAGGTTCGATTAGTAGCTGTTGGATTACCAGAAAAAGCATGATCGCGTTCGTAAACACTATTAGCCCCTCTATAGTTCTTAATAGTCTTTCCTAAATGTTTTAATAATAAGAACCCATCCCTATTTTCAATAATCAAACTTAAACCTTTACTCTCAACGTAAAATAGATTATTCTCTATCCGAATTCCCATAAATTGTACCTCATCGATTTCTTGATAAAATTTTATCACATAAAAGCGCTTTCTAAAATAGAAAAATGTCTCTAAAGTATGGTAAAATGTTAGGTAGGAGGTGACCCATGCTCGTTTTTTCAGAATACCAGACTGGAACAATTGATCTTTCTCTTAGCTTCTACGGTTATGAAGAATGCACGCCTAACTACTCTTTTGGCCCAGCTATTCGAGATACCTATGTACTCCATTACATTACTAAAGGAAAAGGTCAATTCCATTATAAGGGGAAAATTGTTGATTTAAAGGCAGGAGATTTCTTTTTACTAAAACCAGATGAATTAACATTCTATCAAGCAGATAGCCAGGATCCTTGGGCTTACTACTGGTTGGGGATCACTGGAGGGAGGGCACCTGACTACTTTGTTCTATCTCAAATTTCTGACCAATCCTACCTCACCCAGTCAAATAACTGTCATACACAAACAACTGCAAAACTTGTTGAAAATATTGTCCGTTTCGCTCAGATTACAAAATCAAATGAATTGGCTCAACTCCACATCATGGGACAACTCCATGAACTAATGTTTCATCTAGGAACGATTGCTCCCAATCAGAAAAAAGAGAATATTTCATCAACTCACCAGCTCTATCTTGACTGCAAACAATTAATTGATAGTCACTATCCACGATCGCTCACCATTCAAGATTTAGCTAAAGAGCTATCGGTTCATAGAAGTTACTTAACTAGTGTGTTTAAAGAATTTCACCAACTCTCTCCAAAAGAGTATTTACTTTTCGTTCGAATGAACCGTGCGCAACAGTTACTAGAACACACCAATGAAACGATCAAAGTCATTGCGTATTCTGTGGGTTTTTCAGATCCATTACATTTCTCAAAAGCCTTCAAGCAGTTTTTTCATAAAACACCTAGTCAAACTCGAAAGGAATACTCTCACTCCCTCTTAGCTAGAAAGGAAAATCAATGAAATCACACCAACTAGTCTACCAAATATTAGCTAGAGAAAACGATTATGTTAGCGGAGAAAAAATCGGAGAAGAACTGAATTTAAGCCGTACATCCATATGGAAAGCGATCCAACGTCTTCAACAAGAAGGCCTAGAAATTGACAGTATCAAAAATAGAGGATACAAGCTTATTCAAGGCGATCTGATATTGCCTGATTTGATTCAGGAGAAAACCAACTTAATCATTCGCTACAAACCTGAGACCAAATCAACACAAACAGATGCAAAAGAAGGGATTGAGGCTGGAAATAAAGGAAATACACTCTATCTTTCAACCTGTCAAACAGCAGGTCGTGGCCGCTTTCAGCGTCCCTACTATTCTCCATCTCAGGGTGGGATCTATATGTCCCTGCATATTCAACCCAATCTTCCCTATGAAAAACTCCCATCCTATACTCTCCTTGTAGCTGCTGCAGTCTACAAAGCCATTAAAAATCTAACTATGATAGAAGTAGATATCAAATGGGTAAATGACATCTACTTAAAAAATAAAAAGATGGCGGGTATCCTCACCGAAGCAATGACATCAGTAGAGACAGGATTGGTTACAGATGTCATTATCGGACTTGGTATTAATTTTTCCATAACAGACTTTCCAGATGACCTAAAAGAAAAAGCAGGCAGCCTATTTATGGCACCTGCACCAATTAGTCGTAATGGGCTCATCTGTGAAATATGGAATTGTTTCTACAATACGGATCCAGATGAGTTACTTTATATCTATAAAGAAAGATCATTAGTTCTTGGAAAAGAAGTTACCTTCCAGCTAGACGGAAAATTGAAAAAAGGACTTGCAAAAGAAATCTCAGAATCTGGTCAACTACACGTCGAACTTGAAGATAAACATACTATCTGGCTAAATAGCGGAGAAATATCACTAACAAATTGGTAATAAACAAATCCCCTTTTAATGATTTAGAAGGGGGATTTACATACAAAAAAAAGAGCCTAGCAGCTCTCAACGTACGGAGAATGGGGGATTCGAACCCCCGCGCCGGTTACCCGACCTAACGATTTAGCAAACCGTCCTCTTCAGCCTCTTGAGTAATTCTCCTATTAATGGGCACGAGTGGACTCGAACCACCGACCTCACGCTTATCAGGCGTGCGCTCTAACCACCTGAGCTACGCGCCCAAGTTCAAAAACTTGGTATGAACTTTCGTTCAAAGCGGGTGACGAGAATCGAACTCGCGACAACAGCTTGGAAGGCTGTAGTTTTACCACTAAACTACACCCGCTTAATAAAATAAAATATGGCGCGAGACGGAATCGAACCGCCGACACATGGAGCTTCAATCCATTGCTCTACCAACTGAGCTACCGAGCCAAATTGCGGGAGCAGGATTTGAACCTACGACCTTCGGGTTATGAGCCCGACGAGCTACCGAGCTGCTCCATCCCGCGTTAATATAAAAAGGAGGATGTGGGATTCGAACCCACGCACGCTTTTACACGCCTGACGGTTTTCAAGACCGTTCCCTTCAGCCGGACTTGGGTAATCCTCCATTATTTACAATGGACCTTGTAGGACTTGAACCTACGACCACTCGGTTATGAGCCGAGAGCTCTAACCAGCTGAGCTAAAGGTCCAACAAGATCAATATAGCGGCGAAGGGGATCGAACCCCCGACCTCCCGGGTATGAACCGGACGCTCTAGCCAGCTGAGCTACACCGCCATGAATCGAGAAGACAGGATTCGAACCTGCGACACCTTGGTCCCAAACCAAGTACTCTACCAAGCTGAGCTACTTCCCGCGTTAAATAAAAAAATGCACCCTAGAGGAGTCGAACCTCTAACCGCCTGATTCGTAGTCAGGTACTCTATCCAGTTGAGCTAAGGGTGCTCATCATTATATGCCGAGGACCGGAATCGAACCGGTACGATCGTTACCAATCGCAGGATTTTAAGTCCTGTGCGTCTGCCAGTTCCGCCACCCCGGCCTCTCTAAGCGAACGACGGGATTCGAACCCGCGACCCCCACCTTGGCAAGGTGGTGTTCTACCACTGAACTACGTTCGCATCGACCTCTTATTCTATATAAAAAAATGCCGGCTACATGACTTGAACACGCGACCCTCTGATTACAAATCAGATGCTCTACCAACTGAGCTAAGCCGGCTACTTTCTATTATGCGGGTTAAGGGACTTGAACCCCCACGCCGTTAAGCGCCAGATCCTAAATCTGGTGCGTCTGCCAATTCCGCCAAACCCGCAAATATGACCCGTACTGGGCTCGAACCAGTGACCCATTGATTAAAAGTCAATTGCTCTACCAACTGAGCTAACGAGTCTAAAATAACTGCCGTTATCTTAAACGGTCCCGACGGGAATCGAACCCGCGATCTTCGCCGTGACAGGGCGACGTGATAACCGCTACACTACGGGACCTATGGGAGTTAACGGGATCGAACCGCTGACCCTCTGCTTGTAAGGCAGATGCTCTCCCAGCTGAGCTAAACTCCCAAAAAGGAAGTCTCTAAACTTCCTATTCTGCTAAGCGACTTCCATATCTCACAGGGGGCAACCCCCAACTACTTCCGGCGTTCTAGGGCTTAACTGCTGTGTTCGGCATGGGTACAGGTGTATCTCCTAGGCTATCGTCACTTAACTCTGAGTAATACCTACTCAAAATTGAATATCTATCAAATACAAAGAAAACCTCACACTTCGTATTCTCAGTTACTTTGGATAAGTCCTCGAGCTATTAGTATTAGTCCGCTACATGTGTCGCCACACTTCCACTTCTAACCTATCTACCTGATCATCTCTCAGGGCTCTTACTGATATAAAATCATGGGAAATCTCATCTTGAGGTGGGTTTCACACTTAGATGCTTTCAGCGTTTATCCCTTCCCTACATAGCTACCCAGCGATGCCTTTGGCAAGACAACTGGTACACCAGCGGTAAGTCCACTCTGGTCCTCTCGTACTAGGAGCAGATCCTCTCAAATTTCCTACGCCCGCGACGGATAGGGACCGAACTGTCTCACGACGTTCTGAACCCAGCTCGCGTGCCGCTTTAATGGGCGAACAGCCCAACCCTTGGGACCGACTACAGCCCCAGGATGCGACGAGCCGACATCGAGGTGCCAAACCTCCCCGTCGATGTGAACTCTTGGGGGAGATAAGCCTGTTATCCCCAGGGTAGCTTTTATCCGTTGAGCGATGGCCCTTCCATACGGAACCACCGGATCACTAAGCCCGACTTTCGTCCCTGCTCGAGTTGTAGCTCTCGCAGTCAAGCTCCCTTATACCTTTACACTCTGCGAATGATTTCCAACCATTCTGAGGGAACCTTTGGGCGCCTCCGTTACCTTTTAGGAGGCGACCGCCCCAGTCAAACTGCCCGTCAGACACTGTCTCCGATAGGGATAACCTATCCGGGTTAGAGTGGCCATAACACAAGGGTAGTATCCCAAGAACGTCTCCTTCGAAACTGGCGTCCCGATCTCATAGACTCCTACCTATCCTGTACATGTGGTACAGACACTCAATATCAAACTGCAGTAAAGCTCCATGGGGTCTTTCCGTCCTGTCGCGGGTAACCTGCATCTTCACAGGTACTAAAATTTCACCGAGTCTCTCGTTGAGACAGTGCCCAAATCATTACGCCTTTCGTGCGGGTCGGAACTTACCCGACAAGGAATTTCGCTACCTTAGGACCGTTATAGTTACGGCCGCCGTTTACTGGGGCTTCAATTCATACCTTCGGATTACTCCTAAGCACTCCTCTTAACCTTCCAGCACCGGGCAGGCGTCACCCCCTATACATCATCTTACGATTTAGCAGAGAGCTGTGTTTTTGATAAACAGTTGCTTGGGCCTATTCACTGCGGCTGACGTAAAGTCAGCACCCCTTCTCCCGAAGTTACGGGGTCATTTTGCCGAGTTCCTTAACGAGAGTTCTCTCGCTCACCTGAGGCTACTCGCCTCGACTACCTGTGTCGGTTTGCGGTACGGGTAGAGTATGTTTAAACGCTAGAAGCTTTTCTTGGCAGTGTGACGTCACTAACTTCGCTACTAAACTTCGCTCCCCATCACAGCTCAATGTTATAGATATAAGCATTTGACTCATATCACACCTCACTGCTTAGACAGACTCTTCCATTCGTCTGCTTTAGTTAGCCTACTGCGTCCCTCCATCACTACATACTCTAGTACAGGAATATCAACCTGTTGTCCATCGGATACACCTTTCGGTCTCTCCTTAGGTCCCGACTAACCCAGGGCGGACGAGCCTTCCCCTGGAAACCTTAGTCTTACGGTGGACAGGATTCTCACCTGTCTTTCGCTACTCATACCGGCATTCTCACTTCTATGCGTTCCAGCACTCCTCACGGTATACCTTCTTCACACATAGAACGCTCTCCTACCATACCTATAAAGGTATCCACAGCTTCGGTAAATTGTTTTAGCCCCGGTACATTTTCGGCGCAGGGTCACTCGACTAGTGAGCTATTACGCACTCTTTGAATGAATAGCTGCTTCTAAGCTAACATCCTAGTTGTCTGTGCAACCCCACATCCTTTTCCACTTAACAATTATTTTGGGACCTTAGCTGGTGGTCTGGGCTGTTTCCCTTTCGACTACGGATCTTAGCACTCGCAGTCTGACTGCCGACCATAATTCATTGGCATTCGGAGTTTATCTGAGATTGGTAATCCGGGATGGACCCCTCACCCAAACAGTGCTCTACCTCCAAGAATCTTTATGTCGACGCTAGCCCTAAAGCTATTTCGGAGAGAACCAGCTATCTCCAAGTTCGTTTGGAATTTCTCCGCTACCCACAAGTCATCCAAGCACTTTTCAACGTGCCCTGGTTCGGTCCTCCAGTGCGTCTTACCGCACCTTCAACCTGCTCATGGGTAGGTCACATGGTTTCGGGTCTACGACATGATACTAATGCGCCCTATTCAGACTCGGTTTCCCTGCGGCTCCGTCTCTTCAACTTAACCTCGCATCATATCGTAACTCGCCGGTTCATTCTACAAAAGGCACGCTCTCACCCATTAACGGGCTCGAACTTGTTGTAGGCACACGGTTTCAGGTTCTATTTCACTCCCCTCCCGGGGTGCTTTTCACCTTTCCCTCACGGTACTGGTTCACTATCGGTCACTAGGGAGTATTTAGGGTTGGGAGATGGTCCTCCCAGATTCCGACGGGATTTCACGTGTCCCGCCGTACTCAGGATACTGCTAGGTACAAAGACTATTTTAAATACGAGGCTATTACTCTCTTTGGCTGATCTTCCCAAATCATTCTTCTATAATCTTTGAGTCCACATTGCAGTCCTACAACCCCGAAGAGTAAACTCTTCGGTTTGCCCTCCTGCCGTTTCGCTCGCCGCTACTAAGGCAATCGCTTTTGCTTTCTCTTCCTGCAGCTACTTAGATGTTTCAGTTCACTGCGTCTTCCTCCTCACATCCTTAACAGATGCGGGTAACAGGTAGTACCTGTTGGGTTCCCCCATTCGGAAATCCCTGGATCATCGCTTACTTACAGCTACCCAAGGCATATCGTCGTTTGTCACGTCCTTCTTCGGCTCCTAGTGCCAAGGCATCCACCGTGCGCCCTTATTAACTTAACCTTATTTTTTGACCTTTCAGTCATAAACTCTTTTAATACTACAGCGTTTCGGTTTATTTTCTTGTTACTATTTGATATAGATATTCAATTTTCAATGTGCATTACTTGGTGATCTCTCACCAATGGAGCCTAGCGGGATCGAACCGCTGACCTCCTGCGTGCAAAGCAGGCGCTCTCCCAGCTGAGCTAAGGCCCCACAAGACCTCTCAAGACTAAACAAGACCAATGTGCAGTTCCTTATCCTTAGAAAGGAGGTGATCCAGCCGCACCTTCCGATACGGCTACCTTGTTACGACTTCACCCCAATCATCTATCCCACCTTAGGCGGCTGGCTCCTAAAAGGTTACCTCACCGACTTCGGGTGTTACAAACTCTCGTGGTGTGACGGGCGGTGTGTACAAGGCCCGGGAACGTATTCACCGCGGCGTGCTGATCCGCGATTACTAGCGATTCCGACTTCATGTAGGCGAGTTGCAGCCTACAATCCGAACTGAGACTGGCTTTAAGAGATTAGCTTGCCGTCACCGGCTTGCGACTCGTTGTACCAGCCATTGTAGCACGTGTGTAGCCCAGGTCATAAGGGGCATGATGATTTGACGTCATCCCCACCTTCCTCCGGTTTATTACCGGCAGTCTCGCTAGAGTGCCCAACTGAATGATGGCAACTAACAATAGGGGTTGCGCTCGTTGCGGGACTTAACCCAACATCTCACGACACGAGCTGACGACAACCATGCACCACCTGTCACCTCTGTCCCGAAGGAAAACTCTATCTCTAGAGCGGTCAGAGGGATGTCAAGACCTGGTAAGGTTCTTCGCGTTGCTTCGAATTAAACCACATGCTCCACCGCTTGTGCGGGCCCCCGTCAATTCCTTTGAGTTTCAACCTTGCGGTCGTACTCCCCAGGCGGAGTGCTTAATGCGTTAGCTGCGGCACTAAACCCCGGAAAGGGTCTAACACCTAGCACTCATCGTTTACGGCGTGGACTACCAGGGTATCTAATCCTGTTTGCTCCCCACGCTTTCGAGCCTCAGCGTCAGTTACAAGCCAGAGAGCCGCTTTCGCCACCGGTGTTCCTCCATATATCTACGCATTTCACCGCTACACATGGAATTCCACTCTCCCCTCTTGCACTCAAGTTAAACAGTTTCCAAAGCGTACTATGGTTAAGCCACAGCCTTTAACTTCAGACTTATCTAACCGCCTGCGCTCGCTTTACGCCCAATAAATCCGGACAACGCTCGGGACCTACGTATTACCGCGGCTGCTGGCACGTAGTTAGCCGTCCCTTTCTGGTAAGATACCGTCACAGTGTGAACTTTCCACTCTCACACTCGTTCTTCTCTTACAACAGAGCTTTACGATCCGAAAACCTTCTTCACTCACGCGGCGTTGCTCGGTCAGACTTCCGTCCATTGCCGAAGATTCCCTACTGCTGCCTCCCGTAGGAGTCTGGGCCGTGTCTCAGTCCCAGTGTGGCCGATCACCCTCTCAGGTCGGCTATGTATCGTTGCCTTGGTGAGCCGTTACCTCACCAACTAGCTAATACAACGCAGGTCCATCTGGTAGTGATGCATTTGCACCTTTTAAGCAAATGTCATGCAACATCTACTCTTATGCGGTATTAGCTATCGTTTCCAATAGTTATCCCCCGCTACCAGGCAGGTTACCTACGCGTTACTCACCCGTTCGCAACTCATCCAGAGAAGCAAGCTCCTCCTTCAGCGTTCTACTTGCATGTATTAGGCACGCCGCCAGCGTTCGTCCTGAGCCAGGATCAAACTCTCATTAAAAGTTTGAGTTCTCACTCATTTCTGTCACTGACAGATTTATTGTTTTTTCATTGTTCAGTACTATAACTTCTGTTATAGTGCCCTGCACATTGGTTCGTCTTGTTCAGTTTTCAAAGGTCTTTGTCACTCATTCTCTCAAGCGACAACTATATTAGTATATCACAGCTACCTGTCTCTGTCAACAGATTTTTTAAACTTTTTTCAAGTTTTTTTAACCGCAATACACCATAGTCCGTACGGGATTCGAACCCGTGTTACCGCCGTGAAAAGGCGGTGTCTTAACCCCTTGACCAACGGACCTTGAGCTTTTCAACTCTTTCTATTATACCTACTTTTTTACCTTTGTCAAGAACTTTTTTCAGTGAAGTTGGGTTTTTTCTTCACTAACTTAACCACTGCTTCTGTCCGTGCAGTGTGGGGAAACATATCGACCGACTGGATATACTGGAGGTCATAGACTTTTACTAGTTTAACTAAGTCTCGTGACAAGGTCGAAACATTACAGGATACATAGACCATTTTTTCTGGGACATAGGTCAGGATGGTATCCAGTAGCTTATCATCTAAACCTGTACGAGGAGGGTCGACTATCAGGGCATCTGCTCGGTAGCCTTCTTGATACCAGCGTGGAATAATTTCTTCAGCTGTTCCCACTTCGTAATGGGTATTGTCAAATCCCATTTTTTTAGCATTTCGCTTGGCATCTTCTATGGCTTCTGGGATAATGTCCATCCCTCTGAGACTCTTGACCTTAGTTGCGAAGGCAAATCCGATCGTCCCAACACCACAATACGCATCAATCAGATGGTCTTCTTTACTGACATCCAGGGCCTTAACTGCTTCACTATAGAGAATTTCTGTCTGCTCAGGATTAAGCTGATAAAAAGCTCGGGGCGAGAGAGAAAACTCATAGTCGAGTACTCCTTCTTGAATACTCTCTTGGCCCCAGATAATTTCTGTCTTTTCACCATAGATTTCACTTGTTTTTGCTGTATTTGTATTGACAGCAACCGTGACAACTTCTGGAAAATCATTAACTAGGTCTTTGACTAGTTGATTCAAATTTAGCTGGCGATTCGTGACAACAATAATCTGAACTTGCCCCGTTTTTCTTGCTCTGCGTACCATGATGGTGCGAACACCTAGTATTTTTCTCTCATCTGTAATTGGAATTTGGTGGTAAGTAAGAAGTTCAGCTAGGCGATTCGCTATTACTTGGGTTTCCTTATCTTGCACCAAACAGTCTTTCAACTCTACGAGGTAATGAGAGTTTTGCGCATACAAACCTGCCTTGACCTGATTTTTAAATTTTCGAGTCTGGAATTGAAGCTTAGCACGGTAGTACTTTGGTTCCTGCATTCCGATAGTTGGACGGATTTCATAGTTTTCATATCCTGCAGGAGCAAATTTTTTCAGGGCTTGGTGGAGTAAATCCGTTTTAAACTCTAACTGTTTATCGTAGTGGAGGTGCATGATTTGGCAGCCACCACATTCATTATAAATCGTACAAGCTGGTACGACTCGAAATTTTGACTTCTTATTAACCTTTAGCAATTTGGCTTCGACAAAGTTTCGTTTAATAGAAGTAATCTGACAATAGATGTCTTCTCCTTTGAGGGCGCCTGACACAAAAACGAGGGTTTTCTGATAGAAACCGATTCCCTCACCATTGATGCCCATCCGCTTGATTTTTAAAGGTATTTTTTGTTTGACTTTCAGATTCATACCCCTATCTTATCACATTTTAGGGTATAATAGAACTATGAAAATCACAAAACTTGAAAAGAAAAAACGTCTCTACTTGATGGAGTTAGATGGACAGCAAACCTCTTATATCACGGAAGATACCATTGTCCGTTTTATGTTGTCTAAAGATAAGGTGGTTAGCAAGGAAGAATTAATCGAGATACAAGGCTTTGCTCAGTTTTCTTATGGTAAGAATCTCGCTCTCTACCATTTATCCTTCAAGGCTCGTACTGAAAAGGAAGTGAGAGAGTATCTGAAAAAGTATGATCTTGATGAAAAAATCACTAGTCAAGTTATCGCTAATCTTAAAGAAGATAACTGGATTAATGATCTTCAGTATGCCTGCTCTATCATCAATGCAAATCAACTTTCTGGAGATAAGGGACCCTATTTGCTAGCTCAAAAACTGTCTCAAAAAGGAATTGCCAAATCAACTATTGATGATGTTTTAAAGATTTTTGATTTTTCAGAAGTTGCTCAACGGGTAGCTGAGAAACTGCTTAAAAAATACACCGGAAAGCTTCCTGCTCGTGGCTTGCAGGATAAGATCATTCAAAGCTTGACGAACAAAGGCTTCTCCTATCCCGATGCTAAAAGTGCCTTTGATGACTTGGACAGTCAAGTCGACCAAGAAACGACTCAAGAACTCATTTTTAAAGAGCTAGACAAACAATATGCTAAGTATGCTCGTAAATATGAAGGTTACGAACTTAAACAGCGTTTAACCCAAGTTTTAGCTAGAAAAGGCTATGATTTTTCGGATATAGCCAGCGCTCTCAGAGAATATCTTTAATATTTTCGTGTAAAATTCAAAAAAATTAGACCAATTTATGATATAATAGTAAACGATAAACTTATAAATTGTAGAAAGTTGGTTAGTTATGAAACTTCCAAAAGAAGGCGACTTTATTACAATTCAAAGTTATAAGCATGATGGGAGTCTTCACCGTACTTGGCGGGACACCATGGTACTAAAAACAACAGAGAACGCCATTATTGGCGTCAACGACCACACACTTGTTACCGAAAGTGACGGTCGTCGTTGGGTGACTCGAGAACCGGCTATTGTTTACTTTCACAAAAAATATTGGTTTAATATCATTGCTATGATTCGCGATAATGGAATTTCCTACTATTGCAATATGGCCAGCCCCTACTATCTAGATGAGGAAGCCCTGAAATACATTGATTATGATTTGGATGTCAAGGTCTTCACTGATGGTGAAAAACGTCTCTTGGACGTTGAAGAATATGAGCGCCATAAACGCAAAATGAAGTATTCTGATGATTTAGACTATATTTTGAAAGAGCATGTTAAAATCCTTGTTGATTGGATCAACAATGGACGCGGTCCTTTCTCAGAGGCCTATGTCAACATTTGGTACAAACGCTACATAGAACTAAAGAATCGGTAAAGTTGTCAAACCGGGGTGAGAGCCCTGGTTTTTTATTTAAAAAACCCAGCCTGGAAGCTGGGTTAATTGCTATATATCTAATTTAGTGACAGTAAACTTGATATGAGAATAGTCTTTTTCAACATCCTTATCCAACAAGAAAGCCGTGGCATCCTTCTTAATCTGAACAAGATCAATATTCTGAACTTGAGCTGCATAGACGCACCCACAATAACATTGACGATAAATATCATACTCCTCGCACATCTCCACCGAACGCTTATAGCCTTGATTTTTCTTGAAATCACTTGGGAGATAGTGGGTGGTATAAATCTTTTGCACATCGATTCCGATGCTGTTGATGGTTTGAGAATTCTTATGGGGACTAATGGTCAAGGCTGAACCAAAGTAGTCAAAGCCCAAATCCATAGCCACTTGCGCTGTTTTGTCCAAACGGTAATCAAAACAAACCTTGCAACGGTCGCCACCTTCGGGTTCTTCTTCCAGTCCTCTGACTAACTTCCGGTATTCATTTGGTTCATAGGGAGCTTCTAGGTACTGGACTGTATTGCCTGTTCGCTCATTGAAATCACTGACAAATTTCTTGGTGACGTAAGCTCGCTTGTGGTATTCTGCCTTAGGATGGATATTGGAATTGGCAAAATAGATGGTCACATCAGCGTATTTTGTCAGGTATTCTAGGGTGTAGGTACTACAAGGAGCACAGCAAACATGCATGAGAATAGTTGGCCGTTCCTCATTTTTTTCCCAAACCTGAACCATTTTCTGCATAACACGGTCATAATTAATCTTCTGATTGGGATTCATCTTGCTCAGAATTTCTTCTACATCAATCATGTTCTTCTCCTTCTTCTAGTCTTATTTTATCATATAAGTTAGGAGAGCTCAAATCTATTTAGAAGAGGAAACCATAAAAGGAGGGATGCATGTTCCCTCCTTTTGTGTTTTTTATAAGTTACTTTTACATCATCCCGCCCATCATGCTTGGATCCATTGCTGGATCTGGGGCTACTGGTTCTGGTTTATTGGCTACGACTGCTTCTGTTGTTAAAATCAAGCTAGCTACAGAGGCTGCATTTTGAAGGGCAGAACGACTAACCTTAACTGGGTCGATAATTCCTTCTTCAATCATATTAACCCACTCACCAGTTGCTGCGTTGAATCCTGTACCAACTTCAGCATTTTTCAAACGATCGATAACGATAGACCCTTCGAATCCTGCATTGTGGGCGATTTGACGAACAGGTTCTTCCAAGGCACGGAGAACGATACTACGTCCTGTTGCTTCATCACCTGTCAATTCCAAGGCAGCAACAGCTGGAATCACATTGGCAAGAGCAGTTCCACCACCTGCAACGATTCCTTCTTCAACGGCTGCACGAGTAGCGTTGAGGGCATCTTCGATACGAAGTTTCATTTCTTTCAACTCAGTTTCAGTTGCAGCTCCGACCTTGATGACTGCGACGCCACCTGACAATTTTGCCAAGCGTTCTTGGAGTTTTTCACGGTCAAATTCAGAAGTTGTAGTTTCGATTTGAGACTTGATAACCGCAACACGGTGAGAAATAGCTTCAGGATTTCCTGCACCTTCTACGATAACCGTGCTATCTTTGTCCACAGTTACTCTCGCTGCTTGACCAAGCGCCTCAATCGTCGCGTCTTTCAACTCAAGACCAAGATCTTCTGTGATAACTGTTCCTCCTGTCAAGATGGCGATGTCTTCAAGCATGGCTTTACGACGGTCACCAAAGCCAGGAGCTTTGACAGCAACGACGTTGAAGGTTCCACGAATCTTGTTCAAGACAAGAGTTGGCAGAGCTTCGCCATCCACATCATCTGCAATAATCAAGAGTGGACGATTGCTTTGGAGAATGCTTTCTAGAAGTGGCAAGATTTCTTGGATATTGGAGATCTTCTTGTCTGTAATCAAGATGTATGGATTTTCAAGGTCAGCCACCATCTTTTCGCTATCTGTCACCATGTACTGTGAAAGGTAACCGCGGTCAAACTGCATTCCTTCTACAACTTCAAGCTCTGTTTCCATCCCACGTGACTCTTCAATGGTGATAACTCCATCCTTGCCAACTTTTTCCATGGCTTCAGAGATGTATTCGCCGACTTTTTCAGAACGAGAAGATACAGCAGCAACCTGAGCGATGGCTTCTTTATTGGCAACAGGGATGGCATTGTTTTTCAAGGCTTCTACTGCAGCAGCAACTGCTGCTTCAATCCCCCGACGAATGCCGATTGGGTTGGCACCTGCTGTGACGTTCTTGATTCCTTCACGTACGATAGCTTGAGTCAAAACAGTTGCAGTTGTCGTTCCGTCACCTGCGATATCATTGGTTTTTGAAGCTACTTCTGATACCAATTTGGCACCCATATTTTCAAAATGGTCTTCTAGTTCAATTTCTTTGGCAATAGTAACACCGTCATTGGTGATGAGTGGTGAGCCAAATGATTTTTCCAACACGACATTACGACCTTTTGGTCCCAAGGTTACTTTAACAGTGTCTGCAAGGATATCGACACCGCGGACCATAGCTGAACGAGCATCAGATGAAAATTTAATTTCTTTTGACATACTTACTTTCTCCTTCTATTCTTCAATGATTGCCAAGATGTTAGCTTCACCAACGATGATATACTTTTCATCTCCATCTTTGACATCAATACCCGCGTGGGCTTCAACTAAGACACGGTCTCCAGCTTTAACGCTTGGAGCTACCAAGTCACCGTTCAAGGTACGAACACCTTGTCCAGTAGCTACAACTTGGGCTGTTTTTGTTTTTTCTTGGGCTGAGCCTGCAAGGACAAAGCCTCCAACAGTTTGTTCTTTTTCTTCGATTTTCAAGACCACACGGTCTCCTAATGGTTTCAACATCTGTTTTCCTCCATGATGAACTACATATTATTAGCACTCTTTATATCTGAGTGCTAATTTATAGTTCTATTGTATCACTTGGTCAGAAATAGTCAAGAAAAAAGTCTGACTTTCTCAAGATAAAAAAGCCTAAGATTGACTCAGGCTTTTCTATGCTTAAAATGGCAATTCCTCCTCTTCCAAAACCAAGTCTGCCAAATCCTGTCCAGCGTTATTTTCACGCATAGCACGTTGGGCGCGGCTTTCCAAAAGTTGGAATCCTGTGGCAAGAACTTCAGTCACATAGTTCATTTGACCATTTTTCTCAAAGCGACGGGTACGAAGTTCTCCATCCACAGAGATAAGACTACCTTTGGTTGCGTAGCTTGCCAAGGTTTCAGCCAATTTCCCCCAAAGAACAAGATTGACAAAGTCAGCTTCACGTTCCCCATTTTGGTCTTTGTAACGACGGTTCACAGCAATAGTTGCGCGAGCTACTGACTTGTCGTTGTTGGTTTTGTGCAATTCTGGTGTAGACGTCAAGCGCCCAATCATGATAACTTTATTATACATATTTTCTTCCTCCTACTTATCTATTCGCAGGAAATCAAAAAAAGTTACAGAAATTTGTAACTTTCGAGGAAAATTTTTTATTTTTTATGAACTATAAATCCAGTCGCCTGTTGATTGGCCATAATGGTCATATCTGTAATCTGCACACGACGAGGCTGACTGGTCACATAGACCACTGTGTCTGCAATATCCTGAGCTTGCAAGGCTTCGATTCCCTGATAGACCGCCTCAGCTCGCTCTTTGTCACCATGAAAACGAATTGTAGAGAAATCTGTTTCGACAATTCCTGGCTGAATGGTGGTCACCTTGATGTCTGTCGCAATGGTATCAATTCGCAGTCCATCTGAAAAAGTCTTGACTGCAGCCTTGGTGGCTGAGTAAACAGCTGCCCCAGCATAAGCATAGATTCCTGCGGTCGATCCCATGTTGATAATATGGCCTTGATTTGCTGCAACCATGGAAGGCAAGAAAGAACGAGTGACTGCCATCAAACCTTTGACATTGGTATCCAACATAGTTAGCATATCCAACTCTTCATAGTCTTGATAGGGAGCTAAACCACCAAGAGCCAGCCCGGCGTTATTGACCAAGATATCAATCTGTCCTATCGTTTCTAGAATATCGGAACAAACAGTCTTTACCATGGTCATATCCGTCACATCAAGTGGGGAAATCCAAACTGTTTGATTTGGAAACGTTTCTGCAAACTCTGACTTGAGGGCCACTAGTCTGTCTGTCCGTCGCCCTGTTAGAACGACATTCTCCCCCTGCTCCAGATAAGCACGTGCAATCGCTTCACCGATTCCTGAAGTCGCCCCTGTAATCACTACATTTTTTGCCATCTTATCCCCCTCTATCTGGTCTATCAAATACTGACAATTTCCTAGGCAGTCCAGTGTTTGGCTGGGTCAAATGGAGTTCCGACAACTTGGTCTTCTGATAATTCAATAACCCCACGTTTTTGCGGAGCATTTGGTAGATGCAATTCACGAGGACTGCACATCATGCCAAAACTCTTTTCGCCACGAAGTTCGCCTGGGAAAATGAGATTACCTTTTGGCATCATAGCTCCAGGAAGAGCCACAATGGTTTTCAACCCAACACGCGCATTAGGTGCTCCTGCAACGATTTGCACTGTCTTGTCACTTGCGACTGCAACTTGGCAGATGTTGAGGTGATCACTATCAGGATGAGCCACCATCTCGACAATTTCACCAACAACAAACTTAGGTTCCTTGTCATTGACAATTTCTTCTGTAAAGCCTTCCGCCTGCAATTCTTGGTTCAAACGTTCTACTTGCTCATCTGATAAAAAGACTTGACCACGCTCTGCAATTTCAAACAAACTTGAAAGGTCGAAAATATTCCAAGCCACTGTTTCCCCATTTTCTTTGAGGAACACACGGGCTATCTTGCCTTTACGCTCCACGTCCAGTTTGGCAACTCCGCTGTTTTTCACGATGACCATAAGGACATCGCCAACATGTTCTTTGTTATATGTAAAAATCATTGTTTTCTTTTTCTCCTATTTCAGTCCTGCTAAAAAGTCATTAATTTGTTGCTTGCTTTTACGGTCGCGATTGACAAATCGGCCGATTTCCTTGTCCTTTTCTAGCACAACAAGGCTAGGAATCCCGTACACATCCCAGAGTTTGGCTAGATCCATGTACTGGTCACGGTCCACTCGAATAAAGGTGAACTCTGGATTTGTCTCCTCAATCTCTGGCAAGGCAGGATAGATATAACGACAATCGCCACACCAGTCCGCCACAAAAAGGAAGACCTTCTTGCCATCTTGCTCGACAAAACCTGCTAGCTCTTCTATATTACTGGGAATAATCATAAGGCTTCCTCCTCATAGACTAGATCTTCATTTTCATAGACAAAGGTATAGTGACGACCATCCTCAAAAATGACTCCTCCGACCAGTCGCTCTAGGCTACTTTCGTAGACTTGAACATAGAGAGTCGCGATCTCTCCCATATCTGAGAAAAGTTCGCGCACGATAGCGGCCAACTCTTCCTGAGTCTTCATAAGTTTGTGGTTATCTGCTGCTTTTTTGGCACCCAAAGCGAGGGCACTTAGACCAGCCATTGTCAAGCCAGTCATCCATAATTTCTTAGCTTTCATACCATTCATTGTAACACAAAAAGGGCTCTAGGACAAATGAGGAAGTAGCAGAAAAACAAGTAAAACTCCTCTTCCCTCGGTGAAGGAAAAAGCGTTCTGATTCTTATTGCCAAGCGCCTGAGTTCCTGAATGAATTAAAAAACCTCTGAGATTATTCTCAAAGGTTCGAATTTTGCTAATTGCTGTTCTCAACTGCTGCAGTGACAAAGGCAGTGTAGAGTTCTTCTGGACGGTTCGGACGACTGGAAAGTTCAGGGTGATACTGACAAGCCACAAAGAATTTATTTTCAGGAATTTCCACGATTTCTACCAAACGATTGTCTGGAGAAACACCTGAGAAGACAAAACCTGCTGCCTCAAACTGTTCACGAAAGGCATTGTTAAACTCATAACGGTGACGGTGACGGCGTTGCACCACTTCTTGATTGTGATAAGCAGCCGCTGCTTTAGAACCACGTTTCAACTTAGATGGATAAAGTCCCAAACGAAGGGTTCCGCCCATATCCTCAACATCAACTTGGTCACGCATGATATCAATGATAGGATATTTTGTATCAGGATCAAGCTCTGCAGAATTGGCACCTTCAAGACCTAAAACGTTACGAGCAAACTCGATACAAGTCAACTGCATTCCCAAGCAGACTCCCAACATTGGAATATCATTCTCACGCGCATAACGGATGGCTTGAATTTTTCCTTCCGTACCACGTTGGCCAAAACCTCCTGGTACGATGATTCCGTCCGCATCAGACAAGAGTTCTGCCACATTCTCTACTGTCACATCATTGGCGTTGATCCAATTAATCTTCACTTCTGCGTCGTTGGCATAACCAGAGTGTTTCAAGGCTTCAACCACTGAGATGTAGGCATCTTGCAACTCCACATACTTACCGACAAGGGAAATTTTAACTTGTTTTTTCAGGTTCATGACCTTGTCCACCATAGCTGACCATTCTGTCATATCCGCTGCTGGTGCGTCTAGTTTCAAATGGTCACAGACAATTTGGTCCATGCCTTGACCCTGCAAGTTCAATGGAATTTGGTAAAGGTGTTCGACATCCAAAGACTCGATAACAGCTTCTGGAGCTACGTCACAGAACTGAGCTAGTTTATTTTTAATTCCTTGACCAGCTGGTTTTTCTGTACGAATGACCAACATATTTGGCTGGATTCCCAAACCACGCAATTCTTTTACAGAATGCTGAGTCGGCTTGGTCTTCATCTCACCAGCAGCCTTGAGGTAAGGAAGCAAGGTTGTATGGATGTACATGACGTTATCTGCCCCCACATCTGCCTTCATCTGACGAAGGGCCTCTAGGAATGGCAAGGACTCGATATCTCCAACAGTTCCACCAACCTCTGTGATAATGACATCCGAGTCTGTCGTTACAGCAGCACGCTTGATTTTCTCTTTCAAAGCATCTGTGATATGAGGAATGACTTGGACAGTTGCCCCAAGGTATTCGCCACGGCGTTCCTTACGAAGAACTTCACTGTAGATTTTACCAGTTGTCACGTTGGAATATTTGTTGAGATTGATATCGATGAAACGTTCATAGTGGCCCAAGTCCAAATCGGTCTCAGCCCCATCATCTGTCACAAAGACTTCCCCGTGCTGGTAAGGACTCATAGTTCCCGGGTCGATATTGATATAAGGGTCAAACTTCTGAATAGTTACTTTGAGACCACGATTTTTCAAGAGGCGGCCCAGACTTGCTGCGACAATCCCTTTCCCAATAGACGATACCACACCACCAGTTACAAAAATATATTTCGTTGACATAGATTCCTCTTTCTAAAATGCTCAAGGCCTTGTTGACTACGAGGGGAGATAGAGAACAAGACCTTTATGGATAACGACTTTTCAAGAAAAACTTCCTGAAAAAACAAAAATAGCTCCCTAGTAACTAGGGAGCCCCGACCTCTAAAAGAGGTGCCCGAACAATATAATACCTCAAAGCAGAACATTTGTCAATCCGAATCGGTAAAACATGAAAAAAGAAGATTGTTTTCAGAAAACAAATTAAAGATCCGCATCCAAACGGATGACCTGCTCAAGGAATAAAAAAGGAGATCTTACGATCTCCTCTGCGAAGTCTTTTACTCTTCTTCACTCGTTTCAGCATCATCGTCAGAAAACTCGTCGTCTTCTTCGTTAAGATCCACGTCTTCACCCAAGTCATCAGGAGCGATTTCGTTGATTTCTGCATCGTAAGCTTCCACTTCATTTTTCTCATCATCTGGATTTTCATCATCATATGAAAGAGCTGGATCTGCTTCGTATGCATCTTCGTCTTCTGGATCATCCGCATTGTAGTCAATGGCATCTGAATCACCATCCATAAAGGCATTGACACGTTTTTTCTTAGCTTTTGGTGCTACTTCATCGTCGTCACTTTCTTCAAGAGCGATGATTTCTTCGTCGATTTCGTCCACACCATACCATGAACGAAGCCCCCATTTGTTGTCTCCAAGAGAGATGAAGCTACCGTCAAAGTTCAACTCTGTGTAGAACAAAGGCAAAGCTTCGCGGATATCGCTGTTTGATGTTCCAAGGTAGTTTTGAATTTCGTTTACAAGATCGCTAAAATGCATCTCATGATCGCGACCACGAAGTTCCAAGATAGCACGCGCTACCTCAATCATAGATAGTTCACTTTTTTCTTGCCCAGCAAATACTTCTAATTCCAAAGCGTTTCTCCTCATTTTTACTACTATCGCCAGAGCGAACAGACTCTGACCTCATTTTATCATGTACTCTTTATTGTACGATAATTTTGCGGAATAGTCAAAGGTTAAATGGGAGAAAGTGGCAGGACTTTTTATTTCTTTGCTACCCAGCCGATGGCATCGTGAGGTGGAGATATAGAAGCAAATTGACTAAATTTGTTATACAGCTTCCTACTTCTATAAATCTAGTTTCTCTCTCAAATCTCTTAACTTACTTCTGTGTGTATCTAAATCATTTTCAAATATTTTTATCCTGGGATCTTCATTAGATACAATATAGAAGCATTTTTTTCTATGATCAAATGCTTCCCTAACATGTGCTAAAGCGTTTCGAATCTTTCTTTGTTCATTCCACAATGTATGAATATCTTGAGGAATATTCTCTTTTGTACAAAAATAACCTATCTGTTCATCATACTTGCCAGCTATCCCTTTTTCTCTTAAATGATATTCGATCTCAGCATGTTCACACATATACATTCCTCGAATAGCGTTTAATTCGTCCCATCTAGCTAATCCAATATCTATAGAATCTTTAAATTTCTGCTTAACATGTTCAATCGTATACTTATCATCTGTCGCAACAGATATAAATGAAAAATTAGTAAATAGATTAATATTCTCCTCATCTTGTAATTTTTCAACAACTTTTTGAGAGATCGTAGAATACTCATTTCGAGAATATAATACAAAAAAACGCTTATAATTTTTTGATTTTCTCACTTCAACTAAATAGTCTAATCCCTTTTCAGCATCTGTTCCTCCCCCTAAATCAAAGTCAGAAATAAAAAAGTCATATCGTTCTTCTCCACCTCTTATCGTCAATAAGCGTTTTGCTTCTTTAATATCAGTAACAACTGTGATATTAGGTTGATATCCTTTAGATTCTATATGTTCTTTTACTGCTTCAAATCTTGTTTGATGAGGCCTCTTATTTATACCACTTATAGAATCTTCCAACCAAATCACTCTCACTTCATTTCTCAATTTCAGTTACTCCATTTTTATTTCAAAATTTACATTTGATGCGTCTTGCGATACATCTATTTTCCAATTATACTCGTCACAAATTTCTTTAACCAAGTATAATCCGACACCTGTCCCAAAATTTTTTGAACTGACTCCTAGGTCAAATATTTTTTCAATAGGTGCTATCTTGATTGGTGCTGTGTCTGAGCTAATAACTAATTTATTTTCATTATCTAAAAAAGAAAAATTTATAAAAGTTGCATTGTTATCAATAGCATTTGAAATTAAATTGTCTACTAAAATTGCAAACTCAAAAACATCTATTTCTCTTCCAAATTCTCCAGGACTTATCTCATCAATAATCCTTTTTCTATGCGGGCTAACTTTAAGATAGCTCTTTAAATATGACTTAATGTCAATTAGTTGCTTACCTATTAAATCATATGTACCTAATTTCAAAAACTGTCTTTTTATAGTACTAAGACGATCCGCACTTCTTTTGAAATCAATAATATATTCACTGACCCTATCATATTCTTTAGTTTTTCGAAAATCTTCAGCTAGATCACTGATGGTATAAACCAAGTTATCGCTGATTGTATTTAATTCATGAACAAATAATTCCTGTTTTTCTGGATCATTTTCTTGTAGCATTACTTTTTGAATAGTATTTTGTGTTTCTAATTGAGCATTTGCTTCTATCAAGTGTTCATTTTTTTGTTCCAGTATCTCAGCCTTTTGTTCAGCTATTCTTTTTTCTCTTTCTTCTTGTCGCCGAGCCTCTCTTTCTTTTCTTCTTTCTTCCCTCTCTTTTTCGAGCCTTCGTTCATCTTCCATGCGATCTTCAGCACTAATTTGCGTAGCAATTTTATTTCTTTCACTAATCAACTTACTAATAATTGGTTTCAAAATACTAATTAGTAGCTTAACTCGTTCATCTTCTCTTGAAAATCCTTCACGAGAAGATGTTGAAATATCTTCAAGTTCATCATTATCCAAGATATCAAAGGATATTTCTCCTTCTAAATAGACTCTCATTGCTTGAGTATTATCTAAATACTCGAGAAAATTTTCCACTGCTAACTTATCACGGACATATAATTTCAACCTGTTAGGTTTATGAACATCATTTTTTACAAAATTTGGATCATTTTGCTTAGCCTCATTTGTATTTATTGTCGAATGGATACCAATCCAACCTTTTAATTCATAAGGAAAAAACTTAGATTTTCCAGAAGTAGTTATGAACCTTTCTCTACCTTCTATATTTTTAAAATCTTCTTTTGAAAATTTGACAACATCCCTTCGTTTGGTCCTAAAATCTTCATATTTGCTATTTGGAATTACTACACTTTCCGATAATTTATTGGATAAATTATTTTCTAAATCATTTTCAAAAAAGGCAAAAAAGTTTTTGAACGCTATTTTTTTCTCTACTTTTTCAAATGTTGCTCTTTTTCGAGAATCAGTAATATAGGCTACTTCTATACTTGCATTAATATTATCTAAAAGATAGTAATCGGCCAAGCGAAGTTTTAAAGATTCGAATTTTGTCTCAGCAAATCCTGACATATTTACATCAACTAATTTAACAAGAGTTCCTGTATCATATTGTTCCCATAATTCTCTATTTTCAATCCCAACTTCTGAAGCATCTACTCTTATTAGTTCTGGAACATCATTATCATTTTTATCAGTTGAATCTAACATCCATGCAGTTGTGACACCAGCTTTTTTTGAAACAATATAGTACTTTTTAGATAGAAACAACGTAGCTAGTTTACCTATCCCCTTGCGTCCTTTAATTTTATCTGACAATTCATTTTCAGACAAACGCTTATTCCTGCCTATTAATGCATATTTTGTAGCCAAGTCATTATAAGACATGCCACTTCCATTATCTATTATCTCCAAAATAGATTTTTTCTTATTAATAGAATTAATATATAACTTTACATTTGTTGCACCAGCATCTAATCCATTTGCTACAAGTTCAGAAATAGCACTCCATCTATTAGTATACATTTGTTTACCAAGTAAATTTAAAGCATAGTATGAAAAATTGAATTGTATTGTATTTTTTTCTGACATATTAATTCCTTTTTACAAATTATTTTCTTTAAAGAAATCTTTAATTCTATTAGCTAAATGAATACTTAAAATTGGAGGAACAGCATTACCAATCTGAGTATTAATTGCTTGTAGACCTCCGACAAACTTATAATTATCTGGAAAAGACTGTATTCTTGCACCTTCCCTTGCAGTCAAAGCTCTATTTTGACTAGGATGAATGCAACGTAAGGAGGATGGAGTTGATAAATTATTTGTGATGGTAGTTGAAGGTCTATCCCACCACAATCTACCGTAAGTATTATTATAGCCAGAAGTCAGGTATAAATCTTTATCTAAAATACCATCTTCTACCATCCTATTAATATCGTTTTTCCCTTGCCCCTCTCCAAGAGCTCTCATTATTTTTTGTAATCTCTCACCATGATTTCGACTAACATGATTAAGTAGCTCGGTTTGATTTCCTTTTAATAAAGCTTGGTACTCTGTTCTTGGTTCACATATATAATTATTTTTTTGTTCATTATTTCCTAATATAGGTAAATCACTAATTGCGTCTCTTAATGTAATTTCATTATTTAGGGTAGTTTCTTCTGGGAATATCCACTCGAACTTGATTTTTAAATCCTTTCTTATTCCTATCAAAAAGACACGTTCTCTATTTTGAGGAACACCAAAATCTTTTGCATTAATTAATTTAGTATAAACGTCATAACCACTAACATCACCAAAGCTTGATAAATCATTAAAACTTTCTTTTACATTTCTAATGATTGGGCCGTTCTGTTCGTTTTTCATAGTTAAAAGTCCATAAACATTTTCAAAAACAAACATCTTAGGTTGGATAAAAGAAAGTATCCTTCGATATTCTCTATACATTTTAGCTCTTTTATCATATTGTCTCTTACCAACCGTACTAAATGACTGACAAGGTGGTCCACCAATAACTAAATCAACTCTTTTTGAACTGATTCCTTTGGATTTTAAAAAATGTTCATCTATATTAGCAATATCTTCCTCAATCATAGTAACTCTAGGATAATTTTGTCTGAAAGCTTCTGCTGCATCATGATTGAATTCATTTGCAAATCTAATGTTAAAGTCATTTCTGGAAACAAATGTATTATTTTTAATTGTATTCTGAAAGCCAAAAGTCAATCCTCCAGCACCAGAAAATAAGTCTACAACTTCTATCATTTCTTACCTTTTTTCAAAAAATATTCTCATTTTTCATTATACCAAAAACCCCAGCAAATTGCCGAGGTTTATAACTTATTTAACCAACTTCTTCATCTCATCAATACGTGCTACGGTCGCATCGTATTTCGCTTGGTAGTCGGCTTGTTTGTCGCGTTCTTTTTGGACGACTTCTGGTTTGGCATTGGCTACGAAGCGTTCGTTAGAGAGCTTCTTACCAACCATATCCAGTTCTTTTTGCCATTTAGCCAGTTCCTTGTCGAGACGAGCTAGTTCTTCTTCGACATTTAAGAGGTCTGCCAGTGGCAAGTAGATTTCTGCTCCTGTGATGACGCTTGACATAGCGAGTTCAGGTGCAGGGATGGTTGATGCGATTTCCAAGTGTTCTGGATTTGTGAAGCGTTTGATGTAGTTGACATTGCTGTTAAAGAATGCTTCCAAGTCGCTATCGCTTGTCTTAACAAGGATGGTGATTGGCTTGCTTGGAGCAACGTTTACTTCCGCACGCGCATTACGAACGGCACGGATTAAGTCTTTGAGGCTTTCGACACCAGTGTGGGCAGCAAGGTCTTCAAAGGCTGGGTTAACAGTTGGGTATTCTGCTGTAACGATAGAACCTTCTGAGATTTGTCCAAAGATTTCTTCAGTCACGAATGGCATGATTGGGTGAAGGAGACGAAGGATCTTGTCCAAAGTGTAAAGGAGAACAGAACGTGTGATGACTTTCTCTTCTTCGTTGTCGCTATAAAGGACTTCCTTGGTCAACTCAACGTACCAATCCGCAAACTCGTCCCAGATGAAGTTGTAGAGGATATGGCCAGCTACACCAAACTCAAACTTATCAAAGTTTTCAGTGACTTTTCCGATTGTTTCATTGAGGTTGTGGAGAATCCAGCGGTCAGTGACGTTTCCAGCTTCCTTGTTAACCACTTTTTCCACATTGGCAGTTGCTTGCTCAAGGGTCAAGCCTTCATTGTTCATAAGGATGTAGCGAGAGATGTTCCAAATCTTGTTAATGAAGTTCCATGAAGCATCCATTTTTTCATAAGAGAAGCGCACGTC
Source organism: Streptococcus oralis (assembly GCF_019334565.1). Taxonomy (NCBI): domain Bacteria; kingdom Bacillati; phylum Bacillota; class Bacilli; order Lactobacillales; family Streptococcaceae; genus Streptococcus; species Streptococcus oralis. The sequence goes on along the minus strand of NZ_CP079724.1, from coordinate 378,844 downwards.
TTGACCTGGCGCAGAACCGTTTGAAAGGAACCAACGAAGGGCATCGGCACCGTATTTCTCGATGACATCCATAGGGTCAATCCCGTTACCGAGAGATTTAGACATCTTGCGTCCTTGCTCATCACGGATAAGGCCGTGGATCAGAACGTTTTGGAATGGCTGACGACCAGTGAATTCCAAGGATTGGAAGATCATACGAGATACCCAGAAGAAGATAATGTCGTAACCTGTTACCAAGGTTGAAGTTGGGAAGTAACGTTTGAAGTCTTCTGAGTCGACATCAGGCCAGCCCATGGTTGAGAATGGCCAAAGAGCAGAACTAAACCACGTATCCAAGACATCTTCGTCCTGAGTCCATCCATCGCCTTCTGGAGCTTCTTCACCGACGTACATTTCTCCCTCAGCATTGTACCAAGCTGGGATTTGGTGACCCCACCAGAGCTGACGAGAGATAACCCAGTCATGGACATTTTCCATCCATTGGAGGAAGGTATCGTTGAAACGAGGTGGGTAGAATTCAACCTTGTCTTCTGTATCTTGGTTGGCAATGGCATTTTTAGCCAATTGGTCCATCTTGACGAACCATTGCGTAGACAAGCGTGGTTCAACCACAACACCTGTACGTTCTGAGTGACCAACGCTGTGGACACGTTTTTCGATTTTGACAAGGGCGCCGATTTCTTCCAACTTAGCCACGACTGCCTTACGAGCTTCAAAACGGTCCATGCCTGCAAATTCGAAAGCCAAGTCGTTCATAGTTCCGTCATCGTTCATGACGTTGACTTGTGGCAAGTTATGGCGTTGACCAACCAAGAAGTCGTTTGGATCATGGGCAGGTGTGATTTTCACGACACCAGTACCAAACTCAGGATCAGCGTGCTCATCTCCAACGATTGGGATCAATTTATTAGCGATAGGAAGGACGACGTTTTTACCAATCAAGTCCTTGTAGCGTGGGTCTTCTGGATTGACCGCAACCGCAACGTCCCCAAACATGGTCTCAGGACGAGTTGTCGCCACTTCAAGGGCGCGTGAGCCGTCTTCCAGCATGTAATTCATGTGGTAGAAGGCACCTTCAACATCCTTATGGATCACCTCGATATCAGAAAGGGCTGTGCGAGCAGCTGGGTCCCAGTTAATGATAAACTCACCACGGTAGATCCATCCTTTTTTGTAAAGGTCCACAAAGACCTTGCGAACGGCTTTAGACAAACCTTCGTCAAGGGTAAAACGCTCGCGAGAGTAGTCTACAGAGAGACCCATCTTACCCCATTGTTCCTTGATGGTAGTGGCATATTCGTCTTTCCATTCCCAGACTTTCTCGAGGAATTTCTCACGACCAAGGTCATAGCGGGAAATGCCCTCACCACGCAAGCGCTCCTCAACCTTAGCCTGAGTGGCAATCCCCGCGTGGTCCATACCTGGAAGCCAAAGCGTATCAAAGCCTTGCATGCGTTTTTGACGGATGATGATGTCTTGTAAAGTCGTATCCCAAGCGTGGCCAAGGTGAAGTTTCCCAGTTACATTTGGTGGTGGAATCACGATTGAATAAGGCTTAGCCTTTTGATCGCCTGAAAGCTTGAAAACATCTTCGTCAAGCCATTTTTGGTAACGACCAGCCTCAACCTCGGCTGGATTGTATTTAGGTGAAAGTTCTTTAGACATGTGTTTGTCCTTTCTAGTTAATTTCTAAGCTACTTTGATAAGAATCTAAAATGTCAATAGTATCTCTTATAATAGGGCTCTGTGTGGCTTTGTAAAGAGATTTATTCCCAATAATATAAAACTCTTCTTTAGCTCTAGTCGCTGCAACGTTTAAAATATTGGGTTCAGAGACAGCCCAGCGAGCAGCCCCCTCACTCATATTATCTGCTCCAAGCACAAAATATACAATCTTATTTTCTTTTCCTTGGAAAGTATGTACCGTCCCTACATTTATAGGTTTTCCATTCTCCCGCTTTGTGAAACCGATTTTATCTAGTTCTTTTGCTAGTTGAACCGATACATTTTTAAAAGGAGTAATGACATAAATATCATCAAATTCCTCATGTCTTTTCTGCAACTCTTCTTTCAAATAATCAGCTTGCTCAGGAACAAATTTATCCTTAGCACCTCCACCAACGTCAAACCATTCTCCCAGACCTCGAGCTTCTTCCTTTCCTTGAACCATTAAATTATCATAAGAAATTTTATTGGAAATACTGAACATCGGATCACTAGAACGACGATGAACCCAGAGAGGAAGTCCTATCCATGTCCCATCTTGTTTTTTAAAACCATATCTACTAGCAGAATCCATCAATTCTTGCGTTGATGACACAAGATATTTAGAGGCTATCTTGTGGTGCTGTGCTAAAAATCCTAAAATATTTTTATCCATAGTCTGTACTGGTTGTATTTGAGAAGGATCCCCAACAGCCATAATATGCTTACTTCTAAAAATAGCCCCCACACTTGCTTGAGGTAATACCTGACCCGCTTCATCAATAAATACATTACCGATACTATTTTCAGGCAAACACCGAAACATGGAATTAAAGCTTGCAAAAGTTGTACTAATAACTGGAACAGTGAAATTGACCCAATTCCACGCAGCTTTATATAAATCACTAGCATTATCTCTCATTGAATAGTTTTGAGGCTTCTCCCAAATCCTTAATGCTTTTTCAAAATGCTTTTTATTGTCATATATAAATTGCTTCCTAACTGCCAGTGCTTTAATAAACAAACGACTCTGCTCTTCTCGATAGTCATCATCAAACCAAAAATTTGATACTTGTAGTTCTTCATATGGAACAGAAAAATTCAACTTTTTAACAGGGTATGTAGCAAGTTCCGATTGTAATTTCAAAATTTTTTCCTGATGACGAATTAATTTATCTTCTTGTTTAGATTTCCATTCATTATACCTCTGTTGCCTTTGACTCAATTGATTTAATTCAAGTTCATGCATTTTTATCTCTTTTTGCAAACCGTGGCAATATTGACTTTCATCATGTACTTTCTTCAGTTCTGCTTTTAGACTTTCATTCGCTTGATTCAATCTCGTAAAATAAGTATCTAATTTCGATGGTGTGAAAAGTCTTTTTAACCATAAGAAACGTGGAGCTTGTAATTTTATCAACTCAACATCTTGTGCTGCTATCTGTTTGTTAACATTTAACATAGAAATAAGACGCTCATGCTCAAACAGCTCAGATTCTATTTCCTTTTTACTATTTTCTAATTGAATATGTTTATCCCGTATTTTAGATAGTTCTGAACGTCTTTGGGCATCATCCTGATGAAACTCTATCTCAACCTGTTGGTAAGCATTTTTCAATTTTACATGCAATCGAATCTTATCTGCTATATCTTGCATCTTTTCTCTTTTATCAAATAGCTTCTGATATTGAATTTTAAACTCTTCGTATACTGATGGATTCGATTGAAATTTATCCGAATTCAACTCTTGTCGTATTGCTTTTAAAACATTTTGCAGACGGTCTCTATTCTGTTTTTTTCCACCTTCTATCGAAAACAATCCCCAATATTTTTTGTCGTTAGAAACATCTTCATCTTCTAACAATAAATCATTACTGATTTCAGCAAAGTAATCAATTTTCTTTAATTCATCTAACCAATTTAATTTCTGATAAATTTCTTTTCTTTGGGGTAATTCATTAACAATATTTTTAACAGCACCATTATTAGAACTTGCAACTACGATTCCTTTTTCTGCAATTTCTTTTGGTAATTTTGCAATAAGATCTAGTTTGTCATGACAAACTAGATTCCCTTTAAGCTTAGGAGCCGATAATTCACTAATAATTCTCGCCTGTTCCGTTACCAGATCTGCAAAAATATCTTTTAAAAGTGTCGTTTTACCAGTCCCCGGAGGACCATTGACACTTCTCACATCTTCATCCGCATTCGAAGCTAAATTTACAGCTACTTGTTGCATCATGGAAAGAGCATATTCAGGGTTACTAGGAAATCTTCCTAATGGATAATTTTTCGGTTCAAGTATAGTTTCTAAATCTTTGGGATTAAAATAGGATGATTCTTTATTGCCGTCCAAATTAACCCTTACAGAATCGAATCCTGATAAATAACGATTGAGATTTTCATTATAAATTGATTTTGCATATTTCAAATCCTTTAGAAAAAATGAATGTAAATTTATTTCGTCAGCAAAATTCTTAACAAAATAATATCTGCAATCACTTGGTGAAATCTCATACTTTTTGAGAAGTTTACTAAAAACTTCATTGAACTCTCCATCAAGAAACGCCTGACCTAACTGTTCTCGAAGCTCATTTTCTGCTATTAAGAAATCTTTAGGCAATTCCCCATTTTTGAAAATTTGCCCACTCATGGTTAAAAAAAACTTATCAGCTAAGAACTTCAAATCTTTATCAAAGTATAGAGCAAAAGTAAATTTATAAGAAGCTCTTCCCAATTCTTCCTCCGTCGCCTTTAAATTGTATTTGCCTCTTAACACTTCAATAATTTTTCGAAAAGGGAAAATTCCACAATAAACAGCAATCCCTGAACTGGATTTTAATTTTTGACGTTTAAAAAAATCTTTTAATATTGATTGATAATCATCACCTTGAAAAATCTTATACTTAGAATCACTTTTTTCAATATTCCCTTCTGATAATTGTTCTACTGTAATCCAAGCATCTAATATTTGATTATGACTACTTCTCATCATGTCTCCCTTAAAGCATATAAAAACAAGAATATATCTTACTCATTAAAAACTCTCCCACTCACTCCTCAGCAAACCATATATCAGACTGTCACAGCGGTTTCCTTGGGCATCTTTGCGGTCTCGGATTCGAGCTTCTAAGGTAAAGCCAAGTTTCTCAGCGACTCGTTGACTTTGGACATTGTAACCAAAACAAGTTAGTTCAATCTTGTGTAGGTTCAATTCTTTAAAAGCTAAATCAATCAAGGTACGTGCCGCTTCGGGCACATAGCCTCGGCCCCAATAGTCTGGATGTAAGATATAGCCAATCTCCAAGACATCATCCTCGTGACGACGAGGGAAATCAACAGAGCCGATGATAGTATCGGTCCCTTTAACCACTATGCCGTAACCAGCTGGGAGATTGTCCTTTTCATTGCGCTCGGGCAGAATATGCTCCAGATAATAAATCTCATCTTCCAAGGTCTTGACGGGCGGAAAGCCTGCTGGGTAGGAAACTTCTGGCCTACTGGCATAGTCAAAGATATCCACAACATCAGCCACGGTACGGACTCGCAAGACCAGACGCTCGGTCTCTATTCGTTCTGGCAACTCTGCTCTTGTCATCCTTCTACCTCGCTTTCTACAAAAAATCGCCCCTGCCATATCCATGACAGGGACGAATGTGCTTATCCGCGGTACCACCCAATTTCGGGCAGATGCCCGCAACTCTCGTCTTTAAAACAAAAAGACAATATTATTTCATTTTTCATCCATCAGCAACCAGTTTTGACACATTTGTGGACTTCTCAGCACCGCCACTTTCTGTAAAATGTGGGATTCAAAACACCTCTAATGGCTCTATTGTAGCAAGTTTTTCTCGGAAATGCAAGGGGCAAGAAAGATTACTTGAAGCTGATTCCGTGCTCTTTTAATTTCTTGATGGTAGCTGGGCCGATTCCTTTCAAGGCAAGGAGTTCTTTTTCAGTCCAATTTTTAAAGTCAGCAGCCGACTTGATCCCCTCATCATAGAAAGTCTTAGCACGATCTACTGAGAGGCCACCCAAAGTAGCTGCGAAATCTTCTACTGAATTGGCTACTTTTTGAGCTTGCTCTTTAGTCGCTTCTACTGCTTGTTCCACTTTTTTAGAGACAACTTTTCCTGCTTGGCTGGCAGATTTTTCTGCATGTTTCACAACTTTCTTGGTCTCTTCGACAACTTTGGTCACCGTACTTGAAAATGCACCTGAGCGACGGAGGTGATTTCGCAATTGTTTTTTACGTTGGAGTTTCTTTGACATGATAAAATCCTTTCAATAAAAAATCCCTGCTCTGACAAGGATTTAATAAAGATATTCTATCAAGATTTTGGCAAAAAATCAAGAAAGTATCTGTATTTTAATAATTCCGTTCACCAAACAATCCTTCTGGCAAATCATGAAATCCCTTGCCCGCCTTGAAATTTTCAAATTTACCCAGCAAGAACTGATAAGCATCCAAACGACTCTCGTAGCGAATCATAGCATCTTTGGCACGCTCGTCCTGGTCTTCTTCGTAAACTTTTTGACTTTCCTTGTGCGCCATGTCGTTGATCATGATTTGGGTATTGACCCAAGCTTCAAATTCCTTCATAAATTCTTGTTCGTAACTCATTGATTCTCCTTATTCTAATCCACGGAAGTAGTCCGTATCAATCTCACGATAGGGCTGGATGTCCTGAACATACTCTAGCACGCCTTGAAATTCCCCAGCTTCATCGTGCACTGCAGCGTAGGTGATGTGGACAAACTTGCCTCGCGACTCAGACTTGAACCACATTTCATACTTGTCCTTTTTACCTTCACGAAGACCTTTCATAACGGCCTTCACCTTTTCTAGGTACTTAGGCGGATGGCAGAGTTCTACATTACGCCCGACTTGGGACGGCGTCCGTTTGAAAATCATCTCATCAGCTGGCGTATTGTCATTGTAATACTGGAAAATATCGTCTTTATTGACAAAGGTAATCTCCATAGGGAGGTTATTTAGGATGTGGTTGGCCTGCTCTACGGAGAGATAGCCATTGCCAAATACCTGTTGACTATGGCGGTCCAGCACTGCTTCCTTTTCCTTAGGGGTAAAGGTAATGATAAACTGGCCTTCTGGCGTATCGATAACTTGTTGCACTTGGCCTTCAGCTGTGTCTAGCTGCACGGGCTCCTCTGCACTCTTTTCCTCAACAAAACTCTGACGTTCTGGAACCCATTTCTCAGACGGACGGATGATGGCATAGCCGTAAGCATCGCTCTCCTCCGCAATCTGAATCCAGTCATCCTGAGTAAAGGACTCAAGGAGAATCATGAGAAGGATGGACTCTTCCTTGAAAATCATACTTTCAAACTCTGTCGCAAAAGCTTCGAAAGTTTCCTTTACAGTGGAAATCGGCACTTCTGGTAGTGACTTAGCTGTCGTTAGAGCTGTTTGAAAGAGTTCCCTGATCTGATCATCCACTCCCCACATGACCTTAGGGGGTGAATCGTGTCCATAGCGCTCCATGATAGGAAAGAAGAGCTCTTCCTTGCGCTGGTAGTGGATATCAAATTGCCCCAACAGCCCCATTTGACGGACCAAACCCTTGCGCATCTCTGCCAGCATTTCCTCATCTTCCATAGACTCATAGGTATCTAACAATCTCCGAATGCGAATCAAGGCAGCACGGAGGGCCAGGTTTTCATCCTTGAAGACGCGAACGGGGTGGCCAGGATGCTCGGTATCCTCTACTTCAACACCCTTAACAGCGTTTTTAAAAAGATTGGCATGGACATCACAGAGCTCCATAACGTCTTCAAAGGTGACACCTGAGTCTGAGTTCATCAGCTCGTGCTCCATGAGGGAAATCTCGATGGCTGACACACCTGTAAAGGTCGCATCAAAACGCTCCTGAACTGACTCAGGAGAGGCGCCATTGTGCAATTCTAACAAAATATCCCGTAGGATATGAATCCGTTCATCTGCCATTAGTCTAATCCAATCACTTCGTAACCATTCGCTTCCAGTGTGCGGACAATCTTGTCCATAGGAGTTCCTTCGAGCTTAGAACCCTGTTTGAGCGATACCTTGCGACCGACGGTGTTGCGCATCAAGGGATTAGCAAGTGGTTTAAAACCCAGCTCCACTAGGATTTCCAAAACTTCTGGGTGCTTGTCCACCACTTCTGCAACGGGAATTGACACATCGATGATATTGTCCATGACGACCTCCATTGTATGTTCTAATACTCAATGAAAATCAAAGAGCAAACTAGGAAGCTAGCCGCAGGTTGCTCAAAACAGTGTTTTGAGGTTGTGGATAGAACTGACGAAGTCAGTAACCATACCTACGGCAAGGTGAAGCTGACGTGGTTTGAAGAGATTTTCGAAGAGTATAAAATGATTTTACTGCTTATATTATACCATATGGGAAGAGATTAAAAAACTAGCAGCGGAGTTCCTGCTAGTTTCTTTCATTTCAAGTTATTCCTTATCATCTGGTTTTGCGAGCCACTGGGCTACATCCATCAACTTGTCAGCAAGCAGTACTTTCCCGAAACCTACTAGAGCATTGTCATCTTTTTTCATGTTCTTCAGGACTTTGACGCTTTGCATCACAAAAAAGTAATTCCCATAAGTCTTGGCTAGAATTTTAATGAACCCCATATTACTCTCCTTCGATGATTTCGACCTCTTTTCGGATAGTATCAACGTCTCTTTGATATTGCACTTCATTGTAGTTGACTAGCTTGGACAATTCCAGTTGCAATCTTTCTCCCATCGGTTTCATGGTCGCAAAGGTTAAGCCACCAGAAATGACTCCACCTAGGATAGGAATCACTTTCCCCATCCCTTTGGCTAGGCCTCCTTTTGTCAGATTGACTCCAAAAATTTTCAAAACTTTTTCTAAAATTGGATACCAAAGAGTTTTTGTCAAGGCTTTCTTGTTCACTACTTTTATGACTTGTTTGGCTACTGTCACACCGCCTGATCGAAGCAGAGCACCAGCGCCATTTACTCCCAGCATCACACCGAGGTACAGTAGGAGTGTGTTTTTAGCTTCCTCGCTTAACTCATTGCGCGATGCCCAGAGATCATCAAATCCGTAAATATACCCTAGCTCCTGAGCTAGTTTTAATGAGAATGCATAAAACTGGGCTACATCTGTCGGGATGGTGATCGCCATGACAATCCCTCCAGGTAGACCTGCCAAAACCGAAGTTCCACTGGCTAACAGGACATTATCCTTAATACAGGCCTTGGCTACTCTATCCAAGCTTTCTTGAGGCAACAAAGAAGTCGGTCCTTGTTCTAATAAGGTAGCAATGTCCTTGCGATCTAATTCCTTGGAAAACTTTTCCACCAAAAATTTCTCTCGATCAACTTTGACTACGGGAAGTTTCACCACTTGTTGCAGTACTTGCATAGCTATATCTTGTTTAGCCATATGTCTCTCCGTTTTTCATTTATATCAAGCTTTATCATATCATACTATTTGAAATTTACAAATTTTTTAAACTGCGTTTTACAAGGGCAACATATTGTTAATTAGATAATAGTTTACTCTGACAACAAAAAAGAGGGTATCCCCTCTTTCTTAATTCTTATCCAGATTGCGTAGCATCTCGTCAATCTTGTTTCCATATTCGATGGATTCGTCTTTGACGAAGGTCAAATCTGGGATTTTGTATAATTTCAAATTGCGACCAAGTTCACGTTTGATGGTGCCAGTTGCTTTTTCAAGCCCGATTTGAGCTTTTTGGTTATCCGAAGCAAGGTTACTCAAAATGGTGTAGTAAACCTTGGCCATCGATAAATCGCCTAGCATCTGAACATCTGTGATGGTCACACCTTGGACACGGGGATCACGGACCTTCTTTTGCAAAATCTCATTGACTTCACGCTTGATTTCCATGCCTACACGATCCGTACGGAAATGATTTGCCATGATATTCCTTTCTCTACTTTGAACCAAAAGCTAGGCCAGCAGACCTAGCTATTTCTGTTAGATAGAGGAACTAGAGCCATTTGAATCTAGGAAACAAGCCTTTGATAGAACTAAAGTTCATCAAGGCGCTGTTGACAACGAGTCAAATGAGCTATCGTTTCTCTATTATCGTTTGATTTCTTCCATGACATAGGCCTCAATCACATCATCAGTCTTGATATCATTGTAGCCATCAATCATGAGACCACCTTCACGACCGTTTGTAACTTCTTTGACGTCGTCTTTGTAGTGTTTCAAGCTGGCGAGTTCGCCATCATAGATAACGACACCATCACGGATAACACGAACTTTCGAGTCACGGGTAACCTTACCGTTGATAACCATGAATCCACCGATAGTTCCGACTTTAGATACCTTAAAGGTTTCACGGATAACTGCTTCACCGATAACTTTTTCTTCGAATTCTGGGTCAAGCATCCCTTTCATGGCTTCTTCCATCTCTTCGATAACCTTATAGATAATGCTGTGGAGACGGATTTCTACATCGTCAGCTTCCGCTTGTTGACGCGCTTGTGGTGTAGGGCGTACGTTGAAACCAACGATAAAGGCATTTGAAGCTTCCGCAAGAGTCACGTCAGATTCGTTGATAGCACCGACTGCCGAGTGGACAATGGTAACTTTGACACCTTCTACATCGATCTTTTGAAGTGAGGCAGAAAGGGCTTCAACAGAACCCTGTACGTCGGCCTTGATGATGACATTGACTGACTTGAGCTCACCAGCTTTAAGCGTATCAAAGAGGTTTTCAAGGCTGACACGTTGAGTAGCTTGACGTTGCTTCATAAGAGCACGTTTGGCACGTTCTTCACCGGCTGCACGCGCAGATTTTTCATCTTCGTAAACAGCAAAATGGTCACCCGCCATTGGCGCTTCGTTCAAACCTGTAATAGAAACTGGTGTTGATGGGCCTGCAACCTTGACACGACGACCAAGGTCATTGGTCATAGCACGGACACGACCGAAGGTATTTCCGACAACGATTGGGTCTTGGACATTCAAGGTACCTTGTTGCACAAGAAGGGTTGCAACCGCACCTTTTCCTTTATCCAAGCGCGCTTCGATAACTGTACCGATTGCACGAACTGTTGGGTCTGCCTTGAGTTCTTGGATTTCAGCCACAAGAAGAACTGTTTCCAAGAGTTCATCGATATTTTGGTTGAATTTAGCTGAGATTTCAACAAATTCAGAATCTCCACCCCAAGCTGTTGACATAACACCATGCTCTGCCAATTCACCGATAACACGTTCTGGATTGGCACCTGGTTTATCAATCTTGTTGATAGCTACGATGATTGGAACGTTGGCCGCTTTTGAGTGGTTGATGGCTTCGATAGTCTGAGGCATAACCCCATCGTCGGCTGCTACAACCAAGATGGTAATATCGGTAACAGAAGCACCACGCGCACGCATAGATGTAAAGGCCGCGTGTCCTGGTGTATCAAGGAAGGTGATCTTCTTGCCATTTTCCACAATTTGGTAGGCACCGATATGCTGAGTGATACCACCTGCTTCACCTGTCGCAACACGAGAGTTACGAAGGGTATCCAAGAGGGTTGTTTTACCATGGTCAACGTGTCCCATGATGGTTACAACTGGTGGACGCTCAACCAATTCATCTTCGTTAAGATAGCCATCTTCGACAAAGAAACGTTCGATGTCGGCATTATCCACTTCAACCTTTTGTTTGGCTTCAATACCATAATCCACCATGAGGAGTTCAATGGTTTTCCCATCCAAGGATTGGTTTTGTGTAGCCATGACACCCATCATAAAGAGTTTCTTAACGATTTCAGCTGGTTCACGTTTGATACGTTTTGCGATTTCCGCAACAGTCATACCATCTGTATACTCAAATTCTGTTGGCAATTCATGGAACTTACGCTCTGTAACAGGTTTGGGAGTCTGGTTACGGTTGTTTTGCTTGTTCCCTTTTTTATTTTTCTTGTTGTTATTCCAGTTACTATTTCTTTGATTTCTCACTTGATTCTGACTACTTCGATTCTTTTGTTGTTTTCTAGGACCATCTTCTTCGTGATCATAATCGTCACGTTCTTTGTCTGGTCGAGCTTGTTTTTTACGACGTGTATCCACCGGCGCTTCTTTCGCTACAGGAGCTACTGTTACTACTGGCTGCGTTTGTTCAGCTAGCTTAGCAGCTTCTTCAAAGATTTCCTCTGGTTCCTTGCGTTTATTAGCTTGAGCCAAGGCTTCTTTGGCAGCTTGCGATTGTTTGAAGCGCTCCTCGCTTGAGCGTGCGTACTCTGCATTTTGCTCTGCTTTTAGGGCTGCTGCACGGGCTTTAAAGTCAACACGTGGGCCAGCTTGCTTGGGCTGGAAGTCTTGTTGCTGACGGCGATCATTGCCATGATTTCCTTGACCTTGTGGTTTTTTCCCTTGGTCGTTAAATCGGCGATTGTCGCGGTTTCCTTGACCAGTTTTGCCACCATTACGGCCGTCGTTTTTCTGACGGTTGCCGTTTTGTTGTTGGTCACGGTTGTTGCCCTTGTTTTGTTTGCGTCGTTCTGCCTGCTCTTTGGCACGCGCCTCACGCTCCGCCTTGAAGTTTCGACTCTGTGGTCTTGCGGCCACTACTTTTTCTTCCTTAGGAGCTACAGGTGCAGCTGGTTTGCTTTCTTCCTTTGCAGCAGCTGGTTTAGCCGAAACAGACTTTTCTGCTTTCTTTTCTACACTTGCTTTTGGTGCTGCAGGTTTTGCTTCTGCCTTAGGAGCAGGTGCAGATTTAAAGCTAGCTGCGATTTGTTCAGCAGCAGCAACTTCCACGCTCGATGAGTGGCTTTTCACATCCAAGCCCAACTCTTTTGCACGCGCTACAACTTCTTTACTTTCTTTTCCAAGTTCTTTTGCGATTTCGTACAATCTTTTCTTAGACAAATTATGTCCTCCTCTTCTATTCCATAAGAGACCTCATTTTCTTTGTAAATCCAGCATCTGTCACAGCCAAAACCTTTCTCGATTTTCCGACTGCTATGCTTAATTCCAGTGTTGAAAACACGGTTATAACTTCTACTTGATAATAGTCACTTTTATCTTGAATCTTCTTGGTCAGATTGGGACCAGCATCCTGTGCTAGAAAGACTAGCTTGGCTTTCTGGTCTTGGATTGCCTTGACTACCAATTCCTCACCCGATATGATCCGGCCTGCTCGTTGAGCAAGTCCCAAGAGATTGCTTATCTTTTGCTTATTCAAGTCCTAACTCTCTTCTTTTCACTTTGTGATCCACATAAGCGATCAACTCGTCATAAAAGCTTTCTTCCACTTCCATGTTAAAGCTGCGGTTAAAGACTTTCTTCTTTTTTGCCTCTAGGGCTTCTGCATTGTCTAGCTTGATATAAGCGCCACGGCCATTGGCCTTGCCTGTCGGATCGATAAAGACCTGTCCTTCTTTGTTCTTGACAATGCGGAGCAAATCACGCTTATCAATCACTTCGTTGGACACAACAGACTTGCGCAAAGGGATTTTTCTTGTTTTCATCTTTCCCTCCTCTAGCAGCTTTTATTCTTCTGTCAATTCATCCGCATCTGCGTAATCCACTTGACCTGCTTCTTCCATAGCTTCAAACTCACTGGCTGACTTGATATCGATACGGTAACCTGTCAAGTGAGCTGCTAAGCGAACATTTTGTCCACGACGACCGATGGCAAGAGAAAGCTTGTTATCAGGTACAACGACCAAGGCACGTTTGCTGTCATTTTCATCAAAGATAACTTGGTCAACCTCTGCAGGTGCGATGGCATTGTAGATAAACTCAGCTGGATCCGCTACCCACTCGATAACGTCGATGTTTTCTTCGACAGGAATCATGCGGTCGCTCTTAGCATCGTAACGAGCTGGGTGGAATTTGCTGGTGATTTTCTTGATATTGGCACCACCACGTCCAACGATTGTCCCGATAGCGTCCACGTTTGGATTGTGGCTACGAACGGCAACTTTCGTACGGTCACCAGCTTCGCGGGCTACGCTCATGATTTCGACAGTTCCATCATACACTTCTGGAATTTCTTGCTCCATCAAACGTTTGATCATTTCTGGATGGCTACGGCTAACAAATACGTTGACACCACGAGGATTGTCTTCAACCTTGTAAACGTAGACTTCGATACGGTCATGGGAAGCAAAAACTTCTCCAGGGATTTGGTCCTGTTTTGACAATTGGGCTTCGATGCTACCAAGGTTGACATAGATGAAGCGGTTGTCAAAGCGTTCTACTGTACCAGACATGATTTCTTGTTCATGTTCTTTGTATGTATTATAAGTGATGGCACGTGTTTGCTTGCGCATTTTTTCCATGATGGTTTGTTTAGCAGATTGGGCTGCTACACGACCAAACTCAGCTGGTGCTTCTTCAAACTTGATTTTGTCACCAAGCTCATAGGCTGAATTAATGGCAAGGGCATCTTTCAAGCTAATTTCCAAACGGCTATCAAATACTTCATCAACAACTTCACGGACAGTATAAACTGTAAAGTCACCCGTTTTTTCATTGAAGTCAATGGCTACGCTGTCAGATTGACCATAGCGTCTGCGATAAGCGGAACGAAGCGACTCTACTACTGCGTCGATGATGTCTTCTTTTTTGATTCCCTTGTCTTCTTCCAAAATGCGGAAGGCCTCTAGCATTTCTTTACTCATGTTCTTTTTACTTTTGAATCCTCAAAAGCTATCCTTTCTTTTCTATAGTTTTACTGCTAAACGTGCTTTTGATACTAAACTGTATGGAATTTGAACGGTTTTCTTACGTGTCTTGTCCATATATTCCATGGTCAACTCGTCTTCTTCAAAGGATACCAAAGTTCCTTCAAAGACTTTTTGCTTATCAATGGCTTGGTAGAGCCCGACATGGATGTATTTCCCAACAGCTCCAGCGACAGCATCCTTGGTTTTCAAAGGACGTTCCAAGCCTGGACTGGTGATTTCTAGGAAATATTGTTCTGGGAAGGGATCGGGCTTGATGGTGTCTAGGACAGGACTGATAATTTCTGTCAGGTCTGCCGTGTCGTTCAAGGTAATTCCTTCAGGTTTATCTACAAAAATACTGAGAATCATGTCACTGTCAATCTTTCCATACTCGATATCCACGAGTTTGAAAGGCGCTTGGATGACAGGTTCTACAACTTCTCTGACTAATTCTACGATTGTTGCGATTGTGTCCACCTCCTCATAAGCAAGAGGCGAAGATATTTCCCCGCCTCTCTTTCTTATATTCTTACTATCAGTATAGCACGTTTGTCAATTTATGTAAAGCATAAGCACTCAAACGGCTAGTTTTCAAGCTATTTTTTAAAATTCTGCCTCAACACGGTAGATCACTTGACCCTTGTTGGAGAATTTTTGCTCATATTCCGTCATGACATTGCCTTCAAAATCACTGGCATGTAAGTCCAACCAAACCCCGTTCAGTTTCATGCCGTACTGAGAAAAACTCACCAGGCTGTACTCAAATAAGCCACGATTGTCTGTCTTGAAATGGATTTCCCCATTCTCAGGTAAGATGCGCTTGAAGGTATCCAAGAAACTCTTGTAGGTCAGACGGCGTTTTTCATGGCGTTTTTTAGGCCAGGGATCTGAAAAGTTTAGGTAGAGACGATCAATCTCACCGTCTTCAAAGTAGTCCGTCAAATCTGAACCATCTACCCACAACAACTTGATATTAGGAACTCCAACTTCTAATACCTTATCCAAGGCATAACTTAACACCGACTTTTGGATGTCAATCCCGATATAGTTGATGTCAGGGTTTTGTTTGGCCATTCCTGATACGAAGGCTCCTTTCCCACTTCCAACTTCAACATGAATAGGATGATCATTTCCAAACAAGTCTCGCCATTTCCCTTTAGCTTCCAAGGGATTGAGGACAACATACTGGGGATTAGCCTCTAGTAACTCTGTCGCCCCTTTACGATTTCTAACTCTCATCTTTTCTTTCCATACTTGTCACGGAAGACACGCAAGGCATAAATCTCCCGGTTTACATTGTCTAAATCTTGATTTTCACAGTATTTGGCAATCTGGTTCAAGTAAGAATACTGACCATACCAATACAATTTATCTAACACTGTCTGATTGTACTTATAGCCGTAGTCTCTCAACCATTGACGCCACTGATGATCTGGAATGTAGTGGCATAGCAAATGCGCTACATCAAACATACGATCCGTCAGACGAACCGAATCCCAATCCACTAGATAAACGAGTCCACTCTCTGTCTCAATCCAATTACTATGGCGAAGATCCCCATGCACAATCGTTGCATGGTCTTCTCTAAAACCTGGAACCGTCTTACCTAGCTCAGCAATCACACTATTCAAGTAGTGATTCTGTTGCAAGATTTCTGGTACTTCTTGTTGCCAAGAACGCAACAAATCAACTGGTTTTTCCATGGTATATCCCAAACGGCTCAACTGCTTCATCAAAGGACGCGAGCGGTGAAGGCGGTTCAAGATATTGATAATCTGCTTGCGATTCATATCGTAAGGGGTCAAGATTTTACCCGTCAGCCATTCCTGAGCACACATATCACGGCCGTCTGGCAAACGACGAGTCCATAGTAATTGAGGAGCGATTTGTTCTCTGGCTAGACCAGGTAGGATTGGAGAGGTGTTCATTTTTACAAAGACGCGCTTCCCATCAGGGTAGCTTCCCATATAAGCCTTGCCACTCTTCCCAGGTATAGGGGTCAGCGTTAGCTCATTATCACCCAAGTCCATTTCTTTCCTCCGTATAAAGTTTCCTTACTATTCTACTAGTTTTTGGTCTATTCGTCAACCAATCTTTTTAGTTGGTAAGGTAAATAAAACAATTGTAGGAAGAGACTAGCCCCTACAAGAGCCAACAAGGCTATTTTTTCTTGAAAAACCACTGCTCCGACCAGAAATTCTAACAAAAGAACTGCACTTCCCACACCGAGCACAATCTGTTTTAATCCCTTTTCTTTCTCCCCTTTTTCTAATGGAAAAAGCTGGGTCAAGTATTGGTAGTCAAAGGCGTGATAGAGGGCCAGTAACTGAAAGAGCAGGAGGTAGTTAAACAGCACTACCACCGCTGTCGCGATCCAAGATTGCGCGATAAAGACTAGAGCTAACAAGGATAGGAGCAAAAGGCGCAAACTGAGGGCAAAGAGGTCTCCATTTCGCAGGTAAGAACGAAGATAGAGGTTTTGCCAAATCTTGCTCGGCACTTTCTGAACTGCTTTAAGGATGAAATCCAGATAAACGCGACGTTTGACACTATTTGAAACGCCCTTGACCTGCGTAAAGAGAGCAAAGAAACGAAGCAAAACTTGCTTGCGCTTGCTTTCTTGGGAGATCACATAGTCCCAGTCGAGACCAGTATCAGTAAAAAATTTACTGGCTTTTTGACGAAAGAGGAGATATTTCCCAGTTCCCAATAAAAGCACATAGATGAGAAAGACTGGCAAACCATAGCCCATGGCTAAAAATAAGGGCGCAAATAACAGCAAGAAAAGGTTTTGGACAAAGAGCCAAAAGACCAGTGAGCGCACCGTCTGCCCTTTGAGGTGGGACTTAACCTCCTCTTCACTGACTAAGAGAAAGAGCTTGTCAGGTACTTCCATGTAGGTCGCGATTCCTCCCCAAGCTAAAAGCAAGGCAGAGACAATCCCCAAAAACAAGAGAATAGGCCAATGATTTTCAGGAAAATGTTGCAGGAGTTGACTATACTGGTAGGCTAAAAAACCGATGAGAACTAGCAGGAACAAGACAAAGTGGTCATTGAGAACATAACGAAGATAACCGACACATTCCTTACGAAAAGCCTGCTTTCTCTTTAAAAACAAGTCTTTCATAGCTCCTCCTCTTTTGTCAGAGCCAGATAAATGTCATTCAAACTAGCTTCAGGCATGTCAAAGGCTTCACGGAGTTGCTGGAGGTTCCCCTGAGCCCGCACCTCCCCCTTGTGGAGAATAACAAAGGCATCACACATCTTTTCTGCTGAGTCTAGCACATGGGTACTCATGAGAATAGACTTGCCTTTTTGCTTTTCCACTTCCAAAAGCTGAATCAAGTCAGAAATAGCCAGCGGATCAAGCCCAAGGAAAGGCTCATCAACGATGAAAAGACTCGGATCCACCACAAAGGCACAGATAATCATGACCTTCTGCTTCATCCCTTTGGAGAAATGCACTGGGAACCAGTCCAATTTTTGGTCCAGACGAAACATCTTTAACAAATGTTCCACTCGCTCAAAAGCCACTTTTTGCTCAATACCATAAGCCATGGCAACCGTCTCGAAATGCTCTCTGAGTGTCAGTTCCTCATACAAGCTAGGCGTCTCTGGGATGTAGCCAATCTGCTTGCGGTAGCTAGTCGCAGCTTCTCGCAGGGTCAAACCATTAATCTTAATTTCCCCACTGTAAGGAGTCAAAAGACCGATAATTTCATTGATAGTCGTTGATTTTCCAGCACCGTTTAGACCAATCAAACCGACCAACTGCCCACTTTCAACTGTAAAGGACACATCTTTCAAGACAGGGACGTGAACATAGCCACCTGTCAGGTTTTTAATTTCTAACATATTTTCTCCGAATCTGGTATAATGTAGCTATATTATATCAAAATTCAATACAGTAGAGGTGGATTTTATGTCAGATTGCATTTTTTGTAAGATCATCGCAGGGGAGATTCCTGCTTCAAAAGTATACGAGGATGATCAGGTTCTTGCCTTTCTTGATATCTCTCAAGTAACGCCTGGACACACCCTCATTGTACCAAAAGAGCATTATCGCAATCTTTTAGAAATGGATGCCGCAAGTGCCAGCCAACTCTTTGCCCAAGTGCCACTGGTAGCTCAAAAAGTTATGAAGGCTACCAAGGCCGCCGGAATGAACATCATCGCCAACTGTGAGGAAGTTGCTGGTCAAACAGTCTTTCATACTCACGTGCATCTCGTACCCCGCTACGGTGCAGAAGATGACCTCAAGATTGACTTTATCGCCCACGAACCTGACTTTGACAAACTTGCCCAAGTCGCTGAAACCATTAAAAACGCTTAAGGAGATGCCATGAAACTATCCAATCTATTGCTATTTGCAGGAGCTGCAGCTGGAAGTTATTTTGTCGTGAAAAATCGCCAAGCCATTCAGGATGAAGTGCTAGATACAACTGACCGCGTCGAAGCTATCAAGGATGATTTGGATATCATTCAAAACAGCCTACAAATCATCGACCAACAAAAAGCCCTTATCAAGGAATACCAAAAAGATTTGACCTACAAGTTCAAAGTCTTGGAAAAAGATTTCCAGACCAGAATGGCGGTCCTCCAAGAAGAAAAACAAGAATAAAAAAGCCTCCAACTTTCCTTAAACTCTTTTTTGGATACTAGGTTTGAACAGAAAAAGGAGGCAATGAAAGTGAAACAGTTTGTAAAAGTTCTAGCGAAGGTCATCGCGATCCCTTGTGGCTGTCTCTGTCTCCTTGCAGTTCTGGCATTTCTACTACTAATCAATCTTTTCAAAGCGTCACCAAGTGATATCCGAAAAGGGAATGAAACCTTAAAACAAATCTTTATCTCCCTTGATCTCCCTCCTGAGAAAATCGAATCAAATGGAAAGTATCAATTCGAGGGCGGGGGCTTAGATTTTTATGTGACATTCTCTGATGAAGTTATCAATAGCCGCCCCGTCCTAAAAGAAAGTCCAAAACTCACCAAAAACCGACTTAAAGTCTATGTCCTCCAGACAGGAGATATTTCCTACTATAAAGTAGGAGATAACTTATTCAATCATGGTTTAATACAATTTTTAGAGGAGGAAGGCGAGAAGTATTTTCGAGAAAACGGAAAGAAATCAAATTCTTCTTACACAATTCTAAATTGGAAAGATCAGGAAAGTCTTAAAAAGGGAATTACATTCTATGAAAAAGCTTTGACCTTAGTGGATATTCAAGATAACTCGGCGATTAAACACATTGATACCATCACCGTTAAACCTGGCAAAGAAGCGGAAATCAAGCAACTCATCCAGGAGATGGATGCAGCTGGCTTGCTCACTCAAAAGTATAAATAGTAGACTAACTGGAAAATGATTTTCTGAAGATAAATTTTTCAAGACAACACAAAAAGAGCCAATCGGCTCTTTTTACTTTATTCTCCTTCAAAGGCATCTTTTATATGGTCAAAGAAGCCTTTTTTCTTCGGATTGACTTTCAAGTCACCTGCAGCTGCGAATTCTTTAAGCGCTGCTTTTTGGCGGTCGTTCAAACCTGTCGGAGTCACGACATTGACAGTAACGTATTGGTCACCAACAGCACCGCCACGAAGGCTCGGTGCTCCCTTGCCACGTAGACGGAATTTCTTGCCAGTCTGAGTTCCTTCTGGGATAACCAATTCAACATCACCATGCACGGTTGGAATTTCAACAGTATCTCCAAGAGTAGCTTGGACAATATTGAGGTTTAACTTGTAGAAAATAGTTGTTCCTTCACGTTCAAACTTATCGCTAGCTTCTACTGAAACCACCACGTACAAGTCTCCGTAAGGTCCACCGTTAAAGCCTGCTTCACCTTGACCCGCGAGGCGGATTTGTTGGCCTGTTTCCACACCTGCAGGAATCTTCACATGTACGCTATGAGCTTGTTTTTCATGACCTGTTCCATGACAAGTTGTACATGGATCCTTGATTTCTTTTCCGCGACCATGACAGACATCACAGGTTACTTGGCGACGCATCATACCAAGAGGAGTCTGCGTATCAACGTTAATGACACCAGCGCCATGACAGCGTCCACAAGTGACTGGACTTGTTCCTGGCTTAGCACCAGATCCGTTACATGTACGACAGCTGGCTTCACGATTATATTTAACTTCTTTTTCCGTTCCGAAGATAGCTTCTTCAAAGGTCAAGTTCACACGGTACTGGAGGTCATCCCCTTGACGAGGAGCGTTTGGATTGCGCGAAGCTCCGCCTCCCCCGAAAAAACTTGAGAAGATATCTTCAAAACCACCGAAGCCACCTGCTCCGTCAAAACCGCCAAAACCACCGGCACCACCAAAGCCACCGTTGGCACCTGCAGCACCATATTGGTCGTAGGCTGCACGTTTTTGGTCGTCACTCAAAGTCTCATAGGCTTCTTGAACTTCCTTGTATTTTTCCTCAGCGCCAGGCTCCTTGTTGATATCTGGGTGATATTTTTTGGAAAGCTTACGATAAGCCTTTTTGATCTCGTCTGCCGAAGCGTTTTTTGACACCCCCAGACGATCATAAAATTCAGTATTGTTCATACAAGATACTAAGAGCGAACAGAAAGCGACTGAAATTTAGGAAACCGACAAGAAATCCTGGTTTCTTAGGAGGTTTATCTAATTTCCAAGCTTTCCGCTCGAGTTCAATTATGAACACCCTTATTCCTTTCTGTTAATATTGCGGAACGAGACCACGGTTTAGGTCGGGTTCAGTTCCTTTCTTTTATATTGATGGGACAAAAGCCAAATAAATGAGATTCAGTCCCTTTTTACCGAAAAACAGAGGCTGGGCTGCAACCTCTGGATTTCTTCTTATCATTATTACATTTAGACAAAGTACCTTAGTAATTCGTCATTCTTAACGAGTTAGGCTTAACTGAGTTTCGGCTAAAAACTTCGAAAAAAAGATAAGCCATCTTTTGTGCATCGCACAAGGCGATGGCTTCCTATTTTTCTTTCGTTTTCTTAACGCCTCAACATCTTACCGAATTGAGCACGCCCTAACCTCTTGGTGAAAAAGAGACGTAGCTGTTTTCGCTTTAGCGAACTACAGATATGGCTACCTTTAGGTGCAAGTCTTCCTAGAAACTAAAGTTTCTGCGTTAGATTTCCTATTTTCACTGTGAGGTTTTAACGGGCTTTGCATCTTATTTTTCAGTAAACTCTCCGTCTACGACGTCATCGCCTGCGTTTCCTGTTGCTTGTGCGCCTTCTGCTCCTGCTTGAGCTTGTTGGGCTGCTGCGGCTTGTTCGTAGAGTTTAACTGCAAGTCCTTGAGCTTTTTCGTTCAATGCTTCAAGTTTTGCTTTCATTTCGTCCAAGTTGTTGTCTTCTTGCGCTTTCTTAAGGTCATCAAGGGCAGCTTGAGCAGCATCGCGTTCTGCGTCAAAGCCTTTACCTTCAGTTTCCTTGATGGTCTTTTCAGTCGCAAAGATTGCTTGGTCTACTTCGTTACGAAGATCAACTTCTTCTTTACGTTTCTTATCTGCTTCAGCGTTTGCTTCTGCATCTTTCATCATGCGGTCGATTTCTTCATCAGTCAAACCTGAATTTGATTGGATGACAATAGTTTGTTCTTTTTGAGTTCCAAGGTCTTTGGCTTTAACGGATACAATACCGTTCTTGTCGATGTCGAAAGTTACTTCGATTTGAGGAATTCCACGAGGTGCAGCTGGGATATCTGTCAATTGGAAACGTCCAAGAGTCTTGTTATCTGCTGCCATTGGGCGTTCACCTTGAAGAACGTGGATATCAACGGCTGGTTGGTTGTCTGCCGCAGTTGAGAAGACTTGTGATTTAGATGTTGGAATAGTAGTGTTGCGATCGATAAGTTTTGTGAAGACGCCACCCATTGTTTCGATACCGAGTGACAATGGTGTAACGTCAAGAAGGACAACGTCTTTAACATCACCAGTAATCACACCACCTTGGATCGCAGCACCCATAGCAACTACTTCATCAGGGTTTACTGATTTGTTTGGTTCTTTACCAGTTTCAGCTTTCACAGCTTCTACAACGGCTGGGATACGAGTTGAACCACCAACAAGGATGACTTCGTCGATTTCTGATAAGCTTAAACCTGCATCTGAAAGGGCTTGACGAACTGGAACTTTTGTACGTTCTACAAGGTCACGAGTCAAATCGTCAAATTTCGCACGAGTCAAGGTCATTTCCAAGTGAAGAGGTCCAGCTTCACCAGCAGTGATGAATGGCAAGCTGATTTGTGTTGAAGTGACACCAGAAAGATCTTTCTTAGCTTTTTCAGCCGCATCTTTCAAACGTTGCATTGCCATCTTGTCAGTAGACAAGTCAATACCGTTTTCTTTCTTGAATTCTGCTACCAAGTGATCGATGATTTTTTGGTCAAAGTCGTCACCACCGAGTTTGTTGTCCCCTGCAGTTGACAATACATCGAAGACACCATCACCCAATTCAAGGATAGATACGTCGAATGTACCTCCACCAAGGTCGAATACCAAGATTTTTTCTTCTTTGTCAGTCTTGTCCAAACCGTAAGCAAGGGCTGCTGCAGTTGGTTCGTTGACGATACGTTCTACTTCAAGACCAGCGATTTTACCAGCGTCTTTTGTTGCTTGACGTTGAGCGTCGTTAAAGTAGGCTGGAACTGTGATAACTGCTTTGGTTACTTTTTCACCAAGGTATTCTTCAGCGTAACCTTTCAAGTATTGAAGAATCATAGCTGAGATTTCTTGTGGAGTATATTCTTTTCCATTAGCAGAAACTTTTTCAGAAGTTCCCATCTTAGATTTGATTGAGATAACTGTATCTGGGTTTGTAACTGCTTGACGTTTTGCGGCATCACCAACGATGATTTCTCCATTTTTGAATGATACTACAGATGGAGTTGTACGGTTTCCTTCTGGGTTTGCGATGATTTTGCTTTCAGTTCCTTCAAGAACTGCAACTGCTGAGTTTGTTGTACCTAAGTCAATACCGATAATTTTAGACATGTGTTTTTCTCCTTAAAGTTTAATTCGAATTTTGATTTTTTGATATTCCCCTTAAGTGGTGGGGACGTGAGCAACTCCCTACGGGATTTCATCACTTATTTTTGAGCCTATTGTCTCAAAAATCCCCTGTTTCAGTAGCAAAAGCTACTGAAACTTTCACCACGGCGGGAAATATCTTCCTTGCAAGCCTCCGGCTTGCTTTTTATCCTTCTTCATAGTTTATTGTCGTTTCGGACAAGTTTTCTATTATGTATGTTGCAACCGTCAGAATTGCCTAGTTGTAGACAACTACCATTGCTGGGCGTAGGATGCGGTCATGGAGTTTGTAGCCTTTTTGGAAGACTTGGGCGATTGTATCTGCTGGGTGTTCATCGTCTGCTGGGAGAGTTTGGATGGCCATATGGTAGTTATGGTCAAATTTGCCGTCAGCTACGATTTCTTCGATTCCTTCTTCTTTCAAAGCGTGAATCAAGCTCTCTTGCACCATCTCCAATCCTTTTTTGACATCGTCTGTCAAACCTTCAACTGCTAGTGCACGTTCTAAGTTGTCAAGCGATGGCAAGATTGCTTTCGCCAAGTCCTGGCTACGATAACGTTGCAAGTTTTGACGTTCTTCATTGGCACGGCGTTGAATATTTTGCATTTCTGCATGAGCGCGAAGGTATTTGTTTTCGAACTCATCCGCACGTTCATTTGCCAAGTCCAACTCTGACTTTTCAGGAGTTGTTTCTTCAGTTGTTTCCACAACTTCCTCTTCTTTCATTTCTTCCTTTTTTTTATCTTGGGCCATTTTCGCCTCCTTTAATGATTTCAATCTTAATGTACTTCGTAATGATTACTGCTGAGGTAGCGATAAAAATCTGTCAACTTCATCGTCAAAACACGATTGACCACATTGACTTGGTTGACCAATTGCTGATAATCTAGATTGACTGGACCGATAATCGCTAGAATTCCAAAACCTCGATAAGGAATGAGGAACTTACTGCTAATCACCGCCAAATCAGCTAGACAGGATTCCTGACTGTCTGCAACACGGACATTTTGCATTTGATCTTCATGCAGACCTTCACGAATCTCCAGAGCCACCTTTTGTGGATGATCAAAGAACTGATAGGCTGCTAGATTGGCAAAATTCAAGAGATTGACTTTTCCCGACACCACAATATTTTCGTTGAACATTTCTTTAAAAATGTGTTCAAAGAGATCCATAACATTGTCCGTAGTTGTGAAGTAACGCTGGATAATCTGTGGAATCTCCGTTCGAATCTTGTAGTGAATATCTAGAACTGTGTGACCGAGGAAACGTTCCTGAATGATGTTCTTCAGTTTCAGCAAATCTTCCTGCAAGAAATTTCTTGGAATCAAAAACTGACTGGTAACCGTTCGAGACTCGTCCAGGGTGAAAACTGCAAGAGCAGTATGTTGTCCTAGAACGACAATATCGAAAGCCGTCAGGCGCTGTCTACTTGGCTCAACATCCAGAGCCACTACCGTACAGCCACTCAAGTCTGTCAGTAAATTGGCAGCCTCTTGCAGAATATCCTCCAGTTTGAAGAACTCCTGATCAAAGGCTTTGACAATCTCATAAACCTCATTTTCAGCCAGTCGATCAAAAGCCAAGGAGTGTTTTACATAGTACTGAAAACCAGCCACACTAGGCATCCGACCACTTGAAGTATGAGCTTTCTCAAGCAATCCTTGTTTTTCTAGAGCTGCCATATCATTACGAATGGTAGCACTACTAGAATTAATAGACTCTTGTAGCGCTTTGGATCCGACAGGTTCGTGCGTTTTGGTAAAGATGTCAATAATCAGATTTAAAATATCCTGCTGACGCTCTGTAACCATCTCATCACTCCTCTCTGTCAGATTGATTAGCACTCGATACACACAAGTGCTAACTCATGATTCTATTATACACCCTTAGAAGAGAATGTCAAGACAAAAACTCAAAAAATTAGCACTCTTTTGTCAAGAGTGCTAAAAATCAGTCTAAAGACCTAGAATCTTACTTTTTATCTACTTGGTATTTCCTTTTTAGTCTGAAATAACCATAGATTAGATAAGAAATCAAGCAAGCGTATAAAACAAAAAAGAGAGAACGATTTCTCATTCTCTCTTCTTATACTACGGAATTAAGCAGTTAATCTCTCATTTACTAAGAGTAACTTAGTCTTTCTTGCGAAGGACAAAAGCTGCTAGGCTTGCAAAGGCAAGACCGATGATTGAAAGAAGACCAGATACTGCAGAGCCTGTGTTTGGTAACAAGGTCTTAGTTTGACTACTTCCTTCTTCTGGTTGGCTATTATTTCCAGAATTGTTAATTGGTGCCGGGGTAAATTCCCAAGTACCGACGAAGTGGGCATCCGCTCCATTGATGGTTTCTGATGCTTTGTCATAAGACTTAAAGCTCCATGTGCCTTCTGCTGTCTTCACTTCTGTTTGACTTGGTTGCGTTGGTGTCGCTTGACTACCGTCTTTCAAGTCTGTTTGGTCTGCTGGAAGCAAGGTTTTCACTTCTTGCGGAAGTTCTTTTCCTGGAGTTCCGCTGACAAACTCGTGAACTGCTTTATGAGTCACTGTTGGAACCGGGCTTGCTGTAAATTCCCATGTGCCTACAAACTTAACATCTGATCCATTGATGGTTTCTGATGCCTTGTCATAGGACTTGAAGCTCCATGTACCTTCTGCCGTCTTCACTTCTGTTTGGCTTGGTTGCGTTGGAGTTGCTTGACTACCATCTTTCAAGTCTGTTTGGTCTGCTGGAAGCAAGGTTTTCACTTCTTGTGGAAGTTCTTTGCCTGGCGTTCCGCTGACAAACTCATGTGTTGCCTTGTAAGTTGGTGCTGGGGTGAATTCCCAAGTACCGACGAAGTGAGCATCCGCTCCATTGATGGTTTCTGATGCCTTGTCATAGGACTTGAAGCTCCATGTACCTTCTGCGGTCTTCACTTCTGTTTGGCTTGGTTGCGTTGGAGTTGCTTGACTACCATCTTTCAAGTCTGTTTGGTCTGCTGGAAGCAAGGTTTTCACTTCTTGTGGAAGTTCTTTTCCTGGCGTTCCGCTGACAAACTCATGTGTTGCCTTGTAAGTTGGTGCTGGGGTGAATTCCCAAGTACCGACAAAGTGAGCATCCGCTCCATTGATGGTTTCTGATGCCTTGTCATAGGACTTGAAGCTCCATGTACCTTCTGCTGTCTTCACTTCCGTTTGACTTGGTTGTGTTGGCGTTACTTGACTGCCATTAGGTAAATTCTTTTCTGTTGCTGGAAGCAAATCTTTCACTTCTTGTGGCAACTCTTTACCTGGAGTTCCACTGACAAATTCATGGTGTTTTTCGTAAAGAAGAGCAGTGCTCACCTGATTAGAAGGAGCTGATAAGTTATCAACATGCAAGGTTACAGTGTTGTTAATTTTTTCAGGTCCCTTTTCTTCCACTTTTTTGTTTGTAGTAGTATTATAAGTTACAATAATTTCAGCAGAAGAATTTGCTTTTATGTATTCAGGTGTCATTTTAACAGTAACTGTTTGACCTGATTTCTCGATCGTATAGTCACGTCCTTCTTGCAGAGTCACTCCCCCTGATTCAACTTTAAGTTCTTGATAATCAAGGCGCTCATCAAAATTCTGAACCATTTCGATAGATGAAGGCGCTGCTAAAAGATCTTTGCCAGGAACCGGAACTTTAAACCTTGCTTTATAAGTGATATTTTGCCCCTCTTTAGCTGGAATCTCTGTAGGATCAACTTCTAGAACAGGGCTAGGATCAAGTTTTTCAACATAGAGACCAAAGACGGCCGAAGCAACCTCTGTTGATGAATAAGCAAAATTCATCCTATTACTATTCGATCGAAGGGCGAAACCAGAGATATTGTTCTCAGAATAGCTACCACTTGTAATCTGAGTCGCAATCCAAGCAGTTCGTTCTCCTTGGTCTTCCTGTTTCAAAACATTGGCATTGTTCATCAGACGAAGATTAACATCATTTTGATAACCTTTAATATAGAAGGTTTCCTTCAAGTTGTTTGCATCCATTGCATCGATATCCGTTGGTTTCATGACCAACTTCAAATCTGTCTCTGAACCATCTGCATAACTCAACTCGGCTGTTACATCAGCATCAATCCAAAATGCTTTATTCATGATGTAGTCATGATTCGCATCTACGTAAGGAACATTACCAATTTCAAAAGCACTACTTTCCCATAATTCAGAAATTGAGAAAAATTCAACAGTAGATTTTTGAGTACTATTCATTTCAGACTCTGCTTGAGCAGTGTTTAGATAGTGAAGAGTTACCTTATTGAATTTTAAGTAAGCATCTACTTGCTTACCATTAACTGTCCCAATATTTGTGAATTTTAGAGAAAGAGGATTTTCAAAAACTTGATCCTGCTTTTTACTTTTATCTACTTTAAGAGTAAAGTTCTCCATCTCGCCTGGATAGGCACCACCCCAGAGATATTCATAGTGGGGATTCGATAAATGAAACTGATCAACAGCCTGTGATTTAGATAAAACACTAAAATTGTTGATGTTCAAATTAAACTTACGAATATCCAAGGTTGAGATATCCGTTCCATTTTTTATTTCTTCTAAAGCCGCATAAGATTGAAGCGGAAGAAGAAAAATAGAAAAAAGTAAAACGACTAGTCCGAGAAAAGCCTGTTTTTTTCTACTGAAAATAGTAGAAAAAGGCATTCTCATGCGATATTTCCATTTCATAATGTACCTCCAAAACTAAAAATGATTATTTGATCATTTCAAAAGAAATATTCATCTCATTCTAACACAAAGAAAGGGAAATTGAAAGCAGATATAAAAAAATATTTACTTTTTTGTATTTCCAAATTATTATTCATTCTGTCCATATATACTTAAAACATCTATCTATATATTAAAAAATGTGTTCTTTTCACAAAGTTGACAAGAAGTAAAATCTATTTTGAGTCATTGAATCTATCTTCATTATGTAGTATTTATACTAGAACCCCCTCTATAAACCATACAAAAAAATTAATTTTTATTAATAATTTCGAAATTAGAATAAGAGTTTCTCTCTTTTGATTTAAAAGGTCTCAGTTTATTTTATATTTTATAAAAAGAACCCGAGAATCAATCTCGAGTTCTTTTTGATATCTGTCTCACAAAAAACTTTTGAACATTAAGATGGCTTAGTCTTTCTTACGAAGGACAAAAGCTGCTAGGCTTGCAAAGGCAAGACCGATGATTGAAAGAATACTAGATACTGCTGAACCTGTGTTTGGTAGAGCTTTCTTATCTTGACTTGCAATTTCTTCTTTCTTGTTACTTTCAGCTTGATTTCCTGTTGTTGTAGATGCTACTTTCTTAGTTCCTACTTCAACGATCTCATCTACTGCTGGGCTTGTGATTGTATTGGATTTCTCAACACGACCTGTTTCTACTCCGTCTGTGTATCAGAATATTCCCATTTACTATGTATAATTGTAAGCAAGCTAAGAAATATGAATTGCCTATATTACCTATACTAATATTTGCATCAAAATACTTTTATAACATTGCAAAAAATAAAAAAGATTGCCCATTCGGACAACCTCTTTTCTGCTATTAATACAAATCAAGATAATTATCAATTTCCCATTGTGAAACAAAGGTCGCATAGCTAGCCCACTCGATACGTTTGGCTTCAAGGAAACTAGTGTAGATGTGTTCACCTAGGGCTGCCTTGACCACTTCATCTTCTGTCAAAGCTTTCAAGGCGTTATGAAGAGTTGATGGAAGATCAGTGATTCCAGCTTCCTTACGCTCTTCTGCTGTCATGATGTAGATATTTTCTTCGATAGGAGCTGGTGCTTCGATTTTGTTTTCAATACCATGCAAACCAACTTCCAATAGAACTGCCATAGCGATGTATGGGTTTGCCATCGGGTCCACTGAACGCAACTCAAGACGAGTTCCCATACCACGTGAAGCTGGTACGCGCACAAGTGGCGAACGGTTACGACCAGCCCAAGCAATGTAAACAGGCGCTTCATAACCTGGAACCAAACGTTTGTATGAGTTAACTGTTGGGTTCATGATAGCAGTATAGTTGTAAGCATGCTTGATCAAACCACCAAGGAAATGGTAGGCAGTTTCAGATAACTGCATTCCTTTTGAATCATTTGGATCAAAGAAGGCATTGTTTCCTTCCGCATCAAACAAGGACATATTACAGTGCATACCTGAGCCAGCAATACCAAATTTCGGTTTAGCCATAAAGGTTGCGTAAAGGCCATGTTTGCGAGCAATGGTTTTAACAACGAGTTTAAAGATTTGAATCTTGTCACAGGCACGGAGGACTTCATCATACTTGAAGTCAATTTCATGTTGTCCAACCGCAACCTCGTGGTGACTCGCTTCTACTTCAAATCCCATTTTGGTCAAGACATTCACGATTTCACGACGCGTATTGTCTGCAAGGTCAGTAGGGGCCAAGTCGAAGTAGCCACCCTTGTCATTTACTTCAAGAGTCGGATCCCCATTTTCATCCAACTTAAATAGGAAGAATTCTGGTTCTGGACCAAGGTTGAAGGATTTGAATCCTACTTCTTCCATATGACTAAGTGCACGCTTCAGATTACCACGTGGGTCACCTGCAAAGGGTTCGCCTTCTGTTGTATAGACATCACAGATCAAACCTGCAACACTTCCATTTTCATCTCCCCAAGGGAAGACTGTCCATGTATCCAAGTCTGGGTACAAGTACATATCTGACTCATTGATACGTACAAAACCTTCAATAGAAGAGCCATCAAACATGGCTTTGTTTGACAAGACCTTATCTAACTGTTCATCTGTAGCAGGAATTTCGACGTTTTTCATGGTTCCCAGAATATCTGAAAACATGAGACGGATAAAGGTAACATTTTTTTCCTTGACTTCACGACGAATATCTGCAGCTGTGATTGGCATGGGTTTTCTCCTTAATATATATGACTACTTGCGATTGCCTAACCGCGACCAAAGGGTGACCGTACTGAAGCAAAGCGCCCTTGCTGGAGGAGTTCATTGTGGAGTGCGCGACGCACTTCCGTCTGACTCACGGCTTTCTTGGACTTCGCCTCGCGTTCAGCATATTTTTTCTTAATCGCAGCAATATTATGACCTTCAGAGATATAATCTTTGATTTCAAGTAGACGATCCATGTCATTCAACGAATACATGCGACGGTTTCCTTCGTTTCGATCAGGTTTGATCAACTCTTGATCTTCATAATAACGAATCTGACGCGCCGAGAGATCGGTCAATTTCATAACACTGCCGATAGGAAAAACAGCCATATTTCGGCGAAATTCTCTTTCCTTCATTTACAATTTCCTTCTTCCTGTCTATTATAGTCTAAAAAAAGATAAACGTCAACGAATAATGTCATAAAATGTAACATTATTTTCTTTTTTTCTCCCAAAAGAGTTTCAGTTGCTCAATATCATAATTAACAAGGATTGCGACAAAAACTCCCATAAATGTTTCAAATACGCGCGCAAACACGTACAAAAATGTTTCTCCGCTCGGTATTGATAGGGTAATAATCAACATAGCCGCTACACCACCGATAACTCCTGCCTTGTTGTTCATGGCAACATTTGTCATAATGGTTAACATGGTGCAAATCGGGACAACTAGTAAGGTTACCCAAAAGGCTTCATGAAATAAAGTGTTTAAGAGGAAAAAGACAAGGGCGTAAAAACCGCCAATGCTATTTCCTAAGATACGCGAAGTTCCAAAATGGACACTCTTATCAAAGCTCTCTCGTAGACTGAAGACCGCTGTTAGTGCTCCGATTTGAAGCCCCTTCCAGCCAAAAAAACCAAAAATCAAGAGAACTATAAATACAGCTATCCCTGTTTTGAAGGTTCGCATACCAAGCTTGAACTGTGACTTATCAAATTTATATTTTTTAAAATAACTCATAATCTCAACTTTCTACTACCATTTTAACATAAATTAGTTGATTTTATGAGCCAAAATCAATAGGAAGCGTTTTTAATTTTTGGCTATAAAAAAGAGGAAACAGAGTTCCTCTTTTCTATTTAACTTTTAGAGCTTAGTTGCTTTCGTCTTCTTTACGTTTCAACTGACCAAGTCCTAAAACTCCTACTAAAGCTGCTAGACCAAGATATGGCATGTAGCTTGAATCATTTGTACCTGTTTGAGGTAGAGTAGGGTTTCCTTTTGGATTTGGAGTAGG
The DNA here is from genome assembly GCF_019334565.1 of Streptococcus oralis. NCBI lineage: Bacteria > Bacillati > Bacillota > Bacilli > Lactobacillales > Streptococcaceae > Streptococcus > Streptococcus oralis. Next base: position 347,251 of record NZ_CP079724.1, on the reverse strand, counting down.
AGTTGTTGGCTCCTCTGGTTTCTTAGGTTCTGGCGTTGTCGTACGAACTGTATTTGAAGCATAAGCAACTTTGTTCACAGTATTTACATAGGTATTTTCAAAGGTTCCGACAGCAATTCGTTTCATTTGAATATAAGTCTCAGCCTGGAATGGAGAATCCAACTGAATCTCTTGAAGGAATTCTTCCTTGAAGCGAATGGTAATCATTCCCTTATCTTGATCATGTTCAACCTGTGTTTCAGCTGTTAAGTCTGTCCCTGCCTTAATAACACGACCGTCTTTCAATCGGATATCAACCTTGGCAAGAACTTTATAATTTCCAGTGTATTGATCACCTTTTTGGTCATAATCATCTACAAAACTATAGTCATTCAAGTCCTCAGAATGATTTTGTGGAATCAAACCACCGATTAAACGATAATTGAAGTACTGGTTCAACGGAATAGTTTGGCCATCAATATTGTCACTGCTTGGATCCATACTGATTGTCACATCTTTTTTCGGTGTGATTTTCGGTACGTTGTTGACAACTACTTCTGTAGCATAGCCATTTCCAAAATCAATTTGGTAGGCTTTGTTTTCGTACTTACCACCCGTTTGCCCAAATTCAGGTTTAACTGTCATCGGATCTGTGATGAGTAATGATTTTCCTGCTGCTACATAGTTCTTGTAGAATTCAGCTGGATTATCAGCTGAGAAGAGTTGGAAAGCACCTTTAACAGTGATGTTGGCTTTCTTCAACAGCTCTTGAACCTTCTTAGGCGCAGCTTCTAAACTATCAAATTGTTGAACACTGATACCTGATACAAGGTTGCCTTCTAGATCACGAATCTTAACCAATTCTGGTTGAAGGGTTAAGGCTTCTTCTGGATAATCATCAACATAGTAGAAACCATTTTGAATCGCTTCTTTAGAAGATTTATCTCCCTTGTATTGGTCCAAATCCCATGTGAGTTCATAGTAGTTCGTTGAACCAGCTAGAACTTCTTTGCCATCAATATTCACACCTTGCTTGTTCTTGTTAACTTTCAAAGGCTTGATGTAGTTGTTATTTGGATTGTCAGGATCATTTGGTTTACCTGGAGTCGTTACACGAACAATATTTGACTTGACACCGTAGGCATCGTTGACTGTCAAGGTAAAGTTATTTGTATAAGTCGCCCCATCATTCAAGACACGACCAACAACAGTTGGATATAGAGTCTCAAAGGATTTTGTCAAATCTGCATTGAAAGCAGCCAAGGTCTCCTCAGTAGCCTTAAAGGTTACAGTGTGACTAGCTTTGTCATAGCTTGTTTCAAAACCTTTGCTTGCAGCCTTAGTCGCTTCCAAATCAAACTGATAGCCAGTTGGAAGTGGATCTACCAATACAAACGAAGTTGTTTTTGGACGCCCTGCAGTTAAAGCTTCCGTTTTCAGCTCAAACTTCACTACAGACTGCTTAGCAACGAGAGTACGGTCGATATCTACTCCATCCTCATTTTTAATTTCTTTATTAATCTGAGGTTGTGCAAAAAGACGATTGTAATGGAAGTGAACTGTTGGCACCGCTGGTGGTGTTGGCAACTGCTTAGGAGTTGGTGCTACCGGCGGAGTTGGCAATGGATCATAATTTGGCTCTTCTGGTTTTGATGGCTCTGGTTGATCTGGAGTTTTTACCGGTGGTGTTGGCTCATTTTCATAGCTTGGTGCTACTGGAGCTGGTTCCAATGGTTTCTCTGTCTCATATGTTGGCTCTTCTGGTTTTGATGGCTCCGGTTGATCTGGAGTTTTTACCGGTGGAGTTGGCTCATTTTCGTAGTTTGGTGCTACTGGAGCTGGTTCCAATGGTTTCTCTGTCTCATATGTTGGCTCTTCTGGTTTTGATGGCTCCGGTTGATCTGGAGTTTTTACCGGTGGAGTTGGCTCATTTTCGTAGTTTGGTACTACTGGAGCTGGTTCCAGTGGTTTCTCTACTTCATAAGTAGGAGCTTGTGGTGCAGTTGGTTCTACTGGCGGAGTTGGTTTTTCTAATGTGATGGTTGGCAAATTAGTTGCTCGAACATTTCCGTTAATCGCAAACCAAATATTTGGCTTTTTGGGAGATAATTTCTCTGCTCTACGTGGATCATTCGCTGCAGGCTGTCCCAACACTTCTGAAGACGAAATTGTTCCGATAGTCATACTATTTGAAGGACCTGAGATTTCCACTGCTCCCGCACCATACCAAGAGTTTGGTGCATCTGCATTATCCCAACCAGAATCTGGTTGACTATTCTTATACATGGTGAAGCGGGAACCACCAACTCCTTTTTTGAAGTTTTCAGATTCTGTCGCATAAATTTGGCCGTTCTTTTCACCAACTGAAGAACCCGAAATTTTGATGAAATTCCCAGTATAATCTTTAGCCATCTCGATTGAGTTTGCTTCGCGGTTAAGAGACGCTACAGACATCAAGGCCTTGTCAAAATTAATAATTTGACCATCTTCATCATAGAATTGAAACTCAGTCTTAACGAAGAGAGAGGTAGCATCTTCTGTATTACCAGTATAAGCCGAAGCGAAAACCCCCATCGTTGGGTCTTTAAAAATTCCCAACCAAGCCTTATCATTGCGGAACTTGGAACTAGGATCAAGAGTATAAGTATAGACGATTTTAGAAACTTTTTTTCCTTGATAGTAAGTCCCCTGAAGATTCGTATAAGTTGCTGTTGCAGACTGACCTCGTTTCAGCAGGACTGAAGACCATTCAGTTGGTCCCTTACCACTTGTTACATTTGAATTGTACTCAGAATACTTACCGACTGTACCAAAGCTTTCCTGTTTGTTTGTCTGGTAGTTAGCATTTTGAATGTCTGTTACTTTAAAGTTATCCAACTGGAAGAGTTTATTGGCAAATTCTGCAGTATTCTTCACAGCTGCTTCCATGCCAGTATAGCTAACAAATTCACCAGTTGTAGTCAATGAAAGTTCAGCATTAGGCTCCGATTTGAAAATCAAACTTTGAGCACTTGGGCGACTCAAGTTTCCATCTTCATTCTTCTTTGATTCTGCTAAAGCCATAGCTGCCTTAATTTTGGCCTGCTCAGCTTCATAAGCTTGCAACTTAGCCGGATACTCAGCCAACTCTTTCTTATATTTGGCAAGATCAGCTTCGTATTTAGCTAATTTTGCTTCATAGTCAGTTTTAGCCGCGGCATTCCGCTGCTTGATTTCTTCGTTTTCAGCTTGGAGCGCTGCATTTTTTGCCTTATTGTCTTCAACAGCCTTCTCATAAGCTGTTTTAGCATCAGCATTTGCCTTTTGAACGCGAGCTAGTTCTGTCTGATAAGCCGCTAACTTAGTTTGGTAGTCTGTTTCGTTAGCTGCATTCGCTTGTTTGACTGCTGCCAAGTCTTTTTCGTATTGTGCTATTTTAGCCTCATAAGTTGCCTTGGCTGTTTCATTTCGTTGTTTAATAGCTTCATTTTCAGCTTGGATAGCATTGTTTTTAGCTGTGTTTTCTTCAACAGCCTTTTCATAGGCTACTTTTGCATCAGAATTAGCCTTTTGAACACGTGCCAATTCTGTTTTATAAGCTGCTAATTTAGCTTGATAATCAGCATCATTATCCTCTTTAGCTTTCTTAATAGCTGCAAGGTCTGCTTCATACTGCTTCATCGCTGCTTCATAATTCGCTTTTGCAGTTTCATTACGCTGTTTAATCGCTTCATTTTCAGCTTTAAGCGCTTCGTTTTTCGCAGTGTTTTCTTTTACTGCTTTATCATAAGCCTCTTTAGCTTCAGCATTAGCTTTTTGTACTCGAGCTAATTCTGTCTGGTAAGCTGAAAGTTTATTTTGATAATCCTGTTGACTATCTTCATTTGCTTTTTTGACAGTTGCTAAATCTTTTTGATATTGTGCTAGCTTAGCCTCATATTCTGCTTTAGCTGTTGCATTAGCAGTGTTGATTTTTTCAACTTCTTCTTGATGACTTTTTAGATCTTTTTGGTACTTGTCATCCGCTGCTTTGTTTTCAGCATTGATTTTATCTGTTTCAGCCTGATGAGCTGCGACTTCCTTTTTATATGCTTCAGTTGTTGTCTTTACTTCTTCAGCCTGTTTAGCATAGTCGCTTTTAATCTCATCTTGTTTTTGAGCATTCTCTGTAGCAGTTGTGGCTGTTCCTTTGTCTTTTGTTTCATCTTGAACTACCTTAACTCCTGCAGATTTTGCATCAGCAACTGCTTTATCCAAATCAGCTGATGATACTTCTACTGGCAAAGCTGAGTCTTTAGAACCAGCCTTAGCTTGGCTTGCTTTGGCAACTTGGCTCATTTCACCCTGAGCTTCAGGTAGATTTGTGGCTGGGTTCCCTGTAGTAGCTACCTCAACTGTACTTGTACTAGTTGTCTCTGTAACTTCATCAGCAAATACTGCTTTGTCTGCAAAAGCAATCAAAGCAGTTCCTAAAACAGCACCACACAACGTTTTCGCAACTTTGCTTTTACGAAATCCATAGACTTCTTTTTTATTTTTCATTATAATCCTTTTCCTTATCTAAATTTAGTAGTTACTTTTCATATTAGCACTTTACAAGGCAGGATGCAAATATTTACTCTTTTTTTATTTATAGAAAAATTCCACCTATTTATAAATTAAATTAAAAAGAAGATGGTCACACCATCTTCCTTTAGTTAACTATTTATTTTTCAGTCAAGGCTGCCAATCCTGGAAGAACTTTACCTTCAAGGAGTTCCATTGATGCTCCACCACCAGTAGAGATCCATGAGAACTTGTCTGCACGGCCAAGGTTGATGGCTGCGGCAGCTGAGTCACCACCACCGATGATTGATTTAACACCTGGTTGTTTCACGATAGCATCCATGACACCGATTGTTCCAGCTTGGAAGTCAGGGTTTTCAAATACACCCATAGGTCCGTTCCATACAACTGTTTTCGCACCAGTCAAAGCTTCGTCAAATTTAGCGATAGATTTTGGACCGATATCCAAACCAAGGAAACCTGGGTCTACTGCTTCACCTTCAGTGTCTTTCACTTCAGTGTAGTCAGCAAATGCGTTTGCTTCTTTTGAGTCAACTGGCAAGATCAATTTGCCGTTTGCTTTTTCAAGAAGAGCTTTCGCAACATCCAATTTGTCTTCTTCTACAAGTGAGTTACCGATTTCGATACCTTGTGCTTTGTAGAATGTGTAAGTCATCCCACCACCGATAAGAACTTTATCAGCTTTTTCAAGCAAGTTTTCGATAACACCGATCTTGTCTGAAACTTTTGAACCACCAAGGATAGCCACGAATGGACGTTCTGGAGCTTCAACTGCTTCTTGGATGTAGGCAATTTCATTTTCAAGAAGGAATCCAGCAACAGCTTTTTCAACGTTTGCTGAGATACCGACGTTAGATGCATGTGCGCGGTGAGCTGTACCGAATGCATCGTTTACGAAGATACCATCTCCAAGAGATGCCCAGTATTTACCAAGTTCAGAATCGTTTTTAGATTCTTTCTTGCCGTCAACATCTTCGAAACGAGTGTTTTCAACCAAGAGAACTTGTCCATCTTCAAGAGCGTTAACAGCGGCTTCCAATTCAGCACCACGTGTAACACCTGGGATAAATTTAACTTCTTGTCCCAATTTAGCAGCTAAGTCAGCAGCTACAGGAGCAAGTGATTTACCTTCTTTGTCTGCTTCTTCTTTTACACGGCCAAGGTGAGAGAAGAGGATTGCACGTCCACCTTGTTCAAGGATGTACTTGATAGTTGGAAGAGCTGCAGTGATACGGTTGTCATTGGTAATCACGCCATCTTTAACAGGTACGTTGAAGTCAACACGAACGAGAACTTTTTTCCCTTTCAAGTCAACGTCTTTAACAGTCAATTTTGCCATTAGATATGACTCCTTCTTTTTTTATACGTGTTAATTATATCACAAAATCAGCAAAAGAGATAGAAAAACCCTAAACTTTTCTTGTTCATTCTTGCAACTAAAACTAATATTTTTTATAATATAAGCTAGAAAAACCTTGCAAAACAACTCATTTACTCGTTCTTTCACTGATTTCTACTAGTTAAAACAAGGTCTGACTAATCTATAGTCAAACCTTGTTTTTTAATTTTTATGATAAAATCCAAGATTCGTAAATCTGATTAGTTTTCTTTCATCTTTCTAGCAAGCAAGCCGTAGCCACTCATTACTCCGAGGAGTCCCAGCGCTACTAGACTAGCATCTCTTGTCGCTCCCGTATTTGGAAGCTCTTTACTTGTTTCTTCAACTTTTGCTGGTGCTGCTGAAAGAGCTTGATCCCTTGTTTGTGAGACTTGATCCTCTTTCGTTCCTACTTCAACAATTTCTGGAAGAGCTTCCTTGAGAACCTCAATAGAATGAAGGGTGCGTTTGCCCTGAGCATCAACTTCTACAAAGCGACGAACTTGACCTTCAACGCCTGCTTGAACTAGCTGGCGTTTGCCTTTGAGAAGGCTTGCATTTGGTCGCTCTTGACGATTGAAGGCCACTGTGTCCTCTTCAATTTCTAGTTTCGGAATTTCTAAAACTAGGTCTTTTACTCCCTCAGCCGGTTGGTTACTTGACAGAACTTTTGTACCAACTTCGGTGATTTCTGGGACTGATTCCTTGACTACCTCAGTCGAACGAAGAGTGCGTTTGCCTTGGGTATCTACTTCTACAAAGCGACGAACTTGGCCTTCAACTCCTGCTTGCACTAGCTGCCGTTGGCCTTTGAGAAGTTCGGCGTTTGGTCTCTCCTGACGTTCAAAGGCTGTTGTTTCACTTTCAATAACTAGTTCAGGGAGGGCCTCAACCGTTGGAGCCACTTCATTTGGATCCATACTTCCAACATGGTGACTTTCTTCTGCAGGAGCTAGTTTCTTATTTAGCTTTTCTTTCATTTCCGCAAAAGCTTGTGGAGTTGGTGTTTGTGAAGACAACAAAGCTTCAGCTTGGGCAATCAACTCATTTTGAGAATCTTTTGCACGGACGGATTCGAGCAAGCCTTCCAATTCTTCTCTAGCAGTTTGATAACGTTGATTTCCATCCAAGTTTGTCCCTGCTTGTTTCAACTCATTCAAAGCCCGATTGACTTCTTCTTGGCTAGCATTATGGTTTTCTGCTACAGCTTTGGCTGCATTGAGCTTCTCTACTAGTGCTGCTTGTTTGTCCTCGCTTGAGAAGGTGTAGGCAAGGGTTGACTGACGGCCTTGGGCAGCAGTGATTTCTTGTTTGAGGTACTCATCATTGACTGAAGCCTTTGGAGAAACCAAGACATCAAACTCAGCGGTGTGTCCCTTGTAATGCAAGGCCAAGGTCTGACGACCAGTCTTTTGAGCATCGTAGCCCGTAATTTCAACACCTTGATCTGTGAAGGCATGGCTTTCTTCTGTCTCATCATCATAGAGAACGCCGAAGCGCCCTTCTGCAAGATCCAGTTGCTCTCCTACTAGATAGTCTGTTTTCGGTTTCTGAGTAATGTACAAGCCTGCTACTTCTTTCGGCTTCCCTTCATCTTGACCAGTCACTTGGACTTTCAGTTCACCTGACACTGGTAAACCAAGGTATTGAAGTGTTAGGTTCTGTTCCCCTTTTTGATGAGCGTTGTAGCCAGATACTGTCACACCTGAGTGAGTAAGGTTGATCAGCTCATCGGCTTGTCCCCCTTCGTATTGAACACGGAGAGTCCCACCTCTAAGGTCAAGTTTTTCTCCCTCTTTGTAAACTATCTTCTTAGGTCCTTTTTCAAGGCTAACTGCAGCAATTTTTCTCTCATCCTGCGGAATTGCTACTGCCAAGGTGTTACTGATTTCTTTGCCAGGTAGTTGGGTACGATAGTAGAGGAGAGTTGGTTGCTTGTCAAAGCCCAATGGTGCTGTTGCCAAGTCGCCTCCAGTTTCAGACTCCAAGGTTGCAATTGGTATTTGTGAATCTGCCTTGTCGTAAACGGTGATAGTTGCACCCGCTGGAACATCAGAGAAACCAAGTTGAACTTGATGGTTTCCAAGTGAACGAGCAGCTACCTTAGCCATTGGAATATTTTGACTTTCTGTGTCCAAGGTTTCGTACATCTTCCAGTTGTAGATACGAATGGCTTTCCAAGGTGTTCCGTTATCAGATGTAATGACATGCAAACGCCAGTCTTGGGCAGTGATTGGTTTGTCAAGAGTGATATCTGTAACGTGCACTTTGTTGCCACGGACTTCCTTAGCTAGTTTCCACTCGCCATCTGTATCCTTGTAATAAAGATCAAAGTCCTTGGTATTCATCAGACCATCGTTAACAGACTCACCACCAGCTCCTGCATGATCCATTACCCATCTAACAACGGTACGTGGCTTGGTCAAGCGAATATCCACACTACCGCTCAGCTGAGCTGAAGACCACTTATCTGACAAGCTAGTAATGGTACCATTCAACATACCTTCGATGCCTTCCCCGCCTTCAGTATTCGGGAAAGTGCTACCAATAACCGTTGCCCCTGGAACAATATTTTCAGCTAAAGGTCTTGGAAGAGTCGTATCCTGAACTGTCATCCCCCAGTTGAATGACGCAGTTGCAGCCTCAGAACGGAGCCCATTTTTACCAACTGCAACGACTTTCAATTCTTGAGTCCTACCAGTCGCATTAGCAGAACGGCTAACTTTTGGCAAGTAGATGGTTGAAGCAGATGATCCTGTCAACAAACGCCAGTTATCACCGTCTTTTTCGTAGACTTCATAGAAATCCGCATCTTGGTTACCCGAAAATTGAACCACTGCTTCAGCTTCTTGGGCATTCTTAAGAGATTGCTTCACTACAGAGAGACCTGTCGGGGCTTGTGGCGCTTGGTGATTGTCTGAAATGGTTAATTGACCTAGGTTGAACTGATAATCTTTTACAGCTCCTTCATGCTCGAAGAAGAGTTTGACTGCATAGATGGTTTTACCTGCTAGTGAGCTGAGGTCAAATTCTTCATTCTTCCAGTCATCAGAGAGAGTCAGTTCTTTCCATGCAGCTGCATCCTCAAATTTGTAGTCTGGTGTTGTAGAGAAAGCCATATAAACTTTAGAGCCTTTTCCTCCCTTGTGGGCAACACGAAGTTTGGTTTTCTCTGTTACTTCTAGTTTGGTAGAATACAAATTCACATCCTGGTCCGTCTTACCAGCTACATCGCCTGAGAATTTAAGGGAGTTTCCTCCATTATAGGCATCTGTAAAGTCATATTCTGCACGAAGTTTTTCCCCTGTTGAAGTCTGCCACCAGCGCCATGTTGGCAAGACACCAGAAACAGAACGGTAGTTCCACTCAGAATCCTTAGAAACTTTGCCGTCTACAAACCATTTTCTACCATGACCTGTATTAAAGGAGGTCGTGAAGGTTCGACCTACTGCTGGTGTACGGTCAGCAACTAAATTGGCAATTCCATACCACTCTTTATCTGCTGGTTTTTGAGCTGTTGGATCTCCTTGGTAACCTGTAAAGAAGATGTCTTCGTTCTTGTGGTAGTCTTCGCCTGTTTTTCCTAGACTGGTAATCGTATCTGGTGCAAAAAGTCCAAGTGACAAACGCAACTTGCCTTTTTCATCTAAGAGGGCATCCCATTTGACTTTGGTCTTATAAGAACCACCTTGTTGCAATTCCAAGCCTGCAAAGACATCATATTGACTACGCTCTAGCCATTTGGCCATCTCTACGGAGTGGTCATTCTTTTCCTTGTTCCAGTTGAAATTGGCAAAAAATTGATCTGCAGGGACTTTGTCACCTTCTTTTTGCATGAACTGGTAGTTGTAATCACCTAGACCATCTTCGTGGTAACGACCGTATTTGTAGGTCATGGCATCGTACCAAGCATACTTGATCGGGTGGTTGACTTTGGCTGCGTATTCTTTTGTATAGAGCATGAATTGGCGCATTTTTTCACCAAGAGGTGCTACCAATTCCCCCGTTGTTTCCTGATTAATGAAATAGCCATCAAAGCCATAGTACTTAGCAAGATCGACAAGTTTCCGTGCGATAGGGAAGGTGCCATCTGCGTCTTGTTTCAAGGCAGCGGCAAATTTCTCTTGGTCAGCAATACTGTTTGACCAGTTGAAAAAGAGTGTTCCATAAACGGGAACTCCGTTGCGGTGACCGGCATCAATGACATCTGGAGTTGGAACTAGACCTTCCCAGAAGACCATTGAATCCAAGTATTGCCAGTAGTCAAAAGCATAGGCCTTGAATTCTTCTCCACCAACAGAAGCGTGGTCTTTGGCCTTTGAGTTGGTATTTGCCAGCGCCTGAACCTTGGCTCTTCTGCTTGCTTTTTCGTTAACCAACTGGCCTCTATGGCGCTTGGCGAGTTCAACTGATGAACGGTTAATGGGATCATCCTCACGCGCACCCGGTTCCCATTTCAACAAATCCTCCCAGGTATCAAATTTGATTTCTTTTGGTCGGAGACTCTTTTCTTCATTTTTAGGAACGTCTGCTAGAGTCGGTTTGTCGGCTTTCTTCTCAGCTACTTGAGGAGTTTCCTCTGGTTTAACTTCTTCTTTTTCAGTTGGTTGAGCAGGTTTTTCAGTTTTATCTGTCGGAGTTGGCTTTGCTTCTTCTTTTTCATTAACCAGATCCGTTATTGCTGGAGTGTTTTCTGAAATTGGTTGCTCAGCTACTTTGTTCTCTGTTTCCTCTAATTGTTTTTCAAGGGCTGCAGTATCTGGATTAGTTGTTTCACTAGCGCTTGTAGCTTGGGCGCTCGTATTTGCAGCTGTTTCAGGGACTGCGACTTGTTCGGCAAGAGCTGGGCTCGCAAATAGAGCTGAACCAATCATCAAGGAACAAGCCCCGATTGACAGCTTACGAATACTGTAACGGCAACGTTTTTCAAAAAATAGATCTTTCATCTTATCCTCCTAATAAAATATAAAGTAAGCGCTTTACTTTTTGATAAAAAGTAACTGTTCTCAGTGCACACCACCAGAACAGGATCATCTTCATTTTATACTATATGAAAGCGATGTCAATCTATTTAACATAAAAACTATAACTAGGATAATAATCAGTAAAATTTGGACACAATCCTATAAATCATCTATCTTAAAGGGAATCTATCTCTCATTTTAAAAGAAAGTTCTTGTTTCTTATGAAAATTTCAGCTAAACACTTGTGAGATTTACTTTTATCCTTTAAAATAGAATAGGAGAAATTCCGTTATTATTTTTCGGAGGAAAAAGAAATGTCCATTAATTGGCAGGAAATTTTATTTCACTTTTTAGGAGGTCTAGGACTGTTTTTATACAGTATCAAGACCATGGGAGACGGTTTGCAACAAGCTGCTGGAGATCGCCTTCGTTTTTACATTGACAAGTACACTAGCAATCCCTTTTTAGGTGTTCTAGTCGGGATTGTCGTGACCGCCCTCATTCAGTCAAGTACAGGGGTTACAGTTATCACGGTTGGGTTGGTCAGTGCTAGTCTTCTCACTCTTAGACAGGCTATCGGAATTATCATGGGAGCCAACATCGGAACCACCGTTACTTCCTTTATCATCGGTTTCAAACTAGGCGAGTATGCTTTACCCTTGATTTTCCTTGGAACCATGTTCCTCTTCTTTACAAAAAACAGAACAGCAAACAATATCGGGCGCATCCTGTTTGGTGTTGGGGGAATCTTCTACGCCCTTAACCTCATCAGTGCCGGTATGAGTCCGCTTAAAGATTTACCACAATTCAAGGAATATATGGTAACCTTGGGACAAAATCCTATTTTAGGAGTAGTAGCTGGTGCAGTGATTACCGTCCTCATCCAGGCTTCCTCGGCTACAATCGGGATTTTGCAAGGTCTCTATGCAGGTGGGTTCCTTGATCTTAAAGGTTCACTACCAGTTCTCTTCGGGGATAATATCGGGACAACCTTAACCGTTATCATCGCAGCAGCTGGAGCCAATGTCTCAGCGAAACGCGTTGCAGCAACCCACGTTACCTTTAACGTTTTAGGAACTATTCTTTGCTTAATCCTATTAGGCCCCTTTACTGCTATGATCGAGTACTTCCAGGCACTCCTTCACCTCTCACCTGAGATGACCATCGCCTTCTCGCACGGTGCCTTTAACGTAAGTAACACCATTGTACAATTTCCATTCATCGGAGCCTTGGCCTACTTTGTAACCAAGCTCATCCCTGGTGAAGACGAGGTTGTCAAGTACGAGCCCCTCTATCTCGACGAGCAACTTATCCAGCAATCTCCTTCTATCGCTCTAGGAAATGCCAAAAAAGAACTCTTGCACTTAGGAAACTATGCAGCCAAAGCTTTTGACCTTTCTTATACCTATATCATCGGTTTGGATGAAAAGGTAGCTGAAAAAGGGCACAAGACAGAGGAAGCCATCAATACCATCGATGAAAAACTCACTCGTTACCTCATCAGACTCTCAAGCGAATCCTTGAGTCAAAAGGAAAGCGAAGTCTTGACCAACATCCTAGATTCATCTCGTGATTTGGAACGGATTGGGGACCACGCAGAAGGCTTGCTCAACCTAACAGACTACCTTCAACGTAAGAATGTTCAATTTTCTGATGCTGCTTTAGAGGAATTAGCTGAGATTTATCAAGCAACAACTACATTCATCAAGGATGCCCTTGATAGTGTGGAAAACAATGATATTGAAAAAGCTCAAAGTCTGATTGAACGCCATAAAGAAATCAACAATATGGAACGCGTTCTCAGAAAGACCCATATCAAACGCCTTAACAAAGGTGAATGTTCTACACAAGCTGGAGTCAACTTTATCGACATTATTTCCCATTACACTCGTGTATCTGATCACGCCATGAACCTTGCTGAAAAGGTCATCGCTGAACAAATTTAATTGGTAAGAAGCCACCTTAATTTAGGTGGTTTTTTTCGTCTCTTAATCAAGAATATTTTTTCTAACGTAAAAAATGCTTTGATTCACAATGGAATCAAAGCATTTTAAAGAGTTCTCCAAACATGATAGCAGAAACTGCAGTGCCCCTATACTTGGCTTCTTCTCTTTTGATAAAACGCGCCAAGTTGATCAACTCAGGTGCTGGGTGTTTGGGATTGGTGAGCAATTCACGGGTGACCAGTCCTGAGAGACGGACTGCTAGTAACTGCTCATTTGTAGTAGGCAGTTTCTTAGCAGTCTCTAGGAGAGCAGCAACTAAATCTTCACTCAAACCCTGACGAGCATGGTTATAGAGATCTTTTATAAGGCTTTCTAGGTTTGGTTCTGCCATCCCGACCACCTCCCTTATGCTTAATAATGTTTAATCAAATCTACTGTTGAACGATCCAATTTTTTCACCAAGGCTTGCAAGAAAGCTTGGGCTTCTAAGAAGTCATCCATCGCGTAGAGAGTTTGGTGAGAGTGGATATAACGAGCACAGACACCGATAGTTGTAGATGGGACACCACCATTTTTCAGATGAGCTGCTCCAGCGTCTGTTCCACCTTTTCCACAGTAGTATTGGTACTTAATGCCAGCTTCTTCAGCCGTTGTCAAAAGGAAATCCTTCATAGCTGGGAGGAGCAAATGACCTGGATCATAGAAACGAATCAAGGTTCCATCCCCAATCTTGCCTTGGCCACCATAAACATCACCAGCAGGTGAGCAGTCAACGGCTAGGAAAACTTCTGGGTCAAACTTAGTTGTAGAAGTATGAGCGCCACGAAGACCAACCTCTTCTTGGACGTTCGAGCCAAGATAGAGTTCATTTCCGAGTTTTTGACCTGAAAGGGCTTCTGCTAGCTCACTAACCATAAGAACTCCATAGCGGTTGTCCCAAGCTTTTGAGATGATATTTTTTTCATTGGCTGTCAAGATAGCGGAGCTATCAGGGACAATGGTATCACCCGGACGGATACCAAAGCTTTCTGCCTCAGCCTTGTCTGCAAACCCACCATCAAAAATGATATCTGAGATTGCTGGCATAGTTGGTCCTCCTGTTCCACGTGTCAAATGTGGAGGAACAGAACCTGAAATCACTGGGATTTCACGACCGTCACGAGTAAAGAGTTTAAAGCGTTGACTGCTGACCACCATAGGATTCCAGCCACCGATTTCAACCACACGGAAGGTTCCGTCTGGCTTAATCTCACTGACCATAAAACCAACTTCGTCCATGTGAGAAGCGACCAAAACACGCGGTGCATCGACAGCTTCTGAATGCTTGATACCAAAAATACCACCCAAGCCATCTGTCACTACTTCATCCACGTGCGGTGTCAACTTTTCACGAAGATAAGTCCGGACAGGCGCTTCATGACCCGAGATCGCAGCAAATTCTGTTACTTCTTTGATTTTTGAAAATAATGTTGTCATATCAGTTCCTTCTTTCTGTCCTCCATTTTACCACTTTTTATAGGAGAAGGATAGTGGGAAGTTGGACTGGTTTTTACTAGTTTATCCTATAAAATAGAGGAGCAGATGTAATTTCAGGAATTTTTCTTTCTTTTTACATTAAATTGTCAGAAAATTTATTGACAGATTAAAAAATCGTGTTACATTATCTCCAAGGGTATTTTTATACCAAATCTACATGAAAGGACGGGGCATGAAACTCTCTCATATTTTAACAGGCTTACTTCTACTCCTGGTCTTTCTCTCCATTAGTATTGGAACCAGTGATTTTTCTTGGGAAAAATTCTTTGCTTTTGACCAACAGACTTGGCTTCTCTTTCAAGAGTCGCGTCTTCCAAGAACCATCAGCATTCTCCTTGCAGCCTCCAGTATGAGCATGGCAGGACTCCTCATGCAGACCATTACCCAAAATCAGTTTGCTGCTCCGAGTACAGTCGGAACGACAGAAGCCGCCAAACTGGGAATGGTGTTGAGCCTCTTTGTCTTTCCGTCTGCGAGTCTGACCCAAAAGATGCTCTTTGCTTTTGGCTCATCTATTTTATTTACCCTCTTCTTCCTGGCTTTTATGACTATTTTTTCTGTAAAGGAAAGGTGGATGTTGCCCTTAATTGGGATCATCTATAGTGGGATTATCGGTTCTGTCACAGAAGTTATCGCCTATCGTTTCAATCTGGTTCAGAGTATGACTGCTTGGACCCAGGGCTCCTTCTCCATGATTCAGACCCATCAGTATGAGTGGCTCTTCTTAGGCCTCATTATCCTGATGGCCGTTTGGAAATTATCCCAAACCTTCACCATCATGAATCTGGGCAAGGAAACCAGTGAGAGTTTGGGGATTTCTTACTCCCTACTTGAAAAGCTGGCCCTCTTTCTAGTGGCGCTAACGACAAGTGTCACCATGATTACTGTGGGTGCCTTGCCTTTTCTCGGAGTCATCGTTCCCAATCTTGTCCGCAAGCGCTATGGAGATAATCTGAGCCAAACCAAACTCATGGTCGCTCTGATCGGAGCCAATCTGGTTCTGGCCTGCGATATCCTCTCTCGAGTCTTGATTCGGCCCTATGAGCTGTCTGTCAGTCTCCTACTAGGAATCATCGGTAGCCTCGTCTTTATCCTACTTCTCTGGAGAGGAGGACGAAAAGATGCAGTTTAAAAGCAAACATACCAAGCTCTTCTGGCTTCTCATTATTCTGGCCATCGGAGCTTGTCTCCTCTACTTTTGGCCCATCACTAACCTGTCTGCCTTTGCCTGGAAGCTGCGTTCCCAAAAAATCATTGTTTATCTCTTGGTAGCCATCGCGACAGGGATTTCGACCATTAGTTTTCAAACCCTGACGGAAAATCGCTTTCTGACGCCAAGTATTTTGGGAATCGAATCCTTCTATGTCTTGCTACAGACCCTGCTACTGATATTTGAAAGCAAATTTCTACAGCTTGGGAAGTCGCCTATCTTAGAATTTCTAGTCTTGCTTCTGCTTCAATCCCTCTTCTTTCTCGCCTTACAAGGCTACCTGAAGAGGCTGATGAAACAAGACCTGGTCTTCATCCTACTAATCTGCCTAGCCCTGGGAAGTCTCTTTCGAAATATCAGTACCTTCCTCCAAGTTCTGATGGATCCAAATGAATACGATAAACTGCAGAACAGTCTCTTTGCCTCCTTTCAGCATCTCAACACTTCCATCCTAGCCATCGGTTCTCTGATCATCCTCGCTTTGACAATCTTTTTCTTTCGCAAAGCAGTCGTTCTGGATGTCTTGCACCTGCAAAGAGAAACGGCTCAGATACTGGGACTAGATGTTGAAAAAGAACAGAGAGAACTCCTCTGGGGCATCGTGCTCTTGACCTCAACAGCCACTGCCTTGGTAGGGCCTATGGCCTTCTTTGGCTTTATGCTGGCCAATCTCACTTACCTGATTGTCAAAGATTATCGACACAAGTTGCTCTTTATCGTAGCCATTCTAATTGGATTTATTAGCTTAACCTTGGGGCAAGCCCTCATCGAACGAGTCTTTGCGCTGGAAATTCGCATCAGCATGATCATCGAGAGTGTGGGTGGTCTCTTATTCTTTATCTTACTATACAGGAGGGCCCGTCGGTGAAACTGGAAAACATTGACAAATCCATTCAAAAACAGGATATTTTGCAAGACATTTCCCTTGAAGTCAGTCCTCAGAAACTGACAGCCTTCATTGGTCCAAATGGTGCTGGAAAATCAACTCTTCTCTCCATCATGAGCAGACTGACCAAGAAAGATCAGGGAATCCTCAGTATCAAAGGGCGTGAAATCGAGAGTTGGAATTCGCAAGAACTAGCCAAAGAGCTCACCATCCTAAAGCAGAAGATCAATTACCAAGCCAAATTGACCGTTGAAGAACTAGTCAGCTTTGGACGTTTTCCCTACAGCCGTGGTCGACTGAAGGCAGAAGACTGGGAAAAAATCCGAGAAACCCTGGACTACCTGGAACTGACAAGCTTAAAAGACCGCTACATCGATAGTCTGTCTGGTGGACAGTTGCAACGTGTCTTTATCGCTATGGTACTGGCCCAGGATACAGACTTTATCTTGCTAGACGAACCGCTCAATAATCTCGATATCAAGCAAAGTGTCAGCATGATGCAGATCCTTCGGCAACTGGTGGAGGAACTTGGCAAAACCATTATCATCGTCCTCCACGATATCAATATGGCTAGCCAATATGCGGATGAAATTGTTGCCTTCAAGGACGGTCAAGTCTTTTGCAAGGGAACGACTGCTCAAATCATGCAGACTGACCTGCTCAGTCAACTCTATGAGATTCCCATCACGTTGGCTGATATCAATGGCAAAAAGATCTGTATCTATAGCTAGCTATTCTGAACTCATGTTAGAGAACCCTCTGTCTCTTAGCTAACAAGCCTATCTAAGAGACTCCCTACATCGTTATCATATTTTAAAAAGGAGAAATCATGAAAACATCCCTTAAACTTTATCTTACTGCCCTAGTGGCCAGCTTCTTGCTCCTACTTGGTGCATGTAGTACAAATACAAACTCAACCACTAGTAAGACGGAGTCAAGTAGCTCTGCTCCAACAGAGATAACCATTAAAAGTTCACTAGACGAGGTCAAACTTTCAAAGGTTCCTGAAAAGATTGTGACCTTTGATCTCGGTGCTGCGGATACTATTCGCGCTTTAGGTTTTGAAAAGAATATCGTCGGAATGCCGACAAAAACTGTTCCGACTTACCTAAAAGATCTTGCGGGAAATGTCAACAATGTGGGTTCTATGGTTGAGCCAGACCTAGAAGCCATTGCTGCTCTTGAGCCGGATCTGATTATCGCTTCTCCACGTACCCAAAAATTCGTAGACAAGTTCAAAGAAATTGCTCCAACTGTTCTCTTCCAAGCAAGCAAGGACGACTACTGGACTTCTACCAAGGCTAACATCGAATCTCTAGCAAGTGCCTTTGGTGAAACTGGTACACAGAAAGCCAAAGAAGAATTAGCTAACCTAGACAAGAGCATCCAAGAAGTCGCTACTAAAAACGAAAGTTCTGACAAAAAAGCCCTTGCTATCCTCCTCAATGAAGGAAAAATGGCTGCCTTTGGTGCCCAATCTCGTTTCTCTTTCTTGTACCAAACCTTGAAATTCAAGCCAACAGATACTCAATTTGAAGACTCTCGCCACGGACAAGAAGTCAGCTTTGAAAGTGTCAAAGAAATCAATCCTGACATCCTCTTTGTCATCAACCGTACCCTTGCCATCGGTGGGGACAACTCTAGCAACGATGGCGTCCTAGAAAATGCCCTCATCGCTGAAACTCCTGCTGCTAAAAATGGAAAAATTATCCAACTAACACCAGACCTCTGGTATCTAAGCGGAGGCGGTCTTGAATCAACCAAACTCATGATTGAAGACGCACAAAAAGCTTTGAAATAAACAAGAAAACCCAACATCAGGTGATGTTGGGTTATTTTTTTTCTTGATTTCGTCTGAGAGAAAAGTGGTCTGGGACAGGATCTTTTCCTATTGGCGACCAAGGATGGCATCGGAAAATTCGAGCCAAGCCCATCAGAACACCCTTGAAGCCATGTTTTTCAATAGCCTGAATCATGTAGTTGGAACAAGTCGGCTCAAAGCGACAAGAGGGTGGAAAGGCTGGTGAGATAAAACGTTGGTAAAAGCGTACTGGCGCTATTAAGATTCGTTTCATTATTTCTTGGTTACAGCCATGGTGTGTAGTTGGCTGATTTCTTTTTTATTGAGGCGACGAGCTTCACCTGGACGAAGCCCCGTCAAGTCTAGATGTCCAAAACGTGTCCGAGACAACTTATCCACTTGGAGGCCGACAGCTTCAAACATCTTTTTAACCTGATGGTTACGCCCTTCATGGATAGTCAACTGTACCACAGAGCGGTTTTTGACTGGATCCACTTTGAGAATTTCATAAATAGCCGGCTTGGTTTTCTTGCCATCAATCTCAAGACCGCGGGTCAAGGGGCGGAGATTGTCCTTATTAGCCACACCTTTAACACGCGCAACATAGACCTTGTCAATCTCATTACGGGGGTGAATCATCTCATCCGTAAAATCACCATCATTGGTTAAAATCAAGACACCTGATGTATCCCAGTCCAAACGTCCCACAGGGTAAATGCGTTCTTTAACATTGGGCAAGAGGTCGACAACAGTCTTACGACCCTTATCATCTGTCACACTGGAAATCACACCGCGTGGTTTGTTAAGCAGATAGTAAACCTTTTCTTCGTTGTAGATAGGTTGACCTTCAACTTCGACCTTGTCACCAGACTTGATGGTCGTTGCGAGTTCACGCACTACCTGTCCGTTGACCGTTACCAATCCTTGCTTGATCAGCTCTTCTGCTTTTCTCCTACTGGCCACACCTGCGTGGGCAATATATTTATTGATTCTCATCTTCTTCTATCCTTTCACCAAATAATTGGCTTTCTTGGGCTTGAATCTCAAGATCATCAATCACTGGTAATTCTTCTAAATGGTTAATCCCCATGTAATCTAGAAAATAATCCGTAGTCACATAGAGATTAGGGCGACCCAAAACTTCTTTTTTCCCATCTTCTCTTATCAATTCAAAAGCCTGCAACTTTGCCAAGGCTCCACTCGAGTTAACCCCACGAATAGCATCAATCTCAATTCGGGTAATCGGCTGCTTGTAGGCAATGATGGACAAGGTCTCAAGGGCAGCCCGAGACAAACTTTGGTTGATGGGTGCCTTGGAGTATTCCTTCAAAATCGCTGCAAATTGAGGCTTGGTGACCAATCTGTATGCACCACCTGTCTTGATCAGGGACAAGCTCGAATCTTGGTCTTTTTCATACTTCTGGGCTAATTTTTCTAAACTCTGTTGGATGCCTGTCGGTGGCAGAGAGAGGAGTTCAGCCAACTGACGGACCCGAATCCCATCTTCACCTGCCACAAACAAGAGCGCTTCTATTTCTGCTAAAGTACTCATCTTTCCTCTCTATCAAGTCTAGCTTTGTGCCTCTTGATTTTCTTCCTTCTTTTCCATGAGATAGATATCTCCGAAACTCTCCTCTTGCACGAGGATCAGTTCCTGGGTTTTGATTAACTCTAAGGTCGCCAAAAAGAGGGTAATAACCTCTTGGACATTCTGGGCTTCCTTGAACAAATCCTGCAAGCGCAACTGGTCTCGTCCAGTCAAGGACTCTTTTACGATGACCATCATGTCCTCAATCTTATACTCATCTCGCAAGATAGTTGTATGATTCTGAGCAAATTCCTCTTTTTTCTTGGCTAGGATATTTGAAAAAGCCAAAAAGAGGTCAATGGTCGTCTTGTCATGTACAAGCTCCGCATCCTCGTAAATCAACTCTGTCGGTGCTTTGGAATAATACTGGGCCCGATCTTGGTGCTTAGCTTCCAAGTGCTCACCCAAGAGCTTGAACTTACGGTATTCTTCGATTTGGGAGAGAAGATCCTGCTCCAGGTCATCCTCCAAGTCTGTCACTTCTGCTACCTTTGGCAAGAGCTTGCGGCTCTTGATCAGCATGAGCTGACTGGCCATGACCATATACTCGCCCGTCACTTCCAGACGCATGGCCTGCAGGGTTGAGACATAGGCTAGATACTGCTCGATGACTTCCGTAATGGGCACATCGTAGATATCCATCTGGTACTTGGAAACCAGGTGCAAAAGCAGGTCCAGAGGCCCTTCAAAATCTTTTAATTTAATATCCATTATCTATATTTTTCTAAGGTCAGGACTGTTTTTAATCCTAATTTTTTTGCAATTTCGTACAAATCGACCTTGTTTTCTATCTGTCTTAGAATGAACTGTTCCCGCAAGGCTTGGGCTGATAAGGCTGGGAACCTCTTCTCCTTGACAAAGGACTCCAGCTGACGAAAGGCCCACTGACGAGAATAGGTTTTCCCACTCCTTTCAAAGAGGTAGGTTTGCCCCATCAAGGGTTCTAGCTCTGGAATCAAGGTCGTGGGAATAGTGACAATCCTCTGTTGGGAAGCCTTGTTGATTCTCAAAACCTGAAAATCAAGATTGATATCCGCAATCTTGAGGGATAAAATCTCGCTTGGCAAGAGTCCCATTTCTAGGATTAAGAGCGCTAGCAAGCGTCCTTCTGGATAATTACTTTCCTGCCAAAAAGAGTCTAAGTCTAGAATCTCTGGCTTTTCGGTCTTCTTTTCAGCTTGTTTGGCTAATTCCAGACGGTAAAAACTGTCCACTTCACCTTTTTGATAGAGAAAGTAGAGAAATTGGTTGCAGGCCGAAAATTTTCGCTTCTGGGCGCTGATTTTTAGATTGGCTAGCTGGCCTTGGTAAATCTTAAGACTGGTCTCAGAAATCCGCTCACCCACAATGTCTAAAAATTGCTCCAGATCATACTTATAGGACTGCTTGGAATTGGCAGACAAACCCTGCTTTCCCTCTAAAAAGTCTGAAATCCTATCTCTCATTTGCATCGAATCTCATATTCCTTACTAAAGTCATGTAAGAGAGCATTGACGGCCTTGAGGATAGACTTGCGCGTGATGATTCCTTGGAAAATTCCTTCACCATCTACGACTGGCAAGAAGGGTTCATCCACCAGTTTATGGAGGACTTCAGTGATGTTATAGTCTGGAGCGACGACTGCCACATCTGTCTTGGTCATATTGACGATGTCTGTCGTTGCCATCTGCTCATCCGTCAAATCTTGCTCCATTTGATAAGCCAAAATGTCTCTCAGTCCAATGGTTCCAACAAAGCGTTTGTCAAAGGTCACAACAGGGATACGGGTATAGGTGATTTGGCTCAGCACCAAAATTGCATGGTCAGCGTTATGGGTATCAATCAAGGCTGCTAGATTCTCAGCAGGGGTAAGAAAAGTCTCTTCCTGCTCCAGTAAAAATGCTTCAAATTCCTTGGCAATCATCGAGAAAACTCCTTGGACAAGCCTGGATAAACCTCATGGTCACGTGTCAAAAAGTCTACTTTAAAATAGCTGTCATCAATCTCCACACGGGCATAAAGGCATTCCCTGATGGTTCCTCTTGGTTGGCTGATGGAGCCTGGATTTAAAAAGAGTGTTTTGCCTTCCATCCAAGCATTTGGCACATGTAAGTGACCATAGAGACAGATATCGGCATCTTCTTCCTGAGCCCAGTAGTCCAACTTTTGAAAGTTGAAATTGATGTCAAACAAGTGTCCATGCGTCTGGATGATCTTAGTGGGACCAAGTTGAGTTACCAAACGTTCTGGGTAGCCAGCATAAAAGTCCATGTTGCCTTTGACGACATGGATGCCTTCCCAGAGCGGAGAGTCTGGACGGAGTTCTGAGTCACCATCGTGAAAAATGGCATCGACTTTCCCCAGATAGCGATCACGAATTTCTTCCACAATCAAGCTATCGCCGTGGGAGTCACTCATTACAATGATGGTTTGCTTTGCCATGATGGAAATACCTCCAAAAGTTTCTTAACGGCTAAGGCACGGTGGGATTGGCTATTTTTTTCTTCAAGGGTTAATTCAGCTGAGGACTTGCCTGTCTCTCCCACAAGGAAGAGCGGATCATAACCAAAGCCATTTTCGCCCTTGGGCTCAAAGTTGATATAACCTGGCCAGTCAGCTTCGACAACCAAGCTTTCCTTATTTGGACTGGCTACAACTAGGGTTGTGTGGAATTGAGCCGAGCGGTCCTTGAGTTCAAAGACCATGGCCAATTCGTGCAAGAGCTTGGCATTGTTTTCACGATCATTCGCTCCCACTCCTGCAAAACGGGCTGACCAGACTCCTGGCAAACCGCCGAGGACATCGACTTTGAGACCTGAGTCATCTGCTAGCACCATCTTGCCTGTTAATTGGGAAATGGTTTCTGCCTTGAGGCGGGCATTTTCTTCAAAGGTCATACCTGTTTCAGCTACTTCAGGCAAATCTGGATAGTCATTGAGATTTTCCACATCGTAGCCTAACTTGTCAAAGATAGCTCGGAATTCCTTGGTCTTGCCTTCGTTGCGAGTTGCAATCAATAAGGTTTCTCTGACCTTGTTAGTTTCAAAGAAGGTTTCCACTTCAACTCCTTCTTTAGGCAATTCGACATGCAAAAGCTGTCCATTTTCAATCAAGAGCAGGGCACCCTGACGTTGGATGACTTCTAGATTGCGGCCTGCTTCAGCATTTAAAATCTCAACGATAAAGGAGAGCAGACGGAAGTTAGAAGACCAGCGCATCACCGTTATCGTAATCGGAAAGCCATTTTCCTCGTCACGAAAAATCCGCGCTAAATCCATAAAATCAAGCTCGAGAGAATCTTTGATAAGGCTATAGATGCCTCCATAGACATCCCAGACACCGACATACCAGTCCTGGTCATCCTTGTATTCATAAATTTTATTTGTCATAAAGTTACATGCTCCACATGAATCTCTTTTTCCAGCCATTCTGCTCCAATCTGGGCAAAACTTTGGCTATTGGCTGTTGTGTAAAAACGATGTTGAAGAGGTCCCGCATCTCGGCTACGATTGATTTCAAAATAGTTCAGCAAAACCGAGATATCCCGTACACACTCTGCCCCACTATCGATGAGCTGAACCTTTGGTCCCATGACATTTTGGATGATAGGGCGAAGGAGTGGGTAATGGGTACAACCCAAAATCAGGCTATCCACCTTTCCAACCAAGGGACGCAGAGTTTCATAGACCACTTTCTTAGTTACACTGGTTGACAGGGCACCAGACTCCACCAAGGGGGCAAACTTGGGACAGGCCAAACTCTCCACCTGTAAGTCCGGATCCAGATCATGGATTTTTTGACGATAGATGTCTGATTGGACCGTCATGGGGGTTCCAATGACCCCGATTTTCCCACCTTGACTGGACTTGATAGCTGCCGAAGCTCCTGGCAAAATCACGCCTAAGACAGGAATATCTAGTTGGGCCTTGATTTCTTCCCAGACGACCGCAGTCGCAGTGTTACAAGCAATGACAATCATCTTGACATCCTTGGTCAAGAGAAAGTTGACCAACTGCCAAGTATATTCACGAATTTGCTCAGCAGGACGGGGACCATAGGGTGCCCGTGCCGAATCTCCAATATAGACGATTTCTTCATGGGGAAGCTGGCGCATGAGCTCACGAACAACAGTCAAGCCCCCGACACCCGAATCCAAAAAACCAATTGGTCGATTATCCATACAGTCTTCTTTCTAGTCTTTTTTCTGATTGATAGTTCATCATAATTACTCGTCCTAAATGAACGGATAGACAGCTTGATAGAATGGCAACTGCCTCTCTTTTAATCATAATCAAATATCAATAGAATGCAAGGAAAAAGTCTTATCCTTGAGAACTATTGAACATAGTGAGAAGTCTGGAACTTTCATCCCAGACTTTTCCTATTTATTTCTTTTTGTTCTTAGCAAGGGCTGCTTTTTGTTGGCGGATGATTTGGTGGTAAACTTGTTGTACCTTGGCTTCGCTTGGTTTTTGACCATTTGCACTCAAGAGAGCACGAACTGCCTCAGCGTTCAAACGTGGGTTGTCCGCAAATTCTTTTTCGATTTGCTTACGAACCAAGTACATCCCTCCAAGAGCTCCCCCTAGAAAAGCTAGCACAATCAAGACAATTGCTAAAAGTAAATCCATTCTTTTTCTCCTGTTTCTTTTTGAGTCTTCTATATTATACCATAAAGTGACTTTCCTGACTAGTTTGTTTTACGCTTTCAAGAGGGGGTTAAGCCAATTCTAAGCTAGTCTTACAATCAGAATGAACTATAAAATTACGAATAATTCTCCCCCTTCCTCTCTTTTCTCTACTATTTTAAGAAAAAACAACAGCAAATATGTATCTTGCTAAAAACCTCTTGACAAATGCTAGATGACCAGTAGAATGGGAGGTAAATAGAAACAAAAATATAGGGATTTGTTTTACAAAATGTAAACGGTTCCAAAAATATAAAGGAGATTTCTATGGACAAAATATTTTGGGAGAAATCCTGTCGCTATAGCATCCGTAAACTAACGGTTGGGACTGCTTCTGTTTTACTGGGGGCTGTTTTTCTAGTCAACCATACTGTAGCCGCAGACAGTGTTGAGGTCAAACAAACTGAACCGACCTCTGTCGAATCTATCACTAAGCCTGATAGTGAATCCAAAGCTGCTAAAGCGACTGAAACTACAAATCCGTCTCTAGCAGAAAGTCCAGTAGTTTCTGAAAGTAAGCCAGCTAACGAGACTCAGACGACAAATAGTCAAGCTAGTGAAGAAGCCATTGTAGAAGCTAAAGAAAATAAGGAACCTGAAAAAGCAGATCAGCCCGTGACAAAGCAAGAAAACTATCAACTCAACTACGATCATCCAACAGCTCCTTCCTATGATGGATGGGAAAAACAAGCCCTTCCAGTCGGAAATGGCGAGATGGGAGCCAAGGTCTTTGGTCTGATTGGTGAAGAAAGAATCCAGTATAACGAAAAGACTCTCTGGTCTGGTGGTCCCCAGCCCGATAGCAGCGACTATAATGGTGGGAACTACAAGGATCGCTACAAGGTCTTGGCAGAAATTCGTAAGGCTCTTGAAGATGGAGACCGCCAAAAAGCCAAACGCCTAGCTGAAAGAAATCTCGTTGGGCCTAATAATGCCCAATATGGTCGCTACCTAGCCTTTGGAGATATCTTCATGGTCTTTAATAACCAGAAGAAAGGACTAGATACTGTAACTGATTATCATCGTAATCTAGACATCACCGAAGCCACTACGACCACTTCTTACACCCAAGATGGGACGACCTTCAAACGCGAAACCTTCTCCAGTTATCCTGATGATGTCACCGTGACCCACTTGACCAAAAAAGGAAACAAGACACTTGACTTTACCCTTTGGAACAGCTTGACAGAAGACTTGCTTGCTAATGGCAACTACTCTTGGGAATATTCCAACTATAAGAATGGTCATGTCACTACAGATGCAAACGGAATCCTTCTAAAGGGAACTGTCAAAGATAACGGCCTCCAATTTGCATCCTATCTAGGAATTAAAACGGACGGAAAGGTGACTGTTCAGGACGAAACTCTGACCGTTACAGGCGCAAGTTATGCAACCCTCTATCTCAGTGCCAAGACTAACTTTGCTCAGAATCCAAAAACCAACTATCGAAAAGACATTGACCTCGAAAAAACAGTTAAAGGGATTGTCGAAGCAGCTAAGTCCAAAGACTACGAGACACTTAAAAAGGCCCATATCAAGGACTATCAAAGTCTCTTTAACCGCGTTAAACTAAATCTAGGCGGAACCAAGACTACTCAAACGACAAAAGAGGCCCTTCAAGGCTATAACCCAGAAAAAGGGCAAAAATTGGAAGAACTCTTCTTCCAATATGGCCGATATCTACTCATCAGTTCGTCTCGTGATCGGACAGATGCCCTTCCTGCCAACCTACAAGGAGTCTGGAATGCTGTAGACAATCCACCTTGGAACGCTGACTACCACCTCAATGTCAATTTGCAAATGAACTATTGGCCAGCCTACATGAACAACCTTGCTGAAACTGCCAAGCCAATGATCAATTACATTGACGACATGCGCTATTATGGTCGTATCGCTGCTAAGGAATACGCTGGCATCGAATCCAAAGATGGGCAAGAAAATGGTTGGTTGGTCCACACTCAAGCAACACCATTTGGCTGGACAACTCCTGGTTGGAATTACTATTGGGGTTGGTCGCCAGCAGCCAATGCCTGGATGATGCAGAATGTCTATGACTACTATAAATTCACCAAGGATGAGACTTATCTCAAAGAAAAGATTTATCCAATGCTCAAGGAAACCGCTAAGTTCTGGAACTCCTTCTTGCACTATGACAAGGCCAGTGACCGTTGGGTGTCTTCTCCATCCTACTCACCTGAACACGGTACCATTACCATTGGAAATACCTTTGACCAGTCGCTAGTCTGGCAACTCTTCCACGACTACATGGAAGTCGCTAACCATCTGAAAGTCGACCAAGACTTAGTCACAGAGGTCAAGGCTAAATTTGACAAACTGAAACCACTTCACATCAACAAAGAAGGACGTATCAAGGAATGGTACGAAGAAGACAGCCCGCAATTCACTAATGAAGGCATTGAAAATAACCACCGCCACGTGTCTCATCTGGTAGGTCTCTTCCCAGGTACGCTCTTTAGCAAGGATCAGGCTGAATACCTAGAGGCTGCGCGTGCAACCCTCAATCACCGTGGAGATGGTGGGACTGGTTGGTCTAAGGCCAATAAAATCAACCTCTGGGCTCGTCTCTTAGACGGTAATCGTGCCCATCGCTTACTCGCTGAACAGCTCAAGTATTCAACCCTAGAAAACCTTTGGGATACCCACGCGCCTTTCCAAATCGACGGAAACTTTGGAGCAACTAGTGGGATGGCAGAAATGCTCCTGCAATCTCATACCGGCTATATTGCACCATTGCCAGCCCTTCCTGATGCTTGGAAAGACGGTCAAGTTTCTGGTTTAGTTGCCCGTGGTAACTTCGAAGTCAGCATGAAGTGGAAAGATAAAAATCTTCAAAGTTTGTCCTTCCTTTCAAATGTTGGCGGGGACCTGGTTGTAGACTATCCAAATATCGAAGCCAGTCAGGTTAAGGTCAATGGCAAAGCAGTCAAAGCAACGATCCTTAAAGATAATCGTATCCAGCTTGCAACGCAAAAAGGTGACGTCATTACCTTTGAACATTTTCCTGGTCGTGTAACCAGCCTGACAGCAGTTCGACAAAATGGAGTCACTGCCGAACTCACCTTCAACCAAGTAGAAGGCGCTACCCACTATGTCATCCAAAGACAAGTAAAAGACGAATCTGGCCAAACCTCTGCAACTAGAGAATTTGTAACCAATCAAACCCACTTTATCGACCGATCACTAAATCCTCAACTCGCCTATACTTATACCGTCAAGGCGATGCTGGGCGAAGTTTCCACACAAGTATCTGAACAGGCAACTGTAGAAACTCCTAGTGAATTGATGGATGACCGAGACAGTCGTATCCAGTACGGAGCTGCCTTTGGAAACTGGGCAGACTCAGAATTATTTGGAGGAACGGAGAAGTTTGCTGATCTTTCAAAAGGAAACTACACAGACCAAGACGTGACTGCTACTATTCCTTTCAATGGTGTGGGTATCGAAATCTATGGACTGAAATCGTCTGAACTAGGTCTTGCCACTGCTAAAATTGATGGCAAAGAAGTCGGCGAACTTGACTTCCATACTGCTGGGGCAACTGAAAAAGGTAGTCTCATCGGTCGCTTCACAGGATTGTCTGACGGACCTCACACATTGACTCTTAGTGTTAAACGTGAACACAAAGGACGTGGTAGTGAGCGTTCGAAAATTTCATTAGACTACTTAAAAATCCTAGCAGGAACAGACAATACGATTGAAAAAATGGATGATCGTGATTCGCGCATCCAGTATGGTGCCCAGTTTAAGGACTGGTCTGACCCTGAACTCTACGGAGGTACGGAAAAATACGCTGATATTAACAACAGCGACTCTAGTGCAGCTTCAGAAGCTCAGGCAACTATTTCCTTTACAGGGACGGGTATTCGTATCTTTGGCTTAAAGAGCCTCGCTCTTGGACGAGCACGTGTTACACTAGATGGCAAAGAAATGCCAAGTCTAGACTTCTACACTTCAGGTGCAACTGAAAAGAGAGCTTTTATTGGCGAATTTACAAATCTCACTGACGGTCCGCATACCCTGACATTACAAGTTGATCCAGATTCGCCAGAAGGTCGCAAGAAAATCTCTCTAGACTCCTTTGATATCATCAAAGCTCCTGCTGTTGGTATAGATAGCCCGAGCATTGCGCCTCTTAAGGAAAATGACAAAACCATTTCCTTAAGCCTACCAGCTGGAGATTGGGAAGCCATCGCAGTGACCTTCCCAGGAGTCAAAGATCCTCTAGTTTTGCGTAAGGTGGATGAAACGCATCTGGTTACCAGTGGGGATCAGACTATCCTATCAATCCAAGACAATCAAGTTCAAATCCCAATCCCTGACGAAACCAATCGCAAAGCTGGAAATGCCATTGAAGCTTATACAATTCAAGGAAATACCACAAGCAGCCCTATCGTGGCCGTCTTTACTAAAAAGGATGAAAAGAAAGTCGATGAGAAGCGACCAACTACAAGCAAGGGGGACGAACCAGCTCCTACTGTTGAAATTCCGAAATACACCGAGCCTATCGGAACGGCAGGGCAAGAAGTGCCACCCACTGTAGAAATGCCTGAATACACCGAACCTATCGGAACGGCGGGGCAAGAAGAGTCTCCTACTGTAGAAAAGCCTGAATACACCGAACCGATCGGAACAGCAGGTCAAGAGGAAGCACCTACTGTTGAAAAACCTGAATACACCAAACCTATCGGAACTAGTGGGGATCAGGCTGCTCCAAGCCTTAGCCTTCCTGACTATCCAGTTCGAGTCTTAAAAGATAAGGAAACTGGAGTAGAAATCATCGGTGGAGCCAGCGACTTAGAAGGAATTTCTCACGTTTCTAGCCGACGTGTCCTAGCTCAAGAACTCTTTGGCAAGACCTATGATGCTTACGACCTACAGCTTAAAAATCCAACCGATCATAGCTTGCAGCCAAAAGGCTCTGTCTTGGTTCGCTTGCCTATTTCAGCTAGCGTAGAAAACATCTACTACATCACTCCGACCAAGGAGTTGCAAGCCCTTGATTTCACCGTTCAAGACGGAAAGGTAGAATTCATCACTAATCATTTCAGTACCTATGCTGTCGTCTATCAAGCTACTGGAACAAGCTCTAACACTGAGGAAAAACCAAGTACTTCAGATGCAGAAACATTAGCACACGAGGCTGAACAACTTTCAGCTAGTCCGAGCCTTGCGAAAACTGGAAATCATTCTCCTAAAGAAGAACTTCCAGCAACAGGAGAAGCGTCCAACCCACTCCTCTTCTTAGCAGGACTCAGCCTAGCCCTTACAGCCACTTTTATGTTAAAAGGAAGAAAGGATGACTCCAACTAACCTTTAACCACACAAAAACAGGATGAAGATCACCTTCATCCTGTTTTATTTTGTAATCAGAAATTATTTTTACAGTAGGTATAAAAAGGCTAAGGTCAAGAGACTTGCTAGAAGCCCAACTCCCCAAAAGAAGAAGTCAACCTTCCACTCGCTCCAAGGATTGCCCTTGCCTGAGAATCCTCCAAGCTCAAAATGGTGATGCACAGGTGTCATACGGAAAATACGCTTCCCACCACTAAGTTTAAAGTAGGTGACCTGCATCATGACAGAGCTTGTCTCAAAAACATAGATAATCCCAATCAACAAAAGGGTCCATTCTTGGTGGAGAGCCATAGAAATAGCTGCCAGCATCCCACCTAGAGCCAAACTTCCCACATCTCCCATAAAGACCTTGGCAGGCTTGTGGTTAAAGACGAAGAAGCCTAACAAACCACCAATCATGGCAATAATCACAAGAAGAATATCCAGTTGATTTTGCATATAAGCAATCACACCATAGGCCGACAAGCTAATCACTACTGAGATACTAGCCAAGCCGTCGATCCCGTCAGTCAGATTCACCGCATTTGAAAAGCCAACTAGCCAGAAAAGGGCAAAGAAAATATAGAAAATTCCCAAATGAACTTGGTAGCCAAAAACTGAAAGCATATCGCCACCACGTTCATAAAAGAGGTAGAAAATCACTCCTCCAAGCAGCTGGAGAGCAAGTTTTTGCTTGGGATTTAAGCCTTCGTTGATTTTACGAAAGACCTTGAGGAAATCATCCAAAAAACCTACCAAACCATACAAAACCAAGATAAACAAAATCATGCCTATATTGTTGGTCAATTGTTGGGTAAAGAGAGCGACAAGGAAGCTCACAACAACTGCAACAATCAGGAAGACAAGACCTCCCATGGTTGGAGTCCCAGCTTTAGCTTGGTGTTGCTTGACATCCTCGTGCATCTGCTGTCCCGTAATCTGTGCTTTTCGATAAAATCGGATAAAGGCTGGAATACCTATCAAGGTCAATAGAAAGGCTAGAATTCCAGCACTAATGGAACTAATCATCTTAATCTCCTAAAGTTATTTTCATTTTTTTAATGTCTTTGAGGGCTGTATTGGCACGGACACTTTGTTTCTTGACCGTTTTGCCACTACCTTCCCACTCGACTTCTATATTCAGCCATTTGGCAAATGTTTGCACATTTTCATCTGTCCAGCCGTACATATCAGGCATTTCTTCGACCTTATCTGACAGGATCAAGATCTGCTGATTGGCTTCCAAATTATCTCCTTCAGAAACCGAGAGTTCCTTGATCTTGGTTCCTGTTCCGATAACGATTGGTTGGACCAGGTTTCGACGCAATTCCTCCGCTAGGTCTCCCGGCGTAAAGTCCTTGGTAGCTGGCATGGCATAACTTGTCGTCTTGCTGACCTGATCTAAGCTCTTGGCAGTTGACTGAAGATTGAGGGATTCTTTCATGGCAGAAGCTCGCTCAAGGATTGGGTTGGCAAACTCTCCTAGCTGAACGCCTGAATAATGCTCTGGCTGTTGCACCGTCACATAGAGGATAAAGTCAGGATTCTCTGCAGGATGCATCGACACAACAGAGAAGATATAGTTGGTTTCACCTGTTAGGTAACCCCCATTCTTCTCATCAGCAATCTGAGCAGTCCCTGATTTCAGGGCAACATTTTGCCCCGGAACATTGACATTTGGTTTTCCTGTGCTGTGGTTGTACATGGTACCGTAGACAGGATCTGTTCCGACCATGACCATGTGATCCCGAGTAGAGGAAGCTGCTGCTTTTGATACAGGATTTCCAACAATTTCCTTTTGAGACTTACGAACAGACTGGTCATTTGGATCATAGAGGGCACTGATAAATTTCGGCTCCAACATAACCCCATCGTTGGCAATGGCTGTAAAGGCACGAAGCATTTGGGTCTGGGTAACAGAAATCCCTTGTCCAAATGAACTCATGGCGATATTGACAATGTTATCAGCAGGCAATTGACCTGTGTACTCATCCGCCAGACCAAAACGGGTCGGCACCCCAAACTTAAAGCGGTTAAGGTAGTCCAACCAAGTTGCATCTCCCATCTTTTGCTCAAGCAAGGTCATCCCGATATTACTTGAGTGGGCAAATCCTTGAGAGAAGGTCATGGTGCCACCACTCGTCAAACCTTCATTGACGTCCCAGTCTCGAATGGTCGCATCTGCTATTTTCAATTCACTGCTGTTAAAGTATTCGCCACCAGGGAAGGTATTGTTATCAATGGCTGAGGCCAACATCATCACCTTCATGGTTGACCCTGGCTCATAGTTACTTTGATAGAGGATATCACGCCAGACAAAGTCTTTTGTGATGCCATCCTTGGTATCTGCGTTAAAGGTCGGCCGTTGGGTCGTAGCCAGGATTTCCCCTGTCTTAGCGCTGACCAAGGTAGCCGTCATATACTTGCCTTTTACCTTTTCCTGAAAGGCATCCATCTGGGTTTCCACAAAGGATTGCAAGGGACTAGAAAGGGTTGTGTATACATCTTTTCCATCTACTGTTTGTTGGGAAGCTTGATCTGTACCCGGAACAATATTTCCCAGACGATCCTTCTCATAGGTGATGATCCCATCTGTACCCGCCAGAATGTTATTTAAAGAACTCTCCAATCCAGATGTCCCAATCAAACGTTTGGTGCCATCCTCATTTTCATGGAGTTGCGCTAAACCGATAAAGGAAGAAGCAAACTGTCCATTGGGATAACTGCGGTTAGGGCTAGTTGTAAAGTCAACTCCCTCAACACCAGCAGTTTTGAGGTCATTTTTAATAGCCATCATATTGGCATAGGTGATCCCATTTCCCTTGGTCCCAAAGGATACCTGTTTTAGATCTGGTTGAGAAAGCTGTTCTTTGACATAAGACTCCTCCATATCCAGATACTTATGGAAAATTTCAGCTACCTTATTAAATTGAGAATCCTCTACATAGAGAATTTTGCCTGTTGCTGACTTGTAGGTCTTATCAATAACGGCATAGATATTATACGAAGTCGCATCCTCAGCAATAGGTGTTCCATTACGATCGTAGATGGTTCCCCGTTTTGCAGGAATCGTCTTGGTTGTTTGATGGACCTTGTTGGCTTCTTGAACCAAGTCCTTACCAAATTTTTTACCCGTTCCGATAATGACCGCAAAGTTGACCAAAAAGACAGCGAAGAGTATGACAGCCAATAAACTCAGGCTTTTCCCTACTCTTCGGCGGTTTTCTTCTGGAGATTTACGGTTACGAACGGCATAACGGATGATTTTTTCTTTCCACTGTTTCATTTCTTACTCCGCTGCTCGGATATTTTCGTTATTCAGCTGCAAATCCTTGGAGTTTGCAATTTCTTTCAAACGTTCTGAACGAATCAATTCATTGACCTCTTGCTTGGCATCGTCTAGCTCGGTTTTCTTTTCTTCGATTTGAGCATTGACCTTGGTCAATTCATTCTGAACTTGTAATAGCTTGGTCTGCATAAACACAACGCTAATTGCCAGGATAATCATTGTTGCAGCAATCGAAACATAGAAGGCCTTTTCCACACGTGAAAAACCTTTAAACTTCGTTTGCAATAACTGGCTTGTTTTTTCGATTCTTTCTGCCATGTTTTTCCTCTTACTTGTGAATTTTTCTAGCCACGCGCAACTTGGCTGAATGCGAACGATTGTTGGCTTCTAGCTCTTCAGCACTTGGCAAGATTGGCTTACGGGATACCAATTCCATCTTGGGCTTAAGGTCATCTGGAATGAAGGGCAAGCCTTTGGGAACTTCCACTGTTGAAGCTTCCTTGAATAATTGCTTGGTCAAGCGGTCTTCCAGCGAATGGAAGGTAATGACCGAGATTCTACCATCCAGAGCCAGCATGTCCATGGCCTGCTGGATAGATTCATCTGCAGCGCCCAGCTCATCATTGACTTCGATTCGGATAGCCTGAAAAATCTGCTTGGCAGGGTGTCCCTTTTTCTTGAGCTCCTTGGCAGGCTTGGCCGACTTGATAATCTCTGCCAACTCCGTCGTCGTCTCAATGGGTTTCACCTCACGCGCTTGCTCAATCTTACGGGCAATCTGTTTAGAAAATTTATCCTCACCATACTTGAAAAAGATCCGAACCAGGTCATGATAGTCATAATGATTGACCACCTCATAGGCCGTCAGACTAGCTTCCTGATTCATCCGCATATCCAGTGGCGCATCCTTTTTATAAGAAAAGCCACGTTCACGCTGATCTAGCTGAGGACTGGACACTCCCAAGTCATAACAAATTCCATCAATTTCCTGGACACCAGCCTCCTGCAAACGTGCCTGCAAATGACGGAAGTTATCCTTGATAAAAGTCACCATCCCCTTTTCGATATAGGGTGCCAACCGTTTTTGCGCATTGTCAATAGCATTCTGGTCCTGGTCAAAGGCATAGAGATGACCTTTTTCGCTCAATTTACTTAATAAATATTCGCTATGGCCTGCTCCGCCCAAAGTCGCATCAACGTAGATACCGTCAGGTTTTACGTCAAGCATATCAATCGTTTCATGAAGCAAGACCGTTACATGATGAAATTCTTTTGTCATATCTTATCTATTTTACCACAAATCTGACCAGCTTGCACTTGTCAGACAAGGCTAAGTTTCTTCGAAAAAAATTCTCAAAAATATGTCATATATACTTGACATCCCATCCCCAAAAGAATATAATATAGTCAAATATATACGACATATCAGAAAGGAGACCCTATGAATCGTGTTAAAGAATTCCGCAAGGAACTGGGCATTTCTCAGCTCGAGCTCGCCAAAGATATCGGTGTCTCGAGACAGACCATCAACATGATTGAAAATGACAAGTACAATCCAACCCTAGAACTCTGTCTCAACCTCGCCCGCAGCCTCCAAACTGACCTCAATAGCCTCTTTTGGGAAGACGATTTTTAAAAAAGGAGCAAACAAATGAAAAAAGAAACTCTCACTGAAAAACTCATCAAACGCACATACGGCATTTCTGGCCCCCTTGACGAACACAAACGGCGCGAGGCCGATCGTATCGGGAATCAGGTCTTTATCGTTCTCTTTTATCTCATGATATTTGGCAACCTCATCCCCTTTATCCTTGCTTATAAATACCCACAAATTGTCGCTATCGGCTATCCTCTCGTGGTGTTTGGCATTTCGATGATGGCTGCCCTCTATGTGGTCTCTCAAACCAAGAAAACGGGCATCACAGCTATTGACCCCGAAATGCTGAGTCAAAAAGAAAGTAAACAACTACATTTTCCGGGTCTAAAAGCGGGTCTGATCTATGGCATGGGCATGTTCTTTGGAATACCGCTTCTGAATGTCCTAACCGATGATAGCAAGGGTTATCTTGGTTCTCTTTTAAATGCAGGGCATTTTGTATCAACTATCCTAGCTACTCTCTTCTTCGGAGTGACCATACAAATTATCGTCTCTCTTCGCATTCGAAAAGCCAAGAAAGATCGAGAAGACGACTAGGAGGTTCCTTATGAAATCACTAGCTAGACTACTGATCAGTCATGTTTTTATCAGTATCTTTGTTACCTTTTTCCTACTTTCTGGACATATTGAGCATCCTTTCTTGATTATCTTTCTTTTATTCCTTCCTGTATTGAACAAGGGACAGAGATTCCAGAAAATCCAATCAAAAAAAATACGTCTTCTAAACGCATCTCTCTGTTTTATCCTCGTATCCTTTCCACAACTTTTAACAAATCCTATGGATTGGAGATACCTGGTATTTCTAATAATCTGTATCATTTCGAGTTTGGTCTACTTCTATACTCTCTATCAACTCTTTAAAGAAATCAATCAAAAATCGCTCATTTAGGAGATTACTCCCATGAAAAAAGAAGATCTCACCACTCGCTTACTCAAACTATTCTTTCACATACAAGGCCCCTTTGATGAATGCCGCCAAGAGATAATCTACAGGGCTTGTGCCCGTGCCTTGATCCAAATCGTTTACTCCTCTCTCCTACTCTTCTTGTTCTATCTCCTATTTGGACGCTTCATAGAGTTGGTTCGAGATGCCATGCCCTACCTCTATTTTGGACTTATCTTCGTCCTCTCATCTAGGGCGAGACTAGCAGTTCGCAATTTACATTTGGACAAGGATGACCAGTCCGAAATCCATCACAAAAGCTACAGCAAAAGTCAAATCAACCTTCGTAGTTGGGGTGTATTCATCAGTATTCCAATTGGCTTGTTTGTCTTATCAGCCTTTCACAAACTCTTTGTTCAGCATCTTCCCCTCGATACCTTTTGGGACAATCTCTCCCAGTTCGATAAAACGCTCCCTTTACTAGTCTTGGGATTGGGAATTGGTGCCATCTTTGGAACCATGACCTATGCCTTTTTATCGGAACACGTTAAAAAATAGACCAAGATTCACTAATTTCTCATTTCATAGGCAAAGAATCCCACCTAGCTCGTTCTAGGTGGGATTTCCACTTCAATTCATAGAATAATTTCCAAAATATCTACTGACCCTCGTCACCAATTCTCCCACTGGGTTTCAACCTTGACATCACCATAGTTGCTTGGCGAGTACTTGCTGTCATAAATCGAACACCAGTCTTTTAAGACTTTTTGATTGACGATTTCGTCGTAATAAGAATCCAAGTCCTTGGCAGTGATACCATACTGCTCTAGGTAGGATTTCACCTGAGCTTCGTCTTCGATATAAGTTTCCGTATCTGCTTTCTTTAAACCTATTTTGACAAATTTTTTTAAAACACGATCCTTCCGAGTATAGTTATCCCATATTCTAACTCTAACATTTGGCCCAATTCGTTTTTCAAATGAGATTGAACTTAATTGTGTTTTTGTAGCAAAATTAAAACCAATTTCAATTTCAAAATAGTCTTCTGGGGTATTGTTTTTATTATAAGTTCCAAATGGATAATATTTAGAATACTCTCCATCACTTGGCCAATCAGGTCTGATTTCAAATCCATCTATATTTCTTAAAATATTATTTGACCGATAGGTTTTCTCCGTCTCTTGGTAAATTTCATCAAAAATATTTTTAGGTTGACGCACAAAAAAGTAAAAACAAGATGATACGATTATCACGAATAAAGCTACTAGGCCTAGGATTTTCTTCATATTGTCACCAATTCTCCCACTGGGTTTCAATCTTGACATCACCATAGTTGCTTGGCGAGTATTTACTGTCATAAATCGAGCACCAATCTTTCAGGACTTTCTGGTTGACGATTTCGTCGTAGTAAGAATCCAAATCCTTGGCAGTGATACCATACTGCTCTAGATAGGATTTTACTTGGGCCTCGTCTTCGATATAACTATCCTCATTTCCTGATATTACAATCTGAATTGACTTTGTGATTGTTTTAGTATTTGGATTATATTTGTTGACCATCCATAGCTTCGTACCATCAGCTATTTTTCTCTCAAATGAAACAAACAGTTTACTATACGCTTTCTCAAAATTAAATCCAACTCTCAGTTCAAGATAATCCTCTGGAAGAGTCTTATACTTTCCTAAAGGGCTATATTTAAAATAATCTCCATCACTCGGCCAGACATCATCGATTTCAAAACCTTCTATATTTCTTAAAATATTATTTGACCGATAGGTTTTCTCAGTTTCTTGGTAAATCTCATCAAAAAAATTTTTAGGTTGATGCATAAAGAAGTAAAGAGAAACTGATACAAGTAATACAACTATTGTTAAAACACCTAGTATTTTCTTCATAGACTTCCTCCTAATCCGCCACGGCTTCCAAGCGGTTTAAAAACTTAGATACACCTGGATAGTTACTTTCGATATATGCTTTAATGGCATCTTCCCCTTTTTCCATAACCTCTAATGGAAGGATACTAGCATAAATAGTACTCTTCTAACTTCTTTCCAATCTTTATTTTTTAAGAATTCTCTTTCTCTAAGAGTCGAATCCTTTTGAAGGTCAGCATAATAGGAAGATGTGGCTTGGGCATAGGATTGCCCCTGTTGCATACGGCCGATAAGATTGACCGAGTCCAAATCTGCCTTGTAATCATCCTCGCCAATGCTTGGTTTCATATCCGTAGCATTTTTAGTCGTGTCTCCCTCCCATCCAGAAAGATCTCTGACATTCTCTCTACCACCATAGACGTCGGATAACTGAAAGCTGCCAGGATTTAGATGAGTAGCCATAGTGATGGACTGGTGGGTAAAGTCTGCGTGGCCTATCACCAATTCTCCCACTGCGTTTCAACCTTGACATCGCCATAGTTGCTTGGTGAATACTTACTGTCATAGATGGAACACCAGTCTTTCAAGACTTTCTGATTGACGATTTCGTCGTAGTAAGAATCCAAATCCTTGGCAGTGATACAGTACT
The DNA here is from genome assembly GCF_019334565.1 of Streptococcus oralis. NCBI lineage: Bacteria > Bacillati > Bacillota > Bacilli > Lactobacillales > Streptococcaceae > Streptococcus > Streptococcus oralis. Next base: position 309,046 of record NZ_CP079724.1, on the reverse strand, counting down.
GCTCTAGGTAGGATTTCACTTGGGCCTCATCTTCAATATAACTATCCTCATTTCCTGATAATACTATCTGAATTGACTTTGTGATTGTTTTAGTGTTTGGATTATATTTGCTGATCATCCATATCTTCGTTCCATCAGCTATTTTTCTCTCAACTGAAACAAACATTTTACTATACGCTTTCTCAAAATTAAATCCAACTCTCAGTTCAAGATAGCCTTCTGGAAGAGTCTTATACTTCCCTAAAGGGCTATATTTAAAATACTCTCCATCACTTGGCCAACCTGGACTAATTTCAAAGCCATCTATTTTTCTTAAAATATTATTTGTCCGATAAGTTTTCTCAGTTTCTTGGTAGATTTCATCAAAAATGTTTTTAGGTTGTCTACTAAAAAAGTAAAAACAGGATGATACAATTATCACGAATAAGGCTACTAAACCAAGGATTTTCTTCATATTGTCACCAATTCTCCCACTGCGTTTCAACCTTGACATCGCCATAGTTGCTTGGCGAGTACTTACTGTCATAAATGGTGCACCAGTCCTTCAAGACTTTTTGATTGACGATTTCGTCGTAGTAAGAATTCAAATCCTTGGCAGTGATACCATACTGCTCTAGGTAGGATTTCACCTGAGCTTCGTCTTCGATATAAGTTTCCGTATCTGCTTTCTTTAATCCTATTTTGACAAATTTTTTTAAAACACGATCCTTCCGAGTATAGTTATCCCATATTCTAACTCTAACATTTGGCCCAATTCGTTTTTCAAATGAGATTGAACTTAATTGTGTTTTTGTAGTAAAATTAAAACCAATTTCGATTTCAAAATACTCTTCTGGGGTATGGTCATTATTATAAGTTCCAAATGGATAGTATTTAGAATATTCTCCATCACTTGGCCAGACATCGTCAATTTCAAAGCCATCTATTTTTCTTAAAATATTATTTGACCGATAGGTTTTCTCGGTTTCTTGATACATTTCATCAAAAATATTTTTAGGTTGTTTAGGAAATAAGTAAAAACAGGATAATACGATTATTGTGATTAACGCGAATAAACCGAGGATTTTCTTCATATTGTTACCAATTCTCCCACTGGGTTTCGACTTTTACCTCACCATAGTTACTTGGCGAATATTTACTGTCATAAATCGAGCACCAATCTTTCAAGACTATCTGGTTGACGATTTCGTCGTAGTAAGCATCCAAGTCCTTAGCAGTGATACCGTACTGTTCTAGGTAGGTTCTTACTTGCGATTCATCATCGATAGATTTATCAGTTCCTTCTTGATTTATAAGTAGCTGTACATTTTTTTGAAACAATTTTTCTTTTGTAAGATACTTACCAAAAATAAAAATTCGCTGCCCAGTACTTATCTCCTTCTCAAAAGAAACGAAGACTGTACTTGTGTCTTTTGTAAAATGAAATATTAAATCAATATTTTTATAGTCATGCGGAGTTTTCTGTTTTTGATATAGTACATAAGAATAAAATTGAGAATCATCACCATACTCTTGATATTTATGTACTTCAACATCTTTCAACTGGTTAAAAACATTGTTTCCTAGATAAGTCTTCTCTGTTTCCTGATAAATTTCATCAAAAATATTTTTAGGTTGATGCGTAAAGAAGTAAAAACAAACTGATACAAGTAATACTACTATTGTTAAAACACCGAGTATTTTCTTCATAGACTTCCTCCTAATCTGCCATGGCTTCCAAGCGATTTAAAAATGTTGATACATCTGAATGTTTTTCCTCAATGTACTCTTTAATAGATGCCTCGCCTTTCTTCAGTATATCCACAGGCGCTACTCCTGCATAAATCGTACCTTTGACGTGTTTCCAATCCTTATTTTTCAAAAATTCTTTTTCTCTCTGAGAGGAGTCCTTTTGAAGGTCAGAGTAATAAGAAGTTATGGCTTGGTCATAGGACTGTCCCTTTTGCATGCGACCGATAAGATTGACTGAATCAAGGTCTATCTTCTCCGATACTTGGCTTCATATCGTTAGCGTTAAAGGTCGTATCTCCTTCCCAGCCAGAAAGGTCCTTGACATGCTCTCTACCGCCATAGACGTCGGATAACTGAAAGCTACTAGGATAGATGAGTGCCCATAGTAATGGACTGGTGGGTAAATTCTGCATGACCTATCACCAATTCTCCCACTGGGTTTCAATCTTGACATCACCATAATTGCTTGGCGAGTATTTACTGTCATAAATGGAGCACCAATCTTTCAGGACTTTCTGATTTACGATTTCGTCGTAGTAAGAATCCAAATCCTTGGCAGTGATACCGTACTGCTCTAGGTAAGATTTCACTTGGGTTTCGTCTTCGATATAAGTTTCCGTATCCGCTTTCTTTAAACCTATTTTTACAAATTTTTTTAAACTACGTTCTTTATGAGAATATACAGTCCACATTTTTATATTCACGTTAGACTCTATCCGTTTTTCAAATGAAATCAAGCTTAATTGAGCTTCGGATTTAAAATTAAAATCTATAGCAATTTTCTCATAGCTATCTGGTAAAGCATTTCCCTCATAGACAACGCTTGGATAAAATTTAGAATCATCACTATACTCTTGATATTTATGTGCTTCAACATCTTTCAACTTGTTAAAGACATTATTTCCTAGATAGGTCTTCTCCGTTTCTTGGTAAATCTCATCAAAAATGTTTTTAGGTTGACGCACAAAAAAGTAAAAACAGGATGATATGATTATCACGAATAAGACTACTAGGCCTAGGATTTTCTTCATATTGTCACCAATTCTCCCACTGGGTTTCAATCTTGACATCGCCATAGTTACTTGGCGAGTACTTACTGTCATAGATGGTACACCAGTCTTTTAAAACCTTCTGATTGACGATTTCGTCGTAGTAAGAATCCAAGTCCTTAGCTGTAATACCGTACTGCTCTAGGTAGGATTTTACCTGAGCTTCGTCTTCGATATAACTATCCTCATTTCCTGATATTACAATCTGAATTAACTTTGTGATTGTTTTAGTATTTGGATTATATTTATTGACCATCCATAACTTCGTACCATCAGCTATTTTTCTCTCAAATGAAACAAACAGTTTACTATACGCTTTCTCAAAATTAAATCCAACTCTCAGTTCAAGATAATCCTCCAGAAGAGTCTTATACTTCCCTAAAGGGCTATATTTAAAATAATCTCCATCACTTGGCCAGACATCATCAATTTCAAAGCCATCTATGTTTCTTAAAATATTATTTGACCGATAGGTTTTCTCCGTCTCCTGATAAATCTCATCAAAAATGTTTTTAGGTTGTCTAGTAAAAAAGTAGAAACAGGATAATACAATTAGTACGAAAGACACTACTAGACCGAGGATTTTTTTCATGCTATCACCAATTCTCCCACTGGGTTTCAATCTTGACATCGCCATAGTTGCTTGGCGAGTACTTGCTGTCATAAATGGTACACCAATCTTTCAAGACTTTCTGGTTGACGATTTCGTCGAAGTCTTTCTCTAATTCTTCTTTGGTTATGTTGTATTTTTTTAAATAGTCTCTTACTTTTTCTTCATCATTAAGATATTGACCTGGTTGCCTTGGCTCTTCAAAAATCGCAAGCCCTTTTTTGAGCACTTTCTTTTGCATATTATAGTGTGCTGAATACCATAGGGTAATATCCGAATTAATCCTTTTTTCAAAACGTATCGTCATCCCTTTAATACCTTCTCCAAAATTAAAGCTAATACTTATGTCTTTATAACCTTCAGGATGAGTTTGATACTTCCCTGAAGGGGTGTATGCAAAATATTCTCCATCGTTAGGCCAATCGGGTCTGATTTTAAACCCATCTATGTTTCTTAAAATATTATTTGACCGATAGGTTTTCTCCGTTTCTTGGTAAATTTCATCAAAAATATTTTTAGGTTGTTTAGGAAAAAAGTAAAAACAAACTGATACAAGTAATACAATTATTGTTAAAACACCTAGTATTTTCTTCATAGACTTCCTCCTAGTCCGCCACGGCTTCCAAGCGGTTTAAAAACTTGAACACTCCTGGATATTTTCTTTCAATATATGCTTTAAGAGCATCCTCTCCATCTAACTTAATATCCGTTGGTCGCAAACTATCATAAATAGTATCTCTGACTGTATCCCAATCCTTATTTTTTAGGAATTCTCTTTCTCTCTGAGAGGAGTCTTTTTGAAGGTCAGCATAGTAAGAAGAGATTACTTGGTCATAGGATTGCCCATTTTGCATACGGCCGATAAGGTTGACCGAGTCCAAATCCGCCTTGTAGTCATCCTCTCCGATACTTGGCTTCATATCGTTTGCATTAAAGGTCGTATCTCCCTCCCAGCCAGAAAGGTCCTTGACACGCTCTCTACCGCCATAGACATCGGATAACTGAGCTTGGTTAGGATTAAGATGAGTCGCCATAGTAATGGACTGGTGGGTAAAGTCTGCATGGCCCGCTCCATTGTTAGAGTATGACTTTAGTTTGCTGTCCCAAAATTGGTCAAAGTTACCCTTATCACCATAAATCCCTTCATAAGTACTTTTATAGGAATCATAATGGTTAGTTCCATTTTTTTGATCATCATCCTTAATTTTTTCTATGTTATCAGATTCCCCACCCGCCATCTCGTGTTGCAGTCTAAGATTATAATACAGTTCTTTGGCCTTTTCTTCTTTCAACCCCAGTTCTTGAAAGATTTCAAGAACTGGTTTCAAAGTTCTCAATTTTTGGCCTGTATTCGGATCACTCACAAATTCGTAATAAAAATATTGCCACAATCCACCTGCCGTTTCGTTCCACTTAAAGTCATCATAGTTGGCCGCACCGACGACTCGCAAAAAGATATAGTCACGGAACTCTTGACTTGAGGTTGGGAACTTCTTGTCTATCCCTTGCTTGATGGTCAAAAGCTGTTGGGCTGTCTCTGCGTCAAAGCCGTATTCTGCCATCATGGTTTGGACAAAGGCCTTCTCTTGACGGCTGAGCTTCAAGTCCTTTGTATCAGCATAGGCAGTCAGGTAGTTGGCCCAAGTCAGGTCAGATGGGACTTTAAAGACGCCTTGCTTTGCATCCCAGCTCGTTTCGATTTGGTCCAGTCCGCGACTCAGTTGCACATCGATACTGTCTAGTTCATCGAACAGTCCTCCTGAATAGCTATCATAGGCTCGCAGGTCTCTCAAAATCGTTTCATAGACGCGTTTATTCGCGTGGTGTCCTCGCATGAGTTCCACATTACTGCGTCTCAATCTCCCTTTTTCTTCGCTATCCATGGTCAAGGAAGAAAGGGATTGGTTGACTTCATCTAGATAAGCAATCATTTGCTCTTCCTGACGGATCTTATCAAGCAGATCATCCTCACGCCAACTCTTGCTGTCGACCATCGTTTGGTAGTCTTCTGGTAATTTCTTGATGGTTTGAGAGAAGGTTTCTGCATAGAGCTGTCCCCCTTTGCTCAAGGGCAATAAGACACTTGCAAAAAAACTTCTAGCCGAATTATAAGCATCGCCCTTTAGACTCTCTGTATCCTCTGAAAACTTTTGGATGGCTGATTGCAAGTCTTGATAAGCCTCCACCTGAGATTGGCACATGGTCGCTACACTCGAACTTTGTAGTTGTGATTGTTCTAAGTACATATCAATGCCCATGTCGTTTCTCCTCCTCTCTTTCTAGTTCTTTGCGTCTTTCATAGTAGACCTCATCCAAGTCTCCCTCTAACCGGAACTTTTCTTTTTTCAAATCATCCATGCGGTAGCTGAGGTTCTCAAGGATTTGGTTTTTAAGTTGGTTTCTTTGCAGGAGCGTTTCTTCCAACTGTCCTGCGTATCGGCTCTGATAGGCCGCCTCCCACAAATCACTTTGATAACGGTGGCTGGCTCTATCATATCCTTCAAAGGTTTCTATCAGTTCTTTGGTACGATAGTTCTCTTTTCCATTGTCTTCTAGCTGGTACAAGAGTTCTCGCTCTCTTTTCTTCAACTCATCTAACTCGCTCATGTATGACTCCTAAAACCATTGGCACCCGCTTCATCTAGCGCCTCAAAATCGCTCGCTACAGAGTGCAGTCGTTCTGAAGTCAGGGTGACAGCAGTTGTAATCTGACTAGCAAGATTTTGATCCTTTGCCAGACATTGATGAGCCTTGATATTCCCTTGAAGGGTCGTTAAGTCATCCTGACTAGCCGTAGCGATCGCTATTAACGATTGACAAGCATTTTTCAACTGAGTCGCATATGTTTGCGCAAGATTTAGATCACTTTTTACTGTTGACATGGCTGTTTTATCCTTTTTCTCATTCCCTAGTGATAGGTATACTCCATTTAGCTATATAGGCCTATTATACCATGTTTCATAAAAGGAGCATCATTTTGTCCTGATTTATGTACTATTGTGTATTTTTTCAACAACTTCTCTCATCCGACTCGACGAAAAAAGTAAAAACTGTTAGAATGTAGAAAAAGAAAAGAGGCCCTCATGACCAGTATATATGATTTTTCCGTTTTAAACCAAAACAACCAAGCAACTCCCCTGGAGAGCTATCGTGGTAAAGTTCTCTTGATTGTCAACACTGCTACTGGATGTGGTTTAACGCCCCAGTACCAGGGACTTCAAGAACTCTATGAACGCTATCAAGATCAGGGCTTTGAAATCTTAGATTTCCCTTGCAATCAGTTCATGGGACAAGCACCTGGCAGCGCAGAGGAAATCAATAGTTTCTGTAGCCTACACTATCAGACCACTTTCCCTCGCTTTGCCAAGATTAAGGTCAACGGAAAGGAGGCAGATCCTCTTTATGTTTGGCTAAAAGACCAGAAATCTGGCCCACTAGGAAAACGAATCGAATGGAATTTTGCTAAGTTTCTCATTGGCCGAGATGGGCAAGTCCTTGAGCGCTTCTCTGCCAAAACAGACCCCCAAACCATCCAAGAGTCTCTCCAAAAAATACTCTAATTTCTTTTTAAAACGTATCCTTTCATTTAGTTTGAGCCCTGAAAGGATGCGTTTTTTCTTTAAAAAGTAACTAATTTTCTTTAATTTATATTTATTTTTTTGCTTTTTGCTATTGCAATTCTTTCATTAATTTAGTATATTTGTTATATTAAAAGTTTTCAGTCATTTTAAGGGAGAAATGACCTTTTAAATTTTTTTATCTTAAAATGAAAGCGCTTTATAAACAGGAGGTAAGGTGGCTTACAAATTATCAGAGAGTTTTTCATTAAATCAAGTTGTAACCAAGTCAGACTTGGGCTTGGGCAGTAGCTGACTGCCTTTCTAAAAACTAGGAGTATATTATGAATCGATACCTTTTTGAAAAAGGGCAAACATTTAGCATTCGGAAGTTGACTGTAGGTGTGGCATCTGTTATCGTGGGACTGGCATTTTTTGCTTCTGGAACCGTGCGTGCAGACGAAACCTCTCCTGCCACAACATCCAATTTAGATCAGCAAATGAAACAAGTCGCAGATATAGAAGAGACCAAGGCTGAACCAGTCAAAAAAGAAGGTCGTGTAGAAGCTGAAAAACAAGAAACACCTGTTGCCGATACCAACAGTGCTGACTTGCTCCCTGAAGACATTCAGGACCGTGCCTATCCCGACACACCTGTCAAAGAACTCGATACGACTACTATCGTTGACCAGAAAGCTAGTCCAAAGGTAGAAACTAAGAGCATTCTAAAGGACAAGGAAGAAGCTCCAAAAGAAACTGAGAACGGAAACCGTGCCATCATTAACGGTGGACAAGACCTCAAACACATCAACTACGAGGGACAACCTGCTACTGCTGCTACTATGGTTTACAGCACTTATAATGCAGGGGAGCAACGCTACCTCGTTTCAGGATCTGGTATCTTTGTTGCACCTAATTTGATTCTTACCGTTGCTCATAACTTCCTAGAGGCCAATAAAGAAACTGGCGAAGGTCACATTCGTGGTGGAAAATCTGCCCAGTTCTACTATAACGTTGGTTCAAACAGCGAAAAGAAAAACTCACTGCCATCTTCTGGAACTACGGTTTTATTCAGAGAAAAAGACATCCATTTCTGGAACAAGAAAGAGTTTGGAAAAGGCTATAAGAATGACCTTGCTCTTGTAGAAGCTCCTATTCCTCTTCCGATTGCTAGTCCAAACAAAGCAGCAACCTTTGCGCCTTTAGCGGAGCACAAGACGCATCAGCCGGGAGAAGCCATCAGTACGATTGGCTACCCAACTGACTCGAGCTCCAAAGAACTGAAACAACCTATCCTAGCTGGTCAGCTTTACAAGGCAGATGGGACCATCCGATCTGTTGAGTCCTATGATGATAAGGGAACGACTGGTATCACCTACAAAACCACTTCTGTATCTGGTTTGTCTGGTGGCGGGATTGTCGATAGCCAAGGAAAAGTTCTGGGGGTTCACCAACATGGAACCGTTGACAATGGTGTGGATGAAAAGGATCGCTTTGGTGGCGGACTCGTCCTTTCACCTGAACAACTGAAATGGGTGAAGGACATGATTGCCAAGTATGGTGTGAAAGGCTGGTACCAAGGTGATAACGGAAATCGTTACTACTTTACCGATGAAGGACGTATGCTTCGGAATGAGAAAGCTGTGATCGGAAGCAACGAATATTCCTTCAACCAAGATGGGATCGCTACCTTGACTAAGGGAGTTGAATACGGTCGTGTGGTTATCCAACACGAAGACGAAGAAGGAAATCCTGTCAAAGATAATGACACCTTTATCGAACAGACAGCTGTTGATTCGCCATTTGACTATAATTTCAAAAAAGAAATCGAGAAAACGGACTTCTACCAGAAGAATAAAGACAAATACGAAATTGTATCCATTGATGGCGTAGCAGTCAATAAACAACTAAAGGATGCTTGGGCTGAAGATCACAATGTTGTCAGCAAAGCGCCTGCCGGTACACGTGTCATCAAGGTAGTCTATAAAGTCAACAAAGGCTCCTTCAAAGTTTACTACCGTCAAAAAGGAACCACTACTGAACTAGCTGAGGCGACAGTTGATAACAATGAAGGCCAAGAGTATGAGGTTTCCTTTGTCAACACCTTCCATGCAAAAGACATTACTGGTTACCGTCCAGTAAAAGCTAGCTTGGAAGCAAGGATCCAGCAAAAAGGGGTGAATGAGGTCGTCTTTGAATACGAGCCAGTCGCTGATACAGCTAATCCAACGACACCGACTCCACCAGTGGCTCATCCAGAAGATAAAGAAACCGAGATTGGCAATCATGGACCTCTTCCAAGCAAGGCTCAACTCGATTACCACAAGGAAGAATTGGCAGCCTTCATCCACTACGGAATGAACACTTATACCAATTCTGAATGGGGAAATGGGAAAGAAGACCCCCGATACTTCAATCCAACCAACTTGGATACTGACCAGTGGATTCGCACTCTGAAGGAAACGGGCTTCAAACGAACCATTATGGTTGTTAAACACCACGACGGATTCGTTGCTTATCCATCTAAGTATACGAATCATACCGTAGCTGCTAGCCCATGGAAAGATGGAAAGGGTGACCTTCTCGAAGAAGTTTCCAAGTCTGCTAGCAAGTATGACATGAATATGGGTGTTTACTTGTCACCATGGGATGCTAATCATCCAAAATACCATGTCGCAACCGAAAAAGAATACAACCAATACTATCTCAACCAGCTGAAAGAAATCCTTGGAAATCCAAAATACGGAAATAAAGGGAAATTCATCGAAGTTTGGATGGACGGTGCGCGTGGTAGCGGTGCCCAAAAAGTAACCTACACCTTTGATGAATGGTTCAAATACATCAAAGAAGCTGAAGGAGATATCGCCATCTTCTCTGCTCAACCGACAAGCGTTCGCTGGATCGGAAATGAACGTGGTATCGCAGGGGACCCTGTCTGGCATAAAGTCAAACGTGCCAACATCACAGACAATGTGAAAAACGAATACCTCAACCATGGTGACCCAGATGGTGATATGTACTCTGTAGGGGAAGCGGACGTTTCGATCCGTTCTGGTTGGTTCTATCATGACAATCAACAGCCGAAATCACTCAAAGAGTTGATGGATATCTACTTCAAGTCTGTTGGTCGTGGAACCCCACTCCTTCTCAATATTCCACCAAACAAAGAAGGAAAATTTGCAGATGCGGATGTGGCTCGCTTGAAAGAATTCAAGGCAACTCTAGACCAAATGTATGCGACTGACTTTGCCAAAGGTGCCACTGTAACAGCAAGTTCGACTCGTCAAAACCACCTCTACAAGGAAAGCCACCTCACAGACGGTAAAGATGACACCAGCTGGGCGCTCTCAAATGATGCCACAACCGGTAGCTTTACAGTCGATTTGGGGCAAAAGAGACGCTTTGACGTCGTTGAACTCAAGGAAGACATCGCCAAAGGTCAACGTATCTCAGGTTTCAAGATTGAAGTTGAAATCAACGGACGTTGGGTGACTTACGGCGAAGGTTCGACCGTTGGTTACCGTCGCTTGGTTCAAGGCAAGCCTGTAGAAGCACAAAAAATCCGTGTAACCATCACCGGTGCTCAAGCAACCCCAATCTTAACCAACTTCTCAGTCTACAAGACACCAAGCAGCATTGAAAAGACAGATGGCTATCCTCTTGGACTGGAATACCACTCAAACACAACTGCGGATACAGCCGGAACAACTTGGTACAATGAATCTGAAGGTGTTCGTGGCACTTCTATGTGGACCAATCAAAAAGATGCCAAAGTAAGCTATACCTTCACAGGAACCAAGGCCTATGTTGTCTCTACAGTCGACCCAGGTCATGGAGAAATGTCTGTCTACGTTGATGGTCAAAAGGTTGCCGATGTCCAAACTAAGAATGCTAGTCGTAAACGCAGCCAAAAAGTCTTTGAGACAGGCGATTTAGCACCAGGCCAACACACTATTACCCTTGTAAACAAAACAGGCGAACCAATTGCTACAGAAGGAATCTACACCCTAAACAATGATAGTAAAGGGATGTTTGAACTCGAGTCTACCAACTACGAAGTCGAAAAAGGAAAACCAGTCACTGTTAAGATTAAACGCGTTGGTGGAAGTAAGGGGACTGCTACTGTTCGCTTTATCACAGAACCTGGAACTGGGGTTCACGGTAAAGTTTACCAAGATACAACTCAAGATGTGACCTTTAAAGATGGAGAAACAGAAAAGACTGTTACCATCCCAACGATTGACTTTACAGAACAAGCCGACTCTGTCTTTGACTTCAAAGCCAAGCTCACTTCTGTCACTGATGGTGCCCTGCTCGGTTTTGCTACCGATGCGACCATCCAAGTGATGAAAGCTGAATTGCTAATCAAGGACCAAACAAACTATGATGATCAAGCTAGTCAGTTGGATTACAGTCCTGGATGGCACCATGAAACCAATTCGGCAGACAAGTACCAAAAAACGGAGTCTTGGGCTTCCTTTGGCCGCTTAACTGACGAGCAAAAGAAAAAGACAACTATCACAGCCTACTTCTACGGTACTGGACTTGATATCAAGGGCTATGTTGATCCAAATCATGGTATCTACAAGGTATTCCTCGACGGCAAAGAAGTTCCTTACCAAGATGGCATGGGAAATGCTTCGACTATTGATGGTAAGAAATACTTTAGCGGTCGTGCAGCCCAACGCCAAGGCAATCAAACTCTGGTTAGCCTAAAAGGTCTGGACGAAAACTTGCACGCAGTCACCCTTCAACTAGATCCTGATCGAAACGATTTGTCTCAAAATATCGGTATTCAGGTAGATCAATTCATCACTCGTGGCGAAGGTAGCGAACTCTACAGCAAGGCAGATATCATCCAGTCTATCTCTAAATGGAAAGACGATCTGTCCAACTTTGATCCAGCAGGCTTGAAAAATACGGCTACTGCACGCCAAGCTTTCCAAGCAAATCTAGAAAAATTGAGAAACCAACTCAGTGCTGATGCAGTGGATGTTCAGGATGTCATGTTGACAGTCAGTGCCCTACAAGATATCCTATCCAAGGATGAGAACTATCAAAGAGGCCAAGAGGAACCTAGTCCAGAGCAACCGGAACAGCCTGAAGAGCCTTCTAAACCTGAGCAACCTGCTCAACCAAAACAACCGGAAATTGAGTATGATAAGGCTATGGACAGCTTGACAAAAGCTATCGAGAAAAAAGTCGCTGAGCTTGGATCCAACAAGGAAGCTAAGAAGCAATTGCTAACAATTGCTGACCAAGCCATTGCTGCAATCCAAGAAGCTAAGACTCAGGAGGCAGTCAATAAAGCGCTAGAAACTGCTCTCGAACAAATCAACAAGCTCGAAGCAGCTCAGCCTGAGAAACCTGCTGAACCTGAAAAACCAGTTCAACCTGAAAAACCTACTCAACCGGAAAAACCGGCGCAACCTGAACAACCGGCGCAACCGGAAACTCCAGTTCAACCGGAAAAACCGGCTCAACCTGAAAAACCCGCTCAACCTGAAAAGCCAGTTCAACCGGAAAAACCGGCTCAACCTGAACAACCGGCGCAACCGGAAACTCCAGCGCAACCTGAGAATCCAGTTCAACCGGAAAAACCTGCTGAGCCTGAAAAACCAGTTCAGCCTGAGAAACCTGCTCAACCGGAAACTCCAGCGCAACCGGAAAAACCGGCTCAACCGGAAACTCCAGCGCAACCGGAAAAACCTGCTCAACCTGAGAAACCGGCGCAACCGGAAACGCCAGCTCAGCCTGAAAAGCCAGCTCAGCCTGAAAAGCCGACTCAACCTGAGAAACCGGCGCAACCTGAGAAACCAATTACTTCTTCAAGTCCTGAGGAAGGGGTTAAAGACCTTGTCTTTACACTTCCAAGCTTAGAAATCGTCAATAAGGTCGTACCGTTTAAGACGATTCGTCGCGAAAACCCACAATTAGACAAAGGAAAAGAGCAAGTTCTATCAGAAGGGAAAGACGGTCTCTTAGTCGAGTATGTTGAAGTGGATGGTGACAATCGCAAGGTTCTCCAAACAGAAGCAACTCCAGCTCAAGATCGAGTGATTGAGGTAGGTAGCAAACAAAGCTCTGTTGGAACAGAAGCGCCACCAGTTGTGAATCTTCCTGAGTATGTTCTACCAAGAGAGACTGAAAAAACTGCTCCAGTCGTAACAGATAATTCATCAGCAAAAGATGAAAAAGCTCCTGTTACAGCTACAGTCAAAGAAGACAAGGAAAGACTACTCCCTGCAACTGGGGAACAAGAAGCAAGTGCCTTCCTCTTCTTGGCAGCCATTACTTCTATCTTGTCTCTCCTCATTTTCCAAAAGAATTTCAAAGACTAATAACCCTCTTTGATTGATTCTTTCTAATGATTCAGTTCCCCCGTTGAGAAGACCATTTGGTCTTCTCTTTTTCTATCTGTAAAATTAAAAAACATCCACAAATATACATGGATGTTTTGGCATGACTCTATAAAGTAAGATGATCATTGAGAATAGCTGTTCTCAAATCAAACCACGTTTTCAAATAAACGCTCATTTAAAAAGAGAGTGGCCCTTTTCTTATCTCATCATCAATACCTATCATAAGTTTCTGCAAGAACTCCACAGATAAAGGATAACGTTTCGAATTCCAATACCATGAGATTTTCTGACGCTCATAAGCCATCTTTCCTAGATCGGACTTCCCTCTCCCATATCTAGCTCTACTGACTACTATTTTTGAGTCCAGCGTATGCATAGGTTCGATTTTTAGGGCACTCTTTTTCTGTCACCACCCTAAAATAAAAGCGATGCTCCCGCCCATCCTTGGCGTTTTCCTTGTTTAAGACAAAGTAGTTTTTCTGATTCATTGCCATGGTTCGTAGGATATCATCGATCAAAAAAGTCAAGGGAACATTCATGGCAGAGTATTTTTGGAAATCCTCTTCAAAGCGGATATAACTATCTGAAAAATAATCCATCTGTAGTTTGTTTTCATACAGCTCTTTTCTAGTCATACACTTCCTCCTCCCACAGTCGAATTTCGAGGACATCTACAATCTCTATCAGCCTGTAGCCCTCATTGGTCCTAATAGATAGAGTTTGAGGTGATATTTCGCTTACCTCACCGATGATTGTCATTTTTTGCTTTCTTTCCTTGACAACAAAACATCCCTTCAGTTGCCCAACATAAAGCTGAGAAAGCAAGAGTAGCTTCTCAACGGAATTCAAATTCGTCGAAAAATCAACACGATTTTTTTCTTCACTGATCGAACTGGTGTGTTCTGAAAGGTAAAATCCCATCCACTTCTGCATCCCTGGATCTTGATAGTCTCGCGCAGATTGAAAAGGTAAATAAGAACGATCAATCATTTTAGTCCGTCTAATCCTCCAGCAGAATGCCCCCCAATCAGCTTGCTTCTAGCAAGACTCCTAGAGGCTTCTTCCAGTGCATTGGCCTTTAAAAGGGAGGTAAAACCAAATTGTTCCCGAATGGAGTCAATAGCCGTCTGGAGCCTTTCTTCTTTTTCTAACTTGTCAACATCATCAAAGAGGGAGATCAAGCCAAAGGACTCGTCCACAAATCCTGAATAATTGACTCCAACACTTCTGACCGCTCCAGAAGTGTATTTATTATGAAATAACTTCAAAACATAATCCGTTAAGATAGCTGTATTATTGGTAGGTTCGACCTTCATTTGTGTGTGAATAGACGGCCTAACCTCCTGTTTAGAGAAACCGACATAGATAGAGACAAGGGTTGTTTTCTTGCCCGCCCTTCTCAGCCTAATAGCCACCTGCTCCGCCATTTCTCGGAGAATAATTTCAATATCCCGTAGCTTTACATAGTCTCTCGGCAAGATTTGAGAATTTCCTAACCCTTGGGACTTAGCTTTATAGGGCCTGTGAACATTGCTCTCATCAATCCCGTTAGCATGAAACCACAAACGCAGGCCAGCCTGACCCAGAGCCTTCTGTAGCTGGTCTGGGTTGCTTGTAGCTAATTCTCTGATGGAAAAAATCCCCAGAGCATGCAAGCGTTTCTCCATCCGCCTGCCAATCCCCCAAAAGTCCGTCATCTTAGGAATGGCCCAAACCTTCTCTTCCACATCCTGGTAAGACCAGTTGGCCCTCATGGTCGGAGTGTGCTTGGCCTCATTATCCAGAGCCAATTTAGCCAGTAAGGGATTGGCATTGGACATACCCACTGTAGAGTAGATCCCTGTCTGCCTCCAAATATCCCTCTGGATGCGAGCAGAAAGCAGATCCAGCTTGTCTTTGCGAGAGATACTCTTGTCTGGGATAAAATAGTTGAGCGAACTAGTCAGATCGATAAAGCCCTCATCGATAGAGTAGGGATAAATATCATCTGGACTACCATAGTTTTGAAAGATTCGCTGGATTTCCATATTGACCGCTATGTATTCGTCCATCCTAGGTGGCACAATCAAGGTCACTTGAGCCCAATCTTCGATGTAGCGAACATAGTCTGAGTCAGTAGGCAAGCCTTGCTTTCGAGCATTGTAATAGGAAAATTTGCGCGTTTTGATATCAAAAGGCAGATCATAGGCCCGGCCAACATTGGACTTGCCAAAAATCTTCTTAAACATGGGAGAGGAAGCTAGGATAAGACCAGTAGAATTATCCGCGCGACTCATGACACAAAGCGAGGTCTTCAGCGGATGCAAGCCCCTTTTCACACACTCGACACTGGCATAAAAAGATTTCATATCAACAAAGGCAATATCACTTTTGGGCTCTCTGGAATAATCAAAGTAGCCCATAGGCTAACCCTCCATTGGCACAAAATTCCCAACAATAATCCCCACAATCCGAGGATCTTCCTCATAGGAGATGAAAATGTCCTTGTATTTAGGATTTATAGAAACCAGACGCAAACCATCTTCCTCCCGATAGACCCGTTTAATATAGGTCTGGTTGTTACAAACTACTGCATAAACTGCCCCATCATAGTCAAATCCTGTTTCCCGAATCAGAGCCA
Organism: Streptococcus oralis; assembly: GCF_019334565.1. NCBI lineage: Bacteria > Bacillati > Bacillota > Bacilli > Lactobacillales > Streptococcaceae > Streptococcus > Streptococcus oralis. The sequence goes on along the minus strand of NZ_CP079724.1, from coordinate 293,117 downwards.
CTGAACCATTTTGATATTTAGGTTCCATGGAGTCCCCAGCCACCCAGGAAGCAAAATCGTGGGCTAGTTCTTCATTAAAGTAAACGGTATCAAAATTTCTATCGTCATATACCGAAGCCCCGATCCCTGCTGACATGCGTTCATAGACACGATACTCGTAGAGGCGCTCTGGCACGGTCGCCACTTTCTGAGTTTGTTCCTCTTGAGCCAAGTGGCGAGCATAAAGAACAACCTTGTCCTTCCCTTGCTTGGAGAGGCTATTGTAGAGACGGACAATCTCAATCTGAGTGAAATATCCTTTTGCTACCCTTAAAATGTTCTCTAGCTGGGCAACCTTCTCCTGAGACGGTTCCTTAATTCCACGTTCCCAAGCCGAGTAAGCCTGAAAACTAATCCCAAGTTGCTCTGCAATTTCCTTCTGTGTCAGTTTCAACTCTTTCCTCCGAGCCTTTAGTTTTTCTGGTTGGTACATACTTCACCTCCTATTGTGATGTTTTATTGAGAATATCTCTCTTAGAAAAACAAATCGATGGTTGAGCTTACACCTCTAAAACTCAACCAATTCGGTTTAGTTTTATTATATAAAAAAAGTGGACAATTGTCCACTGGGAAAATCAAATTTTAACAGACACAACTGGAGGTTCTGAACAAAAAACTGGACTAGCCCTAGCAACTCCTACTCTAATTTTTGCAACAGCTTTACAACTTGACGATTTTCAATCTTCACATAGTATACACCACTATCACTGACAAGTTTATCCTCTTTATACTTAGCAATTTTGACAGCATAAAGACCGCGTGGTAGGGGTTGGTTGGCAAAAAATTCCTTCATGAGCGCTTCAACCTCTTTAAGATAGTCATCATACAAGAGATCTCTTTTTTCCTTCGGAACGAAATATTGAAATTCAAATGTCGGTATAAAAATCTCTTTTTGGAAAAGATATTGAGCATCCATTGGATACATTCCTTGCAGAGCTTGGCCCTTGCTTTGATTTTCCTCTAATATTTCATTATAAAGATAGATATTATCAGATTGGTTATTAAATTCAAAACCAATACCTTGATACTTCAAATCAGGAAGTTTAGGATCTTTGATTGAACTGTCCAGTGTTTTTAAAAACTCGCTGGTGCCTGGACTAACCTCAATCCCTAAATAGGCTAATTCTGGGAAAACATTATAAATTTTTTTACCATTTTTGTAATCAACTTCTGCATCTGTCTTTCCATATGTTTCATTTTTCGAAAAGCGAGTATAGTATTTAAATCGAGTTTTAACCTCATAGGTTTTTCCGGCTATATTTTCACTGTAGGTACCATGGATTATAAATCCTCCCACACTTGTATAGTTTTTCTCGTATTTTTCTAACTCAAACTGTCCTGTAAGACCGTAATTTTGATAAGAACGATGCACAGCTTGCTCAAGCTCAGTTCGACTTGCATGGGCAAACAGCCCCCACATATCCATTAGAGCAAGAATAGGACTACTCACTGTGAAGATTACGATTGGGATCACTATGGATAAGCAACCTATTAATAGCCAATTTCTTTTCTTGGCGTTTCCCTCGGATTTTTTAGCAGTTTTCTGTTTCCTTTTTAAGATTAGAATGAGCAAAACCAAGATCCCTAATACTAATAAAACCAATCTACAATCTTCTTTTATTTTGGATAGCTGTTAACAGGTAGATAGGAGACTGACAGAAATACTCGTCTCACCTGCTAACTTATCCTGAATTCCATAAACTCGTCTGAAACGAGGAGCAATCCTTGTCCCATTATACCACATGGGCAATGCCGTGAGAAGATGAGAAAAGCAAAAGAAACCCACCTGAATTTGTTTCAGGTGGTTGGCTTCATGACACTAGAAATAGTATCTATAAACCTTTATTTCTTTTTAGACTTCTTAACATGTTCCTTGTACATTTTTGACTTCTTTCCATACCATTCTTCGATGGTATAGCCATACTCTTCACGATATTTCTCTTGATTTTTATTGACTGTATTCAAGTTCTCTAGCGTTACTACATTGGATTTAAAAAATGATACCAAAAATAGGCCTAGGAAAATAGGTGCAATAGGTAACAAAGCAAGCAAGAGATACGCTAGGAAATGATTGAGTCCGTTGATGAAGAGATTGATTCCATACATCAACAACCATAAAAATAAAATAACATTCAAAAATTTTTTATAATATTCTGAGGAGAAATAATCCTTGCTAGCGCGCTGCTTTGTGACAAGGATATAAACAAGGTAAATCAGTGATAACACAAAACCAATCCAGTAGACGATACGAACTGCTACTAGAGGGATTAGATACAAGGCGGCTATAAACAAACTATAATATAAAATTACGAGCAAAAATAACTGAAGAATCTGAGTCAATAAATAGGTCTTAATACGATTTCTTTTAGAGATGATATAAAAACAAATATAACAAAACCAACAAAACAAGAATAGAAAACCAAAGAAACTATCTGGGGGAATGAGCCCTTTTTCTACTGATGTTAGCTGGGTAACCATTGATGTCAATGGTATAGCTGGGTCATACCCAGCTTCACTAGCCATTCGAAATAAACTTATCGGTAAAGTTGTCGCAAGCATAGTCATCAATGAAAATAAAGGTGCTACAGAAAACATCTTCAATATGTTAAAACGTCTGCCTGTCTCTAGTGCTTCATTAATATCTTTTTGTATCTTATCCATTTATTTTCTCCTATTATCCAAACAAGGATGAGACCGTCTTCAGACCACCATTGAAAAAATCAGAAACATTCTTGCCCACACTCTTGACAGTCTCCAAGCCCTGGTGGATTCCATTTCCGATAGACTCCACTCCTGATTCTACCACGTCCACTGCACCATAAGCTATATCTTTAGCCCCCTCGTAAAAAGCCTTTTTCTGATCAGGGAAAAACAGAGAATCCGCAAGATTAATTGCTCCCAAACCAAGGCCCGCAAGAGTTCCAACTACTAGTCCCTGTGGTCCAGCTTTCGCCCCTATCTTAGCTCCAAGCCACATACCATCTAAGGGACCAACGTTAGATATGGTATCAATAGTACCACCTAGTACAGACTTCCCGATTTTCCCTACGGTCGTCTTAGAATGATTGCCAAACAGAAAAACAAAGAAAATGTCTTTGTCCCATTATACCACACGAGCAATACCGTGAAAAGAAGAGAAAAGTAAGAGAAAACCACTTGAAATAAATTCAAGTGGCAAATGGTTAGGGGAGCTCATTATAAACAGAGGCATCGTAAATCTTCTGTTGGATTCGTTTCTTTTCTGTATACTCTTGTGGTGAAACTGTATAAATCTCATTCGTTTCAATAGATCCCGCTAAATCGGTATCCATATTTTTAAAAGCTTCCGCAATCTTGTTCATAAAGCCATCTAATGAGTCTACCGTCTCTACTAAATTTTCCATACATGTTTTTGCGAGACCTGCACAAGACTCTAGACTACTTGTAACCGGTGCATCAATGATAGTCGACATCCCCTTTGAAATCTCATCTGTCGAAACCTTGATACTTGCCTTAATACTTTGAATTCGCATCGGTTGGATCTGTTTAACGGACATTGCTCAATTCCTCCTTTGGTTTCAAGACACTAATAAACTCTTCATAAGAATGAACTACATGTTCTTTCCCGTCCTTGGTCACCTCTCCATAAACCGTGAGATTATCAAATAAATCACGGTCCTTAGGAATTAAGAGGCTAAATATATCTGATAGAAGCTTAACATCTGTCTCATTAGTTAAAAAATAGAGAGTTCCTTTTTCTTTACTCATCAAGTCATAGGCTTTTGGATATCTCTCTTTTAGGCGCCAGTCTGAAGACTGATCAATCACAGATTGTGAGAGATTAAGACAAGTGGTGTTATCTATAAAATCATCATTATAATAGTAATTTTTCAAACTTGTATAACGGTTAAATAAATATGTATATCTATTCTCAAGGGCAACCCCAAGTTCTTTAGGAACATCCTCTAGATTACCTGTTTCCATGTTAAAAAGGACTTCCTTACGGTCATGACCTCCAGTTTTTTGGAGAACTACCTTGCGATATTCTTGGCCATTGTATGTGACAAAATTAATATAGGTACTTGAAACTGGAAAGTACGAAGCATCATAATTTGCAACAGCCTTTAAAAGGTCATACTCCTTACGAGGCAAATCATCCTGACTAGTGTCATAAACCTGGATTTTCCAATATTCCCCCCAACTCAGATTCTTTACATCAAAGCGGTTATCATCATAACGATGAATCAAGCGTTTACTGTCTGTCGAAAGGTAACGTTTTCCATAAATTGCACTGGTATACTCCAGAGGTCCTTCATTAGCTTCCTGCTTATTGTTAGGATTGACATATTTCCAAGAGATGACCAATCCCTGTCTATCAGCTAGAAACTCATAAGAAGCTGGTTCTACCTCAGGAGTCCTCACCTTGTAGCGATCATGTGTCAGATAGCGATATAAGGGATAGGATCCAACAACCACAACTAGAAGACTTAAAACTCCCAGAATGATTAGTATCTTTTTTCTGTATTGTTTCATTGATTTCCTCCTGAGTATTTACTAAAACGTTTTAATCCTTAATCCATTATACCATATGCGTGACACCGTGAGAAGATGAGAAAAGCAAAAGAAAACCACTTGAAATGGATTCAAGTGGCGAATAGTTAGGGGAGCTCATTATAAACAGAGGCATCATAGATCTTCTGTTGGATTCGTTTCTTTTCTGTATACTCTTCTGGTGAAACTGTATAAATCTCATTCGTTTCAATAGATCCTGCTAAATCTGTATCCATATTTTTAAAAGCTTCCGCAATCTTGTTCATAAAGCCATCTAATGAGTCTACCGTCTCTACTAAATTTTCCATACATGTTTTTGCGAGACCCGCACAAGACTCTAGACTACTTATAACCGGTGCATCAATGATAGTCGACATCCCCTTTGAAATCTCATCTGTCGAAACCTTAATACTTGCCTTAATACTTTGAATTCGCATCGGTTGGATCTGTTTAACTGACATTTATCAATTCCTCCTTTGGTTTCAAGACACTGATAAACTCTTCATAGGAATGGACTACATGGTCTTTCCCGTCCTTGGTCACCTCTCCATAAACTGTTAGATTGTCAAACAAGTCTCGGTCCTTAGGGATTAAGAGACTGTAAATATCTGAAAAGAGCTTGGCATCTGTTTCGTTAGTCAAGAAATAGAGTTCACCTTTCTTCTTAGTCATCAAGTCATAGGCTGCTGGATATTCTTCCCTCAAGCGCCAGTCTGAAGACTGTTCAATTACAGATGGTGGGAGGGTAATAGAATAATCCGAATTATCAATATCATCTTTATAATAATTCTTTAAACTAGTAAATTCTTGAAATAGATAAAGAATTCTTGTTTCTATGGCTTTACTAACTTCCTGTGGAATATCCTCTAACTTACCTGTTGCCATGTTAAAGAGGACTTCCTTACGGTCGTGTCCCCCAGTTTTTTGGAGAACGACTGTACGATATTCTTGATCCTTGAAAGCTAAAGAATGAACATAGGTACTTGAGACTGGGAAGTATGACGGATCATAATCCGCAACAGCCTTTAAAAGATCATACTCCTTTCGAGGCAAATCATCCTGACTGGTATCATAGACCTGAATCTTCCAATACTCCCCCCAACTCAGCTTCTTAACATCAAAGCGATTATCGTCCCATTTGTAAATTAAACGTCTACTTTCTGTAGCAAGGTAACGTTTCCCATAAATCGCACTGCCATAATCAATAGGTTCATCCTTAGTGCCCTGACTCTCACCATTGCTAGCTTGCTTCCAAGAAATAACCAACCCCTGTCTATCAGCTATAAACTCATAAGAAGCTGGTTCTACCTCAGGAGTTCGCACCTTAAAACGATCATGTGTCAAATAGCGATACAAAGGATAGGCTCCAGAAACGACAATAAGAAGGCTAAAAAGTCCCAGAATAATTAGTATTTTTTTCCTATATTGTTTCATTGACTTCCTCCTGAGCATTTGTTGTTTGTATCTGATAAACAAAGATTATAAACTCTTAATCCATTATACCATATGCGTGACACCGTGAGAAGATGAGAAAAGCAAAAGAAAACCACTTGAAATGGATTCAAGTGGCGAATAGTTAGGGGAGCTCATTATAAACAGAGGCATCATAGATCTTCTGTTGGATTCGTTTCTTTTCTGTATACTCTTCTGGTGAAACTGTATAAATCTCATTCGTTTCAATAGATCCTGCTAAATCTGTATCCATATTTTTAAAAGCTTCCGCAATCTTGTTCATAAAGCCATCTAATGAGTCTACCGTCTCTACTAAATTTTCCATACATGTTTTTGCGAGACCCGCACAAGACTCTAGATTACTTGTAACCGGTGCATCAATAATAGTCGACATCCCCTTTGAAATCTCATCTGTCGAAACCTTAATACTTGCCTTAATACTTTGAATTCGCATCGGTTGGATCTGTTTAACGGACATTGCTCAATTCCTCCTTTGGTTTCAAGACATTGATAAACTCTTCATAGGAATGAACCACATGGTCTTTCCCGTCCTTGGTCACCTCTCCATAAACTGTTAGATTATCAAACAAATCTCTGTCCTTAGGGATTAAGAGACTGTATATATCAGAGAGAAGCTTGATATCTGTCTCGTTGGTCAAGAAAAATAGCCCACCTTTCTTCTTAGTCATCAAGTCATAGGCTGCAGGATACTCCTCCTTCAAACGCCAGTCTGAAGACTGTTCAATTACGGATTGAGAAAAACTAATTGGAGTGTCTATATGTAAAAGGTCACCTGCATAATATTCTTTTAAATTAGTAAATTCTTTAAATATATTAACATTTCTGTTCTCTAGAGCCTTTCCGGCATCCTTAGGGATGTCTTCTAGTTTACCTGTTGCCATGTTAAAGAGGACTTCCTTACGATCCTCACCTCCCGTTTTCTGGAGAACGACTGTCCGGTATTCCTGATCTTTGTAAGCAAAAAAATGAGTATAGGCACTTGAAACTGGAAAGTAAGAAGCATCATAATCCGCAATAGCCTTCAAAAGATCATACTCCTTACGAGGCAAATCATCCTGACTGGTATCATAGACCTGAATCTTCCAATACTCCCCCCAACTTAGATTCTTCACATCAAAGCGATTATCTCCCGATTCATAGATTAAACGGATACTTTCTGTGGCTATAAATCGTCTCCCATGAATTACCAAACTATAGTCAACCGGCTCATCCCTATCTCTTTTCCCATTACTATTCTTTGTCTCTTTCCAAGAAATGACCAGCCCCTGTCTATCAGCTATAAATTCATGAGATGCTGGTTCTACTTCAATTGACCAAACTTTATAGCGATCATGTGTCAAATAGCGATACAAAGGATAGCCTCCAGAAACCACAACAAGAAGGCTTAAAACCCCCAGAATGATTAGTATTTTTTTCCTGTATTGTTTCATTGACTTCCTCCTGAGTATTTACTATTTAGATAGAGCTGATATTCTTCATAGCCATGTTTGGCATTTTGGTCAGAAGAAATCGATAAATGTTCCAATACATTTTTATACGTTTTCAACTGGTCTACGCTCATATTGACTAGAGAAAGATCGGTCTCCTCGCCTAAGAGATACTTGCTCATTTCTGGTGTTACAGAATTTGAGTTAAGTTGATTTTCTTTGTTTATTGCTTCTTGGATTATTGCCCTTGTATCATTACTAGTACTATTCACCTTATAATGGCTGGACGACTTCGCATATTCAACATAAGGAACAAGACCTTCATTATCCATCTCTTTCAAGCGGACCGCTGTATAAAAATTATGTGTTCTCATGCGAGAAATTGCGACTGAACTCTTCCCATCTTTCTGGAAAAGATAGGTATTCCCTCGATTTAAAAAGTCATCCACCATCTCAATGCGTGTCTTTTCTTTTTCCAAGTCATATCCCTTTAACTGATCGACATACTTCAAATAGGCTTGTATGGTTGCTGTTGGTAATTGAATACCCATATTGTATGGACCCGTCTTCGTAAAACCACTTTCAACAACTTTCCCCTTAACGGTTATATCCTTATCAATCGCAGAAAAGAGTTCTTTACTGAATTCCTTAGAATCACTGGTAGCCAGAGCATCAATCATCGAGACGATAGGAACTGCTTCAGGTATGAAAGTACCAACCAGTGCATAAGTTATAGCTTTACCCATTGCAGCACGCATATCTTTATTCGCTTCTTCGCGAGATTTCTCAAGTTCACCGATCCGAGCCTGCTTCTCTGCCATATTATTTCCAATAGCGGTTGCGTATTCTTCCATTTTGTAAACCTTGGTTTCGGTTGTATTGCTAATACTCGTTGGATAAGAGTAACCACCTATATTCATTTCCAAGGTTGTTTTCTTTGTATCAACCGTATTCTTAAATGAAAATGTTGCATCCGATATATCTGAAATTGAAACTTTTGTTCTCGTTTCGGTGACATATAGTTTGTCACCAACTGCTAATTTTCCTTTTGATGTTTCTGTCCGTCCTATCTCCATTACATAAAGAGATTCCATCAAACTAACAAACTTATCCGTCAAAGCAAGATGCTTATTATATGCTGCCATCTGGTTGCTCTGTAAAGTGCCGTCTTTAGCATATTGAACTTCCATAACCTTTTCAAGAGCTTCACCCAATCCAATCCCAGCTTTCTGAAATTTCAGCAAATACGGTTGGTTAGCAGAAAAATCACGATTCCCCATGGCATCCAGAAGATGATTGAGAGTTTCCTTATCCCCTGATTGAATCCACTCCATCATCTCCTGCGCACCAATACTGTAAAATCCTTCACTAAGATCCCCAGGTTTTTCGTTTAATATGTCTCCTGGCTGTTTATTCAATATTGCACCTAACGCACGACCATCTGCTTCTGTTTGGATAGCATCCAAATAGCTAATTTTAGTCTTAGTAAGACTACCATTTTTAATTCCTGCTAAGATACTAGAAGCCGGAATATTACATACTGCACTGGCATTTTTTATTCTAGTCTGTAGAGTTTTTAGTTCTGCTTCTGCATCCGTAGTGTCTTTTGATAAGGTATCATGTGCTTGTTGCAGCGCGTTATGGGTATCACGACGTGCTGTCGCTGCACTAGCTAAATCATCTCCCGAAGTTGTTTTAATAGTTGTTAAATCTTCTGATTCAATCCCTAGTTCAGCAGTAGCATCGTTTAATAGTGTTTGAAGATTATCAACTTTTGTTTTGATTTTCTCATATTGTTCAGACTCCACGCCATCTAATTTTTTATAGACAGAATCATTACCAGTTTGTTGAGTCCATGCTTTATTTTGGAAACCGGCAGCTGTAGCAGCATTTTCAAATGTTGATAAAGCTGTTGAAAAATGCGTAATAGTGGTAGGATACTCTTGAAATACTTGGGTCTGTAAAGTATTCAATCGAGTGAAGAAAGCATTTATTGCCTCTCCTTTGTCCTCTGAATCTCCTGTTTTACCTGCCTTTTCATTAAATTTACGCATCGTTTGTTTAGAAGCCGAGTCCACACCTTTTGAAAACTCTTGAACAGCCGAACTATAACGAGCTATGGCCGGTAAGTCATGTACTTTTATAATATCACTCATACTTTACTCCTCCGTTGTTAGACTTTTTTCAATTTCTAACCAACTAATACTAAGGCTAATCCCCGACTTCTCTGTCTCTAATTCAGAAATTTTCTGAGTCAATTTGGCCACTACGTCATCACTCTTTGCTGAAAGCTTTTGTTTAGCTGTTTTTAGTATTTTCTCTTCATTATTGGTTTCATTTAAATATGGTGTTCCTGCTAAATAATAGGTCGTTTCAATATTGTCATTGCTCGTCAACACATATTCTATATCCGTCGAAAAATCTGTTAGTGCTTTTTTACAGCCTTCTAACCGACTAATTTGGCTATTTAAATCAGTGATTTCTCCACGTTTAGCATCTATCTGAGCTTGTATTGCTGCTTTTCCCATTTCTCCTCCTTATACCATTAATACTTTCATTTTACTTGCCAACCCATCGGCCACATAGTAATGTTCTTGTTCTTCCAACTGTGACTCTCGGACAGGTCTGTTGATCACTGTCAGAACTGATTGATCGCTTAAGCGAAGTGCTAAAATAGCCTGCTTATAAGAACGAGCAGTTTTTGAGATTACATCGATATGCTTGGTGATTAGTGGCGAACTCATTACAATTGAACCATATCCAGCTCGTATTCCTTTATCTAGGACATAAGCCAATGTATCAAGTGCTTCTGAGTTTAATTCACTCACCAATTCAATTAAATTGTAGACAACTACTGTTGCTACGTGTTCTCTTTCGTTTTGCTCTAAACGCTCATTAATTCGCTTCTCTATACTTGCGATAGCACTTAGATAGTCTTCAGAGTTACTAATAATCGTCACACCTTCCATTTCAGGTAGGCTATGATACTTCGGTGCCAAGACGATGACCTTCTGTTTCCCTTTGGCAATGTGTTTCACCAAGGCCGTCATCTGCTCTTCTTTATCTGTTAAGTAAAGGAGATTTCCTTTAGCCAGGTTCCATGTAACAGGTTCAACTGTCTCCAAGTCAAGTCCTAATGGCACGAGTCCGTGTTCATAGGCAGTCTGCACGCTTGCTCGGCTATAGAAGTCTTTCTCTGTCAACTCCTCTGGCACCATCGGAATGGCACTTGGGCGCTGGCCGGTCCAGGCTTCTTGGAGGGAAGCGACTGCTTGGCGCAGGTTGTTGAGGACTTGGGTGTCATTGGCTCCATAAACTGGAAGTGCTAGCTGGATGACATCCACCTCTTCACGTTTCATAAGAGCACGTCCCTTGATATCTTCCATGGTCATGGCAAGGGGCGTAGAGCCCACGATAGCTCGCACTTCACCTGCCTCATTCTGTGGTAGGCTCAACTGGTGCTTGAAGTTCGAGTAGAGCTGAGCACGAAGGTTGGTCTGACGACCGGCTGTCATCAAGAGGTGAACCCCGATACTGAGACCTTCACGGGAGATACGCACCAAGAGCTTGAAGAGTTCCGCCTCATAGGCTTCTTCCTTGAAGGCTTCATAGCTATCTAAGAGGATAACGATAGCCGGCTCTTCCTGACCACTGGCCTGACGGTAGAGGTCTAAGGTCCCAACACCATAGTCCGCAAGGAGTTTCTTACGACGGTTGAGTTCGCGCTCCATGATTCGTACAAATTTAGAGATCTTCTCTGTTTGGTCCAAAAGCATGGTATCCGCCACCTGTGGAAGCTTGGACAATGGAGCCAAACCATTGGTACCAAAGTCCATCAAGTACATGGTAAGAGCCTTTGGACTGAATTTGCGAGCCAAGTCCATACCAGCAGTCTGAAGGAAGGTGGTCTTTCCTGTACCCGGACTTCCGTAAAGGAGGATATGACCATCCTTGGAGAGATTGATAGAGACAGCTTCCTGCTTCTGGGCCTGCGGAATATCCGCCATCCCCAAGAGGACAGAGAGTGGTTTCTCTTGTGTCCAGGCTACTGCTGGCTGTACTTCTTCCAGTTCGTCTAGCGTGATTCGCTCTTTGAGCGGTGGCAACCATGGTTGTGGCACTGGAGGAATCTCTTGTTCCTCACACAAGAGCTGGATATGGTGCACTATCGCATCCAACTCTGTTGGAACTTCCTTGATCTCATCCACATCTTCTAAGCCTGATAGGTCTTCATTCAAAATCTCATATTGCCCCAATTCATTGATCAGGTAGATGGTATGATCCTCGATCCCCATATCGTCCTTGTCCGGCTGGTAATCCGCGCCTGACCAGGCAGACTGGAAGAGCTCATAGACTTCATTGTTTCCGACTTGCAGATAGGCACGTCCCGTCTGGGTGATTTCAGCCGCATCTGGTGTATGAAGCATTTCATTCGAGTCCGAACGGTCCGCCACCTTAAGGGCGATCTTGAAGCGTGAGTTAGACCAGATCTGGTCATCAACCACACCAGATGGTTTCTGGGTAGCTAGGATCAAGTGGACCCCGAGGGAACGTCCGACACGCGCGATGGATACCAGCTCCTTGATAAAGTCTGGCTGGTTAACCTTGAGCTCTGCGAACTCATCTGAGATGAGAAAGAGGTGAGGGAGTGGTTCTGTCGCTTCTCCGTTTTTAAATTTCTTCTGGTATTGATTGATATGGTTGACTTCGAACTCTCCAAAGAGTCGTTCACGACGATGGATCTCCGCATTGATCGAAGCCAGAGCCCGCATAGATTGGGCACCATCCAAGTTGGTAATCGTCCCCAAGAGATGGGGCAGATTTTTAAAGAGATTGGCCATCCCACCACCCTTATAGTCGATCAGCAAGAAAGCCACATCATGAGGGTGGAAGTTGACAGCGAGGGATAGGATATAGGATTGGATGGTTTCGGACTTCCCTGAACCAGTCGTCCCTGCGATCAATCCATGAGGTCCATGGGCTTTTTCATGCAGATTGAGCTGAACCAGATCATCCTGACCACGCAGACCAATTGGCACAGCCAAACTCTTGTAAGGTGCGTTCTTTTTCCAACGGCTCGATACCTGCAAATCCTCAAAGGTCTCCGCCCCATACATTTCCATAAAGGTCACAGAATCTGGGATCGAACTCTTCAGGTTTTGGAGGTGATTGAGCGGTGCCAAGGTACGGGCGATCCGCTCCTTATCATAATCTGCTGGGAAATGATCCAAACGGAAGTCCGTCTCTTTCAAGACTCCTTCTTCCATGACCAGTTGGCCTGTATTACGGTCCTTGATATTGATCACTGTCTGGATGTTCTCAGACAAGGAACTCATGACATCCTCTACAAAGATTAGAGAACAGCCTAATTCCGTTGGATCTTCGGTAAAGAACTCCATGATGATATGATCCAAAATCAGCTTCTCATCGGTCACTAAAACCACGTAATGAGGATGGAAGAGGGTGCTCTCCTTGTGGGATGCTTCTTCCTTTTGACTACGACGTAGTTTCAAGATTTGGTTCAAACTATTCAGAACTTGGTCCCGTGTTCGTTGATTGTAGACAAAACCGCGGACATTGAGTTCTTGCAGTTTGGCATGAGGAAGCCAACGCATCCAAGACCATTGCTCTTTTTCCTCTTCAGGTAAGATCGTAATAAACTGCACATCATGATAAGAATGGAAAGTCGCTAGCTGCATCACCAAAAGTTGCAGTTGTTCTAGAACGAGATTTCTAGGTCCAATATAACCCACCGGTCCATGGCTGAGGTTTGCCGGGATTGGCATATCTGGGATTTTTTTGTGACGACTATAGAGAGCGTAACCCTCTTCTTCTAGAGCATCCTTCTTACCGCTACGCTCCTGTTGACCGTATTTCAAGTCATAGCTAGTCGGCATTTTCCCGAGTCCCAAACGATAGTATAAAAAGTCAAAATGCAAGGGAGTCTTTTCGTAAATTCGGTGATTGTAACTCTCAACCAAGTCCGTCAACTCTAAAACCGTTGGAAAATGATAGTGCATCCCTTCTTTTTGTTCTCGTTCCAGACGAGTCAATTCCTTGACCTTATCTTTCAGGTAAAGACGATAGAGATCGACCCGTTCCTTCTTATCAGCCTTGTACTTTTTACGATTTTTGATAAAACCACGGATAGAAAAAATCATTGTGGTTATGGACATCCCTACTGTCGCAAGGATATAGATCCCTCGAGGTTGAATTAAGGTGATTAAGACGGTTACCCCGACCATCATCAAAGGAGGAACGATCAGCTTTAACAGTTCATCACTCGGCTTAACCGGCTCCTGACCTGGGGGATTGATCAAGATTTTATCTTCGCTGCCACGATAAATGATCCGTGGAGAACGATGATAATCTGGATAATCTTCATAAAAACCATATCGAGATGGTTCTCTCAGAGTCAGTTGTGGCCCAACTTGGGCAGGACCCTGGACCCATACTTCATCAGGATAGAACTTGATCGTCACCGCCCCTAGACTCAACTCATCTCCAAAACCAATCAATTGCTGGTCCATTTGTTCCAGATGATTGTTTCGATAAAATGCGCCTTTTAGTCGAGTTAGCTTCCATTGATTTTGGGATTTTTGGAGTAAGAATTCAACATCTCCATCTAGGGTGATCAACGCACCTCTTTGAGAGCCAATCTGAAACTCTGATAAATCCAAAAGGTCATAAACCTTTGGCTCCCCTTCTCGGAGATAAAAGACGACCTCACCCAAACGCAGACCATCTTTCAAAAGTCCCGCTTCATCGTCGTACTGATAAAAGACCTCGTCACCATCGACCTTGATTTGAATCGGTCTTTCCTGTTGAGAAAGGTAGACTTGGGCCTTTTCAGTCGCCCCGACCAAGACCGTCTTATCTGCACTCAGTTCAACTTCATAACGCAGACCTTGGCTGTAGAAAATGATTTGTTTTTTCATAATTTCTCTCCTTGGTCTACTTTAATTACTAGAGGAGCTACTTGGAACAGGTTTCTTCTCAGATGACGGTTTGCTTTCAGAAGCCTTGTCTTGAGGGTTAGGAGTTGTAGAAGCATTGGAGCTTGATTCACTCGTTAGTAGCTCACTTCGACTATCCCAGTATTTCTTATACTCGCTTTCCAAAGTATTCAACTTACTTTCACGGTCTTTTCCTGACAAGTTACCATCTTCTCGAACCTGCTTGATTTCCTGAGTCAAAGCATAGAGAATCAAGTCACTGTCGTTAATCCGTTTGGCAATATCAAGAGCCTCTTCAAAACGATTGCGCCCAACCTGGATCCAGTAAGTCAAATAAAGCTCATCTGACTTGAGTGTTACGTTGTTCAAGATGACTTTCTTTTGTTCAGAAGAAAATTCCAACCCCTGAATATAAGAGTAAGCCAACTCATACTTTTGCGTATTCGGCAAGCTAGCTGGATCAATTCTCTCTAATTCTGTAATAACACCACTATAATCCACTTTAATAAAGGCAGTATCAGCCTGCAACATCTTTTCTTTGAAAGGATTTTGCACAAAAATCAGATAGATCAGTGGAACGATTAGCAAGACAACGCTGGCTGTTAACCAAATCGTTGCCAATTTAAAGACACGATGGCGTCTACTTGGAACCAAGACCAAATCTGCCCGTTCTTTCGCAGCCTTCTCCGTGTAGTACTTCTCCAAAACAGCTACTGCAGCCTCTATATCATCTGCCTGACATAGGTCATTTAAGAAGTCTGGCAAGGTCTCTAATTCCAAGGAACCATTATAAAGATCCATGAAATCCAAATCGCTAAATAGTGTTACTGTAAAACATTTGGCCTGGCGTAAAAAATCTTCTGAGGATATGGATTGAGGAACCATCAAACCAGGAATTCCACGATAAGCAATCTTAGCCTGAGCATCCTTGGTAATAAAGAGATTTACTGGGTGCAAAAGGAAAGTCACAGGTAACTCCAAGGCGCCCTCTAGACGAAAAACGTTTAGGGCCAAACGGATTCTTTCCGAAATGGTGCGTTCCTTTATTTCCTCATAAGTCAGTCCATGAGCTTCGACTTGATAGGAGAAGGTGACGCTATCCTCATCAGACACCATCGATTGCTCCAAAAAGAATGGATGATGCAAATCCAATAGTAAGAGTTCCCGTAAATCTTGACTCGCAACATCTGAACGTTTGAGTTTTAATTCCCAGTTTGTTTCATTTTTTTCATAGACAAACGACTGTCCACCAAATTCAAATTTTTCTTCAGCCACCTATATCTCCTCAATTTCTACTAAATCTCCTGTCGTCATAGGATAATCAGACAGATGTTTCCCTTCATCAATCAACAAACCTTTATTGACAATTCTTAATTGATATTTTTTTCGCTTGATACCTGGATTAAAAATCGTATCCACTTCTCGCACCAGCCGGCGCACTTCAATTCGCCGTGGAATGCGAATATCCACATCTCTTTCTCTCAAACGTAGGGTAATATTGATATGTTGCTCCACCTTTTTTCACGCCTCCTATGTTTGGTTTATCCTTTTCTAAGTTATTTAGACAGACTAGTTGTAAAATTAGTCCATCCCTTCTACCATCACACGATAACTCATTACTGCCGTTGCTCCAAAAAGCAAGAAAATCAACACCACATAGAATATCTCTGGAAGAAATTCATTCAGACCACCTTTTTCTACATGGCCTATATTTGTTTGAAATTTAATTGTTTTTTGAGCATTGGGCTGAAACAACTGTTCTTCAGAAGATTTTTTCACTGGTCTCTGTATAGCAGAAAACAGTTGGCCCCTTTCTGTGATCAACTGTTCCTCTTGATGCTGTTGCATGTCCTGCAACCTCTTTTGAGTCGCTTCATTAAAAAGCTCCTTGATTTGTTCAGACTGTAGACCAAATTTCAATCCCTCTTTCTTTTCAAGTCGGGAATCATCAATCTGCAGACTGTTATCCTTCAAATCATCTGCAGCAGCCCCAGAGACTGCTGCACATGTTACTAAGGTAAGAAGGAAAAGAATGATTTTCTTCATATTTCTAATTTCTATTCTTTCTCAGCTTGGCTTGCTTGAAACCACAAACTACTTTCCCTGATAAAAACATTTATAACAAGTAAAACAGCTATGACAACAATCGTTGCAACAAAAGCGATAATTGCTGCTGGATGTCCATCAAAGTATCCTGAGAGCAAACCTTCTAATATCGATAACGCATTGAGGTTTTTGATAAAGGCTGGGAAACCAGTTAAACTTGCTGTTGTCCCAATAGCATTTGATAGGTAGACAAAGCTAATCATCATAAAGAAGGAGAGTCCCATACCAATCACTCGGAAATGTTTAAGCAATAGATATTGTCCTTGAATCAGTACAAATGCGGCTAAAACAATTAATAGAACCCAAGATGGTTGATATTCACGGCCAACCTGTAGCTGAACACTTGATACAACACCAACTACCAATCCGACAACGAGACTTAAAGCAGATAGGATGGTTACCGTCATCAAGTCTGTATCATGTAACTTATCAAGTTTGAACTTATCTTTGACTTTGCGAATAACGTTTTGAGTTGCAAACAGATAGGCTGTAAAGAGGCTAACAATCTCCAATAGTAAAATCCATGTAAATGGACGGTAAACATTGACAGTCGCTTTTACTGAAGTAGAATTTTGGGTAACAGGATTGGATAAGAAGTTCAACAATACTTCGTTTGGTACCCCATTTTGATAGGCATTATTCAGAACCTTCACAAAGGATTCTACAAAGTTTCCATTGTTAGTCAATTCTTCGTTAAACTGCGTCATCAAGGAGTCAGCATCTTGTGACAACTTTTCAGTACTTGTTTGAGCGTTTGACAATTCACGATTGAACTTACCTAAAGTTTCATTCACAGACTCTGCAGCTTTGACATTACTTTGAGAAGACTCCTTCACACCCGTAGTTTCTGACAATAGAGCTGCATAATCCGATTTTAGGGTGGCCAATTGTTTATCAGTCTCTTCAAAAGCAGAATTGCTCCCCCCTTGCTTCTCAACCAAATCATCTAGTTTCTCTTTTAACTTTCCGTACTTATCCAATTGGTCCTTTATTTTGGTATCCAATTCTTGGTTGGTAGTCAAAACATCCTGCACATTTTTTTCTAAAACAGGCTTCAGAGTAGTCAATTCTGATAAGGCTTTATCTACTTTCCCTTTGACACCATCAGTTTCTGTATCGCTAGCAGGTGTAGTTAAGCTGTCTTCATATTTCTTCAGATTTGAACTAATAGCTTCAAGCCAAATATTTGACAAAGCATCTGTTACATCACTATCTCGTAACTCTTTGACAGCATTGTATGCTTGTCTGAGTGCTTCCACCTTTTGGTAGTCAGAAGCTATTTTCTGAACCTTTTGTCCATAAGTCACTGCTGCTTGCTGAACACGTAACACATCTACTGGAGCACTGGCTGCTTGGACATCATTCAAGGAAATATTAATTGATTTTAGCTCTGCTTTTGGAGCTGGACTTGGAGTCCCGGTTGAACCTGTAGTTGTAGTTGAGGTTGTCTCTGCAACACTATAGGCTACTTTAAAAGTCCCACCCGTCTTCAAATCAATTTCTTGACCAAACTCAACTGGTGTACCATCATAAGTGACTGAGTGAACTGTCACTCCTGATTCAGCTTTCCACGATACCTTAGCCTTTGTTCCTGTTCGTCCAACAGCACTCGTACTCGTGATTGCTAGATCTTCCAAATTCTTCAAATCAGTCGAATTGATTTCGTCACTAGGCTCTTTGATTGTTTTTAATTCAGTATAGTTTACAGAAGGAATTGTGATTGGTGTCATACCAAAACCACTAAATTCTTTTCCACTAAAGTCTTCTTTTGGTAATTCTGAGATTGCAGAAGCCAACTGCTCTTTGAGAGATTCTACAGCCTTCTCTAGGTCTTTGTTTGCAGCTGTATCCAAAAATTGCTTAAGAGTGATTTTGCTCTTCTCACTTGTTCCATAGTAAGCAGCTAATTTCTCATCAATAAAGTTATGAATATCCTTTTTATGATTTTCAAACTTGGTTCTTTCATCTGTTAGATTGTTCTTTAAACTCTCAATCTTTTTGCCGATGCTTTCTGCGACTGTTTTATAGGAAGGTCTAACTTCAGATGACGTACCATCAGAAGATGCTGCTGTTCCATCTATATTAGAAGTCAGACTACCTTGAGCTTTAATTAATTCCTTATAAGTTTCAATTTGTCCCTTAACGTCTTCCCGACTCTGAGAAATGAGCCCAGTGATAACATCCGCATGATTTTTCTTCTCAGTGACCCTATCCTGAAGCAGAGTGTCAAGCTTTTTACCATAGGCAATCTGTGAAACGTCATAACGACCAAAAATCTGAGAATAACTATCCAAACCTGTCTTTAAAGCACTGTTGGCGTCAACAGAAGAACTAGACATACTATAGAGAGTTGGGAAAAGATTTTTAGAGTTGATAGCTGTATTATATAAATTCGTACGATAGTTTCCGATATTGGTCGCTTGTATCTGTGAGCTAGCTTGAACATTCTTTTGTGCTGTATAAAGGTTGTTCAAAATACTAGCCATATACATGTCAACTAACTGACCATTCAAATCAGAAACAATGTCTTTCGCTAGTTTATTTGCATCATTTTCTACTTGCAAATTTCCTTGCGCATTCACCTTATAATTGATGGTTGTCTTATCAACATTGATGCTGTTAATATCGAGTATTTTTTCAGAAAAGTCACTAGGAATTGTTAAAACGAGTTGGTATTTCCCACTTTCTAACCCAGAATCAGCTGCTCCACGAGGGACAACAGACCAATTTTGTGAATTATCACGCTCGATATTTTTTACATAACTAGCACCTAGATTGTATTCTTTTGTATCTACGTAGACAGGCTTATCTTCATTTACGATAGCTACATTTAATTTTGTCTGCTGATTAGCCTTTGCATTATTTTCATTGCTAATCGTTGTATTTTTTTGAACAGATAGATTCAAAAAAATAATCAATGCAAGCAATCCTAATGCCAGCAGACTACTTCCTATATATTTAAAAATTCTATTCTTCCTCATATTACTTTAAATTTTCTCCGTCATAAAAAATAGGAAGGCTCTCGCCTTCCTAAAGCCACTTATATAACAAATTAAATTTGTGATGCAAGATCTTGGTCGTTTTGTTCAACAATTTCAGCAACCTTGTTCAACTGTGCATTGATTTCATCAAGCAAAGTTGCAAACTCCTCAATTTTTGGAGACAATTCTGTGAATTGGCGATCAAAGCTCTCAAAAGCAGCACCTTTCCAGTTGTCTCGGATAGTATTTTGCTCTTGAGTCAATGTACGAAGTACTTGTCTTACTTCCTCAGAACCTTGAGTGTACTTTTGAGCAGAGGTGCGCAATTCTTCTGTTGTTAATTGAATTAAAGCCATGTGAAACTCCTTTATATTAATTTATGCCCTCATTATATCAATAATTTGCCTCAATTGCAAGTTTAAAATTCATTTTTTATTCTATTTATAAAAAAATAAGAGCTATTTCCATCTAAAAACTAGTAAGAAGGGTTAAATTATCTACTTTTCTTGTATAATTACTTCTTTTTTTTATTTATAATAACAAAGTATAACAAACTCATATCATCCTTCTTTTATAAGGTATATTTGTCAAACGTTCTTTTCTTCTAACTTTCTATGAAAGTTTTTATTCTCTTGATGGCGAGCTTCTAACACATTCTCTATACGACTCTTGTAAAGTTGATGATAGTTATCTAAATTGTTCTCTATCTCAAAGATATATGGTTGAATTTCAGCAAAACTACTGTCTCTGCATGCATAGGAAAGCGCCTCCAGGAGATGATCCGTCTCCCTACTAAACTTGTGGAAATCATCATCCAAATCCATCTCCAAACGCTCTAAGTCTCGTAATTTACGATTATGCTCATCCTCTAGTTTCTGAAGTTCCTTTTTATCCATCACAAGTTTTCTCCTAGTTCTTGATAGGACTTTGTAAAGCAGGTGTTTGCATGGTCTGGGTCAAGTAAGTTTCAGCAGCATCAGCGGCCTTGCCCTCAAATCCACCCTTAATATTGTTTACATAAGTCTTAGAGGCGTACTCTTGCATATCTGAGGCTGCTTCTTGCAACTTTTTAGCCAACTCCACTCCCTTAGCAAGGATTGACAGTTCTTTTGCAGTTACTAAGGCCCTGACTGCTTGGCGTTCTTGTTCCTTCATTCTTTCTTTGAAGCCTCTGTCGAGTTGCTCTCTTGTAATTAAAGTATCCTCATCCGTTAGGACTAACATTTTTTTCCCTCCATGTTTGTTTTACATCCGCCAATAGATTGTTAAAATCTTCAGCACTATTTGTATCTATGGTTTCAAAGGAACCACTAGCTTTAACCAGGCTTTCCCCTAGCTGCTCAATTTGTGTCAGGAAGGATGTTGCTGCTGTCTTCGTGTCACTTGCAACGCCTTCATCCCAAAAGCTTGTTGTGTCAAAACCAGAAAGTAGATTTGTAACTTCTGAACTTGACAAATATCCAACCATGTCAAACGCTGTCTGTCTTGTTTCTTTTATCATGTTTTGAATATCTTCCTTAGCATCTGAAAGTAAGGTTTTCACAGATTTAACTTTGTCTTCCATGTCAAAATTTGCCAACTGGGCTGCTGTCTGAAGCAACTGAGCTCGAACCAAAATCCTCTTTTCTCC
This sequence comes from Streptococcus oralis, assembly GCF_019334565.1. Taxonomy (NCBI): domain Bacteria; kingdom Bacillati; phylum Bacillota; class Bacilli; order Lactobacillales; family Streptococcaceae; genus Streptococcus; species Streptococcus oralis. The sequence goes on along the minus strand of NZ_CP079724.1, from coordinate 271,975 downwards.
TGTAAGATTGCCATTTCTCAGTTGTTCCTGATAACGAGGAATAGCTTCTCGATCCCACTTTATAGATTCCTGACGAGCTTCTTCGACAATTTTACTATATTCAGTTGTAAAATTCTCGTAAACAGCATAACCAATAGCTGCCTTTATTTTAAACTCACCCCTCATAATGGCATTTAAAACATTTGAGGCTACATTTTCATCGACTCCTAAAGCCCGGAGGGAATCCAACGTTGTCGCTATCAGTCGAGCTAGCTTTTCACCTGCCCTGAGCAATTCTGGGTGAAAATCCTCAGACGCGGTCAATAAATTTCCCTTTCCATCCGATTGGAAAACACCAAAGTCATGGGAGCTTTCCGGATCAGTAATTTGGGTATAATGAAGGGGAACGAGGACATTGACTTTACCGACGGGTTTCTTAAGAGGTTCATCGGAGTCCCCCGGTAATTTGGTGATGGTATGCTCACGATTGAGCATCCCCACGACATCAAATGGATTGACATAGTACTCGATTTTTTCGCTGATCTTTTTGATTTTCTCATCGCTGAGTCCCATTTTCTTTAAACTCTTTGTCGTGTCCGGGCCGTCAAAGAGGACCACTTTGCCGATTTTCTCCAGTTCTTGATCAGTAAGGCCAGCTACCCCTTGGGCAGAGACAATGGTCCCTAAGGAGTGACCTGTGATGTCCATCGTCGCATTTGGAGCCTTTTCGCGCATCTCAGCGATTTTCGTTTTCATTCCTACTGTTGCTAACTTGGCTTGCGGCGTATGGATATGATTGAGAGCGAACTTAGCATCGTTGTCAACCCAGTCGTTCCAATTTTCTTTACTGATGGCATCACTTCCGCGGATGGTCATATAGGTTTTCGTAGTATCATTAGTCAAGGTAGGCGTATCCGTTAAGTAGTAGGCACTGAAACCAGCTTCATCATCAGTTAAGAGTCCTTTTTGATACCGTTTGTGACGAATATCCTGCCTCATCCCATTCGCATCAGGAACTGGTATCGATGTAACTTTATAAGTATCTCGCAAATCAGGATCCGGCTGCAAGTAGACTCTACCATTATGGGGTAGATGTTTACCTCCAGGGGTGATTTCTTCGTTATAAATTATTTCTTTTGAATAGTCAAACACTCTTGCTTCTATTGAATTATTTTTAGGTGGAAAATTATTGGGACGACCAGTATAAGCCGATTGCGCTAAATCCGCATAAAAATTATCAAAGGTTTTTAAATTACTGTTAGTCATAAATCTCCCATACGTTGCCTTTCAAAACTCTTATCGGTTGCATTTCAGAAATTTTCTTAATATTGGGAATACTATTGCTATTATATTCTATAGGGAAACCAATTGTAAATTCAGTATCTTCATTGTTATTTATTTTTCCATCCAATGTTATAATATATCCCCCACCTTGAGGGGTACCATTTCCTATATTTTCTACTTTCATACTATCCCAATCAAATTGGACACTTTCGACTTTAGGATTTCTAGACTTTATAAAGTTCGCCATCTCCTCTTCATGCTCCTTCAGATAAGCCAACTGCTTAGCCCGTGGGCTCAGAGTTATTCCTCCAAATAGATTTGTTTTCTGTGCCATCCATGCGCCTCCTCCAAAAATTACAAGTGCTAAAATTAGCCAAACTAAAGTACGTTTTTTCATTTCTTTCCTCCTATATAGTGGAATCTAAGTATATTATATCATGAATGTAAAAAAAAATACTTTTAGCAAGTATTCGAAGTCAGTGGGGATGAGTGAGGGATTAAGCTATCATAAAAGTTGTTATAATCTTTTAGATTACTATCCGTCATACTTGTCCCAACCTACATTTTTTAACACTCTAGGCTGATTATACATGCCAATCCGATCTATTGAAAGCACATCATTTTTATTTTTTAATCGAAAATCTATTGTAAAGTCAGAATCCTTTATATGATTAAAAGAACCCTTCACTGATAGATTATAACCTCCACCCTGTGGAGTTCCATTTCCTATTTGTTCAACAGTTAAACTATTCCAATCCATCTGAACAGATTCAATCTTTAAATTTTTAGACTTTACAAATTTTACAATTTCTTCTTCATGCTCCTTCAGATAAGCTAACTGCTTAGCTCGTGGGCTCAGAAATAAATTTGCTTCTTTCGCCATCCATGCTCCGCCACCGAATACTACAAGAGCTAAAACTAGCCAAACCAAGGTACGTTTTTTCATTCTTTTTCTCCTATATATTTGAGTAAAAATTATCAAAGGTTTTTAAATTACTGTTAGTCAAAAATCCTTCCTCCCATTCGTAAATAATTGGCTAAAGCCATTGAATTAGGAATAATTTTGTCATTCTCAATATCAAAAGTAACATTCCAAGAGGAGGACTCAATATGATTAAAACCACCATATACATTTACAATTTCTCCGCCTCCTTGAGGGGTCCCATTCCCAACTTTTTCCCATTTAGTTTCATCCCAAGCAATCTGAACAGATTCAATCTTTGAATTTTTAGACTTTACAAATTTTACAATTTCTTCCTCATGTTCCTTTAAATAATCCAACTGCTTAGCTCGTGGGCTTAGAAATAAATTTGTTTCTTGTGCTAGCCATGCTCCGCCTCCAAATACTACAAGTGCTAAAACTAGCCAAACTAAAGTACGTTTTTTCATTTCTTTCCTCCAATATAGTGGAATCTTAGTTTATTATATCATGAATGTAAAAAAACTTTTGGAAAGTATTCGAAGTCAGTGGGGAATGAATGATGTTAAATTTGAGTAAAAATTATCAAAATTTTTTAAGTTGCTATTAGTCAAGCAGTTTACCCCCAATACGCAACGGACTACCAATTCCAATAGATTTAATTAAAATTTTTCCATCTGTAATCTTAATAATCACACTCCAGCTTGAGTTTGATATATTATTAAACCCTCCATAAACCTGAACAATATCGCCTCCTCCTTGAGGTGTACCATTTCCTATCTTATCCCATTGTGTCTGTTTCCAATCTATTTGAACCGATTCGACTTTAGGATTTAAAGATTTTACAAACTCCTTAATATCCTCTTCATGCTCCTTTAAATAAGCCAACTGCTTGGCTCGCGGACTTAGAAATAGATTTGTTTCCTGTGCTAGCCATGCTCCTCCTCCAAATACTACAAGGGACAAAACCAGTAAAATCAAGGCACGTTTTTTCATATTGATGCTCCTTCAGATATATCATCTCCCTCTTACAATCCCAAACTCCTTAATTAAAAACAAATTACGGATCTATTGTTGCTTTAGAAATAGAAGATTGTCATTAAAACTAGTATAGCATAAAAGCCTCAAACAGCCTATTTCACCAATCCCTCATCTTGAAGATTTGTTAATAATTTGACCAGAAGAATTTGAGTTGAATGCAAAGAAACAATAGTGTGAATTTTGCTAAAAATCATCAAAAAACACCCCATGGTGTGAACCATGAAGTGCTTTGAAACGTTGATAGTATCTTATTGATTAACGTTCTGAGGCAACTGACTTTGTCAGATTACACCAATTTAGTATGAAAATATAAAAAAGAACACCCCGAAAGGTGCTCTTTGTAAGTATAGTAATTCTCTCGAATTAACGTTTACTAAATTGTGATGCTTTACGAGCTTTCTTAAGACCTGGTTGGGGCATCACTTATTTCATCAAATTTCAAAATTCTTTAAAATCAACGTTCTCACTAGTTTTCAGAAAATAAAATTTCAACTAATTTCAATCAATTGCATCAAAATAAGGTAAATTTTCGTCAAAAATAAGTAAAAATCGAACCAGAATATCAAAAGTTTACCTTATTTGGTTTTTACAGACAGAAGTCAAGCAGACATTCACTACTCGTCAGTTATGACGAAAAATATTGATTTAAAGTGATTTTTGAAATTTAGAATTTCGATGTGTTACTGTAAAAATCAACCAAATGACTACATTTTATGAGAAATAAATTTAGAAGTTAATATATACAAAATCTCTTTTATCAATTTTAGAAAATGAATACTTTGATAGCCTGTTCAAATTTTATAAAGAAATTCAATTATTATTGAGAGATTTAAATTCATTAAAACTAATAATTTCAAATGGAAATTCCACAAAGTTTGATTTTATTAGTTTATTTGTAATGAAATATGATTTTAATGAGTATCTCTCTTCTAATCCGATATTTCTACAAATTACATCTAGATTCTCTTCAAAATACTCTACTCGCCGTTTGAACTTTAGTCCTTTGGCCTTTCCCCCAAAAAAGTATTCTTTTTGATCACCCATACTATCTTTCATAGTCTGACTTAAACGCATATATTTAACTTCAAATAATAATATTTCTTTCAGCTTATTGTCTATCACAATTAGGTCGTAATCTCCTAAATTTCTAGGATGATTTCCTTTAATATCTAATTTATATAATTCTTGATCAATATGAGTAACGTACCTATTATCTTTAAATAAGCCCTTAAGATTTTGGACTATCTGTTGTTCGTAAAATTTTTTCCAACTATTTATTGTATTTAGCGTATTTTGCATACCAATATCATATGGTAAAATGAAGTTCATCATTCCCTCTGTCCAATCTTTTGCCAACCTATCAAGAATAATAGGTGAAAAAATAATGCTATTATGATTAACAATAATAGGTTTAGCAGAAAATTTATTATCTCTTTTCTTTTTCTCCCATATTGGAATTACTCCATTAGTAGTAATTTTCTTCTTTTCTATAACTAAGAATTTCAAAACACCATAAAAGATTTCAATTGAATAGTCCGAATTCTCTTCAAAATATTTAGCCAAATCTTCTATTTTACCTGTTACAACATTTCCTTTTACAGTCAGTAATTTTTGATTTTTTAATTTTAAAATATGACTATTACTTGAAAATATGGAGAGGAAACAAATAAAAGAATCAAAATCAACTTTCGTATCTTGAAAGAACGATTTCTTAACCAGATCAATTATATTATTGTCAATTTCCTTATCTCTACTTGCGTATTCACCATATTTATACTTGATTTCTATCATTTCATCAACAAATTGTAAGTACTTTTCCGTTTCTGAAATATCTACAACATAATTATCTTCAATCTCTAACTGAAACCAATTGCTAGCACCATACGAATAGGCATCAGAAAGAAGTTGAAAATCTAATATGTATTTCCCATAAGCAATCAATTCATCAACAATATCATCACTTGGAATTAATGCGTCATCATCCCTTTCTGTTACTAAATTCTCTTCAATAAGATATTCTAATATTGGTTTATAAACGCGGGCCTCTTCACGTAAATCAATTGTTTGTTCTCGAAATTTATTTAATTTAACAGTTTGAAGATTTCCGTTATCTGAAAATGTAGTTAATCTTCTGCGGTGGATATCAATATTAAAAATAATTAAAGATAATATATTTTGTAGTTTAAGTATCAAGTCATACTGATTATACAATGACATCATAGAAACTAAGTCTTCGCGTATTTTATTTCTAAAACATCTTACGATAGCAACTATGTCTGATTCACAATATATACCTGGCTCTAATCCAAGTTCTTTAATGATGTTAGCAATACTTTTCCTAACTCTTTTAAAAGAATAGTTTTTAGGAGCTGAGAATTCTAAATGAGGCTGAATAAAATATTCAACCCTAACTTCAAATAAGCTTGAAGTTCGTTTCTCATTGTCTGTTTCTTTAATTTTTTCAAATAACAAAACTCTATCCTTAAAAAGGAAACTGTCTAGTAAATTTATTAGAATTGTATTTTCAAATTCCAATGTTGATTTGGAAAGATTATCAGCAAATATTTTATTCCATCTAGGAGCTAATAAAGTTATCTGATATTTGGAATTTTTAACAAAAACTATTTTATTAAAATAGTTCGTTTCTTGTATCGGACATCTAGAATTAGCATTTCTATCAAGCACAGACTTAGATACTAAATTAATCTCCATAGTTTCTTTTTCATAGTTTGATAAAATTGCTTCTTTATTATGACATAAAGCATTTAAAACAATTTCGTTAAAAGATTTTATTTGTTCGTAATCATAGATATTTATATCTTCTAAAATAAAATGTAACTCCCGATATATAATTTTTTTATGATTCTCTGAAAATATATCAATTGATCCAAGATGAGCTTTTGAAATAAGTGACAAATCAGTTTGTTCCCTATCAACTATTTTCCAACCATGAATATTATAAAACTCTCCCCCTATTTCAAATGGATAGTTTAATACAATTTTATCAAACGTTTCCATATTATAATGAACACTTTCATAGGGTAAGAAAGCCATATTTACATTCAAAGCACCATCATTAATCATCTGATTTGATGATTGCCACATTCGAAATAAAGCATCTCCATTGGAGAAAGACATAATTCTATCTTGATTATTGTTATAAGCTATAAAAAAATCAACGATTTCTTTTATTGAATTCGCATTGTTAATTATTCCTATAATACTACTTGCATTTAATACATATTCATCATCATCTCCAAATAGGAATGTTTTAGTGATATTTGGAGATATACTCTTGGTGTCAACTCCAACAAAAATAATATTGCTCTGGGACTTAAACTCAAATCCTCTAACTTCTCCATCTTGACAAAGACCTGCTATCTGGTAAGTATTATCAATAATTCCTTTTTTTAAGTGATCTGAAATTTTATTTTGGCTTGGCTCTAAAACAATTAATTTATCTTCATTTAAAAATGCCAATGTATTTTTTAAATCAATCTTTTCTTTAGCCTCTTTGTTAATTAACCTCAGATTATAAAATGAATTTCCTTCTCGTTCAAAGAATTTTGTAAAATTACAATTTAGTCTGCTCCAGAAGCTTAACCAAATAGATTCTTCAAACTTTGATTCCTCTATTTCGCTTTCTATTCTCTCCATAAAACAATCTTTCATAACTGGTAAAAATATGGGAAAGTTATTAACAGGAGTAAATAATGGATATAACTCAGCATTATTACTTTTGAATGTTTTGAAATACTGGGCAAGTTCGTTATCATAAAAAAGCTCATGATTTTGATATATAAAATTGAAATAACTCTCAGGTGGACATTCAAAGTTTTCTTGAGTAAACTCACTTTTAAATGGTTCTAAGGATGAAATAATTAAATCTTCATATTCAAGTATCTCATACCATATTTCTTTGAATTGCTTAAAATCATGCACTAAAGATTCTATTACAAATGAAGTTTCATAAGTATCTTCATTGCCATTTCCTATAAATATTTTATGAAATCTATCATTTGAATAGAACCTTACATTTCCAGTATCAATAGGGAAATCTTCTTTTGGGTATTCAGGTATATAATACTCAATTGCTTTTTTATAAAAGTCTACAAATTTGCTGTATGAATCTATTTTAGTAGTCCCTAAAATCTTACTTTCATTATTAATAAAATCTCTATTCAATTTATCTACTATTCCTAAAAATCTCCTATTTGGAAACCATGAAGTAATAGAGTAGATAACTTTAGATAAAGATTCAATGTCATATTCTAATAAAAAAGAGTTATTCATATTTTTTCCTCATAGGCTATCAATTTTATCTCCCAAATGTAATCAGAATGTTGAAAGAAATCTAGCTTTCTAAACATCTATCTGCGAATAAATTAAATTCCTTAGAATTATACAACTTCTTAAATTAGCCGTCAATTTATTTCCAGTTAAAAACCTTATCTAATTTCTTAATACATTATAATTATTATTTTTTATACTAATAAATCCTGTAATTACTATGATATTGGTAACCTAAAACATATGTTTAGTTTCTGTCTAGAGAGTTAAATAGGCAATTTTATTGTTTTCTATAAACATATTGGACATAATTATTCATGAAATTTTCTTACTTCTCGAGCTAAATAGCTATCTGGATGTCTTTTTATAAAATATCTTTCTCTTGCAAATCCATTGTTTCCATATTGTAAGCTTTTATAAATCAAAGGTCTCAGGAGCTCTTTATCTCCTGTTTGTATATATTCTAAGATCTCATTGCCATATTGGTATTTTTTGACATAACCTAAATAATTGCCTTGCCAATGAGAATTTTCCTCTCTAAAACTTTGGAAACTACTCATTAAATGAAGTAATTTTTCTGTCAGTCCTAATATATATGTCGCGTATATGGCATCTATATCTTCATAATCTAAATATTCATCAGTATACTTACCCAGAACGTCATCAATGTTATCCTTATTTAGAGCATTTAGCAAATTATCATCCCATACCTTATTACCATATTTTTTTCTAATTTCAACTGATTCCATATCACCTTGGTACAAACGCATCTCCTGTTGAATTGAAATTATTGACTCTAAACTTTGATAAGTACTATTTTCATGAACATACTTTTCTTTATAGCCATAATAACTGCCATCATTAATAAATTTATCAATTTTTTTCTTTAAAATTTCAGTGTAAAATTCGTTCAGATAAACATCAACGAATGCTATTTTATTTATGTTTTTTGATTCGTTTTTTACACGTTCTTCATAAAATTTCCAAAATAAGGTATCAACATTAAGAGCTTTTTCTGTAGCTCGAAAAATCCCTGTCATAAATAATTCATAATGCTCTTCAAAAAGTATACTATATACTTTTTGAACATCAACAACATCTAATCTTATTTTTTCAAATTCAATATTAAGTGGCATATATCCTAAAACTATTCTCCATAGATTTTCATCATAAGATTCAAAAAGAATATCTAAAATAATAATAGATGATAGGAAGGATTTGAGTTTCCAATGTTCGGAACGATCACCAAAGCAAATTTCATCATAAGATTTAAACATTATATTACGCGCTATATATTTCTTTTTTTCATTACTAACTAAACCTAATTTTGTGCCATATTCATCCAACTTACAATTGTTCAAAACATCTTCTATTGCATTAGGAGTATAAAGATATGGATTCTTTGAGGTTACCATCCCTCTTCTAATAAGGCTAATTAACGGAGAATTGCTTGAAGAAATCTCTCTATTCGTAAGTTTTTTATATTTCTTATTTATTTTCTTTTCTTGACCTGTATACCAGTAATACTCTGTTGAAGCCCCTGACTTACGTTCCTCATTTATAATTTTAATTTTAGAATCTAGCCTCAATGAAGCACAATCGATAAAATACTTCTTTGTCCTTTTAAAAATCATAATCTTCCTTTTAAAAACGTGGTGTTTTTAAGTTGTTATTTTATAAAAATCACCTTAATTATACCACGTTTTTCACTATATAATGTAATTATCCCTATTTAAATAGGAAATTATGAAGTCCAAAGGTGCACCAAAGGACGGATTGAAACTCAGAACATAGCTACATCTTTAGGTATTCGCTATGTCAAATGTTTCACCGTTTCTTTGGTGTGTTTTTTTCATACTTAGCTCGGTAAACGACTGTGTTTCTATTCCGTCCAAGGACGGAAAGGAAGTAAAATGACATATAAAAGTGTAATAGAGGAATTATATTGCAAACTGTTAGGTATAGAGCTCAAGAGAATACTTAATGAGCGAGAAATGTTACAAAATCAAATTGGATATGAAACAGCTGAAGGGGAAGTTGAGTTATTATCCGAAACAACAGTTGGACAAATTCTAAAGGGAAAAAGAAATATTAGTTTTAATGCTTCGTTAGCTTTTCAGACCAGTTTAGATTATAAAAATCCTAGGGAATTATTTTTCCCAAGTATTGAATTCGAACTACTACTTATTGAAAACATAATATCTACAATTTTGATAGATCCTACGTTTGAAAATACTTTTTTAAAAAAGTCAATAGCAAAAAAATTTTCTAATGTCTCAAAGAAAGAAGTAGCGCAAATCATTGAAAAAAATAAAGGAATTTTTCTAGACTCCTTATCAAGCTTTATTTCAGATTTCCCAGAGGAAGAAACTTCGCATCAAATAGCTGAGAAATTAACTTATTGGTTATCCGAATTAGCCTGTCTCATACCAAAAATTTAAAAGTAGACTGTCAGGAAAACTGACAGTCTACTTCATGAAATTACGTTAAACTAAAATTGTTCTTAGCTAAGACAAATAATCAAATACGAGGTAAATCTAATGAAAACACGTAATCGCAAAGGTGGATATTCAACTAACACCGCTAATGAATACATTGACAACAAACAAGGCATTTACTGCTTAAGTACGGAACTTGAACCACAGCAACTCTTTGAGGATGGAAAGCCTACTGGCGAAATCATCGCTTACAAGGCAACCTTCATCCAAGAAGGACTCGAACCGTTCCAAGTTAAGTTTGAAGACAAAATTAAGCTACCTGATTTCATGAGTTTGATTCAATTCGATAACCTTCAAGCCGTTGAAGTACGCTATAACGTTTACTTTAAAGCTGATGGCATTAAGGAGGTTAAATAATGGTATCTGAAACAGATGCCGTCTTGCAATCATACTTGCTCCAGAGCCTTAATATGGCTCTGGGAGCCTTGATGCAAGGCGAAACGAGTTACACAAACAGTTTTAACATCCTCATTCAAGAAAATGGTTTCATTTTCATCCCACGGCTTCCCTGTGCCTATATTTTAGATGATGAGCTCTATAATAAAATCTTCTTGATTGCTAACGCAACCCTATATCCACATTACACATTATTGAAGCAAAATGCCACATACTTCGTCCCTCTAAAAACGGATGATATCCATATTCAGCGAGGACTTTTCTTTCCGTGGAGGGTGGGAATTTCAAAACGATTAGTCATTCCTGATCTTGATAGATACACAACAAGTTTACCAAAAAATCAAATTCCAATTATGGAAAATTTCACTCTCAATCTTGATAAGGTCAATCACATGGCAATCTGTGGAAATAGTGGTTCGGGTAAATCCTATGCTCTCACCTATTTACTGAGTGTACTCAAACATCAATCTGATTTAATTATAGTAGACCCAAAATTTGACACACCTAGTCGTTGGGCTCGTGAACATCAAATTGCAGTGCTTCACCCCGTTGAAAATCGCTCTAAGTCCGACTTTGTATCAGAAATCAATGAGAAATTAAGTCAATGTCTAGAACTGATTCACAAACGTCAAGCAATCCTATACGAGAATCCACGTCATGAGTTCAGCCATATGACAATTGTGATTGATGAAGTTCTTGCATTATCTGAGGGAGTCAATAAGACGATTAAAGAATCGTTTTTCTCACTCTTATCTTCTATCGCACTTCTCGGACGTGCTACAAAACTTCATTTGTTACTTGTTTCACAAAGATTCGATCACACTACGATTCCCATTTCTGTTCGTGAACAACTTAATGTCCTCATCCAGATTGGCAACATTAACAAGAAGACGACACAATTTCTATTCCCTGACCTCGACCCAGAAGGTATTGTTATCCCTATCGGGCATGGAACAGGTCTGATTCAAGTAATTGATAACGAACATCCTTATCAGGTACTTCCGCTACTATGTCCAACGTATTACACAAAGAAAGGAATTCTTTAATGGTGAAAAAATCTTACTTCATGAGGACATTCAACATCAATATCAATCTAATTCTAGTTTCATTTCTAGCAGGATTTATAGGATGGTCTCTGGATTTTCTATCAAATCAGTTTAAACTAAATCCTCTGAGTTTTTTTGACCTCTCCCAGTTCAATGGCTATTTAGATTTAGGAAGCAAATATTCTTATACAGCAATGTCCTTCCTTCTACTTACACTATTTGTTTCTGTAATGTTTGAAATTCTGAATCGATTTCGATTTGATAGTCTATTCAACTATTTTAAGTCCGTATACTTTACATTCAAACTTCGTCAGTTTCTAACGCAACGTGAGAAATCAGAAAAAGTAACAACGATTGACAATCAGAATATAACTACCTTCAATCCCATAAATAGTAGTTTTAATCACTGTGCACATAAGAGTGTCGTAGACATACGAAAAGATGATGTGACGGTTTTTGTCAAAGTCCCTAGAGACCAGCAGGGGCAAAAAATTTTGGCTGACATGACCTCTCAACTGAAAGAAGAGGTTTCGAGTCAACATCCTGACTACTACTTTTCAGCACCTAATCGGATTCGTAATAAGCTATGGTTAGTTGGTAAAAAACGATAAAAAGGGGCTATGGCTTGCGTTAAGCAGTAGCCAGATAGCCCCCCCCTTCTAGCATTTTCCAAGATAATTGGGGTTACTACGACCCCCAATTATCCTGTAATCAGTAATCAGAAAGGTATATCAAAATGACAAAAGAACAACGCTCCAGCAAGTGGACATTCCTTTTTTACAAAGAAAGCGCCCCTGCTGACTACCTTGAAGTTCTTGAAGAACTACACATCCCCTTCATCCTTAGTCCTTGGCACGATAAAGACATTAACCGACAAACTGGGGAACTGAAAAAATCTCACAAACACGGGGCTTTCTTCTTTGATTCTCTCAAAAGTTATAAACAAGTTTCCGAGCTAATCAAGGACAAGTTGAATGGACCTGCTCATGTAGAAATCGTACAATCTCCCAAAGGACTTTTTGACTACTTCATTCATGCCGAAAACAAGGAGAAAACTCAATATGATATAAATGATATTGAAGTTGGATGTGGTTTTAATCTCGATAAATTTCTTGTAGAAAATAACTCAGATGATTTCATGCATGAAGTTGTGGATATTATTGAACAGAATGACTTCACAGAGTTTGAAGAACTCGTCTGGTATGCACGAGCTAATCACACACCACTTCTAGGACTTATCATTGAGCGCACCTACTTTTTTGCTAAGTATTTGGATTCACGTCGATGCAATCCAATGAGGAACCAAGATAAGAAGGAGGGTAATAAATGCAAGTAATTCTTCCTGATGAACAGATTCATCAGATTCAACTACTACTATCCAATCTTATCCAAAAAGAAATTGAACAACAAATAGAAAAAAATTCTTTAAGTTGTCCCTATTTGAACAAACAACAGACTTGCGACTATTTGGGAATTTCCAACAATACTCTTGATTCATGGATTCAAAGGGGGCTTCCATCAATCAAAATTGGAAAAACAATTCGATTCCACAAAGACGCTATTGACTGCTGGCTAAACGGTAACAACTAGAAAAATCAAGATTTTTATTTTATAATGGTCATGATATTTTCTGGTTCGATATAAAGGAGAATATCATGACTATCAGTAAGACAAAAAACGGAACTTACCGATTAAAAGTCTATATACCAATAGAAGCACGAATGCCTCTTGGCATCGTTAATAATAACTATTATGATAAAAGATTTAAAACAAGAAAGGAGGCACGACAAGCAGAGATAGACTTACTTACGAAGCTAAACCAAATTGAAGACCATGCGTTTTCGGGACTAGCCAAAGAAGATATTCTTTTCTCAGACTTCTATACTAATATTTGGTGGGAATCCTACAAAGCAGGACAAACAACATCTACTTCAAAGCCACCAAGTAGGTCAACTATTGCTAATACAAAAACATGTTTTGAAAAGCATATACTACCCCTTCTTGGAAACTATACGATTCAATTTTTAAACCAAAATAAACAGGTTATTCTAAATTTGATGACGGCAAAAGCCAACGAATATGCCAACTTCAAAACTTTACGAAGTTACGTTATTTCTATTTTTGATTGGGCAGAAGAACTTGAGTATATTGAAGCAAATAGAGTTGCAAAAACTTTAAGACGAATTAAGGCCGTCAAAAAAATTCAACTTGCAGAATCAAAACGTGATGAAGATTTATATTTAACTCATGAACAACTCCAAGAATGGTTCTCAGCTTTTAAAGAAGATTTAGAGAACGATAAAATCTCACTCAAAGATTACGTCCTTTTTTATCTCACCTTTTTCCTTGGAGATAGAAAATCAGAAACATATGCTCTCCAGTGGAAACATATCGACTTTTCAAAATCTCAGATTCAGTTAATTCAGGCTTTAGACAGATACGGACAAGTAAAATCTACCAAAGGAAATAAAAAAACTATCTTTTCTATTTCTAGTGACTTGCTTCAACTTCTGACTTTATGGAAAAAACAACAAAAATATGAACTGGCAAAGTTTGGCATCATCAGCAATTCAGAACAATTCATTTTCACTTATATAGATACCAGAGGGAATATCAATAAACCTTTACATGCTGACTATCTTAATAATAAGATGAAAACTATCAAAAAGCGACACCCAGAGCTTACACACGCTACGCCACACAAACTACGGCATACGGGAGCAACACTTGCTAAACAAGCAGGAATGAGCTTAGAAGCTATTTCTGAAGCTCTAACACATAGCGACACAGGTACAACACAGATTTATGTCAATACTTCAAATGTAGTCCCTATGGCAGTCGGTGAATTTGCCTTAAAGTCTCTAAAACAATAAGGTGAAAATAAGGTAAACTTTGAGGTGAACTTTTTCAAAAAACATAAAAAAAGCACCCATGAGGTAAACTCTTGAGTGCTTTGAAACGTTGATATAATCGTATTGATTAACGTTTTGAGAATTGTGAAGCTTTACGAGCTTTCTTAAGACCTGGTTTCTTACGTTCAACTTTACGTGAGTCACGTGTAAGAAGTCCTGCGCGCTTCAATGAATCGCGGAAGTCTGGGTCTACTTGAAGAAGGGCACGAGCGATACCGTGACGGATAGCTCCTGATTGACCAGCGTATCCACCACCTACAACGTTAACGAAAACGTCGTATGAACCTACAGTTGAAGTAACTGCGAATGGTTGGTTGATAACAAGACGAAGGTCAGCATGTGGGATGTACTCTTCAACATCTTTTTTGTTAACAGTGATTTTACCAGTTCCTGGAACAAGGCGAACGCGTGCAACAGCGTTTTTACGACGTCCAGTACCTGCATATTGTGCTTGTGACATACTTTATTGTTCCTTTCCTTAGATAAGTCCTGAAATATCAAGAACTTCTGGTTGTTGTGCAGCGTGAGTGTGCTCAGCTCCAACGAATACTTTCAATTTCATACCTTGAGCGCGGCCAAGAGTATTGTGTGGAAGCATACCTTTAACTGATTTTTCGATCAAACGTACTGCATTTTTAGAACGAAGTTCACCAGCAGAGATTTGTTTCAATCCACCTGGGTGGTTTGAGTGAGTGTAGTAAATCTTATCAGTTGCTTTTTTACCAGTCAATTTAACTTTTTCAGCATTGATAACGATTACGAAGTCACCTGTATCAGTGTGTGGTGTGAATGTTGGTTTGTTTTTTCCGCGAAGTACGCTAGCAACAACTGCTGAAAGGCGTCCAAGAGGTACATCAGTTGCGTCAACAACGTACCATTTGCGTTCTACTTGGCCTGGTTTAGCCATGAATGTAGTTTTGTTCATGATTTCTCCTATATGAATATCGTTTTTGTTTACAGGGCGGATGTTCCGGTCCGCGGGGTATTTGAAAGGTTCCGGGGCCTTACAAATGGGGTAAACAATACCGTCTACTATCATACCAAATTTCACTACTAAAAGTCAATAGATATGAAAAATATTTTTGCCGATTTCAGTGTTTAACATCTAGAAAAACCTCGCTTTTGCGAGGCTCTCCTATTTATAAGCTAAGGCACGTTTAAAGGTTTTCCAGATTCCCAAATCATCCGTTTGAAGAACTAGACTGGCATACATGCGGCCGATAAAGGCTGTCGCAGTGACCGCAAAAACAACCGTTATGGCAAGCGAAATCCAAGCTTCTAGACCACTTGCATACCCATTTATAGCTCTAAATGGCATAAAGAAGGTCGAGATGAAAGGAATATAGGAACCAATTTTCAGAACTAAATTATCCCCAGCAGCACCTAGAGAAGTCACACCAACAAATCCTGCTATAATCAAGATCATCAATGGCGACAAGGCCTTTCCTGAATCCTCAGGGCGAGAAACCATAGAGCCTAGGAAGGCTGCTAAAACAACGTACATAAAGAGACTAACCAAGACAAACAATAAGGTATTGAGCGAGAAAGCCTCTCCTAGATGATTTAAAATTCCAGATTGTGCCAAGATAGGGATGTCTTTAAAGAGCAGAATGGCAGCAAGTCCACCCACGACGTAAATGCCAATATGAGTCAAAATCACAAGAAGTAGAGCCAGCATGCGAGCGTAGAAATAATGACTAGCTCGGATACTAGAGAATACCACCTCCATGATTTTGGTTCCTTTCTCGCTAGCCACTTCCTGAGCAGTGACACTAGCATAGGTAATCAAAATCATATAAAGGAAGAAACCAAGCCCTGCGGCCGCAATGGTTTGAACAATTTTTTTGTTTTCCTTAGATTCATCAATCTTCTCAGTAAAATCAACAGTTTGACTCAGGCGTTTTTCCTGTTCTTAAGACAAATTGGCTGCCGAACGATTGAGTTGATATTGCAGTTCGTTTAACTTATTGGTTACTGCTAGTTTGATGCCTGTTTCAAGAGAAGTTTCACCATGATAGACGGCCTTGAGAACACTGTCCTCTTGGTCAATGGTTAGGTAACCCTTGATTTTCTCATCCTTGATAGCAGCCTGGGCACTGGCTTCATCCTTATAATCAAAGTTGATACCATTGGTACCCTTGAGCCCTTCTTCCACAGATGGCACCGTTGTCACTACTGCTATCTTGCTATTCTTGGCCATAGAAGACCCTTGGAGAAAGCCGATTCCTACAGATAAGGCTAAAAAGAGGAACGGCGAAATCACCATAAAGAAGAAACTCCACGACTTGACATGTCGGAGATAGGTTTCCTTCATTACAACCCACATATTTCTCATACTTCCACCCCTGATTCTAGTTTAAAGATTTCATCGATTGTTGGAGCTTGTTGGTCAAAGGTCGCAATATATTGACCTTGAGTGAGGATTGGGAAGAGTTCCCTTCCAGCGCTCTCGTCATCGAGGATCAATTTCCAACTGCCTTGCTTGGTCAAGCTCACCTGTTTGACATGAGGAAGTTTTTCCAGTTCTTCCTTGCTTCGTTCACTTGAAACAAAAAGACGTGTTTTCCCGTATTGATTGCGAACATCCTGAACAGGTCCATGCAAGACCACACACCCATCACGAATCATCAGGATATCATCGCAAAGTTCCTCAACATTGGTCATAACATGATCAGAAAAGATAATGATTGCACCACGCTCTTTCTCTTTCAAGATGACTTGTTTGAGCAACTCGGTATTGACTGGATCCAGTCCACTAAAAGGCTCATCCAGGATAATCAAGTCAGGCTCATGAATTAGAGTAATAATCAGTTGGATTTTCTGCTGATTCCCTTTTGAGAGACTCTTGATTTTGTCGGTCAATTTGCCCTTCACTTCGAGTTTTTCCATCCATTGAGGGAGTTTCTCCTTGACCTCCTTGGCATCCATGCCCTTTAGAGTCGCCAAGTAGCGAACTTGTTCAAGGACTGTCAGCTTGGGCATAAGACTGCGTTCCTCAGGCAGATAGCCAATCCGAGCATAGGTTTCCTGACGAATTTCCTGCCCATCCAGACTGATCTCTCCTTGATACTCTAAAAATTTCAACATACTGTGGAAAATCGTTGTTTTCCCAGCACCATTTTTCCCGACCAGTCCTAGAATTCGTCCTGGACTTGCCTGAAAATCTACACCAAACAAGACTTGCTTGGAACCGAAACTTTTCTCTAGATTTCTTACTTCTAGCATCTTCCACCTCCAAAATATGTTGCACTTATTATACTCCTTTTTGACAGCCTTTACAAGGATTTATGTCCATTTTTAACACGATATTTTATAGTTAAAAATACCGTTTCTAAGGATTTTAAGTGCTTCAGCGATAGCTTTAGTATAACTCATGAAAGACTGTCTAGGAGGATTTTTTCCTCAACTATCGCTTTTCTCTTCTGAACTGTCCTTTTGAAACTAAAAATCCACCCCGAAGGATGGATTGATGAGTTAACGTACTTCTGCACTCACTTTTTCTTCGAGAGAAGCTTGGATTTTCTCCATGTAACGTGCGACTTCTTCATCCGTCAAGCTATCTTCTGGATTTTGGAAGGTCAGACTGTAAGCCATTGACTTCATACCAAGTCCCAGTTTTTCGCCTGAGAAGACGTCAAAGAGTTTGATATCTGTCAATCGTTTTACGCCTGCAGCTTGGATGGCATTTACAACTTCTTGATGGCTAATTTCTGCCTTGAGAAGAAGGGCAATATCACGGCTGACTGCTGGGAATTTCGTGATCTCCACAAATGGAGCAGCAGGTTGGAGCGCAGCTTCGATGGCTGAGAGGTCGAGCTCCGCTACATACGTTTCTGGGATATCGTAAGCCTTGGCAGTGACTGGATGTACTTGCCCAAGAAAACCAAGAATTTGGTCACCGAGTGAGATTACGGCTGTACGTCCTGGGTGAAGGCTAGCGATTTCAGATGTTGCTGTATAAGTCACTGCAAGTCCCAAGCGAGTAAAGAGGGCTTCAAGGATTCCCTTAGCATAGAAGAAATCAACTGGAACTGCTGCCGTTTGGAAATCTTTTTCTGCAACCAAGCCGGTTAAGGCAAAGGCAAAACTGTTGATTTCGTTTGGAAGTTCTTCTTTTGGATTGCCTGTTTGTTCAAAGACTTTTCCAATCTCGTAAAGAGCCAAGTTTTTGTTCTTACGCGCTACGTTGTAGGCAACTGTATCAAGGATACCAGAAACCATATTTTGACGGAGAACTGAACGGTCCACGGTCATTGGCCACATGAGCTCTGTCAGCTTACTTGGTTGAACCGTAAACTCAACTGCTTTTTCAGGAGTTGTCAGAGCGTAGGTGATGATTTCTGTCAAACCTGCCCCTTCAGCGATGGTACGAACTTGACGGCGCAATTTTTGTGTCGCAGTCAATTCACCAGCTGTACCATCATCTTTTGGAAGACTAGTTGGCAAGCGATCATAACCATAGATACGAGCGATTTCTTCAAAGAGGTCCGCTTCGATGGTGATATCCCAACGACGACGTGGGACGCTGACAGTGAAGGCTTCCTCATTTCCAGAAAGTCCAAAGCCAAGACGACGGAAGACATCTTCCACATCAGCATATGAAAGGTCCGTACCAAGGACGCGGTTAACGTCTGCAAGAGTAGAAGAAACTTCCACATCAGAAGTATCAAGCTGGCCTGCTGAAACGATGCCCTTACGCACTGTCGCACCTGCAAGTTCCGCAATCAGGCTAGCTGCCGCATCAAGGGCTTCATTGACTGTTGCCACATTGATGCCTTTTTCAAAGCGAGAAGATGATTCAGAGCGTAGGTTAAGGCGTCCGCTAGTCTTACGAATGGATTGGCCATTAAAAACAGCAGCTTCAAGGACAACACGACTAGAATTTTCAGAGATTTCTGTTGCTTGACCACCCATAACACCTGCAAGGGCTACTGGCTTGTCTGCGACAGTGATGACTAAGTCATTTGTTTCCAAGTCACGCTCTTCACCATCCAAGGTCACCAATTTTTCACCAGCACGTGCTTCACGCACAAGGATGTCAGTCCCTTCAAAGGTATCCAAGTCAAAGGCATGCATCGGTTGACCAAAGTAGAGTAGGATATAGTTGGTCACGTCTACAACGTTATTGATGGGACGGATACCTTCATTCATAAGAAGGTTTTGCAACCATTGTGGACTTGGTGCGATAGTCACATTATCCAAGATACGGGTCGCATAGTAAGGAGACTTGTCTGTGTCAATATTGACAGAAAGAGCATCCGCTGCAGCTTGATCCGTTTCAGCAAGAGCAAACTCTTTAAAGTTCACAGACTTGTCATAGATGGCTGCTACTTCGTGTGCTACTCCACGCATAGATAGAGCATCTGCACGGTTTGGTGTGATGGAAAGCTCGATAATTTCATCATCCAAGTCTAGGTAAGAAAAGACTTCGTCCCCAGGAACAGCATCTTGAGGCAAGATTTGGATACCATCTGCGAATTCCTTTGGCACAACTGAGTCAGAAATACCTAATTCACCAAGGGAACAAATCATTCCAAGTGACTCTAAACCACGGATTTTTCCTTTTTTAATCTTGTAATTGTCCGCGATACGAGCTCCCGGAAGTGCCACCATGACCTTGATACCAGCGCGCACATTTGGTGCACCACAGACGATTTGACGGGCTTCTTCTTCACCCACATTGACTTGGCAGACATGCAAGTGTGTTTCGGGCACATCTTCACAAGACAAGACCTCACCGACGACAATTTTTGAGAGACCAGCAGCCGGTGATTCGACACCTTCGACCTCAATCCCTGTAGTTGACATTTTTTCAGCCAACTCTTGTGATGGCACATCAATGTCCACCAATTCTTTTAACCATTTATAAGATACAAGCATAATTCTGATTGTAAGATACCACCAAGTGGTACCTTTTCAATTCCTTTCTTTTTCTTCGAGTCAGTCCTCACCATTCTCATCGAGAGAAAATGACTAGGACTGTGTTGCAGGTTTCAATCTTATTTAAACTGTTCTGAGAAGCGGACATCGCCTTGGTAGAATCCACGAATATCGTTGATTCCGTAACGGAGCATGGCTACACGCTCTTGACCAAGACCAAAGGCAAAACCAGAGTAAACCGTTGCATCAATACCACTCATCTCAAGGACACGTGGGTGAACCATACCGGCACCCATGATTTCAATCCAACCTGTTTTCTTACATACGTTACAGCCGTCTCCGCCACACTTGAAGCAGGAAACATCCACCTCAACAGATGGCTCTGTGAATGGGAAGTAAGATGGACGCAGACGGATCTGACGCTCTTCACCAAACATTTTTTGCACAATCAACTGAAGTGTTCCTTGAAGGTCCGCCATAGAGATATTTTTCCCAACAACCAAGCCTTCGATTTGGTGGAATTGGTGACTGTGGGTTGCATCGTCCGTGTCACGACGGAATACACGCCCTGGTGAGATCATCTTCAAAGGACCTTTTGAAAAATCATGGGCGTCCATGGCACGCGCCTGAACTGGAGACGTGTGGGTACGGAGCAAGATTTCTTCTGTGATATAGAAAGTGTCCTGCATATCGCGAGCTGGATGGTCCTTTGGAAGGTTCATGCGCTCAAAGTTATAGTAGTCTTGCTCCACTTCAAAACCATCCACGACTTGGTAACCCATCCCGATGAAAATATCTTCGATTTCTTCACTGGTTTGTGTGAGGACATGACGGTGACCAGTCGCAACTGGGCGGCCTGGAAGTGTCACATCGATACTCTCGCTAGCTAATTTAGCTGCGACTTTCTTTTCTTCCAAAAGCTTAGCTGTTTCTTCAAAAGCAGCTGTCAAGACATCACGCGCTTCATTGACGTGTTTCCCGATGATTGGGCGCATCTCAGCAGAGACATCTTTCATCCCTTTGAGGATTTCAGTAAGCGAACCCTTTTTACCAAGGACAGAGACACGCAAGTCTTGCATCTCTTTTTCGTTTTCAGCAGTAATCTGCTGCAAGCTAGCCAGCGTTTCTTCGCGAAGCGCTTTTAATTGTTCTTCAATAGTTGACATATTTCCTCCATCAGTCTCTCATAAGATAAAAAGAAAACCACATGCCAAAAACTCCACTCGGAGCGTTGACACGCGGTACCATCCGTTTTCATCTGACAAGTCAGACCTTCATTTCTAAATCCATGCGCAAGTGAATTCACCCAGCTTTCATATAGAGAGCTTGCAGTCACGGCTCTCCTCCCTGATATACTTCCCTTGAGTTACTAGTCTTGCGGATTCCTATTCAATTACTACTTAGTTTATCAGATTTTTAGTTAAAAAACAAGTTAGATTAGACTAATTTCAATATAAAAAGGAACAAGACACAATGCATTACCTATTTGTAGGATCTGTTTCACCTGCTTTCCTTTTCAATAAAAGAGTTGCTGCTTGATTAAAACCATCACACCAGTTATACCATTTTGCTTCATACTCATCTTGAGATACGATATGATTTTTTAAATCCAGAACAGAGTAAATCTTTCTTTCCTCACAAGCTTGCGCATAGAGATAATACAGTTCATCGCCACCATCTCTATCCCACTCAGCAGAAATCGTATCCCTACCTGCCAATAAAGCCTGATAAGCCCTGTGATGCCCGTCTGTAATCAACAAGCAGTCTCCGAATGCAAGAACACTGATTGGAGCAACATTGATTATTTCTGCCGACTGATAAAGTGTCTGGATGCCTTCTAGTTTCTTTTCTGATAAGTATAGTTGAGTCGGATGGAGATCTGTTATATTGACTTTCATTTCTTTCTCCTCAAGAGAATTCGATACTCACTTCTGCTTGCCTTTAAATCGCCATTGGAAGCGAAGCTTGTCATAGAAAGGAAATTCGATAAACAAGACTCCCAAACCTACACAGAAACTGGCAAGCACATCTGATGGGTAGTGAACTCCCAGATAGACCCGAGATAGAAGCACACTGACGAGGTAGAAGCCAAGGACGATTTGCACAATTTTTCTCCAAACCGGATCTTTAATCCGTTGACTGAGAATGACAATCAGAGTACCTACCATCAGCGTCACTGCCAGAGAATGACCACTTGGAAAAGAAAATCCCTTCTCCTCTACCAAGTGTAAAATGGCTGGCCGTGGGCGCTGGTAGATGTTTTTAAAGGTCACGATTAAAAGACCGGCTAAGGCTAGATTACCCGCCATGAAGTAGCTTTCTATCTTCCACTGCTTACGATAAAAGATAAAGGCTGCGATGGCAACCCAGGTAATGATTACTGGGATATCAATCAAATGCGTAAGCGCACGGAATAGAACTGTCAAATAATCTGGCAAGTCCCCACGAAGAGCAGTCTGAATCGGTTGATCAAAACCGACTAGCATTTCAGGATAGAACTTAACCATATAGCCAAGAAGGACGAAAAGTAAAAGGGCAAAACTGCCCTTCATTAAAAATGTTTGTTTATCTCTCATAATGTTTTAAGGTTGGTTTCAAGAGGACATATAACAACCAGAATGAAACGGCAAAGATGATACCTTCAATCAGGTTAAAAGGTAAAACCATAGTCATCAAGTAGTTAGAAAGTCCTATAATTTCTCTAATATCAAAGTTGGCAAACTGCGCGTACAAAGGAACCGCATAGACATAGTTGAGAACCAACATGGCAGAAGTCAACCCAATAGTTCCCGCTAGAGATGCTAGTAGGAAACGAAGGGTGCTACGCTCCTTTTTCCAAATCAAACCAAAAGCGATAACAAAAACTCCCAGAGCTACGACATTCATTGGCAAGCCAATGTAGGTGTTCACTCCTTGGCTATTCAGAAGCAACTTCAAGAGTGAGCGCATCAAGAGAATTCCTAGAGCTGCTGGCAAATCCATCACCACCAAGCCCACAAGGACTGGCAAGATACTAAACTCGATCTTGAGGAAGGTTGCCGCTGGCAAGAGCGGAAAGTCAAAGTACATCAGCACAAATGAAATGGCTGATAAAATCGCAATGGTCGAAATTCGACGTGTGTTTGTCATAACAGGTTCCTCCAATTTTCTATAAAATCAGAAGAAGTTGGAAAGGATCCCTCTATCTATTCTCACTTTTTATATCCCAAAAGTTCCCTCTCACTCTTTTGAGCAAGCGGTTGCAATTCATCAATAAACTCATCAGAACAGACAAAGCCATTCTTTCGTCTTCTCCCATCCAGACTATACTGTCGGTTGTGGAATTGCACCACATCAGCTTGCGCTCGCGGACTTATTTGGCTAAGATATTTTAGATTTACCTAGGCGTCGCAGTCGAAGATAATACTTGAGTATATCGAGACAAGACAACGACAAGAAAGCTAAAATAGCTAGTCAAATTTACCGCCGGTCGGGAATCTCACCCTGCCCTGAAGACCCCTTTATCATAACAAAAAACGCTTGCAAGTGCAAGCATTTTGATTATTTCAATTTATCTGCTTCATAGGTGTGAACAAGCTCAAGACCTGCAAAATTCTGCTGACGAAGAGCCTCATATACAATCATGCAGACGGTATTGGAAACATTGAGACTGCGGACATGTTCATCATTCATAGGAATACGGAGAGCCTTTTCGGGATGCTCCCGCATAAAGTCCTCAGGCAAGCCCTTGTCTTCACGTCCAAAGAGAAAATAATGGTCTTCGTCCGTCGATAAATCTGCTTCAGAATAGACTTTTTCCGCAAATTTTGAAATCAGATAGAGTTTACCCTTCATCTGAGACATGAAATCTTCCAAACTGTCATAAAAATAAATCTCAAGCTTATCCCAGTAGTCCAAACCAGCCCGCTTCATCTTGCGGTCATCAATCGGAAATCCCATCGGTTTGATGATGTGAAGGGGAGAATTGGTCGCAGCGCAAGTACGCGCAATGTTACCTGTGTTTTGTGGAATCTGAGGTTCAAATAATACAATGTGATTTGTCATGACTGGCTTCCTTTTATCATTGCAAAAAAATAGCCACACTGCCCGGAGTCAAGCTCAGCAAACAGCGTGGTTAAGGCGTCGTTAACTTACCTCACAACAGGTTTGAAGTAAATCAGCGAAACTACTTCCTTAGTATAACACTTTCAGAATCATTGTCAATAGAAATGACTTGATTTTTTTACTTTTTTTTGATGATATTTTCATGTTTGGTTATTCCCTTTCTGAAAAGGTATGGTAAAAGAGCCAAATCACTTCAAATCGGTGACATTGTCATAGAAGTTAAGCAAATGTATCTTCAAAACTTGAAAGAAGCCTTTCTTCCCCTAAAAATCGCCTTAGCAAGTGCATTTTTTGCTAAAAAAGGGTATGATAGTTACATCATGAAAAAGTAGGTTTTTTATATGAAAATTGTCCTTGTTGGTGGAGGGAAAGTTGGTTTCGCCCTCTGTCGTTCACTTGTTGCAGAAAACCATGACGTTGTCCTTATCGAACAAGATGAGGCCGTCCTCAATCACATTGTCAGCCGCTATGATATCATAGGTCTCCTTGGAAATGGTGCTGACTTTGCCATCTTAGAGCAAGCCAGTGTTCAAGAGTGCGATATCTTTATCGCCCTAACCGAACACGATGAAGTGAATATGATTTCAGCGGTACTTGCTAAAAAAATGGGGGCTAAAGAAACCATCGTTCGGGTGCGAAATCCTGAATACTCTAATGCCTATTTTAAAGAGAAAAACATTCTTGGATTTTCACTTATTGTTAATCCAGAACTCCTAGCAGCGCGTGCGATCTCAAATATCATTGATTTCCCTAATGCCCTCTCTGTCGAACGATTTGCTGGAGGTCGGGTCAGTCTCATGGAATTTGTTGTCAAGGACTCTAGCGGTCTTTGTCAAATGCCAATCTCAGACTTCCGTAAAAAATTTGGTAATGTTATCGTCTGTGCTATGGAGAGAGATCATCAACTGATGATTCCAAGTGGTGATGTTACTATCCAAGACAAGGATAGGATTTTTGTTACGGGAAATCGTGTAGATATGATGCTTTTCCATAACTATTTTAAATCTCGTGCAGTGAAAAGCTTGCTTATCGTTGGAGCTGGAAAGATCGCTTATTATCTTCTCGGCATTTTAAAAGACAGTCGCATTGATACCAAGGTCATCGAGATCAATCCTGAAAGAGCTCGTTTCTTCAGTGAAAAGTTTCCCAATCTCTATATTGTCCAAGGAGATGGAACTGCAAAAGACATTTTGCTGGAAGAAAGTGCTCCCCACTATGATGCAGTCGCAACCTTGACTGGAGTTGATGAGGAAAATATCATCACTTCTATGTTTCTTGACCGTGTTGGCGTCCATAAGAATATCACCAAGGTCAACCGAACAAGCCTTCTAGAGATTATCCACGCACCTGATTTTTCAAGTATCATCACACCAAAAAGCATCGCAGTAGATACCATTATGCACTTTATCCGTGGTCGAGTAAACGCTCAGTACTCAGACCTTCAAGCCATGCACCATCTAGCAAACGGTCAAATTGAAACTCTCCAATTCCAAATCAAGGAAGCTAATAAAATGACTGCCAAACCTCTTTCACATCTGAAATTGAAGAAAGGGGTTCTCATCGCAGCCATTATCCGAAAAGGAAAAACAATCTTCCCTACCGGAGAGGATATGCTTGAGGTAGGAGACAAGTTGCTCGTGACGACCTTATTGCCAAACATCACCAAAATTTATGATTTGATCGAGAGGTAAAAAATGAATAAAAGTATGATTCGTTACCTCCTCTCAAAACTTCTCTTGATTGAGGCTGTTCTTCTCCTAGTACCTGTTAGTGTAGCGATCTATTACCAAGAATCCAGTCAAGTATTTATCGCTCTCTTTTCTACGATTGAAATTTTAGTCCTTCTTGGTGGTCTAGGTGTTTTACGGAAACCAAAAAATCAACGGATTTATGCCAAGGAAGGAGTCTTAATTGTTGCCCTCTGTTGGATTCTATGGTCTTTCTTTGGTGGCCTCCCCTTTGTCTTTTCAGGACAAATCCCCAGCATCATCGATGCCTTCTTTGAAATCAGTTCTGGATTTACGACGACTGGTGCTACTATCCTAACAGATGTTTCCGTTCTCACTCATTCCCTCCTCTTCTGGAGAAGTTTCACCCACTTGATAGGAGGGATGGGGGTGCTCGTCTTTGCACTTGCCATTATGGACAATGCTAAGAATAGCCACTTGGAAGTGATGAAGGCTGAGGTCCCTGGACCTGTCTTTGGCAAGGTCGTATCCAAGCTAAAAAACACTGCCCAGATTCTCTATCTGCTTTATCTGGCTCTCTTCTCCCTTTTTGTGGTTATCTACTACCTAGCAGGCATGCCTCTCTATGATAGTTTTGTCATCGCTATGGGAACAGCAGGAACTGGGGGCTTTACCGTATATAACGACGGAATTGCCCACTACGGTAGCTCACTTATCACCTATCTCGTTAGTATCGGAGTGTTGGTTTTTGGGGTTAACTTCAATCTCTACTACTACCTCATGCTCCGTCGGATTAAGGCTTTCTTTGGAGATGAAGAACTACGAGCATATATCATCATTGTCCTAGTTTCTACTGGCTTGATTACTCTTAATACGCTCCACCTCTACCAAGGGGTTTCCAAAAGTGTTGAAATGGCCTTCTTCCAGGTTTCCAATATCATCACGACAACAGGTTTTGGTTACGGAGATATTACCAACTGGCCCCTCTTCTCCCAATTTATCCTCCTCTTCCTCATGGGAATCGGTGGATCAGCTGGCTCAACTGCAGGTGGTCTTAAGGTGATCAGAGGACTCATCCTCTCTAAAATCGCAAAAAATCAGATTTTATCCACCTTATCCCCTCACCGTGTTTTGACTCTACACGTCAATAAAACTGTGATTGATAAGGATACCCAACACAAGATTCTTAAGTATTTTGCCATCTATATGATGATTATCCTCTCTCTCATCTTTATCGTCAGTCTTGATAACAATGATTTTCTAGTCGTGACCAGTGCGGTCTTCAGCTGTTTTAACAATATTGGACCTATTCTAGGTACAACCTCGAGTTTTGCCATCTTTAGCCCCATTTCTAAGCTCCTGCTCTCCTTTGCAATGATCGCAGGTCGCTTAGAGATATACCCCATTTTGCTACTCTTTATGAAACGCACTTGGTCTAAACGCTAATGATAATACAATTCCCCCTTTTACAAGCTAGTAGAAGGGGAATTTTTTTATTAAAAATGAGAAGACCTTTCGGTCCTCTCTTAGTCTGTTTATTTTTTAAGAGCTTCCTTGTAACGAGCAAGTTCTGCTTGGTTAGCCCAAACATAGTGACCTGGACGAATTTCTACCATAGATGGCTTGTCTGTCTCATAGTCATGTTGGTCAGGATCGTAAACTTTCAAGACCTTCTTGCGTTCCAAGATTGGATCTGGAATCGGTACAGCAGATAGAAGTGCTTGAGTGTATGGGTGGACGGGATTGTTAAACAACTCCTCTGTCTCCGCCACTTCGACGATAACTCCCTTATAGATAACCGCGATACGATCTGAGATAAAGCGAACAACTGACAAGTCATGCGCGATAAAGAGATAGGTCAAGCCCAACTCTTTTTGGAACTTCTTGAGCAAGTTCAAGACTTGCGCACGCACTGATACGTCCAAGGCTGAAATTGGCTCATCCGCAATAACGAAATCAGGTTCCATCACAAGGGCACGGGCAATCCCGATACGCTGGCGTTGCCCACCAGAAAACTCATGTGGATAGCGGGTCAAGTGTTCTTTCAAAAGTCCAACTTCATGAATCATCTTTTGAACTTTTTCTTTTCGATCTTCTTCATCTTTAAACAAGTGATAGTTGTAAAGACCTTCAGAGATGATATAGTCAACTGTTGCACGCTCATTCAAGCTCGCTGCAGGGTCCTGGAAAATCATCTGGATACGACGAATCAAGTCTGATGATTCTTTATGAGATTTTTTCCCATTAATCTTATGACCATCAAAGATGATCTCACCTTTACTAGTATTATTTAAACCAATAATGGCACGACCAATGGTTGTTTTCCCACTACCAGATTCACCTACAAGAGAGAAAGTTTCTCCCTTGTTGATAAAGAAGTTGGCGTTTTTAACCGCGACAAACTTCTTACTTCCTTCACCGAAGGAAATTTCTAAATCTTTAATTTCTACTAATTTTTCAGACATTTCCTTCCTCCTAGTCTTCTAGATGAGCAAAGCCCATTTTATCACGAATTTTGTCATGCAAATCTGCAATGACTCCAGGTTTTTCAACTTTAGGAGCATTCTCATGAAGCAACCAAGTCTTAGCCCAGTGGGTATCAGTGACTGAAAACTTAGGTGCTTTCTCTTCAAAATCAATTTGCATCGCATAATCTGAACGAAGGGCAAAGGCATCACCTTTCAACTCAGTATAAAGAGACGGTGGTGTTCCTGGGATAGAGTACAATTCCCCTTTATCATCAGCAAGCTGTGGCAAGCTAGACAAGAGACTCCAAGTGTATGGATGACGTGGATCGTAGAAGACTTCCTCAACAGTACCGTATTCTACAATTTCCCCAGCATACATAACCGCTACCTTATCGGCAATACTTGCTACCACACCAAGGTCATGGGTGATAAAGATAATGGTAAAGTGGTACTCATTTTGCAAGGTTTTAAGCAAATCAATGATTTGTGCTTGAATGGTTACATCAAGGGCCGTTGTCGGCTCGTCACAGATTAAGATATCTGGACGACATGCAAGGGCAATCGCGATAACGATACGTTGACGCATCCCTCCAGAATATTGGAAAGGATACTCATCAAAACGTTTTTCAGCGTCTGGAATTCCGACCTTGTTCATATAGTCGATTGCCATCTCTTTGGCTTCCTTAGCTGTTTTCCCTTGGTGTTTAATGATCACTTCAGTGATTTGGCTACCGATTGTATTGATTGGGTCCAAACTTGTCATAGGGTCTTGGAAGATAGTCGCAATCTTAGCACCACGAATCTTCTCCCATTCCTTGTTAGAAGTAAGAGCAGTCAAGTCTTGTCCACGATAGTCGATGCTTCCTTGGGCAATACGCCCATTGTCTTCTAACATCCCTGTAAAGGTTTTTGTTAAAACAGATTTACCAGAACCGGACTCACCTACCAAGGCCAGAACTTCTCCTTCAATCAAGTCTAGAGAAACTCCTCGGATAGCCGTCAGAACTTTGTCACGAACGTCAAATTCCACGACAATATCACGAGCAGTCAAAATTACATTTTTCCCTTTTATCATGTCTACTCCTATCTATGTGTACGTGGATCACTAGCATCCGCTAGGTTTTGACCAACAACAAAAAGAGATAGAGATACCAAAATCAAGGTAGTCAATGGAATCCAGAACAAGTAAGCGTTGGTCGTAACGTTTTGTGAGTAATCTGAGATCAAACGTCCCAAACTTGGCACTGTTACAGGCAATCCCAATCCAAAGAAGGAAAGGAAGGCTTCATAAGAGATGAAGCTTGGCAACATCAAGGTCATTGTAGAAACAATAACAGATACCAATTGCGGCATGATATTTTTAACAATGATTTTAAAGGTTGGTGTTCCAAGTGTTTGAGAAGCAAGGTTGTATTCCAAATCACGATAACGCATGATTTGGATACGAATCATATAAGCAATCCCAATCCAAGTTGTCACACTCATGGCAAAAATCAAATTCCAGAAACCAGCACCAATTGAGTAAGTCAAGACAATGACAATCAAGAGAGATGGAATGTTTGAAATAATGTTATAAACTTCCATCATGACGCGGTCAACGGATTTTGAAATTCCCCAAATTCCACCAACAATAACCCCGATCACAAGGTTGATAAAAGTGGCAATTACAGAGATAAGAATTGAATTACGCGCACCAAACCAAACCCCATCAAACAAGGATTTACCATTGCTATCTGTACCAAACCAATGTTCAGCATTGGGCTTGATAAAACGAGCAGAAAAGTCATTGACCTTACTTACATCGTTGAAGTCAAAATCTGAGAACATTGGGTAAATAAAGCTCATCAAGATAATGGCAACCAAAATCCCCAACATAATGACTGTTGATTTTTTCTTTAGAAATTGTCTAAATACAGAACCCCAGTATGAATAGGCAGGAGCATCAATTGTTTCAGAGGCAAAATCGTCACGTTTTACGAACTGAAATTTTTCTTTATCGATTGTTGACATTATTTGCCTCCTTTCTCTGTCAATTTAATACGTGGGTCAAGCATGGTCATCCAGATATCTCCTACAAAGAGTGAGAAGATAGAAATACATGTAAAGATAAAGACGAGACCAACTACCATTGAGTTGTTTGATGCCTTAACAGAGTCAATCAACATTTTACCCATACCTGGGAAGGCGAAGACTGTTTCTGTCAATGTTGCACCACCAATAACTCCGATTACGGCACCAGGAATACCTGAAACCAAAGGAACCATGGCATTTTTAAAGATGTGTTTATTTGAAATTTCTTTTTCAGACAAACCTTTGGCACGAGCAAAACGTACAAAGTCCTGAGATTGCAAGTCGATCATGTAACGACGAATCCAGATAGCTGTACTTGGCGCACCCAACAAACCTAGAATGACTGCTGGTAAGACATAAGAACGCCAATCTCCAGCACCCAAAATAGGGAATGAGTCAGGCAGACCAATTGATGATCCAATCAAGCGGACGATATAAACCAAGGCAATCGTTGGAAGGGCAAGCAAGAAGGTCAGAGCACCTGTCGAGAAGCTGTCAATCCAAGTATTTTTGTGGCGAGCCATAGCAGATCCAAGTGGAATCGCAATCGCATACGAAATAATCAAACCAATCAAACCAGCAACCGCTGAACTTGCAATCATTGATGGGTATTGGTAATTGCTTTCTGTAGCTGTATATGGATCGTCTTTACCATAGTTGGCTACCTCACGCGCGTCTGCTTGACTTGGAGATTTGTAAGTACGAGAGTAAATATCTACCGATGAAGTCTTTTTACCCATAGGGAATTGAACTTCTGATGTCTTAGTTTGTCCCTGACCTTGTGTGATAACTTGAAGCACTGGTGTGTTTGCATAAGTTGGGTAAGAGTCACCCAAGTTGATGTTCACAAAGTTTTGGTGTACAAATGGAAATTGATTGTTGAAATACAAAAGATACTTATGTTTTGTACCTGAACCAACCAATGACCAACCGATAGCAGGGTCATTTTCAAAACGAAGATAACGTTGCAAGTTTGGATTTTCAGGGTCTTGAATCTTGTTTGGATGATCAATATCAATCAAGTTGGAATAGAATTTGAAAACACGTTCAAAAATTGGAATTTCACGCGTAGCATAGAATTGACCACTTTCTGAGAACACACCGAGTGTCCAACCATTTCCTAGTTGGTTGATGTATTTTTCATAGATTGCCTTATTGGTATCATTGGCATCCACTGTTACAGATGAGTCCAGTGAGCTCGCTCTTTCTTGCAACTCTTTGGTATCGTAGTACTCGATATAGCCCATCCGTTCATAAACGGTATTTTCATAATTATCCCGCTTGTCCGGCGTCGTTGCAATCTTGTTATAGTTGGTATCCTGCTTGAAAATCAATTTTCGAGGAACCATCGTATAGATAATTGTGTAGGTCAATGTTGTCACCAAGAAAATAGACAACAATGAACGCAATACACGCATAAAAATATATTTCTTCATATCGTTTCCTTTTAAAATC
Organism: Streptococcus oralis; assembly: GCF_019334565.1. Lineage (NCBI taxonomy): Bacteria > Bacillati > Bacillota > Bacilli > Lactobacillales > Streptococcaceae > Streptococcus > Streptococcus oralis. Next base: position 239,945 of record NZ_CP079724.1, on the reverse strand, counting down.
CCAAAAGAACCTTCTCCTCATGGAGAGAAAGTTCTCTTGAGAGTTATTTATTTAACGTGGTTAGCCAATTCTTTTTGAACTTTTTCGTTTGATTCTTTTTTCTCTTTGAGCCATTTTTCACGAGCTTGTTCATAGTCAGCTTTTGTTACAACCTTATCTTGTAACTGAATATACTTGAAGTATACGTCTGATCCCTTATCTCCAGATTGACTGTAAGATGCTGTGAATGGTACAACACGAGAAATGATTGGTGCAGCACCACTTGATGACATAGCTGGCAAGAAGAGTGAGCTATCTGTCAACCAAGCTTGGGCAGCCGCATATTTTTCATAACGAACATTCAAGTCGTTGGTTTCCTTAGCAGCTTCATCAACTAGCTTATCGTATTCTTTCAAACCAACTTGAGCCGCTGCAGCATTATCTGCACCTTCGTAACCCATGTATGTTTTTGTTTGTTCAGCATTCGTTGTCTTCAAGATATCAAGGTAAGTTGATGGATCTTCATAGTCAGGGTTCCATCCAACAGCACCTGAAAGATCCCAATCTTCTGCTGCTGCGCTAGCTGCGTAGTAAGTGATGTTGTTCAACTCATCTTTAGAAATTTGTTGGATATCAATGACTACGTTGCCTTCACCAAGTACTGTTTCAACGGATTGTTTGAAGGATTGGATACGTGCAATATAGTTTTTAGATGTTTGGTCTACTGGGATATCCAAGTGAATAGGGAATTTCACACCTTCTGCTTCCAATGCTGTTTTAGCTTTGGCAAATTCAGCTTTGGCTTTATCGGCGTTGAAGAGTCCATCTTGACCATCCGCAAAGTTAACATTCTTCCACTCATCACCGTAAGCAGCCATCTTTTCAGTTACCAAGTCACCGAAAGTTTTTTCACCTGCAGAGACAAAATCTGGTTTCACAAAGAGGTTACGAACTGCAAGAGGAGCACCTTCTTTACCATTAATTTGTGCTGAGTAAGAAGTACGGTCAAAGGCGAAGTTCAAAGCCTGACGGAAGTCCTTGTTAAGAAGGGCTTTCTTGGTAGAAGTCTTCTCTTCATCAGTTGTTTTAGAAGTGTATTTGTAACCTTGACGGTCAATATTCACACCCAAACCACCAATACCAGGTCCTGATGGAGTGTAGTAGATATTGTCTTTGTATGTTTCTTCTACCTTAGAGTAGTTTGAACTTGTTGGGTAAAGACGAGCATAGCTATAAGCTCCACTTGTAAAGTTACGTTCAATAGATTCTTGGTCTGACCCATCATAGAAAGCAAGGGTTACTTTATCAATGTGAACATTATCTTTGTCCCAGTAGTTTTCATTCTTAGCAAACTCTATAGAAGATTTAGCAGTCAAACCTTTCAGTAAGAATGGACCATTGTAAAGCAATGATGTAGGGTCAGTTGCTTTGGCAAAGTCAGCCCCTTTTGATTTTTCAAAATCTTCGTTCAATGGCCAGAAGATTGCGTAGGCCATCTTAGAGTTCCAGTATGGTTCTGGTTGATTCAAAGTATACTCAAGAGTATAATCATCAACTGCCTTTACACCGACTGAAGAAAAGTCTTTATTATTTCCAGCTTTATAGTCAGCTAGACCTTTAACTGAATCTTCTGCTAGATAAAGTGCTTCAGACTTGTTATCAGCCGCGTGTTTCAAGCCATTTACAAAGTCTTTCGCTTTCACTTCAGCATATTCTTCGCCATCTGATGTCATCCATTTAACACCTTTACGAATCTTATAGGTATAAGTCAAACCATCTTTTGAAACTGACCAGTCTTCTGCAACTGCAGGAACTAGGTTCCCATACTTGTCATTTGTGAAGAGACCATCGATACCATTTGAAGTGGCAACCTTAGTACTTTGTTTCCCTGAAATGAGGTAATCCAATGTTTCTGGATCAGCTGTATAAACATAGCCATAATTTTTTGGCGCTGTTGAATCAGATGATTTTGAAGAACCGCAAGCAGCTAGTACTCCTGCTGCTAATAAAGCAACACCTGCTGCAACAAATACTCTACTTTTTTTCATGTTTTTAACTCCTCTTGAAAAATTTAGGCTTATTGGAAATTATAACATATATTTTTTAAAAAGTAAACGAATTTTCAGAATATTTAGGCGCATTTCCTCAAAAAACTTCTATTTGTCAAAATTTCTGCATTCTTTGTTTGTTTCTTCAAGAAATACTTTCTAGTCTGACCCTCTATTAGAATGGGATTTTTACAAGCTTTTTCTCACTTCCTCAATCATCATCTGTTTTCCTAAATTGGATTTTAGAATAAGAAACTATTGACGGGAAATGATTTTCAAGGTATAATAATAAACGTTGAGGCGGTATAGCCAAGTGGTAAGGCACGGCTCTGCAAAAGCTTGATCGTCGGTTCAAATCCGTCTACCGCCTTTCAGTACCTGAATTAACAGGAATTAACCAAATGAAAAGCCCAAAAAATCGGGCTTTTTTTATTTTTTCTTCAGATAAATACGGATAACTTCGAAAAACTTTTGGGGCGAATTGGGGGAAATATAAAGCAGTGACTCAAGTCACTGCTTTATTCTGTTTCTTCTTCAGGTTCTAGTTCTGTGATTTGAACTTTTACCTTGGTAACACGTCCATTTTTCACCTTATCATTGGTCAGGACGATTTGCTTGTTTTGACTGACCAGTTGGTAACTGATTTTTTCAGTTGTTGGAATCGTACCAACACCCGTCAAATAATAACCGGCGATGGTATCCACATCATCGCTTTCTAGTTCGACACCAAAGTAGTTATTGAAGTCGTTAAGATTCATAGTTCCCTGTGCAATATAGGTGTCCTCACCGATTTGATGGACTTCGATTTCTGCTCGGTCTGTCTCGTCGTCGATTTCTCCGACAATCTCCTCCAGCAGGTCTTCCAGTGTGACCAGTCCAGCCATACCACCATATTCATCGAGCAAAATGGCCATTTGTCTTTGGGTATTTCGCAATTCTTTTAGCAAGTCATCCACAAAAATAGTTTCAGGAACAAAGAGTGGATCTTGTAAGATCTTCTTCCAGACAATGTTTTCAAAGCCATCTGCATAGGCAGCGTTTAGCAAACGCTTGGTATGAATCAAACCAATCACATTGTCCTTATCCCCATCATAAACAGGGATACGTGAGAAATTTTGCTTTAGAATACTTTGGATAATGGTTTGACTATCATCCTGAATATCCACCATAAAGGCATCCGTCCGAGGAACCATGACTTCTCTCGCCATCAGCTCATCTAGAGAGAAAATCCCTTGTAACATCTCGATTTCGTCTGCATCCAAAGTTTCCTCACTTTTGGTCAACATGTACTCAATTTCATCTCGAGTCATTTTTTCATCTGCATCATCAAAGGTCATTGGCGTTAAACGACTCAAGAGATTGGTTGAAGCAGATAACAACCAGACAAAGGGACTGACAATCTTCCCAAGCCCAATGATAATCGGAACAGAGCGAATGGCTAAGGCATCTTTTAGATTAAGGGCAATCCGTTTAGGATAGAGTTCACCAAAAACAATAGAGATGTAGGTCAAGAATGCCAAAGAGAGGAAACTTGCAATGGCATAAGTTGTTTCTCCATTCCCCATCCAAGAGGCAATTACTTGTCCAAGTGTATCTGCCAATTTTGCCCCTGACAAGATCGTGATCAAGGTGATACCGACTTGAATGGTTGATAAAAAGTGGTTAGGATTTTCAAGTACCTTTAACAAACGAATGTAACGTTTGTCTCCCTCTTCTGCCTTTTGCTCCACTCGGGAACGGTTTAGTGACACCATCGCCATTTCAGTGGCTGAGAAAAAAGCATTTAACAGGGTCAAGATAAATAACAATACAAACTGTAGCAACAAATTCTGACTGCTCGGGTCTTCCATAGTCCTTCTCCTAAAATAGTATCTTGTGTTCCATTATATCATAAAATCGATCAGGATTCACATTATTTTTCATTTAAACAATAGCTCCCCTGCCTATAGAAGACAAAGGAGCTATTTTTATTGTATCTATTGTATCTATTGTTTCTAATCCGTTACTGTTACTTGCCCTGTTCGGTAATCAAGCTGGATTCCCTTTTGAACATTGGGGATTAGGACATTGAATTCCAATTCGCCATCTGAAGACTTGGCTTCGATTTGTGAAGCGGATGGAACTAGGTCCTCATTTGTCGCATAGTGGAGCGTCACGCGATAACGAACCCTCTTATTTTGGTCCAAGGCTTTTCTGACCAAACTCTCATAGTAGTTCTGACCTGTCGAATCCTCAGCCTGAGCTTGGTTGGCCCAAGCTGTCTGGACTGCAATGTTCTTGGGGTTGCTGGTAGAGGCATCAAAACCGTCCAAACCACCTATCAAGGCATAGCCCAGCAGGTGTCCTCTATCAACTGCATGTGTATAGACTCCCTTTAGATTCTTGACCTGATGCCATCCTGGTGGCGTCCAGGAGGTTGAGCCGTTGCCTGTTTCTTCACGATTTTTATACTGCCGAGTCGCTTTGGATAAGATGGCATTGGCAACAGTTGGAACTGTTTCTTTTCCCACTGTCTTTGTTTTATTATCCGCATAGGGTTTGCTGGAAACCTTGGCATCTAGATTGGTTTTATTGCCATTGACAATGAAGGCCCCTGCTCCATTCCACTCAAGATCACCCTTGATTTGGTTTTTGATTGACTCAGTTAAGACACTTTCAGCTAGCTCCTGACTGGGAGCTTCTGAAGCTTGTTTTTTCTGACTAATCTTTGTTCTAGGGGTGTTTGGCGCTGTCTGCATCTGCTTGATATAGTAGCTTCCAGCAGCCAAGAGTAAGAATAGAAGTAACCCTATCAGAGCTTGTCTTGTTTTTTTGTCCATTTTTCTCCTTATTTCTTTAGAAAAAGACTGGTCTCCCAGTCTAATTTCCTGTAAATTTGCTAATCAATTCCTGCCACTTTGCTGGAGACAAGATAGCCCATGGATCCTGTCCCTTTCCTAGGATTCCATAGCCTACCATCAAGCCGATTCCTAAAGCCAGAAAGCCTAGCAATAGTACGATAAAAATCAACAGTAAACGACGGAGTACATAGCGTAAGTTTTTATTCTTCTTCATCATTTGCCTCGATTCGCTGAATCTTCGCTCCTAGCTGAGCCAATTTCTCATGGAAACGGTAGTAACCTCTATCAAGGTGGACTAATTTACCAACAACTGTCTCCCCTTGCGCTACTAAACCTGTCAAAATCAAGGCAGCACTGGCACGAAGGTCCGTTGAAAGAACTTCAGCCCCCTGTAAAGCCTGTCCCCCAACAATACGAGCCGTGTCACGGATAATCTCTGAATGCAAGCCCATACGGCGCATTTCCTCTAAGTGTTGGAAGCGATTCTCAAACACCGTTTCCACCATGGTGGATTCCCCTTTTGCGACTGTCATCAGAGCTGTAAATTGCGCCTGCATATCTGTTGGAAATCCTGGGTGCGGCAAGGTTTTTACATGAACAGCCTTGAGATTTTCAAGTTGAGAACGAATACGGATGCCTTCTGATTCCTCTGTCACTTCAACACCCATTTCAAGGAGTTTTGAAATCAAGGGGCGATTGTGTTCCCATACTGCATCGCGAACGAGGACATCTCCGCCAGTCATAGCTGCAGCCACCATAAAGGTTCCGGCTTCGATACGGTCCTGTACGACACTGTGAGTCGTACCATGGAGTTCCTCAACACCAGTCACTGTGATGGTTTCGGTACCAGCTCCCTTGACCTTGGCTCCCATTTCATTAAGGAGAATAGCGAGATCAACAATTTCCGGCTCACGCGCAGCATTTTCAATGACCGTCACACCGTCAGCTAGAGTTGCCGCCATCATGAGGTTTTGTGTTGCGCCGACACTAGGGAAGTCCATGTAGATATGAGCACCATGCAGGCGTTCTGCCTTGGCTTCGATGTAACCAGCTGTCTGGGTAATCTTTGCCCCCATAGCTTCCAAACCTTTGAGGTGGAGGTCGATGGGACGACTCCCGATGGTACATCCCCCTGGCATAGAAACTTTGGCATGTCCTACACGAGCAAGGATTGGCCCCAAGACAACGATGGATGCACGCATCTTGCTGACATACTTGTATGGAGCTTCCTCAGTGATATCACCAGTCGCATCAACCTCGACAACATGTGCTTCCTCATCAAAATCCACCTTGGCATTCAGACCACGAACTACTTGATTCATGGTGAAAACATCTGACAAGATTGGGACGTTCTGCAAGACTGTCTTACCCTTGCTTGCTAGAATAGTCGCCGCCAACAAAGGCAAGACTGCATTCTTTGCTCCCTCGATCGTCACACTCCCGACCAGACGATTATCTCCACCTTGAACTACAATTTTTTCCATAGTTGTTTCCTTTACTTTTGATTTTATAATAGTCCTCTAAGTGCTTCTTGCCACAGTTGGTACAAACTGATAAAGAATGAACTCAAGATGTAGCCCATTACCATACTAAAGAAGCCTACCAACAAACGAACCTTTTTTGTGTTAGTAGCGGTCACTTTTAAAACCTTTTCCCATCTCACAAGATCCTTTAAAAGGTAAAAACTCAAATAAATAAAGAGTATATGACTACTTAGAGTGAATAATAATTGAACCATTTGACTATTATACCATCTTATCCGCTTGCGCGCTAGTTTTCGATTCTTCTACGAATTAGGGATTGTTTTTAAGGTAATCAATCGCATCCTGCAAGGTCTTAACAGGGACGATTTTCATCTCTGTTTTGATCGTTTTAGCAGCTTCTAGGGCTGTTTCATAGTTGCTTTTCGCATGTGGATCTGCTTTTTTTGCTTCCTCAGTGACTGGATTGTCAGGAGCAAAAAAGATGTTAGCTCCCTGACGAGAGGCTGCAACCACTTTTTTGTCAATTCCACCGATGTCTCCAACATTTCCATCGCGATCAATGGTTCCCGTTCCCGCAACGACGCGACCATTACGAAGTCCTGGATCTGCTATCTGAGTGTAAATAGCTAGACTAAACATAAGACCAGCACTTGGTCCCCCGATACCAGCTGTGGAGAAGCGAATTGGAACGTCACTGGTCACTTCTGTACGGTCAATCAAACCAATCCCAATCCCGTTTTTCCCGTTTTCGAGAGTGATAATTTTACCTTCAGCAGACTTGACTTTTCCGTCTTCTTCATAGGTTACCTTGACCGTGTCCCCCAATTGTTGAGAATTGACATAGTCGACCAAGTCTTTTGAACTGTCAAACGTTTTGTCATTAACAGCCGTCACGGTGTCTGCAATGTTCAGAATGCCTTTAAAAGTCGAATTGTCTGTCACGGTTAAAACGTAAACTCCCAGGTACTTGAGTTCGATATCCTTACCAGCCGTCTTCAGTCCTTGATACTTGGCCATATTTTGAGAAGTTTGCATGTAGAACTGATTGATCCGCATAAACTCTGCATCAGTAGAGCCACCCGTAGTCTCCTTGGCACTTCTAATATCCGTGAAAGGTGTTAACCAAGCATAGACAAGATGCGACAGAGTTGCATGTCGAATGCCGACTGTTACAAACTGGTAAGCTCCTGCTTCTGTGTCTTCTGTTTCATTGACTTTCAATACTCTACGAATATCTTCCGCTCCACCTGGAACTTCTATGTAGTATGGTAAAGGTACTACAAAGGCTAAAAAAGTCAATACTAGTGCTAGGATGACATATAAGGGCCATCTAGTTTTTTTCTTCATGTTCTAATTCCTCCACAACACTGTTTGGGACATATTGCTGAATCTCCTGACCAAACTTCAGAAGTTCTCTCACGGCCGAAGAGCTAATATAAAGATGCTCTGGGCGACTGTATAGGTAAATGGTTTCGATTTCTGGGGCCAGTTGATGATTGTAGTAGTCAAAACTAGACTCATATTGCAAGTCAGTGGCATTTCGCAAGCCACGGACAAGGGTTTTTGCTCCCAGTCTCCTTGCAACTTCGACTACCAATTCATCATGAGAAGCCAAGACCTCTACATTATCTATATGCGCCACCGATTTTTCGACTGCTCGTTTGCGATTCTCAACGGGGAGAAAACCTTGTTTGTGGGGATTGTAGAAAACCCCGACATAGAGCTTATCAAAGAGTTTGCTGGCACGTTCAATGATATCCAGATGTCCATTTGTCATCGGATCAAATGAACCTGTAAATAATCCAATTTTATCTGACATAGACTGTCACCTTACTAATCCCATATATTTTTTCCTTCCAGATGCCTAAGCAGGCGATTTCTTCTGGAAGTTCTACAGACTTATCGGTTTCGCAGACAACCATGACTTCTTGGGAGAAGAGATTTCTTTCTGCCATTTTTTCGATATCTGCAACGATTTGTTCTTTTGCGTAGGGAGGGTCTAAAAAGACCAGATTAAATGTCCCTCCGACTTGCTCTAGAGCACGGTCAGCTTCCATCTTTAAGAGCTGAAATTTAGAAACTTCCTTGGTCATCTGGATATTTTCAGCGATGACAGCTTGGGCCTTTCGCTCCCGTTCCACTAAGACAGCATGGGACATCCCTCTTGACACAGCTTCAATAGACAGACCACCACTGCCAGCATAGAGATCCAAGACACGACCGCCCTCAAAATAGGGACCTATCATGTTAAAGATAGCTCCACGCACCTTATCCGATGTCGGCCTCGTCGTCTTGCCTTCTAGCGTCTTGAGGGGGCGCCCCCCGTAGATTCCTGATACAATTTTCATACCGTTTATTATACCAAATTATAGGCAAAAAGAGAAAGAGAACCGAACCTTGCGGTTCGATTCTCTACAAAATATTTTCGTACGTGTCGCGGACTTCTTGCGGCCAAACACTGGTCTGAACCTCTCCGATGTGTTTCTTACGAAGAAGGAACATGGCCATCCGAGACTGTCCAATCCCCCCACCGATTGTCAATGGGAAAAGACCGTTGAGCAGTGCCTTATGCCATTCCAACTCCAGACGATTTTCGTCTCCTGTAAGAGCCACTTGGCGACGAAGTGTATCTTCATCTACCCGAATCCCCATCGACGAAAGCTCAAAGGCACAACCAAGAGATTCGTTCCAAACTAGAATATCTCCATTTAGCCCCTTATAGCCATTTTCAGACTCTGTTGTCCAGTCATCGTAGTCAGGTGCACGGCCGTCATGAGGTTTTCCGTCAGGCAACTCGCCACCAATACCAATCAAGAAGACTGCACCGAACTCTTTACAAATCGCATTTTCACGCTCTTTCGGTGTTAGGTCTGGATAGCGTTCTACCAACTCTTCTGTATGGATAAAGGTGATTTGTTTTGGCAAGATGGATTCGATATCGTAGCGAGCTTCTACGGCTAGCTCTGTTAGACGAATAGCCTTGTAAATCTTCTCAACGGTTTCTTTGAGATAAGCGATATTGCGTTGACCATTTGGGATAACCTTCTCCCAGTCCCACTGGTCCACATAAACTGAATGGGTCGCGTCAAGTGAATCTTCGTCCGGACGAAGGGCTTTCATGTGAACAAACAGACCTTCACCTTCACCGAAACCAAAACGAGCCAAGGTGTGGCGTTTCCATTTGGCAAGTGAGTGAACGACTTCATAGGTTTCATCTGGAATCTGCAAAACCTTGACGGATACTGGATTTTCGACACCTGACAGGTTGTCCTGCATCCCATCCCCGACCTTGCTCAAGATAGGACCTTGAACTTCAACAACTTCTAACTTATCTTTCAAATACTGGGTAAAAGTGTTTTTGACAAAGGAAATTTCTTCTTGTTGATGAATAAAACTTTTCTTCATAAACAGCTCCTCAAAAATTAGTTAAAAGCATTATACACCTATTTCCAAGAAAAGAAAAGAGTAAATAAGAAAAAGTCAGTGCTCTTTTGAACACTGACTCTGTCATTCATTAATCGTTTCGACCAAAGATTCGTAAGATGCTAAGGAAGAGGTTGATAAAGTCTAGATAGATGCTAAGCGCCATTGAGATGACCCATCCTGTCGCTACTTGCCCTCGTGACTGCTCATAAACATAGCGAATCTTTTGGTTGTCCCAAGCAATCAAACCTGAGAAAACCAAGACCATGGCAATACTAATCATGTAGTCAAAGAAACTATTGGCTAAAAATAGATTCACAACCATAGCAATGATGAGACCAACAAACGCCGCCATCAAAGCTCGGCCCATTCCACTCAAATCTTTCTTGGTGAAAATTCCGATTGCCGCCATGACAAAGAATAGAAGGGCACTGGATACAAAGGCTGATAAGACGGTTCCAGGTGTATAGAAGGCTACGACAAAGCTGAGCGTAAAGCCATTTAAAACAGAATAAACTAAAAATACTGGGAGAGCTGCTGGGCTATTTTTGGCAGCCATGCTACTTGCAACAAAGACCAGAGCAAGTTCTGCAAAAGTTGCAATCATCAACCAGAGACGACCATGCATTAAAAAGTAGACCAATTGGGATTGAAAGACTGTCAACATCAAAGCTGATACGAGAGCCGATAGACCAATTCCAAGTCCCACAAAGGCGTAAACCTTGGCGTAAAATTGATTGAGACCTGAACGTTCTTGAATAATCGATTGATTCATTCTGATTCTCCTTTTTCTATAGATATGTCTTGATTATAACAAAGATTTTATAAATTAGCTGAAATAAAACATCAAAATGCCTGCTGCAACTGCCACGTTGAGACTTTCTGCTCGGCCTTTCATGCCTATATGAACCAGCTGGTCAGCACTCTCAGCCATGACAGAACTAATCCCCTGTCCTTCATTTCCCATGACTAGAGCAAAGTTTTCTAAGGGAGAAAGCTCACGATAATCCTTTGAATCTCTCGACAAGGTCGTTGCTAGAATGGGCAAATTGCTCTTTTTTGCCTCTACTACAAAGGTGGCAAGAGGCATACGATAGATGGGCAAGTGAAAATGACTTCCTTGCATGGAACGTAGGGTCTTAAGACTGTAGATATCTGCTGACTTGTCTGAGACAATAACCCCTGTAAAACCTGCAGCATCCGCCGTCCGAATCATGGTGCCCACATTACCAGGGTCTTGGACATCTTCTAAAAATAGAAACTTCCCCTGACTAAAATCAGGCAATCCCACTTCTTCTTTCTGAATCACCGCAACAATGCCTTGAGGAGTTTGCGTATCTGCCAAATCCAGCAAAATTTCCTCTGAAACCCAGACCATTTGAGGAAAATTAGCTAGCTGATCTCGGTAACTTTCTAGGGCAAAGACCTTTTCAATCGTCACCCCTGCTTGAACAGCTTCTTCAAATAAGTGCCAACCTTCAATCAAATAGGTAGACTTTCGATATTTTTTTTGATGCAATTTCTTGGCATTTTTTACCACTGAATTGGTTTTTGAGGTTATAATAGTCATAGAAATATTATAACACAATCAAAGGGGTTTGGTATGCAAAAGGTTAGAATGATTGCCCAAGGCAGGGTTCAGGGTGTTGGTTTTCGCTGGGGTGTTTATACTTTAGCTCTTGAAATCGGTGGCATCACTGGTCGTGTCTGGAATAACGACGATGGCACAGTTGAAATTCTTGCTCAGGCAGACTCCTCTGCCACTATGGCAAAATTTATCCAAGAAATCCGTAAAGGCCCAACGCCCTTTTCAAAAGTCACCTATCTGGATGTGCAGATGAGCAACTTTTCATCCTATTCAGACTTCAAAGTTGCAAATTAGGTCTCCAGAACTATTGTATATTTTACAAAAAAACAGTAGAATAGAAAGGTACAATTTTTAAAGAAGGAATGAAAACATTGAAATCTATTAAACGTTTTGCCCTCTCTGCTATGGGAGTGGCTATGCTACTCGTCTTGACAGGCTGTGTCCAAGTAGACAAAGCAACAGGACAACCTACAGGATTAATTTGGAATACCATCGGAGCACCAATGGCTGAAGCCATCAAATACTTTGCCAACGACCAGGGGCTTGGATTTGGTCTCGGGATCATCATCGTAACCATTATCGTGCGTTTGATTATCCTGCCACTCGGTATCTACCAATCATGGAAAGCGACACTTCACTCTGAAAAGATGAATGCCCTCAAACACGTGCTTGAACCACATCAAACACGTCTTAAAGAAGCAACAACTCAGGAAGAAAAACTTGAGGCTCAACAAGCTCTCTTTGCTGCTCAGAAAGAACACGGCATCAGCATGTTAGGTGGTGTAGGTTGCTTCCCTATCCTCATTCAAATGCCATTCTTCTCTGCTATCTACTTTGCAGCCCAATACACTGATGGAGTAGCTAGCTCTACCTTCTTGGGTATCGATCTTGGTTCACCAAGTCTGCTCCTTGTCGCTTTCGCTGGTATCCTCTACTATCTCCAATCACTCCTCTCACTTCATGGAGTAGAAGACGAGATGCAAAGAGATCAACTAAAAAGAATGATTTACGTGAGTCCACTCATGATTGTCGTCTTCTCCCTCTTCGCACCAGCCAGTGTGACGCTTTACTGGGTTGTCGGTGGTTTCATGATGATTCTCCAACAGTTCATCGTTAACTATGTTGTTCGTCCAAAACTTCGCAAAAAAGTTCGTGAAGAATTTGCTAAAAACCCACCAAAAGCAAGTTCGTTTTCAACTGGAGGCGGACGCAAAGATGTCACTCCAAACCAAGCAACTGCGATCATGACCAATAAGAAACATAAAAAACGCAATGCTGGTAAACAACATTCTAGAAAATAAGAAAAAGGCTTAGCTGAGAGGCTAAGTCTTTTTGCATCACAAAAGCCCGATGTCTCCATCAGGCTTCTTTTTTATCCATGAACACGTTTCATGTAATCTTGGTAACTTTCTGTATCCATCAATTCCTTGGCATTCTTGACACGGTCTGCTGTTGGAGGTTTGACCCCTTCGAGCGAATAAGGAATTCCAAGTTCACGCCACTTGAACTCACCCATCGTGTGATAAGGCAAGATTTCAAACTTGTCAACATTTTTGAGGGTCTTGACAAACTTACCAAGTTCGATCAAATCCTCATCTCTATCTGTCAATCCTGGAACCAGCACATGGCGAATCCAAACAGGCTTCCCGATATCTGATAGGTACTGGGCACAGGCCAAGATGTTTTTATTGGTTTGGCTTGTGACAATCTTGTGCTGTTCTTCATTGATTTCCTTGATATCCAGGAGAACCAAGTCTGTCACCGCCATGAGTTTATTAAACTTTTCGAGATAACGTGGTTTGTTACGGAATGGAAGGGCACAGGTATCCAAGGTACAGTGGATTCCTTTTTCCTTGGCCTTGGTAAAGAGGGCAATTAGGAAATCAATCTGTAAGAGGGCTTCTCCACCACTAACAGTGATTCCTCCCTTATCTCCCCAGAAACCACGGTAGCGAAGGGCTTCTGTCAAGACATCGTCTACTGTCCGTTCGCGTGATTTATTGGTCTCCATAGCCCATGTATCGGGGTTATGACAGTACTGGCAACGCATGTGACAGCCCTGCAAAAAGACAATAAACCGAATCCCAGGGCCATCTACCGCCCCAAAACTCTCTGTCGAATGCACCATTCCTGTCACTTGTCCATAGTCAATTGTTTCTTCAGACATATCGTCACCTTCCTTGAAACCGTTTTATAGTTTTATTATATCACGAGTAAGGTGAAAAACAAGGTTTTTTTGTCTATTTTTTAGAAAGCAATCTGTTTTTCACTTTCATTTTCAATTTCTTTTACTGATCCGATTCAAAATCAAAACCATACAAGGTTGCAAAATAGTCCTCAGGGCGCTCTGCACGGCGGATTTGGCGGGCTTTTCCTTCTTCGGTATAGAGGATTTCTGCTGAGCGTAGTTTGGCATTGTACTGGTAACCCATGGAGAATCCATGTGCACCTGTATCATGAATCACTAGCAAATCACCGATTTCTGTATAAGGTAGTTCGCGGTTCACTGCAAATTTATCATTGTTTTCACAGAGTGAACCGACCACGTCTACCACCTCAACAGGTCCATCTGGATGTGTCAGATTAGTGATATGGTGGTAGGCTCCATACATGGCTGGGCGCATGAGGTTGACTGCTGATGCATCCACGCCCAAATAGGTACGATAGGTTTTTTTCTTATGAGTGACTCTTGTGACGAGAGCTCCATGAGGGGCTAACATAAAGCGACCCAATTCGGTGAAAATCTTGACCTGACCAAGTCCTGCTGGCGTAAGGACTTCCTCATAAACCTTACGAACTCCCTCACCAATCACAGCAATGTCATTTGGCTCCTGCTCAGGACGATAATTGACTCCGATTCCGCCGGAAAGATTGATAAAGTCTAGCGAAATACCCAACTTTTCCTTAATTTCAACGGCTAATTCAAAAAGCTGACGCGCCAACTCTGGGTAGTAGAGATGGGTGACAGTATTGGATGCTAGGAAAGAGTGAATCCCAAATGTCTTGGCTCCTTTTTCCTTTAAAACTGCAAAGGCTTCAAAAAGCTGGTCCTTGGTCATGCCAAACTTGGCTTCTCCAGGATTGTCCATGATATCTGTTCCTAGCTCAAAAACGCCTCCAGGATTGTAACGACAAGAGATGATTTCTGGAATACCTGCTGCACGCTCCAGATGTTCAATATCTTCAAAGGCATCCAAGTTAATAGTTGCACCCAATTCACGCGCATAAGCGTACTCTTGGTCTGGCGTATTGTTTGATGAGAACATGATCTCAGAACCGGGGAAATCCAGTTTATGGCTCATCAAAAGTTCCACATAACTAGAACAGTCCACACCACAACCTTCCTCTTGGAGGATTTTCAAGATGGCTGGGGTTGGAGTGGCCTTGACGGCAAAATATTCTTTGAATCCCTTATTCCAAGAAAAGGCCTGGTTGACGGCTCTTGCTTTTTCACGAATCCCCTTCTCATCATACAAGTGAAAGGGAGTCGGGAACTCTGCAACAATTGTTTCTAAATCTTCACGGCTGATAAATGGTGTTTTCATAAGCATCCTTCTATTCTGTTTGCAAAGAAAGGCTGGGACAAGCGTTCCAACCTTTAGTTCTATCTCTTATTTGTCTTCGTCAAAGATATTTCCAATCTCGACATCGATGGATTGGTTCTTAACATCAATATTAGTTACTTTCAAGAGTGACTTGTAATCAAACTGCTTTTCACGTTCTTCTTGGGCATTGTCTGCAAAGACTGCGACACCAGCTAGTTCAGAATCGAATTCACGCAAGAGACTAATCATCCCGTTGACAGTTCCGCCGCCTTTCAAGAAGTCATCCACAATCAAGACACGACTGCCTGCCTTGAGACTGCGTTTTGAAAGGAACATTTTCTCAATGCGGTCACCACTGGAACCTGAAACATAGTTGACGCTGACCGTTGAACCTTCGGTAATTTTCAAGTCACGACGCACAATGACAAATGGAACGTTGAGGACATTGGCAACTGCATTTGCGAGTGGAACCCCTTTAGTTGCTACTGTCATAACGGCATCGATTTTTTGGTCCATAAAGCTCTTGGCAATGATACGCCCAATATTTTTCAAAATGGCAGGCGTACTAAGCAAATCAGACAGGTAAATGTAGCCACCTGGCAAGATACGGTCGCTTTCTGAAAGTTTGTCACGCAAGTCTGCGATCATTTCTTTGGCTTCATGGCTAGAGATTGATGGTGTAAAGATAACGCCACCACCTGCTCCAGTCACAGTCTGAATATGGCCGATTTCGATTTCCTCAAAGGCACGCTTGATAATCACGATGTCCTCTGAAATCGATGATTTAGCAGATTCGTACTTTTCTGCAAAGGTATTGAGACTGGTTAGTTTGTATGGATTATTAATCAAATAGTTGGAAATGACAACCATCCGATCACTTCTTCTTAATTTCATTTTTATTTACCATTCCATTTAATTTTGATATTTTATCCATTATACCACATTCACATAAAAAAACGAACATTATTGCGTAAAAAATGCTCGTTTTTCTTAAATTATTAATCTAAATCTGGTTTATAGAAGGAACGATTGTCCATAGCAAAGATTTTATTGGTCATTTCTCCTTTGTCCACCAAAGCTAGAGCTGTTGACATCATCATCATGCTGGCATCTAGATTGTCAATCATATGGATAATTTCTGCCTCCATAATGCGTGGACGGACTGGACTTCCATACTCCAGTAAGCCATGGTGACTGAGGATGACATGGCGCAGTAGCACCACTTCTTCTCTAGTATCATCGATGCCTAGTTCCATGACAGTCTTGGTAATTTCGCTATCAATCAGAGCGATATGACCAAGAAGATTGCCTCGCACTGTGTACTCCGTCTGGTCTGGTCCCGTCAACTCAATAACCTTGGCCAAGTCGTGCAACATAATCCCGGCATAGAGGAGGCTCTTATTGAGCTGAGGATAGATATCGCTAATGGCATCTGCCAAACGCACCATGGTTGCCGTGTGAAAAGCCAAACCCGTTTCAAAGGCATGGTGGTTGGTCTTGGCAGCCGGATAGGAGTAGAATTCCTTATCATACTTGGTGTAGAGACTACGAACGATACGCTGCCAGACAGGATTTTCAATCTTGAAAATCATTTGCGACATGTAGTCACGAATCTCCTTGACATCAACCGGCGATTTGACCTTGAAGTCAGCTGGATCATTGGGTTCCCCAGGCTGAGGCAAGCGGAGAGTGATTTGATTAACCTGTGGAGTATTATTATAAACTTCTCGACGCCCCTGCATGTGGACGACTTTCCCTGCGGTAAAGGCCTCAACGTTATGAGGTTGGGCATCCCAGAGTTTTCCTTCAATCTCGCCACTATCGTCTTGGAAGGTAAAGGCTAGGTAGTTTTTCCCAGCTCGTGTCTGTCTCAGGTCAGCTGACTTAATCAGGTAAAAACCTTCAAACAGCTCATCTTTTTTCATGTGACTAATCTTCATATTCTTCCTCATTTTCTTGGAAATGGAGTAGATCAAGCGCAGGCTCACCTTCTGATAACTCAATGTGACGGAGCGTCCGCTCGATAGCTGTGGTACGACGGTTTAATAATTCATCAATATTGCCAGAGGCATGTTGGAGATGCTTTTGTGCCTTGACCAGAATGCCTCCGAACTTGCCAAACTCGGTTTTGACACTGGCAAGGGTCTTGCTGATATGGTCAGCACTCTTTTGGATATTGAGAGTTTTGAAGCCAACTGATAGGGAATTGAGAAGGGCTGATAAGGTACTTGGTCCAGCAACAATAATCTGCTCCTCCCGTCTCAAGTCATCAAAGAAGACCGGATTGCGGACGATTTCTGAGTAGAGTCCCTCTGTCGGGACAAACAAGACTCCAAAATTAGTCGTCCGAGGTGGCGCCAGATACTTGCTCTTGATATCCTTGGCAAAGCGCTTGACGCTGGCTAGGAGTGACTTACGACAGCGTTCGATTTCGTCCTTATCACCTGCTTCATAAGCTTCTTCTAAGCGGTAATAATCCGCCAGTGGAAACTTGGAGTCAATCGGTAAATAGACATATTCCTGGTCACCCTGTCCAGGTAACTTGATGGCATACTCTACTCGTTCACTGGAGTTTTCAACCGTTGCAAATTCTCGTTCGTACTGGGCAGGTGTCATGATATCTTCAATGATTTGCCCCAGTTGCAATTCTCCCAGAATTCCTCGCGTCTTGGTCCCAGAGAGAACCTTGTTAAGTGCACCGACATCACGGGCAACTGTCTGCATCTCTCCAAGGCCACGATTGACAGACTCTAGTTGCTTGGAAACTGTCTCGAAGGAAGCCTGCAAGCGCGTCTGCAAGGTCTTTTCCAACTTTTCCTCGACTGTCTGGCGTATTTGTTCCAAGCGTTGCTCATTTGATTCCTGCAGGGCTTGGAGACGTTGGTCGGTCTTGTCTCTAGTTTGCAAAAGATTATCTGTCATTTCTTGACGGACTTGCGTCAGGCCTTGGTGCAACTCCATTCGCACTTCTTGCAAACGGTCGCTGACAGCCACTTCCAAGTCTTTTTGATCTAGCTGACTGGCTTGCCTAGCTTGTTCAAAGCGATAATCCAGTTGATCTGAAAGATTGTCTGCCTGATCCTCCAAGCTCTTGGCTAGGTACTTGTCTTGCTTATCCTGCCTTTGCCAAATCAGAAAGAGTCCAGCTAGGTTGGCAATTAATAATAGTAGTAATACAGTCTCCATCCTACCTCCTGTCCTTGCTATGCAAGACAACCACATAGCTATCAGGGCAAGTTACCGCAACTTCCCTATCTATATATTCGTTAGAAGCGTACACTTTTTTAAAGAAAAAATTTTCCTCAGTCAATTCGTACTTAGCACCGATAATGGTCAACTGACTATCCCGAACTGGCATAAAGGCTAGGTAATCGTAGTCTGAACGGGGCTCTAGCTGACTGGTTCCTTCTGGACAATAGGCAATCAAGTTTTGCCCATCCTCAATCGCTATCTGGCGCATATAGGGTGCCAACTTGGGATTGCTAGGCAGAAAGACATTAGCCAGCATATGATCAATACGACCACCCAAAGCCCAAAAAATGGTCACTTGGGCTTGAGGATTTTTTTCAAAAATCGTTAAAAGTGCTAGTTCCAGATCCGTATCATCCTTTTCTGGCTGGGCTTGAACAAAATGTTGGGCACGTTTTTGAATCAACTGACGTTCGTCTGCAGTCACCGAATCAAAATCCCCAACTGCTAGAGTGAGAGGCAGATCTTCTTCCAAGACCCAGAGCGAACCGCGATCCACACCGACAAAGCAATCAAAATCCGTCCGATAATGACCGCGATCTCCGCCGGCAAAAACAGCAACCCTAGTCCAGTTTTTTTCTGAGATTTTGCACTCGTTCATTGACATCTCCCTTAAAGACATAGGATCCTGCTACAAAAACGGTCGCTCCAGCTTCTTTGGCTTGAGCAATGGTTTGATCATCAATACCGCCATCGACTTCAATCTCAAAGCTCAAACCTTTTTCCTCACGAAGGGCAACCAACTCACGAATCTTATCCATGGTTTCAGGTAGAAAGGCTTGCCCGCCGAAGCCAGGGTTAACCGTCATCACCAAAACTTGGTCAACTAGGTGAAGTACGTGTTTGATAGCTTCAACCGGCGTACCAGGGTTAATGACAACAGAAGGTTTGACACCTAGAGAACGAATCTTTTGAAGAGCACCATGGATATGAGGTGTTGCTTCAACATGAATGCTGATGATATCTGCACCTGCACGCGCAAAGTCTTCTAGATGATGCTCTGGATTAGCTACCATCAAGTGGCAGTCAAAGACCATCTTGCTATGAGGACGAAGAGCTTCGACCACACCTGCACCAAAACTGATTTGCGGTACAAAGTGACCATCCATGATATCGATATGGGCATATTCTGCACCAGTTGCTTCTAGGCGTTTGATTTCACGTTCAAAGTTGGCATAATCTGCTGCCAGAATTGACGGAGCAATCTTGTATTGAGACATAGGTTTCTCCTTATTTTGGAATTTTTTTGCTGACTTTTTTATAGGTTTCTCTGCGATTTTCAATTTCACTGAGAAATTGCAGGTAGTTGTCAAAACGGAAGGTTGCAATAGCGCCTTCTTCTACAGCTGGCTTAACCGCACAAGACGGCTCATGGGTATGGGTACAAGTACGGAACTTGCAGTCTCGACTAACACTAGCAATCTCTGGAAAGGCCTGATTGAGGTCTTCAGCCGTTGACACTTCATAATCCAGTGATGAAAAGCCTGGTGTGTCCGCGATTTTACCCCCATTGAGGTTGTAAAAACTAACAGCTCGAGTGGTATGACGACCGCGACCCAGACTGTCTGAGATTTCTCCTGTTTCAAGATTGAGATCTGGTGCGATTTTATTGAGGAGGGTTGATTTGCCAACACCAGTCTGCCCCATAAAGACCGTCACTTTTCCTGTCAACAAAGGCAAAAGTTCTTCTTTACTAGTCACAAAGTCGTAACTAATGGCACGATAGGTTTGTTGGTAAAAACTTAATTCTTCCCTATCTTCCAGCAAGTCCATTTTAGAAATATAAACAATAGGATGAATGCCCTTGTGTTCCAAAAGAACCAAGAAGCGATCCAACAAGTTGCTGTTGAAGTCAGGTTCCTTGGCGGACATGATCACCACGGCTTGCTCAATATTGACAATAGGCGGACGGACCAGACTGTTTTTCCGTTCGTGAATTTTGAGGATATAACCTTCTGAATTTTCCTCGGCAGAAAAGTCTACCCAGTCTCCGACATAAGGTGTATGACCTTTTTTGCGGAAATTTCCACGCGCGCGTGTCTGATAGACTTGGTCCTCACTCTCCACATAATAGAAGCCTGCCAAGGCTTTAATGATTTGTCCCTGCATCTTAGAATCCTTGTCCTTTAAGCGCATCTGCCAGACTGGCAAATTCTGCCAAGCTGAGAGCTTCACCACGCACAGATGGAGACAAGCCTGCCTGATCCAAAGCCTTGGTCAGTTTGTCCTTGATTTCTTCGGTCTTCCCAAAATAACCTGTTAAGTTGTTCCATAAGGTCTTGCGACGATGAGTGAAGCTAGCCTTGGAAACCTTAAAGAAGAAGTTCTCATCTTTCACTGCTACAGCAGGCTCTGGACGACGCACCATTTTTAAAATGGCTGAGTCCACGTTTGGGGCTGGCACAAAGACCGTACGAGGCACGATGAAGGCAACCTTAGCTGTCATATAATACTGCACAGCAATAGACAAACTACCATAAGCCTTGGTATTTGGCTGTGCGGAGATACGGTCCGCGACTTCTTTCTGCATCATAACCACAAACTCGCTAAAAGGAATGCCACTTTCAATCAAGTGCATGAGAATAGGCGTCGTAATGTAGTAAGGCAAGTTGGCTACCACCTTAATGGGCAGGTCAGGATTTTTGAAATTCTGAATATGCTGCGCCAAATCGACCTTGAGAATGTCCTCGTTGACTACGGTAACATTGTCAAAATCACGTAGGGTATCCGCTAGAATTGGCACCAAACGGTGGTCAATCTCAAAGGCCATAACTTCAGCTGCACGCTCAGCCAAAAACTCCGTCAAGGCCCCAATACCTGGCCCGATTTCGATAACATTAACCTGGTCATCAATTTCAGTCGTATCCACAATTTTTTGAAGGATATTGGTATCCGTCAGGAAATTTTGCCCAAAGGATTTTTTAAAGGTAAAACCGTGACGCTCCAGCACTGCCTTAGTCACGCTATAATCTGCAATTCTCATTTATTCTCTTTTCTAATATAGTATGCTTCCGGGGTATAATGATAGAGCAAAACAAATAAGGGAATCTCAGTAATTCCTTCCAGCATTTCTTTTAAGACCGCATCTGGATAGATAATCTCTCGTGTTTTGGTGAAATAAACACCTTGTTCTCCATTTCGATTACGGAGTTCCCAGGCCACATTATTTCCTTGAACAGACGGCAAATAACGTTCCTTTTCTAGAAAGTCAAAAAATTCTTTCACCGTCATATCTTCAGAAATCTCAAATTCTGTCTCATGGGGCAATACATCATCCCCAATACACACAGAATCTCTGTCAACTCGGATTTTCATTTCGTTCTGTCCTTATAAGTTTCTATTTTAACGCTATCAAAATAAATCTAAGTACCTCTATTGTAACACATTCCCCTTATATTTTCGGGCTATCTGGTTATTGTTATCACTTTTCAGGACTCTGCAAACAGATTTCGATATCTAAATTTCTTTCCACTCTTGAAGTAAGCATAAAATTTATTTTTCTAATTCTTTATAGATTGTCTCTTGAAAATGTCAGTTGTTCAAGTAAGGAATATAGTTTTGCTTGCTCCTCTTCTTCGTAAGCAGATCTATTTGCTTTTACTTCCCTGCATTTCTCGTCATACAGAAAACCGTCATGGCCATCTTCTGTAGATAAGGCTGTGTAGACTTTGGCCATTTCTTCAGGACTAATCGAAAATCTTGACTTGATTTTATACAAATTTTTCATAAAAGTGCTGAGGTGATCATAGCGGCGCATATCAACTTTGACATTGGTCACACGGATTGCCTGAATTTTGATACCATTCCAATGTTTCCGCATATAAAGCGACAGCATCAACAAGGCTAGTTTATTCTGATAATAGGTCTTGGCAGGACTATAATGTTTTTGACCAGCTAAATTTTCAAAATCAAGCTTCATGAAGGGATAAAGCATCAACCCTTGGGAAGAAATATTAATAATCCGACCACTCTCAGATTTTTCCAACAAACCTTTCAACAAGATAGAAAGCAAGAAAGGGGCGACAACATTGGTCGCAAATTGCTTTTCTAATCCCTCTCTAGTCAGGATGGGCTTTTTGACTGACAAATCAAAATCAGCCGCATTGTTAATCAGAACGTCTAGAACGTCTTCTTTTTGAATATACTGTTCCGCCGCTTTTCTGATACTCTTCATATCAGATAGATCAACCAATATATAATCTATATGTGGATTTCCTGTCTGCTGACGAATTTCCTCACAAGCTTGCTCGGCAGCTTCTTTCCGTCTACAAAAGAGAGTTACCGACCAGCCCTTTTCAGCCAACTGTTTAGCAGACTGGTAGCCAATACCACTATTGCCACCCGTAATAATTACTTTTTTCATTCCTTACTCCGTTAGACTGAATACTTAGCCATCACTTCTTCTACCTCTGCCAAGGTTACTCCAAACAACTCCAACCGCTTGAGCAGCTGTTTTCCATTGGAATAGCCGATGCGGAGCTGTTCGCCTAGATACTCTCGGCGTCTACGACTGTCTGCTCCCGCTAGGAAACCTAGGCGAATCAAGTCACCACGACTGATGTTAAACTCGTTCTCGTTTTCAAATTGCTCTGTCACCTGAGCCAGCGCTGTTTTTAGGTCTTCATAGCTGGCGTGTTCGATTCCCAGAGAACGTCCCTTGGACTTGGATTTGGGAACAGCCTCATCTCGCTTGAGAAAGGCATGCTGTACCGTTGGAATGGCCGTCATAATCATGCGACGAATCCGCTCCCCATTAAAGTCAGGGTCTGTAAAGACAATGACTCCATGCAAATCATGCAGGCGCTGAATGCGTTCTATATCCTGGTCATTAATGGCAGAACCTCGTGTTTCATAGGTCTCTACATCAAAGTAACGTTTGAGATTGGCCGTATCATCGCGACCTTCGACCACGATGACTTGGGAATTTTTTTCTTTCATCACTTGCTGTCCAATCCAAAGATACGCTCTGCATTTGCAGTCGTTGCTGCCGCCAGCTCTTCGGTCGTCATCCCACGCAAATCCGCGATAAAATCTACCACATAGCGTGTGTAGGCTGTTTTGTTTTCACGGCCACGTTTAGGAACAGGAGCCAGATAGGGCGCATCCGTCTCTACCAAAATCTTGTCTAAAGGAAGCTCTCTAGCAGCTTCTTGGATATCCGTTGCTTTCTTAAAGGTCACCACTCCTGAGAAAGAAATGGTCATGCCAAGCTCGACAAACTTCTCAGCCCACTCGAGAGAGCCTGAAAATGAATGCATAATCCCACCACGAGGACCAACGCCCTCACCCTTGATAATCTCATAAGTATCTTCTAGCGCATCACGGGTATGGACCACAAAAGGCAAATTCAAGTCCTTAGACAACTGAATCTGACGACGAAAAACCTGCTCCTGCACTTCCTTAGGTGCTGTCATCCAATGGTAGTCCAGTCCAATCTCACCTAAAGCAACAACCTTGGGATGTTTTAGTTTTTCAAGCAAGTAAGCTTCGACCTCATCTGTGTAAGTCCCTGCTTCCGTCGGATGCCAGCCAATAGTTGCGTAGAGTTGCTCATACTCATCTGTCAATTCTAGGGCTCGCTCAATGGTCGGTGTATCAAAACCAACAATATTCATCTGTGTCACACCCATTTCAGCAGCCAAGGCGATTTCTTCGGCCTCACGTCCTGCAAATTCCTCCACATTTAAATGTGTGTGCGTATCAAAAATCATCACTTCTAACCTCATTTTCTTCCATCTATTATACCAAAAATAGCATTCCTCGGCTTGTAAAAATATTCTAATACCAATCATTCTCCCTTGACTGCCCTTTTTCAAAGCAGTATAATAACACTTATTGAAATTTTCATCAAAGGAAAAGAAAATGTTTAGAAAATTAAAATATACCTTTATCGGTCGACCACTCAAGTCTCTCACAGATGGTGAAGGGGGATTGTTAGGGAAAATGCAGGCACTTGCAATGTTATCCAGTGATGCCCTGTCTTCTATTGCCTATGGACCTGAACAAGTCATTCTCGTTTTAGTCAGTCTCTCTCCTCTCGCTATTTGGTGGAGCCTCCCTATCGGTATTTTTGTCCTCTTACTCCTCGCTAGTTTGACCATTTCCTATCGTCAAATTATTCACGCCTATCCTCAAGGTGGAGGAGCTTATATGGTCACTCGGGAAAATCTATCTCCCGAGCTAGGCTTGATTGCAGGAGGCAGCCTCCTTGTTGACTATATGCTGACAGTAGCCGTATCCGTTGCGTCTGGGGCTGATGCTATTACTGCAGCCATCCCTGCCCTCCATCCCTATAATCTTCATATCTCTATTTTCCTAGTCTGTCTGCTCATGCTCTTGAATTTAAGAGGATTGAAAGAATCTGCCAGCTCTCTGATGATTCCCGTCTACCTCTTTATCTTCAGTACCGTCTTTCTCTTGCTTTATGGGTTCTTTCAACTATTTACAGGTTCCCTAAACTATCAGGCGACTTCAACCATTGGACAAACCGTTCCGAGCCTTTCCATCGTTCTCCTATTGAGAGCCTTTACCAGTGGCTCTGCCTCTCTGACAGGGGTTGAGGCTATTTCAAATGCGGTACCATTTTTCAAAACTCCGAAAGAAAAGAATGCTGCTCAGACTCTGACCATCATGTCGCTGATTTTAGGATTTCTTTTTGCAGGCATTACCTTCCTAAACTACTGGATGGGCATCACTCCTCAAAATGGAGAAACCATCCTCTCGCAAATGGCCAAGGGCATTCTTGGTGATTCATTCTTTGGTCATGCTAGCTACTATCTCTTCCAGTTCTCAACAGCCCTGATTCTAGCTGTAGCTGCAAATACTGGCTTTTCAGCCTTCCCTATGCTGGCTTACAATATGGCTAAAAACAAGTACATGCCCCATCTCTTTATGGAAAAGGGGGATCGTCTCGGCTACTCCAACGGTATCTTAACTCTGGCCTTTGGGGCTATGATCCTTCTTCTCATTTTTAACGGGAATACTGAACGCTTGATTCCTCTTTATACTATCGGGGTCTTCGTTCCCTTTGCCCTTTCTCAGACTGGGATGATTCGCCATTGGAAAAAGGAAAAAGGAGCAAACTTTTTAAAACCTGCCTTTGCTAATATCCTTGGGGCCATCATTTGTTATGCTATTGTCCTCATTTTACTCCTCTTCAGACTGGGTGATATCTGGCCATTCTTCCCAATTATCCTAGTTCTAACTTTCCTCTTTTTGTCCATTCACAGCCATTACCAAAAAGTGGCAAAACAACTACGACTCTACGAAGGAATTGAAAAGCGCACTTATGACGGTAACCTTGTCCTTGTCCTAGTAGGAAATGTCACTCGAGTAAGTGTCGGAGCCATTAACTACGCTCAAAGTATCGGTGATGAAGTGTTAGCCATGCACATTTCTACTAAAGAAACGGCCGAAAAAGACCAAGAAATTCTTCAGGAATTTGCCGATTACTTCCCAAATATCACTCTGAAGAATATCAATACTAGCTACCGCGACATCATCACCCCTAGCGTTAAGTATGTCAAACGAATCGCCCAAGAAGCTAAGCAAAAAAACTACACTGTTACAGTCCTTGTCCCACAGTTTATCCCTAACAAGCCTTGGCAAAATATCCTGCACAATCAAATGAGCCTCAAACTAAAATACGCTCTCAGATGGCATGAAGACGTCGTTATCGCTAGCTACTCTTATCACTTAAAAGAATAAACAAAAACTCAAAATCAGTAACTTATATCTGGTTTTGAGTTTTTTGTATATGACCTTTTAAAAGAGCCCTCCACGAGTTTCATCTAAAATGACCGATTTCAAGGACAATGCACCCTTTAAGATAAAAAGAAAAGCCAGTAGACTCGAGTTCCTACTGACTTCTTTGTTGAATTCGTTTGGATTAAGCAGCCAAAACTTTGCGTCCTTTACGACGACGAGCTGCCAATACGCGACGACCGTTTTTAGTTGACATACGGTTACGGAATCCGTGTTTACGCGCACGACGAAGTTTACTTGGTTGATAAGTACGTTTCACGATGAATACCTCCTCATAGATTTTGTATTCGTTTAGCCGGCTATAAAGTGATCAGTTACTAAACATACTTTACTATTCTATCTGATTCTGACCTATTTGTCAATAGCTCTAAGTAAATGTTTCCTGCTTTTCCCTATGAAAGCCTTATCTACGATACTGACTCAAGAAACGTGTCATCTTTTCTTGGATTTGCGCCAATTCGTCCACACGAGGAAGATAAACGATACGGAAATGGTCTGGTTCCTTCCAGTTAAAACCACGACCATGAACCAAGAGAACCTTTTCCTGCTTCAAGAAATCAAGAACGAACTGTTCATCATCATCGATGCGGTACATATTGCGGTCAATTTTAGGGAAGATATAAAGACCCGCCTTTGGCTTGACCGCAGACAAACCTGGAATATCTTGGATGGCATTGTAAATGAAGTTTCTTTGCTCGTAAATCCGTCCACCAGGAAGGAGCAATTCATCCACTGACTGGTGCCCACCTAGTGAAGTTTGTACGACTTGCTGGGCCAAAACGTTGGAGCAAAGGCGCATATTTGACAGCATATTGAGCCCTTCGATATAGCCCTTAACATGAGTCTTAGGTCCAGATAAGACCATCCAGCCTACACGAAAACCTGCGATACGGTGAGATTTTGACAGACCATTCATGCTGACACAGAAAACATCAGGTGCCAAGCTCGCCACAGGCGTATGCACATGCCCATCCATTACCATGCGGTCGTAGATTTCGTCCGCAAAGATGATCAAATCGTTTTGACGAGCAATCTCAATAATCTCCAACAAGAGTTCCTTAGGATAAAGGGCTCCAGTTGGGTTATTTGGATTGATAAGGACGATTGCCTTGGTATTGGAAGTAATTTTTGACTTAATATCGTCAATATCTGGGTACCATTCTGCAGCTTCATCACAGATATAGTGAACGGCATTTCCCCCAGCTAGGCTGACCGCGGCTGTCCAGAGAGGATAGTCTGGCATAGGCACCAAGACCTCATCGCCATTATCCAAAAGCCCTTGCATGGACATAACAATCAGCTCACTGACACCATTTCCAAGGTAGATATCATCAATGTCTACATTGGGAAATTTCTTCAGTTGACAATACTGCATGATGGCCTTACGGGCTGAGAAAATCCCTTTGGAGTCAGAATATCCCTCACTATCACGCGCATTCATAATCAAGTCATGAATGACCTCATCTGGCGCTGTAAAGCCAAATTCTGCTGGATTTCCTGTATTCAGACGTAAAATCTTTTCTCCGTTTGCTCGCATCCGCATAGCTTCTTCCAAAACAGGACCACGGATATCATAGGCAACATGCTCTAACTTACTAGACTTGTTATATTCTTTCATCTTGTTTCCTCAATTCATAGAGATAGTAACATTATACCACTAGAAAGGGATTGCGACAAGTTTCCTGAAATGAGCAAGCAAAGAAAAAACTCACAACGACTAGGTTCTCACCGTCTAAACAACTAGAATACAGAAGTATTTTCTCACATACCAAAAGACAAACCTAGAAAGATCAGCGCTATAAAAGAATCATACAAAAGATTAAACATGAGAAAGAGCCCCCACGTGACCAAATAGTCCAAGCGACCACTTCTCTTTGCAATCACCAATAAAATGATGTGGTAGACCAAGTGAAAGAGAAGAAATCCAACAAATCCTGAATAAAGAACGGGCACGACTCTTTCCAGCTGCCAAAGCATCACTACTTCTCCTACAAGTGACGCAAGGATAATTCCATGATAAAGAAAACTTATTTTTTTAGAAGCTTGAACAGACCCTTTCATACTTTCTCATCCCCTCGTTGTGTTTCCTACTATCTCGTATCTCGTTTTCTTTTATTTTAACATATCTCCACCAAATTGAATCTCCAATAATATTTATTTAAATATGATTTTTACTTTACTTCTTTAGTGAAAAGGGTTACAATAACAGTAAGAAAATTTCAGGAGGTTTCATTATGGCACAACGTTACCAAAATGTTATGGTCGCAATTGATGGTTCTAAAGAAGCAGACTTGGCTTTCGTCAAAGGTGTTTACACTGCTCTACGCAACGAATCCAAGCTCACCATTGCCCATGTTATCGACACACGCGCTCTTCAAAGCGTGTCTACCTTTGATGCTGAAGTTTACGAAGAACTCCAAGTCGACGCTGAAAGTCTGATGAAGGAGTACGAAAAGCGCGCAAGAGATGCTGGTGTGACCGATATTCACATCGTCATCGAAATGGGAAATCCAAAAACCCTCCTTGCCCGTACTATTCCAGACGCAGAAAATGTCGACCTGATTCTCGTTGGTGCAACAGGGCTCAATGCCTTTGAACGCCTCTTGGTTGGTTCTTCATCTGAGTACATTCTCCGCCATGCAAAAGTCGATTTACTGGTCGTGAGAGAAAGTGAAAAAACATTGTAATCATTAAAAAAGGGAGCCTTGAGCTCCTTTTTGTTTCTATTTTTTTCTTTCTTTATGTCGCTCATAAGCTTTAAACTGACGTTGTAGTTCCTGTCGGATGGCAGGTTCTGGAGCATATTTTTCTTCCCAGTCATCTGGCTTTAAAATCTTGTGTGTAACTGGGTCAAAATGAGCTTTTCCATCAGGGAAAACCTTCCCCATATTCGCTTCATGGACAATATCAAAAATGCGTTCTGGGTCTACTCCCATCAAAACAAAACTACCGTATGTAAAATACAGTGTGTCAATCAAAGCATCCACTTGACCGACCAGATTTTGCTTAGCAGGTGTCTTTTTCGCCACTTTCTCTGCCGCTTTATCAAGTGCCTCATGCATGCTTGCAAGGGAGTCTTGGAATTCTTCCTCCGAAGAACTTGCTGCGCGAACAAACTCTACTAATTCTTCAATTTTAAAGTCTGCGCGGTGGGTTGCACCTTCAACATCCCATGCCTGTGGCTCTTCTTGAGTTCGTTCATCCATCATGTGGTGGAAGGTCTTGACCTTATTAAAGTGGTAGTCTCGACTGACAAACACTTTTTCTGAAGCCAAAACACCAAAGTGCTCGAGCGCCTTGTGGATACCATCTTGTTGATTACTTGCCGTAATATGCTTGGCAACTTCTTTGACACTGCTACTGCCATTTCCCATAGCAACCGACATACCAACACCCGCTAACATTTCCAGATCGTTGTCTGAATCACCAAAGGCCATGACTTGGTTGAGATCAAAGCCATATTCTTTCCCGACTCGGCGAATGCCTTCTAGTTTGGAATTTCCTTGGTTAATGATATCTGCTGCAAAAGGATTGCTTCGAGTTAATTTCAAATCTTCAAAATCACTTGCTGCCTTCTCAGATTCTTCTGGCGTCATCAGCATCAAAACTTGATAAATGGGTTGATTAATCAAGTTAAGCAAGTCGTCTTCCTTTTGAGGAACTGCCTTGCTGACCATTCGATTAAAGGAACGGCTAACGGTTCTTGTCAGAACAGTCGGAATAAAACGACTAACCAGTTGGGAAAAGGAGCCGAGACCAAATGACATAATCTTCGAACCAACAACGGCATGCTCGGTTCCAAGAGCGATTTCTTTACGCTCCTTTTTAGCATAAGCAATCAGTTGACGTAGGCTTGACTTAGCGATTGGGCTTGCAAAGAGTACCTTTTCTTTATTAAAAATGTATTGGCCATTGTAGGTCACCGCAAAGTCTAGGTCCAAGTCTTCCATCAATTCCTTGACAAAAAACGGCCCTCGTCCTGTCGCTACTCCAACAAGCACTCCTTGCTCTTTGACAATCTTAATCGCGTCCTTAGTGGATTTCAAAACACTCTTGCGATCGTTGACTAGCGTTCCATCGATATCAAAAAAAACAGCCTTGACTTCCATCCTGTCCCATTCTCCCCTTTTGTGTTACAATGATTATACCACATTTCAGAAAGAGTGACTAAATCATGCCTAAGAAAATCCTTGTTTTACATACAGGTGGGACTATTTCCATGCAAGCAGACGCCACTGGTGCCGTTGTAACTAGCCAGGAAAATCCCATGAACCATGTTTCCAATCCGCTTGAAGGGATTGAGGTTCATGCCCTAGACTTTTTTAATCTGCCAAGCCCTCATATCAAACCCAAGCATATGCTTGCACTCTATCATAAGATTAAAGAGGAAGCTGATAACTATGATGGAGTTGTCATCACACATGGTACAGATACCTTAGAAGAAACAGCCTACTTCCTTGATACCATGAAAATTCCGCCCATCCCCATCGTTCTAACAGGGGCCATGCGTAGTTCAAACGAACTTGGTAGCGACGGTGTATATAACTATCTGAGCGCTTTGCGAGTTGCCAGCGATGACAAAGCAGCCGACAAGGGTGTACTGGTCGTCATGAACGACGAGATCCACGCAGCCAAGTATGTTACCAAAACTCATACGACCAACGTCAGCACCTTTCAAACCCCAACACATGGACCACTTGGCCTCATCATGAAGCAAGAAATCCTCTACTTCAAAACGGCTGAACCTCGTGTCCGGTTTGATCTTGAGCATATTCAAGGTCTGGTTCCCATCATCTCAGCCTATGCCGGTATGACAGACGAGCTGATTGATATGTTAGACTTGGAACAGCTGGATGGCTTAGTTATTCAGGCCTTCGGAGCAGGCAATGTTCCCAAAGAAACAGCTCAAAAGTTGGAAAATCTCCTGCAAAAAGGAATTCCAGTCGCCTTGGTCTCACGATGCTTTAATGGCATTGCTGAACCTGTCTACGCCTACCAAGGTGGAGGAGTGCAGTTGCAACGAGCTGGTGTTTTCTTTGTCAAAGAACTCAACGCTCAAAAAGCGCGCCTCAAATTATTAATTGCCCTTAATGCTGGACTAAAAGGACAGGCTTTGAAAGACTATATGGAAGGCTAATCCTCTTCTCTAGAACGCAAAATCAGGAAATCTCACGATTTCCTGATTTTTTCTATTTACGTTTTCGTGTAGAGCGGCGCTCTGTCAAACCATGAGGCAAGAGAACTTCACGTTCTTCCAACTCTTCCTTATGCATAATCTTAGTCAACATACGCATGCTGATAGCACCTAGATCATAAAGAGGTTGGGCAATAGTAGTCAAGTTTGGACGAGTGAATCGTGCAATCTGAGAGTCATCTGTCGTGATGATTTCAAACTCTTCTGGCACAGATACGCCATGGTCAGCCAAACCATTCAACACACCTGCCGCCAATTCATCACCTGTTACAACTGCGGCTGTAGCTTGTGATGAAATCAAGCGTTCTGCCAAGGCATAGCCATCATCATAGCTGTATTTTGATTCAAAGACCAAGCCCTCACTATAAGAATGTCCAGCTTTTTTCAAGGCTTCCTTGTAACCGATCAAACGAACCTTGCCATTGATATCATCGACGAGTGGTCCACTCACAAAAGCAATTTTCTCATTTTCTTTGAGAAGGTAACTCACAGCATCAATCGTTGCTTGTTTGTAGTCGATATTCACACTTGGAAGTTGGTGTTCGACATCCACAGTACCAGCAAGAACAACCGGTGTCCGTGAACGAGAAAACTCTGAACGAATCTTTTCAGTCAAGTGATAGCCCATAAAGATAATCCCATCGACTTGTTTTGAAAAGAGAGTGTTGACTACTGAAACTTCCTTTTCATCATCCTCATCACTATTTGCAAGGACAATGTTATACTTGTACATTTCAGCAATGTAGTCAATTCCCTTAGCAAGTGTTGAGAAATAACCATTGGTAATGTTCGGAATCACAACTCCGACTGTCGTTGTTTTCTTGCTAGCCAAACCACGTGCTACCGCATTTGGACGATAGTCCAAGCGATCAATCACTTCTAGGACTTTTTTTCGAGTGTTCTCTTTAACATTCTTGTTGCCATTAACGACACGGCTAACTGTTGCCATTGAAACTCCTGCTTCACGGGCGACGTCATAAATCGTTACTGTATCATCTGTGTTCATTCCGTTTCCTTTCTATAATGAAAATTTCGCTTTCACGCATCTACTTACTCCATTTTATCACTTATTGTAAACACTTTCAAGTATTTTTTAGAGAAACTTTGGAAAAATTTCACAGTTTATTCCCATTTTGAAAAAGCGAGTAGGATTTCTTGATTTTTAAGACATTTTGCTGTATGATAAGGAAAATAAAGGGGGGAAGGAAACATGGCTTTTACAAATACACAGAGACGTTCCGCTAGTTTTGGTGTTGTGACCAGTCTACCCGACGATGTTATCGACTCTTTATGGTTCATTATCGATCATTTTTTGAAAAATGTCTTTGAATTAGAAGAAGAACTCGAATTTCAGCTTCTCAACAACGAGGGGACCATTACCTTCCATTTCTCTAGTCAAAACCTTCCGACTAGCATCGATTTTGATTTCAATCATCCTTTCGATCCGCTTTATCCTCCTAGGGTCCTTGTTTTAGACTTGGACGGTAGGGAAACCATCCTCCTTCCAGAAGAAAATGACCTGTTTTAAAAACTCTAGCTTCTCGGCGTAAACTGCTGAGGAACTAGAGTTTTCTTTTTCTAATAAATGGAGCGACTAACAACTAGACCATTGGGTTTTGTGTACTCTAAATCAAGGTAATCCTGGTAAGTCCCCGGTACAATGAAACCTTGGGGACTTAATATATCCGTCCCAGCTTTTCCCACGATAGAGTCTGCTAGCAGAACACAATTGGTACTGAGAACAAAGTAGGTCTTAAACTCAGATGAGCTGAATTTATAGAGGGTCGCATCTGCTTCCTGTTTCAGTTGGTAGGAGTAGGTATGCTTGACCTCTCCCTCTCTTCTTTTCATCAACTGAGAGCTAGGCTCCCAAGGAATTAACAGCTCTTCTATCTCTGCTAGGCGAGCTTGGATAGCAGCTTTCTGTTGTTCTGTCAAACTCAGACCATAAGCAAACAAGGTCTTCTGACTTTCTCTCTTACAGAGCTCGATGTATTTTTCCCGATTGGCTTTAAACAGAACACCGTCTCCGACCATGCCGAATAAACGCTCCGAGTGGGGATCATAGGAACCATAGGAAATAACCTGACCTTGATAACAAATATCCACATGTCCCATAGCAAGGAAAAAGGAGGTTTCTGATGTATGAACAAAAATTTCCAGATCAACCGCCTGGTCATTTTTTCTTTCTGAATGAACTTCCCCTTCTTGACTTTCATGATTTGCCAGCCACTCATTCAATTTGCGCAAGGTGCTGATAGGAATCAGAGCCGTCACAAAGATTGGCAAGGTCATTCGCATACGTCGTTTCAGCTTGGGATTGTTTTCTATCTTTTCAAAAAAGAAACCGTCCCGGAGGCTACTGGCTCCTAGCATGAGCAAGTAAAACCCAAGCAAGAGCAATTCAAAATTCGCTGCATCGTGAAAAGGAGAGATGCTATAAAGACCGAATCCTATCATCCATACAGCATCGAAGAGATGATGGAGCCGAGGATGAATGGCATTTTTTCGATAGAGAGACCAGGTCACAAGACTAATGATGCCCGTAAACAGCTGGTAGCTCGCAATGATAAAGACCAAGAGATAGAGGGCAAGATCTTGCAAAATGATAGAGTCAAACACCAGAGCTGCTACCACCAGCTTGCCCAAGGTTACAAAGATATTTTCCCGACGTTTTTTATCTTGAAACCAGCGAGTCAACAAGTGCCAAACTGCTGACAAGGAAAAATAGCCCAGCAGCAACTGGTACCCCATTCGCGGAATAACTTGTCCAAAACGAATCAAGAGAAGCCCTAAAACAATAGCAAGTAGTCCCTCCCCGATACTCTTCCACTTGCTATAGGTCTCGGAAATCTTAGGCATTTCCTTGCTCCAACTGGTCAACCAAGTACCGAATTGATTGCTTTAGGATTGGATGGATAAAATGGGGAGCTATTTCCACTAACGGCTCAAGAACAAAGAGGCGTTCTGCTATATAAGGATGAGGCAAGATGAGGTCGTCTGTGTAGATTACTTGGTCTTCTACAAAAAGCAGGTCCAAATCAATCAAACGAGGCCCCCAATGCACTTCTCTCACCCGCCCCATTTCTGACTCGATGGCTAATAATGTTTCTAACAAGACTGATGCTGGTAACCAGGTTTCTACTTCAATCACCTGATTGGCAAAGCTATCCTGCTCCACACCACCCCAAGGCTCCGTCGTCAAAACACTGGACTCTTTGAGAATATGGATGCCACGAGCTCGCAGGTTGTCAATGGCTTTTTCCAAGTTTGCTTGCTTATCTCCCATATTACTTCCTAGGGCGATAAAGGCCCGTTGCTTACGACGGTGAATGGTCACCGAGCAGGTATCCAACGGTAAATGCACTGGAGCCCAAGGTTTTTTTAGTTCCAACTCAATCTCTTGGACAAGAGGATAGGTCTCAAAGGTACGTTCAACTAGTTTGTAGGCTACCGTTTCAATCAAGTCCTCAGTGCTTTCCTGAAACCAAGTCGTCCACTGCTGACACAATTCTCCGTAATGGACAGAAGCTGTCAAATCCAATTCTGTAGCCGCCTTGGTCATATCATAGGATAAGATGGCTGAAACGACAAACTTCTGCCCCAATTCCTTCTCACTTGGAAAAAGACCATGATAGGCAAAAATTTCCAAATCTTTAATCTGCAGTTGATCCATAACTAGTCCTTTCTAGAAAAATCCGCATGAAGCGGATTCTTTTTATACTCAATGAAAATCAAAGTGCAAACTAGGAAGCTATCCGCAGGCTGCTCAAAACACTGTTTTGAGGTTGCAGATGGAAGCTGACGTGGTTTGAATTTGATTTTCGAAGGGTATCATAGTCCCATTAAACGATAAGCCTGATCTCTTAGGTCCTTATCTGTTTCAAATAGACCACGAGCGACTGTTGTCAAAGTCGCAGTACCTGGTTTTCTGACACCACGCATGCTCATACACATATGCTCCGCCTCAATGACAACAAAGGCCCCTTTAGCACCCAGATAGTCCATCAAGGCATCGGCCACTTCAATATTCAATCGTTCTTGAATTTGTGGTTTTTTAGAATAAACTTCAACCGTACGGGCAAGTTTGGACAAACCTGCCACCCGACCATCTGGAATGTAGGCAATGTGCGCTCTCCCATAAAATGGCAAGAAGTGGTGCTCACACATAGTATGGAAAAAAATATCCTTTTCCACTACCATATTGTCATCAATAATCTCAAAGGATTTTGACAGGTGCTCCTCAGCAGTTTGGCCAAGACCTGAAAAAATCTCTTGGTACATACGGGCTACGCGAGCAGGTGTTTCCTGCAAGCCCTCGCGGTTAGCATCCTCACCGACAGCCTCGATAATCATTTTTACAGCCGTTTCAATCTTTTGTGTATCCATTCTCGTTCTTCCTCTCCATCAGATAGGCTCTCACTTGGCTCAAGAAATACAAGGAACCTGTGACAATCCTAACTGTTTGTTTCTCTTCATTTTTATCTGTCAATTTCTGCTCTAGAAAATCCTGCCAACTTTGGTAATTGAGATTTCTAGACTTGGCTGTCTCTTTCAGCACGCTTTCATCCGTCGCCCGACTATCATCAAAATGTGTAAGGGTAAGCTCGGTATCTGGCATTTCCCCTAGCAAATCCAGCATATCGTCCAAGGCCTTGGTTTTGATGCAGGTAAAGAGGATTTCCTTATGATAATCCGCAAAGCGTTCTTGTAAGGTTGCTAGTAAAGCCTTGATAGCATGGGGATTGTGGGCACCATCCAAAAGCAACAAGGGGTCGCTAGACACGACCTCCAAACGCCCTGGCCATCTGGTTTCTTTCAAAGCTTGAGCAACCAAGTCATTACTTGCTAATTCTCGCCCAGTCTCCTGACAATAAGTGTCTAAGAGAGCAAGCGCCATCCCCGCATTTTCTATCTGGTGCAAACCAAGCAGACCTGTTTGAAAGCGACCTTGTCTGACAGAACTGGTATAATCAAAGATTTCGCCTGTCACCACACTCTTTTGGTGACTGACCTGGTAATCTTTCCCATAGGCAAGTCTAGGCGCATTTTTAGCTTCTGCAATAGGGTCTATCACAGTCAAGGCTTCAGGAACAATATGACCTGTCACCAAGGGAATGCCTTGCTTGATAATACCAGCCTTCTGCTCTGCTATGGCTTCCAAGGTGTCACCAAGTAGGGCCACATGATCCAGTCCAATGGTCGTAATTCCTGTCAAAATTGGTTGACAGATATTGGTACTATCCAAAAGACCACCCATACCGACTTCCATGATGGCCACATCTACTTGTTCTGAGGCAAAGTAATCATAGGCTAGAGCTGTGATAATCTCAAATTCGGTTGTCCCCTGCAAATTGGTAGCAGATTCCCCCTCAAGCAAAGACTGATAGTCTGCCATGAGCGCTTCTAGTCTAGCCTCGGGAATGGATCTCCCATTGATACTAATCTGATCTGTGTAATGAATGAGATAGGGCGAGCTGAACACCCCAACTCTCAGTCCTAATTTTTCCAGCATCTTTTTCAAAAAAGCAATGGTAGACCCCTTGCCATTGGTCCCTCCAATATGGATGACCTTAAGTTTGAGATGGGGATTGCCTCGCAGAGCTAGGAGTTCCACCATTCGCTCCAAACCGAAATGCGGTTGGTCGGTCCGGTAGTGGGCAATCCACTGATTGTTTTCAATTTCGTTCATCTTATTTATATTGTTTTAAATCTAGATTTTCTGCATCATCTGCCAAACGGATAGCAGAGGCAATTTCAACTGCCATCCTGTGACTGGCTACATCGTGCACGCGCACTACTTCGACCCCCTGTCTCGCAGCGATACTGGTTACATGAGCCGAAGCAGTATCCCGATTGCGGAAACCAAGTTCGGTCTCAGAATTGACTTCAAAACCATTTTCTTCTAGGACATTGATGACAAATCGCTTACGTGAAACTCCAAGAAAGATCGGATAGCCTTGCTGGTGTAGTTTATCTAGATCCCGTAGAAGGAGTAGATTTTCCTTTTTGGTCAGACCAAAGCCAATTCCTGGATCCAGCAAAATGTTTTCTCTTGCTATCCCAGCTTGGTTCGCTCTCGCTAGGGCTCTGTCAAAGAAAGCCTTCATCAGGTCTTCGATTGGCATTTTTTCAAAGTCAGCTAACTCTTCCTCTGTAAAAGCTTGCCCAAAACCAAAATGAGGAAAGATGAGCGAACTAGGATGCTGAGGACGAGCCATAACCGGATTAAACATGATAACCACCTTCGCTCCAGCCTTAGCAACCACATCCGCCATTTTCTCATCTCCCATGAGACCAGTGATATCATTGACCAGATTGGCACCAGCAGCCAAAGCAGCCTCTGCCACCTGACTTTTCCAAGTATCGATGGAAATGAGAACATCACTTTCCTCACGGATAGCTTTAATCACTGGAACAACACGCTGGATTTCCTCTTCTATCTCAACATAGCTACTGCCCGGCCGAGTCGATTCTCCACCGATATCTAGCATGCTCGCTCCTTCTGCTATTAATTTACGAGCTTGCTGGAGCGCCTGGTCAAGAGCAAGAAACTGCCCACCATCCGAAAAGGAGTCTGGGGTTACATTGATAATTCCACAAATAGCTGTTTTTTTGTGGTTGACTTTATTGGACATAGGGTCACTCCTCAAGGTTTTTCACCACATTATTTCTCTATTTTACCATAAAAAGAAAAAGATGGACACGTTAGTATTCATCTTTTCCAAGTAGGCCAATGGTTTAGAATGATAGACCTAGATTTCTACTAATCAACACCAATAAGGCCAACAAACAAAATGCAATACCATTGAGAATTATATGAAGCAAAATGGACATCTCCAAACGCTCAGTCTTATAGGCTGTCCAAGTCAAAACCGTTGACATTCCTCCATAAATAATCACAGAAGGTAGATTGGTTGGCATATGGAGCAAGGTAAAGACGATTGCACCAACAACAAAACCTAGTTTTTCTTTTCCACGGAAGATCTTTTTTGGAATAATTCCACGACACAAAATTTCTTCACAAATCGGCGCAATCAAGACTAGTAGGAAGAAAGTTGAAATCAAGGAACTATTCTGAACCAAACCATTCAGTATTGATTGGTTATTGGTTGTTGCCTCATTTGTTAGTCGAAGCAGGAGTGAACCCAAGAGATTTGTCGCAAAAATCACCAGATAACTCAGTACCAAGCGAGCCAAGTCTTTTGCCTTAAAAAAGGATAGATTAAAAGTAGCAAGTTGTGTTTTTCGTGCACCAATAATGAATACAATCAAAACGACTATGGATAGGGCACCTACTAAGAGCCCTGACTGTAAAATCGGAAACTGTTTGTTTGCTAAAAACAAAGCAAGTCCTATGGGAAATTGAGATAGAACAAAAGCTACCAAAAGGATGAGCACCCATTTCCCTCTGTTCAAAACCTCTTGCCAAATCGTCTTATCTTTCATGATGTACCTCCTTATAATTAAAAAGGGGAGACTCCCCTTTTTCTATTATACCATTTATAGCGCCATACTGATATAGTTAAGGATAAACAAGGCATCCAAAATCCAAATCATCACGTGCACATCCTTGGCTTGACCTTTGACAACTTTTGTCAAGGTATATGTCAAGAAACCAACAGCAATCCCTTGTGTGATAGAGTAGCTGAATCCCATAAAGATAGATGTGAAGAAGGCAGGAACCGCTTCAGCCATATCATCCCAAGGGATATTTTTCAAGTTAGAAAGCATCATGATTCCGACGATGATCAAAATTGGTGCTGTTGCAGCTGTCGGAACAATCGCTAGAAGTGGGCTAAAGAAGCTAGATAGAGCAAAACAGATCGCAACCACTAGGGCTGTCAACCCAGTACGTCCACCAGCGCCGATACCCGCCGCAGACTCAACATAGGTTGTAACGTTTGAAGTACCTGCAATGGCACCTACTGAAGTTGCCACCAAGTCTGAGTAAAGAGCCTTGTCCAATTTAGCAGATTCATGGTTTTCCCCACTTGTCGCAACGATACCAACTTTTTCACCAGTACCGATAAGAGTACCGATTGTGTCAAAAATATCTGTTAGTGAGAAGGCAAGAATAGCCATCAAGGTTTCTGGTAAACGTGAAGTGTTTGAAATCAAAGATCCTAAACCTTCTGAACCAAGAGCGGCACCAAACAAAGTTCCTAAATCATTAACCGCTGATGAAAGATTGTTGCTAGCAAAGTCAATCGCTGACAAATTCACAACTTTAACAGCAATAGCAAGGACAGTCGTTGTTAAAATAGAAAGAATAATTCCACCCTTGATGCCTTTAACAACAAAGAAGATGGTAATAGCCAGACCTGCAAGAGCCACCAATACTGCTGGAGTATTGAAGTCTACCAATCCTGGAACAGCTGCTGAGTTTGCAGTAAGTGCAGCTTGAGCCTTGTCCGCTCCTTCACCTGCTACCGTATAAGTACCTGGATCGATTGAGAATTTCAAGAGACCAGCATTCTTAATCCCAACATAGGCAAGGAAAACACCAATACCAGCCGAAATAGCTGAACGAAGTGTTGTTGGAATAGATTCGATGATCATTTTACGAACATTTGTCAAGGTAATAATCAGTGAAATAATTCCACAAATGAAGACCATACCAAGAGCTTCTTTCCAAGTATAGCCCATCCCAAATACAACTGTAAATGTGAAGAAGGCATTTAGTCCCATACCTGGTGCTTGTGCGTACGGCAAATTAGCATAGAAAGCCATCATCAAAGTACCGACTACAGAACCGATAATCGTTGCCAAGAACACACCTTGAACAGGCATACCCGTTTGGGAAAGCATTTGAGGGTTTACAAAGAGAATATAACTCATTGCAAAGAATGTTGTTAAACCAGCAAGCACCTCTGTACGGACATCTGTCCCGTGCTCTTTTAGTTTAAATAGTTTGTCCATTTTTAATCTCCTTTTGTTTTTTACGAACAATATTAGTATTATATCATTTATCATTCACCTTTTCAATATATTTGTTTGATTTATTTAATAAATCAAAGCAACTGTAGTTTTTGTTCTTATCTGCTTTTCTTCCTTCTTTTTGATATAATAGTAGACATCTTATCTGGAAACGACTAGGAAGGTTTATATGACTAAGAAAATTATCGCAGTCGATTTGGACGGAACCCTGCTGAATAGTGAAAGCAAGCTCTCCGATTTCACCAAAGAGACGATCAAAAAAATTTCAGAAAAAGGACACCATGTTATCATCACGACGGGCCG
This sequence comes from Streptococcus oralis, assembly GCF_019334565.1. Classification (NCBI taxonomy): domain Bacteria; kingdom Bacillati; phylum Bacillota; class Bacilli; order Lactobacillales; family Streptococcaceae; genus Streptococcus; species Streptococcus oralis. The sequence goes on along the minus strand of NZ_CP079724.1, from coordinate 199,588 downwards.
TCCGTATCGTATGGCAAAAGACTTCTATCGTGAGCTAGAATTGCATACTCCCATGATTAACTTTAATGGTTCCCTTACCCATCTACCAGGACAGGCTTGGGCGCATGAAAAGTGCTTGACCTTGGACAAAAAATACCTCCTAGACATGGTCAAGCGCACGGAGGACATCCAGGCTGATTTTATTGCGGGAGAATATCGAAAAAAATTCTATATCACGACACCGAATGAAGAAATTGCAGATCCTAAACTATTTGGCGTAGAGAACTTCCGGCCGGAAAATCAATTCAAACCTGAACGAGTAACCAAAGATCCCAACTGCATCCTTTTGCAAACAAGGGCTGAAGACAAATACGCTTTAGCGGACGAAATGAATCGTTTTTATCAGCACCAACTAGCTATCAATACCTGGGGCGGGCCCCTCAACATCCTCGAGTGTACTCCCAAGGGTGTAAACAAGGCCTTTGCTCTAGAGTACTTGCTCAATGTGATGAATCGTGATAAAAAAGACTTAATCGCCTTTGGTGATGAGCATAATGACACTGAAATGTTGGCATTTGCAGGCAAAGGATATGCTATGAAAAACGCCAATCCTGCTCTTCTTCCATATGCGGACGAACAACTTCCTCTGACCAACGAAGAAGATGGAGTTGCCCACGCTTTACAAAATTTATTCCTATAAAAGGGAAGATTGCGACCATGCAATCTTCCCTTTTTGTTTTCATTTTGTTTTCACAAAAGCAACTTATTTTCTGTATTTTTATATTAAATTTTCCATTACCATTTTCATTTATCTCTCAAAAGCATTGATATATTAATATTTTTAAAAAGTCATTCTATGAAAACTTTTACATCTTTTTAGAAAAAGTAGTTGATTTTTATATGAAAACGGTTTATACTTAAAGTTAGGCTTAAAGTTTTCTTAAACATACAGTCAAACATTTTATAAGGAGGAATGACAATAATGAGTATCGGAATCATTATTGCGAGCCACGGCGAATTTGCTGCGGGTATTCATCAGTCAGGATCTATGATCTTTGGTGAACAAGAAAAGGTTCAAGTTGTAACCTTTATGCCAAATGAAGGTCCAGATGACCTTTACGCTAAATTCAACAACGCTGTGGCTGCATTTGACGCAGAAGATGAGGTTCTAGTATTGGCTGACCTTTGGAGTGGATCTCCATTCAACCAAGCTAGCCGCGTAATGGGAGAAAATCCAGAACGTAAGTTTGCCATCATCACAGGACTGAACTTGCCGATGTTGATCCAAGCCTACACAGAGCGCCTTATGGACGCGAATGCAGGTGTGGATAAAGTCGCTGCGAATATCATTAAAGAAGCCAAAGATGGCATCAAGGCTCTTCCAGAAGAGCTTAACCCAGTTGAGGAAGTTGCAACTGCTGCAGCTGCTCCAGTTGCCCAAGCTGCTATTCCAGAAGGAACAGTTATCGGTGACGGTAAACTGAAAATCAACCTTGCTCGTCTAGACACTCGTCTCCTTCACGGTCAGGTTGCCACTGCTTGGACTCCTGATTCAAAAGCAGACCGTATCATCGTTGCTTCAGACAACGTTGCAAACGACGAATTGCGTAAAGAATTGATCAAACAAGCAGCTCCAAACGGAGTAAAAGCTAACGTTGTCCCAATTCAAAAATTGATCGACGTTGCAAAAGACCCACGTTTCGGCGAAACTCATGCCCTTATCTTGTTTGAAACTCCACAAGATGCACTTCGTGCTATCGAAGGTGGCGTGCCAATCAAGACCCTTAACGTTGGTTCTATGGCTCACTCAACAGGTAAAACAATGATTAACAACGTTTTGTCTATGGACAAAGAAGACGTTGCAACCTTTGAAAAAATGCGTGACCTTGGTGTTGAATTTGACGTACGTAAAGTACCAAACGACACGAAAAAAGATTTGTTTGACTTGATTAAAAAAGCAAACGTTCAATAATGTTAATCTGTTTCTATCATTTTCGAAAACAGGATTAAATACTTTATTAAAACTAAATAGAAAAGGAATAAAACCATGTCAGATATTTCAATCATTTCTGCTATCTTGGTTGTAGTTGTTGCCTTCCTTGCAGGTCTTGAAGGTATCCTCGACCAATTCCAATTCCATCAACCAATCGTCGCATGTACCCTTATCGGACTTGCAACTGGTAACCTCGAAGCAGGTGTTATGCTTGGTGGATCTCTTCAAATGATCGCCCTTGGTTGGGCAAACATCGGAGCTGCCGTAGCTCCTGACGCTGCTCTTGCATCTGTTGCTGCAGCAATCATCTTGATCAAAGGTGGTAACTTTACTACTGAAGGTATCGCCGTTGCTACGGCAACAGCTATCCCTCTTGCCGTAGCTGGACTTTTCTTGACTATGATTGTTCGTACAATCTCAGTTGCCTTGGTTCACACTGCTGACGCTGCTGCTAAAGAAGGAAATATTGCGGCTGTTGAACGTGCTCACTTTGTTGCACTTCTTCTTCAAGGTCTTCGTATTGCAATCCCTGCTGCCTTCCTTATCGCTATCCCAGCTTCTGCCGTTCAAGATGCTCTTAAATTGATGCCAGACTGGTTGAACGGTGGTATGGCTGTTGGTGGTGCTATGGTCGTTGCCGTTGGTTACGCTATGGTTATCAACATGATGGCAACTCGTGAAGTATGGCCATTCTTCGCTATCGGTTTTGCTCTTGCAGCAATCTCTCAATTGACTTTGATTGCCCTTGGTGTCATCGGTGTTGCCCTTGCCTTCATCTACCTTAACCTTACAAAACAAGGTGGAAACGGTGGCGGCGGAGCTGCGACTTCTAACGACCCAATCGGTGATATCCTAGAAGACTACTAGAAAGGGGATCAATCATGGCTGAAAAAATTCAATTATCAAAATCAGATCGTCAAAAAGTTTGGTGGCGTTCACAATTCCTTCAAGGTTCTTGGAACTATGAACGTATGCAAAACTTGGGTTGGGCTTACTCTTTAATCCCAGCTATCAAAAAATTGTACACTAAAAAAGAAGACCAAGCGGCTGCTCTTGAGCGTCACCTTGAGTTCTTCAACACTCACCCATACGTAGCTGCTCCAATCATGGGGGTTACTCTTGCACTTGAAGAAGAGCGCGCTAACGGTGTTGAAATCGACGACGCGGCTATCCAAGGGGTTAAGATCGGTATGATGGGACCTCTTGCTGGTATCGGTGACCCAGTATTCTGGTTTACAGTTCGTCCTATCCTTGGAGCCCTTGGTGCATCACTTGCTGCATCTGGTAACATTGTTGGTCCTCTTCTCTTCTTCTTTGGATGGAATGCTATCCGTATGGCCTTCCTATGGTATACACAAGAGTTCGGTTACAAAGCTGGATCTGAAATCACTAAAGACATGTCTGGTGGTATCTTGAAAGACATCACCAAAGGAGCATCTATCCTTGGTATGTTCATCCTTGCCGTTCTTGTACAACGTTGGGTATCTATCAACTTTACTGTGAACCTTCCAGGTAAACAATTGGCAGAAGGTGCTTATATCAACTTCCCAGAAGGCGCTGTAACAGGTGGAGAATTGAAGGGAATCCTTGGTCAAGCACTCAGCGGATTGAGCTTGGATAGCGTTCAACCACAAACTCTTCAAGGTCAGTTGAACTCATTGATTCCAGGATTGATGGGACTTCTCCTTACTTTCCTTTGCATGTGGTTGCTTAAGAAAAAAGTATCACCAATCGCAATCATCCTTGCTCTCTTTGCAGTAGGTATTGCAGCTCGTTTCTTCGGTATCATGTAATCCAAGCAATTGAGAATATAGATAAAAAAGAATCAGGATTAAACCTGATTCTTTTTGTGTATCAACTTTTTCTTCTAGTCAAATAATGCAAGCCCCCAATCACCACTGCTAGGATGGCTACATAGACAACTTGGGTGGTTTCTAAAGGCACATACGCTCCTTGCAGGATAAAGGTATTGGCAAGCACTCCAACAAGGGCTGTAAGGCTCAAAAGTACGAGCAAGACTAGTTTGTATCGATTAAAAGGCAGGCTGACCTTGGCAACTAGACACAGACCATTGATCAGGGCAAGGAGGAAGCAAATAAATTTGACCTGACCAGAGACAGTGATAAAGAAGTTCGTCAAGAGTACACTAGCGACTAGAATGCCACCACCAATCGCAGCATTGGTCAAAATATCTCGCATAAAATGTGTGCTGACCTTTTCTTTATTGGACTCAAAAGTTAGGAAGAAAGATGGAATCCCAATCGTAATGGCTGAAATGATTGTAAACTGAATGGGGATAAAGGCAAATTCCAAACCAAATACCACACTCAAAATGGCAAACACGATGGAGAAGAAGGTCTTTGTCAGAAAGAGAGAGGCTACCTTTTGGATGTTATTGATGACCCGGCGACCTTCCATCAAGATATCATAAAATACTGCAAAATCATCTGTCAGGAAAACAATATTGGATACACTTTTGGCTGCACTCGTAGCACCATTCATAGCAAAACTGATATCTGCTTTCTTGAGAGCCAGAACATCATTGACCCCGTCACCGCTCATGGCAACTGTTTTACCAGCATTTTGCAAAATAGATACCATCTTTTGCTTCTGTTCCGGTGTCACCCGACCAAAGATATCATGTTCCAAGACCACTCTTTCAAAATCTTGTTCACTCACCTTGGTCATATCAATCGCACGGGCTTCTTCCTTAAAACCTGCCTTACGAGCCACCCCATATACAGCCACATGATTATCACCACTGATAATCTTCACTTCAACACCTTGAGATTCGAAATAGTCAAAGGTTTCCTTGGTATTGTCCTTAATCTCATCTGACAGAACGACATGCCCTAATAGTTCCATTTCGGATGGGCTTGTAATCTGGTCCTTGCTATGAGCAAGCGATAAGATTCGAAAACCTTGCTGCTTCAGATGTTCATAGTAGGTATCCATCGGCTGGGTAAAGCCTAAAAACTCATAGGCGCCAAAGAAATAGGTCCCACCATCTTTTACTTGAACAAAGGAATACTTGTTTTTACTTGAGAATGCACCGACTTCTTGAACTTCCCACTTTTTCTCACAGGTTAAGTAAGTATTCAGAGCTCGGGAAGTAGCATTTTCATCCTCGAAATAAGCTAGATAAGAAGATAGTTTCTCTGCTACATTAGCATCCATTTCTTGGACCTTCATATTCCCCGTCGTGATAGTTCCCGTCTTATCAAAACAAAGAACATCTACTCGCGCCAAGGTCTCCACACAGTATAGCTCCTGCACCAGAACCTTCTTTTTAGCCAGCTTCATAGCCGCTACTGCTAGGGAAACGCTAACCAGTAGAATCAATCCCTCTGGAATCATGCCGACCAAGGCACCTGAACTTCCCAAGACAATTTCAACATAAGTCCGTCCTAGACTAAAACCTCTGACATAGAGCAGAATGGCAACTGGCACCAGCAAGATAGAAACGATTTTTAAAATCTTATCCATATAATCGCGCAGTTGAGAAGGGTATTTTTTAAATTCCTTGCTGGATTTTGCAAGTTTGTTGATATAACTATCGGGACCCACAGCTGTAGCAAGGACCAGACAAGTACCGCTGACAACATTGCTTCCGCTCATCAGCTTGTCACCAACTGTTTTAAAGACCGAATCACTCTCACCAGTCAGCAAGGACTCATCAACTTCAACATTCCCTTCAAGCACTTCTGCATCTACAGGCACCTGATCTCCCAGATTGAGATGCAGATACTCACCCAGAACGATGTCCTCTGGATCAATCTCGATCGTTTGACCATCTCGATTGACTCTGTACTTACTTTTACCAAGCAAACTCAGCTTTTCTAAGGCATTTTTTGAACGCACTTCTTGGAAAATCCCGATGGCTGTATTGATAGCAATCACACCTAAAAAGAGCATATTTTCAAATCGCAAGGTTGTGGCTACCAGAACTGCCAGAGCCAAGTTCATGGCATTAAAAAAGGTAAAAATATTTGAAACGACAATTTCCTTGGTTGTTTTGTAGGGTTTAATGTCGCTGATGTTTCGTTGACGATCCTTGATGTCTTGGCTACTTAAATACTTCATTTCTACTCCGATATCCTTTTGTACTACTATAGTAACACATATCTTTCTCTCTGTCACTTAAAGACTCAAAATAAGGAGAACTCACTTGACAAGCATCATCTATCGCCACTTTAAGAAGGACTTAAAAAGAGGCTAGGATTTTCCTAACCTCTTTTCTCTATGCTTTATTCTGCCAAGGCTCCCATTGGATCCCATGGTGCGAGTACGATTGGTTCTGCTTCATAGGCAGCTTGTTCTTCTGCTGTCAGCAATTCCTTACGGACAACGATTTGGTAGGTATATTCGTCCATCCAAGCGTCTGAGGCAACAAAGTAACCATCTGTACCGACCTTGTCTCCCCATGAGTTTTCAACCTTCCACTTAGTTGACTTACCATTTTCGTCCAAGTCCACTCCTGTCAAGACCATGGCGTGGGTCATCAAGCTTTCGCTGTAGTCCAAACGTCCAGCCTTGTCTTGAGTCAGTTGAATATCCATACTTGATTCAAAGTCATAAACATCTGTCGCAAGGATTCCAGCTTTACGGTTGCTGAGTTGGCCGACATCAGAACCAAACCAAACAGTCTCTCCTGCTTGCATTTGGGCAATCGCCAATTCTTTCAAGCGTTCCATCGGTACGTTGATGTAACGAACTGCACGGCTACCAACCACATTCCCCAACATCTCAACTGTGTAAGATTTGCCGTAAGGCTTGTCAGCAGTTGGTGCGTTGATAACAGAAACATAATCTTCTAGAGGAAGATTGACATATTTCTTGTAAAACTCTTGTGGTGTTATGCCCTTTTCGCTTTGGTAGTTATCATCCTTATCACGATAAGCAAAGTCAAACTGACTTGGTGGAAGTCCTAGTGACATAGCAAGGAAGTTAAAGATTTCTTGCAAGAGGTCTTCTTTCTTAGCTTGAACAGTCACTTGGTCTGCACCAGATGCTAGTAAATCACGCAAGATTTGAGCATCTTGGCGAAGCAATTTGTTGAGAATGGCATTGAGCTCACGGCTGCTGCTAGATGAAACAGACTCAGGATAAACTGACTTGGGAACGACACCGTATTTCTCAAAGAGGGCAACGACCATATCCCATTGACCACCGTCTTGTTGGGGAGTTTGGAGTAGGAAGCTAACCTTGCGGCTCGTCAAATCTTGGTCTGCAGTCGCAATCACTTGCTCCAAGAACCAGTTAGATTTTTCATACTTGTCCCAGAAGAAAGTGTGGGCTTGTGACAACTCAAAGTTTTCTAGTTTGTATTGCGAGATGAGTTTGTGGCGGAAAGTGTTAAGGGCTGCGAACATCCAGCAACGACCAGACGCTTTCTGGTTGGTCACCTTGTCCTTGGTCAAATCAAGCGAGAAAACAGGTGTATTGTCTACATGGCTTTGACGACGCTCTAGGGCTGCAAAAATTCCATTGTGACTGGCAGCATTTTCAATCGCTTGGTATTTGACATTTGCTTCATAGTTAGCAAATAATTTATCTGTAAATGATTCTTGAATCGCGTTCATAGATTCCTCCTTTTATTCTACTGTCTATTATAACTCTTTTCACAAAGGAAGCAACTGAAAAATGAAAAAGGCAGGGACTTTCTCCTCACCTTTTCTAACATAATCCAAACTAATCAATACTAGCAAGGAGCTCCTCTAACTCCTCCTTGGTCAGGCGACGCCATTCTCCTTGTTCTAAGTTCTCATCCAAGACTAAAGTTCCCATCGTCAAACGGTGTAGGTCCACCACTTCCTTGCCACAGTAGGCTACCATGCGTTTGACCTGATGAAACTTCCCTTCAGCAATGGTCACCCGAACCTGGCTCTCATCCTTATCTGAATCCACCGACAAAATCTCCAGTTTGGCCGGCTGGCAGATGAAATCCTTGAGAGGAATGCCCTTGGCAAATGTGTCCACATCTTCTTGGCTCATGATGCCTTCGACTTGAGCCAAATAGGTCTTATCCACATGACGTTTGGGTGAAAGCAACGCATGGGCCAGCTGACCATTATTGGTCAAAAGCAGGAGACCATGCGTGTCAATATCCAAGCGCCCTACTGGAAAAACTTCCTTGGTCCGCGCAAAGTCATCCAACAAGTCTAGAACCGTTCTATGCTTGGTATCTTCAGTCGCTGAAATGACTCCTTGAGGCTTGTTCATCATGTAGTAGACAAACTCCTCGTACTCTAGCACTTGACCATCAAAGCGAATTTCGTCTTTTTCTTCATTTATTTGCAATTTTGCTGATTTTTCTTTCTTGCCATTGACCGTCACGCTTCCAGCCTTGAGCAAGTTTTTGACCTCCGTCCGACTTCCCACAGCGCATGCAACTAAAAATTTATCTAATCTCATAGAACTATTATATCATACTCAAAAGGAGGCTGGCCCAAGTGACCGACCTCCTTTTCGTTTCATACTCTTCAAAAATCTCTTCAAACCGCGTCAACGTCGCCTTGCCGTATAGATGTTACTGACTTCGTCAGTTCTATCTACAACCGCAAAGCAGTGCTTTGAGCAGCCTGCGGCTAGTTTCCTAGTTTGCTCTTTGATTTTCATTGAGTATCGGATTTAAGAAATTAACTTCCTCGTCTCCAGAAAATAGCTAAGACAACCATAGCACCTAAAACAGCTGGAACAATAGCTATCCCCGCTAGGTTTGGCCCCCAAGTTCCAAAAAGTAGGTGACCCAAAGAAGCACCAATCCAGCCGAGAAACATTTTTCCAAAGCATCCCATGCTCTCTCCACGATTGGTTAAAGCACCTGCCAAGAGTCCCACTAGGAGACCAACAAACATACTTCCAAGCATAGCTTCTCCTTAAATTGCCCAGTCTCCATTGCGGAAGAGCGGTACGCGTGTTCCATCCTCACGGATACCATCGATATCCATTTGATTAGAGCCAATCATAAAGTCTACGTGAACATCTGAACGGTTCAGTCCAGCAGCTTCAAGCTCTTCTTCACTCATCTCTGCCCCACCAACAACGCTAGTCGCATAGGCTGCACCGATAGCCAAGTGGTTTGAAGCATTCTCATCGAAAAGCGTGTTAAAGAAGATAATGCCTGACTGAGAAATTGGGCTTGGATCTGGTACCAAGGCACATTCACCCAAGGCACGCGCACCCGCATTTTCAAAGACAAGGTCCTTCATGACCTGATCACCCTTTTCAGCAGTAATGTCTACGATTTGACCATCCTTGAAGGTTACTTTAATCCCTTCGATGATATTTCCGTTGTAGCTAAGTGGTTTTGTAGAGGTTACATAGCCATCTGCACGACGGAAGTCAGGAGCCGTAAAGACTTCTTCTGTTGGCATATTTGGCAAGAATCCTTCGCCCTGTGCATTGATAGCACCAGCTGATTCCCAAACGTGATTCTTAGGCAAGCCAAGTGTCAGATCGGTTCCTGGCGCTGTGTAGTGAAGGGCTGAAAATTGCTCTTTATTAAGTATTTCTGCCTTACTCTTAAGAATAGCTGCATGTTCTTCCCAAGCCTTAACTGGATCTTCTTCATAGACACGGCAAGTTTTGAAGATTTGATCCCAAAGAAGATCAACTGCTTCTTCATCGCTCGCAGCATTTGGAAAGACTTTCTTAGCCCATTCAAGTCCAGCAGCGGCTGCTACAGTCCAGCTAACCTTGTTGGATTGAGTTGCGATGCGCATTGGCTTCATCGCAAGTCCCATAGCTTTGGCGGAAGCTGAAAGCTTATCCGCATCCACTCCGTTCAAGGCACCTGGGTCAGAAGAACGAACACCGAGACGGCTAGCCTTATTCTCCAAGAGATAGTTCATCTCAGCAATCTTGTATTCTGGCACATTGTCCAAACGCTCCATCGGCGCGTGGAGGAATTTCTCGCGGTTGATAAAGTCATCCGCCCATTGAACAATGACTTCGTGCGCACCCAAGGCATAGGCTTCTTTCACGATTAGATGCGCCAATTCACGTTGCTCCACATCGATAGAAAGAGCCAAAGTGTGACCAGGTTGCACGTTAATTCCATTCGCAACCAACAATTTCGCATATTTTTCTAGATTTTCTTTAAAATTTGGTAAAACCATTCTATTCTTCCTTTTCTATTTTTCTTTCAAAGCAGAAAATAATCCTGCTAAAGCAATAGCACCAGACAAGAGTGCTGTCGATAGGATAATTGTTTCATCTGCCAGCTCTAGCTGATAGTTAAAAACCTTTTGCGCTGGCTTATCCTGAGCGGAAATGGTAAGTTTCATAAAAACCTCTTCCTATATTTTAGAAAAATTCATCAAACAAACTCAACTGGTTATCCTCTGGCATATTGCCGAGAATCCCCATTTCATCCATCTTTTCAACCAAGGTTGATGAAAGTCCACCACGCTTGCGCAGTTCTGTCTTAGAGAGGAACTCACCCTCTTCACGCGCACGCACCAACTGCTTAGCAACGTTCTCTCCCAGACCATCCATTGCGACAAATGGTGGGATAAGAGTGTCTCCGTCAATGATGAATTCAGTCGCATCACTACGATAGAGGTCTAACTTGCCAAACTTAAAGCCACGCTCCCACATCTCATTGACAATCTCAAGAGTTGTATAGAGGTCAATTTCCACATTAGAGGCTTCATTATTCTTCCGTTTTTCAGCGATCTCTTCCATTCTACGCTTGATGGCATCCAAGCCCGCACCCATGGTCTTGATATCAAAGGCCTTGGCGCGGATAGAGAAGTAAGCACAGTAATAATAAATGGGATGGTGAACCTTGAAGTAGGCTACACGCAAGGCCATCATAACGTAGGCTGCCGCATGGGCCTTAGGGAACATATACTTGATTTTTCCACAGGATTCGATATACCACTCTGGCACCTTATTGGCTTTCATGGCTTCGATATAGCCATTTCTCTCCTCTTCGGAGATCTTCAACCACAAGCCCTTACGCACCCGTTCCATGATGGTAAAGGCCATCTTAGGTTCGAGACCCGCATGCATGAGGTAAACCATGATGTCGTCCCGACAACCGATAACGGTTGATAGGTCCGCGATCCCTTGCTTGATCAAATCCTGGGCATTTCCCAACCACACATCGGTACCGTGGGACAGACCAGACAGCTGAAGTAACTCCGCAAAAGTCGTCGGATGCGTTTCATCGACCATCCCACGTACAAAGTTGGTTCCAAATTCTGGAATCCCCAGCATACCCGTCGGCGTTCCGATTTGCTCCGGCGTCACCCCAAGCACATCCGTCCCAGAAAAGAGGGCCATGACACCTTCGTCATCCATAGGAATTTCATTAGGGTCAATCCCAGACAAGTCCTGCAATTTCCGAATCATGGTCGGATCATCATGCCCCAGTACATCAAGTTTGAGGACATTCTCATCGATATCGTGGAAGTTAAAGTGAGTCGTCTGCCATTCAGCCGTCACGTCATCTGCTGGATACTGAACAGGCGTAAAATCGTAAACATCCATGTAGTTCGGAATAACAACGATTCCTCCCGGGTGTTGTCCTGTTGTCCGCTTGACACCGGCAGCACCTTGGGCAAGACGTTCCACCTCTGCATCACGATAAAACTTCCCATAGTCTCTCTCATAGCCCTTTACAAATCCATAGGCAGTCTTAGCAGCTACCGTACCAACCGTTCCTGCACGGAAGGCATATTCTTCACCAAAGATATCACGTACATCCAAGTGAGCACTAGGCTGGTCTTCTCCCGAGAAGTTCAAGTCAATATCGGGAACCTTGTCTCCATCAAAACCAAGGAAAGTCTCAAACGGAATATCCTGTCCATTTTTGCTAAGTTTATGACCACAGTTTGGACAGTCCTTATTAGGCATATCAAAACCTGAACCGTAAGAACCATCCGTGATAAACTCGCTGTACTGACACTGACCACAGACGTAGTGTGGAGAGAGAGGATTAACCTCCGTAATCCCAATCATGGTCGCAACAAAACTAGAACCGACAGATCCACGAGAACCAACCAAGTAACCCCGTTCATTGGAACGTTGCACTAACATCTGGGAAGCCAGATAAATCACGGCAAATCCATTCCCCAGAATGGAAGTTAATTCTTTTTCAATCCGTAAATCAACGATATCTGGCAGCGGATTTCCATAAATCTCAAAAGCTTTCTTGTAGGTCAGCTCGGCGACCGTTTCTTCCGCCTTGTCGATGAAAGGCGTGTACAAGTCACCCTTAACAACCTCAACAGGTTCAAAGATATCTGCCAAGGCATTGGTATTTTTAATAACTAGCCTGTGTGCTAGCTCCTCTCCCAAGAAAGCAAATTCATCCAACATCTCATTAGTTGTTCGAAAATGAGCCTTTGGCAAAGGAGCTGGTTGGGCATGTTCACCATGACCGATGGTTCGGTTAATCATAGCCCCCTGACCCAAACTACGGACAATAATTTCACGGTAAATCTCTTCTTCCGGTTCGATATAGTGGACATTTCCCGTAGCTAGAACAGGCTTGCCAAGACGGTCCCCAACCTCTATCAAACTCTTGATAATAGTCTGGAGTTCCTCCATATCCTTGACCTGCTCTTTAGCAATCAAGGGAGCATAGATAGCTGGTGGCATGACTTCGATAAAGTCATAATACTTGGCCACCTCAACCGCCGCATCCACACCTTGGGAAACAACTGCGTCAAAAACTTCACCCTCGGAGCAAGCCGACCCCAAAATCAAGCCCTCCCGATGGGCATCTAGAACCGTTCTCGGAATCCGTGGTACTCCTTCAAAGTACTTGGTATTGGACAAAGAAACCAGCTTAAAAATATTTTTTAAACCAACTTGATTCTTGACATAGATAGTCGCATGCTTGATCCGAGCTTTTTTATAAGAGTCTGGACTAATCAAATCAATGTTGAGTCTAGCTAAATCAGTCACACCATGTTTCTCTGCCACCTCTTTGATAAAGATGAAGAGCAGACGACCAGTAGCTTCCGCATCGTAATTAGCCATGTGGTGGTGTTCAAGTGCCACACCAAAACGCTTGGTCAAAGGCCCCAAACCATGACGTTTATACTCAGGATAGAGGTTTCTAGCAAACTCCAGCGTATCGATAACTGGCTGGCTAATCTTAGGCAGACCATGACGCTCATAATTAGCATTCATAAAGCCAACATCAAAGGTGGCATTGTGGGCAACTAGGACTGTATCCTTGCAAAATTCTTGGAATTCTAGCAAAACTTGTTCCAGTGGTTTGGCATTTTTAACATGGTCATCTGTAATCCCAGTCAACTCAGTAGTAAAAGCAGACAAGGGATGGCCAGGATTGATAAATTCATCAAATTCAGCGATGATATTGCCCTTGTACATCTTAGATGCCGCAACCTGAATCAAATCATTATAGATGGCTGAAAGCCCTGTCGTTTCCACGTCAAAAACCACATAGGTAGCTTCTGACAAGTCCATCTCCACTTCGTTGTAAACGATAGGAACACGGTCCTCCACGATATTGGCTTCCATTCCATAGATCAGCTGGATTCCCGCTTTCTTGGCCGCCTTATAGCCGTGTGGGAAGGACTGGACATTCCCATGGTCCGTGATGGCAACCGCCTTGTGTCCCCACTTAGCAGCTGTCGCAACGATCTCCTCTACTTCTGGTAGAGCATCCATAGTCGACATATTAGTATGAGCATGAAACTCAATCCGACGCTCACCCTCTGGCATCAAATCCTTCCGCTCATAGTGAACAACTTCCTGCACATCCTGGATGTTCATGGTCAAATCACGTGTGAAGTTATTCATCTCCACATTCCCACGAACTCGGAGCCAAGAATTCTTCTTAATGATATCAAACTTCTGAGCCTCTTCTTCATTCTTAACCCATTTTTGCATTGAAAAACTTGAAGTGTAGTCTGTCATTTTAAAGTTGATCAAAACGCGACCAGTTCTGGTCACCTTATGCTCCACATCAAAAACGACCCCTTCAAAGACCAGGCGATTTTCCTCAGTCGTCACGTCGATCATCTGGGTAACTTCAGCCTTATCTAGTTTAGGCTTGGACGCAGCTTTTTTAGCCTGAAAATCAAAGGCTGGCTTCTCTTCTACTGGAGGAGGAGCCATTTGTTCCAGTTGCTCCATAGCCCGGAGCGCCTCCTCATTGGCAGCTTGAACAATCTGTTCATTCTCGGTATGGAAGGCTTCCTCCTGCTCTTGTGTAAGAGCATCATTCTTTTCTATTTGGCATACAAAAGCTGGAAAACCGAACTTTTCGAGTTGCTTTGCCAAATTAGGAAGATGATTCTTCTTAAAGTGCTCCTTATCAATCGCTTCTGAACCTTCAATAATGAGTTGATTTCCTTCCGCACGAACATTTAAATTCTGGTAAAGAGATTTAAACCCCTGACTTGCACATGGACCTTCAGAAAAAGCCTCTCTATAGTAGGCCTGCAAGAGTTCATTAGAGAATTCTTGAGAAAGAGCCTTGATTTCGAAAACAGCTCGGTTTCCTGTCTTAGAAAATTCTTCACCAAGCCCTTTCTTTAACTCTAAAAAGATTTCAATCGGTAAAATATTAGAAAATACAAAATGAAATTCCCAAATCTTACTAATTTTATGAACCACAACATGCTCAATTTTGGCATCAACAAGAGCAGGATCCCGTCTCAATTGATCAGAGATTCCTAGTTGATTCATTAAAATTTCAAACTTACTTGACATTCATTTTCCTCACATTATTCTCTTACTATTTTACCATAATTAAAGAAAATATATGACTAGTACCATTCCTTAAGCACTGCTAGTTTACACAAATTTGTTCCGTAAAGAAAAAGAAGACTCTCAGAATCTCCTTAGTAAATAAAAAAAAGATACCCTAAAGTATCCTCGTAATCGATCGGGAAGACAGGATTCGAACCTGCGACACCTTGGTCCCAAACCAAGTACTCTACCAAGCTGAGCTACTTCCCGCGTTAAATAAAAAAATGCACCCTAGAGGAGTCGAACCTCTAACCGCCTGATTCGTAGTCAGGTACTCTATCCAGTTGAGCTAAGGGTGCTCATCATTATATGCCGAGGACCGGAATCGAACCGGTACGATCGTTACCAATCGCAGGATTTTAAGTCCTGTGCGTCTGCCAGTTCCGCCACCCCGGCCTCTCTAAGCGAACGACGGGATTCGAACCCGCGACCCCCACCTTGGCAAGGTGGTGTTCTACCACTGAACTACGTTCGCATCGACCTCTTATTCTATATAAAAAAATGCCGGCTACATGACTTGAACACGCGACCCTCTGATTACAAATCAGATGCTCTACCAACTGAGCTAAGCCGGCTACTTTCTATTATGCGGGTTAAGGGACTTGAACCCCCACGCCGTTAAGCGCCAGATCCTAAATCTGGTGCGTCTGCCAATTCCGCCAAACCCGCAAATATGACCCGTACTGGGCTCGAACCAGTGACCCATTGATTAAAAGTCAATTGCTCTACCAACTGAGCTAACGAGTCTAAAATAACTGCCGTTATCTTAAACGGTCCCGACGGGAATCGAACCCGCGATCTTCGCCGTGACAGGGCGACGTGATAACCGCTACACTACGGGACCTATGGGAGTTAACGGGATCGAACCGCTGACCCTCTGCTTGTAAGGCAGATGCTCTCCCAGCTGAGCTAAACTCCCAAAAAGGAAGTCTCTAAACTTCCTATTCTGCTAAGCGACTTCCATATCTCACAGGGGGCAACCCCCAACTACTTCCGGCGTTCTAGGGCTTAACTGCTGTGTTCGGCATGGGTACAGGTGTATCTCCTAGGCTATCGTCACTTAACTCTGAGTAATACCTACTCAAAATTGAATATCTATCAAATACAAAGAAAACCTCACACTTCGTATTCTCAGTTACTTTGGATAAGTCCTCGAGCTATTAGTATTAGTCCGCTACATGTGTCGCCACACTTCCACTTCTAACCTATCTACCTGATCATCTCTCAGGGCTCTTACTGATATAAAATCATGGGAAATCTCATCTTGAGGTGGGTTTCACACTTAGATGCTTTCAGCGTTTATCCCTTCCCTACATAGCTACCCAGCGATGCCTTTGGCAAGACAACTGGTACACCAGCGGTAAGTCCACTCTGGTCCTCTCGTACTAGGAGCAGATCCTCTCAAATTTCCTACGCCCGCGACGGATAGGGACCGAACTGTCTCACGACGTTCTGAACCCAGCTCGCGTGCCGCTTTAATGGGCGAACAGCCCAACCCTTGGGACCGACTACAGCCCCAGGATGCGACGAGCCGACATCGAGGTGCCAAACCTCCCCGTCGATGTGAACTCTTGGGGGAGATAAGCCTGTTATCCCCAGGGTAGCTTTTATCCGTTGAGCGATGGCCCTTCCATACGGAACCACCGGATCACTAAGCCCGACTTTCGTCCCTGCTCGAGTTGTAGCTCTCGCAGTCAAGCTCCCTTATACCTTTACACTCTGCGAATGATTTCCAACCATTCTGAGGGAACCTTTGGGCGCCTCCGTTACCTTTTAGGAGGCGACCGCCCCAGTCAAACTGCCCGTCAGACACTGTCTCCGATAGGGATAACCTATCCGGGTTAGAGTGGCCATAACACAAGGGTAGTATCCCAAGAACGTCTCCTTCGAAACTGGCGTCCCGATCTCATAGACTCCTACCTATCCTGTACATGTGGTACAGACACTCAATATCAAACTGCAGTAAAGCTCCATGGGGTCTTTCCGTCCTGTCGCGGGTAACCTGCATCTTCACAGGTACTAAAATTTCACCGAGTCTCTCGTTGAGACAGTGCCCAAATCATTACGCCTTTCGTGCGGGTCGGAACTTACCCGACAAGGAATTTCGCTACCTTAGGACCGTTATAGTTACGGCCGCCGTTTACTGGGGCTTCAATTCATACCTTCGGATTACTCCTAAGCACTCCTCTTAACCTTCCAGCACCGGGCAGGCGTCACCCCCTATACATCATCTTACGATTTAGCAGAGAGCTGTGTTTTTGATAAACAGTTGCTTGGGCCTATTCACTGCGGCTGACGTAAAGTCAGCACCCCTTCTCCCGAAGTTACGGGGTCATTTTGCCGAGTTCCTTAACGAGAGTTCTCTCGCTCACCTGAGGCTACTCGCCTCGACTACCTGTGTCGGTTTGCGGTACGGGTAGAGTATGTTTAAACGCTAGAAGCTTTTCTTGGCAGTGTGACGTCACTAACTTCGCTACTAAACTTCGCTCCCCATCACAGCTCAATGTTATAGATATAAGCATTTGACTCATATCACACCTCACTGCTTAGACAGACTCTTCCATTCGTCTGCTTTAGTTAGCCTACTGCGTCCCTCCATCACTACATACTCTAGTACAGGAATATCAACCTGTTGTCCATCGGATACACCTTTCGGTCTCTCCTTAGGTCCCGACTAACCCAGGGCGGACGAGCCTTCCCCTGGAAACCTTAGTCTTACGGTGGACAGGATTCTCACCTGTCTTTCGCTACTCATACCGGCATTCTCACTTCTATGCGTTCCAGCACTCCTCACGGTATACCTTCTTCACACATAGAACGCTCTCCTACCATACCTATAAAGGTATCCACAGCTTCGGTAAATTGTTTTAGCCCCGGTACATTTTCGGCGCAGGGTCACTCGACTAGTGAGCTATTACGCACTCTTTGAATGAATAGCTGCTTCTAAGCTAACATCCTAGTTGTCTGTGCAACCCCACATCCTTTTCCACTTAACAATTATTTTGGGACCTTAGCTGGTGGTCTGGGCTGTTTCCCTTTCGACTACGGATCTTAGCACTCGCAGTCTGACTGCCGACCATAATTCATTGGCATTCGGAGTTTATCTGAGATTGGTAATCCGGGATGGACCCCTCACCCAAACAGTGCTCTACCTCCAAGAATCTTTATGTCGACGCTAGCCCTAAAGCTATTTCGGAGAGAACCAGCTATCTCCAAGTTCGTTTGGAATTTCTCCGCTACCCACAAGTCATCCAAGCACTTTTCAACGTGCCCTGGTTCGGTCCTCCAGTGCGTCTTACCGCACCTTCAACCTGCTCATGGGTAGGTCACATGGTTTCGGGTCTACGACATGATACTAATGCGCCCTATTCAGACTCGGTTTCCCTGCGGCTCCGTCTCTTCAACTTAACCTCGCATCATATCGTAACTCGCCGGTTCATTCTACAAAAGGCACGCTCTCACCCATTAACGGGCTCGAACTTGTTGTAGGCACACGGTTTCAGGTTCTATTTCACTCCCCTCCCGGGGTGCTTTTCACCTTTCCCTCACGGTACTGGTTCACTATCGGTCACTAGGGAGTATTTAGGGTTGGGAGATGGTCCTCCCAGATTCCGACGGGATTTCACGTGTCCCGCCGTACTCAGGATACTGCTAGGTACAAAGACTATTTTAAATACGAGGCTATTACTCTCTTTGGCTGATCTTCCCAAATCATTCTTCTATAATCTTTGAGTCCACATTGCAGTCCTACAACCCCGAAGAGTAAACTCTTCGGTTTGCCCTCCTGCCGTTTCGCTCGCCGCTACTAAGGCAATCGCTTTTGCTTTCTCTTCCTGCAGCTACTTAGATGTTTCAGTTCACTGCGTCTTCCTCCTCACATCCTTAACAGATGCGGGTAACAGGTAGTACCTGTTGGGTTCCCCCATTCGGAAATCCCTGGATCATCGCTTACTTACAGCTACCCAAGGCATATCGTCGTTTGTCACGTCCTTCTTCGGCTCCTAGTGCCAAGGCATCCACCGTGCGCCCTTATTAACTTAACCTTATTTTTTGACCTTTCAGTCATAAACTCTTTTAATACTACAGCGTTTCGGTTTATTTTCTTGTTACTATTTGATATAGATATTCAATTTTCAATGTGCATTACTTGGTGATCTCTCACCAATGGAGCCTAGCGGGATCGAACCGCTGACCTCCTGCGTGCAAAGCAGGCGCTCTCCCAGCTGAGCTAAGGCCCCACAAGACCTCTCAAGACTAAACAAGACCAATGTGCAGTTCCTTATCCTTAGAAAGGAGGTGATCCAGCCGCACCTTCCGATACGGCTACCTTGTTACGACTTCACCCCAATCATCTATCCCACCTTAGGCGGCTGGCTCCTAAAAGGTTACCTCACCGACTTCGGGTGTTACAAACTCTCGTGGTGTGACGGGCGGTGTGTACAAGGCCCGGGAACGTATTCACCGCGGCGTGCTGATCCGCGATTACTAGCGATTCCGACTTCATGTAGGCGAGTTGCAGCCTACAATCCGAACTGAGACTGGCTTTAAGAGATTAGCTTGCCGTCACCGGCTTGCGACTCGTTGTACCAGCCATTGTAGCACGTGTGTAGCCCAGGTCATAAGGGGCATGATGATTTGACGTCATCCCCACCTTCCTCCGGTTTATTACCGGCAGTCTCGCTAGAGTGCCCAACTGAATGATGGCAACTAACAATAGGGGTTGCGCTCGTTGCGGGACTTAACCCAACATCTCACGACACGAGCTGACGACAACCATGCACCACCTGTCACCTCTGTCCCGAAGGAAAACTCTATCTCTAGAGCGGTCAGAGGGATGTCAAGACCTGGTAAGGTTCTTCGCGTTGCTTCGAATTAAACCACATGCTCCACCGCTTGTGCGGGCCCCCGTCAATTCCTTTGAGTTTCAACCTTGCGGTCGTACTCCCCAGGCGGAGTGCTTAATGCGTTAGCTGCGGCACTAAACCCCGGAAAGGGTCTAACACCTAGCACTCATCGTTTACGGCGTGGACTACCAGGGTATCTAATCCTGTTTGCTCCCCACGCTTTCGAGCCTCAGCGTCAGTTACAAGCCAGAGAGCCGCTTTCGCCACCGGTGTTCCTCCATATATCTACGCATTTCACCGCTACACATGGAATTCCACTCTCCCCTCTTGCACTCAAGTTAAACAGTTTCCAAAGCGTACTATGGTTAAGCCACAGCCTTTAACTTCAGACTTATCTAACCGCCTGCGCTCGCTTTACGCCCAATAAATCCGGACAACGCTCGGGACCTACGTATTACCGCGGCTGCTGGCACGTAGTTAGCCGTCCCTTTCTGGTAAGATACCGTCACAGTGTGAACTTTCCACTCTCACACTCGTTCTTCTCTTACAACAGAGCTTTACGATCCGAAAACCTTCTTCACTCACGCGGCGTTGCTCGGTCAGACTTCCGTCCATTGCCGAAGATTCCCTACTGCTGCCTCCCGTAGGAGTCTGGGCCGTGTCTCAGTCCCAGTGTGGCCGATCACCCTCTCAGGTCGGCTATGTATCGTTGCCTTGGTGAGCCGTTACCTCACCAACTAGCTAATACAACGCAGGTCCATCTGGTAGTGATGCATTTGCACCTTTTAAGCAAATGTCATGCAACATCTACTCTTATGCGGTATTAGCTATCGTTTCCAATAGTTATCCCCCGCTACCAGGCAGGTTACCTACGCGTTACTCACCCGTTCGCAACTCATCCAGAGAAGCAAGCTCCTCCTTCAGCGTTCTACTTGCATGTATTAGGCACGCCGCCAGCGTTCGTCCTGAGCCAGGATCAAACTCTCATTAAAAGTTTGAGTTCTCACTCATTTCTGTCACTGACAGATTTATTGTTTTTTCATTGTTCAGTACTATAACTTCAGTTATAGTGCCCTGCACATTGGTTCGTCTTGTTCAGTTTTCAAAGGTCTTTGTCACTCATTCTCTCTCGAGCGACAACTATATTAGTATATCACAGCTACCTGTCTCTGTCAACAGATTTTTTAAACTTTTTTCAAGTTTTTTTAACCGCAATACACCATAGTCCGTACGGGATTCGAACCCGTGTTACCGCCGTGAAAAGGCGGTGTCTTAACCCCTTGACCAACGGACCTGAGCTTTTCAACTCTTTCTATTATACCTACTTTTTTACCTTTGTCAAGAACTTTTTTCCTCTTTATCGAAATTCTGAAAAGATTAGGGAAAGTTCTCTCAGGAGAGCTTTACGTCCTCTAAAGACTTCCCCTCCCATGAGACGGTCTATTAATTCTTGTTTTTCCATACTCTGCTTTGATTTGTAATTCTTTAGAAGTTCGTGAAAGAGATAATAATCGTCCAGCCTGAGTCCTTTTTCTCCTAGACGATGGCTAATCTCACTCACCTCTTCATAAGGTTCTTTGTCAAAACGGCGCTTGTGACTTTCCTGTTTACGGATGTAATCTAGAATACGATTTCTAAATTTTGTTTTAAAGCAAACATATAGTTGATGGCGCTCCCCCTCTAGTAACTCTGGGTTGCGACTCACCAGCTCATACAGACATAACATGCCTTCCTGATCCCAGTCCTCTTTCTCCCACAGATGCAAATGATAATCTTTGCGACACTTATGGACGATTCCCTTGCTTTCTTCATATAAGTCTTTTAGATTCATAGACCTCTCCTTTCTGCATTTAGTTTAGCAAAATGCGCGAGCCCCTGGGTCTACTTCCTCTATTTTATACTTCTTCCTCCCTCAACAGCACATAAAAAGAGAGGTAAAGCCTCTCTGGGGTTATAATTCTGCAATTTGGTTGAGATTCACTTCTGCAATCGTATCATTACCAAACATAGAGATAATCATCTTCACTTTGTTGTTATCAATTTCAGTAATTTTCCCTGTGTAGTCTGCAAAAGCGCCATCAATGATGCGGACTGTCTGGCCAACTTCAACATCAATATCGAACTCTTGAACAGTTTGTCCCATTGAAACCAGAATATCACGGATTTCTTGTTCCAAAAGTGGAGTTGGTTTTGATCTGTTACCGTGTGAGCCGACGAATCCTGTTACGTTAGGTGTGTTTCGAACGACGAACCATGCTTCATCGGTCATGACCATTTCTACAAGGACATAACCTGGAAAGCGATTCTCTTCAATTTCCTTTTTCTTTCCATTTTTCTCAACTTGCACGGTTTGTGTTGGAATCTCAACGCGAAGAATATTATCCAACATGTTATATGTTTGCGCACGTTGCAATAGATTTTCTTTTACCTTATTTTCATAGCCAGAATAAGTTTGTAGAACAAACCATCCCTTGTCAAAACTATCCATGATATTTCCTTTCATACATATATAGAAGAAAGCTAGCAGAAGCTTTCCACTTTTCTTCTAAAAAATGTTAATAAATCGAATCAAACCTGAAACAATCAACTGGTCAAAAATGTAAATGATGACCACAAAGAAGGCTGTATATTCCATAATAGAGCGAAAATCTCTCCAGCTTTCTTTGCGAGTTGGCCAAGTTGTTTCTTTAAGAAGTTTAAAAATATCCTTAATAAAACCCATCGTTCTCTCCTATCTCGTTTCTCTATGTGTCGTATATTTTCCACAATGTTTACAAAATTTATTTACTTCTAGTCGTGTTGGCTTGGGGTTCCCACTAATTTTGATTGAGTAATTCCTTGAACCACAAACTGCACAAGCTAGGCTTGCTTTTTTTAGTGCCATAACGCCTCCATCTTATCTATTATAACAAGAAACCTAGGCTTTGACAAGCCTCTTAACGAAATAGATTAAGGATTGAGTCCCATATTGTCTGGGCTTTTTCTTTTATTTTAGCTTCTGAAATCGCACGGCCTGCTTCATCTACAAGATTTTGTGCACGACTACGAATATCTCCTATTGGGTCCTCAGACTGGTTTGTCTCATTTTCAACAACCTGCTTTTTCGTATTTTCTGGTTCAATACCATTTTGTTTATAAGCATTCTCAACTGTAAAAGTGCTACCTGTAGTGTAAGGTAAAATGGTATTAGCCATACTTCTAAAGACATGGGCTGCTCCATTGGAGGTCGAACCTGCTAGATAATGGTTCTCATCTGTTGTTGGGAAGCCGAGCCAGTGGCTGATTACCACATCCGGAGTATAGCCGATCACCCACTGGTCACTGGTATATTCTGGGTTGAAAACAGCTTCAGTCGTACCTGTTTTACCAGCCATAACGTAATCCGCTGGTGACGAACTAATTCCCGTACCATTGGTAAATGTTCCTAGCATCATACTGGTCATCTTATCGGCTACCGACTTATCAATCACTCGTTTTTGGGAGTTTTTATGACTCTTGACGACCTGACCACTGGCATTTTCAATGCGAGTGATGAAATGCGCCTCAGGCATCAAACCTCCATTGGCAAAGGCTGCATAGGCTTGCGCCATCTGGAGAGGATTCGTCTCCACACCTCCACCAAGAGCAACTCCAAGAACTCGGTCAACTTTTTCCATATTCAGGCCAAATCTCTCCCCAGCGTCAAAAGCTTTGTCAATACCTAATGCATTTACTGTCGCAACAGCTGGTAGGTTGAGTGATTCCGCCAAAGCCTGATACATAGGTACTTCTGGAGATGTCTTAATACCTGCATAGTTGTCTACTTGATAACTGTTGTACTGCATCGTATGATTATCCAGTTGCTTGTTCAAGGCCCACCCTGCTTCTACTGCGGGTGTATAAACGACTAAAGGTTTAATGGTTGAGCCTGGGCTACGCTTAGACTGAGTGGCATAGTTGAAATTGCGAAAGCCTGGTTTGTCATCACCAGCTACACGACCAACAACTCCACGCACTCCACCAGTCTTGGGTTCTAGAGCGACACTACCTGATTCGGCATGTGTTCCGTCTTCTGCTGTTGGAAATAGCGAAGTGTTTTCGTAAATAACCTGCATGTTTGCTTGGTAGTTTTGGTCAAGCTCTGTGTAAATTCGATAGCCGTTGTTGACAATCTCTTCTTCTGTAAGATTGTACTTGGAAACTGCTTCGTTGACAACTGCATCAAAATAGGACGGGTAACGATAATCCGAAACTTTGCCTTCATACTTATCTTGCAGTTGAGAAGCCATATCTACTCCAGCCGCTTCGATCTCTTTATTTTTATCAATATAGCCCGCTGCAACCATATTTTGCAAAACAGTATCCCTACGGTTGGTCGAAGTCTCAACAGAATTTAATGGATTATACAATTCTGGTCCCTTGAGCATCCCTGCTAGAGTGGCCGCCTGATCAAGCGTTAGTTGTGAAGCCGATACACCGAAATATTTCTTACTTGCATCTTCAACACCCCATACCCCATTTCCAAAGTAGGCGTTATTAAGGTACATAGTAAGGATTTGCTCCTTGCTGTATTTCTTGGTCAACTCTAAGGCAAGGAAAAACTCCTTGGCCTTCCGTTCAACGGTCTGGTCCTGGGAAAGATAGGCATTTTTCGCCAACTGTTGAGTGATGGTGGAGCCCCCTCCAGAACGACCCGCGGTAAGGATGGCTAGAAAGAAACGACCGTAGTTAATCCCATCATTTTTATAAAAGGAACGGTCCTCTGTCGCAACAACAGCATTCTGCAAGTCTTTACTGATATCTGTCAGTTCAACATAGGTTCCTTTTTGACCTGATAGGGCTCCTGCCTCTTTTTCTTCGCGGTCAAAAATCAGAGTTCGCGTTTTCAAGGCATTTTGCAAGTCATTGACATTGGTCGACTTGGCTATCGCAAATAGGTAGGTTCCTACTAGCAAACCTGCACTTAACCCTAATATGATGACGATTTTTGTCAGATGATAACGGCGCCAAAATTTCCGAATTGGGCCTACTTGGGACAATTTTTTTCTATCGCTCCGTGAACGACGCATGCTAGTCGAATCAGACTCCGCTGATTCATTCGTTTCTTTTTTAAAGAGAGAAAGAAACTTCTCAAATAATTTATCTAATTTCATGCGTTTATTTTATCATCTTCACCATAGGAACTCAAGAATTTAGCTACTCCCTATCCAAATAGGGCTTTTTTTGTTACAATATCTGTATGCAATTCACATTTACATTACCCGAATCTTTGCCTCAAATGACGGTCAAACAATTTCTAGAGGAACAACTCCTCATCCCTAGAAAAATCCGCCATTTTTTGAGAATAAAGAAGAACATCTTAATTAATCACAAACAAGTTCACTGGAACGAGATGGTCAAACCAGGTGACATTTGCCAGTTGACTTTTGACGAGGAAGATTATCCCAAAAAAGAAATCCTTTGGGGAAATCTAGACCTCGTTCAAGAGATTTACCAAGACCAACATCTCATTATCGTCAACAAGCCAGAAGGAATGAAAACTCACGGAAATCAACCTGGTGAAATTGCCCTTCTCAATCACGTCTCTGCCTACGTTGGCCAAACCTGCTATGTCGTTCATCGCCTGGATATGGAAACAAGCGGTTTAGTGCTTTTTGCTAAAAATCCTTTTATCTTACCCATTCTCAATCGTTTGTTGGAAAAAAAGGAAATCGCTCGTGAGTACTGGGCACTTATAGAAGGGCGAGTAGAGAGTAAAGAACTTGTCTTTCGAGATAAAATTGGTCGTGATCGACACGATCGTAGAAAAAGAATAGTTGATGCAAAAAATGGACAATATGCTGAAACACATATCAGTCGATTAAAACAATTCCCAAACAAGACTACCCTTGTTCGTTGCAAACTAAAGACCGGTCGAACACATCAAATCCGTGTTCACCTCTCTCATCACAAGCATCCTATCCTGGGCGATCCTCTCTATAACTCTAGATCAAAAACGAGCCGGCTGATGCTCCACGCCTTTCGACTCTCCTTTACTCATCCACTCACCTTAGAAAAATTGAGTTTCACTGCCCTCTCGGATACTTTCGAAATAGAATTAAAACAAAATGGATGACACTATCATCCATTTTTCTATACAAAAAAGCAAGACCAGAAGGCCTTGCTTTTATCGACTCAAGAATTATTTAGCGATTTTTGCGAAGTATTCAAGAGTACGTACAAGTTGTGCAGTGTATGACATTTCGTTGTCGTACCATGATACAACTTTAACCAATTGTTTACCGTCAACATCAAGAACTTTAGTTTGAGTTGCGTCAAACAATGAACCGTAAGACATACCTACGATATCTGAAGATACGATTGGATCTTCTGTGTAACCGTATGATTCGTTTGAAGCTGCTTTCATAGCTGCGTTCACTTCATCAACAGTAACGTTCTTTTCAAGAACTGCTACCAATTCAGTAACTGATCCAGTTGGAGTTGGAACACGTTGTGCAGATCCGTCAAGTTTACCGTTCAATTCTGGGATTACAAGACCGATAGCTTTAGCAGCACCAGTTGAGTTAGGAACGATGTTTGCAGCACCAGCACGAGCACGGCGAAGGTCACCACCACGGTGTGGTCCGTCAAGGATCATTTGGTCACCAGTGTAAGCGTGGATAGTAGTCATCAATCCTTCTACAACACCGAAGTTGTCTTGAAGAGCTTTAGCCATTGGAGCCAAGCAGTTTGTAGTACATGAAGCACCTGAGATAACTGTTTCAGTACCGTCAAGAACGTCGTGGTTAGTGTTAAATACAACTGTTTTAACATCGCTTCCACCAGGAGCAGTGATAACAACTTTTTTAGCTCCTCCAGCGTGCAAGTGTTTTTCAGCCGCTGCTTTCTTAGCAAAGAAACCAGTTGCTTCAAGAACGATTTCTACACCGTCAGTAGCCCAGTCGATTTGTTCTGGATCACGTTCAGCAGAAACTTTAACGAATTTACCGTTAACTTCGAATCCACCTTCTTTAACTTCTACAGTACCGTCGAAACGACCTTGAGTTGTATCGTATTTCAACAAGTGTGCAAGCATAACTGGATCTGTAAGGTCGTTGATGCGAGTAACTTCAACACCTTCTACGTTTTGGATACGGCGGAAAGCAAGACGACCGATACGTCCGAAACCGTTAATACCAACTTTAACTACCATTAGTGATTTCCTCCTTATGAAAATCATGAAATTTTTATTGTGAAAAGAGTAACTTGAATCACTACAAATCACCTTTCAACAAACCTATTATATAACTATTTGAGTTGAATTGCAAGTACGGGCGTTGATTTTCTCTCCTGCTTTTCTACTTTTTCTCCCCCTTTTTATTCATCCATTCTTTTATTTCCAAAGCATATCACTAGAATCTTTTATAATATCTGCATATTCTCTTCATTATCAAGGTGAAACTACAATTTCAACTCTTTCAGAGTTTACAAAAAAGAGACAGGATAACTCCTGCCTCTAGGCTGATAAACAATTATTTGCGACGTCCTGGTCGTTCTGCATAACCATAGTAAGCATCTGCCATGATTTCTTCCATGTCAGCTACCATTGGCAAGCGTGGGTTAGCAGGTGAACATTGGTCTTCATAAGCAAGCAAGGCAATTTCATGCAAGCTGTCTTTCCAAGCTTTTTCATCGATTCCAAAGCCTTTGAAGTTCATTGTGATTCCAACTGCTTCACCAAGATCGTAAACTGCTTTGGCATACGCTTCAACCGCTTCTTCTGGAGTTGAGTGAGGCAATCCAAGCATTCTAGCAATATCTTGGAATTTTTCGTCAGCTTTCCAGTAGTTATACTTAGGCCATGTAGTCGTCTTAGATGGGCGAGTACCATTGTAACGGATAACGTATGGAAGCAAGATTGCGTTTGTACGTCCGTGAACAGTATGGTGAACCGCACCGATCTTGTGGGCCATTGAGTGGCTCATACCAAGGAAGGCATTGGCAAAGGCCATACCAGCCATTGTAGATGCATTGTGCATTTTTTCGCGAGCTTCTGGATCAGCTGTCTTAACAGATTTTTCCAACCATTCAAAGACAAGTTTGATTGTTTGAAGGGCGATACCGTCTGTGTAGTCGTTAGCAAAGTTTGAAGTGTAGGCTTCAGTCGCGTGAGTCAAGACGTCCATACCTGTGTCCGCAGCGATGAAGTCTGGAACTGACTCAACCAAAGCAGGATCAACAATCGCAATAGTTGGTGTCAATGAATAGTCAGCCAATGGATACTTACGGTTGTTTTTCTTATCAGAGATAACGGCAAATGGTGTTACTTCTGAACCTGTACCTGAAGTTGTTGGAATACCAATGTATTTCGCTTTTTTACCAAGTGATGGGAAGCGGAAGGCCCGTTTACGGATATCCATGAATTTTTGAACCAAGTCACGGAAGTCGATTTGTGGTTGTTCGTAGAAGAGCCACATTACTTTGGCTGCATCCATTGGAGAACCACCACCAAGAGCGATGATTGTGTCTGGTTCAAATGCTCTCATTACTTCAGTACCACGTTCTACAGTTGTGATATCTGGGTCTGGTTCAACGTCTGAGAAGACTTGGACAGTTACACGGTTGCTGCGTTTGTTCAATTGGTCAATAATGCGTTGAACAAAACCAAGTTTTTCGATCGATTTGTCTGTAACAATCATAACGCGTTCAATATCTTCACATGTTTGAAGGTATTGGATAGAATTGCGTTCGAAGTAAATTTTTGAAGGAACTTTAAACCACTGCATATTATTTCTACGTTTCCTTACTTTCTTGATGTTTAGAAGGTTGATCGCACTCACATTATCACCGACTGAATTGTGTCCATATGAACCACATCCAAGTGTCAATGATGGAATGAAGGCATTGTATACGTCACCGATACCACCGAAAGTAGATGGAGAGTTCCAGATAATACGCATTGCTTTGATTTCTGTACCAAAGCGTTTAGCAAGAGCTTCGTCTTTTGTATGGATGGCTGCTGAGTGACCAAGTCCGTTAAACTCAACCATTTGACGAGCTTTTTTAAGACCGTCTTCTGTATCTTCAGCTTTTAGGACAGCGATAACTGGTGACAATTTTTCACGAGTCAATGGTTCTTTTGGTCCTACTTCTGCACATTCTGCAGCCAAGATGTTTGTTCCTTCTGGAACGCTAAATCCTGCTTGTTCAGCAATCCATGCTGCTGGTTTACCAACAATGTTTGCATTTAGTTTAGCACCTGCACAGTTTTTGCTGTTTGCTTTCACACCAAAACAGAATTCTTCAAGAAGTGCTTTTTCTTTCTTGTTTACAAAGTAAGTGTGATATGATTTGAATTCTTCTACAAATTCGTCATACACTTCTTTATCAATGATAACCGCTTGTTCTGATGCACAGACCATCCCATTATCAAATGATTTAGACATCACGATGTCATGAGCCGCTTGACGAAGGTCAGCTGATTTTTCCACATAGGCAGGAACGTTTCCGGCACCTACCCCAAGAGCTGGTTTTCCACATGAGTATGCAGCTTTAACCATAGCATTCCCACCAGTTGCAAGAATAGTTGCAACACCTTCGTGGTTCATTAGCGCTCCAGTTGCTTCCATGGATGGCTTTGTAATCCATTGTACACAGTTTTCAGGTGCACCGGCTGCGATGGCTGCATCGCGAACGATTTGTGCTGCGTGTGCTGATGATTCTTGAGCTGATGGGTGGAAAGCGAAAACGATTGGGTTACGTGTTTTCAAAGCAATGAGTGATTTGAAAATCGCTGTTGAAGTTGGGTTTGTGGTAGGAGTGACACCACAGATTACCCCGACAGGCTCCGCAATCTTTGTCAAACCTGTAATTGGATCATCTTCAATAACTCCAACTGTTTTAACTCCACGCATATTGTTCACTACGTGTTCACAGGCAAATAGGTTTTTTGTTGCCTTGTCTTCAAATACCCCACGGCCAGTTTCTTCAACTGCATGTTGTGCAAGGATACCATGTGCGTCAAGTGCTGCAACCGAAGCTTTTGCCACGATATAGTCAACTTGCTCTTGGTTCAACTTGCGCATTTCATCAAGCGCAACCAAGGCTTTTTTCACGAGACCGTCGACATGCTTCTCAGCAGCAAGTTGCTTTTCCTCTGGTGTTACTGTTTTTTTATCAGCCATATTATCCTCCATAGCCTTTAAGGATGTTATCCTTTGTTAATTTTTTCACAAGTTTATTATAACTCTTTTTTTATGCTTTGTAAACAGTTTCATAAGTATTTCACAAAGAATTTTTCTGAAATTGTGATTTTTTTCTCAATATGGCTGTGCAATAGAGTTTTGGCCGGATGATTGTGAAATTATGGAGAAAATTTTTTTATTTCACAAAGTTTTTCTAGTTGATAGTTAGTTATCGAATCCAAACAAAGAAAGCGCTTTCTTGCCGGTTTTGAAAAATAGTCTCCTAACTTGGAGACTACTGTTTTTGCTGAAAAACGCCTTGCTTAAAGGTTCCTTCATAAACGACTTCTTGCTCTGTAGTCAACTTCCCTTGACCTTCAGCCTGACCATTTACAAAATCACCTTCATATTTCCAGCCATCTTTTGATTGGAAAGTCCCTTTTCCATTAAAGGCACCATTATTGAAATCACCTGTATATTGGTCTCCATTTTCAAAGGTCAAGGTTCCTTGACCATTCATTTTCCCTCGTACCAAGGTGCCATCATAAACAAGAGCTCCACTATCAAGTGTCAGGACACCCTTTTTAGGCGTATTTAGTAGAAATACCGAAAGAGCACAGATTACCATTACGACAACTGCAATGAGCTCTATCCTAGGACGAGTTAGGTAAACTCTACACTTCTCATAAAATTGTTTAAGCTTTTCCATTGTCACTCTCTTTTTCTAATCGATCTAGCCAGCTTTGACATCCACTTGTGATACGAGTATAGGTTTCCTCAAAATCTCCTGTATACCAAGGATCTGGGACACTTTCAGATGCAAAAGAGTAAATTTTGTACTGTAGTTCCTGAGGACACATGTGACGCAGATCTGAAAGGTTTGAAGCATCCATACCGATAATATAATCAAACGATTCAAAGTCTTCTCTGCCAATCTGAAGCGATGTTTTATCTTTGTCATACGGGATCTGATACTGCTGGAAAATCGCCTGCGTTCCCTTATGAATTGGATTGCCATGTTCCCAAGACGAAGTTGCACGACTCTCAACTTGATAATCACTCGTCATGGACTTCATCACAAACTCTGCCATGGGGCTACGGCAAATATTTCCTAAGCACACAAATACTATTTTTTTCATCCCTTTTCCTCTCATATCATAGAAAAACGGGAGTGATAGAATCCCGTTTTATTCTTCGATTGCTCCGCCTTCGTCAACAACTGTTCCTTCTGGCGTCACAGCTTCTTTGAGTGGCAAAACGGTCTTGATCGCAGCCAATTCAAAGGTCAAATAAACCCCATCTACATCCAGTACGATTGTACCTTTCTCAGTATCTACTTCATCCACTGTTCCGTAAAGCCCACCAATTGTAATGACTTCATAGCCTTTTTGAAGCTTGTTCAAGCTTTCCATACGCTTTTGTGCTTGTTTCTTTTGAGAACGTTGCATAAAGAACATCAAGGCAAACATACCTACAAGCATGATCAAAAATGTTAAATTTGGACTAATATTTTCCATAGTATTTTCTCCTTTGTATTTTACATAGGACTACTATATCAAATTTCAGCTACTTTTACAAGATTGTGCCTTGTTTTTATGGTTATAAAAAATCAGAGTTTTCACTCTGATTTTTGTGATTATTTCAAGTTTTGAACGACTTTGACTAGATTTTCAACTGTAAATCCGTACTCTGCCAATACTTTTGGTGCTGGGGCAGATGCTCCAAAGGTATCAATACCGAGAACTGCACCATCAAGACCAACATACTTGTACCAGTTTTGAGTTGCACCCATTTCAACTGCAACACGACGGCGAACTGCATTTGGAAGGATTTCTTCCTTGTAAGCTGCATCTTGTGCGTCAAAGACATCTGTTGATGGCATGCTGACTACACGGACTTTTGCCCCTTGGCTAGCCAATTCTTTGGCAGCTGCGACCGCCAAATTCACCTCTGAACCTGTTGCAATCAAGATCGTATCAAAGTCTGCTGCATTTTCATAGACGACATAGGCACCTTTCGCAACTTTGTCAAAGTCTGTTCCCTCTTCGACAGTCAAGTTTTGACGTGTCAAGACAAGGGCAGTTGGTGTTTTTTCGCTTGTCACTGCAAGGTACCAAGCCGCTTGAGTTTCACGCGCATC
Organism: Streptococcus oralis; assembly: GCF_019334565.1. Taxonomy (NCBI): domain Bacteria; kingdom Bacillati; phylum Bacillota; class Bacilli; order Lactobacillales; family Streptococcaceae; genus Streptococcus; species Streptococcus oralis. The sequence continues at coordinate 167,752 of NZ_CP079724.1, read as the reverse complement.
TGCTGGGCGGAAAACATTCAGATTTGGCATAGCACGGAGACCTGCTAAGTGTTCAACTGGTTCGTGAGTTGGACCATCTTCACCAACTGCAATAGAATCGTGGGTAAAGACATAAGTCACAGGAAGTCCTTGCAAGGCTGACAAGCGGACAGCTGCTTTCACATAGTCAGAGAAGACGAAGAAAGTACCTCCGTATACACGAAGTCCACCGTGAAGGGCCATCCCGTTCAAGATCGTTCCCATTGCAAATTCACGAACACCAAACTGAATGTTGCGGTTCAAGCGATTAGCGTCGTCTTGAAGTCCATCCGTTTTGATATAAGTCATGTTTGAGTGAGCAAGGTCAGCTGATCCACCTAGGAAAGTTGGCAACTTGGCAGCAACAACGTTCAAAGCATCTTGACTTGAATTACGAGTTGCTTGAGAAAAGCCATTTTCTAAGGCTGGGAAGTCTGCTGGAGTCACTTCAACTGGATCACGTCCGTCGATGATGGCTTCTACTTCTGCAGCCAGTTCTGGGTGAGCTTCTTTATAATCTGCAACTAATTTTGTCCAAGCTTGATAAGCTGACGCGCCACGGTCTGCAACATTTTCCTTGAAATCAGCATAAACTTCAGCTGGGATTTCAAATGATTCATAGTCCCAACCAAGGGCTTGACGAGTAGCCGCAGTTTCATCTGCTCCAAGAGGAGCACCGTGTACAGCATTGGTTCCTTGTTTGTTTGGAGAACCGTATCCAATAACAGTCTTCACTTCAATCAAAGATGGTTTGCCTGAAGCTTTAGCTGTTTCGATAGCCGCATGGATAGCTTCCAAGTCTGTTCCGTCTTCAACTAAGGCTGTATGCCAGCCGTAGGCATTGTAGCGATCACGAACACTTTCTGTAAAGGAATCTTTTGTCTCACCATCCAAGTTAATGTCATTTGAATCATAAAGAACCACCAACTTGTCAAGTTTTTGCAAGCCTGCATATGAAGCCGCCTCACTTGAGACACCTTCCATCAAATCTCCGTCTCCACAGATCACATAAGTATAGTGGTCAAAGATATTGAAACCTTCGCGGTTATATTTGGCTGCAAGGAAACGTTCTGCTTGGGCAAAACCAGTAGCAGTAGAAATCCCTTGACCTAGAGGACCAGTTGTCGCGTCAACCCCTGCTGTATGACCAAATTCTGGGTGACCTGGCGTTTTTGAACCCCATTGGCGGAAGTTCTTGACTTCATCCATGCTAACATCTTCAAAACCAGAAAGGTGAAGAAGGGCATAAAGAAGCATAGAGCCGTGTCCTGCTGAAAGAATAAAGCGATCGCGGTTGATCCAGTTTGGTTGAGCTGGATTGATACGAAGTTGCTTTGTAAAGAGGCTATAGGCCATAGGAGCAGCCCCCATAACCACCCCTGGGTGACCTGAGTTTGCTTTGTTGATGGCGTCAATACCTAGAAAACGAATTGCATTAACAGATAGATTTGACATAGAATTTCCTTTCTCTTTGAGGTGATTAATGAATCACACATCCTATTTTACTATTATATGAAAAAATGCATAGAATAGCAATAAAACAATTTGCGTTCATCTAACACATTTGATTTTCTATTCCCTCGTCACTTCATAGTACGGAAGCAAGCGCGCATAAGCCTCTTCTAACTTCTCCAATATCGCTTCTACTGACTGATTTTCAATGAGGGAAACATCTGACTTAACCAACACTTTACGGACTTCCTGACTTCTCAGCTTCTCTCGTAAAGCACGACGATTCTCCTCAGTAGCCTCCATCTTATGGCTTTCCCCATTTGAGTAGACTAGATAATAAATTCCTTCTACCGCTGGAAGTTCTAAAACCTTGGCTTGCTTGTCTAAAGTCTGTTCATCTTTCTTGCGCTCGATGAAGCTGACCTCCAAAGAAATCCCATAATTAGTAGGTGTTCCATACAAACGAAGAGCCATCATAGGTTCTGTCACTTGTCCGTCTCTCTGTAGATAGGCCCAGAAATGCGGTCGCAAGCGTTGCGCTTGGTTCATCCACTGACTAGTCTGTTGCAGTTGCCATTCTGGATGACTAGCTTGAAAGGTTTTGGCCAATTCTGTAAAAGACTTCCGAGCCTCTTGACCTTTTTGCCGCAAGGTCAACATCTTTTCTCTTTCATCGCCAGCTTTATCAGGATTGCGGTACTGGACTCCTGCAAATGATAGGTATTCTCTAACTGCTTTCAGCATATCTGAATCTTTCCTTTCCTAGCAAAAAATCAGGATGAACCTGATTTTGCTTTGCTTATTCTGCATCTACGACAACATAGCGATTGGGCTCGTCACCTTCAGAGTAACTCGTCACGCCATCCATGCGTGAAATAATGCGATGGATAATCTTGCGTTCGCTATTTGACATTGGATCAGTTTGTTGGCTACGTCCTTCTTCTAAAACGCGAGTCGCCAATTTTTGAGCGTAGGTTTGCAAGACTTCTGCACGGTGTTCAACGTAATCATTGACATTGATTGTGATGTAGAAGGTTCTTGAATAGCGATTGTAAAGGTAATTTTGCGCTAACAGTTGAAGAGCTTTCAAGACTTTTCCGTGGTAGCCAATAATACGACCTGGTTCATTGGTGTCAATTTGAAGATTGATGGTGCGGCGATTGTAGTCGCTTGAAATCGTCCCTTCAACATCCATATCATCTACAATGGTTTGAACGTAGCTAGCTACTTCAGTTGCCACCTGTTCGATGTCATAACTTGGTTCTACTTTCAAGCCTAAATCTTCCAAAGATTGGCTTGTTACTTCCTGCGTTTCAGTTTCTTTTTCTGGAGCAGATTCCACTTCCTCGGTAGTATCCTCTGGTTCCAAATCATTTAAAATTGAAATATGACCTGTTTCTTCCAAAATCGTGCTGGCATGTTTTTCATTTTTCAGGATTTCAGCCTTGACCTCTTCAGAAACACCTTGACCTTCTTCTTCAATCTTCTTGATGGCTTCCACTACATGCCCCAAATCAACAGTTGCTTCACTTACTGTTTTCACGGGTTCATTTTTTTCATTGACTTCTTTTGGAACCCCTTTAATGGCCTGCTGATTGGCTTTGATCACTGTCGTTTCACTAATCGCTTCGATATCAACTTGAGCTGGCTTCTTACCAAACAAGCCTAAGAATCCTTTTTTCTCTTTCGAAACGACCTTGATGTGGGCCTTCATTCTTGGAATGTCTAATTCTTTCAATCCTTTTTGGATTGCTTCTTCAACCGTTGAACCTGTAAATAATACCATTACCAGATTCCTCCTTATTTTTTCTTTTTCTGTGCTTTTTTCAAAGCTCTTCTCTTCTTGCCTTCTAAATCTTTTTCTGCTTGCGCCACTGCTTCTCTTTCAGCAATAATCTTGAAAGGATTGTTCAAGAAATAGGTTTGCAAAACTTGGTAAGCATTGGATACGGCCCAGTACAAGGCTACACCACTTGGGGCGGAGATGGCAAAAACAAAGATCAATACAGGCATACCATACATCATCCCTGTCGTAGCTCCACTTTTTTCAGACAAAGCTTTATTCGATAACCAGCTACTCAAGAAGGTAAAGACTGCCGCCAAAATCGGAAGGACAAAACTTGTATCTACTCCTCCCAAATTAATCCATAAAAAGTGACCTGTTTTCAAAAAGTCTACTCGACTCAAGGCTTGAAAGAGTGCCAAGAGAACCGGCATTTGTATTAAAATCGGCCAGAGAGAGGACGAATGTTTGATTCCTAACTCTTTATAAACCTTGCGCATCTCCTGGTCTAGCTTGGTTCTACTTTCCATATCACGACCCGGATATTGCTCTCGCAAAGCCTTGATGCGTGGTTGAGCCTCTTGCATTTTTCTAGAGGCAACCATCTGTGTCTGAAAGACCGGTAATAGAATCGTCCGGATCAAAATCGTGAAGAGGATAATCCCCACTCCGATACTAATGTCAAAGGACAAAAAGCGGATAATTTCAGCAAAAAAATAGACGAATTTGCTCCAAAAGTCTGTCGAATCTGCTGTTATATCGCTAGCTGTACCATTTGTTGCACAGGCTGTCATGATAAACAAGGACAAGCCCAACAAACTAGTCAACTGTAGTTTCTTTTTCACTCCCATTTCCTTCCTGGTAAATCTTTGATAACTTTAATACGTGGAGTAGGTTTTTCTCCATCTCTGCATATTCCAAGGTTTCCACCCCTTTTCGGGCAATCACGACAAAATCAACATGCTCTACTAAACTCCCTTTTACACTTTGTAGAATGTGCCGGATTCGTCTCTTGATTTGATTTCTGGTAACCGCATTCCCCAGCTTTTTGCTGACGGACAGTCCTACTCGAAAATGGTTTTGCTGGTTTTCCAATTGGTAGACAACAAATTTTCGATTGGCAAAACTTGTTCCGTCCTTGAAAATCGCCTTAAAATCTTTCTCTCTTTTTACACGAAAGCTTTTCTTCAAAACTCAACTCCATCTATTAAATTACTACTATTATACCATATTTTTTGAAAAAGCCAATAACAGCAAGGTTTTAGACATTTTCTACATAAAAAAAGCTGGAAAATCTCTTTCCCAACTTCTTTTTACAATCAAATTTTACGTGTATTTACTTATTTTTTCAAGCGCTCAACATCACGTGCAATCATCAATTCTTCATCTGTTGGAATAACCAAGACACGGATTTTCGCTGCGTCAGTTGAGATGTCTCCCGTTACGCCAAAGACGTTCTTTTCTGGATCCACATCACAACCAAACCAAGAGATACCTGAAATGACGTCCTCACGAACCAAAGCTGCATTTTCACCGATACCTGCTGTGAAGATAATCGCATCTGCCCCATTTAGGACTGCAAGGTATTGACCGATATGTTTTTGGATACGATCAACATACATTTCATAAGCCAAAGTCGCATCATGGTCTCCTGCCTCCATAGCAGCAATCACATCACGCATATCGCTTGACTGACCAGAAACTCCCATAAGGCCTGATTCACGATTGAGAACGCGACTAATATCTTCAGGCGTGTTAAAGTCCTCTGTATATTGCATGAGATAAGGGATGATAGCAGGGTCAATATCTCCTGTACGAGTTCCCATCATCACACCGCCAAGTGGTGTGAATCCCATAGAAGTATCTACAGACTTCCCACCCTTAACAGCTGTGATAGAAGCCCCGTTACCAATATGGCAGGTAATCAATTTCAAATCTTCTAGAGGACGGCCCAAAAGTTTCGCTGCTTCTCCTGCGACAAACTGATGACTTGTCCCGTGGGCACCATATTTACGAACCTTGTTTTCTGTGTAGTATTTAGTTGGTAGAGGATAGCGATAAGCCTTCTCTGGCATGGTTGTGTGGAATGAGGTATCAAATACGACAACACTGGTAATATCTGGAAGCAATTCCTTAAATGCGCGAATTCCAGCTGCGTTAGCCGGATTGTGAAGAGGAGCCAAGAGTCCCAATTCCTCAACTTTTTCTAACACGTCTCCCTCAACAACTGTTGATTCCTTGAAATATTCACCACCTGCAACGACGCGGTGTCCGACACCTGTAATCTCATCGTACCCTTTGATAATATCAAAACGAATCAAGTCATCCAATAAAATTTTAACGGCTTGTGTGTGATCTTCAATATCAAGAATTTGTTGCTCCGAACGACCGTCAAATTTTACTGTTGAAATGGAATCTTTCAATCCAATACGTTCAATCAAGCCTTTAGCCAAAACTTTTTCCTCAGGCATTTGATAAAGTTGCCATTTCAAGCTTGAGCTTCCTGCATTGATTGCAATTGTTTTTGTCATAAGATGATACCTCTTTTTAAGCGTTTTCATCTATTATAACAAAATCTCTTTTATATTTCAGTACCTTTGCTCCAATTTTGAAAATTTTCTTTAAAGGTAAACAAAACTGACGGATCTTGCAAGCTAGTAAGTGGATAGACAAAGGGTTCTATTTCTTTATCTCTTTTCTTCTGTAAGACAAAAATACTTTTAGCTTGGCTTGCAGTTGAGAAAATATCCTCTGGCAGAGCGATGATAGCAGCCAGACTCACTTCGTCTTTGAGCCACCCTTTTAATAAATCACTTTGAGGACTGGTCAATAAATCACTCGGAGCTAGAAAAATAGCATAGCCATCTGACTTAAGGTACTTGAGGCCTTGTTCCATCATCAAATGATGGGCATAGGTATGCTCTTGACTAGAAGACACTTGATAGCGCGAAGCGATAGCATCGTCTGGGTAATAGCCAACAGGCAAGTCGCTGATGACCACGTCGCTTTCTTTAAGCATTTGTGGACGAACGGCATCTCCTTGAACAAAACCAGCTTGTAAACCAATCACATCTGCCATACTGGCTGCCAAATCAATCAGCAAGTCATCCACTTCGATTCCCAAGTAATCTACTTTTTTAGCAAGAGAAGTCAAGAAAGTAGCCCCCAAAATCCCCATACCAGAACCTATTTCGAGGATGCTAATTTCCTCTTGTTCAAACAACTCTTCCACAACAAGTACCAAGAGGAGGGCAATGGCATCCGGCGTAAACTGGTGATTGGCCTGTAAAGGCTCCGTTTGTCCTGCCTTCATCAAGAGAAACTGATAGGTCTTGAGCCACTCTTCCTTGCGAAGGGCTAAGCGCTTAAGGGCTTGATTGTTCTCCTTGACCTGCTCTAGCTCTGTCTCGCCATCCAGATAGATGCTATTTTGCTCTACCAAGGCGTCATAAAAGTTGGTCGCCAAATCACTTTGGATGACTTGGACATTCTCTAGTAAATACGTATAAGCTTGTTCAATTTTTTCAAAATCCATATTCCTATCTTATCAAAATTCCCCTATTTTTTCCATCTGAAGAGAAAAAATCACTGCTTTAGTCAGCGAGTGATTTTTGGGCTACTGTTAAAAAGAGCTCTGCGTAATTTCCTAGGAAAAGACCTTCGGCACTGTAAAGGATCTGACTGTCAATGCTCGAAAAACCAAACTGGGCTAGCTTGTTTTCCAGTTCAGCTAAATCAAAACCATGATGGTTGGTATCTGTCTTGACAAAATCAGCGATGAGAACTTATCCATTCTCCCTAAGGTGATGGTGAAACATGGCAAGAGTCGCATCTAGATCAGGCATATGATGAAGAACCCGACTGACTACAATTAGGTCAAATTGTTGTTCCAAGGGATTTGCCAGTAAATTCTGCTCCAAAAACTGGATATTCTTGATGTCTTGTTGCTCTGCTTTCAAACGGTCTTGCTCCAGCATTTTCTCCGAGATATCTACAAGGGTAACCGACTTGGCCTGCTTGGCTAGGGGCAAGGCTAATAGACCCGTTCCACCACCAAAATCCAGTATTTCCTTGTCTGATAGAAGAGCAATCTGTTTTTCAACTACTTGACACACCAAATTTGCAAGAAAGATATTTTTGGGCGAATCAAAGGTTTCTGCTTTGTGATTAAAATCATGTTTCATGCTTTTAGTTTAGCACAAAGTAGTTGAATTGACTAGGAATTGTCTTTCTTTTCAGACTTCTCTTCTGATTTTTTCTTCTCTGCTTGATTGCTTGAATCAGTCGCTACCTCTTCCTTTTTAGCTGTTTTCTTTTCTTGGGTTTTCATCGTAGGAAAGAGAAATTCATAGTTGCCCTTATTCATACGAACACTTGTTGCAAAACCTGTTTTCGTATTTTGATATCTGACTTTTCCTAAGTTAAAGACTCGTTCTCCACTTTCTTGCTCAGCCTTATCCTCACTTCGCTTGGCCATGGCAAAAGCGATCAACTTTTCTTTGTTTAGGGCAAAGTCTTTGTGATGGGCGACTTGCCGATTTAAATAAAACTGCAACAACAGACTAAAGATGGCTGCCATGGTGACTGCATATAAAAGAACGCCTGCCTTAACTTTTTGTTTTTTCCACACGATAGATGAACTCCCTTTCTAAGCCCTTTTGAAATTGGAAACGAAAGCGAACCAATTGATTTTCCTCTGTAATTTGAGCTGATTTGAGTCCATAAACCATCGGCTGATAGCCCCGTCCGCTGGTATCCGTTTTTCGAAAATCATCCGATTTAGACTTCCCTATAGAGATATCCTTACCATCTTGTTTCATGTAGAGGCGATTGCCTTCTACCTTTTCAAACTGCGAACGCTCTAACTCTGCCTCCAGCTGATCCACAAACAAGAGCCACTCCTTTTGCTCGCTTTGCTGCTGGTAACGAACTTCTGAAATGAGGAGCTGACTCATAGCCTGAAAGAGGAGCAAGCCTCCGCTAATGACGATAAGGGCAATCAGAGATTCTAAAAGAGTGAACGCTCTTACCTTACTGCTCTTTAAGGTCGAGTAACTTCTCTGAACCATGGTAGACCTCCAATCCCTTTTCACTAGAAAACACCTGAATCTCCACTCCGTTTATGTTTACTTGATTTTGCCCTGTCTGCAGAGCCATCTTCGCTGCACGTAAGACTTCCTCTTTTTGCAAGATTTCTGCCTCTTCCTGCCTATTTTTCTGAATTTGTCCTAAAAGGAGGGTTGCAATACTGGCAAATATGGCTAGCGCTACTACTGCTTCTAGTAAGATCACTGCCTTAATTTTTAGTTTCCTTAATGCGTTTAATTTTTCCATTTCCTAGATATAATTGATAGCGAATCGCTCCTTTACTGGTCTGAAATTCAACCTTAGCCAGGGACGAATTGCCCCCAGCTCGGTCAAATATAATGCTTTGTCCAGATGGTGCCTGAATCCCTTTAGGAACGGTCAACTTTTGACTGCCGTTACTGATCGTTTGCCCATCTAAGTTTAGACTGGTCTTTTGCTGACTGGCTACACTGCGTTTTTGCGTTTCCCGATAGAGTTCTTCAAACTCCATAAAGAAAATCTGTTCTTCCACCGCTGCAAAACTGGACTGAACAGAACCGGACAAGCCCAAAGCAAGGATACTCACAAGTCCTAAAACAAGGAGACTTTCCAGCATGGTAAAGGCCTTAATCTGCAACAGTTTGACTTGTTTTTTGTTTTGCATGGTAGTCTTTATAAGCTTTAGCTTGCTCAGCTGTGATACGACCGTCCGCTTGTAATTTGCTAAGGCTAGCATCTTCATTCTTGTCCAGACTATAGAGCTCTGCCTGACTTTCTACGACCTTGACAACAGCAGCTTTTCCTTTATCATCTACGGCATCCTTTTGCTTGGTCAAATTAGGAACAAAGAGCAAGAGAAGAACGCTGATGATTAAAAGGACGACTAGCATTTCTACCAAAGTGAAAGCTTTAACCTTGGCTTTTTTTAAATTTATCATGAGTTTTTTCATTTTAAAAATTTACCTCCATATTTTGATACATGGGCATAAGCATTGCCGCATAAAGTAAAACGATAATCAGAGCCACAAAGATAAAAACCAGTGGCTGTACTAAGTTCATGGTACGAGTAACTCGGGTAAAAAAGGCTTCCCAAGTTTTTTCAGCATAGATTTCCAACTCACTCCCCAGCTTGGACTTGACTTCCCCATACTCGATGATAAGACTCAACTCCTTTTTAAAGAAATGATAGGTCGCTATGGTTTGAGAAAATTCGCGGCCATTTTGCAGGGCTTGAGCCAGATCTTGACCGATTTCTTTAAAGAGCTGGGAGCCCTGTTCCTGCATGATCTGAAAAATCTGCGTCAGCTCCATTCCCTGTGAAATCATATTGCCCCATTCACGCCCATAATAAGCTGTCAGATAAGTCTGGACAAAGATTCCTAGAAAGGGAACCCGTGCCAACATAGAGAAAACCTGCATCTTGGAACTTCTTTTGTAGAAAGTGAGGGCTAAAAGTAAAGATAGAGAGCAAACCAGCACTAGTCCCAGAAATATTTGTGGCATATTGCCGATGATTTGAGTGGCGAAATTGCTACTGTCCAGTTGGGGGAGCAAATAATTCCTGAGCCCCAACATAATTAGCAAGAGAAATCCCAGCAAAATCAGGGGATAGGTCGCCACTTCGATTAACTTTTTCTTGACCTTGGCCAAATTATCCAGATATTCTTCTATCTTTCCCAAACTCAGGTGGAGATTTCCATGCACTTCAGCTAGAGATAATTGGGTCACGATGGCACTTGAAAAACCCAAGCTGTTCATCATTTCTGAAAAGGATTTCCCCTGCGACAAACCTTGGTGCATCTGGGCCACATAGTCCTTTTCCAGCAGGGCACTTCTTCCCAAGAAAGAAATAATTTCCACCAAATGAAAGCCACTGGAGAAGAGGTTGTTAAACAAAGTGATGATTTTCTTCTGCTTAGCTGTAGCTAATTTTTTCCGTTTCAGCCTGAAGACTTGTGATATGTCCATCTTTAAGAAGCTGGTCAATCTGCGCATTCCAGCTAGTTGGCTGGTGTTCTTGATAGTCTTTGTTTGCAAAGTCAACGATTCCTCCTCCCCCGATTAATCTCTGGTAGCAGACTCCTTGCAGAACAACTGCTAATTCCTCCTCCGTCACACCCAACTCCAGAAGGCGTTCATAAACTCCTCGGATACTCTTGGCATGAATGGTTGAAAAAACTGTCGCCCCTGTCAAACTGGCTCTGACCACTGCACGCGCTGTCTCGCTATCCCGAATTTCGCCAATAATCAAGAGATCAGGACGATGCCGGAGAGACAGTTTGATCAGATTTTCATAGGTCAAGCCAATCGCCTCATTTAACTGCAACTGGAGCATGTCTTCCTGCTTAATCTCAACAGGATCTTCAATGGACATGACCTGCTGCCCCTTAAAAAGAGGCTTAGCTAATTCGTGCATCAGAGTCGTCTTGCCACTGCCGACTGGACCTGCAAAGAGATAGAGTCCCCGTTGCCTGTACTGCTCACCCAGTTCGTTCATATCCTGAAACCAGAAATGCAGCTCCTGCTCCTCATCGTGCAACAAACGAATGACCAAACTCTCATGTCCCCGATAATCTCCTACGGTAGACAAACGCAGAGAAGACACCTTCTCCCCATGCTGATAGTCGCAAGAGCCCAGCTGACTACGTCTCTTCTCTCCTACGTTCATACCCGCCACAAACTTAAAATGACTAATCACTGCAGCTAAAACATCAAACTCATAGGAGTCAACGAGACACCGTTCGTCTCCAACCCGCATGTGAAGTTCGTAGGACTTTTCCTTGGGGATAAAATAGATATCCTGGGCCTTCTTTTCTTTCGCAGTAGCAATAATTTTTTGTGCAATTTCTTGTACCATACCGCCCTCCTTATCTAACTATTCGCAAAAAAATAAAAAAAGCAACTTAAAAAGTTACTTTTTTTATCTCCATTTCATACGGCAAGAACGGTGTTTTTCTTGACCTGTTTGTTTTTCGTAGCCTGGACGTAGCTTTTCATCGGGGATGACTTGCTCATCCTGTAAAAGTGCCAAAGAATGGTACTGCTGCAAATACTCATCACACTCATCACACCAGCGTTGGTCGGCAGGATCCCAAAAGATAGTCATCAAATCACTCCGACTCTTATAAAGAGGATTCTTCTTTTCCAGCTCAAACCAGCATGATTTATAATATTTTAGAGCATCATAATACTTGTCAAAAGATTGACTCATGATGACATCTTCTTCCCAACCTTCTATGAACCACCACGGTTCAAAATCCCCATACATTTCTATAACACGATACATTCTTACTACTTCCTTTGTATCGTATATTATATCTAATTTTTTTTACAAGAAAAGGATTTTGCTTGCCTTTCCCTTTAGGAAGACTTCTTTAAATACCTTTACAACCTATCATAAAAATAGGAGTCCTTTATTGACCCCTATTTTTATCTTCTTAGGCTTGATAACGTTTCACACCATCTAGGTAGGTTGCTACCAATTCCAAATCTTTATCTAGTACGATAAAGTCAGCGTCGTAGCCTTCACGGATTTGGCCACAGACATCATCGATGTGAACAGATTTTGCTGGGTTGAGGCTGGCCATCATGACTGCTTCATGCGGATTCGCAATTCCCCATTCGACCACATTCTTCAAACCATCTTTGAGTTTGAGGATAGAACCTGCCAAATTGCCTGTAGATTTGAGGCGAGCAGTTCCATTAGCAACAACTACTGGGAATTCTCCCAACATGTAGTCTCCATCTTCCAAACCACCCGCTGTCATACAGTCTGTGATAAGGGCGATATTTTCAGTTCCTTTTTGTTTGAGCAAAATGTCACAGGCCTTTGGATCTACGTGGTGACCGTCACAAATCAATTCTGCATAAGTATGTGGCAATTCATACATGGCTCCTACCATACCGAGCTCACGGTGAGTCAACCCACGCATTCCATTGTAGGCATGTACCCAAACACTTGCTCCAGCATCGACTGCTTTTTTAGCTTCATCAAAAGTTGCATTGGAGTGCCCAAGAGCAACGGTCACTCCTTCACCCGTAACTGTACGAACAAAGTCTTCTACACCTTCGCGTTCTGGCGCAAGGGCAATTTTATTGAGCAGGCCATTAGCTGCTTTTTGCCAAGCACGAAACTCATCCATACGAGGATCTTTCATATAGGCAGGGTTTTGGGCTCCTTTGTATTTCTCTGTGAAATAAGGGCCTTCAAAATAGATTCCACGAATCTTGGCTCCACTTGCTTCCTGGTAACGAGCGCCGATATTTTCAGTTACCGCAAGCAACTGCTCGTAAGAGGAAGTCAACGTCGTTGGCAAGAAGCTGGTAACACCCGTGCTAAGCAATCCTTCACTCATGGTATGAAGGGTTCCTTCAATATTATTATCCATGACATCGACACCGCCAAATCCATGAATATGGGTATCCACAAGTCCTGGGGCAATGCTGTAGCCTGTATAGTCAATGACGTCAGAGCCTTCAGGAATCTCTTCTACATGCTTTCCAAACTTGCCATCCACAAGTTCCAAGTAACCGCCACGACGAACTCCGTGTGGGTAGAAAAACTGATCCGCTTTAATATAATTAGGCATAATGATAACCTCCTTGATAGATTGATTCTAGAATTTATTATGTCAATTACATTATAAACCTTTCTTTTTCATTTGTAAATGGTATAGACCTATTTTTCGTGGATATTTTAAAAGAGCTGGATTTCTCCAACTCTTTAATTTTATTTTGATTTTACAGGCAGTTCTTGAGCAGCCTTAACAGCAGCTGCAATCGTTTCTGCGTATAGCTTAGCACCTTCTTCGAGCTTGCTATTGTCATTCCCAAAGTGGACTTGGTCAGTTCCAGCCCAGATTTCAGGGTGTTCCTTAGCAACCTTATTCCAATCAGCGATGCTCACATATGGATTCTTTTCAGCTAATTCCCGTGCATAAGCCGCATACTGCTCCACTGATGTGTAAGTGTCCTTGCTCTTGTCTCCCTCATAAGGCGTCACCAATATCAGATGGTGTCCTTTCGGTAGATTGTTCACAATGCTATCCAAATCATTCTTATAGCCTTCAGGATTATTGACTCCCGTTGCAATGACGACTGTTTTTAGTAGCGCCTTGTTCTGACTGTTATTGAGCATGATGTCATTGGCTTGCTTGGTCGTTCGACTCACCTGGGCATTGATATTCGCTTCAGGAAGTGCCTCTTGTAAGGCTGTATTGGCACGCAAGGCTACCGAATCTCCTATTAGGCTTGTTCCCTCAGAAATTCCTAGACGACTCAGTTCAGCTTGTTCAGCAAGAGTCTTTGTTTGTCCTATATTGGTCTGGGCTTGTTTGAAACCATTGACCATCAAGTCTGTCTCAAAAGCTCCAACTTGAGGAGCCACAGCTATGATAATCAAGGTAATCAAGGTAAGAATGCCAGCACCAGTAGCACTAATTGGTTTAATATGAGGTAATCGACTAATCTTCCGTATTAAAGGATTGGATTTACCGGCAATCAACGGCTCAATAATATAGAAGGATAGGATAGCAAAGAAATAAGAAAAGATGATTGTCAGAATAACAGCAGGTAGATTACTCATCAACTGAGAGAAGATAATATAAAAAGGCCAGTGAAAGAGATAAACCGCGTAGCTGGTATCCGCTAAAAATGTAATGATCCGAGGTTCTTGTATCTCAGGCGTTTTCTCATGCAAGACACGCGCAGCAAAAATCATGGCCACTGCCGCTAAACTTGCTAGCAAGAAGCCAAATAAGTACGCAAACAGGTAGGTGAACTTGACAAAGAAAGTCAAGAGCACTAACACCAAAAGCCCCGCAGCAAATACCAGGAGATTCTGACGAAGATCCCACATCCGGTCAAACTGCTTGACTAAATCGCTCGTCTGACGAACCCCCACAACCGTCGCCAAAATGCTTCCTAAAAAGAAGGGATAGACATGGGTCAAACTTGAAAAGTAGACAGATGAATAGGAACTCGCCATTAGACTACCAATAAACATGGAGAAAAAGCTAATGATGAAAGCTCCAGCAGAAAGAAGAAAGACCATCCCTCTCAATTGACTACTAGATTTTGAACGTTTCGATAAGAACCAAACCGCTAAGCCCCAAAGGATATAGTAGTGAACCTCAACAGCTAGACTCCAGTTGTGAACAAAGAGATGCGGAATGAACTGGGATTCATAACTTCCCCCTGTTAACATTTCGTAGAAGTTGGTCATAAAACCGAGAACTCCAGCTATCTGGCCACCAATTCCAGCAACATAGTCTTGACGAACCAAGAAAGTAAAAGGCATGGTCACCAAAACCATCAGCACCACAGGTGGCACGATGCGGTAAAACCGTCTCTTAAAAAAGCTCAGCAAATCAATCTGGCGTGCCTTCCCAAATTCTTCTAAAAGGAGGGAAGTGATCAAAAATCCTGAAAAAGTGAAAAAGACATCTACCCCAAAGAAACCTCCAGGAAAGATCGTTTGAAAGAAGTGGTACAAAAGCACCAAAAGTAAACCTGTAATCCTAATCAAGGAAAACCATTTAATACGCATACGAGTCTATTCTCCATTAAATTAGGAAGTAAAACACCACCTAATTTCCATTCCATTATACTCCCTATTCTATCAAAAAAATAGGAAAAATCCTAAGAGAAAACTTAGGATTTTGGCATTCTATTTTTACACTTTAGAAATTGCGCCCTGACTTGTTGTAGCCATATTTTTCTACAAAATACTCACGGAATTCCAAGAGATTGTCATCCATGATGGCTTGGCGGACCTGCTTCATCAGATTGAGTAAGAAGTAGAGATTGTGGTAACTAGTCAAGCGGATACCAAAGGTTTCGTCAGCCTTGAGTAGGTGGCGAAGATAAGCGCGTGTATAGTTCTTACATGTGTAGCAATCGCACTCAGGATCCAGTGGCGTAAAGTCTTCAGCGAATTGGGCATTTTTGACAACCAAACGACCTTGACTGGTCATACAAGTCCCGTTACGAGCGATACGAGTCGGTAAGACACAGTCAAACATATCCACGCCACGAATAACTCCATCAATCAAGCTATCTGGCGCTCCGACACCCATCAAATAGCGAGGTTTGTTTTCAGGTAGCAGTTGAGTTGTGAAATCCAAGACGGCATTCATCTCTTCATGCGTTTCTCCTACTGCCAAACCACCGATAGAGTATCCAGGGAAATCCATGCTGACAAGGTCGTGAGCCGACTGACGACGAAGGTCTTCAAATCCTGCCCCCTGTACAATTCCAAACAAACCTTGATCCTGTGGACGACGGTGAGCCTTCAAACCACGCTCAGCCCAACGGCTAGTACGCTCGATTGATTTCTTAACGTAGTCATAAGGTTGGTAAAACTGAGGACATTCGTCAAAGGACATCATGATGTCGGAGCCTAGATTGTTCTGAATAGAGATGGCTTTCTCTGGTGATAGGAACATCTTGGAGCCATTGAGATGGTTTTTAAAGGTTACTCCTTCTTCGGTGATATTTCGGCTATCAGCTAGGGAATAAACCTGGAAACCACCACTATCCGTCAAGATTGGTTGGTCCCAATTCATGAACTTGTGGAGACCACCTGCGCGTGCGATGAGTTCATCTCCAGGACGAAGCCAGAGATGATAGGTATTAGAGAGGATAATCCCTGATCCCATCTCCTTCAACTCCTCTGGTGACTGGGTCTTGACAGTAGCTTGGGTCCCAACTGGCATAAACATAGGCGTTGGAAAGGTACCGTGCGGGGTGATAATTTCTCCCAGACGAGCTCCCGTGTGTTTTTCTTTCTTAATCAAACGGTATTTGATTGGTGAATCTGACATTTTCTACCTCCGAAGCTGGGAAAGACAGTCCCAGTTCATACTTTGTGCCCAAAGGCATACTGTATGATTTTATCAAAAAAACTAGGAACTGTCACGAACTATGGTATAATGAGAGAATGAAATACCAAAAAATTGATTTAAAAACCATTCGTCTGCAGACGAGGCAATTTCAGGCTGAAAATCCCCGCCTCTTTCTCGTCTATCTCTTACCTAGCATACTGGTCATCTTATCAGGCTTTCTCAACCCCTTGGCTCGTCTCCAAGAAAGTGTTTTAGAGCAATCCTTTTTCAGCATGCTGGCACAAGTGCTTCAATCCTATCTCTTCCCACTAGTGGTTTCTTTTGTGAGCACGATTTTTCTAGCAGGTGCTGCTTTTGCGACACTCCGACTCCTCAAGGATCCTGATACGGAACTCTCAGTAAAATCAAGCCTGGCCCTCTTTGCTGAAGAGCGCTTCTCGCAAACCTTCCTAACTCTACTCCTCAAACGTTTCTACCTCTTTTTATGGAGCATTCCAAACTTAGTAGGCGTTTATTTTCTCTTTTATAGCAATCTCCTAGCTCGGAGATTTGTTGCCCTACATCCTGAATTTCCAAAATTAGACCTCTCATCCGTTGAAACAGATCAGTTCCTTATGACCTTTGGCCTCTACTTTTTCGCGAGTCTCATCTTGATGATTGTAGGGAACATCCTCTATGTTCCGCAACATTATGCCTACTCACAGGTAGAATTCCTCCTCTGCGACACTCTGGATTTAGGACAGGCTAAACCCCGTCAAATCCTGAAAACCAGCCGTTTCTTGATGAAAGGTTACAAATTCCAGCGCTTTGTCCTCGACCTACAACTACTCCCTTGGTACTTCCTCAACTGGCTCACTTTTGGAATTGCTAGTTTTTCAATCCTTCCCTATATCCAAAACAATCACATCTTCTTTTACAGAGCCCTACTAGCCCGTAAACGTCGAAATGGATAAGAGTCTACAAAAACCAGCGTCGTTCAGG
This sequence comes from Streptococcus oralis, assembly GCF_019334565.1. NCBI lineage: Bacteria > Bacillati > Bacillota > Bacilli > Lactobacillales > Streptococcaceae > Streptococcus > Streptococcus oralis. The sequence continues at coordinate 150,607 of NZ_CP079724.1, read as the reverse complement.
ACGCTGGTTTTCTTATTTCAAAAGCAACATACTCAGCAGAGTCAAAATAGCAGGCCCACCTTGCTTCAGAATAATCTTCTTGTTTATCCTGAAAAAATGACACACAAAAAAGAAGCGGGAACTTAATCAGTTCCCAACTTCCATTTTAATGATTAGTTCATTGATACGTGAACGTGGTCATAGTGGTTTTCGGTTACGCTACCACGGTCTGGCATTGGATTCCAAGTGTAGGCTGGTCCATATTTACTATCGTATGGAGCGTAGAAACGTTGTTTCCAAATGATATAGTTGATACCACGGCTAGCCATATTTTTGACTGCATATTCTGCAATTTGATCTCCGAGTGCTGAACTCACTGGAACCATAAAGTCGATGGCCAAACCTTTACCATGGTCCCCACTGTCACCAGGACGGTAGCCACTAAAAGATGTAATTCCAAACAAATTGGCAATTTCTTCTTTGAAGGCTGCAGTTTGTGGTTGAAGACCAGCATTCTCAGACTTAGCTACAGCAAGTCCTGCATAGTCAGGAGCCGCTGGAGCCGAATACGTTCTTGAAGCCGTTTGGCTTTGCTCTGCTTGATAAGTCAAAGTTGTAGTATCAGAATTTGTTGTTTCTTCTGCTGCACTTGTTCCTGTTGTATCAGCAGGCGTTTCAGTTGCTGGAGCAGCTGCTACTGGTGCTTCTGCTGGAGTTGTTGCTGCCGTTTCTTCGGTAGCTGGATTCGCTGTTTGAGGAGCTTCTTCTTCAACTGGGCGAGTTGTTTCTGCTACTGGTGCTTCCGCTGGAGTCGTTTCAGCTGTTTCTTCAGCTACAGGTGTTTCTGTAGATGGTGTCTCTTCAGCAACTGTCGCTGTCTCAGAAACTTCTGAACTTGACGCTACTTCTTTTGATTTTTCGGTCTCTGTTGCACTTGGTACTTTCTCAATTGGTTTAGAGAGGTCTTCTACTTGAACTGTTTGTTCATCGACTGTTACTTGATTCGTCGTCAAATCAGCTGTCGTAGTCGTCACTTCTTCACTAGCGTCTGCTTGAGGAGTTTGGATTTCAACTTCCGTTACCTCTTCTGCCTCATTGACAGTTGTAGTGAGGACAGTATCTGGGAAAATCAAGTCCATATTGGTAATTTTGTTCAAATTAGCAAGAACTGTGACATCTACACCCAAGGCTTCTGCAATGGTGCTCAAGGTATCACCATACTGTACTGTATAGCTTGTTTTGTTGTCCGTTTTAGTCAAATCGTTTTGAATTTGCTCAACACTACGTGCAGTCCAAAGGACTTCTTCTGCTTGAGTTGCCAATACTGGGGCAAATGACAAGGCTACTGTTGAGGCTAAAATCATTCTTTTCTTCATTCGTTCATATTCCTTTCAAATGAGTACCTGTCTATCATAACACAAAAAAAGCTGAAAAAAAGCCCTCTCGGGCCTATTTAATAGAACTGTCTATTCCTTGTAACAAACTCGATTACTTGAAATAGTTTGTTAGGTCTCTGTCACACAACTGACACAATCTTCTCGTTACTTACTCTCAAAAATATGAGGAATATCTGCTAGTGCTCGAATCATGTGATTGCCTTCAAAAGAAGACTCTAAAAAGTTGATGCTTTGAATGCCGCTATTCTGGGCGAATTCCACATCTAAAGTCCGGTCCCCTATATAATAGGTCTTCTCAGGATCCAGCTGATACTTGTCTAACAAATAGGTAGCCGCTTCTGGACTAGGCTTGCGCTCAAAGCCACTCTGACTGGTTAAAATCTCTGTAAAATAGGATTCCAATCCCAGATCCTTTAGAATAGTAAAAGCATTGTCCCCTTTATGAGTGTAAACAAAGTTCCGAATCCCTACTTGGTCTGCCCAATTCAACACCTCACGCGCACATGGCATCAAAACTACCTGAGCATTCTTCTCAGCCAGGCTCTGGGCACGTACCTGATTGAGCACTTCCGCATCCAGATTTCTATCTTCTGCCACCTGCACAAGCAAATCCTGCACAGAAAACTTGAGGATAAACTCTCTCACTTTCTCCTTATCATAAGGAATAGAAAATTGAGCAAAGGTCTCCTCAATCCCTGACAAAATCGCTTCGTATGAGTCCAATAAAGTCCCGTCCAAATCCCAAATAAAGGCTGTTTTTTGCATCTTCTATCCTTTCAAGCTCATATAACGCTGGTAACGGTAACGTAGAAATAACCAACGGAAACCATTATCCAAAAGGGTTCCGGCCCAAATACCAGGCAAGCCCCAACCAAGAACAAGCCCCATAAGATAGGCTGTGCCAATACGGATACACCACATCCCAATACTTGTCGCATAAAAGGGGAGGCGAGCATTTCCCAAGCCCTGCCAAACTGCCGTATAAATAACTGTCCCTGTCGCCATGGGGGTTCCTAGTAGAGAGAACAGTGCAACCAAAACGCTCGCTTCGACCGCTACAGGATCGGTCGTATAGAGATGAGTCAATGGTGTCCCCAAGGCATAGATACTGAGAGTTAAGGGCAACATGAGAAGCAGGGAAAGCCAAAAGGTTTGCTTGCTCAAATCATCTACTCTTTCCCAGTTATCCTCTCCAACTGCTCGAGCTACCTGCATGACCGTCGCTGTAGCGACGCCAAAGGAAGGCATATAGTTAAACTGGGTCAAGACTTCTCCGACTGCATTCCCCGCTACTGCCTCCGTCCCAAAAGAAACAACCAATGCAATAATCACTACATCTCCAGCCCGCATCATGAGACGTTCTCCTGCCGCTGGCAAAGCCAAAGTCAATAGTTCCTTATCTAAACCAAAAGTCGGTTTCTCAAAAGGTAGCTTTAATTGCGACCACAAAATCACAAGACCGACTAAGCGAGACAAGATAGTCCCCCAAGCAACACCCGCTATGCCCATATCAAGGACAAAAATAGCTAGACTTGAAAAAAGAATATTCAAGGCATTGGATAACAGACTTACATAGAGAGGCAGACGCGGATTATGCGTTGCACGAATCAAGGCACCTAGACTGGTCATCAAGCCCAAGAGAACAATCGATCCGCCTACCAAAGATAGGTAGAGTCCACCACTCTCGGCCACATCCTGCTCAGTTCCCAAGAGCCCTATCATCTCTTGCCCAGCAAAGAGCGATAAAGCGCCTAAAAGTGCACTCAGCAATAGGGTTATCTTGAGAGCCTCTGTCACGTGATAAGCCAACTTGGACTGATCTTTCTGCCCCAAACTTTTTGAAATAACGCTGGAAATAGCAGCTCCCAGAGCGATGAAAAGCGCCTGGTAAATCGTGATAATATTGCCAGCCACTGAAACACCTGAAATGGCGATTAAGCCCAAGTGAGCGACCAAGTAACTGTCCACCATTCCTATGAGCATCTGCAAAAAGTTTTCACCCATAGCTGGCAATGCAATATTAAGAATGTCTTTATTTTTCTTAAACAATCCTTCCTCCTGATGAAAAGAAACTCAGTTGGTTTCCCAACCGAGTTTACTCCCTCTGTCTTAAAGTCCTAGATAAGTCTCAACCGCTGCTTGCATGTCAGCAGCTGCCACTGTTGTTTTATGACGAACTGGAGCTGCTTCAAGGCCATCAACCGCTGGTGGCACTGCCACTCCTGAAATGTCATGTAATTGAGCCAAGGCTTCAAAGTCTGTCAAACCTGCTTTTCCTGTTACAGCTTCTACTGCAACCACTGGGAACTTGTATGGACTAGCTGTTGAAGCAATCACTGTCTTGGTTACATCGCCAGTAGCTGCTTTGTATTTTCTATAAACTGCTGAGGCAACCGCCGTGTGGGGATCCTCGATGTAGGCATCTGTTTGATAAACACGTTTAATTTCTGTCGCAGTTTCTTCCTCAGTCGCATATTCAGCTGCAAAGAGTTCCAGAATCGCTGCATCAAAGTCTGTCAATTCATATTGTCCTTGTGTACTCAAGGCGTTCATGAGTTCAGCTGTCTTAACCGCATCATTCCCCAAAAGATGGAAAATCAAACGCTCCAAGTTTGAAGATACTAAGATATCCATAGATGGACTAGTCGTGACCTTAAACTCACGTTTCTTATCGTAAACACGTGTTTTAAAGAAGTCAGTTAAAACATTATTGTCATTTGAAGCACAGATTAATTTGCCAACTGGAAGACCGATTTGTTTAGCATAAAAGGCAGCCAAGATATTTCCAAAGTTTCCTGTTGGTACTGTGAAGTTGACCTTTTCACCAGCCACAATCTCACCAGACTTGACCAACTGAGCGTAGGCATAAACATAATAAACAATCTGTGGTACCAAACGACCAATGTTCATAGAGTTAGCTGATGAAAATTGCAGTTTATTGGCAGCCAACTTTTCACGAAGAGCTACATCGTTAAACATATGTTTCACGTTTGTTTGCGCATCATCAAAGTTTCCATCAATAGCGATAACATGAGTATTGTCGCCAGTCTGAGTAGTCATTTGCAACTCTTGTACCTTGCTGACACCATCCTTTGGATAAAAGACGATAATCTCAGTTCCAGGCACATCGGCAAACCCCGCCATAGCAGCTTTTCCAGTATCACCAGATGTCGCTGTCAAAATGACGATTTTGTTCTCTAAACCATGCTTTTTAGCGGCTGTCGTCATAAAGTATGGCAAGATAGACAAGGCCATATCCTTAAAGGCAATCGTTGAACCATGGAACAGTTCCAAGTTGTATTGCCCATCCAGTTTCACCAATGGCGCAATAGCTGGAGTATCAAACTTGCTATCGTAGGCATTGTTGATACAGTAGTCCAACTCCTCAGCCGTAAAGTCATCTAAAAAGGCTGATAAAACTAATTTAGCCACTTCTTGGTAAGAAGCATCTTTTAATGTGTCAAAGTCCAAATCAACCTTTGGATAAGTAAGTGGTGTAAACAGACCACCATCCGTCGCCAAACCTTGCAAAATAGCTTGGCTGGCAGTTACTGTATTATTGGCATCACGCGTTGATTGATAAACTAATGTCATGAATCTCTATCCTTTATCTATAGTCTCTTCCATTATATCATGATTTTTCAGAAAATTCTCCCTTTATAAGAGAAATTATAATCCCAATTCTTTCTTCAGAGGCTCTAAATAAACCATTTCTTGGTTATCTCTTTTCTCCAGTCCTTCCTCAGCTAGGGTGAGTAAATCTTTAGAAAACTCGAGAACCGCAGCTTCTTCTTCATCTGTGAGTTGTTTTTTAGAAAATTGTCGTCTTAGAAGCTTATAATCACGACCAGCTGTGGTAAAAAATGGAGCAGTTCGCAAGTAAGCTTCAAGCTTGTCTAAATGAACCAACAAGCCCAAGTGAAAGGCGGCAGAAGCAAAAGTCCTATCAAGAGGTTGCGTACACACACTACGAAACTCGATAGTCCCTCGAGTCGTTAAGTCTTGGTACTGGTAACTACGATGGGTTTGGAAATCCTCCTCCTGAGGATGAATCAACACCTCGTCCCCATTAAGGGTAAATGCTTGGATTTCAGGTGTAGCCAAATAATCTCTAACCTGAATCGGATAAAAATAATAGGTCTGCCCATCACGCTCCGCAGTAAAAATCGCAGAATGATTTAAATAGTCAAAAAAATCATCCTCATCTTTAAATAGTCTAGTATTGACACCA